>NZ_BOOF01000024.1 GCF_016863095.1 Microbispora siamensis | reverse complement strand
GGCTTGCGCGGACTCACGAAGAGAACCGACCAACACCCACGACGACCGGGCCTTGTCGCGACCGACACTGTCAGCGCCGGACGCGCCCTCGCTCGGGTCCTGGCTCGCGTGCTCGCGGGCGGCCGATCCCTCGGACGACCACAGAGGCGAATCGGCGATCAACCGATCCCACCAGCCGTCATCAGTCTTGTTCGTACGACGAGGGCGATCAGCATTCGGATCGAACAGATCCATCACGCCCCCTCGGTCAATTCGAAAACTTGTATGAATTCTTTCACCCCTTCTCTGCGGGAAGCAACCGAGCGAATGGATTAGTTGGAGTTGCAGGTGCATCGGGGCGAACCCGAAAAACCGCCCCCATCGCGATCCGCGCCTCTTTTACCCGGCTGGTAATCGACCCGCCGCGCCTCCACCGGACACGCTTGCGCCATGAGCAATGACACTCGCGAAATCGTGGAAGAACTGCTGCGCCGGCTGGCCGAGGGCGATCACGACCGTACGGCGGAGTTGTTCGCCGAGCCGGTCGACTGGCTGCTCAGCTGGCCCGCCGAAGGGCATCCCGCGGTGCCATGGATCCGATCGCGGTCGAGCCGCGCCGACGTGGCCGACCATTTCCGATCGCTGGAGGCCCACCACGTGCCCGAACTGAACGACACCTCGGTGACGCGGATCCTGGTGGACGGGCCGGACGCCGTCGTGCTCGGTGAGATCGCGCAGACGGTCCGGGACGGCGGCGCCTCGTACACCTCGCCGTTCGCGCTCCACCTCACGGTGGAAGACGGGCTCGTCACCCGCTACCACATCTACGAGGACAGCCTCACGGTCGCGCGGGCCCTGACCCCCGCCTGATCAGCGGGTCAGTGGGCCGTACGGCCGGCCGGGGTGGTCAGGCGGGCGACGGCGGCGACGACCTCGGAGGGGTTGGACAGGTCGGACAGCACGATGTCGGCGCCCGCCTCGTGCAGTTCGGCGGCCGTGGACCGGCCCGACGCGACACCGATCATGGCCGCGCCGCCGATCTTCGCCGCCTGGACGTCACGCGTGGAGTCGCCGATCAGGACGGTGTTGCCGGCGGTGAAGGCGGCGCCGTAACGGGCCTTGGCCCGTCCCTGCGCCACCTGCAGCAGGGTGGCCTTCGGATAGACCTCCTCGCCGTAGCCGCCCACCTCGACGTTGATCCACTTGTCCAGCCCGAACGCCTTGAGCTTGTGTACGGCGTTGCTCTTGATGGTGCCGGTGAGCACCGACTGCACGACGCCGTCGAGGCGGGACACGGCCTTGAGCGCGTCCTTGGCGCCGGGCATCGCGCGGCCGTCCTTGGCCAGCCGGTCGCGCCGCTCCGCGAAGGTGACGGCCAGCGCGTCGACGAACTTGGGCAGGTGGTGGTCCTCGACGGCGATGCCGTTGACGGCCAGCGTCTCGAAGATGATCTCCGAATCGGGCCGGCCGAGCGCCGGTGCGAGTTTCACCAGCGGCCGCCCTGTCACCATCCGGAACGCGTCCGCGTAGGCGTCGCGAGTGACGATGGCGACGTCGACGAGCGTCAGGTCGATGTTCCAGAGAACGAGACGGTTGATCGCGGCCTCCGTGGGGGTGCGTGATGGCTCGTGCTCAGCGTACGGCCGACTCGGAGCGCATCAAGCCCCCCACCGTCTCGTGGGAGGTGGTCAGACGAGATCGAGGGCGTTGGCCAGCGAGTCCACCACCGGGACCCCGACGCCCTCCAGCTCCGACCGCCTGGTCATGCCGCCCGTGTAGAGGATGGCGCGAGCGCCGACGTGCTGGGCCGCGTGGGCGTCGTCCACGCTGTCACCGATGACGACGACCTTCGCCGAGTCGACGCCGAGCGCGCGCAGGTGCTCCACCATGTGCTCGGCCTTGTGGCCGCCGGTCGCCGCGCGCGAGCCGTCGATCCGGGTGAAGTGGCCGTCGATGCCGAACTCGCCGGTCTTGCGGACCAGCCGTTCGTGGCCCCACATGGACAGCAGCGACTGCGTGCGGCCCGACTCCTCCCAGGCACGCAGGCTCGACAGCGCCCCCTCGGCGAGGCTGCACGCCTCCATCAGCCGGTGGTAGTGCTCGTGGAAGCCCGCGTCGAGCAGTTCCCACTCGCCCTCCCGGAGCGGCCGGCCGAGCATTCGCTCGTACGCCACCCAGATGGGGCGGGTGTACACCTCGCGGAAGCCCTCCGCGTCGTACGGCCCCAGGCCGTACGGCTGGAAGAGCTCGTTGGTCGCGCCGACGACGGCGTCGATGTCGTGGAAGAGCGTCCCGTTCCAGTCCCAAACAATGTGTGTCATCTCGCCTCCAGCTTAGACGCCGGGCGTGACAACTCCATGAACTCCGCGGGTCAGGTGAGCAGATCCGGGATCTCCTGCGTGGCGTACCACAGCAGCTCGTGGTCCTCCGCGCCGTCCACGACGAACTGCGCGTCGTCGTCCCCGCCGTCGGCCGCGGGCAGTGCCGCGATCGCCGCCTCCACGTCCGCTACGGCGTCGGCGTCGTCCACGTGGACCGAGGCGACCAGCCGCATCGGGATCGGCTCCAGCACCCGCACGCGGGCGCGCTCCTCCAGATCGGCGCCGGCCTTCACGGTCTCGTCGGGCACCTCGGCCGCGATCACGACTCGCCGGGCGGCCACCTCGACGCCGTCCTTGCGGTCGGCGGCCAGCATGCGCAGGGAGGCCCGGGCGGCCTCGGTCAGCGCGACGTATTCCAGCTCCTCGTTGTCACCCGAGACGTACCACTCGATCAACGCGGGGGTGACCGCGAAGCCGGTCAGCGGGGCCGGGCCCAGCTCCCCCGCGGCGACGACGCGCGCCAGTGCGGGAATAGTGGACGGCAGATAGACGCGCATGCGTTCCTCGACTCGGTCTCTGGTTCAAGCTACAGACGGGCGTCCGCGCCGGGCTCGCGGAAGGACAGGCCGAACAGGCGCTCCATCTCGGCGATGGTCGCCGCGGGCTCGCTGTGGTGAACGCCGACCAGGCCGATCGAGCGTGCCGCCAGGATGTTCGCCTCGATGTCGTCGACGAACACGCACTGCCCCGGCTCGAGCCCCAGCAGGCCGAGCGCGTGCCGGAAGATCCGTTCCTCGGGCTTGCGCATGCCGACCTCTCCCGAGATGACGACCGCGTCGAAGAGCACCTCCCAGCCCTCACGCGAGTAGTGGTCGCCCCAGGAGTTGGACACCAGGCAGGTGCCGAGCCCCGCCACGCGAGCCTGGCGGAGCATCTCGTTCATCTCCTCGACCGGCCGGAACCCGGCGAACATCCGGGTGAGCAGGCCGTCGGCCTCCGGCGGGCCGCCGTCGAGGGTCACCAGCCGGGCCGCCAGGGCGCGCTCGAACTCGAGGACCGGAATCTCGCCCCGTTCGAGCGCGTGGATCGGGTTCTCCCCGTCCGGCTCGACGCCGGCCCGGTACGCCTGCGTGACCAGCGCGCGCATGACCTCCCGGTAGTGCCGGGGGTCGATCCGGTCCGCCTCGATCCACTCCGCGATCGACTCGGCCAGGCTCGTGGTCAGAACCCCGCCCCAGTCGATCAGCACACCCTTGAGCACCGCGCCTCCCACCCGACGTGCCTACAAATATAGGGAGTGGTCAGTCGGGCCGCTCGAACGGCTTGAGCAACCCGCCGAACCACTCGTCGATGGTGTCCGGGCCGAACGACTCGCCGGGCGCCATCTCCCGCAGCGCGTCACTCACCAGCTGACGGCTCTGCCGTTCCGCGTCCTGCTGCGCCCGGCGCAGGGCCAGCAGGAGTTCCTCGGCCACCGTCCGGCTGGGCAGGCGCATGGCACGAGGCTCGATGACGACCTCACGCACCTGGCCGTACGCCGTCGTGACGGCCTGGATCCGGCCGTCGGCCGCCCGGCCGTGGCCGGTGACGGCCTCGATCTCGCGCTGTCCGTCCTCCAGCCATGCCTCGATCTGTGCGGCCCGCTCCGCGTCCTGCTCCAGATCGTCGACCCGGTCCGCGGCATGGGGGCCGAAGGCGTCCGCTCCCGCGTCCAGCTCCTGGGCGAGCTGGTCGAACCGATGACGCACGAACATCTCGTCGAGCGGTGCGGCCAGCCCGGTCACCCTGGTCTGGGCGGCGGCGACGAGCTTGTCGGTCCGCTCCTTCGCGGCGTCCTGGGCGACCCGGATCGCCTTCGTCACCTCCGCGCTCAAGACGGCCGCGTCGAGCCGCATGACCCGCGGGTCCAGTGTGATCATGGTGACCTGTCCCCGGCCGTCGGCCCTGGCCCTCACCAGGCCGTCGGCGCCCACCCCTTCGCCGGTGACCTGCCGGATCCCGGCCTGGACGTCCGCGAGGCCGCGCATGACGTCCTCGGCCTGGCGAATCATCTGCTCCAGCAGCTCCAGGTCGCTGCCACCCGGAAACGACAGGGACAAGTACTCCTCCACAAAAAGGATAAAAGGCGTTTACTGTGCAATTCACCCGACCGTAATTCGCCGGTCATGCTAACGTGCCGCGCATGTACGGGGAACTTGGCATCGAACACAGCGGGGTGGACAGGGCCGCCTCTCGCCTGACGGAGCACGGCGACGAGTTCGTAACTGCCCTTCAGTATCTGCGCGAGCGAGCGGGATCCGCCTCGTGGGGTGACGACGGCCTGTTCGGCGCCTTCGTGGCCGCGTACAACCGCTGCGCTCTGACCGCCGTCGAGGCGTACGCGCACCTCGGAGGGACGGTGGGCGGCACGGGAGAGGCGCTCGCGGTCGCGCGCCGGCGGGTGTCGGACGCCGAGGACGACGCGGGCCGCCAGATCGCCCAAGCGCACGACGAACAGGGACCGGCATGGGCCTGATGCCGCCGGACTGGGCGCAGCCGGTCGCGAGCCTGGTGAACTTCCCGAAGATCGACGAGGCCGACATCCGCACGGAAATCCGCCCGTGGCAGGTCGTGCAGGCCGGCGCCGCCTCCGGGGGGACCGGCGCGGAGGACGAGGTCAGGCGGCTGCCTGGCGTGTACCAGGGCGTGTCCGCCGGCGCGATGCAGAACAACTGGAACAAGACCGGGACCACGGAACACCTCCGCGCGGCCGTCGGGGCCGCCGCGTACGCGCCGGCGGTGCTCGAAGGCACGGCCAGCGCGGTGACCGCCACGAAGGTGGCCGTCATCACTCAGGCCGTCGCGGGCGCGACCAGGCTGGCCTCGGTCCTCGTCGCGGGCGGTCCGTTCGCCGCGGCCTCCGCCACGGCCGGGCTTCTCGCCACCCGGTACGCCATGCGGAAGATCCTCCGGGAGGCCGAGGAGGGCGGCGCCCGGGTTCTGGCCCCGGCCGTCACGCGGCACGTCACCGAACCGCTGGAACGCATCCTCAAGAACACCCGCGGCCCGTTCGGAGGCGGCCCGTCCCTGGCGGGTGCGGGCGGCCCCCACGTTCCCCTGCGGGGCGCGCCCCTGCGTACGGCGGGTGAGACGGGGCCCCGCGGCGGCGTCAAGCTGGACATGGGGAGGAGCCGCAAGCCCTATTCCAGGCAGAGCGGCCCCCAGCTGTCCTCGGCGGAGCAGGCCGCGCTGGACGCGAAGAAGGCCGGTCAGCCGTATGACAGAAAGGCCGCACGAGCGGCCGAGCAGAAGGTGAAGACCGGCGAGAAGCTCGACGGCGAGCGCAACGCGCAGAAGCGCGGCACCCAGAACAATCAGTCCAACCAGAACAACCAGAGCAGTCAGTCCAACCAGAGCAGTCAGGGCAAGAAGAAGCGCCGGTGGGGATCTTCGTGACACAACCGATCGCCAATCAAATGCACCACTTCACCCAGAACAATCCGGAGGGGATTGGACAGGACAGCGTGCCGGCGCTGCTCCGCCGGGTCGCGACCACGATCGAGGAACTGGGCCAGATCGAGGTGTACGACCTGATCATGCACAACGAGATCACCGACGACGGGACGAACTGGCCGTCGATAACGGTGTACTTCGACTACACCCAGACCGACGAGCCGGAAGAGGACTAGCCGGAGTAGGACGCGCCCGCCATCACCTGACGGCGGCGAAGACGCGCTCTGCGATCTTGTGATGCGCGGCGGACTTCAGCGCGCCGGGGTCGGTGCGGATCGGGCCGAAGACGCCGCGCTTCTCCTTCAGCCGCAGGATCCGCAGCACCGACTCGTCGAGCCTGCGCTCGGAGATCCGGCCCGACTTCACCGCGTCGAGCACGGCGTCGTACGCCTTGGGCAGGTTCGGCGGCATGAGGAGCATGTCGGCCCCGGCGAGCACGGCCCGCACGGCGACCTCGGCGTCGCCGTACTTCTTCCGCACCCCGGCCATGTCGAGCGCGTCGGTGCTGATCACACCGTCGAAGCCGAGTTCCTCGCGGAGCAGGCCGGTGAGGATGCGGTGGGACAGCGTCGCGGGGTCGCCGGAGGGGTCGAGCTTCGGCATCACCACGTGCGCCGACATGATCGCGTCCACGTCGTGCGCGATCGCCGCGCGGAACGGCGGCGCGTCCAGCTTCCGCCACTGCGCCTTCGAGTGGGTGATGACCGGCAGGCCCGTGTGGCTGTCGACCGAGGTGTCCCCGTGGCCGGGGAAGTGCTTGGCGACGGAGGCCACGCCCGCCGCGTGGAAGCCGTCGACGGCCGCCCCGACCATCGCGGCCACCTTCCCCGGGTCGGAGCCGTACGCGCGGGGCCCGATCACGGGGTTGCGGGGGTTGATGTTGACGTCGGCCACCGGCGCGAAGTCTAGCGAGATGCCGAGGTCGCGCAGCTCCTCACCGGTCGCCCTGGCGACGTCGCGCGCGTTCGCCGTCTTGCCGGTCTCCCCGATCTCCGACGCGCCGGGAAACTTGGTGACGAGAGACCTGAGCCGGGAGACGAGGCCGTTCTCCTGGTCCACGCCGATCATGAGCGGCGCCTCGCCCGACCTGGCCGCCGCCTCGCGCAGGCCGGTGGTGAGCGCGGCCACCTGGCTCGCGCCGGAGACGTTGCCCGCCCAGTCGAACAGGATGACCCCGCCGGGGCGGAACTTCTCCACCACCTGCGCCGGGGTCGCCACGCCGTACCGCGCCTCGTTCTCCTTGCTCGCCGCCCCGGCCTTCTGGCCCCACACCACGATGGTGAAGAGTTGCGCGACCTTGTCGCGCAGGCTCATCGCCGCGAGCGTCCGCTCGGCCTGACCGCCGGAGGGCCGGGCCGACGGCGACAAGGACGGCGAGGAGGACGGCGCGGACACGGACGCCGGCGCGGACGCGCGCGGCGAGGGCGCCGGGCTCGCCGCGCCGACGCCGGACGAGCATCCGGTCACGAGGAGGGCGGCGAGCATGACGACACCGTGTCTGATTCGTGGCACGTTCTTTACCGTAGTCGTGCCTGGCCGTGACCGGGCCCGGAACCCGGTCACGGCCGGTCAGAGCGCGAGTGCGTCCAGGCCGGGAAGCTCCGCCCGGGCGGCGGCCTTGGCGGCCCGCGCCGAGGTGGCCGAGCGCGCCGCGGCGGCGGCCGCGCGGCACTGCTCGAGCGTGTGCCGCGACAGGGCGGCGCGCACCCAGGGCAGCGCGGGGGCGCCCATGGACAGCGAGGTGACCCCCATGCCGACGAGCACACAGGCGAGCACCGGATCGGCCGCGGCCTCGCCGCAGACCCCGCAGCCCTTGCCCGCCTCCGAGGCGGCCGAGGCCGCCATCGCGATCAGGTCGAGCACGGCCGGATGCCACGGGTCCTGCAGCCCGGCGACGGCGCTGACCTGGCGGTCGGCCGCGAGCGCGTACTGCGTGAGGTCGTTGGTCCCGATCGAGAAGAAGTCGACGGCCCGGATGAGGTCCGCCGCCCGCAGCGCCGCCGACGGCACCTCGATCATGATGCCCGCGCCGTCGAGCCCCGCCGTACGGCAGGCCTCGGCGAACCACTCGGCCTCCTCGACGGTGGCCACCATCGGCGCCATGACCTGGACTTTGGCCGAGACGCCCGCGGCGGCCCGGGCCAGCGCGCCGAGCTGGGCGGTCATGATCTCCGGATACCGGCGGAACATGCGCAGGCCGCGCTCTCCGAGCGCCGGGTTCGGCTCCTCCTCAGGCGGCGGCAGGAACGCCAGCGGCTTGTCGGCGCCGGAGTCGAGCGTGCGCACCACCACGCGGCCCTCAGGGAACGCCTCGAACACCGCCCGGTAGGCCTTCTCCTGCTCGCTTCCCGACGGCGCGGTCTCGCGGTCGAGGAAGAGGAACTCGGTGCGGTAGAGGCCGACGCCCTCGGCGCCGTTGGCCAGCGCGCTCTCCAGGTCGCGGGGGCCGCCGATGTTCGCGAGCAGGGGAACGGGGTGGCCGTCGGCGGTCGCTCCGGGGCCGGTGGCCGCCGACAGCACCGCCCGCCGCGCCTCCTCGGCGGCGCGCGCCTCGGCCACGCGGGCCGGGTCCGGCGCGAGCAGCACCTGGCCGGACGCGCCGTCGACCAGCACGGAGGTGCCGGGGGCGATCGCGGTCGCGCCGGCGCAGCCGACGACGGCGGGCACGCCCATCGAGCGGGCGAGGATCGCCGTGTGGCTGGTCGGCCCGCCCTGCTCGGTGACGAACGCGGCGACCACGTCCTTCGACAGCAGCGCGGTGTCGGCCGGGGCGAGGTCCTTGGCGATGAGCACGAACGGCTCGGCGGCGCTGGCCGGCACGCCCGGCATGGGCAGGCCGGTGAGCACGGCGATCACCCGGTCGCGGATGTCGTCGAGGTCCGCCACGCGCTCGGCCAGGTAGCCGCCGGCCGCCGCGAGCAGGTCCCGATACTTGCCGAAGGCGTCGAAGACGGCGCGCGGGGCGGCCACGCCCCGGTCGATGAGCTCGCCGACCTCCATGGCCAGGCTCGGGTCGCGGGCCATCAGCGCCTGCGCGCCGAGCACCTCCTGGGCCTCGCCGCCCGCCCTGGCGCCCCTCGCCTCCAGGTCGGCGGCCACCTCCTCGACCGCCCGCTCGGCGCGGGCCCGTTCGGCGGCGGCGTCGCCGTCGTGGCGCGCCTCCTTGTCGGGCTCGGGGATCTCACCCGCGAGCACGTGGGCCGGGCCGTACCCGGCCCCGGGGCTGACCCCGGTACCGGCAAGCACAGTGCCGGCCAGCGACGTGCCGGCCGGCGGCCGCGCACCGTTGTCGTCCCCCGCCGTCGTCCCCGTCTTCTCCTGCCCGTCCACTGGCGTCAGGAGGCCGAGGCGATCTGGGCGAGCTCGTCGAGCAGCTCTTCGGCGCCCTCGCCCTCCGCGCTGATCACGATCGACTCCCCCTGCCGTACGTCGAGCGCCAGAACCGACAGGATGCTCTTCGCGCTCACCGGCGAACCGCCCGCCTTCGCGATGGTGACGTCGAAGGGCACCTTCGCCGCGGTCTGCACGAACGTCGCCGCCGGGCGCGCGTGCAGCCCCACCTCGGACGCGACGCTCACTGTGCGTTCGGCCACGTTTCCTCCTCCTGCAGCGGTGGTCTAGACCGCCGGTAGTTCCGTCAAAGGCCAGTCAATACCCGACATATCGGGTATTACCAGATCCGCGTGCGAGAGTTCATCCGGATGATGAGTGGTGGCCACCGCAACGCAGGTCATACCCGCAGCCCGAGCCGCCGCTATCCCGGCGAGCGAGTCCTCGAACACCACGCATTCGGCCGGATCCACCGCGAGCAGGTCGGCCGCCATGAGATAGCCGGACGGGTCGGGCTTGCCCACGGTCACGTCCTCGGCGGAGACGATGGTCCGTACCACCTCCACGACGCCGATGTCGGTGAGCCGCTCCACCGCCCACCATCGCTGAGCCGAGGTGACCAGGGCCAGCGGAGCCCCCTGCTCCGCGACCCGGGACACCAGCTCCGCCGCCCCCGGGACCGGCACGATGCCGGGCAGGTCCGGATGGTCGTAGTAGGAGCGGATCTCCTCCATCACGACCTCAGGATCCATGCCGGGCAGCACCTCGGGGATCACGTCCACCCCGCGCCTGCCCATGACGCGCCGCAACAGCGTCTCGTCGTACGTGATGCCGCGGTCGTCCAGGAACATCCGCCACAGGGCGCGGCTGCGGACCTCGGTGTTGACCAGGGTGCCGTCGAGATCGAAGAGCGCCGCCTCCGTCACCTCAGCATCACGACCACTCGAACAGCGGGTCACCCGCGGCCACGCCGCCCTCGGCGATCTCGCCGACCGAGCCCGCCACGGCGTCGAGCGCCACCACGGGGCAGACCGGCGAGCGCCCGCCGGCCTCGACCGTCGCGGGGTCCCAGGCCACGACGGGCTGCCCGGCGCTGACGCGGTCCCCCTCCGCCGCGAGCAGGCGGAAGCCCTCGCCCTTGAGTTGCACGGTGTCGATGCCGAGATGCACCAGCACGCCCCTGCCGTCGTCCCCCACCACGACGTACGCGTGCGGGTGCAGCTTCACGATCGTGCCGTCGATCGGGGCCAGGGCCTCGACGGGCTGCCTGAGGGGGTCGATCGCGGTTCCCGGGCCGACCATCGCCTGCGAGAACACCGGGTCCGGCACGGCGGCCAGGCCGATGGCCGCCCCCGCGACCGGGGCGAGAACAGTCGTCAATGAAGAGCCCTTCCCTGAGATCCGGGCAGGCGTCGCCACAGGTCCGCCGAGACCGGCGGACCCGCGACGATCTCCCGGGTTCAGCCGATGATGTCCTCGATGTCGCTGGCGATGGTGTCGGCCTCGGGGCCCACCACGACCTGGACGACGTTGCCCGCCGCCATCACTCCGTGGGCGCCGGCCGCCCTGAGCGCGGCCTGGTCCACCTTCGAGGCGTCGTGCACCTCGGTGCGCAACCGGGTGATGCACGGCTCCACTTCGATGATGTTGTCGGCGCCACCGAGCCCGGCGATGATCGCCTCGGCGTCTGCAGCCATGGGGGTCCTCCTGTTGTTCGGCCGGTCTGTCGGTCAGTCGGTCTGCGTGACCTTCTTCAGACCGCGGGGGGAATCGGGGTCGATACCGAGCCTGCGCGCGAGCGCCTCGGTGAGCAACTGCCCGGGGACGATGAGTCCCAGCGGAGCCACCCACTCGGGCAGGTCCGGACCGTTCAGGGCGGCGGTCGAGGCGGAGGCGAGCCGTTCGCCGCCCCCGACGCCGAAGGCGGCGGCGCCCGCGCCGGTGACCCGCTCGGCCAGCGCGACCGTGCCCGCCAGGGTCGGGCCCTGCCCGGCCGCCACCAGGATCGCCGGGGTCTCGGCGTCGACGACCGCGATCGGGCCGTGCAGCAGGTCGGCGTACGACAGGCCCATGGCGTGCAGGTAGCACGCCTCCTTGAGCTTGAGCGCCAGCTCCAGCGCGGTCGAGAAGGCCAGGCCGCGGCCGGAGACGACGACGCCGGGCTTGTCGGCCAGGCCCTCGACCACGGCGTCCAGGTCGCCGGGGTCGGAGATCAGCTTCTCCACCGCGTCCGGCACCCGGCGCAGGTCGTCGGGGTCCACGTCGGCGCCGAGCCCGATCGCGAGGACGGCCAGCGCGGCGAGCTGGGTCGTGTAGGTCTTCGTGGCCGGGACGGCCTTCTCCTCGCCGGCGAGCGTGCACAGTGCGAGGTCGGCGGCCTGGGCCAGCGGCGACTCCTCGCCGCCGTTGGTGATCGCTACGGTCTTCGCGCCGCAGTCCTTCGCCCACTGGAGGGTCTCGACGATCTCCTCCGTACGGCCGGACTGGGACAGGCCGACGGCCAGCACCCCGTCGAGGTCGAGCTTGCGGCGGTAGGTGGTGGCCACCGAGGGGGCGCCCATCGCGGCCATCCGGCCCGCCCGCGCCTCGATCAGGTAGCGGCCGTAGACCGCCGCGTTGTCCGAGGTCCCGCGGGCGACGAACAGCAGGTGGCGGGTGCCCCGCGCGACCGCCTCGACTTCGCCGGTCCTCGGAAGGAGGGCGTCCAGCGTCGCCCGAATCGCGGCGGGCTGCTCGGCGATCTCACCGCGCATCCTGGTCGTCATCGATGATCATCCTCTGCTTGGCGAGATTTGTCCGTTATCGATCCGTCGCCGGCCCATACATTGACACACATTTCCCGGCTGTGGTCTAGTCCGGACTAGACCAGTAAGAACCTTAACTTATTCGGACGATCCAGAGCGAGAGGGGAGGGATCAGTGGCCCAGATCGATCCGGCCAGCCCGGTGCCCAAGTACTTCCAACTGCGGGAAATCCTGCTCGATCTGATCGAGAACAACGAGCTGCCGATCGGCGCGGCGATCCCCTCCGAACGTGACCTGAGCCAGCGCTTCGACCTGTCCCGAATGACGGTACGGCAGGCCGTCGACCACCTGGTGTCCGAGGGCCGGTTACACCGGGTCCCAGGCAAGGGCACGTTCGTGGCCCGCCCGAAGATCGAGCTGGCACTCCAACTCACCTCCTTCACCGACGACATGCGGGCGCGCGGCATGGAGCCGGGCTCCCGCGACCTGGACCGGCGGGTGGTCCGGGCCAGCGCCCACCTCGCACGGCAGCTCGGCATCCAGCCGGGAGACGCCGTCCACTTCATCGAGCGGCTGCGCACGGCGGACGGGGAACCGCTGAGCATCGAGCGCGCCCACATCCCGGTCGCGCTCGCACCCGATCTCGATGCCTACGACCTGACCGGACGATCCCTGTACGCCCTGCTCGAGTCGCGCTACGGGCTCGTGATGGACGCCGGGGAGCTGACCATCGACGGCGGCCTCGCCGATCCGAGCGACGCCGACCTGCTCAAACTCCCCCGTGGCGGGGCCGTCCTGCTGCTGCAGCGCCGGTCCTTCGCCGGCGGGGTATGCGCCGAACTCGGCGTCTCCACCTATCGCGCCGACCGCTACCAGCTCCGGACGCTCCTCGGAGCCCCGGCCAGACGCCTCTAGTAGTCCCCCCATCCTGGAGGAACACCCGATGAGTTCCACCTCCGCCGACGCGGGCCTGCCCGCCGCACCCCCCAGCCAGAACGCGGTGATGACGGTGCTTTCCCGCATCGGCCGCTCGCTGATGCTCCCGATCGCGGCGCTGCCCGCCGCGGCCATCCTTCTCCGGATCGGCCAGGACGACCTTCTGGGCCGTACGGACAACGCGACGCTCGACAAGATCGCCCATGTCATCGGCGGGGCGGGCGACGCGCTCTTCGCCGCGCTGCCGCTGCTGTTCGCGGTGGGCGTCGCGGTCGGCTTCGCCCGGCGGGCCGACGGCTCGACCGCCCTGGCGGCCGTGGTCGGCTATCTCGTCTGGGACCGGGTCACCCACCTGATGTTCTTCGACGCCGCGGCGGACTCCGCCGTGCACAAGCAAGTGGCCCAGACCATCGTGGGGGCGGACGGCAAGCCGACCGAAGCGCTCAACCTCGCGGCGGCCAACCCCACCAGAGTGCTCGGCGGCATCCTGATGGGCCTCGTCGCGGCGATCCTGTGGCAGCGGTACTACCGGACCAAGCTCCCCGCGTGGCTGGCCTTCTTCGGTGGCCGCCGCTTCGTGCCGATCCTCACCGCACTGGCCGGGCTCGTGCTCGGCGTCGTCTTCGGCCTGGTCTGGCAGCCCATCGGTGAGGGGCTGAGCAACTTCGGCGACTGGCTCGCCGCCAACTCCACGATCGGCGCGGGCATCTACGGAGTCGTGAACCGCGGCCTGATCCCTCTCGGCCTGCACCACTTCGTCAACTCCATCGTGTGGTTCACCGTGCCGGAGTGCACCGTGGGCGCCACGCACGCCGCGGGCGACCTGAACTGCTACTTCGCGGGGCAGGACGGCGCCGGCGCGTTCATGGCGGGCTTCTTCCCGGTCATGATGTTCGGTCTCCCGGCCGCGGCGATCGCGATGTGGCGGGCCGCCCCGCCGCACCGCCGCGCGGCGGTCGGCAGCATCATGATCTCCTCCGCCCTGATCTCGTTCGTCACCGGCATCACCGAGCCGATCGAGTTCGCGTTCATCTTCGTGGCCCCGATCCTGTTCGCGGCGCACGCGCTGCTCACCGGTGTCTCGATGGCCCTGGTCGCGGCCCTGGACGGACGGCTCGGCTTCGGGTTCTCCGCGGGCTTGATCGACGCCGGCCTCAATGCGTCCAAGGACAACACGCACAACTTCTGGCTGATCATGCTGATCGGCGTCGTCTACTTCGTCCTCTACTACCTGATCTTCAGCTTCCTCATCAAGAAGCTGAACATCATGACGCCCGGTCGCGAACCCGAGCCCGACGTGGACTCCGGGGAGAGCGCCGACACGGCGCGTGCCCGCGCCTGACGCGTCAGGTCCCCCTCTCAGGGAGCAGGGGCGCCCGGTGATCCCGGGCGCCCCTGTTGTGTTTCCCGCCATTGCGGATGCCGCTAATTGCCGATCACCCCGTACTCAAATCCGAGGCGGCCACGCCAACCCGGAGGAATCTTCCCGGACGAACGGCGGCACAAAGGCTCGCGACTTGGCAAAGTTGGCGTTTCCCCGTATCAGGGCGGCTGACCGCAACCTCTATTAGGCGTCAGATTCACGGCGCACGAGAGCGGAGTCCCCCGATGCCCAAGCCCGTCCCCCTGCCACGGCTCGCGTCCGTCCCCCCGGCCGATCCTCCGTACGACGAGCGTGACGGCGGCGGCCACGTGACGCGTCCCGGCACGTACGGCGCACTCGCCCTGGCCCCCGTCCCGCGCCGTACGGGCACGCCCACGGACGAGCGCCGCCTGCGAGGGCTCGGCCAGGCGCTCGCGGAGATCCTGGCGGGCCGCAGGCCGCCGGAGACCGTCCAGGACCGGCTGACCGAGCGGGCCTACCGCGAACTGGTCCGGGCCGGGAAGATGATCGACACCGAGCGGCCGCCGCTGACGGGCCTTCCCCACGTGCAGCGGCCGCGTGACGGCGTGATCGAGATGTGCCTGCTCGTCCACTGCGGGCCGCGCAGCCGCGTGCTCGCCGTACGGCTGGAGCGGCAGGGCGTTCAGTGGCTGGTCACCGAGTTCGAGACCGCGTGACATGCGAAGGACCCCACCGGAACGGCCGGCGGGGTCCTTCTCACCTCACGTCACGCCTGCTGGTTGCGCGGGTCGCCGTGGCAGCGCTTGAACTTCTTGCCCGAGCCGCAGGGGCAGGGCGCGTTGCGCTCGGTGTCGCCGTACGCGGCGCGCTGCTCGGGGGTCGACCGCACCCGGCTGACCTCCACGTCGCCGCTCTCGCCCGGCGCGGTGTAGACCATCTCCGTCGGCCGCGACGGCTGCCGCAGCGCCCGGGCGATGATCGAGCCGGTCTCGGAGAGCGCCGTGTCCTCCTCGGCGTTCTCCTCGACGATCGGGTTGGCCTGCACCTCGACTTCGAGGTTGAACAGGTAGCCGACCGACTCCTCCTTGATGCCGTCGAGCATCGCGGAGAACATCTCGTAGCCCTCGCGCTGGTACTCGATCAGCGGGTCCTTCTGGGCATAGGCACGCATGCCGATGCCCTCCTGGAGGTAGTCCATCTCGTAGAGGTGCTCGCGCCACTTGCGGTCGAGCACCGAGAGGATGACCCGGCGCTCCAGCTCGCGCATCGCCTCGGCGCCGAGCTGCTCCTCGCGGCGGTCGTAGGCCGCGAACGCGTCCTCCTTGACCTTCTCTGCGATGAGCTCCGCCGTCAGCTCCTCCCGGTCGCCGCCGGCCTGCTCGATGAGCTCGTCGACGGTGAAGGAGATCGGGTAGAGCTGGCCGAACGCCTTCCACAGCTTCTCGAGGTCCCACTCCTCGGCGAAGCCCTCGGCGGTGGCGCCCTTGACGTAGTCGTCGATGACGTCGCCGACGAAGCCGCGCACCTGCTCGTGCAGGTCGGCGCCCTCCAGCACCCGCCGCCGCTCGGCGTAGATCACCGTGCGCTGGCGGTTCATCACCTCGTCGTACTTCAGGACGTTCTTGCGGATCTCGAAGTTCTGCTGCTCGACCTGGTGCTGCGCGGAGGCGATGGCCTTGGAGACCATGCCCGACTCGATCGGCACGTCGTCCGGGATGTTGAGCCGCGTCATGATCATCTCGACCCTGGCCGAGTTGAACAGCCGCATGAGGTCGTCCTCGAGCGACAGGTAGAAGCGCGACTCACCGGGGTCGCCCTGACGGCCGGAACGACCGCGGAGCTGGTTGTCGATACGCCGCGACTCGTGCCGCTCGGTGCCCAGCACGTAGAGCCCGCCGAGCTCGGTGACCTCCTCGTGCTCGGCCTTGACGGCCTCCTTGGCCTTCTCCAGCGCCTCGGGCCAGGCCTTCTCGTACTCCTCCGGAGTCTCGGACGGCGACAGGCCGCGCTGCTGAAGCTCCAGGTCGGCGCGGAACTCGGGGTTGCCGCCGAGCATGATGTCGGTGCCTCGACCGGCCATGTTGGTCGCCACGGTGACGGCGCCCTTGCGGCCCGCCTCGGCGACGATCGCGGCCTCACGGGCGTGGTTCTTCGCGTTCAGCACCTCGTGCGGGACGCCCTGACGCTTGAGCATCCGCGACAGCTTCTCGGACTTCTCGACGCTGGTGGTGCCCACGAGGACCGGCTGGCCCTTCTCGTAGCGGGCCTTGATGTCCTCGACGCACGCCTGGAACTTGGCGTCCTCGGTCTTGTAGACGACGTCGGGCTGGTCCTTGCGGATCATCGGCCGGTTCGTCGGGATCGGGACGACGCCCAGCTTGTACGTCTGGTGGAACTCGTTGGCCTCGGTGGCGGCCGTACCGGTCATGCCGGCGAGCTTCTCGTAGAGGCGGAAGTAGTTCTGCAGCGTGATCGTGGCGAGAGTCTGGTTCTCGTCCTTGATCTTCACGCCCTCCTTGGCCTCGATGGCCTGGTGCATGCCCTCGTTGTAACGACGGCCGTGCAGGACGCGCCCGGTGAACTCGTCGACGATCAGGACCTCGCCGTCGACGACGATGTAGTCCTTGTCCTTCTTGAACAGTTCCTTGGCCTTGAGTGCGTTGTTGAGGAACTGCACGAGGTGGGTGTGCTCGGGCTTGTAGAGGTTGTCGATGCCGAGCCAGTCCTCGACCTTCTCCACGCCAGCCTCGAGGATGCCGACGGTGCGCTTCTTCTCGTCGACGACGTAGTCGCCGGTGCTCTCCTCGCCGTCCTTGCCCTCGGTGCCGCGCCGCAGCCTCGGCACGATCTTGGCGAACTCCTGGTACCACTTGCCCGACTGCTCGCCGGGGCCGGAGATGATGAGCGGGGTCCTGGCCTCGTCGATCAGGATCGAGTCGACCTCGTCCACGATGGCGAAGTTGTGGCCGCGCTGGACGCACTCCTCGATCGACCACGCCATGTTGTCGCGGAGGTAGTCGAAGCCGAACTCGTTGTTCGTGCCGTACGTGATGTCGGCGCTGTACTGCTTGCGGCGCTCCTCCGGCGACATGTTGGCCAGGATGACCCCGACCTCCAGGCCCAGGAAGCGGTGGACGCGGCCCATGGTCTCGGCGTCGCGCTTGGCCAGGTAGTCGTTGACCGTGACGACGTGGACGCCCTTGCCGGAGATCGCGTTGAGGTAGGCGGGAAGCGTACAGGTGAGCGTCTTGCCCTCACCGGTGCGCATCTCGGAGATGTTGCCCATGTGCAGGTTGGCGCCACCCATGAGCTGCACGTCGAAGTGGCGCTGCCCGAGGACCCTGCGGGCGGCCTCGCGGACGGTCGCGAACGCTTCCGGCAGCAGGTCGTCGAGGGACTCCCCCTCGGCGTGACGCTGCTTGTACTCGGCGGTCAGCGCGCGGAGCTCGGCGTCGGACAGGCTCTTGAAGTCCTCTTCGATGGAGTTGACCTGCTCGGCGATGCGCTTGAGCTTCCGCAGAGTCTTGCCTTCGCCGGCGCGAAGGATCTTGTCGAGAATGGCTGGCACTTTTAGTAAAGCTCCTCGCAGGTCTACCCCGGCCGATCACCGGGGTGTGAGGACGAGACATACTTCCCCGCTAGCCATCGTAGGCGGTTCCCGTACCAGACACACCCACCTGCAATCGACGGAGCGCCGCGGCACAATCGCATATCTCAAAGGGGAAAACCGCCCCCAAGGTTCCCCCGATGTTCCGACCACCTCCGCCATCAGGTAGAAAACGGGGTATGGCACAGAGCGGACACCAGGGCAGCCACGCGGGAAGCGCCAAATCTTGGCTCGCCGTCATCATCATCCTCATCGGCTTCACGTTCGGGGGTGTGGCGCTGACCCTCGGGCCGAACTGGCTCTTCGTCTGGATCGGCGTGGGCATCTGCGCCGTCGGCGGGCTGCTCGCGCTCGCGTTCGACATCTTCTCGGACGTGATCGTGGACGCCCCCCGGCAGGTTCCGGTACAGGAGCACCACTCGCCGTTCGAGCACCGGTCCATCACCTCCTGAGGCCTTCCAGGCCCGCGCCCCAACCGCCGTAAGCGTTTTGTCGGTCACGGCGTCTAGCATCTCTGGCTGTGACCGACCTGACCGCCGACGAGGCCCGCAGGATCATCCTCCGGGCCCAGGGTTTCCTCGGCGCCACCGCCCGCGGCGGCGGCGTTCCTGCCATGCTGCGGCGCGTCGGCGCCGTCCAGCTCGACACCATCTCCGTCCTCGCCCGCTCCCACGAGCTCGTCGCGTACGCGCGCCTCGGGCCGGTCGGCCGCTCCGTGGTCGAGCGGGCCTACTGGGACGATCCCGCCCGTGCCTTCGAGTACTGGTGCCACGCCGCCTGCATCCTGCCCATCGAGCAGTGGCCGCTGTACGCCTTCCGCCGCCGCGCCTACCGGGAGCGGCGCTTCCGCTGGCACGAGGTGCCGCCCGTGGTCGACAAGGTCCTGGAGCAGGTGCGCTCGGACGGCCCGATCACGACGGCCGACATCGGCGGCGCCAAGAACGGAGGCCCGTGGTGGGACTGGTCGGACACCAAGATCGCCATCGAGTTCCTGCTCGACATCGGTGAGGTCGTCTGCACCCGCCGCGTCGGCTGGCGGCGCGTCTACGAGCTCGCCGAGCGCGCGGTCCCGGCGGACCTGCTCGCCCAGGACCTGTCCGACGACGAGTGCGTGACCCGGCTGACCACGATCGCCGGGCGGTCGCTCGGCGTGGCGACCAGGGCGGACCTGGTCGACTTCACCCGCGTCAAGGGCGGGCACGCCGCCATGCTCGACGAGGCGCTGCTGAGCGGCGCCGCCGGCCTCGTGCCCGTACGTGTGTCCGGCTGGCCCGCACGGCGCGGCGCCGGCGCGGACGGGCCGAACGCCTGGGCGGACCCCGCCGCGCTGGAGAGCGAGCCGCGCGGGCGGCACCGCACCACGCCGCTGTCGCCGTTCGACTCGCTCATCTGGGAGCGGGCGCGGGCCGAGCGCGTGTTCGGCCTCAACCACCGCCTGGAGGCGTACGTCCCGAAGGACAAGCGGGTGCACGGCTACTTCGCGATGCCGGTGCTCGCGGGCGGGCGCATCATCGGCCGGGTCGACCCGGCCCGCGAGGGCGCCACGCTGGTCGCCCGGCAGGTCGGATTCGAGCCGGGCGGCGGCCGTGCCAGGGCCGTGGAGGCGATGAGCGACGCCCTGTGGGAGGCCGCGAGCTGGGTCGGCTGCACCGACGTGCGGGTGGAGCGGGTCGGCACGCCGGACCTGGAGGCCCCGCTACGCGCCGCCGTGGCCCGCGGCCCTCTCTAGGCCGGCGCAGCCGGGCGTGCCGTCGACGCGGCAGGGGCGACAGCCCGGTCACGGCGGACCCTCGTACCCCGCCGGCGGCGCGGCGGCGGTGTAGGAGGGCAGAGGCAAGGGCCGGTCGGTGAGGAACGCCGTGATGGCGGCCACCACCGTCGTGTTCCCATCGTGGTAGACGTTGTGGCCGGCGCCGTTCACGTAGATCAGCCGGGAGTTCGGCAGCAGATCGCGGTACGTCGTGGCGGAGCGCCAGGACAGGTAATCGCAGGAGCCCTTGATGATCAGCGTCGGCGTGGGCAGGCCGGCCAGCGCCGGGCGGGGGTCGCTCGGCCGGAGGGCGGTCGCCGACTGCGGGTACTGCATCGCGTAGAAGCCGGTGCCCTGCACGGGCCGCTCCGCAGGCACCGCGCCCCGACAGTACAACGCCGGCCGGGCCAGTTCGAGCACCACGTCGTTACGGGCGTCGGCCTCGGCGTCGGGCAGGAACGAGTGCGCCGCGGCCGGGTTCACCTGCAGCAGGAGGTAGCCGAGCAGCGAGCGCGGCTGCAGCAGGGTCCCGTAGAGCTGCGCCTTGCGGGCCGGGTCGAGCCGGCCGCTGACCAGGTTGACGCTGGTGTCGGCCGGATCCAGCGGCCCGGGAGAGGTCAGGACCAAGCCGGCGACACGGTCAGGATGGGCGGCGAGGTATCTCGCGGCGATCTCGCCGCCGTTTGAGTGGCCGATCAGGATGACCTTGGACAGTCCGAGTCGGCTGCGCAGGCCTTCCAGGTCCGCCACCGCGCGTCCGCGGGTGTAGCCGCGCGGATCGTCCAGCCGCGTCGAGCCGTCGGTGCCGAGCTGCGCGTAGAGGTAGACATCGAATCCCTGGTCGGTGAGGGAGGCGAACGCTTTGGCGTTGTCCTGCAGTTCCGGCACGCCCGGGCCCCCGTGCACGACGACGATCGGCGAGCGGCTCGCCCCGCCGCGTGCGGGCAGTTTGATCACGGTGAGCGTGGACCCGGTGGACACCTGGACCGGCGAGGCACCGGCCATGGCCGTGGCGGCGGGCGACGGGGGCGCGGGCGCCAGGGCCGCCCAGGCGAACACCGCGCCGGGCACCAGCGAACCTGCCGTGAACGCCACCCGTCGTGCCGTGCGCCGGTGTCCGGGCGACACCCGCCTCGCCGTGACAAGCACTGCGCCGGCGTAAGCGACGGCCAGGAAGACGATTGCCGCGGCGGTCATGAAAAGCATCGGCACAGGGGTGACGACGGCGGCCGCCAACAGCACGGCCAGACCGCACAACCCCGCCCCGGCGGTGACGGCGGCTACGGCCAGGCAGGTCACCAGCCGCGATCGTCGCCGAGACGTCGGCCGCGATCCCGGCTCAGCACTCTCGTCCATGGTCTCCTGGGTCACGGAGCCACAGTCAATCCCAACCCCGGCTCCGCGCGCCTCAGGGAAAAACCTGAACGTCCCCCTGAAAAGCCTGAATGATCAAGGCTGACTGCCCTGCACCGGCCCGCACCGCGACGACCCGGCGCTCACCTCCCGCCGGGCCGGGGTGACGGCGCCCGGGTCCACCTACGTCAGGCTCCCTCGGCGGCCCTTTCGGGTCGCCTCGGTCAGGTGATCTCCAGCAGCCGTTCGCGCACCGCGTAGACCACGGCCTCCATCCGGGAGTGGAGCTGGAGCTTCTCCAGGATGTTGCGGACGTGGTTCTTCACCGTGTTCTCGGAGATGAACAGGTCCTTGGCGATCTCGCGGTTGTTCATGCCCTTGGCGACGAGGCGCAGGACCTCCATCTCCCGCTCGGTCAGGCGGGGGACCGGGAGCTGGGGGGGCCGCTCGGCCTCCTTGCGGCTCATGTTCGCGAACTCGCTGATCAACTTGGCCGCCATGGCGGGGTTGATGAGCGACTGGCCCTCGTGGACGCCGCGCACGGCGTCGGGCACCTCGTCGATCTGGACGTCCTTGAGCAGGTAACCGGTCGCACCCGCCTTGATCGCCTCGAAGAGGTCCTCCTCCTCGTCGCTGACGGTCAGCATGATGATCCGGGTGCTCGGCACCGACTCCTTGATCTTCCGAGTCGCGCCGATACCGTCCAGCTTCGGCATGCGGACGTCCATCAGGACCACGTCCGGCATCAGCCGGTCCGCGAGTTCGACGGCCTCCTTGCCGTCGCTCGCCTCGCCTACCACCTCGATGTCCGCCTCCGCGGCCAGCGCGAGCTCAAGGCTGCGGCGGATCAACGCGTGATCGTCGACGATCAGCACACGAATCGGCTCACTTCGACCGGCTGCTCGGGCCGCCTCGTCGGGTCGGGTCACGGAACCTCCTTGCGGGGGTCAAGGACGCTGTCGCTCCGCCCGGCGAACCGTGGCGGTCAGCGCGCTGATCGCCATCATGGCACGGTTCCGGAACCGGTGCGGATCTTCATCGAGGCGTTACTGCCCCCGGCACCAGGACATACCTGGGCGAACAACACCTGATGCGGCACGCGCCCTTCCTCCTCACGATAGGTGCCCGCACCCTCCGATTCATGCACTCCGCCTCGACGCCGCAGGCTTGTGTCCGGCGTCGTACGACCCGGCTCCGTCAGAGGACGCCGTACCGGGAGAGTACGTCCGAGACAACGGGACCCACCGGGCTCATCTGACGGAGGACCCCTCTCAGCAGATCCTCCGGAGACAGCGGCTGCGGGATCCCCGGCGTACGCGGGACGGCCGCCGCCGCACCTCTGAGTAGCACGGCCCGCTCTCGCAGGGTGCCGCTGACCGTCCTGGTGCCGCGCCGCATCGCCCCCAGCTCGGCCTGCACTCGGTCCCGATGCGGGCCCTTCCACCGCATCCGGTCCATCAAGGCGCTGATCGGCTGAAGCACTTCATCAATCGCCTCGGCCAGATCCTCATGTTCATGCGCCAATCGGCTCAAATCATCATGCAGCGACATCCCCGTAATCCCATCCGATCGAGTCGGGCGGCGTAAGAATACTTCCACATTGTGTAAAGACGGACTAGGTTCTAGTCCCGTGGAGCCGGAACGGGTGGTCGACGCCGACGATCTGGAACGACTGGCCAAGCTGCTCACCGACAAACGACAACTGGCGGAGCAGTACTACGCACGGGCATGCCGACTTGTGGGACAGGCCCAGGCCACCCCGCTGGCGGCCATGCTGCGGTGGGCCGGGGAAACCGCCACAGAACTGGGCAACCGCGCCGCGATCGTCCGCTCCGCAGAAAAGGGCGGAGACCCATTCGGCGCGTTGTCGGAATTCGGCCTCACCACTGCGATCGGCACAGTTTCCGGCCAGGATAGAACACGGCTCAAAAAAGACCTAAAATCGGTCATCGATCGCAGTGCGACAGCCCGTCCGGAACAACGCACAGAGGCGATCCGTCAATTCTTCGCAAAACTGACCGCGGCCGAACGAGCCTCGCTCGCCATCGAACAGCCCGACGTCGTCGGGCGCCTGGACGGCGCTCCGGCCACAGTGCGCTACGCCGCCAACCGGCTCCTGATCGAGCGCGCCCTCGCTCATGAACAGAAGGACCTGTCCGCGTTGAAGGCCAGCGACCCGAAAAATCCCCAGGTGACACTCCTGGAGAAGCGGGTGGCACGCATGGCGGAATTCCTCCAACCCCGGGTGACGGGCGACGGCCGGTCCGTGCCGCGCCAGTTCCTGCTGTTCGATCCGGCCGGCGACGGCCGCGTCGCGGAGGTCTTCGGCGACCTCGCCAAGGCCAAACACGTCGCCGTCATGGTGCCGGGCATCACCAACCGGCTCGACAACTACGACAGCATCGCGAACGATGCGGTGGCTCTCTTGAAGGATCGTGCCTCTGGTGGGGAACTCCCGGAGAGCGCCGTCATCACCTGGCTCGGATATGACACACCCGAGTTCGGCGACTCGGTGCTGCCCACGAAGGCCAAAGCAGGGGCTCCGGCTCTTCATTCGTTCCGGGTGGGGCTGGAGGCGGTCAAGGGGGCGAAGTTCGCGCTGTTCGCCCATAGTTACGGCACGCTGCTGTCCAGCAAGGCCCTACAGGAGGGGACCCCGTTCGACTCGGTCGTGTTCATGGGGAGCCCCGGACTCGGCCCCACCATCAAGAGCGCGGCCGATCTCAAGCTGAAGCCCGGCACCCAGGTGTTCGCCATGCGTGCCCCGGGCGACTGGGTCTCCTACACGGAAGCACACGGAAGGGATCCCGCGGAGATGGCCGACATCCGACGGCTGGCCACCGGCCGATCGTCCGGTCACTCCGAGTACTACATACCGAAGAACACGAGCTTGGATAATCTACAGACCATCCTCACCGGTGACGGGTGTGTGCAGACCTTCATGGGGTCGCCAAAGCTGGATGACGAGCAGTTCGGCGCCGCCAACGTACGGGTCCTGGTCAAGGAACTGCAGAGCAGGGTTCCGCAATGGAAGACGGGCGAACTCGCCACGGCGTTCGAGCCGATTATCACAGGGGTAATGAACGGCGGCACGGACACACCCACGCTCATTGCCCTGACGACGAAAACGCTCGCCGACTCCGGCCTCGGCGGCTACTTCGCCTCACAGGACATCGCACAAATCGTCGGCAGGTCCCTCACGGAAGCCGGACCCAATCAGAGATGACCTTCCCGCTCAGGCTTCGCCTCCTCGCCGCAGTCTTGGCCCCGCTCGCGCTTGTGAGTGCCTGCACAAGAGAATCGGAGATGAAAATGACCCCTGGGGAGTCTCGGCAGGTCTTCATCGCCGAGGCCAAGGCCATCATCCAGGCGGTCTTCCCCGACGCCGACCCTCTCGTCGTCGTACAGGTGAAGGACGCACCCTGCGGTGGGCCAGTCGGCACCGAACACACCAGCGTCAAAAGCGCCATCAATGTCCACAGCGACGCAACCGACAAGAACCTCAACCCGGACGACGTGTTCCAGAAAGTCCTCACAGTGCTGCGCCAACGCGGCTGGACCATCAACTACAGCCATACTCGCGTAGCCGGCGCCGAACGCGCAGGTGTGGGCGGCATCAGCGCCGGAGTGGGAGAGTCACCCGTCGGAATCAACATCTTCGGTGACACGGAATGCGTGAAGAACCCCCGCGAGTAACCTGACCTCAGTTTCCCTGATCCTGTCTCCGGGTGCCCATAAATGGGCCATGCGAGACGTGGGCCGGGCCCCGCCGGGCGAGGTCCGGCCCACGGAGGGCGAGGTGCTAGCTCTCTACGAGCCTGAGAACTCCGTAGTCGTAGCCACGGCGCCGGTAGACGACGCTGGGCTGGCCCCCTTCCTTGTCCCGGAAGAGGTAGAAGTCGTGACCCACGAGCTCCATCTCGAGGAGCGCCTGGTCGATCGTCATGGGGTCGGCCTTGTGGAACTTCTCGCGTACGATCAGCGGTCCTTCGCCGTCCATCTCGATGGGCACGATGGGCTCGGAACTCTCGGCCCGCCCTCCGGCGGTCTCCGCCGGGATCTCGGCGACCGGCTCCGGCTCCTGCCGGACGGTCGTGATCACCCCCTGCGCGCCCTCCGTCACCGCGGTGAGCTCTGCCATCGAGGGAGGGCAGTTCTTCCCGTGATGGATCTTGCGGCGATCGGCGAGCCGCCTCAGCCGCTCCTCCAGCTTGCCGATGGCTATGTCCAGCGCCGAGAATCGGTCGTCCGCGCAGGCCTCCGCGCGGATTGCTGGGCCCCGCGAGTGGATCGTCAGCTCCACCCGTTCACGCTGCCCGCTCTGCCGGTGATTGGGCTCCTTCGAGACCTCTACGTCGATCTGGATGAGCTTGTTGTTGAGCTTCTGGATTCTGGCCAGCTTGGACGTCACTTGATCGCGGAACCGGTCACCCACAGTGGTGTGCCGTCCCTTGACGATGATTTCCACGCAAAGCCCCCCTTCGCACATCGACGGTGGTGCACGCGCTCCTGGACACCCGTCCGGCCGACCTGGTCTTCGTCCCCACATCCGCCTGCTGAGGGGTTCGCAGCTCACTCGCCACTACTGCCCTTCTCCTCTTACGGGGGACATCTGGACCCCCGGGAGGGCAGGACTTACCTCTAAGCCGCACCGTGATCGGTCGACCAAGAGTCGCCTTACGTGGGCCGTTTCGCCTGCGGCTGGCATCGGCTAGCCAGGCCGGACCCCACGAGGGAGTCGGCCCGGCGCAACCACGGACCCGAACGGGTGCCATGTCTGAACGCTAGTCGCTACCGCCTCGAATGTCAGCCAGGAGATCGGCTAAACGATCACTTTGCGTGATCCCGGTTGCCGTCTCGCCGCCGGAAAATTCGTGGTCATATTCTGGGAATCCCCGCAACCGCGGCATCCACACCTGCATTGAGCAGGGAAGTCGCCGCGAACCAGGCCGGGAGCCGCTCCCCGGCGGGAAGCCGCGAACTTGCCTCAGTCTTTACGGTGAGTAATGTTCACCAATCGGGCGTCTCCGGCGTGTCGCGGCTACGGTCACCGCCGCGGACGGCTCCGCGCCGGCGGCACGCAGCGCCCTGGCCGCCTCCGCCAGCGTCGTCCCCGTCGTGACGACGTCGTCCACCAGGACCACGGCGACGGCCCCAGGACCGCGCCCAGCGGCCCGTAGCCGCGCCACCGGGCCCGGCACGGCCTCGAACGCCCCAGACAGGTTGACGGCCCGCTCCGCCGATCCCAGCCCCGCCTGGTCGGCGACGCGCCTGCCCTGCCGCAGCAGGGGCGCGAGGACGGCGGGCCGGCCTCGCCGGCACAGCTCGCGGGACGCCGCCGCGGCGACGGCGCGGACGGGGTCGTGCCCCCGGCGGCGGGAGGCGGCCCGGGCGCTCGGCACCGGCACCAGCCACACCTCCCGGTACGCTCCCCCGCCCGCCGCCCACGCGGTCACGCAGGCGCTCACGGAGGCCGCCAGGACCGGCACGAGGGCCGTACGGCCGCGTTCCTTGCAGGCGAGGATCATCCGGCGGGCCGCGCCGTCGTAGGCGGTGGCCGACCAGCAGTCCGGCAGGCCCGCAGGCGGCGGGTCAGGCGGGCGGGGAGCCGGTTCCCGCAGCAACTCGGCCGTGCAGGATGGGCAGGCCGAAGCGCCCGGCGCGCCGCATCCGGCGCAGCGGGGCGGGAGGATCAGATCGAGCAGGGCGGGCGGCACGCCCTCAGGATGTCGTCCGGCACCGACAATCCACGTCGCGCGGTCAGCCGAGGGGATAGACGGGGTTGGTGGCGCCGTTGTCGGCGCGCGGGGTCCAGGCGTGCTTGTCCACGCTGTAGGTGAGCACCTGGCCCTCGTCGGCCGCCGCGAGGACGTGGTCGGGGACGGCGGCGATCGACTTGATCTTCGAGTCGAGCTTGATGGGGCCGTCGTTGGGAACCACGCCCTCCATCACCGACCAGGTGGCGAGCTCCTGACCGCTGCTGCCCTCGGACAGCACGAGCAGATCGGCGGCGTCCTGCCAGGCGATGTCCTTGATCTTCCGCGCGTCGCGCGGCTCGATGAGCGACCGTACGGACTCGATCCGCGTCTGCTGGCCGTTGCGGACGATCGTGCCGATCTTCACGGAGGTGCCGAGGCCGTCGTCGACGATCGCGGCGATCCGGGCTCCGTCGCGGGAGACCCGCAGCTCGATGATCCGCCCGTACGACAGGTCGTCGTCGATGTCCACGCGGCGGGCCCGGCCGTTCTCGGCCGTCCAGACCCGGCTCTCGTGCGGGTTCACCCTCTCGGCCGACCAGACGGCCCCGTAGCGGTCCCAGGAGGGCGGGCTCATGTCCCCTCCCGCGATCCACCGCTGCCACTGGCTGTTCGGGGTCATCGGGGCGACGTAGACGCCGTCGCCGTTGACCAGGGCGGCCACGAGGGGCGGGAACTGGTTGGTGTTGGAGACGGCCGGCTGGGAGAACTTCCCGGCCTGCTCGCCGGCCGCGCCCGGCACCGGCGTGCCGTCGCCCTTCTCCTTGAACTGCAGCAGCCTGCCGCCCTGCATGTAGTACGCCTGCAGGGAGCCGGCCAGCACGTTCGGGTCGTACCGCGCGTAGTCGGCGGGCCGGAAGCGCATCCCGGACTCGCCGTTCACGCGGATCTCGACGGTCCGGCCGGTGACCAGTTCGCCGAGCGTCCACACAAGCTGAGCCTTCAGCGCGTCGAGGCGGTCGGTGGGCACCGACTCCAGCTCCGAGGAGAAGTCGAGCACGACCGTGTCGCCCTCGACGGTGATCCGGTTGAGCCGGGTGCCCGGCGGGAACGCGCTGCTCACCGCGTTCCTGATGGACGAGGTCGGCCCGGCGAGCAGGCGGCGGACCAGAGTCTCGGGCACGCCCCTGCTGGGTTCGATCGGCACCCACACCCGGTCGGCCACGAGGCCGATCTCCCGGGTGGCGGGCGGGTAGTAGAGGTCCACCTTCCGGTACGCACGCCACAGGTCGTCGTACGACAGCAGGCGGGCGTCGGGCGGCACGTCGATCCGCCACTCGCCGTTCTGCTTGACCAGCGTGAACGGCTCGACGAGGTTGCCGGCGGCCGGGGTGGACCTGCCCTCCGCGTCGATCGTGGCGACCGCCGTGCCCTTCAGCGTCACCGTCGTCCGCGTGGCCTCCTGGAGGTTCTGCGCGCGGTCCGACTCGATCTTGCCCTCGTAGATGCGGGTCTGCCGCCACGGGTTCCAGTGCTTGGCCGCGCCCGGGGTGAGGTACTCCCTGGCGATGGTGAGCTCGGAGTCGTCGAAGGCCGCCATGGCGGCCTGGAAGCCCTTGACGATGTCCTCGGGCGGGGCGCCCTTCTTGGGCGGGGTCGCGATGAGCCGCACGTACGGCTGGCTGAGCGTGTCCTTGCCGTGGTCCTCCTGGGCGGCCCGGGGGCTGCCGCTCGTGGGCACGGTGGCGCACCCGGCCCCGCCGGAGACCAGGACGAGCGCCGCGCCCGCGGCGGCGGTGAGACGGCGGGCGCCGAGCCGCTCACTCCGCATCGAAGGCCCCCGCATCCACGTTCTCCCGCGCCCTCGGCGCCGTCTCCGCCGGCGCCGGGGTCAGGACCGGTGTCGTATGGCCGCGCCACGTGCGCCGCATCTCGACCTCCGGCGGCACGAGCGGCAGCGGCGATCCGCGCAGCGGGGCCCCCGCCACGCGCGGCAGCGACAGGCGGAACTGGCTGCCCTCCCCCGGCGCGCCCCACGCCTGGAGCCAGCCGCCGTGCAGCATGGCGTCCTCCCGCGAGATCGCCAGGCCGAGCCCCGTGCCGCCGATGGTCCGGGCACGCGAGGGGTCGGCCCGCCAGAAGCGGTCGAACACCATCGTCTCCTCGCCCGGCTTGAGGCCGACCCCGTGGTCGCGTACGGCCACGGCCACCGCGTCGCGGTCGGCGCCGAGCGTGACGACGATGTCCTTGCCCTCGCCGTGCTCGATGGCGTTGAAGAGCAGGTTGCGCAGGATGCGCTCGACCCTGCGGCTGTCCACCTCGGCCATGCAGGGCTCGTTGGGCAGGCGCAGCTCGAACCGGGTGGCCTGCCGCTCGGCGAGCGTCTCGGAGTCGCCCACCGCGCGCAGGACCACGTCGCGCATGTCGACGGGCTCCAGGTCGAGGGTGGCCGCCCCCGCGTCGTAGCGGCTGATCTCCAGCAGGTCGGCGAGCATCGACTCGAAGCGTTCGAGCTGGTTCTGCATGAGCTCGGCGGCCCGCGCGGAGGCGGGGTCGAAGTCCTCGCGGCCCTCGTACAGCAGGTCGGCGGCCATGCGGACGGTCGTCAGCGGTGTGCGCAGCTCGTGGGAGACGTCGGAGACGAACTGCCGCTGCACCTGGGAGAGCTCCTCCAGCTGGTGGATCTTCACGGCGAGGTTGGACGCCATCTCGTTGAACGACGTCGCCAGCCGGGCGAGGTCGTCCTCACCGCGCACCTTGAGCCGCTCCTCCAGCCGGCCGGCGGCGAGCCGTTCCGCCGCCTGGCGCGCGAGCCGTACGGGGGTGACCACCTGCCGGGTGACCAGCGAGGCGACGCCGGCCAGCAGCAGCACGAGCGCGGCTCCCGCGCCGAAGACCATCTGCTGGACCGTGAGCAGCGTCTTCTCCTCGTCGCCGAGCGGGAAGACGTGGTAGATCTCGTAGGTTCCGTTCACCCGGCCGCCGACGACCCAGGCGCTCTCGGGCTGCTTCGCGCCGATGTACCGGATCTTCACGGTCTGGACCCAGAGCGACTGCTCCTCGCTGCTCTGGACCTTCGCACGCAGCAGGGCCGGGATGCTCGTCCAGTCGACCTGACCGGACGCCCGGCCCTCGCCGACCGAGCCCTCGTTGAAGATGACGACGTCGTAGCGGCCGCCGGAGCGGTCGGTCAGCGCCTTGGCGGCCGCGTCGACGGGGTTCACCGTCTGCCCCTGGGCGGTGCCGTCCTGCGAGATGTCGGTCGAGTCCGCGGGCTGCGTGAGGTAGCCGCTCGCGGTCGCGATGTTCGCCCGCGACTCCTCGACCGCGGACACCTCGGTGCTGGTCAGCACCGAGGCGACGATCGACTGCATCAGGAAGACGCCGAGGACGACCACGACGGCCATCGACAGCACCAGGGTGCTGGTGACGACGCGAAGCTGGAGCGAGCGCCGCCAGGCGTGCCGCAGCCGGCCCGCGAGGCGGCGCGCGCGCCTGCGGACCCCGCGGGCGATCTGGCCCGGGGTCCGGCGACGGCGTTTCCTCGCGGAGACCGGCATGACGGTGACGTGCGGCTTACGCCGGGCCGGCCTTGTAGCCCACACCCCGGACCGTGACGACGATCTCCGGGTGCTCGGGGTCCTTCTCGATCTTCGCGCGCAGACGCTGGACGTGCACGTTCACCAGACGGGTGTCGGCGGCGTGCCGGTAGCCCCAGACCTGTTCGAGCAGCACCTCGCGGGTGAAGACCTGGCGGGGCTTGCGGGCCAGCGCGACCAGCAGGTCGAACTCCAGCGGCGTGAGGTTGATGGTCTCCTCGCCGCGCTTGACCGAGTGGCCGGCCACGTCGATGGTGATGTCGCCGATCTGCAGGATCTCCGGCGTGGGCTCGTCGGTGCGGCGCAGTCGGGCGCGCACGCGGGCGACGAGCTCCTTGGGCTTGAACGGCTTGACGATGTAGTCGTCCGCGCCGGACTCCAGGCCGAGCACCACGTCGATGGTGTCGCTCTTGGCCGTGAGCATCACGATCGGGACCCCGGACTCGGCGCGGATGCGGCGGCAGACGTCGATGCCGTCGGCACCGGGGAGCATCAGGTCGAGCAGGACGAGGTCCGGCCGGGTGTCCCTGAAGGCGTCGAGCGCCTTGTCGCCATCGGACACGAACGACGGCTCAAAGCCCTCCCCGCGCAAGACGATGCCGAGCATCTCGGCGAGAGCGGCGTCGTCGTCGACGACCAGCACGCGTCCTTTCATGGCCCCTCATTCGTACGCGTATGGGAGATTTGGGCGTTTGTCACAGTTTCCCCCGCAGGCTACCGTGGCCACCGCTTTGGTGTTACACGACCACGACAGAGGTTGGAGTTTAGGCGCAGCAGACGAAGCGCGCGATTATCTGACCAGATGCGGTCACACCGGCGGGAATCCCGTGGTGCGGTCACGTTCCAAGTGTGCGCCCACACCCCCGTTTCGGCCATCCCCCAACAGCCCTCCCGTACGGCCGCGCGGCACGCGCGTACATCATGCCAGGATTGGGACATGACAGACGGCCCCGGCTCCACCCCCGACATGCCCTCCGGCTGGGCGGCCGAGCAACCTCCCCCGTACGGCGGGGCCGCCGGGGCGGCCGGGCCCTCCTGGGCCTCTCCCGGCGCCGGCGCGCCGCAGGGCGCGAACCCGTCCGCTTCGTACCCGTCCACCCCACCCCCGTCCACTCCGTACGCGCCCTACGCGGGCGGGCAGTACGGGTACCGGGCGCCGGACGCGCCCCGGCCGGGCATCATCCCGCTGCGCCCGTTGACGCTCGGCGACATCCTCGACGGCACGATCAAGCTGATCCGGTCGAACCCCAAGGCCACGCTCGGCCTGTCGGCGATCGTGGCGGCGGTGACCGGAATCCCGGCCGCGATCGGGCAGGCCATCTCGTTCGGCTCGGTCGGCGACCTCATGGCCGACCCGTACGCCACCGACGTGGTGAACGGGCCGCTCGCCGGAGTGGCCGCGCAGTACATCGGCGCGATCATCAGCTACATCATGACGTTCGTCGGCACCACGATCCTCACGGGCGTCCTCACCCGGGTGCTGGGCCGCGCGGTGTTCGGCGGGCGCATCACGGTGGGCGAGGCGTGGCGGCTGGCGCGGTCGCGGGTGCCCGCGCTCTTCGGGCTGGTGCTGCTGCAGGCGCTCATTCTCCTGCTGCCGCTGCTGGCGCTCGTCGCGGTGCTCGTGAGCCTCGCGGCGGCCAACGCGTTCGACGGCACGGGGAACGCCGGCGCGGGGGTCGCGGTCCTCGTCGTCCTGCTGTTCTTCGTGGCCTACGTCCCTTATCTGCTGTTCTTCTACACGCGTCTGTCGCTGTCGGCTCCCACCATCGTGCTGGAGGGCCGCGGGGTCACCGACGCCATGAGCCGGTCGTGGCGGCTGGTGAAGGGCGACAGCTGGCGGGTGCTCGGCATCCTGCTGCTCACCGCCATTCTCGCGGCCATCATCAGCAGCGTGCTCGCGATCCCGTTCACGTTCGGCGGCTCGCTCATCGGGATGCTGAGCGGCGGCACCGCCGGCGGCACCGCGATCGCGGCGCTCCTCCTGGCGGTCGGCCAGGTCATCGCCTCCATGATCACCTACCCCTTCCAGGCGGGCGTGGCCGGGCTGCTGTACGCCGACAGGCGGATGCGGGCCGAGGCGTTCGACCTCGTGCTCCAGACGGCGGCGGCGCAGAACCAGTCGCAGGGCTGGGTCCACGCCGGGGTCGACGACCTGTGGCACCCGAGCTACGCCGCCGGGATGGGGCCGGGCTCCGGGCCGTACCACGGGGCTCCGCCGTACGGACCGTACGGGCCGTACGGGCCGCAGGCGTGACGACCGTGCGGGCGGCGGCGCTGCTCGCCTCGCCGATCGACGTCGGCCGCGACCAGGCCGCGCGGGAGGCCGCGCACGAGCTGTCCGGGGCGGGCTACCAGCACGAGGCGCTGGTCGACCGGCTGCAGCGGGAGATCTCCCAGTTCCTCGGCGATTTGATGAGCGGCGGCGGGACGGGCGGGGGCGGCGTGATGTCGCTCGTCGTGATCGCCGTCGTCCTCGCCGTCCTGGCCGTGCTGCTCCTGTGGGCCCTGCGCCGTTTCTCCGGCGGCCGGCGTACGGCGAGCGGCGCCGTTTTCGGGCAGCGTGAGCGGACGGCCGCCGAACATCGCGCCGAGGCCGAACGCCTGGCGGCCGAGGGCGGCTGGGCCGGGGCCATCCAGGAGCGGCTGCGCGCGATCGCCCGCGAACTGGAGGAACGCGCGATCGTCAGCCCGATGCCGGGCCGTACCGCCGTGGAACTGGCCGAGGTCGCCGGGCAGGCGCTGCCGCCCCACGCGGCGGACCTGCGCGCGGCGGCACGCCTGTTCGACGACGTGACCTACGGCGGGGCGGGCGGCACCCGGGAGGGCTACCTGACGCTCACCGCCCTGGACGAGCGCCTGCGGTCGGCCCGCGCGGGCGTGGCCGCATGACCGCCGCGACCGCCCCGGCGAAAGCCCGCAGCCGAGGACGGCAGACGGCCTGGGCCGCGTTGCTGGTGGTGCTCGTGCTGGTCACGGCGGTGCTGCCCCTGCTGCTGACGGGAGGCCGGTCCGGCGGCCGCAGCCTCGATCCCGACGACACCTCGCTGAACGGCAGCGCCGCACTCGCCCGGCTGCTGGAGGCGCACGGGGTGGAGGTGACCCGCGTGGAGACCCCCGGCGCGGCGGTGGCCGCCGCCGGGCCGCACACCCTGCTGCTGGTCACCGAGGCGAGCTTCCTGGACCGCGCCGCCGCCGGTCGCGTCTCCGCGGCTTTCGGCGACCGGCTCATCGTGGGCTCCGTGCCGTACCTCGACGTGCTCGCCCCCGGCGTACGCAGGCAGGGCCCTGTGCGCGCCCGGTCGCGGGCCCCGGAGTGCACGTTGCGGGAGGCGGTGCGGGCGGGCGACGCCTACACCGGCGGCATGGCCTTCACCGGGCCGCAGGGGGCCACGGGCTGCTATCCGGCCGGCGACGGGCACGCCCTGGTCCGCTACACCGCGGACGGGCACACCGTGACCGTGCTGGGCGACGCGTCGTTCATGACCAACCTGCGCCTCGCGGAGGACGGCAACGCGGCGCTCGCGCTGAACCTGGCCGGGGCGCGGCAGAAACTCGTCTGGCTCGCCGAGCCCGACGACCCGGCCGAGGCGGGCGGTCCCCGCGACCCCGGCGACCCCGACGACCCCGGCGAGGGGACGGACGGGCAGGCCCGCTCGCTCGGCGACCTCATCCCCCGCGGCGTGAAGTGGGCGGTCCTCCAGCTCGCCGTCGCGGTGGCCCTGGCCGCCCTGTGGCGAGGGCGCAGGCTCGGGCCCGTCGTGGCCGAGCGCCTGCCCGTGGTCGTGCGGGCCGCGGAGACCGTGGAGGGGCGCGGACGCCTGTACCGGTCCCGCCGGGCCAGGGACCGGGCCGCCCTCGCGTTACGGGCCGCCGCGGCCGACCGGCTCGCTCCCCGCCTCGGGCTGCCCCGCACCGCGACCGCGGAGGAGGTCGCCGTCGCCGCGGCCGCGCGCACCGGCCGCGACCCTGAGCCGGTGCTGACGCTGCTGTGCGGCCCGCCGCCCGGTGACGACACCGCGCTGGTGACCCTCGCCGCCCACCTGGACACACTCGAAAGGCAGGTACGAGATTCGTGACCACACCTGAATCGGACGCGGACGCCGCCCGCGAGGCGCTCGCGGCGCTGCGGGCGGAGGTGGCCAAGGCGGTCGTGGGCCAGGACCCGGTCGTCACCGGCCTGGTCATCGCGCTGCTCTGCCGGGGTCACGTGCTGCTCGAGGGCGTGCCCGGCGTGGCCAAGACCCTGCTCGTACGCACGCTGTCGGCCACGCTCGCGCTGGACTTCAAGCGGGTGCAGTTCACCCCCGACCTGATGCCGGGCGACGTCACCGGGTCGCTGGTCTACGACGCCAGGACGGCGGAGTTCGAGTTCCGCGAGGGGCCGGTCTTCACCAACCTGCTGCTCGCCGACGAGATCAACCGCACGCCGCCGAAGACGCAGGCCGCCCTGCTGGAGGCGATGGAGGAACGGCAGGTCAGCGTCGAGGGCGCGGCCCGCGCGCTGCCGGACCCCTTCATCGTCGTGGCGACGCAGAACCCCGTCGAGTACGAGGGCACCTACCAGCTCCCCGAGGCGCAGCTCGACCGCTTCCTGCTCAAGCTGACCGTGCCGCTGCCGCCGCGCGAGCAGGAGATCGCCGTCCTCGAACGGCACGCGCTCGGCTTCGACCCGCGCGACCTGACGGAGATCAAGTCCGTGGCGTCCGCGGCCGACCTCGCGGCGGGGCGCCGGGCGGTCGCGCAGGTCCACGCGGGCGCCGAGGTGCTCGGCTACATCGTGGACGTCGCACGGGCCACCCGGCAGTCGCCCTCGCTCCAGCTCGGCGTCTCGCCCCGCGGGGCCACCGCGCTGCTGGCCGCGGCGCGGGCGTGGGCGTGGCTGTCGGGACGGTCGTACGTGACGCCGGACGACGTGAAGGCCCTGGCGCGGCCCGCCCTGCGCCACCGGATTGGGCTGCGCCCGGAGGCCGAACTGGAGGGCGCCACCCCGGACGGCATCCTGGAGGGGATCCTGGCCGCCGTCCCCGTTCCCCGGTGAGGGCCGCGTGGCGCTGACCGGACGCGCGGGACTGCTCGCCGCCCTCGCCGCGATCGTCGTGCTCCTCGCCCCCGAGCCCGGCCTGGTCGTGCTGGCCGCCGCGCTCGTGCTCACCGTGCTCGTGGCGGCCGACCTGCTGCTCGCGGGCGCCGTGCGCGGGCTGCGGTTCCAGCGCGACGGCGAACGGCGGGTGCGGCTCGGGCAGTCGGCGGCGATCGGCCTCGTGGTGGACAACCCGGGCCCGCGGCGGGTCCGGGGCGTGCTGCGCGACGCCTGGCAGCCCTCGGCCGGGGCCGCCGTGCGCCGGGTGACGCTCGACGTGCCGGCCCGCCAGCGGCGGCGCCTGGTCACGACGCTGACGCCCACCCGCAGGGGCGACCGGGAGGCCGTCGCCGTGACGGTCCGCTCGGTCGGGCCGCTGGGCCTGGCGGCGCGGCAGCGGACGTTCCACGTGCCGTGGACCGTCCGGGTGCTGCCGCCGTTCCTCAGCCGCAGGCACCTGCCGGCGCGGCTGGCCCGGCTGCGCGAGCTCGACGGACGGCACCCCGCGCTGGTGCGCGGCCAGGGCACCGAGTTCGACTCGCTGCGCGAGTACGTGGTGGGCGACGACGTCCGCTCGATCGACTGGCGGGCGAGCGCCCGGCGCAGCGACGTCGTCGTGCGCACCTGGCGGCCCGAGCGTGACCGCCGCGTGCTCATCGTGCTCGACACGGGCCGCACCTCGGCGGGGCGGGTCGGCGTGGCGCCCGTCGGCGGTGACCGGCTCTCCGGCTGGCCGCGTCTGGACTGGTCGATGGACGCCGCGCTGCTGCTGGCCGCGCTCGCCGCGCGGGCCGGCGACCGCGTGGACTTCCTCGCCTACGACCGGGCCGTACGGGCCCAGGTGTCCGGCGCGTCGCGCACGGAACTGCTGTCGTCGCTGGTGGACGCGATGGCGCCGATCGAGGCGGAGCTGGTCGAGGCCGACGCCGCCGGGATGGTCGCGGCCGTGCTGTCCAGGGCCAGGCGGCGCTGCCTGGTCGTGCTGCTGACCGACCTGAACGCCACGGCCATGGAAGAGGGCCTGCTGCCCGTGCTGCCCGGCCTGTCGTCCCGGCACATGGTCCTGGTGGCCTCGGTCGCCGATCCGCGGGTGGCCGGCATGGCGGCCGGGCGCGGCACCGCCGAGGCCGTCTACGACGCCGCGGCGGCCGAGCGACTGCGCGGCGAGCGGCGCGAGATCACCGCGGTGCTGCGCCGCCACGGCGTGGAGGTCGTGGACGCCCTGCCCGAGGACGTCGCCCCGGCGCTCGCCGACGCGTACCTCGCTCTGAAGGCCGCCGGTCGGCTCTGAGTCTTACGCGGTGGTGTCAGGAGGTCGGGGCGAGGTCGGGGGCGTGCTCGATGTCCCCCGTCTCGTTCGCGCGTTCCGCCCGGCGGCCGAAGACGATCACGTACGCGAGGAAGAGCGCCTCCGCGAGGGCTCCGATCGAGATGCGCGCCCAGGTCGGCAGGCCCGACGGGGTGACCCCCGCCTCGATGAGCCCGGAGACGAGCAGCACCACGACCAGGCCGAGCGCGACGCTCATCACGGCCCTGCCCTGCTCGGCCAGCGCCTCCGCGCGCCGCCTCGGGCCGGGGTCGACGACGGTCCAGCCGAGGCGCATCCCGGCGCCCGCCGCCAGGAAGACCGCGGTCAGCTCCAGCATGCCGTGCGGCAGGATCAGGCCCCAGAACACGTCCGCCTTGCCGTGCGCGTGCATGAGACCACCGATCAGGCCGACGTTCAGCGCGTTCTGCAGCAGGATGTACGGGATGAACACGCCGAGCAGGATCCCCCAGACGACCACCTGCATGGCCAGCCAGGCGTTGTTCAGCCACACGTGCCCGGCGAACGACGCGGCCGGGTTCTCCGAGTAGTAGTCGGCGAAGTCGTGCTCGACGAGTTGCCTGATCTCCTCGGGCGTGCCGACCATGGCCTGCACGCCCGGGTCGCGCGCCACCCACACGCCCACGACGTACGCGACCGCGAGTGAGGCCACCGTGGCGCCGATCCACCATCGGCGCGCCCGGTAGGCCACCACGGGGAACGACACCGTGAAGAACCGGACGACCTCTCGCCAGGCCGGGCTGTGGGCGCCGGTGACGGCCGCGCGGGCCCTGGCCACCAGCGACGACAGGCGTCCGATGAGAAGGGCGTCGGACGACCCCGACCGCACGATGGACAGGTGGGTCGCCGCCCGCTGGTAGAGCTCGACCAGTTCGTCGACCTCCGCGCCGCGCAGCCTGCGCTGCCGCCGTACGAGATCGTCCAACCGGTCCCAGGACGGCTTGCTCGCGGCGACGAACGCATCGATGTCCACGGATCGGACCCTATCGGCGGTACGCAGTAGGGTGCGCAGTGTGTCCGAAGTCGTGACCGGCGAGGCGGTCGTCGTAGAGGTTCGCGTCGCCCAGCTCCCCAGCCGCGCCCTGGCCTTCCTCATCGACTGGGCCGTCCAGTGGGCCGTCATCATCCTGGCCGTCGTGCTGGTCGCGCAGGCGTCCCTGGTGACCGACGAGTCGCTGGCCACCGGGCTGCTCATCCTGTTCGTCGTGCTGGTCACGGTGGGCTACCCGGTCGCGTTCGAGACGCTCACCAGGGGCCGCTCGCTGGGCAAGCTCGCCCTCGGCCTGCGCGTGGTGAGCGACGACGGCGGGCCGGAGCGCTTCCGGCAGGCGCTGTTCCGCGGGCTCGCCGGGTTCCTGGAGTTCTGGACGTTCGTCGGCGCCCCCGCGCTCATCACGTCGCTCCTCAACCAGCGCGGCAAGCGCCTGGGGGACGTGTTCGCCGGCACGACCGTCATCGGGGAGCGTACGCCGCACCAGGCCCCGCCGCCGGAGATGCCTCCGCCGCTCGCGTCGTGGGCCGCGACGCTGGAGCTGTCCGGCCTGTCGGACGACCTGGCCAACACCGCCCGGCAGTACCTGTCCCGGTGGCACCAGCTCAGCCCGCGGATGCGCGAGGAGATGGGGCTGCGCGTGGCCGGGCAGATCAGCGCGCAGGTGGCGCCGCCGCCCCCGCCCGGCGTTCCGCCGTACGCCTATCTGGCCGCCGTGCTGGCCGAACGCAGGCGCCGTGAGGAGATGCGGCTCGCCCGGGCCCGTTCCACGCCTCCGCCGTACGGCCCACAGGGGTACGGCGCGCAGGGGCACCGGGTGCCGGCGCCTCCCCCGCCGCCACCGCCGCAGCCGAGGGAGGCGGGACCGCCGCACGGAGAGGCTCCGAGGACATCGGGAGGATTTGTTCCTCCCGTTTAGGTGTAGATCCCGATTTGCGGGGCACCTGTGGTCATTGCAGGTCATGGGGCATACCTGCAGTGGGGTTGAGGCGGGCATCGCCGGTGCGTTGAGGGAGAGGCCGCACCGGAGATGCCCGCCTCCTTGTCCGTGTGGCTAGTGCCTGCCGTGCTCGCGGTACGAGCCCTGGCTCTGCACGTTGAGGATGTCCATCTTCACGCTCTTGGCCTGGTTCGTACGCGGGTCGTTGATCCTCAGGATGTCGAGTCCCAAGTTGAAGTCGCTGCCGTAGATGTAGCCGTTGTAGTAGTACGCCGACCAGAAGCCGCCGCTCAGCGGCTGCGACCACGGGCCGCGCTCGAAGTAGCCGATCTCCTGCGGGTGGGCCGAGTCGGTGAAGTCCCAGATCGAGACGCCGCCCTGGTACCACGCCTGCACCATGATGTCGCGGCCCTTGACCGGGATCAGCGAGCCGTTGTGCGCGACGCAGTTCTCGGTGTCCGCCTGATAGCGGCCGATCTTGAAGTAGCTCCTGAAGGTGAGCTTGTTGCCGGGGGCGATGTCGTAGATGGCGTCGGCGCCGCGGTTCGGGCCGATCGCCTCGTTGCAGGTGGCCCGGGAGCCGCCGCCGAGCTCGTCGGTGAAGACCACCTTGGTGCCGTCGTTGTTGAACGTCGCGGAATGCCAGAAGGCGAAGTTCTCGTCGTCGCGGACGACGTCGAGAACCTTCGGGTGCTCGGGGTCACGGATGTCCATCAGGATGCCGTCGCCCATGCAGGCGCCCGCCGCCAGGCCCTTCTCGGGGTAGGCGGTGATGTCGTGGCAGCCCTCCGTCGCCGACGTGCGGTACGGGTACTGCTTGTCCGGCTCGCCGGGGTTGCCGCCGTCCGGGAACAGCACCGGCGTCGCGATGACGGACGCGGCGGTGGGGTTCTTGAGCGGCACCTTGACGATCGAGATCAGGTCGTGCGGCGGCTGGCAGTCGGGGAAGGTCGCCAGCGGTGCGTAGGAGGAGACGTAGACGTAGACGTTCTCACCGGTCTTGTCCGGCACGAGCGTGTGGGTGTGGGAACCGCAGTTCGTCTCCACCGACTTGATGTACTTCGGGTTCGACTTGTCGCTGACGTCGAAGATGCGAAGGCCCTCCCACGACTCCTTTTCGGATGCCGGCTGAGCCGTGCTGGAGCACGAGTCGTTGTTGCGGGAGGAGTCGACGGAGCCGATCAGCAGGTCGCCGTACACGGACATGTCCATCTGGGAGCCGGGGCAGACCACCGAGCTCACCACTGCTGGCTGCTTCGGGTTCCTGATGTCGAAGATCGTGAACCCGCCGTAGTTGCCGACGTAGGCATAGTCGCCCTGGAAGGCGATGTCGGTGTTGATTGTGCCGGCCAGGGCGGCCGGGGTCGGCACGTTCGCGACGTGCGTGACGTTCGCGCTCATCGCGATCTCGTCCGGGGCCAGCACGTCGGCGGCCTGCGCGGGGCCCGCGGACAGGGCCAGGACGACCGCCGCTCCTGCCACGGCCAGCGCACGACCGCTGCGGCGTAAGGTGAACAACTCGCTGTCCTCCTCATATAAAGGGGAGATAAATGCTCAGATCGTCACCTTTGACATTGATGTTCCGCCAGGTGTCAATCTGTCAAGAAAACTGGCACATGTCGCCCTTTGACCTTCCATCCCTGCCGGGTTAGCGTCGTGATCTCCATACGCTCCGTGACAGGGAGGCAGGGTGCGGGTCGCCCAGGGAAACAGGGTGCGGGTGGCACTCGTCCTCATGACCGGTGCCGGGTTGTTCCTGACCGCCTGCTCGCAGGACGTACGCGAAAGCGCTGCCGTCTCGACCGCCCCCGTGATCGCACCAGGCAGGCCCGGCGAGGAGGCCAGGACCCTGAGCCCGGCCGAGGCCGCCACCGCGGTCCCCTCCCCCTCCGTGAACGCGGCCGACGTGCGGTACGTCCAAGACATGATCGTCCACCATCGGCAGGCACTGGACATGACGGCCCTGGTGCCCGCACGTGCCTCCTCTCCGAAGCTCAAGGCGCTCGCGGACCGCATCCACGACGTGCAGGAGCCGGAGATCCGGGCCATGACGACCTGGCTGGACCAGGAACGCCTCCCCCGGCCCGACCATCACGCGAGCCACGAGGGCATGCCGGGCATGGCCACGACGGAGCAGATGGAGGCGCTCAGGGCGGCGTCCGGCACCGAGTTCGACGGCCTCTTCCTCCAACTTATGATCACGCACCACGAAGGCGCGATCACGATGGCCACCACGGTGCTCACCGAGGGCTCGCACCTCACCGTCGAGCAGTGGGCCACGGACGTGATCGCCGAGCAGACCGCCGAGATCCGCCGGATGCGCGAGATGCAGGGGACCTGACGCCTTCTCCGTGCCGCGGGGGACGATCGACGGTCCGCTGAAGGATTAGGACCCGAGGCGCCAGGAGTGGAGGTACTCCTCCTGCACGTCGGTGAGCGCGTCGATCGAGATCCCTGCGGCGGCGAGCTTCAGGCGGGCCACCTCGGCGTCGATGTCGGCCGGGACGTCGTACACGCCGGGTTCCAGCCGGGCCGACTCCCGGACCAGCCACGCGACGGCGAGCGCCTGGGCGGAGAACGACATGTCCATCACCGCGGCCGGGTGGCCCTCGGCGGCGGTCAGGTTCACCAGGCGCCCCTCGGCGAGCAGCAGCAACCTGCGGCCGTCCTCCAGGACGTACTCGTCGGTGTTGGGCCGGATCCCGAAGCGCACCTCGCGCGCCATCTCCTCCAGGGCCCGTACGTCGATCTCGACGTCGAAGTGGCCCGCGTTCGCGAGGATCGCGCCGTCCTTCATGACGGCCAGGTGCTCGGCGCGGATGACGTCACGGTTGCCGGTGACGGTCACGAACACGTCGCCGGTCTCGGCGGCCAGGCTCATCGGCCGTACGTCGTAGCCCTGCAGGGCGGCGTCGAGGGCCTTGACCGGGTCGATCTCGGTGACGATGACCCGCGCGCCGAGGCCCTTGGCCCGCTCCGCGACGCCCCGCCCGCAGAAGCCGAAGCCCGCGACGACCACGGTGCGGCCCGCCAGCAGGACGTTGGTGGCCCGCATGATGCCGTCGAGCGTCGACTGGCCGGTGCCGTAACGGTTGTCGAACATCCGCTTGGTCCGGGTGTCGTTCACCGCGACCATCGGGAAGCGCAGCGCGTTCTCGGAGGCCATCTGGCGCAGCCGGATGATCCCGGTCGTGGTCTCCTCACAGCCGCCGATCACGCCGTCGAGGAGTTCGACCCGCTCGATGTGCAGGGTGTTGACGAGGTCGCATCCGTCGTCGAGCACGACGTTCGGCGCGATGTCGAGCGCCTGGTGGATGTGCCGGTAGTAGGTCGCCTTGTCCACCCCGGCGCGGGCGTGCACGGCGATGCCGTACGTTCTCAGCGCCTCAGCGACGTCGTCCTGCGTGGACAGGGGGTTGGACGCGGCCAGGGCGATCTGGGCGCCGCCCTCCCGCAGCGCCCCGAGGAGCACCGCCGTCTCGGCGGTCACGTGCATGCAGGCGGCGATGCGCAGGCCGTCGAGCGGCCGGTCGGCGCCGAACCCGGCGCCGATCGCCTGGAGGACCGGCATCGACCGGGCCGCCCACTCGATGCGCCGCTCCCCGGCCTCCGCGATGTCCGGCTGAATCACGCCGTCTGCCTCCTGACGAGGGGCGCGGGCAGGGCCCGCGCCCCCGTCGTGTGAGTCGCCCTCAGTAGCGGTAGTGGTCCGGCTTGTACGGGCCCTCGACGTCGACGCCGATGTACTCCGCCTGCTTCTTGCTGAGCTTGGTCAGCTTCACGCCGAGCGCGTCGAGGTGGAGGCGGGCGACCTTCTCGTCGAGGTGCTTGGGCAGCACGTACACGCCGACCGGGTAGTCGTCGGTCTTCGTGAACAGCTCGATCTGCGCGATGACCTGGTTGGTGAACGAGTTCGACATGACGAACGACGGGTGGCCGGTGGCGCAGCCGAGGTTCATCAGGCGGCCCTCGGCGAGCACGATGATCGAGTGCCCGTCGGGGAACACCCACTCGTCGACCTGCGGCTTGATGTTGACCTTCTTGATACCCGGAATGCGGGCCAGGCCGGCCATGTCGATCTCGTTATCGAAGTGGCCGATGTTGGACACGATCGCCTGGTGCTTCATCTGCGCCATGTGCTCGGCGCTGATGATGCCGTAGTTGCCGGTGCAGGTGACGAAGATGTCCGCGATGCCGACGACCTCCTCCAGGGTGGTGACCTGGAAGCCGTCCATGGCGGCCTGGAGCGCGCAGATCGGGTCGATCTCGGTGACGATGACCCGGGCGCCCTGGCCGCGCAGCGCGTCGGCGCAGCCCTTGCCCACGTCGCCGTAGCCGCAGACCACGGCGACCTTGCCGCCGATCAGCACGTCGGTGGCGCGGTTGAGGCCGTCGATCACGGAGTGGCGGCAGCCGTACTTGTTGTCGAACTTCGACTTGGTCACCGAGTCGTTGACGTTGATCGCCGGGAACAGGAGCGTGCCGGACTTGTGCATCTCGTAGAGGCGGTGCACGCCGGTCGTGGTCTCCTCGGTGACACCCTTGATGCCCTCGGCCACGCGGGTCCACCACTTGTCCTCGGAGACCGTACGGCGGAGCGTGTCGAGGATGACCGCCCACTCCTCGGGGTCGTCCTCACCGGCGACCGGCACGGCGCCGGCCTTCTCGAACTCCACACCCTTGTGCACGAGCAGCGTGGCGTCGCCACCGTCGTCAAGGATCATGTTGGGGCCGGAACCGTCGGGCCAGCGGAGGGCCTGCTCGGTGCACCACCAGTACTCCTCGAGCGTCTCGCCCTTCCAGGCGAAGACCGGGACACCGGAGGGGTTGTCCACCGTGCCGTCCGGGCCGACGACGACCGCGGCGGCGGCGTGGTCCTGGGTGGAGAAGATGTTGCAGCTCACCCAGCGGACGTCGGCGCCGAGCGCGACCAGCGTCTCGATCAGCACGGCGGTCTGGATCGTCATGTGCAGCGAGCCCATGATCTTCGCGCCGCGCAGCGGCTGGGCCGCGGCGTACTCCTTGCGGGTCGCCATGAGGCCCGGCATCTCGTGCTCCGCGAGGCGGATCTCTTTGCGGCCGAATTCCGCAAGCGAAAGGTCGGCGACCTTGAAGTCCATGAGTGTCTCCTCCGTTGTCCGTCGGTGCGAGTTTAGGCGTCGCGGACGCACGAACGCATACGGAGGCGTGCGAACCTGACACAAGAATGTGAGATTCCCTCGCCGACGGGTGCCGGAGGGTCGCTGGACTGTCTAGCGTGGACCCCAGGAACGGGGACCGGAGGCACGATGCGCATCACCGAGGCGGCCAGGCGGCTCGGCATGTCCCCCCGGATGTTGCGCTACCGGGAGGCGCTCGGCCTGCTGCCGCCCGTACGGGACAAGGGCGCCCATCGGCGCTTCGGGCCCGACGAGCTGGAGGCGGTGCGCCAGGCGATGGAGCTGGAGCGGCGGTTCGACGTCTCCCCGGCCGAGCTGGCCTTCGCGCTGCGCGCGCTGTCCGAGCCCGCGGTGGCCCAGGCCGTACGCGACCTCGGCGTGCGCATCGGGCGTATCCAGGCGCCGCGCCGGGCGCTGGACTTCGAGAAGGAGAAGGCCCTGCGGCTGCTACGGCACCGGTGAGTCGGGCGCTCGAACGTCAGGCGCCGACCACGAGGTGGAGGTCGTCCGCGCGCAGGGAGTCGGCCGTGACGTACGGCTGCTCGCTGACGATGTCGGTCATCGTCAGCGGGACGTTCAGGGACGGCACCAGTTTGAGTGCCCTGACCAGGAGGTTCGGGTGATCCGCCGTGAACTCCTGGGGCACGCCGAGGAGCTTGGCGGTCATCTTCGTCGTGCAGATCACCACGTTGCCCTCGAAGGTGAACGCGCTGCCGGTCAGCGTCGTCGAGCCCATCGTCTGCTGGGGCCGCTCCAGCACGGCCTTGTCCATGGTGAAGCGGAGCATCTTGACCGTGCCGGTCGCAGTGGGCATCTTGACCACGCCGGTGAACTTCATCCCGGTCATGGTCAGCGAGGGCGCGCGGACGGCGGCCGTCTCGGTCGCGACCGTCACCGCTCCCGGTGCGCCGCCGCCGGGCGTGGAAGAGCCCTCCGGCCCGTCCTCGCCGTTCTGCCCGGGCGACAGTGAGGGGCTCTTCCTGCCGGTGAGCGACCCCACGGCGTCCTGCAGATCCGAGGGCAGTGCCGAAGGGACCGCGCTGGGCAGGACGCCGCCGAGGACGTCGGACAGGCCGCTGGGAACGGCGCTCGGGACGACGCCGGGCAGGAGGGAGCCGCCCTGTCCGCCAGGTGCGGGGTCCTCCCGGGCCATGCCCGTCCCGGCCGCCAGGATGACGGGCAGCACGGCGATGGCCAGCGCCTTGGCCGCGGGGCCCGGACCGGTGTCCCCGCGCCCGCCGCCGTCCGGCCGTACGCCTCCGTCGTCGCGGCCCTCACCAGAGCCCTCACCGGAGCCGTCGGGACCGTCATCGGGGCCGTCGCCGGGGTCTTCGGAGGCGGGATCGGCTTCGCGGCGGACGCGGGCGACCAGGACGCGCGGGGCCTCGTCCGCGGGTTCTGCGGGCCGCTGCGGCCGGGTGGCCTCCAGGCGCTCGTCGCCGCTGACCACCCGGCGCTCGGTGAAGGTGATTCCCCCTTCCGACAGCACGGGCGGCGCGGCGGGCTCGATCGGCGCCCCGCCGGCCTCGGTGGTCTCCGCGGGCGCCCAGGCGACCGCGAGCGCGCCTCCGACCAGGCCGAGCAGCATGCCGATCAGGAAGCCGCCGAGGTTGGCGTAGACGAACGACGCGATCGAGACCAGTACGGCGACCACACCGAGGAAGGCCCGCTGGCCGGGCTGGAGCCAGATCATCAGGCCCAGGATGATCAGCACCAGCGCGACCAGGTAGGTGGCGCCGACCGTGCCCGACTGGATGACGAGCGGCAGGGCCTGCGTCGCGAACGGGATGCTCAGCAGTTCGAGACCGGCCGCGAGCACGAGCAGGCCGCCCCAGAACGGCCGCGACCGCCGCCATTTCACCGGCCGCTCCATCAGAAGCACTCGTGCTCGCCCGGCTCCACGGCCAGCTTCAGCCCCGGCAGCTTGAACGTGGCCGCGTTGACCGCCCAGGAGACCTGCCGGAAGTCCTTGATGGTGATCCCGCTCGCCTGCTGGCCGAACATGCCCGCCGCGCCCTGGCCGTCCGGCAACTGGTCGAGGGCGCTGGCGTCGCGGCCCGCCTCCAGCTTCGTGAAGACCGCGTTGCCCTCGATCTGGGTGGCGTCCACGATCATGTTCTCGGCGGTCACCGGGTCCTTGCCGGTGCCGGCGGTGATCCGGATGGTCACGGCGCCGACGGGCGACTTCACCAGCACCGTCTGGCACATGTTGGTCAGGGTGGCCTTCCGGATGCCGGAGACGGCGACCGGGATCTTCTGGCCCTTCTTGTTCTCGACCGTGCTGCCGTACTGCACGAAGCCCTGGCCCTGCAGCGTGTCGGCGGAGACCTTGAACGTGTCACCCGAGACCACGAACGACGCGCCGATCGCTCCCTCGGCGGTCGCGCCGACCAGCACGGAGGCGACCGCGAGCGCGGGCACGAAGACGAGGGCGAATCGTTTCCACCGCACGCGTCCCTGAATCATGAGTCACCTCCGGGGTAACCAGCCGTAATGTAAGGGTAAAGTTACCGACCGGTACCGCCGGGGCTGAAGTGACTGTGCATCACATTTCAATTACGGTGCGCAGTGAAAAACGGCTGCCCGTAACGAGGGTTATGCGCCGGTACGCTGCCCCGAGGCGGCATCCGCCCGGTAGAGGTCCGGCTCCAGGTAGATGACCCGAGCCATCGGAACCGCCTCGCGGATGCGCCGTTCGGCCTCGTCGATGCCTCGCGCCACCTCACCTGCGGTGTCGTCGTGCTCCACCGCGATCTTGGCGGCGACCAGCAGTTCCTCCGGGCCGAGGTGCAGGGTGCGCAGGTGGATGACCCGGCTGACCTCGGGCGCGGACTCCAGGGCGGCGCAGATCTTGTCCTCGACCTCGGGCGTCGCGCTCTCGCCGATCAGCAGCGACTTGGTCTCCGCGGCCAGGATGACCGCGATCACCGCGAGCAGCAGGCCGATGGCGAGGCTGCCCACGCCGTCCCACGCGCCGTTGCCGGTGACCGCGGCCATCGTCACGCCGAACAACGCGAAGACCAGGCCGATCAGCGCGCCGAAGTCCTCCAGCAGCACGACCGGAAGCTCAGGGGCCTTCGCCCGGCGGATGAACGCCACCCAGGAGTGCTCGCCCTTGAGCGCGCTCGACTCCTTGATGGCCGTACGGAACGAGAGGCCCTCGGCGACGATCGCGAAGACCAGCACCGCGAAGGCCCAGACCGGCGACTCCACGGGCTGCGGGTCGGCGATCTTGTGCCAGCCCTCGTACAGGGAGAACAGGGCGCCGATCGTGAACAGCACGACGGCGACGACGAACGCGTAGAAGTAGCGCTCCCGGCCGTAGCCGAAGGGGTGCTTGCGGGTCCTCCCCTTGGCGGCGCGCTTGCCGCCGAGCATCAGCAGCGCCTGGTTGCCGGAGTCGGCCACGGAGTGGACCGACTCGGCGAGCATCGACGACGACCCCGTGAACAGGAACGCCACGAACTTCGCCACGGCGATCGCCAGATTGGCGCCGAGCGCCGCGAGGATCGCCTTGGTACCGCCACCCGCACTCACGATGAACTCCTCAATTCGATCGGCCGAGGCGATCCTATTGGGAAATCCCTATTGGGAAATCCTGGCCTGGAGCTCCGTCGCCGCCGCGGCGGACGCCGGATCCATCCCGTACCCGAGAGCGAGGTAGACACTCGCGTAGTCGCACAGGCCGACCAGGGCGGCGAACCGGTCCAGCGGGTGCACGCCCTCGGCCAGGATCTCGGACACCGGAACCCCCCGGTCCTCGGCCAGCCGTACGGCGGCCGTGCGGGACCTGGTCACCTGCGGGTGCTCCTCCACGTCGCGCAGCAGCAGCAGGCGCAGGCGCGCGCCCTCCCCCGGCTCGTCGGCGAACGGGTCGGCGAAGATGTCCCGCCCGGCGAGGGGGCCGTCGAACGTCACGATCTGGTTGTGGGCGGCCTCGGGCAGCTCCCCCCAGACCGCCGGGTAGCCCGCGTCCTCGCTCAGCCGGCCGGCCAGGCGGTGGGCCGCCACCGCGGCGAGCGGCGAGGTGCCCCAGATGACCGGAAGCGTCCCGGCCAGTTCCATCGCCAGCGTCTTGCCGGGGTTGATGAACGACTCGCTCGACGGGCGGCACCGATGGGCCAGGTCCTCCAGCCGCTTGGCCACCGACTCGAACTCGCTCTCTCCGGCCGAGACCAGCCCGAGCGCGGCCGCCGCCAGGATCGGCGGCACCATGAGCGACCACAGCGTGGCCCTCGGCTGCCCGGCCACCCCGGTCGCCCCGCCCACCGGCACGTACGGCCCGCCCGCCCGCTCGACCAGGGCCGACAGCGGCGTGTCGGGCGTGCCCACGCCGACGAGCGCGCACCCGCGCCGTACGGCCTCGGCGGTCACGGCGACGGTCTCCTCGGTCCTGCCGGAGCGGGAGACCGCGATGACGAGATCGGCGGCGCCGACCCAGCCGGGCAGCCGGTGGCCGCGCACCGTCACCACCGGGACCGGGGCGCCGTAGCGGCACAGCGCCTCGAGCACGTCGCCCACGAGAGCGGAGGCGCCCATGCCCGCCACGACGATCGCGCGGGGGCGGCCGTCCCGGCCGACCCGCGCCACGCCGTTCTCCACCGCCGACCGGTACGCCGCCCGCACCTGGGCGGCCGACGACGCGACGGAGCGGAGCATGCCGGAGGGGTCGCCCTCCACCAGGTATGCCTGGTCGTCGAGCCGGTCGGGCTCGAACCGGGCCCCTCCGGCACCGCTCATGCCTTGCGGGCCTCGTCGACGAGGAGGACCGGGATGTCGTCACGCACCGGATAGACCAGCCCGCACGACTCCGAGGTGCAGGCCAGCTCGTCCGCGTCCGGCACGGCGCGGAGCGGGGACTTGCACGCCGGGCAGGCGAGGATCTCCAGCAGCCAGTCGTCGATCTTCAACTCGTCAGCTCCTTACCACGGCGAGCACTTCGTCGCGGACCGCGGCGACCTTCTCCTCGTCGCCGGCCTCCGCGTTGAGCCGGAGCAGCGGCTCGGTGTTGGACGGACGCAGGTTGAACCACCAGTCCGGACCGCTGACGGTGAGTCCGTCCAGCTCGTCGAAGGTAACACCCTCCCGGCCCGCGAAGGTCTCGCGTACCCGGGCCAGGGCGCCGGCCTGGTCCTCGACCCTGCTGTTGATCTCCCCGGACGCGGCGTAGCGCGAGTACTGGGCCAGCACCTCCGACAGCGGCCGGTCCTGCTCGCCCAGCGCGGCGAGCACGTGCAGTGCGGCCAGCATGCCCGAGTCGGCGAACCAGAAGTCGCGGAAGTAGTAGTGGGCCGAGTGCTCGCCGCCGAAGACGGCGCCGGTGCGGGCCATCTCCGCCTTGATGAACGAGTGGCCGACCCGGGTGCGAACGGGCTTGCCGCCGTGCTCGCCGACGATCTCCGGCACGCCCTTGGAGGTGATCAGATTGTGGATGATCGTGGCGCCGGGGTTCTTGGCCAGCTCCCGCACCGCGACCAGCGCCGTGATCGTGGACGGCGAGACCGACTCGCCCCGCTCGTCGATGACCCAGCACCGGTCGGCGTCGCCGTCGAAGGCGATGCCGATGTCCGCCCCCTGCGAGACGACCGCCTTCTGCAGGTCGCGCAGGTTCTCCGGCTCGATCGGGTTGGCCTCGTGGTTGGGGAAGCTGCCGTCGAGCTCGAAGTAGAGCGGGGTCAGCTCGATCGGCAGGCCCTTGAAGACCTCCGGGACCGTGTAGCCGCCCATGCCGTTTCCGGCGTCCACGACCACCTTCAGCGGCCGGATGCCCGACAGGTCGACCAGCGTCTTGAGGTGGGCGGCGTAGCCTTCCAGCAGGTTCCGCTCGGTCACCGTGCCCTTGCCGGGGTCGCCGCCCAATCCCGCGTCGAGCAGTTCGGCCGCGCGGTCGCGGATCTGCAACAGGCCGGTGTCGGTGCCCACCGGCACGGCCCCCGCCCGGCACATCTTCATGCCGTTGTACTTGGCCGGGTTGTGGCTCGCGGTGAACATGACGCCCGGCAGGTCGAGGCTGCCGCTGGCGTAGTAGAGCATGTCGGTCGAGCCGAGCCCGGCGTTGATCACGTCGGCGCCCCGGGAGGTGGCCCCGCGCGCGAACGCCGCGGCCAGCGGGCCGGACGAGGTGCGCATGTCGTGCGCCATCACCACCGAGGACGCGCCGGTCAACTCGACGAAGGCCGCCCCGACGGCCTGTGCGATCTCCTCGTCGAGTTCGTCCGGCACCACGCCGCGCACGTCGTACGCCTTGAAGATCCTGCTGAGGTCGGCCACTGCACGCCCCTAAAAGTCGTTAAGTCTTCGCACCTGAGCCTATAGCGCCTGATTGCCCACACAATGAGCCCTCCAACGCGCCGCGTGCGGTCTCATCGCGGGGTGTCATGGCGGGGTGTCATCGCTCCCTGTTGGGCTGGGCGGACTTGAGCACCCGCAGATGACCTCGGCGGCCCACCTCGACCGCCTGGCCGACGGGTTCGCCGGCGGCGGGAGCGGGGCGCGCGGCCTCGCGGACCGCGTTCGCCAGGGCCTCCAGGTCGTCCCCGCTCGGGGCGACGGACTCGGACGGGAGTCGCACGACCTCCCATCCCCTGGGCGCGGTGAGCCGTTCCGCGTGCTCCGCGCACAGGTCGTAACAGTGTGGCTCGACGTACGTCGCCAGGGGGCCGAGTACGGCGGTCGAGTCGGCGTAGACATACGTGAGTGTGAAGACGGCAGGCTGCCTGCAGGCGGTACGGGAACAGCTGCGGACGGGGCTCACGGAGGGACCGTATCCGGTCCGCGTTCACATTGCCACCACCCCGCCGCTCTTATTGAACGTGTCGCCACAATTCAGCGATCTCTGAAGTCGACATGACGTTGATGGGCAAAGCGGACACGACCCGCCGGACCCACCGCACCGGCGGGACGGGCTTTAAGCTGACTGCGTGAGCGATCGGAGCGGTGACAGGCCGGATCGAGGGCGGCGGGTGCGCCGGCGTGACCGGCACGGCCGCGGCATGCGCGGCCCCCTCGCGCCCTCGCACGTGCCCATCGCCAAGTCCCGCGGCGAGCGGTTCGACGACCTGGTGCTCGACGCGGTCGACCGGCTCAAGCCGCGGTGGGGCACCCAGCTCGCGTCGGTCGAGTTCGCGGTCGAGGAGGTGCCGCCGGCCGCGGAGCTGGTGGACGGGCCCGCCCGGCTGTCCTCGGACCCGATCCCGCTGGGACGGGCGGAGTCGGCCTCGGGGGACGAGCCTGCCTCCGTCGTGCTCTACCGCCGCCCGCTGGAGGCCCGCGCCCGCGACCGCGACCAGCTCGGCACGCTGGTCCTGGACGTGGTCGTCGAGCAGGTGGCCAGCCTGCTCGGCCTCACGCCGGAGACGATCGACCCCGGCTACGACGACCGGCACTGACGACCGGCTCCTACGACCGGCACTGGGGCCCTACGGCAGCACGGCGCCCGGCGAGTCGACGGTCGGGGGCACCAGCGCCCAGGTCCTGGCCATGGCCAGCGGCTGCGCGGTCACCAGCTGGCCGTCCTTGGCCGTCTCGTCGAGAGCGCGCCCGCCGTACACGGGCCCCGAGCCCGGCATCGGCCGTACGACCACGCTGAAGCCGCCCTTGCTTCCCTTCGGCGGCGCGAGCCTGAGCTCCTTGGTGCGGCCGGCGGGCAGCTTCACCTCGACCGGGGCCGGCGCCGCACCCTTCGAGGGCACCAGCCTGACCTCCACGGTGGCCGCGGCGAAGGGCGCCGACAGCACCAGCCAGGAGGTCTGCTTGCCTTCCGCCCGGCCGTCCGCGACGACGCTGCCGAGGTCGACGGAGGCGGCGCCGGCCGTGAAGGCGACGTCCTGCCTGGTCCCCGTTCCGGTGATCTTCAGGCCCGCCACGATCGGGACGTCGGACTCCAGCACCAGCGCGGCCGGCTGCCCGCCGATCCCGGTGGACAGGTCGAGCGAGGCCGCCGATCCGGCCGGCACCTCGATCGTCTCCTTGTTCTTCAGCGCGTAGGAGCCGTCCTCCAGCGCGGCCCTGATTCGCACGACCGTGTCCCGGTCCCCCGGCGTGGCGACGTACAGCTCCCGCTGCCCGGCGGTGCCGGGGATGCCGGGGACGACGACCCGGGTGGCGGGGGCGGTGGCGACGGGCAGCCAGTCGACGCCCCTGCCCTCGCCCAGCACGGCCTTCACCGCGGCGGCGACCCGGCCGCTGCGGGTGCTCACCTGGAGGGCCATGATCAGCGGGGAGGGCGCGAGGTCGCGCAGCCTGATCACGCGGTGCTGGCCGGGCTTGACGACGACGCCGTTGCCGCGCTCGCTCAGCACGGGGCCTTCCCCCGAATAGACCATGAACGAGACGTTGGCCGGGGCCGAGTCGGGGTTGGCGAGGTAGAGCGTCATCTCCGCCGCGGCGGGCCCGGGCCCGACGAACCAGCTCTCGGCGCCCGGCTCGACGCAGCGCACCCCGGCGAGCCCCCGCTGGGCGCCCGACGTCTCCCTGGCGGTCTGGGCGCTCTCCAGCCCGGCGGCCATAGAACCGGTGGCGTCGACCACAAGAGGGCCGCCCCCGGGGGCGATCTCGCGCTGCCACAGCAGGCCCGGCCGGTCGATCACGTCGGCCTTGCCGCCGCTCTTCTCCTCCGGAGCCTTGATCGCCGACAGGGTGGCGCTCCCCTGCCCCCGGTTCTGCTGCTGATCGGCGGGAGTGACCACGCTCACCCGGCTGCCGGACGGCGCGGGGCACACGGCGGTCACCGACTCCACCGGCGCCTTTACGGCCTGCGGGCGCACCTGCGCGGCCGGCGCGGGCCGGCTGACGAAGGCCACGCCGTACAACGCGCCCAGCGCGACCAGCACCAGGGCGAGCAGGCCGAAGCGGTTCTCGATCAGTCTCCTCACGCGGGCACCCGATCTTCCTTTGCTCGGCGGCGGCCCCGCGGCCCCTCCTCGGCGGGCGCGTCGGCGTAGTCGCCCTCCGGCTCCTTCGTACGGGCCCCGGGTGAGGCCAGGATCAGCACGAGCACGAGCAGCGCGCCCTGGGCCCACAGCCAGCCCCGATGCAGCGCGCCCGCGGTCGCCGGGCGCGGGGGCACCGTCACCTGGCCGGCCACGCGCCACAGCCCGCCCGTCTCCGAGAGGCTCACCCTGACCAGGGCGGGCTGCGAGTCGAGCGCCCGTTGCAGGGCGGGGTCGACCCGGCCCGGCACCGTCACGAAGCGGACCCCGGACGACGCGAGCGTCTGGACGTACGTGCTGCCCCGGCCCGAGGCGAGCCCGGCGACCGCGGTCGTGAACCGGTCGGTCGCCTCCCGGGGCGATTCGAGGTCGGACTCGCCGATCAGCGGGCCCCGGCCGCGCATCAGCGTGTAGCCCACCACGCCGTCCCTGGGACGCAGCAGGAGCGTGCCCTCGCCGGGCTCCGACTGGAGTTCGGCGAGCACCGGCACCGGGTCGCTCAGGTCGCCGCGCAGCGGGTCGTCCGCGCCTCTGGCCACCCACAGCGCGGCGGCGGCGAGCGGGGTCGCGAAGGCGACCACGACGATCAGCATCGCGCCCAGGCGGCGCAGCCCGCCCGCGGCGCGGAACTCCGCGATCCGGTGCGCCTGGTGTCCCGCGGCCACCAGCAGGCCCGTCGCGGCGAACGCCAGCGGCACCCCCGGCCACGCCGCGTCGTTGATCCGGCTGACCACGATCGCCACCAGCAGCCCGAAGAGCATGACGCCCCAGCCGATGGCGACGATCATCTGGTGACGCCGCAGCAGCAACGCGGCCAGCGCGACCGCGATCAGGCCCGCCGTCGCCCATACGGGCGGCACCCCCGGCCCGCCGGGACTCAGCATGAGCAGGGATTCGGCGCCGAGGCGGGGGGCGGTGAGGCGCCCGTCATGGAGGCCGGACTCGAGCAGGATGCGGCCCGGCTCTCTGACGATCTGGACCAGCCACGGGAACAGCAGGACGACCGGGGTGCCGAGGCCGATCACGAGCGACCGCCTGACGCCCCTGCGGATGCCGCCGAACGACACCGCGGCGAGCCCGCCGAGGATCGCCACCAGCACGTACACGAGGGGGACGAAGGCCGTGCCCACGGTCAGGAGCAGGCCGAAGCCCCAGGCAGCCCTCCGCGACCCGGCGATCACCCGTGTGGCGAGCGCCGCGTAGACGGGCAGCAGCACGATCACGATCGCGGTGCCGAGCCGCCCGCCCGCCACCGCGCCCGTCGCGACCGGCAGCAGGGCGTAGGTGGCGGCCAGCCAGACCCGCGCGGGCGTGTACGAGATCATCCGCTTGGTCGCCGCGTACGCCGAGATCCCGGCCAGCGGCACACAGCCGAGCAGCACCACGGCCACGGCCAGCCATGTCTTGCCCAGCGCGACCGCCGACAGCCCGGCCAGCACGGCGACGTACGGCGGGGCCCAGGTCTGCGAGCCGAGCCCGGCGGCGTGGTGGTCCTCGATGTAGAGCCGCCACAGGTCGGACGCGCCCCCGGTGACCGGCACCAGAGCGCCACCGCCCAGATGCCCGTCGGAGGACAGCAGCCCCGGCAGCAGCGTCCTTTCGGCCGCCAACGTGAGCACCACAAGGATCAGGCAGAGCACCACGCCGGGGCTGCTGAAGACGCGCTGGACGCCGCCCGCGTCGGTCAGCAGTTCGTCGCCGTCGTCCTCTTGGGCGCGGTCCGCGGCCGCGTGGTGGCGGCCCGCCGAGTCCACCGGACCGGCTCCGGCGAGGAAGCCCTGCACCATGTCGGTCAGCCGCCGCAGCGCGGCGCCTGGCGGGGTGAGCTTGCGCCGGATCGCGGGCCAGCCCTGCTTCCTGCCGTTCTTCCTGGCCTTGCGGGCCCGCCGCAGGCGCAGGGGGTGGCCGATGACCGAGCCGAGCGCGGCCAGTTCGTCGAGGGCGTTGGCCGGCTGCTTGGCCAGCAGGAACAGCAGGGCCCGCAGCATGGACGCGAGGACGTTGCGCAGCACCGATCGCACGAGCGCGCCGAACGGCAGGTTCGCCATCAGGACGAACAGGCCGTTGCGCCGGTCGAGCCTGCGCGGATGCTCCTCGCTGGTGGCGATCCTGCGGCGCCGTCGCGCCGACGCCTCGGCGTGCCAGGCCACCGCGTCGCTCACGTTCAGCACGCGATGTCCGGCCGTACGGGCCCGCCAGCACAGGTCGAGGTCGTCGCGGAACAGCGGCAGCGCGGTGTCGAGGCCGGACAGTTCGTCCCAGACGTCCCTGCGGATGAGCATGCCGGCCGTGGACACCGACAGGACGTCGGCGATCCCGTCGTGCTGGCCTTGGTCGTACTCCCTCGGCTCCAGGCCGGTGTCGCGCCGTCCCGACCTGCTGACGGTCACGCCCATCTCCAGCAGCACCCGCCGGTCGAGCCAGTCGCGCAGCTTCGGACCGAGGATGGCGGCCTTGGGGTCCTGCTCGGCGGCCCACAGCAGGGCCTGCAGCGCCTGCGTGTCGGGCGCGCAGTCGTCGTGGAGCAGCCAGACCCATTCCTGGCCGGGCGCGGGCGGCAGCCGCCGCAGCACCTCGTGGACGGCCTCGCCGAATCCGGTGGACCGGGGCAGGGTCAGCACGTTGCCCGAGCCGAAGGCCTCGGTCAGCAGCTTCGCGCTGCCGTCACGGCTGCCGTTGTCGACGCCGACGACACGGTCGAGAGGCCGGGTCTGGCGCAGCACCGCCGCCAGCGTCTCCTTGAGCCAGCGGGCGCCGTCGTGGGCGACGACGATCGCGGTCACCGAGTGCACGTCGAGTCCTAGGGGGGTCGTACGGCTGAGCGCCGACCACGATACGGCAACCCGGACTCACCCGATCACATCCAGGCGAAACAGGATGTCAGCAGCAACCCAGACATGAGTGCGGGGCCGCGCGGCGAGCGCACGGCCCCGTCGACGTCGTCCTCAGGGACACGACCCGGACCTAGACGGCCTGGCGCTTGATCTTGCGCCTTTCCCGCTCGGACAGGCCGCCCCAGATGCCGAAACGCTCATCATGCTGAAGCGCGTATTCAAGGCACTCCGCGCGTACCTCACACGAACGGCACACCTTCTTGGCTTCCCTGGTGGAACCGCCCTTTTCAGGAAAGAACGCTTCGGGGTCGGTTTGCGCACACAAAGCGCGCTCCTGCCACCCAAGATCTTCACCATCGAGCGCCTGTGCCATGACCAGATCGGTCATTGCACACCTCCCTGTCGCTCGCCCGCCCACATGGAGCCCCCCATAAAAACGCCTGCCCTATACCCACCCTTGGGAAGGCGTAACAACATGTCTGTAATTACACGCGCGTGGCGCGTGTGGCGTCAAGCGGCATAACGATACCCGGGGAAAGACCTGCTCGCCCCGGTTCGTACGCCCCGATCTACGGTCCTATCAGCGTTCGGAACCATACCAAGGGAGGTCGGGGTCGGTTCTGCGGCCTGCCTGATCAGGGGCGGAACCTTCCTCATACTTTGCCTGCGACCGGTCCGGGGTGTAGATGGCCGTCGGGTCGAGCGGCTCCTCCCTGCGCAGCGGGTCGCTGAGCGGGTCTCCGTGGTAGGCGGAGGGGTCGAAGCGGACCGTCTGGTCGGCGGGGCCGGGCGCCGGGGGCTGGAACGGCGCGGGCTCGGACTGGGGGTGGCCGAGCGGGTTGTCGTAGTACTCCGGCATGTCCTGCGGGCCGGTGGGGTGGTCCGGCAGGGCGCCCTTCTGGTAGCTCTGCGCCTGCTGGTAGGCCTGCGCGAGCTGCTGCTCCCTCGGGTCGGCCGGGCCCTCGTACGCGGGGGGAGCGTCGAAGGCCGGGCCACCGGCGGCGTGGTCGGCCGCCTGGCGGGCGAACGCCTGGCCGGAGTAGCCGGAGAACGGCGACCCCTGGCCGTACGCCTGTTCCTGCTCGTACGGCCTGGCCTCGGGGGCGGGGCTCGGGCTGTAAGAGGAGGGCTGGCCGTAACCGCCGGGGGCGTTGTCGGGCGCGGCGGGGGGAGCGCTCGGGAACTGCCCGTAGCCACCGGAGTCCGTCTGCTGGCCCGCGTAGCCGTACTGGTCGAACACCGGGCCCTGCGGCGGCGGGGAGTAGTCGGGCCGCTGGGGGGCCGGCGCCTCGGGCTGCGCGCCGTACCCGCCGTAGTCGGGGTAGTGCGCGCCGGTCTGGACGTCCTGCAGCGACGGCCGGGGCTGCTGCTGCGCCTGTCCGTGGCCGGGGCCCTGAGCGGGAGCCGAGGCGGGAGCCGGGGTGCCGGGCTGCCCGAACGGCGGGGGCTGCGGGGCGGTCGGGGCGGGGTTGTAGGAGGGCTGCGGCTCGTATTCCTGGCCGTAGACGTCCTGGGGCCGCTCCTGGCCGAAGGCCCCCTGGCCCCGCTCCTGGCCGTACTGGTCCTGCGCGTACTGGTCCTGGCCGTACTGGTCCTGCGCGTACTGCTGGTGCTCGGCGTACCGGTGCTCGGCGGGCGGCAGCTGGGGGTGGGCCGGCGCCGGCGCGCTCTGTCCGTACGCGGGCCCCTGCGGCTGGCCCTGCGGCTGGCTGTGGGGCTGACCCTGGGGCTGGCCCTGGTGGGGGGCGTCGTACTGGCCGGGGTGCGGGACGTTCTGCGGCGGGTTCTGCGGGCCGTTGTGCCGGCCCTGGTGGGGGGCGTCGTACTGACCGCCGGGGGCGGCGGCGTGCGGAGCGCCCTGGGGCACGTTCTGCGGGACGTTCTGCGGGTCGCCCGGGGTGGGGTGGCCGAACTGCTGCTGACCGGGCACAGGACCGGGGTTGGCGTGGGGGTTGTGGGCCGGCGCGCCCGCAGCCGCCGCGCCCGGAACCTCGCCGTACCCCTGCGGCCCCTGAGGACCTTGAGGGGCCTGGGGGCCTTGCGGGCCCTGCGGCAGCGCCGGAGCGTACGGCTGGGGCGGGTAGGCGTCCTCGCGCCTGCCGAAGTAGTCGGCCGCCGGTTCCCTGGCGGGCTGGAGCGCCGATGCCGTGCTCAGCGCGAACAGCGCGCCGAAGACGGCGAGGACGATCATCGGCAGGCCGGTGATCAGGTGTTCGAACCGGTCGCGGAACGTGGCCAGGTCGCCCACGAGCACGCCCAGCACAGCGATCACGCCGAAGACCATGCCGAGACCGAGCGACCCGGCCGCGCCGAGCGCCACGAGGCGGGCCCTGGGGGTGGGCGCGCCGGCCTTGGCGACGAGCAGCACGGCGCCGGCCGCGAGCGCGGTCGAGACCGGGGACACGAGGGAGTACAGGCTCGCCGCCGCGCGGATGCCGAACGTGCTGCTCAGCGAGGAGCCGATCAGCATGCGCGCGATGCTGACGAGGACGGTGGTGATCACCACCGCGAGCATCGTCCACGCGGCCGGCTCACGGAGCCGGCCGGTATCGACCTTGAGCACGACTACCCCCATCGGTCCAAACGGCACTCGGGGAAGTTTTGCACATGACTGACTTAAGCGTCGTCAGACCCAAGAACCTCACAAGCCGAACACACCCTACATATGGCTGTTCATCCCGGTTCCCGGGGTGGGTGTCGGCGATCCCGCGGGCGGCCGATGGAAGACTGGCGGCATGCGCATCGTGTCCCTCGCCGGAGGAATCGGCGGCGCCCGGTTCCTCCGAGGTCTCAAGGCGGCGGCCCCCGATTCCGAGATCACCGTGATCGGCAACACCGGCGACGACATCACCCTTTTCGGCCTGCGCGTGTGCCCTGACCTCGACACGGTCATGTACACGCTCGGCGGCGGCATCAACGAGGAACAAGGCTGGGGACGGGCCGATGAAACGTTCACGGTCAAGGAGGAGCTCGCCGCGTACGGCATGGAGCCCCAGTGGTTCGGCCTCGGCGATCGCGACTTCGCCACCCACATCATCCGCACCCAGATGCTGGCGGCCGGTTATCCGCTCTCGCAGGTGACCGAGGCCCTGTGCGACCGGTGGCGGCCCGGGGTGCGGCTGCTGCCGATGTCGGACGACCGCACCGAGACCCACGTGGTCGTCTCCGACGAGACCGGCAGGAGGGCCATCCACTTCCAGGAGTGGTGGGTGCGGCTGCGCGCCTCCGTGCCGGCCGAGCAGATCGTGCTCGTCGGCGCGGACGAGGCCCGTCCCGCGCCCGGCGTGCTCGACGCCATCGCGGCGGCGGACGTCGTCATCCTCCCGCCGTCGAACCCGGTCGTCAGCATCGGCACGATCCTCCAGATCCCGGGCATCCGGGCGGCCCTGGAGGACAAGACGGTCGTCGGCGTCTCCCCGATCATCGGCGGCGCGCCGGTGCGCGGCATGGCCGACGCCTGCCTGACGGCGATCGGCGTGGAGACGAGCGCCCAGGCGGTCCTGGAGCTGTACGGCTCCGCGCTGCTCGACGGCTGGCTCGTCGCCGAGGAGGACAAGGGCGTGGCGCTCGACGGCGTGGTGGTGGAGGCCCGCCCGCTCCTGATGAGCGACCCCGAGGCCACGCGGGACATCGCCGCCGCGGCCCTCGCACTGGCCCGATCCCTCAGGTCCTGAACCCATGCCGGAACAGATGTCAGAGGAGCACATGCCCCAGATCAGTGTCAGCGGCGTGCCCGGCCTGCCCGAGGTGCGGCCCGGCGACGACATCGCCCTGCTCGTGGCGCAGGCCGCGCCCGGCCTCCGGGACGGCGACATCCTGGTCGTGACCTCGAAGATCGTGAGCAAGGCCGAGGGCCGCATCCGCCAGGACGGCAGCCGTACGGCCGCGATCGAGGAGGAGACCGAGCGCGTGGTCGCGCGGCGCGGGGACACGATCATCGCGCAGACGCGGCACGGCTTCGTGATGGCCGCGGCCGGCGTCGACGCCTCCAACACCTCCCCCGGCACCGTGCTGCTGCTGCCCGAGGACCCGGACGCCTCGGCGGGCCGGATCCGCCGGGGGCTGCGCGAGCGGCTCGGCGTGCGGGTCGGGGTGATCGTGTCCGACACCTTCGGCCGGCCCTGGCGGCACGGCCTGACCGACGTCGCCATCGGCGCGGCCGGCGTGCGGCCGCTCGAGGACCTGCGCGGCGGCACCGACGGCTACGGCAACCCGCTCAACGCCACCGTCACGGCGCTGGTCGACGAGATCGCGGCGGCGGGCGACCTGGCGAAGGGCAAGCTGTCCGGCGTTCCGGTGGCCGTCGTCCGCGGGCTGGGCGACCTGGTGACCGACGAGGACGGCCCGGGCGGGCGGGTCCTCGTCCGCCCCGCCGACGAGGACATGTTCCGGTACGGCTCGGCCGACGTCGTCTTCGCCCGCCGCACGATCCGCGAGTTCTCCGCCGCCGAGGTCGATCCCGCGACCGTACGGCGGGCCGTGGCCGCCGCCGTCGCCGCGCCCGCCCCGCACCACACCACGCCGTGGCGGTTCGTGCTGCTGGAGACCCCGGGGGCGCGTGCGGAACTGCTCGACGCGATGCGGGACGCCTGGATCGAGGACCTGCGTTCCGACGGCTTCTCCGAGGAGTCGATCGCCCGGCGGATCCGGCGCGGCGACGTGCTGCGGAACGCGCCCTACCTGGCGGTGCCGTGCCTGGTGATGGACGGCTCGCACACCTACAGGGACGAGCGCAGGAACGCCGCCGAGCGGGAGATGTTCGTGGTGGCCACCGGCGCCGGCGTGCAGAACTTCCTGGTCCAGCTCGCCGTGCAGGGGCTGGGCTCGGCGTGGGTGTCGTCCACGATGTTCTGCCGCGACGTGGTCCGCAAGGTGCTCGACCTGCCGCAGAACTGGGACCCCATGGGCGCGGTGGCCATCGGCCATCCCGCCGCGCCACCGAAGGACCGGCCGCCGCGCGACCCGGCGGACTTCTACGTCACGAGGTGACCGTCACTTCTGGGTGCACGTCACTTCTGGGAGCACGTGGGGTGGCACAGCCGCCGGGCCAGCGCCGACAGGAACACGTCGATGATCTGGCCCGGCTCCTGCGCCACGTAGAGCTGCCCGTTGGTGGCCGAGACGATCTCGTCGAGTGCCGGCCGGTCGGCGGCCTTGCCGAACGCGACGATGATGATCTGCACCGGCCTGTCCGGGTCCCACTCCTTGCGCAGCCGGTCGACGAGCTCGCGCCGCGACACGCCCTTCCCGTCGTCCACACCCGCCGTCAGCACCAGCAGGGCGTTGCTCATCAGCGGGTCGTAGCCCTTCGACACCGACCGGAAGCCCGCGTCGATCGCGTCGTACAGCGAGCCGCTCCGGTCGCCGAACGCCTTGATGCCGTCGGCCACCCGGAACAGGGCGGTCTTCCGGATCTCCTCCTGACCGTCGTCGGGCTTGGTGATCGGGCCGAGGCCGATCAGCTCGCGGTGGTCCGCGCCGCCCTTCAGGTCGCGGGCGAACTCCCACAGGCCCATGTGGGTCTCGTTCGGGAACAGCTGCAGGCCGAGCTTGGCCGCCTCGACCGCGACGTCCAGCCGGGTCTTCCCGCCCGTTTTGATCGGCTCCGCGTTCTCCTTCGACACGTCGGCCAGCACCAGGATCCGGCTCGGCGGGGCCAGCCTGCTCCACGCCTCCAGCGCCTCGTCGATCACCTCGGCCGTGATCGACGGCCGCGGGCGGGGCAGCTCGGTCGAGATGCCCGCACCGCTGTCGAACGGCGGCTGCCCGTCGGCGCCGCGGAACCCCGCCTTCCGTACGGCCTCCTGCGTGGCCGCCGACCGCAGCCACGCCGCGAACAGCCGCGAGGCCGCCGCCCGGTCGGGGTCCGCGGCCGTCACGACGTACGGGTAGTCGAGGTTGATCGTGCCCTCCTTGGGCTGGAGGGCGACCACGGGCTCGGCGCCGCTCGCGCGGTTGTGCGCCCACACCGACTGCTCCGGGACGATCACCACGGGACGTGACCAGAAGCCGGGGGCGTCCACCGCGCCGAGCATGCTGCGATAGTCGGGGGCCGACCCCGCCTGCGCCATGCGCACGAACGCCGTGAGGTCGCGGTCGGCCTTCTCGCCCGTGCCGACGATGTCGCGGGCCGCCGCGACGGTCGCGATCCCCGCTCCTGACACCGACGGGTCGGGGATGCGCACGATGTCGGGTTCGTGCTCGGTGGGCTGGAGGCGTCCCCGCACCGTGGCGGGGAAGACCATGTCCCAGCTCATGGCCGTCCCCCCGGCGGCGAACCGCTCGGCGAGCGAGCGCCGGGTGGCGAAGACCAGCGGGGAGGTCGCGACGACGGTCTCGTCGGCGGCGATGTCCTGCCCGCCCTGCTTGCGGGCGAGTCGCACCCACACGGAGGAGTCGGCGATCCAGCCGTCCGGGCGGTCGGGCAGGACGCCGGCCCGGTCGCCGATCAGCGTGCGGAGCACCGGCGCCGGAGGCTGCTCGGCCACCTGGACCTGGACGCACCGCCCCTCCACGCCCGCGCCCGAGGCGTTGAACCGCCCGGCCGCGTCCATCACGGGCGGCGCGACGTCCACGGCCGCCGCGACGCTCACGAGGATCGGATCCCGGGCGGAACACGTTCCCGTCGAGCGCGTGAGGAAGAGGACGGCCCCCGCCGCGACGATCGCCGCGGCCGTCAGGACCGCGACCACGCCCTTCCACCTGGCCTGCCTGCGGCGCCGCTCGACGGTGAAGGCGGCGCGGTGACGACCGGACGGCACGGTGCGGGTCCTTCCCAGTTCTCATGACCGGTGCAGCGGCATTGTGATTTTGCCCACCCACCCCGCATGCGGCGCAAGAGCGAAATAGAACTTGTTATATACAGCGCGTCCAATTACTCCTGACGAGCGATGGGCGAGACCGTGAGCAGCGGCCTGCGGACCGACTGGCACACCCCGTCGCTGCGCCGGGCCGCCTCGGCCCGCTCCTCGCTCGGCCGGCCGTACGACGTGGTGCGCTGGCGCAGCGGGCGGCCGGTCGGCGCGACCATGGCCGCGATCTCGCTGATCGTCTTGTAGGAGCCGTTCTCCGAGCCGGCCATCCGGCTGATCGTCTCCTCCATGAGCGTGCCGCCGAGGTCGTTCACGCCTCCGGCGAGCACGTCCCGGCACAGGTCGTCGCGCAGCTTCACCCAGGAGCACTGGATGTTGCGGATCGCGCCGTGCAGCATGATCCGCGCCAGCGCGTGGACGGCCCGGTTCTCCCGTACGGTCGGCCCCGGCCGGGCGATCCCCGCCAGGTAGATCGGGGCGCTGTGGTGCACGAACGGCAGCAGCACGAACTCGCTGAACCCGCCGGTCTCCTCCTGGATCGACCGGATCAGCCGGATGTGACGCACCCAGTGCTCGTGGGTGTCCACGTGGCCGTACATCATGGTCGAGGTCGTCGGGATGCCGACCCGGTGGGCGGTGGTGATCACCTCGATCCACTCCCGGGCGGGCAGCTTGCCCTTGGTCAGCACCCACCGCACGTCGTCGTCGAGGATCTCGGCCGCCGTGCCGGGCAGCGAGTCGACCCCCGCCTCCCGCGCCGCCTGCAGCCACTCCTCGACCGACAGGTTCGTACGGCTCGCGCCGTTGACGACCTCCATCGGTGAGAACGCGTGAACGTGGATCTCGGGGCAGCGTTCCTTCACGGCCCGGGCGATGTCGAAGTAGGCCGTGCCGGGCAGGTCGGGGTGGATGCCGCCCTGCATGCACACCTCGGTCGCCCCGGCCTCCCACGCCTCCTGCGCCCGGTCGGCCACCTCGCTCAGCGAGAGGGTGTAGGCGTCGGCGTCGGTGCGCCGCTGGGCGAACGCGCAGAAGCGGCAGCCGGTGTAGCAGACGTTGGTGAAGTTGATGTTCCGGTTGACGACGTAGGTGACGTCGTCGCCGACCGCCTCGCGGCGCAGCCCGTCGGCGATCCGGCACAGTTCGTCCAGGCCCGCGTCGTCGGCGCCCGCCCCCGACTGGTCCCCGGCGAGGTCGAGCAGCGTCAGCGCCTGCTCGTCGGTCAGCCGCGCCGGGTCCGCCTCGGCCTGCCGCAGCGCCTCCCGCACGTCCGCCCTGACGGCGTGGCTCCGGGCGCCCGGCAGGCGTTCGCGCAGGGCGTCCCAGTCGCCGTACACGCTGTCGAAGTCGGCGCGGCGGTCGCCCGTGCGGCCCTCGGCGTCGACGGCGGTGTGCAGGTCGGCCCGTCCGCCGGTGACGAGCCCGCCGAGCCCGCCGTCGGGCTCCTGCCAGGGACGCCCCTGAAGCACGGCGTCCTCCCGCGCGAGCCCGGTGGCGGGGTCGGCCAGCGCCGCGACGTGCTCGGTGAGCCGGGGATCGAGCCACGGCTCCCCCGCGAGCACATACTCGGGATAGATCGTGAGGCGCTCGCGCAGCGTGAACCCGGCGGCGGAGGTGCGCGCCGCCAGGTCGTCGATCTGCGGCCACGGGCGCTCGGGGTTGACGTGGTCGGGCGTGAGCGGGGAGACCCCGCCCCAGTCGTCGATGCCCGCCCGCAGCATCAGCGCGTACTCCTGGCCGATGAGGTTGGGCGGCGCCTGCACGCGGACCTTCGGGCCGAGCACCAGCCGCGTCACCGCGATCGTCGCGGCCAGTTCGTGCAGGTCGGCGTCAGGCATGCCGCGCATCGCCGTATCGGGCTTGGCGCGGAAGTTCTGGACGATGACCTCCTGGATGCCGCCGTACTCCCTGGCCACCCGACGGATCGCGAAGATCGACTCGGCCCGCTCCTCGATCGTCTCGCCGATGCCGATCAGCAGGCCCGTCGTGAACGGCACGCTGGAGCGGCCGGCGTCCTCCAGCACACGCAGCCGTACGTCCGGGTCCTTGTCGGGAGAGCCGTAGTGGGCCGCGCCCTTCTCGGTGAACAGCCGCCGTGAGGTGGTCTCCAGCATCATGCCCATCGAGGGCGCGACCGGCTTGAGCCGCTGCAGGTCCTTCCAGGTCAGCACGCCGGGGTTGAGGTGGGGCAGCAACCCGGTCTCCTCCAGCACCCGGATGGCCATCGCCCGGACATACGACAGCGTGTCGTCGTACCCGTGGGCGTCGAGCCACTCGCGCGCCTGGTGCCACCGGTCCTCCGGCCGGTCGCCGAGCGTGAACAGCGCCTCCTTGCAGCCCATCGCCGCGCCCTGGCGGGCGATCTCCAGCACCTCGTCGGGGGACAGGAAGGCGCTCGGCAGCTTGTGCGGGGCGGTGGCGAATGTGCAGTAGCCGCACCGGTCCCGGCACAGCCGGGTCAGCGGGATGAACACCTTGCGGCTGTAGGTGATGACGCCGGGCCGTCCGGCGGCCTCCAGTCCCGCGTCCCTGACCCGTGAGGCGTGCGCGAGCAGGGCGTCCAGGTCGTCGCCGCGGGCGCGCAGCAGGATCGCCGCCTCGGCGAGATCGAGGGTCTTGCCGTCCCTGGCCCGCGCGAGTGCCCGGCGGGTGCCGCTGTCGGAGCTGACGTTCGGGGATCGCTTCGCCGTCATACGCCGCACCCTATGAGGCGTGGGTCCGTCCGGCGCACTCAGCCCCCGGCCGCACGTACGGGAGAAGTCATGGTGTACGCCCTCCGGGGAGTTTGCGGCCGGAGGGTATGAGCTTCGGAGCGGAATCGACGAACGGGTGGGTAATTGATGGCCGTTATGGGGGTGGATGGCGCGTTTTGTCTAGCCTCGGGGGTCCGGTCGCTGGCCGTCGCGACGCTCGTCATCGGGTTGTCGGCACTGCTCGCGGGTGAGGCGTTCGCGGCGCCGTACGCCGGGCACGGCGGCGGATCGGGCAAGGGACACGCCAAGCAGGTCACGGACGGCCGCAACACGGCCAACGCGCCCACGATCGCCAGCGCCCCCCGGCAGGTGTCCACGGGCAGGCGCAACGTGAACGCCCCCGCCGGCAACAACGGCGTCGCGGTCACCGGCCTCCAGCAGGAGACGAGCGTCAGCGTCTTCACCAACACCCTCAGCGGCAGGTGCCACGCGGGGGTCGAGCACTGCGGGATCAACCAGGACCTGAAGACGCGCGAGGCCGGTGGGGCTCGGCACACCGGGCGCGGTCAGAAGGCCCGGTAGTCGCGCGGGGCCATGCGCGGGCCGCGTGCCGGCGGCCTGACGCCGCTGAGCTCGATCAGCCTGACCACACGGTGGCGGTGCCCCCGGAACGGCTCGAGCAGGTCGAGCATGCCGTCGTCGTCGGTCTTCCGCCCGGTCAGCGCGTAGCCGACGATTCCCGGCAGGTGGAAGTCGCCCACGCTCGGGGCGTCCGGGTCGCCGTGGGCCCGCTGGCGCACCTCGGCGGAGGTCCACACGCCGATCCCCGGCAGCGCCCGCAGCAGGCGGTCCGCCTCCGCCGACGCCTCCGTGGTGCGCTCCAGCTTCTCGGCGTGCCGGGCCGCGTTGACGATCGTCCTGGCCCGTACGGCCTCCGCTCCGGCCCGGTGCCAGTCCCACGACGGGATCGCCCGCCACACCTCGGGCGGCGGGATCACGTACATGCCCTCGGGGGCCGGGCCGGGGGCCGGCTCGCCGTACCGGCGCATCAGGAACCGCCAGGCCCGCCACGCCTCCCTGCCGACCACCTTCTGCTCCAGCACGGCGGGCGCGAGCGCCTCGAAGACCCGCAGGGAACGCCCGATCCGCAGCCCGGCGGCACGGTCGGCCAGGCCCGCGACGAACGCGGCGGCGCGGGCCTGCCGGATATCGCCCGAGCGGGTGAGCCGCGCGAGCATCGCGGCGAAGCCGGCCACGTCGTCGTCGGCGCCCAGCAGAGAGGGAAGCGTCTCCAGCAGCCACTCCGCCCCCGGCCCCCACGCCTGCCCGAGGACCTCGCCGTGGCTCGCCGTCACGCGCAGGGTGCCGGACCCCTCGGGAGTGCGCGAGGTGCGCCAGATCGCCCCGTCCGGAGTACGCCGCCAGGCCGGGTCGCCTCCCCCGCGCCGGTGCGGCGACAGCGTCAGCGCGACGTCGAACGGCGCGGACGGCCGCCAGCGCCGCTCGCTTCGCCGCCCGGTGGAAGCCGTACGGATCATTTCAGACGTCGCTGGAGAAGCGGACCGCGCACTCGGGCAGATTTACCCCCGGCCAGACGCGCATACCGGAGGTCAGCTCGTTGCCGGGGCCGATGAGCGCGCCGTCGCCGACCACGACCTCACGCAGCACGGCGCCGGAGGCGACGCGGGCGCCGATGCCGACGACCGAGTCCACGACGGTCGCGCCGGACGCCACGTGGCAGCCCTCGGACAGCACGCTGCCGCGTACGTTCGCGCCTGCCTCGACCGTGGCCCGGGCGCCGACGACCGTGCCACCGGTGACCTTGGCCTCGGGCGACACGACGGCCCCGTGCAGGAGGAGGCTCTCGCCCACCGGTCCCGGCAGCGCGGGCGAGTCAAGCTTGCCCAGCACCAGGTCGGCCGAGCCCTGCACGAACGCCGCCGGGGTGCCCACGTCCAGCCAGTACGACGTGTCGGCGTAGCCGAGCACCAGTTCACCGGCCGCGATCAGCCCGGGGAAGGTCTCCCGCTCCACCGACACCACCTGGCCCTCGGGGATCGTGTCGATGACCGAGCGCTGGAACACGTAGCAGCCGGCGTTGATCCGGTTCGTCACGGGATTGGGCGTCTTCTCCAGGAAGGCGCTGACCCGGCCGTCGTCGTCGGTCGGCACGCAGCCGAACCTCGACGGGTCGTCCACCTCCGTGAGATGGAGGGTCACCGCAGCCCCCCGTGAAACGTGCAGGTCCACCTGCGCCGCGATGTCGTGGCCCGAGAGGATGTCGCCGTTAAGCACGAGCACCGGCGCCTCGGGCGGGCAGGTCAGCGCCCGCGCCGCGTTGCGGATCGCGCCGCCGGTGCCGAGCGGCGTGTCCTCGGTCATGTAGACGATCTCCAGCCCGAAGCCCGACCCGTCGCCGAACGCCTCGCCGAACATCGAGGCCCGGTAGGACGTCGCGAAGACCACCCGGCGCACCCCGTACGCCCGTGCCTTGGCCAGTTGGTGCGCGAGGAAGGGCACCCCCGCCGTCGGAAGCAGCGGCTTGGGCGTGCTGAGCGTCAGCGGTCGCAGACGCGTGCCCTGGCCGCCCACGAGAAGGATCGCCTCAAGACCGTCCGGCGACCGCACAGAACTCTCCCTCACAGCCGCGAGGGTAGCCTAGCCGGGCCCTCCGCATGGCTCGCCGTCGCCGACCGTTGTGCGGACGTTTCAAGACAGGCGCGGAATCTCCGTTCAGGGACCCGGAACCGGGCGATGCGCGGGGCTGAATTCACCTCAACATGAGCAATGAAAACGGACACCCGAATCGGCACAGGATTGCCCGCCTCCTCCGCCGGTTGCACGGCGGCCGAACCTACAACCAAGGTCGGCAGCTACGACGACGCCAACCGCGCCCGCCTCCACCACTGTGAAAGGTGCGAAGAGGGGCGCCACCCGGCTGCGCGCCGGCGGTTGCGCCGTCCTGCGGCGGCACCAGGCGGCGTCGCAGCGCGGTATCACGAACTGGAGAAATAGCCCAATTTACGACGGTTTCCCATCGCGCGGTGCGTTGATCGTTTAGATTGGGGGGTCGCGCGTCAGACAGCGTCCCGTGGTGTCGGTTAGGAGGATTTGATGAATGAGGAGCCTTCGAGGGATCAGATATCGGCGCGTATCAACACCTCCGTTCCGCATTCGGCCCGCGTTTGGGACTACTGGCTGGGCGGCAAGGACAACTTCGCCCCCGACCGCGCGGTGGGGAACGAGATCGTGAAGGTCATGCCGGACCTACCGGTCAACGCGCGGGCCGAACGGGAGTTCATCGGCCGCGTCGTGCGCCATCTGGCCGGCGAGGCCGGGATCGACCAGTTCCTGGACGTGGGCACCGGCATCCCTACGGCCGACAACACCCACGAGGTGGCGCAGCGCGTCAACCCCAGGGCGCGCATCGTCTATGTGGACAACGATCCCATCGTGCTGGTTCACGCTCACGCGCTGCTGCGCAGCACGCCCGAGGGAGCCACCGATTACCTCGACGCCGACCTGCGCGAACCCGCGCCCATCCTGCGGCAGGCCGCGCGGACGCTGGATTTCTCTCGCCCGATCGCGTTGATGCTCATGGGCGTGCTGGAGTTCGTGCCCGACACCGATCAGGCGCACAGGGCGGTGAGCACGCTGCTGGGGGCGCTGCCCCCGGGCAGCTACCTGGCGATCGCGCACAGCGTTCGCAGCCCCTCGATGGACGAGGCCGCCGCCAAATGGAACGCCAGCAACGCCAGCCCCCTCACTCTGCGCACGCCGAAGGAACTGGAGGAGTTCTTCGACGGGCTGGAGTTTCTGCCGCCGGGGTTGGTGTCATTGCCGAAGTGGCGGCCCGAAGCCGCCACGAGCTTCCGTGACCGCGAGGTGTACCAGTACGGCGGCGTGGGCCGCAAACCGTAGGCCGCCCGCGAGGCACACCACCGGCAGGCACCCCAGTTGGGGGAGGTGGCACCCGACATCGACGCGGTGCGCCGGCGACTCGGCCTGTGCCGTTCGCCTCTTCAGCCTTCGGCGGCCCGTTGGTAGGCGACGAGGTGGGCCTCGGCGGAGTGCCGCCAGGTGAACTCGCGTGATCGGGTGACCCCCGCCTCCGCCAGCGACTCGCGCCGTTCCGGCGACTCCAGCAGGGCACGCAGCGCCCGCGCGATGCTGTCGGCGTCGGGCTCGGTGTAGGCCACGGCGTCGCCGCCCACCTCGGGCAGCGAGGCACGGTGGGTGGTCAGCACGGGCGCACCGCAGGCCATCGCCTCCAGCACCGGCAGCCCGAACCCCTCGCATCGCGACGGGGAGGCGACCACGAGCGCCCCTCCGAGGAAGCCCGGCAGGTCGGCGAAGGGCAGGAAGCCGGGACGCACGACCTTCACCCGGGGCGGCAGCGCGGCGACGGCGGCGTCGACCTCCTCGTCCCAGGCCGGGCCGCCCGCCAGCACCAGCGCGGGCGGCGAGGACAGGTGGGCGACCGCCCGGCCGAACCCCGTCACCAGGTTCGGCACGTTCTTGCGCGGCTCAAGCGCGCCCAGATAGGCGACGTACGGCCGTCCGTGCAGGCCGATGCGCCCGGCCACCCGGCGCACGTCCTCGGGCGCCGGCGGGTGGAACAACGTGGGGTCCACTCCGTGATAGGCCACGTCGATCCGGGTGGGGTCGGCGTCCAGCACCCGGACCAGCTCGTCCATGGTGGCCTTCGAGGGCACGATCACCCGGTTGGCGTGGCGTACGGCGGTGCGGGTGGCCGACCGGAAGAACGAGGCCCTGGCGGGATCGTGCTGGTCGGGGTCGGTGAACGAGGTGACGTCGTGGACGGTGGCCACCGTGGGCAGGCCCGAGCCCAGCGGGATCGAGTAGTAGGGGGCGTGGATCACCTGGGCGCCGGCGTGCCGGGCCAGGACCGGCAGCCCGGTCTGCTCCCAGGCCAGCCGCTTGTTCCGGTTGGTTATCGCGGGCGGTCCGGAGAGGATCCGCGCCGAGGGGGCCAGGGCGGCGTACCGCTCGGCGTCCGCACGCTGGCAGACCACCGCGATGTCCGCGCCCGCCTCGTGCAGGGCCGCGACCAGTCCATCGACATACCTGATCAGGGCGCCGCGATCGGCGGGGACCGCGGCGGCGTCGACGAGCACCCGGGGTGTCAAGTGAATCGCTCCCCTCACTGGGCCCGCACCGGCCGGGAGGATCACTCCCCGCCCAGGGCGGTCCCGCTGGTTCCGGCGGTGTTCCGGCAGGGGCCAGGGGCCCCGCGCCACGAACTGACGCCTTCCCCCGCATCCCTCCCTGTCACTCTATTTCCGGCGTCCCCCGAAACGTGAGTGATATCACATGAGGATCATCTTTCGGGGTGGACGACCCGCGCCGATTCCACTGATTCAGGCGCGGGCTACGGGTTCCTCCCGCGTACGGACCGCGCGCCGGGAGGCCAGACCAGCGACGCCGGCGCACACCAGGTCGCCGACGGACACGATGAGCCGGGAGCACAGCGCGGCGGCGATGGCGGCGGGCCGGTCGAGCACAGGGGCGAGCGCGGCCACCATCGCGACCTCCCGCACCCCGGCGCCTGCCGGGGCGATCACGAACACGAACCCCAGGCACCAGGCGAGCGCGAAGGCGCCGAAGCTCAGGATCACGGCCGAGGGCCCGCCCGCCCCCAGGCCGTGCACGATCAGCGCCAGGTGCACGCCGTACGCCGCCCAGCCCGCCAGGGCCCACCCGCACGCGACGAGCACGCCGCGCCGGGTGAGCGGCCGTTCGAGCGGCGGGCGGCGCAGTGTGCGCAGCCCGAACGCGATGACGCCGTTGACCACCTTCGGATGCAGGGCGGCGGCGACCACGGGCACGAGCAGCAGCAGCCAGGCGTATCTCACGACCGACTGCCCGGCGAGCACCGGCAGCGTGACGACGGCCACCAGCAGGCCGGTGCCGAGGTAGATCGGGTAGGTCAGGAAGAAGGCGGCCGCGCTGCGCGGCCGGGGGATGCCGTGGTCGCGGCCCATCTCCATCTGCGCGAGCATCGGCCACACCGACCCGGGGATGTACTTGCCGAGCTGGCCCACAAAGAAGATCTTGGACGCGTCGGTGAACGCCAGCGGGGAACCCAGGTCGGTCAGCAGCGCCCGCCACATGAGCATCCCCGACAGCAGCGCGCCGAGCACCGCCACCAGCGAGCCGGCGAGCTCCGCCCACGACAGCCGGGCGAATCCGTCAGCCACGGCGGTCCACTGGCTCGCCACCGCCCAGACGCCGAACCCTAGCGCCACGAGCAGGAACAGCGCGCGTACGGCCTTGCGGCGGTTCATCGGGACGTGCGGACCGGCTCGGGGGCCTGCGGGAGCGGCGCACCGAGGGGGCGGCGAGGTGTCTTGGTCGCGACCCACAGGTAGGTGGGGACGACCGGCAGCAGCGCCCGCAGGGCCGGGCGCGGGGTCCGCTCCAGCGTGGCCTTGGCGGCGCGGCCGACCGCGCCGGGGAACAGCTCGCCCCCGGCGAACCGCTCGGGCGCGGCCAGCACCGGGAACGTGTAGTCCCACACGTGGAAGTCCGCCAGCATCCGCCGCAGCCCGGGCCGGGTGCGGAAGCGCTCGTAGTAGTGATCGGCCCGGCCGAACGCCCGCACGTACCGGTCGGCCGCGGCGGGCGGCAGGTAGGACAGGAAGGGCAGCTTGTAGTGCGGCTCCATGACCCCGAGCCGGTTGCCCAGGCCCAGGTAGAGCACGCCGTCGTCGGACAGCACCCGGTGCATGTCGGCGATCACGGCGTCGGGGTCCACCACGTGCTCGTAGATGTGGTTGAAGACCAGCACGTCGATCGAGCCGTCCGGGAACGGCAGGCGGGAACCGTCTGCGCAGACGAATCCGACCCGCTCGCCGAACCGGTCGGACGCCTTGCGCAGGCCCGGGACGTCGATGTCGAGCCCGAGCGTGCGGCGCGCGCCCGCGGCGGCGAGCTCGTCGGCGATGAACCCGGCCGAGCACCCGACGTCGCCGACCGTCAGTCCCGACAGCGCCTCGCCGGGCTTGGCCGCGTCCCTGCCCAGGAAGTGCGCGAGCACGGCGATGATCTTCGCGGCCTTGCGCCGGCGCTTGTCCTCGTCGAGCATCGCGGCCTGGAACTCGGAGTATTCGAGCTGGGCCGCGCGTTCCGCGCTCACCCTCGTCCTCCGCTCACCCTCGTCTTCACGCTGCCCAACAGTACCCGTGCCCGTGCCGCCCCCGTCTCCCGATCAGCCGACCCTGTGGATAACCCGCGCGGCGAACCTACCGATCAGTAGCTTCAGGCTTTACTCTGGGGCGCGTGCCGCGCCTGCTGAACCGCCTGCGCTCCAGCCCGCTGCTCCGGGTGCTGCTGGCCCTGGTCGCGCTCGCCTTCCTGGCGTACGGCCTGGCCCGGAACTGGACGGAGACCTCAGCCGCACTGTCGCGGCTGTCGTGGTGGTCGCTCGGAGTCTCGTTCCTGGCCGTGCTCGCCGGGCTCTGGTTCATGCTGGCCGCCTGGCGCGACATCCTCGCCGGGCTCGGCTCGCCCCTGCCGCTGCGCGTGGCGGCACGGGTGCTGTTCGTCGGCCAGCTCGGCAAGTACATCCCCGGCTCGGTCTGGGCGTTCGCCGCGATGATCGAGCTGGCCCGCGACCACGGCGCGCCACCACGACGGACGTTCAGCGCCACCGCCCTCGGCCTGGTGACCTCCCTCGGCTGCGCGCTCGCCCTCGCCGCGGCCACGCTGTCGCAGCAGATCGCCAGGCAGGCGTGGTGGCTGCTCGCGCTGGTCCCGCTCATCCTCGTCGGCCTCCACCCGCGGGTGATGACCTGGGGGCTCAACCTCGCCCTGCGCGTCGCCCGCAGGGAGCCGCTCGACCGGGTCCTCAGCGGCACGGAGATGGCCAAGGCCGTCGCCTGGACGATGGCCGGCTGGCTCGTGTACGGCGTGCACCTGTGGGTGCTCATCGGCGGCATGCGGCCCGCGGGCCCGTCCCTGTACGCCGTCGCTGCCGGAGCGTACGCGCTGGCCTGGGCCACGGGCATCCTCACGGTCGTGGTCCCCGCCGGGATCGGCGTGCGGGAGGGTGCCATGGTCGTGGCGCTGGCGCCGGTGCTCGACACGCCGCGGGCGCTGGCGATCGCCGTGGTGTCCCGCGTGATGTTCACCGTCGCCGACGCGGCCTGGGCCGGGCTCGGCTTCCTGCTCGCCCGCGGCCACACCGCCCCGGCCGCTCAGCTCTCCGACGCGGCCAGCAACGTGTCGAGGTAGACGGCCCAGTGCGGCTCGGGATCGACGGGCGCGACGCCCGCCCGCAGTCGCTCGGGCGTCCCCGGCTCGTAGAACCGCTTGATCGCCTCCGCCAGCGCGCCGGCCGAGCCCGGCTCGACCAGGAGGCCGTCCACGTCGTCGCGTACGTTGTCGGGCAGCGCCCCGACCCGGGTGGCGATCACCGGAACGCCGTGCTCGTGACCGAGCCACACGTTCTGGCTGGCGGTCGCCGACCGGTAGGGCAGCACCAGCGCGTCGGCCTCGGCGAACAACCCCGGCACGTCCTCGGCCGCCACGTATCCCGGCCTGATCTCGACCCTGCCGGCCAGGCCGAGCCGGGCGATCAGCGCGCGGGTCTCCTCCAGGCCGCCCCAGAACTCGCCGGCCACCGTGAGCCGTACGTCGGGCACCTGCGCGAGCGCCTCGAGCAGCAGGTCGAGCCCCTTGTAGGGCCGGACGATGCCGAAGAACAGCAGGCTGCCCCTGGAGCCCCGGCCCGCCGTCTCTCCGGCGCCGCGCGCGGGCAGGTGCGGCGCGAGGGCGGCCACCCGCACCGGCGCGCCGGTGAGCGCGCGGGCGAGGTCCGCCTGCTGCTCCGAGTGGGCGAGCACGCCGTCCACCCGGCGCAGCAGCGCCTTCATCAGCGGCCTGTCGTACGGCTTGGTCTCGTGCGGCAGCACGTTGTGACACAGCGCCACGACCCGGGCCCGGCGGCGCAGGCCGTACAGGATGCCCAGGTACGCGGGCACCTGCACCGGGCTGAGCACGGCGAGCACGACGAGGTCGGCCCCGCGCAGCCGCCGCCCGCAGGCCACCCAGCCGTCCGGCCGCCGCCAGTCGAGGTCGCGGCGGGTGTCCGGGTACGGCTCGCCCTCGGGGCTGTCGATCGTCTGCTGCCCGGGATACAGGAACGAGGGGTACTGCGCCCGCCACGACTCGATGACCACGTCGTGGCCCCGCGCCCGCAGCCGGTGGGCCAGCTCGGTCGTATGCTGCGCCCCGCCGCCCTTGTACGGATACGTCGGGCCGACGATCGCGATCCTCACACATCACCCCGAGATCGCACGATCAGGTCGGCCAGCAGGGCCACCGCCCCGATCAGCATGCCGGACAGGAAGGTCACGACGGTGTTGCTGGTGAGATAGAAGCCGAGGTGGCTGATCATGTCGTACACGCCCTTGACCAGGCCGATGCCGACCAACCAGAGCGCGGGCGGCATGAGCACCTTGAGCGGGTTGAAGTACATGACCATCCGCAGCACCTGCAGGATGTAGCGGTAGGCGTCGGAGACGAAGTTGAACTTCGACTTCCCGGCCCGCTTCGAATACTCGATCGGCAGGTAGTAGACGTCGTGCTGGTTCGACATGAACGCCAGCGTGATCGTCGTGACGCAGGAGAAGCCGGGGGGCAGCAGCCGCAGGTACGGCTTGGCCACCGACTTGCGGAAGGCCCGCAGGCCCGAGTTGAGGTCGGGGATCTTCTGCCCGGCCAGCCGCTCGGCCACCTTGCGGATGAACCACTTCGCCGGCACCCGCAGGAACTTGTGCGAGCCCTCCTCGGTGGTGCGCGCGCCCACGACCTGGTCGATCGTCGAGTCCTTCTCCAGGATCTGGACCAGCTCGGGGATGCGCTCGTTCGGGTAGCTCATGTCGGCGTCGGTCCACACGACGATCTCGCCGCGGGCCTCCTGGCTGCCGATCCTGCGTACGGTGCCCGAGCCGCCGTTGCGGTGGAACGCCCTGATCCGCATGTTCGGGAAGCGCGGCGCGGCCTCCTGGAGACGCGCGAGCGTCTCGTCGGTGGAGCAGTCGTCCACGGCCAGCAGCTCGTAGGTGTACCCGCTGGCGTCCATGGCCGCGCAGATGCGCTCGACCTCGTCGATGACGTGGTCCTGCTCGTTGTAACAGGGCAGGACTATCGTGACGTACGGGGTTTCTGCGGGAGTCACGGCGCTTCCAGAGGTCTCGGGCGTGGTCACGTCGGGTTAGGGTACTCTGCCCGACCAAATCGCGGTCTCACTTCGAGGACGCCGTCGTCACAGCCGCCTGTCCTTCGTGGTCGCGTCGACCGGGCCCACCAGCAACACCCCGGCCGCTCCGCGCAGCGCCCGCCGGACCTCGGACAGCACCGGCGGGGTCGTGAACTTCACGTAGAAGACCTCGGGAAGGTAGGCGGCGAAATCTTCCTCCGGCACTATCCGGCGACGCCACATCGGGGCCTGGTGGGAGCGGGCCTGGAAATAGACCTTCTCCGGCCCGGGGAGATCGCCGATGCGGTCCAGGATGGCGTTCTTCTCGGCGAGAGTGGCCAACCCTCGCCCCTCGCAGGGCCCTCCCTGCCCTTCGCTGAGGTCGGCCCGGGGGCACAGCTGGACCATGACGTCAGCCTTGCCCGGCCAGTAGTCGTCGCGGATCACGAAGGCGTTGGACACCCCCGCCGCCTTCGAGAGGCGGCGGACCAGCGCGCGCCAGTCCCCCGGACCCACCCGCGCGATGTAGGACGCGGACTCGTCCGCGGGGTCCGCGCCTTCCAGCAGCTCGGGTCTGTCCCGCAGTGCCTCTCGCGTTCGCCTGAACTCCTCCGCCTGCGACACGAAGCGGACCTTCTCGACCTCCGGCGCGCCCCCGAGCAGCGCCCGCACCTTCCGTATCTCTCCCGGCGTGGCGGCTCCCCGGTCGTCACAGGCGTCGAACACGGTGGAGCGCGCGCAGAAGTACACGGCCAGTTGCCCCGTCTCCGGCCACGGGCCGTCCGGCGGCGGCAAGGGCGTGAGCGCGCTCGTGCGCGGCCACGGATCGTCCGGCGGGGGCCCCTCCATGGCGGATGCGAACGGGGACGGCGACGAGACGGACCGAGGCGGTGCGGCCGGCCCGGCGGTCCCGCAGGACGCCACCAGAAGCACCGCCGTCACGACCGCGAGAGCTCTCACCTGGAGGCTCGGTGAGCCCTCACGGGTGACCATGCCGGACCACCTTCACGACGCCCGGCATCCCGGCGAAGGCCCGCTGCACCTCGGCGAAGTCCCAGTGGCCGGCGAATTTCACGTGGAAGGCCTCCGGCATCAGGTCCGGCTGGAAGATCTCGGGCCGTTCCCACCACTGCGCCTGACGCAGGACCTCGGTCGCGTGTTCGGCGTTCTCGAAGTAGATCTCGTCAACGCCGGGCAGGGCGCGGATGCGGTCGAGCACGGTCTGCCGGTCCGCCGGGCCGCCTTCGCAGTCCTTCCAGCACAGCCGGACCGCCACGTCGGCCTTGTCCCACCAGAAGTCGTCCCGGTAGGACTCGACGTAGAAGACCCCCGGAAGCCGCTGCACCTCACCGAGGACCCGCCGCCATTCCCCCGGCGCCAGGACACCGCCGTACACCGCGCGCTGCAGCAGATGCTCGTCGAGCACGTCACCGATACGCCGGTCCTGACGAGCGATGGCGAGGGCCTGCGCCGGCGTGAGTCGCCGGTATCCGCTGGTCTCCGCGTGACTCGCGAGCACGCGCTCGACCTCGCGCCGCTGGGTCGCCGTCGCCGCGCCCGACGGGCAGTACTCGTCCAAGGACTGCGATTCATCGGGTAACTGCGCGTCATAAGGGGACGGAGGCCCGCACAGGTGGACCAGGAACGTGCCGGCCCGGGGCCACGGCCCGTCCGGCGGGGGCGACGGCTCCCGGGAGGCCCGGTAGGCGAACACCCCTCCGGCCCCCAGCGCCGCGACGAGCACGACCGCCGCGAGGACGAGCGGCCCTCTCCGCCGACCACCGCTCTCAACGATCGTCAGTTCCTCGATTTGACACTCCTCGGGAAGGGTCATGACACCGACACCACGGCGGCGACGCCGGGCACCCGGACGAAGATTCTCTCCATCTCGGCCTTCGTCGGTGGACGGTCGAACGCGACATAGAACGCCTCGGGCAGAGTGCGCGGGTCGAGGTCCTTCGCGTCCGCCTCCCAGTAGATCCGCCGCCTGTTGACGAGCGCATAGGCGACGTCCTCGAAGTAGACGGCCTTGACCCCGTCGAGATCCCTGATGCGGTCGAGCACGGCCGCCTTTTCCTCTTCCGAGATCCTCCCTTCGCGTCCATGACACGGCGGATAGTCGCTGCCGATTTCCGGGCAGAGCGCGATTCCGACGTCGGCGACTCCTCTCCAGAGGCTGTCGCCGTAGATCTCTGCGGCAAGGACGCCATGCAAGTCCTCAATGCGAAGCCGGAGCACCTCCCAGTCCCCGGGACCGAGGGTGGCTTGGTAGGACTCGGGCATCTCGTCGACTCTCGTTTTCCGCACGAACTCCAGACCCGCCGGGTCATCACCGGCGCTCCTCCGGAATCTCTCGTACGCCTGCTCCTTCGTCTCGAAGGAGAAACCACGGATCGGCGGGAGCGACCTGAGCGCGGCCTCGATCGCCCGCTTGTCATCGGCGGTCGCGGCACCGTACAGACACTCCGGTGCGTACTCGTCCGAATCGTCCGCGCACAGGAAGACCGACAACCTCCCGGTGAGGGGGACGGGGGTCTCGGGCGGGGGCAGCGGCCAGCGGGAGTTCTGGTAGATCCGCCATCCGGCGAGCCCGAGTCCGGCGAGGAACACGACCACCAGTCCGGCGACGACCAGCGGCTTCCGGAAAAGGTCTGTCCTCGCTTTCGGATCACGACGATCGTCGCCGAAGGACAATTCCTCCATCGCAGGGGAATTCACACGCCGAACCCTAGATCTATTGGGTGGGAACGGTCATCCAGACGTCGATGTTGAGCGACCAGGTGCCGTTGGGCGGGTCCACCAGCGAGCGTTCGTCCTGCCGGGTGTGCAGGCTCATCACCCGGGTCGCCGGGCCGTACGCCATGAGCTGCTCGGGCTCGGCGGCGAGCAGCACGGGCACGCGGCCGGTGCGCCGGACGGCCTCCACCAGGCGCAGCACGTCGGGCGGGCGCGGGACGTCGGGGCCCCGGACATAGACCACCCGGGCCGTCGGCAGCCCGCACTGCCCGCGTACGACCTGCGTCAGCCGGTCGCCCGTGACCCGCTCGGCGATGAGCACGGAGGCGTTCGCCGGGATCGCGCGGCACAGGCCCGCCACCGCGGCGGCCTCCCCTCGGTTGACCGGCGTGAAGGCGGTGCCGATCGAGGTGATCGCGGGCGGGACCGCCAGCAGCAGCGCCCCCGCCGCGACGGCGGCCCGCGAGCGTCCCGGACGGGCGGCGAACCAGCGCGTACGCGCGAGCCGCCGGGAGAGCCATCGCAGGCCCCAGACGGCGAGCAGCACCAGGCCGGGGATGACGATCGGCACCAGCCTGCGGGAGGCGAAGGGGTGGTCGGGGGTGATCGCGGGGCGCCAGAGCGTCGTCACGGTCGTCCACCCGATCACGGCCAGCGGCAGCAGCCAGCCGAACTCCTCTCCCTCCATCAGGTCGCCCCTGGTCAGGCGGCGCGCGAGCACGGCCGCCGCCACGGTCGCCAGCACGACGGCCGGAATCCCGATGTACCAGAAGACCCAGTCGAGGGAGTGCTCGTAGTACAGCCGGGACATGTCCTTCCCCAGGCCGTTGGCGACCTGCGTCTTCTCGATGAAGTCGGCCGTGAGCCTGTCCTCGGGCGTGACCGCGTCGCGACGCACGGTCTGCACCCAGGGCCGTACGGCGAAGCCCGCCATGACCAGCACGACCAGCGCCGCGGCGGCGTTCGGCAGCCACGCGGCTCCCGTGCGGAGCCGGCGCGCGCGGGCGGCGATCCAGGGCGCGAGAGCCGTGCCGGCGACCGTGAGCGCCACGACGACGGCGCAGATCGCGAGCAGGGGGATGAGCGAGCCCGACAGATACTCCAGGTAGGGCCGGGCGAGGACGTAGCCGCCGGTGAATCCCCACAGACCGCCCACGACCAGGCCGATCAGCAGGGGCAGGCCCAGCCGTCCCTCCGGGAAGGGCCTCGCGCGAGGTATCCGCCGGAGCGCGATGAGCACCCCGGCGAAGGCGAGCACGGGCAGCACGTCGCGCAGGCCGTCGATGCGCACCAGCAGCGCCAGCCCGAACGACAGCCCCGCGAGCGCGGCGGACGAGAAGCCCGCGCCAGGCAGTGCCGCTCTGAGCCGGGCCCGCGCGTCGAGCAGCAGGTTCATCGCGCCGAACAACAGGATCAGCGAGGGGATCTCGCTGAACGTCGTCCGCGACGTGTAGAGGATCGGCAGGCTGACCGCGAACACGAGGGCGGCAAGGGGGGCCCAGCGCGTGCCCGCGAGCCGCGCGGCGGTCCCGGCGACGGTGAGCACCGCGAGCGCGCCCAGCACGGGCGGCACGAGCAGCAGGCCCGGGACGCCGCCCAGCCAGTGGCCGATCGCGTAGGTCATCGGCGGCCCGGCCATGAACTGCGGGACGATCCCGCCGCCGGTCACGTAGACGCCCATGCTGTCGAAGCGGAGCGCGGGATCGGGACCGCCGAAGTCCCCCAGCGGGATCGGGAGCGACCCGTGCCGGGCGAGCCAGATGGCGTACTGCGCGTAGGTCGACGGGTCACGCCGGATGATCAGCTGCTCGCTGTGCAGGAGCCCGTTGAACACTCCCGACCCGAGTGCCACGGCGAGTGTGGCCGCCGTCGCCCACCGGTGCGGCGCGGCGGTCCGAGGCAGGCGGCGCAGGCCGTACGCGCACAGCAGGAGGGCGGCGGCGCCGCCGAGCAGCGCCATGGGCAGCGGCCGGAACCATCCGAGCAGCAACAGCGGCAGCCCGGCGAGCAGCCACCCGCTCAGCGCGAGTGCGGGCACGACGGAGACGGCCACGAGCATCCTGCCCGCCGCCTCCTGCTCCGATGGCAGCCGTGTGCGACCACGAGAATGGCCGGATCTGTGCACTGGAATGCACCCGAGACTAGCGGCCCACCCCGGCGCCCCGCCTTCACCAGGCGGCCCGCCCGCTCCGCGCGTCGCGGTTTTCCACAGGCGCATCCGGCCCCCGCACGGGGGTCGGACGGACCCGGTAGCGTACGCCGGGAGGCAGGCAGGGGGGCGCATGAGGGTGTCGGACAGCCGGGGCTCGGCGCCCTGGCCGGAGCGGGGCGAGCACCCGCACGAGTGCCCCGAGCCCGCCCGGCCCGGCGAGCGGCCGTCTTCCGGGCCGCGCACGCCGCCCGCGGAGGAACGGCTCGCGGAGGGAGCGCTCGCGGAGGGACGGCTCGCGCGCCTGCGAATCGTGGGCGAAGGACTGGCGGGCGGGCGGCTCGGGAACTGGATGCGTAGGCGTCTCGCGCCTCGCGATCCGCTGCACCCGGTGGCCTGGGCGCGTACGGATCTCCGGGGTTGGGCGCGCCGGCATCGATGGTTCCTCGTGGTCTTCGGGGTGGGGGCGCTCCTGCGGCTGGTGGCCGCGCTCGGCTACCGGCCCGCGCTGTGGTTCCCCGACTCCTATACGTACGTCGTGACGGCCATGCGGCCGAGGCCGGACCTCGTCCGCCCGGCGGGCTATTCGATGTTCCTGAGGCTCCTGGAGGCGTTCCACAGCTTCGCCCTGGTCGTGACCGTGCAGCACGTGCTGGGGCTGCTCGTCGGCGTGATGCTCTACGTGACCGTCCTGCGGCGCGGCGGTCCTTCGTGGGCGGCCGTCCTGGCCTGCGTCCCGGTGCTGCTCGACGCGTACCAGATCGAGCTGGAGCACCTGCTCGTCTCCGATTCTCTGTTCACGTTCCTGGTCGTGGGGGCGGTGTGCCTGGCGATGCGCCGCCCGCTGACGCCGCGCTCGGCCGCCGCGCTCGGCCTCGTACTCGCCGCAGCCACGCTCACCAGGACCGTCGGGCTGCCCCTGATCGCCGTCTTCGCGCTCCTCCTGCTCGCGTACGGCGTGCGCCGTGCGAACGGGACGAGCGGGGCGAGCGGGGCGGCCCGCCCCGGCAGAGCGGCGGCCAGGCTGACCGTGCCCTTCCTGGTGGCCGCGCTCCTGCCGGTCGCGGGCTACGCGGGCTGGTTCTACACGACCTACCAGCGCGTCGGGCTGGTCGGCTCGAACGGCGTCTTCCTCTACGCCCGCACGATGGCGTTCGCCGACTGTTCGGTGATGAAGCCGCCGGCCGACCTCGCCGTGCTGTGCGACTCCCGGCCTCCCGCTTCCCGGCCGGCGTCCCAGGAGTACATCTGGAACGCCGAATCCCCACTTGTCCGGCTGCCCGGCATCACGTTCACCAGGGAAACCGACACCCTGGCCGGGAGGTTCGCCTCGCTCGCGATCCGCAGCCAGCCGCTCGACTACCTCGGCAGCACGCTGACCGAGCTCGGCAGGTCGTTCACGCTCGGGCGGCCCGTCTACCCCGACGCCGAGACGTACGGGTACTACGAGTTTCCGGACACCGTGCCACCGCCGCCCGGTCGGCACCCCGCCGTGAAGGGCAAGGAGTTCGCCCAACGGTACGAGCGCGGGTCCCTCGCACTGCGCATCTCCGAGCCGTTCGCGGGGCTGATGCGGGCCTACCAGGACGTCGCGCGGCTGCCGGGGACGGTGCTGCTGCTGATCCTCCTGGTGCCCCCGGCCGCCTGGGCCGTACGAGCCCGGGCGGCGCGGACGCGACGGCCGCCCGCGAACCGCACGCCATCGAACCGCACCCCTTCGAACCGTGCCTCCTCGAATTGGGGCATCGCCTGGGCGACGGCCTGGGCGCTGCTGCTCGTCCCGCCCGCCACGGCCCAGTTCGACTACCGCTACGTCCTGCCCGCGGTGCCGCTCGCCTGCCTGGCCGCCGCCCTGTCCGTCCGCGGAGTACGCGGACCCCGCCGACGGACATGACCCACGCGACCTGGCCAAACGGCGCTCAAAACATCAAATCCAGGTAAAGGCAAACTCAATCCCATACCCAAAATGTCGGTGTTTAGTATGCTCTGCCCCTGGATCAGGGGGACGTGGCACGGCGTGATCGCGGCCCGGATCCTCCCAATCGCGGCGCCCGCAGACGCTCCAGTGACCTACCCTCGGAGCGCGACGTGTGATCGCCAGGCAAGGAGGACAAGTGTGCGAGCGAACCAGTAATCTTTCCGGCCTCTCGCCCACTCGTCCGGTCGCCACACCGCGCCATCGGCCCGCCACACTGTGCCGTACGGCCGCCGCTCGCCGGGCAGGCGCGCGATGAGCGAGCGCAGGCGCGTCGGGGCGCGTTCCAGCCCTCCGCCGGCTCCGTCCGACCAGAGAGTCTGGGGTCCCTCCCAGGACGGCTCGTACGACGGCGCCTTCGAGCCTCCCCGGGGCCGCAGAGGGGCTCCCGCCCCCGCCGGGTACGCGGACATGCCGGTGGCCACCGCCCCCGCCGGCTACGCGGAGATGCCGGGGAGACGAGGCGGACAGCGACCACCCAGGGACGACTACCCGCCCGAGGCGTACGACGAGGGACGCCGCCGAGGCGGTCGGCGTGCCGAGCCGAGCGGTCCGCCCGAGCCCCCCTATGAGGAGGAGGAGCCGCCCCGGCGGCGCGGCCGCAGGCGCGGCGGCGACGAGGAGAGCGGCTACGGCCCGGCTCCCACGGCACCCACCGTCGCGAGCCGCGCGTCCGGGGGCGGCGGCGGCCTCCCTCCGGACGGCAAACCGCCCCGCCGGCGCGGCGGGGGCGGCGGCGGCCGGTCGGGCCTGGGGATCGGCGGCTGGATCAGCGTCGTGCTCACGTGCGTGCTGGTCATCGGCACGCTGACGGCCTACAAGGTCTATCGGAGCACGATCGGCCTGATCAACAGAGGCGCGTCCACCGACGACCTCGACAAGAACCGCCCCGTCAACGAGACCGGCGCGATCAACGTGCTGCTCGTGGGCTCCGACACCCGCGCGGGAGACAACAAGAAGTACGGCCAGCACCTGGTCAACGATGGTGAGCGCACCGACACGATCATGCTGCTGCACGTGTCGCCCAACCGCGACGGGGCGACACTGCTCAGCTTCCCCCGCGACTCCATGGTGATGATCCCCGCCTGTTACAACAGGAACAGGACGCTCATCCCGGCGCACCTCGGGATGATCAACTCCGCGTTCTCCGACGGCGGGATGATCTGCACGCGCCGGACCATCGAGAGCCTCACCGGGATCCGCGTCCACCACTACGTGAAGGTGGACTTCACCGGCTTCAAGAACATCGTGAACGCGCTCGGCGGCATCGAGATCTGCCTGCCGCAGGCCGTCAACGACAAGAAGGCGAAGCTCGTGCTGCCGGCCGGCAAGCAGATCGTGAAGGGCGAGGCGGCGCTCGGCTACGTGCGGCTGCGCTACGGCCTCGGCGACGGCAGCGACATCTCCCGCATCAAGCGCCAGCAGGTCTTCATCTCCCAGGTCGTCAAGAAGGCGACCAGCAGCGCCCTGCTCACGGACGTCGGCAAGCTGCAGAACTTCATCGCCGCCGCGGCGAAGTCCGTCACGATGGACGACGCGCTCAACACCGAGGAGCTCATCAAGATCGCGCAGAGCGCGCAGAAGCTCTCGGCGAAGGGCTTCAAGGCCACCACCGTGCCGTGGGAGCCGTACGTCGCCGACAAGAACCGCGTCCAGTGGAAGCAGCCGGCCGCGGGCAACCTCTTCAAGGCCATCGCGAACGACACCGAGGTGACCCCCACCGCCAGCGCGGCCCCGAGCGCGGCCGCTTCGCCGTCCGGGCCGGTGGTCACCAAGCCGCAGCAGGTCAAGGTGCAGGTGTTCAACGGCACCAACACGTCCGGGCGGGCCAAGGAGGTCGCCGAGGAGCTCGCCGCGCTCGGCTTCAACGTCGTCGGCGTCGGCGACGCGAGGAAGCCCGACGGCACCGACCAGCCCAAGACGACGGTCCGTTACACCGGACAGGGCTGGAACTACTCGAAGATCCTGGTCGGCAAGCTGGTCAACCCCGTCAGCCCGGAGACCGGCAAGGTGGCGGGCGGCCCGGCCACTCCGTTCACCCCGTCGTCGCCCCCGCCGGACGCGCCCAAGGGCAAGGTACGCGGGCCGATCATCCAGCTCGTCATCGGCGCCGACTGGCAGGGCGTCCGCTCCCCCATCAACCTGGGCGACAACGTCGTCACCTCCGACACCAACCCCTGCGCGAGCTGACCCGCGTCGCGCTCTGTCCACAATCCGGCCGGGGCTCCCCAACCGTCCACCAGGACAAAGGGCCCCGGCCCGTTCCGTTTCCGGCGGCCTGACAACAGAACCGACAGACTTCACAGGAGTTACGTTCGGCCTCAGAGGCGACATCGGTCTTCAAGAACGTTAGGGTGAACACCTGGCGAACGCGCCCTGTTCGCCCGTTCGGGCTGATGCGCCGGGGCGCCTTCGCTAGTGTCCGAAAGGACGCGGCGACGCTACGCCAGGCGTGGCCGTTCCCCCCGAGCCTCCAACAGATAGCTGAGCGTTTCTCCCGTGAGTGACACCCGCCATCAACCCTCGGTTCCCGGATCCCCGCAAGGCGCCGACCCCGATGCCGAAGAGGCTCCCACCGGAGTGATAGGCCGCATCACCGGAGACTGGCCCGCTCCGGGCGGCGGCCTGCCGCGGCGGGAGCCGAAGACCGCGGGCGGTCCGGAAGCGGAGCAGGGCGCGGGCCGACCCGGCTCCCAGGCACCCGAGCGGCACGAGCACGGACGTCACGAGGGCGGCTTCCCCGCGCCCGGTGACGAGAGCGCCGCCGCATCGGCACATGGGCGCCACGAGAGCGGCGAGAGGGCCCCGGGAAGCACGGCAGGCCCGGGTGGCGCGGCAGGCCCGGCCACCGAGGCGGGTAACGCCGAGGGCCCCGGCGCCGCACAGAACAGTGCCACGCAGAACAGCGCCGCGCCGACCGGTTCCACGCCCGCAGGCCCCCCGCCGTACGAGAAGCAGCCCCTGCCCGTGCGCAAGCCGCGGAGCGCCGAGGGCCCCGGCGCCGCACAGGCCGCACAGGCCGCACAGAGCAGCGCCGTGCCACACAGCGCCGCGCCGACCGGTTCCGCGCCGCACGACAATGCGTACGAGAAGCAGCCCCTGCCCGTACGGAAACCGCGCAAGCCGGGCGCCTCCCGCCTGGGCATGCCGCCCGCGTCCGCCCCGCAGCCGGAGGGCTTCGACTACTTCTCGGCGGGCCGGGCCGCGGATCGTCCGGGCGCCTCGCGCGTGAGCGCCGCCGACGGTCCCGCGTGGCCGCAGACGTTCCCCGAGAACGGTCCCCGGAACCTCTCGGACGCCTTCCCCGGCGCCGCCCGGCGGTCGTCCGCCCCCGGCCCGCAGGACGGCTCCGACGTCCCCACGCCTCCCTTCGGCGACTCCCCGGCCTTCCCCACCCCGGCCTTCGGCACCGGGCCCGAGCCGCTGGGGACGGGGCTCGCCGGCTTCCCCGAACCCCCGGGCTTCCCCGAACCTCCAGGCTTTCCGGAGCCTCCGGCGGCCGCTGCCGGCAGGACGGCGAACCCCTTCCTCGACACTCCCCCGTCCGGCGCCGGCCCGGCCTTCACGCCGGACGACCCCTTCGGCGCCGCGCCGTTCCCCGAGACCACCCGTGGCCCGCGCGGCGGGCGAGGCCTGCCGGACGCCTTCCCCGGGGCCGCTCCGCAGGCGGCCTTCAGCCCCGCGCCCACGCCGGACGCGCCAGGCGCGCCGGCCCCGGCGTGGCCCGGCCAGGAGGCCGACCCCGCCCAGTGGGACCCCTGGCGGCGTTCTCAGGACGGCGCCGGCGGCGCGAACGACCCCCGCCAGACCGGCCCGCTCGGCAGGCCGCTGCGCGACCCGCTGCCCGCCTGGGCCGAGGCGCCCGTCCGGCCGGACGACCCGTTCGCCCGGGGTGCGGGACAGCAGGGCGGCCTGGAGGACGAGCCCGAGCAGGAGCCCGCGCCCAGGGCCAGGAAGCCGCGCGACCCCTACCTGGACAACGTGAAGTTCGTCGGCATCGCCCTGGTGCCGATCGGGCACTCGCTGGTCCCGACGCTGGCGGCCGACTCCGCCCGGGCGGCGTACCTGTTCATCTACGTCTTCCACATGCCGCTGTTCGTCATCGTCAGCGGCTACCTGTCCAGGAACTTCTGGAACTCCAACGCCAAGACCAACAAGCTGGTCGACACGTTCCTCGTGCCGTACGTGATCGTCGAGCTGGGGTACGCCCTGCTGCGCACCGCCTTCGGGCACAAGTTCAGCCTCACGATCATGGATCCTGCCTGGTTGAACTGGTATCTGCTCGCGCTGCTGTTCTGGCGACTGTCCACACCCGTGTGGAAGCGGATGAAGTATCCGTTCGTCATCTCGGTCGCCGTGTACCTGTTCGCCGGGTTCTCCGAGCTGACCGGCGACTTCAGCATGGACCGCTTCTTCGGCCTGATGCCGTTCTTCGTCCTCGGCCTCGTGCTCAAGCCGCAGGTCTTCGACTTCCTCAAGCAGCGCTGGGTGATGGTGCTGTCGGTGTTCGTGCTGCTGGGCGCCGCGGGTGTGGCGATCTTCCTGGTGAAGAACTACTCGATCAAGCTCGGCCCGATCTACTACAAGAACAGCTACAAGGACCTTCACCTGGTCTGGTGGAAGGGCATGCTGCTGCGGACAGGCCTGCTGGTGGCCGCGCTGGCGATGTCGGCGGCCGTGATGTCGCTGATCCCCCGGCGTCAGACGTGGTTCACCGACCTCGGCACCCGCACGCTCTACTGCTACCTGCTGCACGGCGTGCCGGTGATGATCGCCAAGGAGATGGGCTGGCTCAGCTTCTCCTGGCTGTACGGCCCGCTCGGGGTGGCGGCCATCGCGTGCTCCTGCTTCGCGCTGGCCATCGTGCTGTGCCTGCCGATCACCCGTACGGCGTTCAAGTGGCTGCTCGAACCCCGGCTGACCTGGTTGTACCGCAGGCCGAGCGGGCAGGTGCCGCAGCCGGCGAACACCGGAAGTTAAGCGGCATTTCGAGGGGTATTCACCCAGCGCATCCGGTCATTTCGGACGGTGCGGTCAGCCTCCCCATATGAGGGTATGCGTCGGCACGACAGTCCATCACCCCGAGGACGCCCGGATCACCCACCGGCAGATCCGGGCGCTGCTCGACGCGGGGCACGAGGTGACCTTCGTCGCGCCGTTCACGCACTGCAACGTGACGCCGCGGCCGGGCGTCCGGGCCGTCGACGTGCCGAGAGCAGTGGGCCTGCACCGGGGCAAGGCGCTGCGGGCCGCCGCCTCCGCCCTGCGTACGGCGGCGCGAGACGCCGACCTGCTGCTCGTGCACGACATCGAGCTGCTGCTCGCGCTGCCGCGCAGGCGGCCGCCCACGGTCTGGGACGTCCACGAGGACACGATCGGCGCGCTGAACGCCAAGGCGTACCTGCCGGGGCCGTTGCGGAGCGTCCTGCCGCCGCTGATCCGCGCGGTCGAGGGACGGGCGGAGCGGCGGCTCCACCTCATCCTCGCCGAGGAGTCCTATCGTGAGCGCTTCCCCGGCCCGCATCCCGTGGTGCCCAACCACACGTACGTGCCGCAGGCGCCGCCCCCGCCGCCCGGTGACTCCCGGATCGTCTACGTGGGCCACATCTCCCTCGCCCGCGGCGCGGCCGAGATGGTGGAGATCGCCCGGCGACTCCGGCCGCACGGCATCCGCCTGGACCTGATCGGACCGGCCGACGCCTCGGTGCGTCCGATGCTGCGCGACGCACAGCGGGCGGGGCTGCTCGACTGGTTCGGGTACGTCCCCAACAACCACGCGCTGCGGATGGCCGAGGGCGCCCTGGCCGGGCTCTCCCTGCTGCACGACGTGCCGAACTACCGCGAGTCGACGCCCACGAAGGTCGTCGAATACATGGCACGTGGCATCCCCGTCGTCACGACCCCGCTGCCGAGGGCGGCGTCCCTGGTCGGGCGGGTCGACTGCGGGACGATCGTCCCGTTCGGCGAGGTCGGCGCGGTGGCCGACGCGGTCGTGCAGTGCGTGCTCCGCCTGCGTGAGGACGCAGAACGGCGTGCCGCGATGGGCGCCCGGGGCTACGTCGAGGCGCTGAACCACTTCCACTGGCCCTCCGTGGCCGGGGAGTTCGTCGCCCTGCTCGAGCGGTGGGCCCAGGCCCCGAGCTCCGTCGCTGCCCTGCCGGACCGCTCTCCCGCCGGCCGCCTGACCAACCTGTCGGGGCAGAACGTCTAGCGGCCCGCGCCGGGCATCTGGGCGGCGACGAGGCGGGCGTGGCGCCTGACGCCGGCCTCCCGACAGCCCGCCGCCCTCGACACGCGGATCACCGGGACGCGGCCGCCAGGCGCGCGCCGGTGACGGCCAGGCCGACGGCCTGGGTGAGCGCACCCGCGACCTCGAACCACTCGGTGCCGGCCACGAGCCCGATCACGTGCAGCGGCGGCCACGCCATGATCCCGGCGGCGGCCCAGAACGGCACCACACGGGCGCGGAGCAGGGCCAGCCCGAGCAGCAGCGTGCCGGCCAGGTTGCCGAGCACGAAGAGCAGGAACACCCAGACGGCCGACGGGTCGCTCTGGGCGCCGTCGACGACCGCCGCGTAGTCCGCGAGAGGGCCCCCGCGTCGCGCCATGACGTCCACGGTGATCCCGGCGAAGGCGACCGCGAAGTAGCAGATGTAGCCGCTCGCCATGAGGGTCGCGCCGAGGAGGCCGAGCCTGCGGCTCCGGTCCGCGAGGAGCCGCCTTGCGCCGAGGACGGCCGGGACCATGAGCAGGCTGCCCAGCATCGCGGCGACCGTGGCCAGGCGCATCTCCGTGGGATGAGCCGCCGTGAGCGCCAGCGCCTCCGCGCCGGTGGCGTCGCTTCCCCCGTCGCGGGTGGCCCACGCGTACGCCGCGTTGGCCACGACGAAACCCCACGGCGCGGTGAACAGCGCTAGCGCGAGCGGCACATGACGAGTGGGCGGCGGAGCCGTTTCCATCGATTCTCCTCAGCCGAAGGGGAGGTCAGGCGTGGGAGCGCAGCGCCGGGGCGAGGAACGCGACGCAGGCGAGGGTGAGCACGACGCCGACCGCGGCCACCGCGATGGCCGGCGCCGGGACCCCGTCGGCGAAGAACGCCGGCACGGCGGTGAGCGCCGACAGCAGCCTGGTGACGATCACGGCCACCACCCCGGCGCGGCTGCCGCGCCAGGCCAGCACGACGCCGACCACGGTGATCAGGCCGAGTACGCCGTCGGCGAGTGCCACCACGAACGGCGGGTGCTCGCCGTCGCCGAACGGCAGCGAGATCACGTCGATGAGACCGAACAGGCCTGCGATGACCAGGCCGATGACGAGAGGGACGGAGCGTTTCATGCGCTTCTCCTGAGCTGCGGGATGCCGATGTCCGCAGTGTGGGCGCGCAGGCCCCGTCGGCGGATCCGGGCCGCCCCCGGTCCGATCTCCGTGCTGGCACGTATTCACCCCTGCCGCCCCGGGACCTACGGTGTGCTCGTGGCACTCCCCCGTCTGTTCGCGTACGCCGCCGTGCTGATGGTGTGCGCGCTGGCGGGCGCCGGGCTGGTGCTGGCCGGTCACGACGCGGGGGCTGACATGGCGCTCGCGGTCGGCACCGCGCTCGCCCTGCCTTCCGTCGTGCTCGGCGTGCTGGTCGCCACCCGGCGTCCGCGCAGCGTGGTGGGCCTGCTGCTCGTGCTGGCCGGCGCGACGCCCGTCCATCTGGCGGTCGAGGACTCGTACGCGAGCCTGGCCGGACGTCACCCGGGGCTGCTGATCTCCGAGGTCTACGCGGCGCTGGCGCAGGGCGACTGGATGCTCCTGTACGTGCCGGCGGCGCTGCTCACGCTCGTCTTTCCCGACGGGCGCCTGCCGGGGCGGCGCTGGCGCTGGACCGTCGCCGGGCTGCTGGTCGTGCCCGTGCTGTTCATGCTGGTCGCGGCCTGCGTCCCCGGCGCGTACCCGCCGCCGTTCGAGCGCACGCCACACCTGCTGCGGCCTCCGGAGGCGTACCTGCCGGTGCTGGAGATCGCGGGAGTGGCGCTGCTGCCACTCTTCCTCGGGCTGCTGGTCGCGTCGGCGGCGGCGATGGTGATCCGCTACCGGCGGGCGGCCGACGAGATCGGCCGGGCGCGGCTCAAGTGGTTCGCCCTCGGCGGCGGTTTCCTGCCGCTCACGCTGCTGCTGTGCTGGGCCAGTTACCTGTTCCTCGGCAGTTCCGACCTGGTGGTGATCGGCCTGGCGGCGACGGCCGTGTCGATCCCGGTGGCGACCGCGATCGCGGTGCTGCGCCACGACCTCTACGACGTCGACCGGGCGATCAGCGCGGCGGTCACCTACGGCATGGTGACCGCCGTCCTGCTGGGCTTCTACACGGCCGCCTCGTTCCTCGTCGGCCTCGGCGCCGGCCGCGGCTCGCCGGTCGCGGCGGCCGCCGCCACCGCCGTCTGCGCCGCCGCGCTGTCCCCGTTGCGCGTGCGGCTCCAGCGGCGGGTGGACCGCCGGCTCTACCCGGCCCGGCAGGCCGTGCTGACCGCCGTACGGCACCTGCGCGACCGCATGCACGCGGGGCAGGCGCGGCCGGAGGAACTGGAGGCGGCGCTGCGCGAGGCACTGCGCGATCCGGAGTTGCGCGTCGGCTACCGGCTGCCGGGTGCCACCGGGCTGGTCGACGCGACCGGCGCGCCCGTCGATCCCGGCGACTCCCCCGTGACACCCGTACGGCTCGGCGGCCACGAGGTCGGCGCGATCGTACGCGGCCGGGCGGGCAGCCGGGAGCTGCTGCGCGAGGCGGCCGACGCGAGCGCGCTGCTCATCGAGGTGGTGCGACTGCGGATCGAGGTGAGCCGGGCGCTCGACGAGGCCGAGGCCAGCCGCACCCGGCTGCTGCACGCCGGTTACGAGGAGCGGCGGCGGCTCGAACGCGACCTGCACGACGGGGCCCAGCAGCGCCTGGTGTCCCTCGGCATGGCGATCCGGCTCGCCCAGCGCCACCTCGGCGACGGCACGGCCGACGTCGGCGCCCTGCTGGACGCGTGGGTGGCCGAGCTGGCCGTCGCGGTCACCGAGCTGCGGCAGATCGCGCACGGCCTGCGGCCGAGCAGCCTCGACGACGGTCTCGGCAACGCGCTGGTCACCCTGGCGGGCAAGATTCCGGTGCCCGTGGCGCTCGACGTGTCGGCCGACGACCTGCCCGACGACGTGGCGATGACCGCCTACTACGTGGCGAGCGAGGCGATGACGAACGCCGTCAAGCACGCCGGCCCCGGCGCCATCGGCGTCCGTGTCAGCCGGGCCGGCGACCGGGTCACCGTGCGGATCAGCGACGACGGGCGGGGCGGCGCCGAGATGCGGCCGGGCGCCGGGCTGGCGGGCCTGGCCGACCGGGTCCGCGCGTCGGGCGGTGCGCTGCGGCTGTCCAGCCCGGAGGGCGGCGGGACGACTGTGGAGGCGGTGCTGCCGTGCGCGTCGTGATCGGTGAGGACTCCGCCCTGTTCAGGGAGGGGCTGGCCCGGCTGCTCGCCGACGCCGGGCACGAGGTCGTGGCCAAGGCCCAGGACGCCCCCGGGCTGGTCGCCGCCGTGGACGCCGCCGATCCCGACCTGGTCATCGCGGACATCCGGATGCCGCCCGACCACACCGACGACGGCGCGCGGGCGGCCCGGCGGATCCGCGACGCCCACCCCGGCCTCGGCATCGTCCTGCTCTCCCAGCACGTCGAGACCCGGCACTCGGTCGACCTGGTGTCCCGCGGCGGGTTCGGCTACCTGCTCAAGGACCGGGTCTTCGACGTGGACGACTTCCTCGACACGCTGCGCCGGGTGGCGGCGGGCGGCTCCGCGCTCGACCCCGAGGTCGTCTCGCGTCTCATCGGCGTACGCCGGGCCGCCGACCCGCTCGCGTCGCTCAGCGCCCGGGAGCGGGAGGTGCTGGCGCTGATGGCCGAGGGCCGTACGAACGTCGGCATCGCCCGGCGGCTGTACCTGACCGACCGGACGGTGGAGACCCACGTCGCTCGATCCTCGCCAAGCTCGGCCTGCCCGGCTCGGAGGAGGACCACCGCCGCGTGCTGGCCGTCCTGCTCTACCTCAACTCCCGGACCTGACGCAGGCGCCGGTCGAGGAAGGCCCGCTCGGTCGCGTTGCGGGTGCGGGCGATCGCCGCCTCGTACGCCCGTGCGGCCTCCCCGGCCCGGCCGAGCCGCCGCAGCAGGTCGGCCCTGACGGCGTGGAACACGTGGTAGCCGTCCAGGTCGAGACCGTCCACGAGGGCGAGCGCGGCCTCCGGCCCGTCCACCTCGGCCACCGCGACGGCCCGGTTGAGCGCGACGACCGGGCTCGGAGCGAGGGCGAGCAGGTGGTCGTACAGGCTCAGGATCTGCCGCCAGTCCGTGGCGGCGGCGATCGGCGCGTCGGCGTGGACGGCGTTGATCGCCGCCTGGATCTGGTACGGCCCCGGCCGGTCGCGGCGCAGGCACGCCCGCACGATGTCCTGGCCCTCGGCGACGAGCCCGCGGTCCCACCGGCCGCGGTCCTGCTCCGGCAGCGGCACGAGGTCACCGGCCGGGGTGGTGCGGGCGTCGCGCCGCGCGTGGACGAGCAGCATGAGCGCGAGCAGCCCCATGACCTCCGGCTCGTCCGGCATCAGCGCGGCCAGCAGGCGGCCGAGCCTGATGGCCTCCGCGCACAGGTCCTCGCGGGCCAGCCGGTCGCCCGCGCTCGCCGTGTGCCCCTCGTTGAAGATCAGGTAGACGACGGCGAGCACGGCCCTGAGGCGGTCCGGCAGGTCGGCCTCCCGTGGGACGCGGTACGGGATCCCCGCGTCGCGGATCTTGGCCTTGGCCCGCACCAGCCGCTGGGCCATGGTCGGCTCGGGGACCAGGAACGCCCGCGCGATCTCGGCCGTGGTGAGGCCGCCGAGCAGGCGCAGCGTCAGCGCGACCCGGGCGGCCGGGGCGAGCGCGGGATGGCAGCAGGTGAAGATCAGGCGGAGCCGGTCGTCGTGCACGGGCCCCTCCTCGGCCTGTTCGTCTTCGACAGGTTCGTCGTCGGCGCTGTGCATCAGGACCGCCCGCGCGTGCCTGTCCGCACGCAGGGACTCCCGCCGGTGGCGGTCGATCATCCGGTTGCGGGCGGTCGTGATGATCCAGCCGGCCGGGCTGGGCGGCGTCCCGTCGCGCGGCCAGCGCCGCACCGCCTCGGCGAACGCGTCCTGGACCGCCTCCTCGGCGACGTCGATGTCGCCGAAGTGGCGGACCAGGACCGCGACGGCCCGGCCGTACTCCTCGCGGAACACCCGCTCGACGTCGGGGGCCCTACTTCCGGTGGTCATCGCCCTCCACGACGCCCGCGAAGGGGCGTACCTCCACCGGGAGCGTGGTCGCGCGGGCGAGCCTGCGGCCCCACTCCAGCGCCGCGTCGAGGTCCGGCGCCTTGATGATCGTCAGCCCGCCGACGTGCTCCTTGCCCTCCGTGTACGGACCGTCGGTGACGAGTTCCTCGCCGTCGCGCACCCGCACCACCGTCGACGTGCCCGGATCGTGCAGGCCGCCGGAGAAGACCCACGCCCCCGCGGCGCGCAGTTCCTCGTTGAGGACCGCCAGGTCGCGCATGATCGGCTCCAGGACCTCCGGCGGGGGCGTCCCGCCGTCGGGCTGCTGGATGCTGAGCAGATAGTGCCTCATGGTCTCGTACACCTCCTCGGCGGGGCCCGCCCGGCGCGGGCCCGTTCACCCTCTACACGAACGGCCGCCCCGGATATCGACACCCGCCGGAAACAGGACTGGGACAACCTTGCCGCCGTACGGCTGTCGCCCGGCCGCCGGGCTTTGCTGTACTGGAAACATGGCAAGCCATGTCGTCCAGGGTCGCAGGGTCGAGACGCCGGTGGAGGTCCGCGACGCGTCGGTCTGCCTCGCCGCCTACCTGGTGCGGGCGGACGCCGCCCGCGCGGTCCTCGCGTACTCCCGGATGGACGTCACCGAGGTCCTGCCGGGCAAGGCCCTGTGCTCGCTGGTGTTCGTCCGTTATCACGATTCCGACCTGGGCTCCTACAACGAGTTCGGCGTCACCTTCCTCGTACGGCCGGCCGACGCGGGCCCACCGCCGAGGCGCGGGCCGCTGGCCGGGCTGAAGGACCTGCGGGGGGCGGGGTCGGGCGCCTTCGTCCACTGGCTGCCGGTCGACCAGACGTTCACGCTGGAGGCCGGGCGGACCATCTGGGGCTTCCCGAAGGAGCTGGCCGACGTGGATCTGCGGCTCGGCTCGCCGTACAAGCGGTGCCTGCTGCGCAGGGACGGCCGGATGGTCGTCGACCTGCTGATCAGGCCCGGCATCCCGGCGACGCCCGCGCCGCTGCTCGGCGAGGCGCTGCCCGTGCCGGACGCCTATGCGCACCTGGACGGGGTAACCCGCCGCATCCCCTGGACGGTCCGCGCCCGGGGGATCCGCTGGCGGCCGGGCGGCGCGCTCATCCGCCTGGGCAACCACCCGATCGCCAAGGAGCTGAGCGAGCTCGGCCTGCCCCGGCGGGCCCTTATGACGGCCACCGCCGAGCACGTGTCGATGGCGTTCGAGGAGCCGGGACGGGCGTGACGCCGCCGCGGTCCGCTCCCGGCGGGGCTGGAAGAATCGGCGGGTGACCATTCGCGTCCTGATCGCCGACGACCAGGAGATGGTGCGGCGGGGCCTGCGCCGCATCCTGGAGAGCCAGCCGGACATCCAGGTCGTCTGCGAGGCCGCCGACGGAGTGGCCGCGGTGGAGATGGCGCGGCGCTTCCAGCCGGACGTGGCGCTCGTCGACATCCGCATGCCCCGGATGGACGGGCTCGAGGTGACCCGGGCCCTCGCCGGCCCCGGCGCCGCGGTCCCGACGAGAGTCGTGGTCGTGACGACCTTCGACCTGGACGAGTACGTCTACCCGGCGCTGCGGCACGGCGCGTCCGGGTTCCTGGTCAAGCGCTCGGGCCCCGCGCTCCTGGTCGAGGCGGTCCGGGCCGCCGTGGCGGGCGACACCCTGATCAGCCCCTCGGTCACGGTGCGGCTGCTCAGGCACGTAACGGGCGACGGTCCCCGGCACACGCCGCCGTCCGAGCCGCTGACCGAACGCGAGATCGAGATCGCCGGCCAGGTGGCCGAGGGGAAGACCAACGCCGACATCGCCGCCGAGCTGTTCATCTCACCGGGCACGGTCAAGACCCACGTCGCGAGCATCCAGCGCAAGCTCGGCGTGCGCAACCGGGTCGGCATCGCCGTACGCGCCTGGGAGCTGGGGTACGCCGGCGGACGGTGACGGTCCGTCCCGCCTGCTGCGTACCCTCGGTGGCATGACGAGGTCCCGGGTCCGCGCCTTCCTGTGCGTCGTGGTCGTGGCGATGGTGCCGGCGCCGGCGATCCTCGCTCCCCCGCACGCGCTCGTCGTCGCCCTGTCCGCCACCCTGGCCGTCGCCGTCGCGCTGACGCGCCGGCCGCACCGGCGGATCGGCCTCGCCACGGCGGCGAGCGTCGTCGCGCTGGTCTCCTACGCGGTCACGTTCGTCTACCAGGGGCGGCACCAGTTCGCCGGGCTGTGGCTGCCCGTCGAGATGGGCGCACTGCTGCTCCTGTTCGGACGGGTCGTACGGCGGCTGCCGGGACGGCAGGCGGCGGTCATCGGGACGGCGCTCGGGATCGCGACGGCCGTCGCGCTGCCGCTGCGGCTGACGCTGCGCATGCCCCGCCCGACGGCGGAGGCGTCGGTCATCGCCTGCCTTCTGTCGTTCTTCGCGGTGGTCACCGTGGCCGCCGTCGCGCTGTACCTGAGGTCGCTGGACGACCGGCGGGTCCGGGCGGTCGCGGACGCGCGGCGGGCCCAGCGTCTGGACACGGCTCGCGACCTGCACGACTTCGTCGCCCACGAGGTCACCGGGATCGTCCTGGAGGCCCAGGCGGCCCAGCTCGGCGACCTCGATCCGCATCAGGCGCGCGAGCTCGCCGTACGCGTCGAGGAGGCCGGGCTGCGCGCGCTGGCGTCCATGGACCACATGGTGAGCGCGCTGCGCGACCCGGACGAGCGAGTGGCGGAGGAGCCGCCGCCGACCCGGGTCTACGGCCTGGCCGACCTGCCCGACCTGGTCGGCCGCTTCTCGGCCACCGGAGGAATCCCGGCCAGGCTCGACCTGCCCGGCGACCTCGCCCTCCCGGTGCCGCCGGAGATCGGGAGCACCGCGTACGCCGTCGTGCTCGAGGCGTTGACCAACGTGCGGCGGCACGCCTCCGCCGCGACCCGCGTGGTGGTCGCGGTCGCCTCAGTGGACGGCGCGGCCGACGGCCCGGCCCTGCGGGTGTCCGTCACCGACGACGGCGGCGGAACCTCTTCGACCGGCCTCGCGGGAGACGACCGGCACGGCGGGGGCACCGGCCTGATCGGCCTGGCCGAGCGGGTGAGGGCGCTCGGGGGCGTGCTCCACGCCGGCCGCCAGGCGGAGGGGTGGCAGGTCGGCGCCGTCCTCCCCGTTCCGCAGAATGCCAGGAGCCACAGCGCCAGGAGCCGCGCCCGCCGCTGATCGAGTCCCCGATATCTGCCGAACGGCAGATGCCGGCCCGGCCGCCCACCGCGGATCCTGCTCGGGACGGCTTACCCGGAGGATCCGATGACTACGCGCAAGACGGTGGGGTGCGCCTTGACGGCGCTCGCGGCGGCGGTTCTGAGCGGCTCGGTTCTGAGCGGCTGCTCAGACGCGTCGAAGGCCACACCGGTGTCCCAGACCTTCTCGTTCGGCGGCAGGACGCTCGACGTGCGGGCGCACGACACCCCGGCCGACCTCGTCGCGACGGACAGGAAGGACATCAAGGTCACCCTGTGGTTCGACGTGCACGGCACGAACCCCCACTCCAGCCAGACCCTCGAAGGGAACACTCTCGATCTCGATGCCGGATGCTCCGGATGGGCCGACTGCTCGGCCAGGTTCAGGGTCGAGGTGCCCCGCGAGGTCAAAGTGCTGCGCGACGGCCGCACGACCGATCTGCGCGGCTTGGCCCGGTGAGGTCACGAGATGATCGACACTCCGACCCTCGAACTGGTGGACGTCACCAAGACCTACAAGGGCGGCAAGCGCGCGGTCGACGGCGTCACCCTGCGGTGCGGCGCGGGGCTGCTCGGCCTGCTCGGCCCGAACGGCGCGGGGAAGTCGACGCTGATGCGGATCTGCGCGACGGTCACCCGGCCGACGGGCGGCAGGGTCCTGTTCGACGGGACCGACGTGGTGTCCCGGCCCAGCGCGCTGCGCGGGGTTCTCGGCTACCTCCCGCAGGACTTCGGCGTCTACCCGCACCTGACCGCGCGGGAGTTCCTCTCCTACCTCGCCGCCCTGAAGGGGCTGGCCGCGCGTGCGACGCGGGCGCGCGTCGACGAACTGCTCGAACTGGTCAACCTCACGGAGGCGGTCCGGACGCCCCTCGGCAAGTACTCCGGCGGCATGCTGCGCCGGGTCGGCATCGCCCAGGCCCTGCTGGCCGACCCGAGGGTGCTGATCGTGGACGAGCCGACGGCGGGGCTCGACCCCGAAGAGCGGGTGCGGTTCCGCGCCATGCTCGCCGACCTGGCGGAGGACCGGGTGGTCCTGCTGTCCACGCACATCGTGTCCGACATCGAGTCCGTCGCGTCCGACGTCGCCGTCGTGGCCGGGGGACGGCTGCTGCGGCGCGGCGCCCCCGAGGCGCTGCTCGCCGAGGTCGACGGCCACGTCTGGGAGACGCTCGCCGATCCGTCCGAGGCCGCCGTCCTGCGGGAGCGCCACCCGGCCGGCCGCGTGATCCGCACGGTGGACGGGGTCCGTCTGCGGCTCCTGTCGGACACGCCGCCGGCCGCCGGCGCCGTACGGGTGCCTCCCGACCTGGAGGACCTGTACCTCGCCGTCGTGGGCGGCGGCGTCCGGGAGGCGGCCCGATGACGGCACGGGTCACGGCGCGGGCGACGATCGCGCTCGCCGTCGCCGACTTCCGGGAGCGGGTGCGGCGGCCCGCGTACGCGCTGATCCTGCTGGCGGCGGTCGGCCTGGCCCGGCTGGCCGTCCCGCCCGCGGACTCCAGATGGGTGATCCTGGACGTCGGGGGCTACCGCGGCGTCTACACCAGCGCCTGGGTCGGGACGGCGACCGCGCTCGCCGGTGCCCTCTGGCTCACCATGGGCGGGTTCTACCTGGTACGCGACGCGATCGGCCGGGACGAGCGCACCCGCGTGGGCCAGCTCGTCGCCGCCACGCCACTGCGCACGCCGGCGTACCTGCTGGGGAAGTTCCTCAGCGACTTCCTGGTGCTCGCCTCGATGGCCGGCGTGCTCGCGGTGGCCGCGCCGATCATGCAGCTCGCCCGCGGCGAGTCCGGGGCCGTGGACCCGGTGGCGCTCCTCCTGCCCTTCGCGACGATCACGCTGCCCCCGCTGGCGCTGACGGCGGCGGCCGCGGTGCTGTTCGAGACCGTGCCGCTGCTGCGGGGCGGCGTGGGAAACGTCGTCTGGTTCGTCGTCTCCCTGGTCCTCCTGATCGGCGGCCAGTCGCGGAAGGCGCCCCTCGGGGGTCTCGGGGTGCACGCTGCTACTCAGGGGGCCGCCGACTCGATGCGCGCCGCCCTCGCCGCGCAGGGCGTCGATGCGCACGGCCGGGAGTTCAGCCTCGGCCTGACCTCCGTCGCCAGGCCGCTGCGCACCTTCCAGTGGGACGGCTTCTCCGTCACCGGCGCGTTCCTCGGCGGCCGTCTCGTCGTCCTCCTGCTGGCGCTCGTCCTGGCGCTGCTGCCGTGCCTCTGGTTCGCCCGGTTCGACCCGGCCCGTCGTCTCACCGCCCCGGCCGTCGCGCCGTACGAGCGGGGCGCCACCGCCGAGAGCACGGGACCGGCCTTCCGGACTGCAACCGTCCCCGGGGGCGCGCCGCGTCCGGGACGGGCGTCGGGACGGCTTCTCTCCGGTGAGCTGCGCATCCTCCTCCAGGGTGTCTCGCGCTGGTGGTGGCTCGTGGCCGCCGGGGTGACGGCGGCCGCCTTCGCCACGCCGGAACCCGCGACCGTGCTCCCGTTCGCCTGGATATGGCCGGTGCTGATCTGGTCCCGGATGGGCACCCAGCGGGTGGAACACGGCGTGGAGGGACTGCTCGGCGCCTATCCCGCGCCCTGGCGCGGGCTGCTCGCGGAGTGGGCGGCCGGGGTCGTCCTCACGGCCGCGACCGGCGTGGGCCCCCTCGTCCGCATGGCGGTCGCCGCCGACTGGCCCGGAGTGGGGTCATGGGCGGGCGGCACGCTCCTGGTGCCCTCGCTCGCCCTGGCGCTCGGCGTGGCCTGCCGTACGCACCGGGTCTTCCAGGTCGTCTACCTCGGCCTGTGGTATCTCGCCGTCAACGGGACGGCGGCCGTCGACTACATGGGCGCGGTCCGTACGGACGGGCTGCCCGCCGGGCCGTCCCCGCTCGTCGTGGGCGGCCTCGCCGCGGCCCTGCTCTGCGCCGCCCTGGCCGTCCGTACCGCCCGCCACGCGGCCCGCTGACGCGCGTGATCACGCTGAGTCGTCGCCGCGGTTCGGGCAATAGGGGGTGTACGGCACAATCACTGATGTGCGAGTCGGATTGCTCGGGCCGTTCGAGGTCCGGAACGGCGATGGCGTCGTGGTGGAGGTTCCCGGGGTCCGGTTGCGCGCCCTGCTCGCCGCACTCGCCCTCGAACCCGGCCGGATCGTCACGCGTGCGAGGCTGGTGGACTGGATCTGGGGGGAGCGGCCTCCCGCGGACGAAGTGAACGCCTTGCAGGCGTTGGTGTCCAGGCTGCGCAGGGTGCTGCCGGACGGTGTGGTCGAGGCGCATTCGGGCGGCTATCGGCTGGCCGTGGCTCCCGACGCCGTGGACGTGTGCCGGTTCGAGCACCTGGTCGGTCAGGCCCGCACCGCCGAGCCCGCGGCGCGTGCCGATCTGCTGCGCTCGGCCCTGGCACTGTGGCGCGGTACGGCCATGGCGGACATCGCACTGCGGGACAGCGACGCGTTCGACGCCGCGGTCGCGCGTCTGGACGAACTCCACGTCGCCGCGCTCGGAGATCGGGTCGATGCGGACATCCGCCTCGGCCGCGGCTCGGAGCTGGTCTCCGAGCTGACCGAGCTGGTCGCCGCGTATCCGCTGCGGGAAGGGTTCGTGGCGGCCTTGATGCGGGCGCTCGCCGAAGCGGGGCGTACGGCTGAGGCGCTGACCCTGTACCAGCGGACGCGCGAGCGGCTCGCCGAGGAGCTGGGCACCGATCCGTCGGCCGAGCTCTCCGCGCTGCACACCGCGTTGCTGCGAGGCGAGCTGGGCGAGCGGGCGGAGAGCGGCAGGACGAACCTGCGCGCCGAGCTGACGAGTTTCGTCGGCAAGGACGACGACGTCTCCGTGGTCGCCGGTCTGGCCGTCACGCACCGGCTGGTCACCTTGATAGGGGCGGGTGGCTCCGGCAAGACGAGGCTGGCCACGGAGACCGCGCGGACGATGCTCGCCGAGCTGCCGGACGGGGCGTGGCTGGTCGAATTGGCCTCGGTGCGGGCTGGCGGTGAGCTGGCGCAGGCCGCCCTCACCGCGATCGGCCTGCGTGACCAGGCACTGCTCGGCGCCGCGCGGGGTGGGGAGCCGATGGATCAGCTCATCGCCGCGGTCCGGGAGCGCGCGATCCTGCTGATCCTGGACAACTGCGAGCATGTGATCGAGGAGGCCGCGGCTTTCGCGGACCGGCTGCTGGGAGAGTGCCGGAGACTGCGGATCCTGGCCACGAGCAGGGAACCGCTCGGTATCACCGGAGAGGTGCTGTGGCAGGTCGAGCCGCTCGCGCTGCCCGCCAAGGGAGCGGACCCCTCCGAGGCCGGGTCCTCGCCCGCCGTACGGCTGCTGCGGGACCGCGCGGGTCTGGTGCGCAAGGACATCGGCTCCGACCCGCACACCCTGTCGGCCATGGCGCGGATCTGCCGGGCGCTCGACGGGATCCCGCTGGCGATCGAACTGGCCGCGGCGCGGCTGCGCACCATGTCCGTCGAGCAGCTGGCACGCCGGCTCGATGACCGATTCCACCTCCTGACCAGCGGCAGCCGTACGGCGCTCCCCCGGCACAAGACGCTGCGCGCGGTCGTGGACTGGAGCTGGGATCTGCTGAGCGAGGCCGAACGCCGCGTGCTGCGGCGGCTCTCGGTGTTCTCCGGCGGGGCGAGCCTGGAAGCGGCCGAACGGGTGTGCGGGGACGAGGCGTCCGCCGGGGAGCAGGTGCTCGACGTGCTGACCGCGCTGATCGAGAAGTCGCTGCTGCTCGCCGACGGCGAGGACGCACCGCGCTACCGGATGCTCGACACCATCAGGGAGTACGCGGCGCACCGGCTCGCCGAAGCCGGGGAGACCGAGCAGGCGCGCCGGGCACACCTCGCCTACTTCATCGAGCTGGCCGAGACGGCCGATCCGCATCTGCGCCGGGCCGAGCAGCTGGAATGGCTGGCCAGGCTCGAGGCCGAGCACGACAACATCAATACGGCCCTGCGCGGGGCGATCGCCGAGGGATGGGCCCAGGAGGCGATGCGGCTGGTCGGGGCCGCGGGCTGGTACTGGTACCTCGGCGGGCACAGGGCCGAGGGCACCGAGTTGAGCATCGCGGCGGCCTCGATGCGGGGTGAGATGCACGGTGAGGTGCCCGACGAGGTGCGGGCGATGGCGTACCTCATCGTGACGATGTTCCTGACCGCCGGAGTCGGCGGCGACCAGTATCAGGCGCGGGAGTGGATCCAGGAGGCGCACCGGCTCGCCCAGCGCAGCGGGTATCGCCACTCGCTGCTCGGGTTCGTCGGGGTGCTGGAGCGGATGCTGGAGGGCCCGGCGGAGTTCCTCCCCGCGTTCGAACCGCTCATCGCCGACGACGATCCGTGGGTGCGCGCGCAGGCCAGGCTCGCCCGTGGCCGGCTGCGGCTCACTCTCGGTGGCGACGAGACCGACGTGGACGCCGACGCCGAAATCGCCCTCGCCGAGTTCCGCACGCTGGGTGAGCGGATGGGGATCTCGCTGGCGCTGACCTTCCTGGCCGATCGGCTCGCCATGCGCGGCGAGTTGGCACGCGCGTGTGAGCTCTTCGAAGAGGCGATCGTGGCGCTGACCGAGGTGGGCGGGACCGAGGACGTGGTCGGCCTGCGGGCGCGGCAGGCTCAGCTGTACTGGTTGCTCGGCGACGAGCGGTCCAGCGCTTCCGCGATGGCGGAGGCGCAGCGGTGCGCGGGCGCGATCGGCTGGCCGGACTCGCATGCCGAGCTGGCGCTCGTGCAGGCGCATCTGGCGCGCTGGCGCGGCGAGCCGGACAAGGCACACGAGCACCTGGCCAGGATGCGTGCGGTGCTGGACGACGCGGAAAGGAGCGACTCCGTCCGTGCCGCGATCATGGACCTGTACGGCTACCTCACCGAGGATCTCGACAAGGCCCGCGCGTACCGGACCGAGGCGCTCCGCGCGGTCATGAAGTACGAGCATCCTCCGACGATCGCCGAGGTGCTGGTCGGGATCGCGGATCTCGCACTGCGCCAGGGGGACCACGAGCAGGCCGCGCGGCTGCTCGCGGCGAGCGACGACGTGCGCGGCACGCCGAACCGTTCGCACCCGGACGTTTCCAGGATCGCCGCGGAGGCGCGGAATCGCCTCGGCGAAACCGTGTTCGCCGAGGCGATCCGTGACGGGCGGCGGCGGGATTGGCGCGAGCTGGCCGAGATCACGCTCGCTTCTTGAACGACGCGCGCGCCCACAGGTAGCCGACCAACGCCAGCCCCGCGCACCAGGCGACCGCCGTGATGGCCGAGCCCGCCGACGGCGTACCGGTCAGCAACCCGCGCAGGGTTTCGATGATCGGGGTGAACGGCTGGTATTCGGCGAATTGCCGCGCACCGGGACCCATCTTGCCGGCCGGCACGAACGCGCTGCTCAGGAAGGGAAGGAGCATCAGCGGGACAGCGGCGAGGCCCGCGCTTTCCGGCGTCTTCGCCGCGAGGCCGAACGCGACGGTCAGCCAGCCGATCGCGAACACCGTCAGCACGACGATGCCGATCACGCCGAGCCATTCCGCGAAACTCGCCGACGGCCGGAATCCCATCAGGAACGCGACCCCGGTGACGAACGCGATGGCCACCAGGCTCCGCAGCATGGTCACGATCACGTGCGCGTTCAGCACCGCGGCCCTGGACACGTCCATGACCCGAAGCCGGTTGATGAATCCGGTCGTCATATCGGAGTTCACCGCGATCGCGGTGGCGCCGATGCCGTAGCAGATCGTCGTCAGCATCAACCCCGGCGTCGCGTAGTCGGCGTAGTCGACGCCGACGCTGAACGCGTCGCCGAACACGTAGACCATCAGGAACATCAGAAAGACCGGCATGACGATGCCGTTGAACAGCGCCATCGGATTGCGCATCGTGTGCCGGAAGTTGCGCCGCAGCATGGTCCCGGAATCCGCGATGACGTTCATCGTGCACTGACCTCCTTGTTCGCGTTGCCGGTGAGGGCGAGGAAGACGTCGTCCAGGTCCGGTGTGTGCACCGACAGTTCCTCGACGTCGATGGAGTGCTGGTCGAGCCGATCGAGCAGCGCGCGCAACGACCTCACCCCGCCGTCGCCGGGCACCCGCAAGGTCAGCTCTTCGTCGTCCCTCGTGGACCCGGGCAGGATCCGTGCCGCGGCGTCGAGTTCGTGCCGGCCGGTGAACCGCAGCCGGACATGGCTGCCGGGGACCCGGCGCTTGAGCTCGTCGGCCGTGCCCTCCGCGACCAGCCGGCCCTGGTCGAGCACCGCGATGCGGTCGGCCAGCTCGTCGGCCTCCTCCAGATACTGGGTGGTGAGGAAGACGGTCGTACCGCTGGCGACCAGTTCCCGGATGATCTCCCACATGGTGCGGCGGCTGCGCGGATCGAGTCCCGTGGTGGGCTCGTCCAGGAAGATGATCTGCGGCTCGCCGACCAGCGTCATGGCGAGGTCCAGCTTGCGGCGCATGCCGCCGGAGTAGGACGCCGCCGGTTTGCCCGCCGCTTCGGCCAGATCGAACCGGTCGAGCAGCCGGTCGGCGATCCGCCTGCCCTCCGCCTTGGGCAGGTGCAGGAGATCCGCCATCATCAGCAGGTTCTCCTCGCCGGTGAGCAGGTCGTCCACCGCGGCGAACTGCCCGGTGACCCCGATCGCCGCGCGCACCGCCTTGGTTTCCGTGACCACGTCGTGCCCGGCGACGACCACCCGGCCGGCGTCGGGGGTCAGCAGCGTGGTCAGCACGTTCACCGTCGTGGTCTTGCCGGCGCCGTTGGGCCCGAGCAGGGCGAAGATCGTGCCGGCCTCGACGTCCAGGTCGATGCCGTCGAGCACGACCTTGTCCTTGTATGCCTTCCGCAGCCCCGAGGCCGCGATGGCTGAACCGTTCATGGCGTCCACGATCGCGGACCGCGCTGATATCGGGCCGTCGCCGTGCTGACGCGTGTGTCAGCACGGCGACGGCCCGATGTCAGGACGGTCGGCCATGGTGGGAACACGCACTCTCGCGAGTGAAGCCCCGCCGACAAGAGGAACGACCATGGTCCACACCGTCACCACCCTGCCGACCGCCCGTCAGCCCGGCTGCCCCTTCGACCCGCCGGCGGAGCTGATCGACGCCCGCCGGCACGGCCCCATCAGCCGCTACCCCTTCCCGGACGGGCACCAGGGCTGGCTGATCACCGGATACGACCTGGTCAGGTCGGTGCTGGCCGACTCGCGGTTCAGCTCGCGCAAGGAGCTCATGATCCACCACCCGACCATCGACTTCACCGGCGTGGAGGTCCCTCCCGCGCCGCCCGGCGAGTTCCTCCTCATGGACGAGCCGCAGCACGGGCGCTACCGCAAACCGCTGGTGGGCAAGTTCACCGTACGGCGGATGCGGCAGCTCACCGAGCGCGTCGAGCAGATCACCGCCGACCACCTGGACGCCATGGAGAAGGCCGGACCGCCGGCGGACCTGGTGACCGCGTTCGCCAAGCCCATCCCCTCCATCGTGATCTGTGAGCTGCTGGGCGTGCCGTACGAGGACCGGGGCCGCTTCCAGGACCAGATCGACACGTTCCTCGGCGGGGAGTCGAGCGACGAGGACCTGATCGCGGCCTACACCGCGACCCAGCAGTACCTCGCGGAGCTGGTCGCCGCCAAGCGCGCGAACCCCACCGACGACGTGCTCAGCGACCTCACCGACAGCGACCTGACCGACGAGGAGCTGAAGGGGATGGCCCTGATCCTGCTGTCGGCCGGGTTCGACACCACCGCGAACATGCTGGCGCTGGGCACCTTCGCGCTGCTGCGCAACCCGGAGCAGCTGGCCGCGCTGCGCGCCGATCCCGCGCTCGTCGACCGGGCGGTGGAGGAGCTGCTGCGGTATCTGAGCGTCGCCAAGACGTTCATGAGGACCGCTCTGGAGGACGTCGAGCTGGGCGGCCAGACCATCGAGGCCGGCACGACGGTCATCCTGTCGTACAACACCGCCAACCGCGACCCCGAGCGCTTCGCCGATCCCCACGTGCTCGACCTCCGGAGGCAGGACGGCGGGCACCTGGCCTTCGGCCACGGCATCCACCAGTGCCTGGGTCAGCAGCTGGCCCGCGTCGAGATGCGGGTCGCGTTCCCCGCGCTGCTCAACCGCTTCCCCACGCTGCGCCTGGCCGTACCGGCTGAAGAGGTCGCCCTGCGCCCGGAGACCGCGGACATCTACGGGGTGAAGAGCCTCCCGGTCACCTGGGACGCGTGACAAGGAGCCCCGCGCCGGCGCACGCCGGAGGAGTGGCGGCCGGCTTCACGGTTCGTGGCGGCAGGAGCAGTGGTCCGCTCCCGAAGGGGTGTCGGCCCCTGCACGACGGGCGTCCACGGGCACCGGCAGGCCGGCCGCCAGCCGGTCGACCTTCTCGCTGAGCGCCCTGATCTCGTTCATGACCGCGGTGTGCTGCTCCAGTTCCAACGCCTGGTCCTCCTTCCACCGCTGGGCGTTGACCTCGGCCTCCATCGCGGACACGATCACACCGATGAGCAGGTTGAGGACGAAGAACGCCGTGATCACGATGAACGTGGCGAAGAAGATCCACGCCAGTGGCTCCTTGGCCATCACGTCCTCGGCCACCTGCGGCCAGTTCTCGACCGTGAGCACCGTGAACATGGTGAACAGCGACCGGCCGAGATCTCCGAAGTACTGCGGGGCCGCTTCGCGGAAGAGCTGTTCACCGATCACGGACGCCATGTAGAGCGACAGCAGCAGGAGGACCACGGCCGAGGCCAGTCCCGGAATCGCGGCGAACAGCGCCGAGACCACCCGCCGCATGCCCGGCACCACGGAGATCAGCCGCAGGACACGCAGGAACCGGAAGAGTCGCAGGATCGACAACGACTCGGAGGCCGGCACGAGGGCGACACCGACGATGACCAGGTCGAACCAGCTCCAGGGGTCACGGAAGAACGCCTTGCCGTGCGCGACGATCCGCAGGAGGATCTCGACGACGAAGACGGCGAGGATGACCCGGTCGATCACGAGGAAGGCCGTGGCGTGGCGTTCGGCCAGCTCGGGCGAGGTCTCAAGCCCGAGCGCGATCCCGTTCAGCGCGATGACGGCGATGACCGCACGTTGGAAGACCGGAGAGTCGACGAAGACGCGGAGCCGTTCGCGATGGAAAACGGGCAATCCCACACCCCAGGAGATCGGACAGAGCAAACGCCCGAAATCTTACAGTTTGCACCTGACCACGGTTTCGGCGGAGCGTCACCGGACGTGAGCCGGCGTGGGGACCGGGGGAAACAAACGAAGACGGTCGCAGGCCGGGATGCCGGGGGCGCTACCGTCGGAGGGCCGTCGAGGGAAAGGTGACCATGAAGCCCGCAGACCCGTCCTTCCCGCCTGTCCGCCGCCTCGGCCTCGGTGACCTGCCCCACTGCCTCGACCTGGCGCAGGACCGCTCCTGGCCACGGGAGGAGCGCAAGTGGCGGCTCCTGCTGGAGAACGGCGAGGGCTTCGGCATCGACGCCCCGGACGGCGGCGGCCTGGCGGGGACCGTCGTCCTCACCCGGTACGGCAGGACGGCGGCCGCGGTCGGCATGATGCTGGTGGCCTCCCGCTACAGCGGGCGCGGGCTGGGGCGCCGCCTCATGAACCACGTCCTCGCGGAGGCCGGCGACGCGACCCTGTTCCTGTGCGCGACGGAGTACGGCCGGCTCCTCTACGAGAAGCTCGGCTTCGAGACGGCCGGCGTGGTCGAGGCCCGGGTCGGCCGCTTCGACACCGGCGACGACCCGTACGGCGGGCCGGGCACCGGGCGGACCGCCTCACGGCTCGCCGAGCCCGCGCGGGACCTGGCCGCGCTGTGCGCCCTCGACGTCGAGGTCTTCGGGGCCGACCGGTCGCGCCTGCTGACCCGTCTGTTCGCCTTCGCCGAGCAGGTGCGGGTCGTCGAGCGGGGCGGCGGGATCACCGGCTACGGGGCGGCCTGGCGGAGCGGTGACCGACTGTTCGTCGGACCGGTCGTCGCGGAGGACGACGAGACCGCCCGCGCCCTCGTCACGGACCTGACCCGGGACGCGGACGTCCGGATCAGGATCGACATCCACCACCGCCACCAGGAGTTGATCTCGTGGTTCGCCGGGCGCGGCCTGGCGCAGGCCTCCACGACGGCGTTCATGGTCCACGGCGGGCGGGTGCTCCCCGGCGACCGGTCCCGGCTCGTCGCGTCGTTCATGTCGGCGCTCGGCTGAGCACCATGTCGGCGGCCGGCTGAGCACGGGAGGCGTCCTCGCCGCAGCCGCCCGTCCGGAGCGCGCGCTAGACGATGGGCGGGCGGCCGAGCCGGAGCATGCGCCAGGCGGTGCGCCAGGCCATGGGACGGCGCTCGCCCGCCGGCTCGCGCAGCCCCTCGAAGAAGCCGCGGAACCACGCCTTGATCGCGGGCATCGAACGCTCGCGTACGAGCGTGAGCACGACCCAGTTGAGCAGGTAGAGCATCGCGAGCGGCCACGGCAGGTTGCGCCGGGCCAGCCAGACGCGGTTGCGGGCGTTCAGCCGGTAGAAGTCACTGTGCCGGGACGGCAGCACCAGCGGGTGGTACATGACCGTCTCGGCGTCGTACTCGATGCGGTAGCCCTCGCCCAGCAGGCGCCAGGCGAGGTCGGTCTCCTCGTGGGCGTAGAAGAACCGCTCGGGCAGCCCTCCGACCTGCAGGAACGCCGACTTGCGGATCGCGCAGGCACCACCGAGGAAGGTCGTCACAGGGGAGGACCGCTCGGGGTCGCCGGCCCGCAGGCGGGGCACGTGCCGCCGCTGCACCGAGCCGCCCTCGGGGTCCATCACCCGGAAGCTGATCACGGCGAGGTCGGGCTCGTGCGTGAACCGCTCGCGGACGTGCGCGGCGACCTTGGAGTTGGCGTACCAGCCGTCGTCGTCGAGGAACAGCACGATGTCGCCCGAGCACTCCTGCACGCCGCGGTTGCGCCCCTCGGGGATGCCCGCGTTGTGCTCCAGCCGTACGGTCTTGATCGTCGCGGCGGAGCCGGGAAGCGGCTGGACGGTCAGCTGCGGCACGTCCGCGCCGTTGCCGACGATGACCACCTCGATGTCACCGTCGGTCTGGGTGAGCGCGGATTCCACCGCCCTGTCGAGCTCGGCGATCCTGTTGCCCATGGTGAGGATGACACAGGAGATTTTCACCGCGTCATCGCCTCGACGTGGGGCGCACTACACACGACTTCATGATCACCGAGTCTGTATGGCCGGGCAATCCGGAATCTGCCTGGTTTACCGTGGAATAAGGGTATCGGAACTGCCAACAAACCCCTACCCAACCGCCGATGTACGACCGACCGGCATGCCGAGCGGGAGCCGGCGCGCTCATGACAGCCGCCGGGAGGCGAGGATGCTGACCAGGTGCAGCACGAGCTGGACTCCCGCGATCACGACACAGGCGACCACGAGGATCCGGGTGGCGGAGAACCAGTTGTCGAGCACCGCTGCGACCACGACGATCAGCGACAGCTCGACGGCCTGGATCAACCGGTGGAACCGCAGCGCCGCCGCGGCCCTGCGGGCCAGCGCGAGCCGCGGCGAGGTGAACTGCTGCGCGGCCGCCTCGGTGGTCGCCACCAGGCCCGACCGGGCGCGGGCGACGTCGACCAGGTCGGTCTCCGACTTGATCAGGATCGCGCCGAGCGCCGCGGCCACGCCCATCACCGTGTACCAGTCGGGCAGGGTCTCCGAGGCCCGGAAGCCCAGCCCGATCAGCAGCGCCGCCTCGGCGAAGTAGTGCCCGACCCGGTCGAGATAGACCCCGGTGATCGAGGTGCGGCCGGTCCACCGGGCCAGCTCCCCGTCCGAGCAGTCGAGCAGCAGGTAGACCTGGATGAGCAGGGCCGCGCCCAGCGCCGCCCAGAAGCCGGGGAGGGCGAGCACGGCGCCCGCCGCCACCCCGCACACGATCATCAGGCCGGTGACCTGGTTCGGCGAGATGGGTGTCTTGGCCAGCAGCCAGGTGGCGTAGATGGACAGCCGCCGCATGTACAGCAGGCCGGCCCAGTGCTCGCCGCTGCGGCGGTCCATGGTGGTCTGCGGCTGGGCGACCGCCCGAAGCTCAGCGACCGACGGCGCGGACATAGTCCTCAACTCTCCCCCGGACCTCGTGCTCCGACAGCCGGAGGTGCTCAAGGATGGTGTAGCGGCCGGGCCGGGTGCTGGGGGCCAGCATCACCGCGGCCGTGAACTGTTCGGTCGTCAGGCCGACGTCGTCGGGTGTGACGGGCAGGCCGTGCCGCCTGAGGCAGCCGGTCACCTGGCCGAGCCGGTGCGCGTCCTCGCGGAGGAAGTAGCAGAACGCCGCGCCGATGCCGGCCAGCTCACCGTGATTGGAGGTGCCGGGGAAAAGCTGGTCCACAGCATGAAGGATCTCATGATCGCCACCACTCGCCGGACGGCTTGACCCTGCGATGACCATCGACATTCCCGACAGGATCAGCGCCTCGGCGAGCACGGTCAGGAAGGCGTCCGACTCGATCGAGTCCTGCCGGCCGAGCACGGCCTCGGCTGCCGTGCGCGACATGGAGATCGCCAGCCCGTCGATGGGCTCGCCCCGCTCGGCGTTGCCGAGCTGCCAGTCCTCGATGGCCGACAGGTTGCTGAGCACGTCGCCGATCCCGGACCGGACGAGCGAGGGCGGGGCGTCGTGGACGAACTCGAGGTCCACCATGATCGCCAGCGGCATCGGGACGCCGAACGAGCCCTTGCCGCCCTCGTACACCAGCGAGGCCACCGGCGAGCAGATGCCGTCGTGCGAGAGGTTGGTGGCGACGGCGACCATGGGGATGCCGGCGAGCGACGCGGCGTACTTGGTGGCGTCGATCGTCTTGCCGCCGCCGACGCCGATCACCGCCTCGTAGTTGCCCTTGCGCAGGTCCGCGCCGAGTGACACGGCCGCGTCCACGGTGCCGTCCGGCACCCGGAGCACCTTGGCCTCACCCAGTGAAGGCGCGATGACCTCCGCGATGCGGTCGCCCTGCCCGACGCCGACCGCGACCGCCACCCGGCCGGAGGTGGCCACCCTGCTGTCCGCGAGCAGGGTGCCGAGCTGCGCGATCGCGCCCCGCCGCACCTCCATCGTGAGGGGGGCGGGGAGCATCCTTGCCAGAATCGGCATGCGTACTCCTCAGAAGGCCGCGGACATCAGTAACGGCACGCGATCTCACGGGCCTTCGCGAGGTCGTCGTGGTTGTCCACCTCGACCCACTCGACCTTGCCGATCGGCGCGACGGCGATCTTCTCGCCGCGCTCGACCATCTCCTGGTAGCCGTCCTCGTAGTAGAGCTGCGGGTCGCGCTCGAAGGTGGCCTTCAGCGCGTCGGCGAGCCGCTCGGCCGCGCCCGGCCGGATCAGCGTGGCGCCGATGTACTCGCCGTACGCCTCGGCCGGGTCCATCAGCTTGGTGATCCGCTTCAGCCGGCCGTCCTGCAGTGTGACCTTCATCTCCTCGTCCGCCAGCGACTTCACGTCGTCGACGGCGAGCAGGATGTCGGAGGTGTCCTCGGCGGCCAGCAGGGTCCGCTCCACCGACACGGGGTGGACGGTGTCGCCGTTGACCAGCAGCGCGCCCTGGGAGAAGTAGTCGCGGGCACACCACAGCGAGTAGGCGTTGTTCCACTCCTCGGCCTTGTCGTTGTGGACAAGCGTGAGCGTCACCCCGTGGCGCCGCTCCAGGTCGGCCTGCCGTTCCCGTACGGCCTGGGCCTGGTAGCCGACGATCACCACGACCTCGCGGAGGTCCACGGCCGCCAGGTTACGCAGGGCGATGTCGAGGATCGTGGTCTCACCGTCGACCGGCACCAGCGCCTTCGGCAGCGTGTCGGTGTACGGCCGCAGGCGACGTCCGGCTCCGGCGGCCAGCACCATTCCGAGCAATTTCCCGCACTCCTTGAGGTCGAGCGTCAGACAGTAACCCCAAAGGTTAGTTGGCTCGGCACCCCGCTTGGGTAATCCACCGTTGGTCTGACGTTAATCCTGCGGTGCCGGTTCCACGGCCTCGTCGGGAGTACGGGGGGCGGCGAGCCAGCAGGTCAGGCTCTCCCAGCCGAACAGACCCCACAGGTAGAGCGCGAGCAGCACGAACACGGCGGTCATCACGTCGAGCAGGCCGCCCAGGGCGACGACGAGCATCCGGCCGTCCCAGCCCAGCCCGGCCGTCGCCAGCCACGGCGGCGGATACACGTGCTGGCGCAGCCGGTAGACCGTGTCGTAGTGGTGGAAGGCCATCGCGCCGAGCAGCGCGACGACGAGCACCGGCGGGACGGAGCGGGCGAACCCGGCCGAGGCGATGAAGCCGTACTCGGTCAGCCGCAGGATCGGGGGCGCCAGCCAGTCGAGCCGGCCGTCGTGCCGGTGGGCGCTGCCCGCCCCGGCCAGCAGCAGGGCCACCGCCGGGGCGAAGACCGCGAAGTCGTCGGCCCCGGCGATGCCGAGCACCAGCAGCACGGCGGTCACGAAGGCCCCGGCGACCGCGGGCGGCAGCGGCGGGAGCTGCCCGGCCACGAGCAGCCCCATCGCCTTCGACAGCGGGCCGTCGTCGCGGTAGGCCACCACGACGCTGCGCGGCACCGGGGTCATGTGCACGGAGATCGCGCCCCTTGCCTTCCCACCGGCCTCGCGCGGGCGACGACTCATGCCACCTCCTCGCCTTCGGCTCGGAGCGGCATGCGCCAGACGCTGTGTTCACTGATTCGCTCGCTACGCTCGCTCATGCCACCTCCTCGCCTTCGGCTCGGAGCGGCATGCGCCAGACGCTGTGTTCACTGATTCGCTCGCTACGCTCGCTCATGCGAACGACCTCGCCATCCGCCCGGCGGCCGTGTAGACCAGCGCCACCCCGCCCCAGCCCAGCAGCGCGAGGAACGTCACCCGCGCGTCGAACAGCGCGGCCGTCACCGCGATCAGCGCCATCCGCTCCCCAATCGGCAGGACGATCATCTTCTTCGCCCAGTAGGCCACGCCCCGCGCGCCGCTCAGCGCGTCGAGCCGCCGCGACAGCGCCAGCACCGACCCGGTGCCCTTCGCGGCGGCCGCCGCGGGCGCCTCGTCCCAGGGCACGGCCATCGGGCGCGGGGCCGCCGCCCGCAGGCCCGCCGCCCTGGCCCGGTCGGCCACCGCGCCCGCGTAGGAGAAGTCGATCATGTGACGGATCGTCTGGAGGATCATCGCGCCCACCGCCAGGGCCCAGATCTCCCACGGCTCCCGGGGGCCGGCCGCGTATCCGGCCGCCAGGCCGACGTACACCAGGTATTCCTTGAGCCGGTCGCAGATCGCGTCGAGCCAGCTCCCGAGCGGGGAGAACCTGCGCGTGTACCGGGCGAGCTGCCCGTCCAGGCAGTCGAGCACGAACGACAGGTAGAGCGCGACGGCGCCGACCACGAGCCCCGCCCTGCGGCCGTCGGAGAACCAGATCGCGGCGATGGCGGCGAACCCGACCGAGATGCCGGTGACCGTGTTCGGAGTCAGGCCGAGACGGGCGGCCGGCTTGATGAGGTGACGCGACCACGAGCTGACGCAGTGGGTGGCGAAGAAGCCGTCGCCGCTCTTCACCGCGGCGTCGAGCCTCGCCTGCGCCTCGTCGACGTCGGCCAGTTCGCGCACCGCGCGCTCGGCGGCGGGGCGTGTGCCGGCCCGCCCGCAGTGCAGGGTGTTCAACGAGACGGCGTGCACCTGGACGCCCGCCCGCACCAGGCCCGTGAGCAGCAGCTCCGGCACCTCGCCGTCGCCGACCCGCCCGAGGTGGCGGCGCTGGGCCAGGTCGGCCAGGTCCTCGGCGATGTCGGCCAGCCCGGCCAGATGGGCCTCCCCCACCTGGAGGACGCCGCGGAAGGTGCCGTTGGCCCACTCGACCTCGTGGAAGGACGTGCCCGCCGACACGACGCGGCCCCACTCGGTCCGTACGGGCGGCCGCAGCGGGGCCGGGTCGCCGCTGGCGACGATCGCGCCGGTCGGGCGCGCGGGATGTTCGAGCAGCAGCGACAGCGCCCCGGTGTGCGCGACCACGTCGGCCGCGAGCACGGCGACCGGGGAGGTCGAGGCGCGAGCCGTCTTGGCCACGATCCGCAGGTCCTCGGCGAGCCCGTCGCTGACGCAGATCTGGTGCCGCGTGCCGCTCGCCGCCGCCCTCTCCCATCCCCCCGCCTGGGCGTCCTGGCTCCGCACCACGACCAGCACCTCGCGGACCGGCAGCGTGAGGAGCTGGGCGGTGAGCCGCTCCAGGAGGCTGCCGTCGGACCGGGCGCCGTCGGACCAGGGCAGCCCGGCGGCCGGCGAGGTCGCGAGGACGACCGCCACCGTCTCTGTGTCCCGTGACGTACCGGGCTTGCTCGGATCCGCCCCCATATGGAAACCCGCTTCACGTCGACCGCACGTGCTCACCTCGCAAAGTAACCGAGTGATCACTAGGTGGCAATCACCTTCTCCGGCTTCCGGCACGGGTATGGTCTCCTTCCGGGGAGGACATCATGATCGCCGAATCGCGTCTGCGCAGGGTGGGGGTGGTGCTGGCCGGCGGCGTCGGTCAGCGCGTGGGCCTCAACACCCCGAAACAGCTTCTGAAGATCGCCGGGAAGACGATTCTGGAGCACACCCTCGACGTGTTCGACGGCCACCCGGAGATCGACGAGGTCGTCGTCCTGATGGCCCCCGGCTTCGTCGCGGAGGCCGAGGAGCTCGTCAGGAGGAACGGCTACACCAAGGTCGGCCGGGTGCTCGAAGGAGGCGCGAGCCGCACCGAGACGACCTGGCGGGCGCTGTGCGCGCTGGGCGAGCAGGAGTGCGACGTGCTGCTGCACGACGCCGTACGGCCGCTGATCGAGCCCCGCATCATCAGCGAGTGCGTGGCCGCGCTCGAACGCTACGAGGCGGTCGAGGTGGCGATCCCGTCCTCCGACACGATCGTGGTGGCCGCGCCCGGCCCGCGCGGCGACATCATCCGCGACATCCCCGACCGCTCCCGGCTGCGCCGGGGGCAGACCCCGCAGTGCTTCCGGCTGTCGGTGATCCGGGCGGCGTACGAGCGGGCCCTGGCCGACCCCGAGTTCCCCTCGCTGCCGACCACGGACGACTGCGGCGTCGTGCTGCGCTACCTGCCCGACGTGCCGATCTACATCGTGCCCGGCAGCGAGCACAACATGAAGGTCACGCATCCGGTCGACGTCTTCATCGCCGACAAGCTCTTCCAGCTCGCCGAGAACACCGCGCCCGCGCTGGACGAGGAGGCCTACCGGGCCGGGCTCGAGGGCCGCACGCTCGTGGTCTTCGGCGGCAGCTACGGCATCGGCGCGGACATCGTCGCGCTGGCCAGGGGCTACGGCGCGAGCGTCCACTCGTTCTCCCGCAGCCAGAACGGCGTGCGCGTCGAGGACGTCGCCGCCGTGGAGGACGCGCTCGCCCGGGTGTACGCCGAGACCGGCAGGATCGACTACGTCGTCAACACGGCGGGTGTGCTGCACATGGGCAAGCTCGGCGAGGCCGGGCAGCACACGATCGAGGAGACCATCGGGGTCAACTACCTCGGACCGGTCAACATCGCCCGCGCGTCCGTGAAATACCTGATGGAGACCCACGGCCACCTGCTGCTCTACACCTCCTCGTCCTACACCCGCGGCCGGGCCGACTACAGCCTCTACTCCTCCACGAAGGCCGCCGTCGTCAACCTCACCCAGGCGCTCGCCGACGAGTGGGCCTGCCAGGGTGTCCGCGTCAACTGCGTCAACCCCGAGCGCACCGCCACCCCCATGCGGCTGCGCGCGTTCGGCGACGAACCCGCCGGAACGCTTCTCTCCCCCGCCGCCGTCGCCCGCACCAGCATCGACGTGCTGCTGTCCCGCCTCACGGGACAGGTCGTGGACGTACGGCTCAGCCGATGACCGCAACCGCGTACCCGCGAAGACACGGAGGGATGGGCGCTCGCCCATGGGGGGAAACAACAAGGGGCGCAGGGCCCCGAACGCACTGGTCGCGCTGGTCCGGCGGCCGGCGCTGAGAAGCCTGGCCGGTGGGCGCAGGGGCGCGTTCACCGCGCTCACACTCGCGTCGTATCCGGCCCTGCTCGCGGCCGCCGTGTGGCCGCTGCCCGCGACCTTCGCGGTGCTCGTGCCGCTGTCGTACGCCGCGGAGGCCGTGCTGCCCGGCCGGGCGGCGGGGGCGCTGAGCCGGGCCCATCTCGGGGCCACGGTCCGCTTCCTGTCGCGTGAGACGGCCGCCGTCGTGCTGCTGGCGCGGCTGGCGCCGGGGCGGCCGTGGTGGTTCGCGGCGCTCGCGGCCGGGCTGTTCCTGTTCCACGGCCTGCGGGCCGTGCAGACGTGGCTCGCCGAGCACGTCGACCGCCGGCACAACCAGATGCCGGTGGTGACCCGCAACATCGACCTGCCCGCGCTGCGGATCCCGCCCGCGCCGCCCCGCGCGCTGCTCACCTGGCGGGGCGCCAAGCTGCTCCACCTCGACGCGCTCGCGATCGTGCCCGCCGCGGCGACGGCCCCCATGGGCCTGGGCTGGACGGGCGTGGCTGGCGCCGTCGCGGCCCTGATGCTGGAGGTCACCGCCGTGGTCGCCCTGCTGGCCCACGCGAGGCGGGCGAGGCACCTGGGCGACCGGCGGCGGGTCCTCGCCGCCGTGGACGACTGGGTCGCGGCCTACCGGCCCGAGGTCGTCATGTACTTCTCCGGGCCGGCCACGGCGGTCTACCAGGCCACCATGTGGCTCGGCACACTGGAGCGGATCACGCCGAGGACGCTGGTGGTGCTGCGCGAGCGGCCGCTGGCCACGGCCCTCGGCCCGACCACGCTGCCCGTCGTGTGCATCCCCTTGTCGGTCGACCTGATGAACTTCCGCGCGCTCGACGGCGTGCGGGTCGCGCTGTTCCCCGCCAACGTCGGCAACAACATCCACATGCTCCGGGTGCCGGGCGTGCGGAGCGTGTTCATCGGCCACGGCGACAGCGACAAGGAGGCGTCCTTCAATCCGTACACGAAGGTGTACGACGAGGTCTGGGTGGCCGGACCGGCCGGGCGCGACCGCTACCTGCGCGCCCAGGTGGGCGTGCGGGACGAGGCGATCGAGGAGGTCGGCCGCCCTCAGCTCGCCCGGGTGCTGCGCACCAGCCCGTACGCCGAGGGGGCGGCGCCGTACCGGACGGTCCTGTACGCGCCCACGTGGGAGGGGTGGAGCGACGACCTGTTCCACAGCTCGCTCGTCGCCATGGGACCCGCGATCGTGCGCGCCCTGCTCGACCAGCCGGTGCGGGTGATCTACAAGCCCCACCCGCTCACCGGGCACCGCTCACCGGCGGCCAGGGCGGCGCACCGGAAGATCATGGCCCTGCTGCACGAGAGCACCGGCATGCCGCACCTCGTCGTGACCGGCCGCGAGCCGTCGCTCTACGAGTGCTTCAACGAGGCCGACGTGCTGGTCTCCGACATCTCCAGCGTGGTGTCGGACTTCGTGGCCAGCGGCAAGCCGTACATCGTGGCCAACGTGGCGGACCTGCCGCCGGACCGGTTCCGCGAGCGCTACCCGGCCGCCGGGGCGGCGTACCTGCTCGGGCCCGACCTGGCGGAGCTTCCCGGCATCCTGCGCGGTCTCGGCGCCCCTGGGGAGGACGAGATGGCCCCGGCCCGGCGGGCCCTGCGCGCCTACCTGCTCGGCGCCGACCATCCGGACCCGCTGGCCCGCTTCGAGGAGGCCGTACGGCGTGCCGCCGCCCGCGCCGAGGCCCGCGCCCGCTCCCTCGGCCTCGAAGCCCTCGCCCCCTCCGCCCGCGATTGAACGAACCGAGGAGACAGCCCTATGGATGCCGCTGAAGCGCCGCCCAGGCCCGCGAGGTGACCTCGACGGTGCCGTTCGGGCGGGAGATCCACGTCCCCCACCCGATCGGCTTCACGCTGGACACCTCAGTCTTCGAAGAGGTCCTCTAGGCTCGCCCGTTCCGGCTTGGGACGGGGCTTGCTGAGCTTCGGGGGGCTGGTCAGGAAGCCCGTCCCCCACGAGACGTGCATGGTGGCGTACACCAGCGGCAGGCGTACGAGCGCGGCGCCGGACAGTCCGCGGCCTGTGAGGACCGAGCCCGCGAGGATCGCCGCGAGGTAGCCCCCGGGGATGATCAGGCCGGGCCAGAAGAAGGGCGAGACCACCAGGCCCAGCGCCATCGCCGCCACGGCGGCGGGCGGGGCGAGGTAGCGCAGGTTGATGGTGCCCTGGTGGGTGCGGGAGACGACCCGCCGCCAGCGGCCGTAGTGGAAATACTGCTTGGCCAGGGCGCGCACGTTGGGCCGGGGACGGTAGGTGACGCGCATCCTCGGCTGGAACCACACCAGCCCGCCGGTCTCCCGGATGCGGTGGTTCATCTCCCAGTCCTGCGCGCGCAGGAAGTGCTCGTCGTAGCCGCCCACCCGGTCGAGGGCGCTGCGGCGGAAGACGCCCAGGTAGACGGTGTCGGCCGGGCCGGCCTCCCCGCCCGTGTGGAACCGGGCGTTGCCCACGCCGATCTTCGAGGTCATGGCACAGGCCACCGCCTGCTCGAACGGCGTGATCCCCTCGGCGGCCATGATGCCGCCGACGTTGTCCGCGCCGGTCTGCTCCAGCGTCTCCACGGCCGTACGGAGGTAGTCGCGGGGCAGGATCGCGTGCCCGTCGACCCGCGCGACGATGGGGTTGCGGGAGGCCGCGATGGCGGCGTTCAGCGCGTTGGGGGTGCGGCCGGTGGGGTTCGGCACGACGACGACACGGCGGTCCTCGGCCGCGATGGCGTCGGCGACCTCCTGCGTGCGGTCGTGGGAGGGGCCAACGCTGATGACGACCTCGAGAGGGCCCTCGTAGTCCTGTTCGAGGACCTGCCGTACGGCGTCGCGCAGGTGCCGCTCCTCGTTGAGCACCGGCATGATCACCGACACCGGCGGCCAGGGCCGCGCCGGATTCTGGCTCGACTGTCGCGAGTCGGGAAAGGGCTTCATGGCGGCGCTCACGCTACTGTACGGAGGGGTGGAGACGGCAACCGGAGGACGGGAATGCCCGGCGACCATGAGGAGGACTCCGGCGTCCGCGTAGGGGGCGACGGGTACGGCGGGGTAAGGGTGACGGCGCAACGCGCCCGCCGACGGAGGTCGAACCTCCGATCCCTGGTCATTTCGGGCTCGCTGTCCGGAGTCGTGCTGATCGGCTCGGGCATCGCGTGGGTGGCGCCGAACTACGCGCTCAACCGGATCCACTCGGTGGACGCCGGCACGAGCGAGGCCGAATCCACGGGCGCGATGAACATCCTGCTGGTGGGCGTGGACAAGCGCGACAACCTGACCAGGCGCCAGCAGAACCAGCTCCACCTCGGCCGCGACGTCGGGCAGCGCACCGACACGATGATGGTGATCCACCTGTCGGAGGACCACCGCAAGGTGACCGTGGTCAGCCTGCCGCGGGACACCTGGACGACGATCCCCGGCAAGGGCGAGCACAAGATCAACTCCGCGTACCAGTTCGGCGGCGCCAAGCTGGCCGTGAAGACGGTCGAGCAGGCGACGGGCCTGCGCATCAACCACTACGTCGAGGTGAACGTGCTCGGCTTCATCGACGTGGTGGAGTCGCTGGGCGGCGTCACCGTCTGCACGCCGGTGCCCATCGACGACCCGAAGACCAAGCTGAACCTGCAGCCCGGGACGTACACGCTGGACGGCGTCAACGCGCTCGCGTACGCGCGTACGAGGGCCACGGCGCGCTCCGACCTCGATCGGATCGACCGGCAGCAGCAGGTCATCTCCGCGCTGCTCGGCAAGGCCCTCAGCGGCGGCACGCTGGCCAACCCCGCCAAGCTCGCCGGGTTCCTCGACTCGACGTTCAAGACGCTCACGGTGGACGCGGCCCTGCAGAAGGACCTGCTCGGCATGGTGAACCAGTTCAAGGACGTCTCGACCGACGACGTGTCGTTCGCGACCGTCCCGCTGGCCGACGTGAACTACCACGCGCCCACGGGCGAGTCGGCGGTGCTGTGGGACAAGCCGGCCGCCCGCGACCTGTTCCAGCGGATCGACGCCGACCAGCCCCTCGTCAAGCCGTCGGCGAAGGCCTCGGCGTCCGCCTCGGGCAGCCCCGCGGCGCCGGTGAGCGCAGCGCCCTCCTCTGGGCCCTCCCCGGCCACGACGGCGCTCACGATCCCGCCGGGCCGCATCTCGGTCAAGGTGCTCAACGGCACGCTCATCACCGGCCTTGGCGCGACCACGAAGGCCCGCCTCGTCGAGGCCGGGTTCATGGTGCCGTCAGCCCCCGGCGACACGGCCCGCCGCGACTTCGCCACCACGGTCGTCCGCTACCCACCCGGCCGCGAGGACTCGGCTCGTACGGTGGCCGCCGCCATCCCCGGCGCCGAGTTGCGTGAGCAACCGGACGTCACCGGCATCGAGGTCGTCGTGGGCCAGAAGAACCACGACGTGAAGAAGGTGACGGTGGCCGCGCCGGAGGGCTCCGCCACGCCGTCGGCACCCGCACCGCAGGCGACCCCCTCGGCCCGCACCGCCACGCAGAACATCTGCAAGAAGTAACCGCACCGACCGGCACTCGCCGGCGAGGCGTCAGGTCCTGAGGACGTCGCCGACGTGGCCGGCGCCGCCGTTGCGCTCGCGCCACAGTGTCAGGTGCCGGTCGGCGGCCTCCCTGGCGATGGCGGCGGAGGCGGCCGGGACCGGTTCGCGGCGCCAGTCGTCCAGCCGCCGCGCCATCCGGGCGACGAACCGCTCACCCGGGCCGGTGAGGGCGCCGCTCGTGAGGAGCGTGCCTGACACCGTGCGGGCCGCCTCGCGCCATCGGGCGAACTCGGCCCCGGCGCGGACCGCGTCCTCGCCGCTCTCGTGGTGCCGCTGCCGGCGCCAGAAGCCCGCCACCCCGAGGAAGGCGTACGCGCCCTGGAGCAGGCCGCCGACCGGGCGGGGGTCGTCCCGCCAGGGGGCGTAGTAACGGGCGCCGTCGTCGGGCCGGGTGAGCGGGACGATGTCCAGCAGCGCGGACAGCTTGGCGTGCTGGGTCTCGTGGGCGAGCGTGACCGCCAGCGTGTGCGGGTCCGGCGGCGTGGACAGCGCGATGCAGCCGAACGTCTCCCGCGAGGTCGCGCTGGACAGGCCCTGGTCGGGCGCGGTGAGCGGGGTGAAGACGGTGATCGCCGCGGCGACCTCGTCGGCCACGTCCGGGTGGTTGCGCGCCAGCAGGCCCCACGCCTCCTGGAGCACCCCCTGCCAGCGCTCGGTCTCCGACTCGCTCAGGCGGCTGCGCAGGTTGCCCGAGCCGGGCATCCGGTGCGGGTCGAGGTCGTCGACGAGCACCCGGAACGACCGTCCGCCCGCCTCCGCCGACAGTGACCGCAGCCCCGCCCATCCGGGTGCCGCTCCCCCGATCCGTACGGCGACGCCCTCCACGCTCACCTCGGCTCCGTCCGGGGCGGAGTGGACCGTGGCGGTGGCGTCCCCGGCCGCGCTCGCACCGGGCAGCGTGACCTGGCCCAGCGAGGGGATGGTGACCACGCCGCCGGTCATCGGCACGTCGACCTCGCAGGTCACGCCCGCCCGGACGACCGCCGCGGCGGCGACGGACGCCAGCTGCTCGACGCCCTCCCCGGTGCCGACGGCGTGCCGCGCCCACGCCCCCACCGACGGGTGGCGGAGCACCGCGGCGACCGCCTCCGGATGCTGCGCCTGGACGGCGGCCAGCAGATCGTAGGCGCGCCGAGCGGCGGCCCACCGCGCGTGCCCGGCCCGCCGCGCCGCCTCCAGAACCCCTCGGACGAGCAGCAGGTGCTTGCTGTACTGGGCCGCGACCAGGCGGCGGACCACAGGTGCGCCCCCTGTTCCCGCGGCGAGCTCGTCGAACGCGTCGGCCGGGATCCGGTGCTCTGTCAGCTGCGGTGAGGTCATCCGGGTTCCTCGAATCGGAGTTCCTTGGTACGGGCCGGGAAGTCGGCCTGGCCGACGCCATCCGGCGGATGCGCGCCAAAAGATCGGGAGGGTTGTGAAAACCGCTGCCGTGCCGGTAGCGGTGGGCGTCGGCTCATCCGCCGGCAGCGCTCCACGTCGGGAATCGACGGCCAGTCGGGCACCGCGGATCAGCCTCCACGCTGGGGCTCCTCAGGCTGCCCAGCATAGTGAGATCACGCCGTCAGCCGGAGCATTTCCCTTGCTTGCTTGAGGAGGTCGGGCGGCAGCCGGTCGAGCACGCCGTTGACCACCTGGACGGCGGCCTTGGGCGTGCCCGCCCTGATCAGCGCCTCGGCCAGCGCCAGGTGCGCCGCCATGTCGTTGGGCGCCCAGCTCAACGCGGCGGTGATGCGCTCGATCGCCTTCGCGTGGTCCCCCTGCTCCAGCCACAGCAGCCCGTCGATCCTGAGCACCCTGGCCACGCCGTCGAACCGCTGGCGTTCCGCGTAGAGCACGGCCGCCTCCTCGCAGTGCCGTCGCGCGGTCTCGATCTCGCCGTTGGCGACGGCCACGTCGGCGAAGATCTCGGCCGCCTCGGCGCGCACCCACGACTCGCCGAGGTCGGAGGCCCGCACCGCCTCGTCGGCGAGCCGCCTGGCCTGCTCCCACTTCCGTCCGGCCAGGGCCGCGCGGGCGGCCCGGAGGTACGCCTCGGGGGAGTCGGCGCGGGAGATCGGCCGGATGAGCCGGTCGTGGGCGAGCTCGTACCACCGGATGCCCCGCCGGTGCTCGGCCCGCAGGATGTGCCGGTCCTCCAGAGCCCGGGCGACCGCGTTGGGCATGCTCCGGGTCTGCTGCAGGCCCTCGTACACGATGTTGCGCGTGCCGTGCTCGGTGACGAACGTGTTGCGCAGCCAGAACCTGATCTCGCCGGCCGACATGTCGAACATCTCGGCCACCTCGGCGACCGCCCGTTTGCAGAAGTCGTACAGGAACTCCTCCACGTCGGCGTACGCGCGGGCGTGGTGCTCGGTGATCTCGACGACGTCCGGCGGCAGGGACTCCCACAGCGCGGCGCAGACGACCTGGAGCTGGACGGGCTCGACAGTGTCCAGCGTCATCTCCGACACGTTGCCCGCCTCGTCGGCGATGACGGCGGTCCGCAGGTCGTCGACGAGCAGCTCCGCGGCGGCCGGCGTGATCGTCCTGCCCGTGTCGCGCAGCGGCCCGGCCACCGCCTCGCGGGCCGCCTCGGGGGTGAACGGCCGCAGGTGGAAGCGGGCCCTCGAGCCCTGCCCGAACGGCCGCTCGTAGGGCAGGACGAGGAACAGGTACTCCTCACGGAGGGACAGCAGCAGGTGAAGGCCGGTGTGCTCCTGCACCGCGGAGGTGAGCTGCTCCAGGAGCTCCGTCCGGTCGCGCTCCCCCGCCGGGCCGCCCTGGAACATCTCCTCGGCCTGGTCCACCGCCGCGAGGATCGGCACCGGGTCGCCGTACTCGTCGGTGCGCTCGGGCCGTCTGCGCAGGAATTCCGCCACGGTCAGGCCGGCGAGCGTACGCGGGTCCCGCTCTGGCGCCCAGCAGGACAGCAGCGCCGCCACGTACGGGTTCCCCACGGACTCCGGCGGCCGGGTCCGGGGCAGGACCCTGGCGACCGGCAGCAGGTCGACCCGGCCGGGATCGAGCCTGGGCAGCACGCCGGCCTGCAGCAGCGACGTCTTGCCCACGCCGGAGGCTCCGTACAGGACGGTGAGCCCGGCCGCTCCCCACAGGGTGGCGATCTCCCGCGCCTCGCGGTCGCGGCCGTGGAACAGGGCGCTCTCGTCCCGCCGATACGGGCGGAGCCCGACGTACGGGCGGGCGGGGGTCGGGGCGGACGATCCGGTCGCCATCATGTCGTCCTCAATCTGCCGAGCAGTTCCTCGAAGAAGTCCTCTGTGCTGCCTATGTAGATGGAGATGTGCCAGCCGTCGAGGTAGCGCTCCATGTACTCCTCCGCCTTCTCCGCGGCTCCGGCGACCGTCTCGCTCAGCTCCGGCAGGAGCTGGACGCTGACGTGGCGCCGCCTCCGGTTCGGCGGAATCGGCCGGATCAGGCCGTGGAAGAGCACCCGGAAGTTCCAGTCCTGCAGGCTGTAGCCCACGAAAAGCAGCGGGCTGGCGGTCATCGCGGCGAGCACGGGGGTGGGCAGCGGCTGGCGCACCCCGGAAGCCCGCGCGTCGACCATGTTGACCAGATACGTCAGGTAGTCGTCCTCGGTCAGCACGAGGGACGCGGGGTCGTCCCACTGGCCGTGCAGGTGGTAGACCAGCGGCCGGTCGTGCGTCGGCTCGAGTAACGGGACCTCGTCCGCCTCGGTGTCCCACCACGTCGAGGTGCACGCCTCCGGCGACTTGCGTTCCGCCCGGCACCGCTGCAGCGCCTGGACCATGAAATCGTCGTAGTTCGTCGTGACGAATGTGGGGATGGGAAATTCCGCGAGCACCGTGTGCGGGTCGAGCGCGTCCGGAGTCCTGCCGGCCCGATACTGCTTCAGATAGGCGCAGACCTCGTGCTTGAGTTCGACCGGGTCCTGGCCCACCAGCGCGGCGTACTGCATCACCCGGGCCAGGTTGTCCGAGTCGGCGAACGGATATTTGTACTCGTGTGCGAAATGCCGGCTGAGTTCGGCACCGGTGGGCAGGCGGCCGAAACAGGAGCCGGCGCCGAGTAGGGGCGTGCAATCACCTCTGCGGAGCTGCCTGATGAGCCGATCCCAGTCCGCATCGTTCACACGTCATCCCGGGGGTCGCCGCATTGTTAGCCAATGACTGAATTATGACCCACAGCGGCGGCGAGGTAACGGAGATCGATTTGCGGGCGGCCCGGATTTGGCGTGCGGACCGCTCAGATAGCGGACTGGAAGCCGGCGTAGGGGACCGAGCCGTCCTCCTCGACCAGACGGCGCAGGGCGGGCGCGAGTACGTCGTCGCTTACCTGCCCGAGTTCGCTGAGGCTCAGGCCGGTCACATCGATAAGGCCGCCACCGTACTCATTGCCGGTTATGTCGCCCATGGCACTCCTTGTCCATCAAACCGTGGACCTCATCTTCCCACGCCCGGGGCGAGGTGCCATCAGTCTGACGCCTTGACTCTTCAATACACGAGGCGTTGCGGCCTAAGCTTTGTCCAAACCACTGAGGCCCGATCTGGGATGGTAGCGTGTCGGTTTCGCACTTCTCGGCGGACTCTGGTCGCATGCCCGCCATTTGGGGCAGAGTGCCGCAGCAGAACAAGAACTTCACCGGACGCCGGGATCTGCTTGACAGGCTGCGGGACGATCTCATGTCCGAGACCACGGCCGCCGTGCTCCCCCACGCCCTGCACGGGCTGGGCGGCGTGGGCAAGACCCAGCTCGCCATGGAGTACGCCTACCGATACCGGCGCGACTACGACCTCGTGTGGTGGATCCCCGCCGACCAGCCCATGCTGGTGAAGTCGTCGCTCGCGGGGCTCGCCAGGGAGCTGAACCTGCCGAACGCGGCGTCCTCCGGCGTCGAGGACGCGGCCGAGGCCGTGCTGGACGCGCTGCGCCGCGGCGAGCCGTACGACAGATGGCTGCTGATCTTCGACAACGCCGACGACCCCGAGCACATCAACGACATCATCCCCCGCGGCCCCGGGCACGTGCTGATCACCTCGCGCAACCACAGCTGGCAGGGCGTCGTCGACACGGTCACCGTCGACGTCTTCGAGCGTGGGGAGAGCGTCGAGTTCCTTCGGCGCCGGGTGCCGAAGGGCATGACGGACGAGCAGGCGGACCGACTGGCCGAGTCGCTCGGCGACCTTCCGCTGGCGCTGGAGCAGGCGGGCGCGTTCCAGGTCGAGTCCGGCATGTCGGTCGACGAATACCTGCGGCTGCTTCGGGAGCAGACCACTCGGCTGCTCGGTGCCAACAAGCCCTCCGACTACCCCCTGTCCATGACCGCCGCGTGGGCCCTGTCGGTGGCGCAGCTCAAGAAGAAGATGCCCGAGGCGGTGGAGCTGCTGCGCTGCTGCGCGTTCTTCGGGCCCGAGCCCATCCCCCGTGACCTTTTCGAGCCGCTGCCGGAGCGCTTTTCCGCCGGGTCGCGGATGGCGGCGCTGCTCGACGACCCGATCCAGGTGAGCCGGGCGGTCCGGGAGCTCGGGAGGTACGCGCTCGTCCGCATGGACTCGGAGAGCCGCACCATCCAGGTCCACCGGCTGGTCCAGGCGCTGCTGCGCGACGAACTCGACGACGCCGAGCGCGTGGCGTTCCAGCGCGAGGTGCACCTGCTGCTGGCCTCCGCCGCCGCGCCGTACGAGCCCGACGACAACCTGTCCTGGCCGCGCTACGGCGGGCTGCTCGGCCACGTCACCCCCGCCGACATCGCGGGCAGCCGGGACCCCCACATCCGCGGCTTCGCCCTGGACATCGTCCGCTATCTCTACTCGTCGGGCGACTTCCTGTCGGCGCGGGCGCTGGTCGAGCGGTTCATCGAACGCTGGCGGGCCGACAGCGGAGACGACGACCGGTACGTGCTGGCCGCCCACCGCCACCAGGCCATCGTCATCAGGGAACTGGGCGACATCCAGGAGTCGTTCGACCTGAACCGGCGGGTGCTGGCACGGATGCGGCAGGTGCTCGGCGATGACGACGAGGAGACGCTCCTCATCACCAACAGCCACGGAGCCGATCTGCGTTTCCGCGGCGACTTCGAGGCGGCGCTGGAGCACGACATGGAGTCGCTGCGCAGACACGAGGCGGTCTTCGGCCCGTCCCACCGGCGGACGCTGCGCGTCATGAACAACCTGGCGCTCGACCACCTGCTGCTCGGCGACTACACGAAGGCGCGAGAGCTGCAGTCCAAGACGTTCGCCCTGCAGCGGCAGCCGGGGTCGGGCTCCAGCAAGCAGAACGTGCTGTCCTCCTGGAACGGCCTGGCCCGCATCCTGCGGTTGAACGGCGAGTATCGCCAGGCCTGCGACATCGGCGAGGACGCCTACGACTACGGCGTGCAGGAGCTGGGCCGCGAGCACCCCTGGACGCTGCGCACCGCCAAGGACCTGTCGATCGCCAAACGCCGCGCCGGGCTGGTCGAGGAGGCGCTCGACCTGGCCCGGGTCACCTACGAGCTGCAGGAGCGCATCTTCGGCCTCGACCACCCCGACACGCTGGCCGCGGCGTTGTGCCTGGCCAACGCGCAGCGCGCCTCCGGGGCGATCGGCGACGCGCTCGCCCTGCTGCAGGACATGACGGCCCGTTATCCGCGGATGTACGGCGACGACCACCCGTTCAAGTACGGCTGCGACACCAACCTCGCGCTGCTGCTTCGCGTGGACGGGCAGGCGGACCAGGCCAGGGAGATCGACGCACGGGCGCTGAAGGGCTTCGACCGCCGGCTCACCCGAGACCACCACTTCTCGCTCACCTGCGCGATCAACCTGGCCAGCGACCTCGCGGAGCTGGGCGATCCGGAGGGTGCCAGGGAACTCGGCGCGAGCACGCTCGAGCGGCTGCGGGCCCTGCTCGGCGAGGACCACCCGCTGACCCTCGCGGGCGCGGCCAACCTCGTCGTGGACCTGCGGACGCTCGGGGTCACCGCCGAGGCGGAGGCGCTCCTGGCCGACACCCTCGACCGGTACGCGCGGGTGCTCGGCACCGACCACCCCGACGCCGTGGCGACGCAGGAGGGCCGCCGTCTCGACTTCGACTTCGACCCGCCTGTCCTGTGACCGCCGACATGCCCATCTGGTCCTTGGCGATCCTTCCGAGAGCGGGCAGACTCTTGCGGCTCGGCCGCCACCACGTCCGGCCGCGGCCCGCGCCGTCCCCGGAACCCGCGGCTACCGAGTCCCGGCCCTGATCGCGCTGCGGACCGCGTCGAGGAGCGTGGCGGCCCTGCGGTCCGGTACGCCTTCCTGGATGTGGTTCATGACGTAGCCGAAGGCCAGGCCGGTGGCCGGGTCGGCGAAGCCGAGCGATCCGCCGTAGCCGGGGAACCCGAAGGCGGTCGGGCTGTACCAGAAGGCGTCGGGTGTCGGCAGGCCGAAACCGGTGGCGATCCGGACTGGCACCCGCAGGACGCGGTCCACCCCGCTGACCTGTTCGGCGGTCGCCGCCGCCAGAGTGCCGGGTGAGAGGATGCGGTGCCCGTCGACCTCGCCGATGAGCGCGGCGTAGAAGCGGGCCAGCGCGCGAGCGGTGCAGATGCCGTTGGTCGAGGGCATCTCGGCGAACTGCTCTGCGGGGTCGTCGTGGTTCAGCATCGGCGTGACGACGGTCATGGCCCGCATCGTCAGCGACGTGGGATCGGTGTAGGCCCTCATCACCTCGCGCGCGGGCTCGGGAAGGGCGTCCAGGTCGATCGCGGCGAAAGCACCGGGGTCGATCGGGGCGGCGACGATCCGGCTGACCCGGTGCCGCTCGGATTCCGGCAGCCCGATCCACAGGTCAAGGCCGAGCGGTGCGGTGATCTCTTCGGCGAGGAACGTGCCGAGGCTCCGGCCGGTCACCCGGCGGACCACTTCGCCGACCAGCCAGCCGTATGTGTGGGCGTGGTAGCCGTGCGCGGTGCCCGGTTCCCAGAACGGCCGCTGGGCGGCCAGTGCGGTCACCATCGGGTGCCAGGCGATCGCCTCTGCCGGAGTGATCGGGCGATCGAGCGCGGGCAGGCCTGCCTGGTGGGTGAGCAGCCAGCGGACCGGGATCCGGTCTTTTCCGCATGCCGCGAACTCCGGCCAGTAGTCGGCGACGGGGGCGTCCAGGTCCAGTTCGCCCCGCTCGGCCAGCAGGTGCGCGCAGGCGGCGGTGACGCCCTTGGTGGTGGAGAACACGACCTGCAGGGTGTCGCGCTCCCAGCGGCGGCCGGTCTCGGGGTCGGCGATCCCGCCCCACAGGTCGACGACCTTCCGGCCGTGCAGGTAGACGGCGACCGCGGCGCCTACTTCCTGTCCGCCGGCCAGGTTGGCCGCGAAGGCCTCACGTACCGCTTCGAATCCGGGTGCGGTCTCGCCGCCGATTTCGGGCATGCGTCATCGCCTTCGCTCATGGAATTGATCGGGGGAAGTGCTATCTCCGCCAGTGCCCGATGAGCCAGGCACAGATTTCCGGCTCGGTCATCTCGGGAAACTCTTCGGACAACGTGACGAGCGCGCGCAGCGCCTCGTCCCGGTCCATGCCTCGCGCCGCCGCTTCTTTCAGGTACTCCTGTCGTGCGGCGGTAGGACGTCCGCCGCCCGCGCCACGGCCCGGCAGGCCGTTGCGCCACTCGATGATCTCCGCCAGCCGGTCAGGCCGCCAGCCGGGCGTGCCGTCGACCTCGACGTCGGGGTCGGGGAACGGGTGCTCAGAATCGCCGGGATAGCGGGAGCGCCACTTGTGCACCGCGTGCCGGCTCACGCCCAGCGCCTCGCCGATGCCGACTACGCCGAGGTACCGCTCGGTCATGGTGCACCAACTCTGTCTGTACGGCCTCCTCCGCGGATCTCATTACTACCACGCCCACGACGACGGGCTAACTTCGTCCCTTGCAGAGACGAAGTTAGACCAGGAGCCGGAGCATCGTCAACACCTCGAAAGCCGACGGCCCCGCCGGGACGTCCCAGAAGGGGCGTCAGCCACCGCTCAGGATCATGACTTCGCGGTCAGGCCCTGGATGAGGGTGTCCAGCGCGAGGCGGGCCAGCCGGACGGCCTCCTCCCCGGACAACGCCTGGAGCGGCCCGTGGACGCGCAACTCGGCGAGGCCGTGAACAGTGGACCAGCACGACCACTCGGCACCGGTACGGCGAGCCGGTGCCATGACTCCCGCCCGCGTCATCTCGTCGAGGATGCCGAGCAGGATGAGGTGGGGCGGGGGCGGAGCCCCCTCCTCGACTCCGTCCGGCGGCGCCTCCTGTGAGGCGCAGGCGAGCTCGTACCAGCCGGGAGTGGACTGAGCGAACTCCACGTACGCCAGCCCGAAGGCGCGCAGCCGTTCCGTGGATCGCCGCGCGGGGTCGAGGCCGGGCGCGATCGTGTCGAGCCGGTCGATGATGGCGCGCGCGAGACGGTGCCGGGCCTCCAGCGCGACGGTGAGGACGAGCGCCCGCAGGTCGGCGAAGTGCCGGTAGGCGGCGTTGGGACTCACCCCGACCGCGCGGGTCACCTCGCGCAGGCCCAGAGCACCGGCGCCCTTGTCTCTGGCGAGATCGAGAGCGGCCTCGATCAGGGCCGAACGCAGGTTGCCGTGGTGGTAGCCCGGCGAGGTTCTCTTCATGCTTGCCTGACGCCTTCGTGGATGTCTACAGTGTGCACATTGCAGGTTGTTCACAGTGTATACATCAGTCGGGACGGGACGGAAGGAGCGGCGAATGGACGCCGATGCCGTGCGCGACGCGATCGCGAACGAGCGGATGAGCCTGTGCGACCTGCTGGAAGAGCTGGACGACGCCGAGTGGGCAACCCCCTCGCTGTGCGCGGGCTGGACGGTGAAGGACGTGGTGGCCCACCTGACGACCACCACCCGCACCACGGTGCTGGACATGGTGGCCGGTATGGCCCGCGCCCGCGGCGACTTCCACCGCATGACCGACAGGCGTGCCCGGACACGCGCGCGGAGATCCACTCCGGCCGATCTCATCGCGCAGCTGCGCGGCAGCGCGACGTCGCCGCGCCGCATGCCCGGCAGCGGACCGCTGGATCCGCTGGTGGACCTGCTGGTGCACGGGCAGGACATCGCCCGCCCGCTCCACCGTGACCGGCCGCTCCCGGCGGGCCCCGCGGTCGCCGCCCTGACCTACGTCGCCGGCAACCGCTTCTACGACGCGCCCGCGCGTCTCGCGGACCTTCACCTGGTCGCCACCGACGTGGACTGGACCTCCGGCAGCGGGCAGGAGATCAGCGGCGCGGCCGGCGACCTGCTCCTGATCGCGACGGGGCGTCCGGCCGGTCTGGCCGGCCTGTCCGGTCCCGGGACGGACGTCCTGACCGCACGGATGCAGGGCCCTGCGCCCCGGCCCGGCCGGTGAGCGTCGGCGACGGGCCGTCTCACCTGCGGGAGGGACGCTCCAACGGCGGGGGCTCCCCCGGCAGGCGGAGCGTGCGGTGGACCATCTGATGCAGATAGCTGCGGAAGCGCCACAGCGCCCCGGGATGGTCGTGGTCGTAGCGCTGGCCCGACCGGTCGTACACGCCGCTCTGCACGAAGCTGTGGACACACCAGATCACCGAGTTGATGGTGTAGTCCACGTCCACGTCCGGGGCCGTCACCAGGGGAGCGATGGTGTCGATCACGAACTGCGCCGCCGGCGCGGCGTACATCGGCTCGAGCTCGGGGATGTCTGTGGCGTCGGAGAGCCACCTGTGGGTGTAGAGCGCCGGATACTCCGGTTGGCGGCAGCAGAAGTCGACGTATCGGTCGAGGAGCCGGTGCATGGCGACGATCTTCTGTTCCGGCGATGCGCTGAGGATGTCCTTGATCCCCTTTTCGAGAACGGCGTTGTGGGCGCTGTTCATGCGGTCCATGACCTCGAGATAGATCTCCCGCTTGTCGCCGAACTGCCGCCTGACGAAGGCCACGTCCGTGCCCGCGGCGTCGGCGATCTGCCGCATGTCCGTGCCGTCGTAGCCCAGCCCGGCGAACAGGCGGGTCGCCACCTGGATAACTCGGTCGGACAGGCCCCCGTCGCCCGTACCCGTCATGCGGTAGTCGGTTCCCGCCTGGTTCCCCCCTAATCACGCACTTGCCCCGGTAGACGCGATCCGGAACTGTTCCGGACGCTCGCCGGACTTGTGAGGGCGCGCGAGGAGCAGGGATCTTCGTGGCGTCCCGACGCCTACGGAGGTCCCCTCGTGCACCGATCACGCGGTTGGAAGCGTACGCCCGCCCTCTCGGGCTTCCGGAGGGCAGATTGAACCTCAGGTTCGGGTTGCTGGGCCCGGTCGAGGTCAGAAGGGACGGCAGGCCGGTCCCGCTCGGCTCGCCCAAGCAGCGCGCCCTGCTGACCGCGCTGCTGCTCGAGCCCAACCGGGTCGTGTCGATCGACCGGCTGGTCACGGCCGTGTGGGACGAGGAGCCGCCCCGCTCCGCCGTCGCCAACGTCCGCACCTACGTCAACCGCCTGCGAAGCACGCTCGGCGAAGGCGACCGGCTGACGGCTCGGCCGCCCGGTTACGTCCTCACCGTGCACGCCGGCGAGCTCGACGTGATCGAGTTCGCCGACGCCCTGCGGCAGGGCAGGAAGGCGCTGTCCGCCGGGCGGCCGGAGGCGGCGCTGCGGCACCTGTCGGCGGCCCTCACGCGGTGGCGGGGCGCACCGGCCGAGGACGTGCCCAGATCGGCGGCGCTCGGCCCGCGCCTGGACGCGCTCGCCGAGCAGCGCTGCCTGTCCCTGGAGGCGCAGGCCGAGGCCCGCCTCATGCTGGGCGAGCACGCCGACGCGGTGCCGGAGCTCCGTGAGACGGTGGCCGCCCATCCCACCAGGGAGCGGCTGTGGGGCAGCCTCATGCTCGCGTTGTATCGCACCGGCGACTCCGCGGCCGCCCTGTCCGCCTATGGGCAGGCGCGAACGTTCCTGGCGGAGGAGCTGGGCGTCGAGCCCGGGCCGGAGCTGGCCGAGCTGCACCGGGGCATACTCAACCGGGATCCCGCGCTCCGGGCGGAACCCATCCTTCCCGCCCTCGGCCCGTCCCGCGTGGCGCCTGCGCCGGAAGCGGGGCCTGCGCCGGAAGCGGGGCCGAATCGGACACCGGTCGCGGGTCCCGGATGTCTCGTGGGCCGGGATCCGGAGCTGCGGGAGATCGTCGCGGCGATCACCGCCTCACCTCCGCGGCCCGTCGCCGTGCACGGCCAGGCGGGGGTGGGCAAGTCGGCCCTGGCCCTGCATGCCGTCCGGACGGCGGCGCCCGGCTTCCCCGGCGGGGTGTTCCACGTCGACCTGCGGGCCCTTCCCCGGCCCGGTGCGTACGAGACGCTGACCCGGCTGCTGGGCCTGCTGGGGCTGGCGGACGACCAGATCGCTCCGGACCTCGACGACGCGGTGCTCCAGCTCGGGACCGCCACGGCCGGAAGGCGCGTGCTCGTCCTCCTCGACAACGTGACCGACGAGAGGCAAGTGCGCCCGCTGCTCGGCGCCGCTCCCGGCTGCCGGTTCGTCATCACCAGCAGGACGGTGCTCGCGGCGCTCGACGATGTCGATCACCTGCCCCTCGCCCCCCTGAGGGACGACGCGGCGTACGAGCTGCTGGTCCGGCTCTGCGGCCGGGAGCGGGTCGACCCCGAGCAGGTGAGAAGAGTGGCCCGGCTCTGCGACAACCTGCCGCTCGCGCTGGGGATCGCGGGCAAGCGACTGGCGGTCAGGCGGGAGTGGACGCTGGCGGCGTTCGCCGACATGCTGGCCGACGAGGAGCACCGGCTCGACCTGCTGACCTGCGGTGACCTTTCCGTGCGGAGCGCCCTGGACCTCGACTACCAGGCTCTGCGGCGACGCACGGGAACGGCGGACGGCAGCGCGCTCGCCCTGTTCCACCGCCTCGGCGAGCGAGGCATGGCCGAGTGCGGGTCGGCGACCGCGGCGGCGCTCCTCGGATGCGACCGGCGCACGGCGTGGGCGGCGCTCGGCAGGCTGGCCGATCTCCGCCTGACGACGTCGACGGCCCCCGACCGCTATCGGATGAACGACCTCACCCGCCTGTACGCCATGGAGATCGCCCGAGCCGCCGGAAAACGCGAGAGCGGTGATTCGGCAGCCCTCATTTAGGGTGGCGCCGCGAGAGCGGAGCGCCCCTTTGTCCAAGGGGCGCTGTTTGTTCAATGGGGCGCTCCGCCGTGCTCGTCTAGCAGAGGTACTGCCACGACGTGCAGTAGCGGCCGCCGGGGATCTCCGACCCGGTGCAGCAGTAACGCTGGACGCAGGTTGAGCCCTCGTACCAGCAGTTGATCGCCTCCGCGCGGGTGGCCGGAACCAGCCGGGCGACCATCCGGTCCGCCAGCCGCTGAATCGTCCGTGTCATTCAGTTCCTCCTTTTGAAGGGCTCCTTTTCGGTGACCGACATTAGGAGTGGCTTCGTTCGCGGACGTACCACTGCGATACACGACTTCCTGTATCGGCTTCACCTGGTTCACGCGTTCAACCGCCGGAGCACGACACCCGTGATCCTGCTTTCCGGGAGCAGTCCCCACTGCCGGGAGTCGGTGCTGCGCGACGGATTGTCCCCGAGGACGAGCAACCGCCCCGGTGGCACTCGGGCCTCTCCCAGCGCCTCGAATCCCGGAGGGATCGGATCCCCCGCCACGGCCGCGGCCCGCTTGATCACCAGGTTCGTGCCGCCGTCGAGCGTGAGTCCCTCCCCCGGGCCCACCCGGGAGATGACGACGATGTCCCCGCGCCGGACGCGCCGGCCAAACCGACCGGACCGGCCGGGCCGCAGCCTGCGCACGAGGACCCGGTCACCGGGCCGCAGACCGGGCTTCATGCTCTCCCCGTGCACCTCGACGACGCGCAGGGTCCGCCGGGCCGCCGTCACGGCGCCGCCCCCGAGCGCCGATGCGAGCAGGACGAGCAGGACGGGTGTCATCGTGCCCCCGAGAGCCGGTCGCGCGGGGCCCCGGCGTCCCGGTCCTCCCGCTGCCGATATCCCTCGGCCTGAAGGGCGAACAGATGAGCGTAGATTCCGCCGCGCGCGAGCAGCCCGGCGTGCGTGCCCTGCTCGGCGACCTGTCCGCCGTCGAGGACCACGATGTGGTCCGCGTCGCGCACGGCGCCGAGCCGGTGGCTGATCAGCAGGCTCGTGCGACCGCGGCGGTGCTCCCGCAGGCCCTGGTGGATCTCGTGCTCCGCCTCGGCGTCGAGGCCCGAGCTGGGCTCGTCCAGGATCAGCAGGTCCCGCTCGCCCCGCAGGTAGGCGCGGGCGAGGGCGAGTCGCTGCCACTGCCCGCCCGACAGGTGGACGCCCACGTCGCCGCCGTCCTGCGCGGGATCGGCGAAGACACGGGACAACATGGTGTCGTACCCCCGGGGCAGGCCGCTCACGACGCCGTGCACGCCCGCCCGCCGGGCCGCCGCCTCGATCCTCCCCCGGTCGTCCATCGCGGCGAGATCGCCCAGGCCGATGTTGTCGGCCGCGGTCAGGTCGTACTCCATGTAGTCCTGGAACACCGCCCCGATCCGCGCGCGCAGCTCCGCCGGGTCCAACTCCCTGAGATCGATCCCGTCCCACCGGACCGAGCCGCGTTCCGGGTCGTACATCCGGCACAGGAGCTTGACCAGCGTGCTCTTGCCCGCACCGTTCCTGCCGGCGAGCGCCACCGCAGTGCCGTACGGGATGGTCAGGCTGACGCCGCGCAGGGTCCAGGGGTGGCCGGGCGAGTAGCGGAACCACACGTCCTTCAGCTCGATTCCCCGGCGCAGCGGGCCCGCCCGCCGGGGCCGGGCCGGGACCGGCAGGTCCGGTTCGGCGTCCAGGACGGCGAGGTAGTGACCGAAAAGCAGCACCTGCTGGTGCACGGTGACGAGTTCGAGGACGAGACCGCCGGCCGCCGCCTGGACTCCGGCGACGGCGGCCACGAACAGCGCCACGTCACCGACCCCGCCCGTGCCGTTCGCCGCGGAGACGAGAACCCACAGCAGGCCGCCCCCGGCCGCCAGCGCGGCCGTCGTGCCGGTGACGGCCTGGACGCCCAGCTCGCGCCGGTCGGTGCGGCTCCGCTCGGCGTTCGCGGCCCGCCGCTGGGCATTCATGAGCCCGCGCAGGTGCGCCCCGATGCCGAAGAGCCTCAGCTCCTTGGCCGCCTGGACGTTGACGAGAAGCTGGCCGAAGAAGAACTCGCGGCGCTCGACCGGCCCGATGCCCCACAGCATCGCGGCTCGCCGCCGCGACAGCCAGAGCTCCGCGGCCAGAGACGGAGCCGCGGCGCCGACCACGAGGACGGCCATCCAGGGGCTTATCGTCACGAGAGAGACGAGGAATCCGGCACCGGTCATCGCCGTCCTGGCGGTGCCCAGGGCCGCGGAGACCACCATGCCCGGGGTCGCCCCGCCGTACTGCTGGGCCATTCTGATCCGGTCGAGGAACGCGGGGTCCTCGAACCGGGCGAGGCCGACGAACCGCTCGGTGGCCCTGAAGAGGCTGTCCTGGGCGACGAGGCCGATCCTGCGCCCGCTCTCGTCCCTGACGTACTGGACGATCTGCGGCCCGAGCGCCGTCAGCACCCCGCACCCGGCGAGCGCGGCGCCCAGAGCCGCCGTCACGCCGGCCCCGGCCCGGCCGTCGGCGATCTCGTCGAGGACCAGCTTGGTGCACCAGGCGATCGTCACCGGCAGGACGGCCATGAGCGTGCTGAGGACGGCGAAGGCGATGGTCAGCGCCCTGCTCGCCCGCCAGGCCAGGCCGAGAGCGGTGGCCACGGCCCGCGCTCCGGCGGCGCCCCGCACCCGCGCCGTCACGCGTGCGCGGGAATCTTGTCGAGGTCCTCCAGGGTGCTCCCGCTGGCGACGACCCTCCCGTTCTCGTCGACCAGGGCGAGGGACGGGAAGCCGTTCACCTGCAGCGCCTTCGTCAGGCCGGTGCCGTGCTTCTCGATCAGCACGAGGGCGACCGGCTCCAGCGTCCGCCGCTGGTCCGCCACCTCCTCCTCCGTACCGACGAGCACGGCCAGCACGTTGCGGCGTCCTCCGGGGAAGGATCGCGCGCGCTCGGCGAACTGCGGCAGGCGGTCGTGGCAGGCCGGGCAGTCGGGCGAGAAGACGCCGATGAGGACCGGCTCGGTCAGCGTCTCGTCGGAGACCCGGACGCCGTCGGTGCTCTCCGCGGAGAAGCCGCCGATCACCGCCCCGGGTGGGAGCACGATCGACGGGAACGCGGACGGCCTCGCCGTCAGCATCTCCTCGTGCGCCCGCAACCGCCGGATCACCCCGACCGTCAGCACCAGGTCGATCAGGCACAGGACGCCGACGCCCAGGACGAGCGCTGTCAGGAACGGCATGAGGGACTACCTCCGTCAGGGTGAACTGGTGAAGAGACCGGCGATCTCGCCGATCGCGGACAGCAGGACCGCCGCGGCTCCGGCCGCCAGGGCGACCGCGGCGAGCCCGGCCGGGCCGAGGCCCGCGAGGGCGAATCCGGTCCCGGCCTGAATCGCCCCGGTCCCGGCCTGGATCGCTCCGGCCGCCGCTGCCACGATGAGCACGGCGTTGCGTGCCATATGACCGGGGCCCACCGGGACGGCGGAGGCGCCGAAGCAGCGGCAGGGGACCCGCCTGCCGCGCCGCAGGGCGACGCCGATGGCCACGGTGAAGGCCACGAGCAGCCCGAGCGCGACGCAGAAACCGGCCAGCACGGTCGGCCGCCACGCCAGCAGCGGCGCGACGGCGGCCTCGGCGACGACGACGAGCACCGCGACGGGCCGGGCCGGCAGGCGCACGAGGGCGCGCGTGGCCACCGTGAACTCCTCGTACGCCGCCCGCCCGCGCAGCTTGCTCACGGCGGACATGAGGAAGACGATCCCCGTGAGCAGCCGGCAGAAAGCGAAGAGATAGGCCACGGGCGTCCTCATCCCCGGTCGGGCGGGCGGGTCGCCCACCACGCTAGGAACCGGCACGGGACGCCGGATATACGACGGCTACACGCCGCTATGTATCGAGGACGGACGCCCCGCCCGCCTGACCATTCCCGCTACTCGCGCATGTGGTGAGCCTGGCATCGGAACGACCTGGGCTCATTCATCCAGGTACGCCTTGCGGATCTTGGCCGCGCCGTACGCTCCCCGGGGGTTGCAGACCGGGCATCCACAGGGCGGCCTGCCGTGGGCGTTGGGCATGTAGCGCCACCCGGTCACCCGATTCACGCCCCTGATGCGGTGGATCTCAGCGGCCTGGATCGGGCGCGGGAGCAGTAGTTCGTATCCGCGGGCGTCCTGTTGCTCGGCGATCAGTGCGGCGGCCGCGGCGCTGCCGAGTTGGACCGGCGGAGCGTTGTAGTGGCCCACCCATACCGGTTCGTCATCGGGGATGCGGAAGTGGACGGCCACGAGAGTGCGCTGACCATTGCGCCGTAACTCCCGGCCCCACTGATACGTGATCTGGTAGGAGGGCAGCACCGGCAGGCAGTAGACGCCTGTCACATTGTTCCGCCCAGGGCTTGTGGCGCGAATTCCCGCCCGCCGGATCGACCGGACGTTTTTGGCCGGGGTGAGGTGCACGAGCAAGGTCATGGTTCATCCGATGTGCGACAGGGCGGTGTCCGCGAGACGGCGAACGCTTCCGATGGCCATTGAACCGTTCGTCGGAGGGGCTGAAAACTGAATAACGGCATGTCTCTCGGCAATGACGCGCCGCCTGCCGCCGTCATCAGCGAACTCATCCCGTCGAGGAATGGCATCCAAGGTGCCTGCGCGGATTTGGCCGGTGTGGAGCAGGGACTGCATCATGGACGGATGTTCCGGCCCGGCGAGACAATCGGGGCGTGGTGGAAACGAGTGGTGGAAACGCGGCCTTGGGCGGCTGAAGGGCGACGATGAAGGCATTTCTGGTTTTCCTGGGCGTCGCCACGCTGGGTGCGGTGATCGCGGTTCTCCTGCTGTTGCGGAACTCGGCGGGCGGCGGTGTCGATGAGGAGCCTGTGGCCTCGATTTCCACCGCCGCGGCCTCCGCTTCTCCCGTGACCCGGAAAAGCGTGCTGCTGGACGCCGAGGGCGCCGTCATCGAGGAGTTCTCCGGCGACTGCGCGGGTAGCGGATATCCCTACCTCTGCCGTCGGGTCAGAGAGCAACTTCTCGCGGAGGATCCGCAACTGCTCACCCGTGGCGGCCTGACGATCCAGACGACGATCGACCAGCGGCTCCAGCGGGCGGCGCAGCGGGCCGTCGACGCTCACGTCCACCGCGACGACCCGCAGCTCGCCACCCAGGTCATGATCGTCCCCGGCGAAGGCGCCATCAAGGCCATGGCCGCCAACCGTGAGCCTGCCGACGGGCCGGGCTTCCACCAGGGCACGACGGCGATGCCCTACGCCCTGGCCGCCGCGCTCGCCGCCGGCCTCCGCTACGACGACGGCTTCGTCGTCTCGGACGAGTACCGTCCCCGGAGCTACTCGACGTTCAAGAACTGCGCGGACCGGGCCGTCGGCGATCCTGCCCACAGCATCCACAACCGGGAGAAGGGCGGGACCCGCTTCGTCACCCTGCGATCGGGCACCCAGGACGCGGTGAACACCTTCTACATGCGCTTGGAGGAGAAGGTCGGCCTGTGCGAGACCGTCAAGACGGCCCTGCGGCTCGGGCTCAGGCGCGCCGACGGGTCACCGCTGCAGGAGTTTGAGACGTTCGCGCTGGGCATCACCGAGGCCGACCCCGTCTCGGTGGCCAACTCTTACGCGACCTTCGCCGCCCGTGGCCGTTTTTGCGAGCCGAGGCTGATCACGGAGATCCGCGAAGTCTCAGGCGCCGCGCACCCCTACCCGGCGCACTGCGTGCAGGTCCTGGACCCGGCGGTCGCCGACGCGGTCACCGGAGTGCTGACAGACGTTCTGGCCAAGAGCGCGCTCAAAGGCGTCGGCCGCGAGGCGGCGGGCATGCCCGGCGAGGGCGACGGCTTCCGCACCGCCTGGTACGCCGGTTACACCCCCGGCCTGGCCTCGGCCGTCAGCCTCGGCGACTCTCGCGGCGCGAACCGGTACCCATTGATCGACGTCACCATAGGCGGCCGCCGCTATTCCCGCGTGGACGGCACGTCGGTTCCCGGCCTGATCTGGAAGAAGGCGATGACCGAGGCGGTACGAGGGACACCGGAGACCGCCTTCACCCCGCCGGACACCGGGCGCTTCGGCGGCTGCCGCGACGCCTGCCCGAACTGACCACCGCCGTCCCCTGACCCGGTCATCACGAGGTGCCAAGGCGGCGACACCCCCGCCTCGCGAGCACAGAGGCGGAGTTGCGCCATGACCATCCGCTGGATCCGGTCGCTCGGCGCAGGGCCTTGAGTACGACGGTGAGCAGGGCGTTCGGCCTCAGCCGCGCATGCTCTCGTCGCTCAGCTCGTCCAGCGGGGTCAGCGCGGCCGAGGCGGTGTCGTGATCCATCCCGGTCGCCTCGAGCAGGTCGACGGCGATGGAGCGCAGTTGCGCGATGATGACGTTCGCCGAGAAGCCCAGGTTCTTGGGCCGCTCCCGTGCGGCGACCGCGAGCAACGCCTGTCTGGCCAGCATCGGTTCGCGTCCAGCCCCCAGTTCGAGCTGGAGCAGCAGCGCCGCCTCCGAGACCTCGCGCAGCAACTCGGCCAGGGCGACCGGTGGCGGGCTCGCCTCCCCCATCGCCGCGAGCGTCCGGCGGACCAGCACCCGTGCGTTGCGCAGCGCCAGGTCCACCGGCACGGCGGCGGTCGTGTACCTGGCCAGTCTGGCCCGGTGATGCCAGCGCAGCGGCGAGATCCTGATGATCTCCTTGCTGTTCTCCAGCGCCGCCGCGAAATCCTCGACCGCGGTCTGGGTTCTGCGTCCGCACTCCAGGGCCTCGGCGGCCAGGTCCATATCGCCCTTTTCGATCGCCTCCGCCGCCTGTTCCAGCACGGTGGAGAAGGCGTCCAGCACGCCGGCCAGATGTCTGCCCGCGATGGTGAGCGGGCTGGCGGGCAGCAGTGCGACCGCGGCGAGGCCGATGATGCCGCCGGTGAGCGCGTCGGCCATCCGGTCCAGTCCGCCGGCGTCCTCGCCCGGGACCAGCATGGTGACCAGGACCGCGGACGACCCGACCTGCGACACGAACAGCTCACCGCTGTTCAGCAGCGCCGCGATGGTCATCGCCAGCGCGATCACGAGCGCCAACTGCCAGGGACCCGAGCCGATCCAGGACACCAGCACGTCGCCGATGCCCACGCCCAGACTGACGCCGACCACCAGCTCGGCCACCCTGCGCAGCCGCTGCCCGAACCCCAGACCCACACAGATCATCACAGAGATGGGCGCGAAGAGGGGATGGGCGTGGCCGAGCAGATGAACGGCGACGATCCAGGCCAGCGCCGCGCCCACGGCACACTGCGCGATCGAGGGCACGATCAGGCCGAACGTGCCCAGCCGTTTCCTCACCTGATCGCCGAGCCACGTTCGCACTCCTCCACGATGGCGGATCTTTATGACATTGGGATCACATTTGCCCCGGATTCTTGTGATTCGAACCATTCGGCGAAGGTCAGGGCGACCTCAGCCTCCCCCCGTCGAGACAGAAACGAGAGGACCCTCACAACTGATACGATCCGGGCCATGGAGATTGAGGTCGACAGAATCTAGCCACCGAACTGCCGGTGGCTTTCACCTGTGGGGAGCATCGCTCCCTCATCGGTGACGACCATTCCCTCCCCGCAGGGCCGTTGGTCCGCCACTTCATGGCGTTGACCTTCCTGCGTGAACCTCACCGGCACGTTCGCACCGCACCGACCTCGGTTACGAGTCCGTGCTTGCGAACGCACCTGATGTCGATCTCGTCGCCCCTCCGGCTTCTCTTCGTTCCGGCAGCGGATCCGCCCGTTGTCGCATGTCGGGGGCTTCCGTCGCCGGGATCGCCTCCGTTGCCGCATGGGCACTCGGCCACCCGTACCCGTCGTCGCGCGCGGTGGAAGACAAGCGTGCCGATCCCCATCACACCCGTCCCGCGGTGACGGGCAGAGAGAAGAGAACCACCACCAATGTCCACTAAGTCCGCCATCACGCTCCGCGACCTGACGTTCGAATGGCCCGACGGCAGCGTCGCGCTCTCCGGCGTCAACGGCACGTTCACGACCGGCCGCACCGGCTTGATCGGCCGCAACGGCGCCGGGAAGTCGACCCTGCTGCGACTGATCGCCGGAATCCTGACCCCGACAGCCGGCCACATCGACACGATCGGCGAGGTCGGCTACCTGCCGCAGACGCTCACCCTCCACCAGGAGACGACCGTCGCCAGGCTCCTCGGCATCGACGGCATCCTCGCGGCGATGAGAGCGATCGAGTCCGGCGACGTCGACGAGCGGCACTTCGACACCATCGGCGACGACTGGGACATCGAGGCGCGAGCCGACGAGGCGCTGCACCAGATCGGCTTCACCGCCGCGGATCTGGACCGTCGGATCGCCGAAGTCTCCGGCGGAGAAGCGATGCTCATCGCCATCACCGGCCTGCGCATACGCCGCACTCCGATCACGCTGCTCGACGAGCCGACCAACAACCTTGACCGGCCCACCCGGGCCAAGCTCGCCGAGTTCGTGGACGAATGGCCCGGGACCCTCGTCGTCGTCAGCCACGACCTCGAACTACTGGAGCACATGGAGAACACCGCCGAGCTCTACGCCGGAAACCTCGACACCTTCGGTGGCCCCTACAGCGCATGGAAGGAGCACCTGGAACAAGAGCAGGCCGCGGCGGTTCAGGCCGCTCGTTCGGCCCAGCAGGCGCTCAAGGTCGAGAAACGCCAGCGGGTCGAGGCCGAGACCAAGCTCGCCCGCAGGGAGCGCACCGCCAGGAAGACGCAGAAGGACGGAGGCATCCCGAAGATCCTGGCGGGCAACCGGGCCAGCAAGGCGCAGGCATCCGCCGGATCGCTGCGCTCCACCCTCGACGACAAGGTCCAGGCCGCCCAGGCCGCCGTGAACGCCGCCGACGCACGCGTCCGCGAAGACGAGCACATCAACCTCACGCTTCCCGACCCCGATGTACCGCGTGGCCGCCGCCTGGCCGAGCTCCACGACGAAGACCGCACCGTGGTCATCCAGGGACCGGAGCGAGTCGCCCTCGTCGGACCGAACGGGTCCGGGAAGTCGACATTGGTCGAACAGCTCGTCCACGGCGGAACGCCGGCTCCCGGCCGAGCACACGGGAGACTCCTGACCGATCTCATCGGCTACCTGCCCCAGCGCCTCGACGGACTCGACGAGGACGCGAGCGCCATGGCGAACGTGCAGTCGGTCGCTCCCGGCACACCGGCCGGAACGATCCGCAACCAGCTCGCCCGTCTGCTGCTTCGCGGGGACAGCGCCGACCGTCCGGTCAGCACCCTGTCGGGCGGCGAACGCTTCCGGGTCTCGCTCGCGAGGCTCCTTCTGGCCGAGCCGCCCGCCCAGCTGTTGATCCTCGACGAACCCACCAACAACCTCGACATCGCCAGCGTCGAGCAACTCGCAGAAGCGCTCGACGCCTACCGCGGAGCCCTCCTCGTCGTCAGCCACGACTTCACGTTCCTCGAACGGATCGGGATCGACACGGTCCTCGAACTCGGCACGGACGGGCGCATGCGCCAACGTCCCGGCCTGAACGTCTGACGCCTCGCGGCGCGTACGACCACAGGTTGGATGACGTAGAGAGCAGGGACGGGCGGGCACGTGGCCGCAGATCGTTCACACGGCTCGTCCGGATACGGCGAACCCCGCCCGTCCCGAGGTCAGTGCTGCTGTACGGACGCCTACGCGTGCTCGTGGTGGCCGACGTTGTCGTCAGCGTTCGCGGCCCTCGGTGACTCGTCGCTGTTCGTAAGCAGAAGGCCGGTTGGTGACAACGAGCGATCAGCGTCCATCAACGCCGATGCCCTGGCAAGACCAGCAGCGTGATCGAATTCGCCGGGTACGTCGCAGTGACCCGGCCCTGGTGCACCATGAGATCGTCACCGCGCACGATCGAGTTGAGATCGGCCGGGCTGTAGGTGAATCGCTGCGCCTTGGCGTTGCCGTGCAGTCCGGCGATCGACAACGGTGAGGTCAGCTCACCGCCGGTCTTGTTGATGACCATCAGGGTCAGCGCCTTGTCGCGCGAGCGCTGCGCCCCGTACACCGCCAGCTGCCCTTGATCGCTGCTGGCCGCCGACACGCTCACGTCGCCGAACCGGCTCCCCGCGCCGTCATAGTTGCGATACATCCGGAACGCGTAGGCGCCGGGCTGCGTCGGCTGGGGTTCGCCCCAGATGGTCGCGAGGTCGAGACCCTCACGCCCGAAGATACCGAGAACGTCGGCCTGCGCCAGGGCGCCGTTGATGTCGTCCAGCGCGCCCCAGTTGTACTCGGTGATCGCGGTCTTCGTGCCGGGGTAGTACTGCGCGACCCACTCCTTCATCTTGCGGATGAACTGCAGCGGCGGCGCGTTCACGCCCGTGGGGCCGATCCAGGACTCCTCGACGTACGTCGGGTCCCACAGCGAACGCGTGGACCGCAGCCGCCACGCGTTGGACTCCGGGTCCTTCCCGCCGTTGATCTGCGGGTAGTAGTGCTGGTCGAAGTAGTTGAGCATGCGCTTGCCGCCGTGCGCGTCGCTGTAGTCCTTCATGTTCTTCAGGAACCACTGCGACAGATTGAGCCCGCCGTGCGCGGCCGCGTCGGCGCCCGGCGCACATCCGTCCACCCCGGACGCGACCCACTCGCAGTATCCCCAGCCGGACGGGCCGAGCACCGCCGCGCTCGGGTCCGCGGCCTTTATTGCCGCGGCGGTCGCGGTGCTCTTGCTGCCCAGCTCGTCGTACGAGACCGCCTCGGGGTGCACGTCGCGATGCGTGGAGTTCCACAACACCGGCTCGTTGTCGAGCTCGTAGATCGACACGCCGCCGCGCGCCGCCGTACCGAACTGGCTCACGAGATGCGACACCATCTCGCCGTCGAACGAGGCGTCCACCGGGATCGAGGTGTCCTCAGGCACCGCCCCGGTGAGGTTCGCGTTGTTGAGCCTGCCGTTGCCGCAGCCGGCGTCCCACTGGTCGAATCCGTCTTGAGCGGGGAACCGGCTGGCAGGGAATCCGCAGGCGAACGGGTGCTGGGCGGGCGAGTCCTTGGCCACCCACCCGCTCATCGGCACGGTGACGACCTGTTTGCTGCCGCGGTCCCGGTTGGTCTTGACGAACGCCTCGACCGTGTTGTCGGGCCCGGCGACGATGTTCTCGAAGTACCAGTCGCTTCCCGTGTTGTAGGTGTGGTTCTTGAAGTTGTAACGCGTGCTCGCGTTGCCGCCCCAGCGCGCCACAGGCAGGCCGATCTCGGCGGCGAACGCCGGGTCGGCGCCGTTCATGCCGTAGATGTCCGGACTGATCGCGTGCCGGGCGGCGGACAGGTCCACCGACAACGTAGGACCCGCTGCCGCCGCAGCCGGGTCCAGGGCCGCCTGGGCGGTCAATGTCCCCGCCACGAAGGACACCGCTACGCCGAGCGTCGTGGCCGATCGCAGCTTCCGCCGCCGTTGAGCACCCATCATCGACGCTCCCGTCAATCGATCCATCGGTCAACAGTCGAGGAGCCTGACCGGACGCTTCACCCGAGTCAAGGCGCTGAAGTCGCGCGGAGGCGGGCGGCCAGGCGGAACCGAAGAAACGTGGCCCCCCTGACTTGGTGCGTCTCCAGGTCAAGCCCTTCGCCGCCCCGTGACGACCCGGCCGCGGTTCAGGAGGACAGCCTGAAAGTTGCACGCAGCCCACGAATTCGGTCCGGTCCCGGTGACTGCGGCGTCCTGTGGGCTCCGGCAAGGGAGCTCTTCGGCCTCGCACTGGAGGACGTCGACTTCGACGAAACAGTGATGGCATGCCCTCTGACCGCGATGGTGTTGCCCGCGACGGTGGGCGCCGCACCGTCTCTCACGGAACAGGGACGGAACAGTGATCGTGCAGGAGCCCTGTCAGGACACAGCGAACCCCGCCTCCCGTATACGGCAGGCGGGGTTTTCGCTGCTCAAGGACTACTTGAGGAGCTGGCGGGCCATGACCATGCGCTGGATCTGGTTGGTGCCCTCGTAGATCTGGGTGATCTTGGCGTCGCGCATCATGCGCTCGACCGGGAAATCGCGTGTGTAGCCGTACCCGCCCAGCAGCTGGACGGCGTCCGTGGTGATCTCCATGGCGGCGTCGGAGGCGGCGCACTTGGCGGCGCTGGAGAAGAACGTGAGGTCCTTGACCGGGGTGCCGTGCATCGCCAGCTCCGACTTGGCCGCGGCCGCGTAGGTGAGCTGGCGGGCGGCCTCCAGCTTCATCGCCATGTCGGCGAGCATGAACTGCAGGCCCTGGAAGTCGGCGATCGGCTTGCCGAACTGCTTGCGCTCCTTGACGTACCCGAGCGCGTAGTCGAGCGCGCCCTGGGCGATGCCGAGCGCCTGGGCGGCGATCGTGATGCGGGTGTGGTCGAGCGTGGCGAGGGCGGTCTTGAACCCGGTGCCCGGCTCACCGATCATCCGCGAGGCCGGGATGCGGACGTTCTCCAGGATGACCTGGCGGGTGGGCGAGCCCTTGATGCCGAGCTTCTTCTCCTTGGGCCCGAAAGAGACGCCCTCGTCGTCCTTCTCCACCACGAACGCCGAGATGCCGCGGGCGCCGGCCGACGGATCGGTCACGGCCATGACCGTGTAGTACTCCGACACGCCCGCGTTGGTGATCCACATCTTGGTGCCGTTGAGCACGTAGTGGTCGCCGTCGCGCTCGGCCCTGGTCTTCATCGAGGCGGCGTCGGAGCCCGCCTCCGGCTCGCTCAGGGCGTAGGAGAACATGGCCTCCCCGCGCGCGACCGGCGTCAGGTAGCGCTGCTTGAGCTCCTCGGACGCCGACAGCAGCAGCGGCACGGTGCCCAGCTTGTTGACGGCGGGAATCAGCGAGGACGAGGCGCACGCGCGGGCGACCTCCTCGATCACGATCACGGTCGCGAGCGCGTCGGCACCCGCACCGCCGTACGCCTCGGGGATGTGGACGGCGTGCAGGTCGGCCGCGACGAGGTCCTTGTAGACCTCCCAGGGGAACTCCTCGTTCTCGTCCGCCGCCGCGGCACGCGGGGCGATCTTCTCGTCGGCGAGGGCCCGGACCGTCTCGCGGAGCATCTCGTGCTCCTCAGCGGGGGCGTAGAGAGGGAAGCTCATAGCGCCGATACTAGGACGTCCGACTAGAAAGTTACCAGTCAGTACGGTCCCCTCCTTGACAGAACACCCTGACTGGGGCGAGGAAGTGGTGGCCTGACGTCGACCGAGCATGTCCGGAGCCGTACCGTGGGGGCCAAGGCGCCGGTTTGCCCAGGTGGCTCACAGGGCAGTTGACTGGGCCGGTACCATGCCAGATCACAAAGAGTCGGTAAGAGGGGAGCATGCCGTGCCGTACCGCCTCACTGTGCTGGGGACCGGATACCTGGGTGCTACGCACGCGGCGTGCATGGCCGAACTGGGCTTCGAAGTGCTCGGTCTGGACGTGGACCAGAGCAAGATCGAACGGTTGCAGCGCGGCGAACTGCCGATTCACGAGCCCGGCCTGGAGGAGCTCCTCCGCCGCAACCTCGACTCGGGCAGGCTGCGCTTCACCACCTCCTACGAGGAGGTGGCGAAGTTCGGCGACGTCCACTTCATCTGCGTGGGCACGCCCCAGAAGAAGGGCGAGTACGCCGCCGACGTCTCCTACCTCGACGCGGTCGTCGAGTCGCTGGCTCCCCACCTCGACCGCGAGTGCCTGGTCGTGGGCAAGTCCACGGTCCCGGTCGGCACCGCCGAGCGCCTCGCGGACAAGCTCGTACGGCTCTCGCCCGCCGGGATGCAGGTCGAGCTGGCCTGGAACCCCGAGTTCCTGCGTGAGGGCTTCGCCGTGCAGGACACGCTCCGCCCCGACCGGATCGTGCTCGGGGTCGCCTCCGAGCGGGCCGAGAAGGTGCTGCGGGACGTCTACGCGCCCCTGGGCGAGGTCCCCATCGTGGTGACCGACTTCCCCACGGCCGAGCTGGTGAAGTCGGCCGCGAACGCGTTCCTGGCCACGAAGATCTCGTTCATCAACGCCATGGCCGAGGTCTGCGAGGCCGCCGGCGGCGACGTCACCCAGCTGTCGCAGGCGCTGTCGTACGACGAGCGGATCGGCGGCAGGTATCTCAACCCCGGCCTCGGCTTCGGCGGCGGCTGCCTGCCGAAGGACATCAGGGCGTTCACGGCCAGGGCCGACGAGCTCGGCGCCTCCCAGGCGCTCGCCTTCCTCCGCGAGGTCGACGAGATCAACATGCGCCGCCGCACCCGGACGGTCGACCTCAGCCGCGAGATCCTGGGCGGGGCGTTCGACGGCCGCAGGGTGGCGGTGCTGGGCGCGGCGTTCAAACCCAACTCCGACGACATCCGCGACTCGCCGGCGCTCGACGTGGCCGTGAAGATCGCCGAGCAGGGCGGGCAGGTCACGGTCTACGACCCGGTCGCCCTGTCCAACGCGCGGGCGGCCCACCCCCACCTCGGGTACGCCGGGTCGGCCCTGGAGGCCGCCCAGGGCGCCGAGGTCGTGCTGCTGCTCACCGAGTGGCAGGAGTTCGTCGCCCTCGACCCCGAGGAGCTGGGCGCGGCCGTCGCCGCTCGCAGGATCGTCGACGGCCGCAACGCGCTCGACGCGGACACCTGGCGCGACGCCGGCTGGGACTACCGCGCCCTCGGCCGCCCCTGATCCGGCTCCGGCGACCGCGCCCGCGACTCACAGACGTCGGCAGAGGCGGTTACCCGACGGAGCGCGTTCACGTTACTACTCTCGGCATCTGGAGGCGGCCGGCCGCCGCCTCCAGGTCACACGGGGGTGAACACATCGAACGGACCGCGGCGCTTCCGCGGGATGGCCGTGGTCGGCATCGCCGCCGCGGCCCTCTGCGTGGGATTCGGCCCCACCGCGGCTGCCGTGGCCCCGGCCCGATCCGGCCTTCCCGGCCTGCCCCGGACTCACACGGCGGACGACGCCAGGCAGCGGGTCATCGACCGGGCGAAGACCTGGAATCCGGGAACTCCGCAGCGAGTGCCGTACGACCAGGGCAAGTACCACAACGGCTACCACACCGACTGCTCCGGCTACGCCTCGATGGCGCTCGGGCTCAACCCGCCCGGCCTGAACACCGTGGCCCTCGCCTCGTCGGCGGTGAGCAGTCCGATAGCGATGTCCGACCTGCTCCCCGGCGACCTCGTCATCGACGCCACCGGCGACAACAACACTCGGCACGTGGTGATCTTCGAAAGCTGGGCGAACCCCGCGCGCACGTCCTACTGGGCCTACGAGCAGCGCGGCGGTTACGGAACCGACCACCGCGTCCTCACCTACGGACTGAAGCCAGGCAGCGAGTTCCACGCCTACCGGCCGCGGGTGCTCGGGGGCGGCGGCGATCCCGGATCAGGCGGGAAATACTGGGTCGACACGTTCGCCAACGCCATCGGATACCGGGAGCCGAACACCGACGACCCGCAGGGCACCCTCAACAAGGGCACCAACTATGTGTACTGCCGGGTCTGGGGTGCCGAAGTCCGGAACGGGAACCAGTTCAACCACTGGTGGCTGCGAACCGACCTGGACCGGACGAACCCCGGCAAGAACGGCCGGGGCGCCTACGTCTCCGCGTACTACCTCGCGAAATGGGGCAACGACGAGGCCAAGGACAACGCGGGCCGGGACATCCCGAACTGCTGAGCCCACTCGCGAGGACGTCCCACCGACCACGAGATCGGTGGGACGGTTCTTCGTCCGCTCGTCGACGGTCCCGGCACCACCCCTGCCGCGGAGACGAGCGCTACTCGCCCAGTCGCGCGGCCTCGGCACGCAGGCGCTCGCCCTTGGCGTGCGCCTGGTCCCGCAGGGCGGCCTGGAACTCCTCCATCCGCCGCCGCAGCCCCTCGTCCGACGCCGCGAGGATCCGTACGGCGAGCAGCCCCGCGTTGCGGGCCCCGCCGACGGCGACTGTCGCCACGGGCACACCGGCCGGCATCTGGACGATCGACAGCAGCGAGTCCATGCCGTCCAGATACTTGAGCGGCACCGGGACGCCGATCACGGGCAGCGGGGTGACCGAGGCCAGCATGCCCGGCAGGTGGGCGGCGCCGCCCGCACCCGCGATGATCACCTTCAGCCCGCGCCCGGCGGCGCGGGAGCCGTACTCGATCATCTCCGCGGGCATGCGGTGCGCCGACACCACGTCGGCCTCGAAGGACACGCCGAACTCGGCGACCGCCTCGGCGGCCTGCCGCATCACCGGCCAGTCCGAGTCGCTCCCCATGACGATCCCGACGTCAGGCATCCACAGGTCCTCTCAGGCAGGTGACGGCGTGGTGAGCGCGGGCCCGCACCTCGTCCAGGTCGGTCCCGAGGGCGGTGACGTGCCCGATCTTGCGGCCGGGCCGGACGTCCTTGCCGTAGAAGTGAATCTTGATGCCCGGGTCGTTGGCCATCACGTGCTCATACCGGGAGTACACGTCGGGGTCGGGCCCGCCGAGCAGGTTGGCCATGACGACGACCGGCGCGGTCATGGACGGCGACCCGAGCGGCAGGTTGAGCACGGCCCGCAGGTGCTGCTCGAACTGCGAGGTGCGGGCGCCCTCGATCGTCCAGTGGCCGCTGTTGTGAGGGCGCATGGCCAGCTCGTTGACCACGAGCCCGGACTTCGTGACGAACATCTCGACCGCGAGGAGCCCGGTCACGCCGAGGTCGCGGGCGATCGTGAGCGCGACACGCTGGGCGTCCGCCGCCTCCTCCTCGCCCAAGCCGGGCGCGGGCGCGATGACCTCGACACAGATGCCGTCCTTCTGCACGGTCTCGACCACGGGATAGCTGACGCCCTGGCCGTGCGGGGACCGGGCGACCAGCACGGCGACCTCCCGCTCGAACGGGACGAACGCCTCGGCCAGCAGGGCCACACCGGTGCCGAGCACCTCACGCGCCTCGTCGGGGGTCTCGCAGACCCACACGCCCCGGCCGTCGTAGCCGCCGCGCACCGCCTTCAGCACCACGGGCCAGCCGTTCTCCTCGGCGAACGCCTCCACGTCGGCCAGGTCCTCGACGCGGGCCCAGGCCGGGCAGGGCGCGCCGATCGCGGTGAGCCGCTCCCGCATGACCGACTTGTCCTGCGCGTGGACCAGGGCGTCCGCCCCGGGGTGTACGGCGTGGCCGTCGGCGGCCAGGGCCCGGATGTGCTCGGTCGGCACGTGCTCGTGGTCGAAGGTGACGGCGTCGCATCCCTTCGCGAACTCCCGGAGGTCGGCGAGGTCGCGGTAGTCGCCCAGCCGGGTGTCCACGATCACCTTGGCGGCGCTCTCGTCACGGGTGTTCGCGAGCACGCGCAGGTCGATGCCGAGCGCGATCGCGGCCTGCTGCGTCATCCTCGCGAGCTGGCCCGCGCCGACCATGCCCACCACGGGCGCGGTCACGGGTGCGGAAGGGGGAACGTTCGGGCTGTTCACCGCAACCTCCGGAGAAAGCCCGGTCCTTGAGGGCCGGGAGGAATCCGTTCCCCGTCAGGGGCGGCTCGGCGAAGCCGGGACAGCCCAGCGCACGAGGCACTCACGACTTTGCTCCTTTCGCTGACCAAGCGAACAAAGGGACGGTAAAATCCGAACGTGCGTACGGCGTATAAGGTGCGGGTCTACCCCACCGCCGAACAAGCCGCGGTGCTGAACCGCACGTTCGGCTGCGTACGCCTGGTGTGGAACACGGTGCTGGCGTGGCGGCAGGCCCGCTACCGCGCCGAGGGCGTGACGACCTCGTACGCGCAGACCGACCGGTATCTGACCGAGTTGAAACGCGACGGCGGCCATGACTTCCTGTACGAGGTCTCCAGCGTCCCCTTCCAGCAGGCGCTGCGCCACCAGCACACGGCGTTTGTGAACTTCTTCTCCGGACGCGCCAGATACCCGCGGTTCAAGTCCCGCCACGGCCGCCAGTCGGCGACCTACACCCGCAGCGCGTTCCGCTGGCGCAACGGGCGGCTGCACCTGGCGAAGATGGACGACCCGATCGCGTTCGCGTGGTCCTGGCCAAAGGTCGACCCCGCCACGATCAACCCGGCCACGGTGACCGTCTCCCGCGACCCTGATGGCCGCTGGTACGCCTCCATCGCCGTCGAGACCGAAACCGGACCCCAGCCGCTGCCCGGCACCGGCGGCCAGGTCGGGGTCGACCTCGGCGTGACTGACTTCGCCGTCCTGTCCACCGGGGAGAAGATCCCCAACCCGCGCCACCTGGAACGCAAAGCCAAGAACCTGGCCCGCTACCAGCGGCGTATGTCCAGAAAGCAGTGTGGGTCGAACAACCGGGCCAAGGCCAGGACAAAGGTCGCCCGCGCGCATGCCAAGATCGCCGACGCCCGCGCCGACTTCCTGCACCGCACCAGCACCCGGCTGGTCCGCGACCACGACCTGATCGTGATCGAAGACCTCAACGTCAAAGGCATGGTCCGCAACCGCCGCCTGGCGCGGGTGATCTCCGACTGCGGGTGGGGGGAGTTCCGCCGCCAGCTGGAGTACAAGACCGCGCGGTACGGGCGGCGCCTGGTCGTGATCGACCGCTGGTATCCCAGCTCGAAGACGTGCAGTGCATGCGGGCACCTGCTTCCTGCGCTCAGCCTTTCCGCCCGGCACTGGTCGTGCCCGGGTTGCGGTACCCGGCACGACCGGGACGTCAACGCCGCCAAGAACATCCTGGCCGCTGGTCGAGCGGTGTCTGCCTGTGGAGCTGACGTGAGTCCGCAAGGGTCCTCCCTTCGGCGGTCGGCGGTGAAGCAGGAAGCCCAGCCCGCGAGGGCGGGGATCCCCCGCCCTTAGGCAGGGGAGGAAGTCAAGACACGTCAGCCTACCTATTGCGGGAGGAAGACCTGTCAGCCGGAGCCCTCGGTGATCTCGGCGAGGACCCGGCGCAGGCCGACCGTCGTCATCGTGTTGTCCTTCGCCACCCTGGTGGCCAGCACCACGATCTCGCTGCCGGTGACGGTCGTGGGCGCGCCGCCCGTGAAGGCGCGTACGTCGGCCGCCCGGTAGCGGGGGTGGGCGAGGGAGTGACGGCCCGAGCCCGGCTTCTGGCTGAAGACGACGCGCAGCGCGTGGAACACCAGCGACCCGCCGCCGGGCAGCGCGAGCGCGCGGGCCGGTCCCTCGATGCGTACGTCGGTGGACAGGTGATCGGGACGGACCCTGCCGGGCGCGCGGACCAGTTCCGTGAGAAGGCGGCGCATGGGGTCGCCGGAGGCGAAGCGCACCCCGCTGACTCCGTCGCCGCTCACCCCGGCGGGATCGGTGAGGAACGCGACGTGCCGGGTGGGCGCGAGCCGTGCCCCGACCGCCGCGGCCGGGTCGGCCGCGGCGTCGGTCACCTCGCCGTCCATGCCGCCCTCCACCTCGGGCGCCTTCCCGACGAGCGGGATCGGCCCGGCGCCGAGCCGCCATCGGCCGTCCACGCGTACCAAGACGAAGTAGGCCGGCTCGGGCTTGCGGGCCAGCACGGCGAACCAGGCGCCGTCCTCGCCGTCCTCTCCGTCCTCCCGGGCGGGCAGCAGGAACTCCGGATCCCGGTAGACCCGGAAGGCGGGCGCGGCGAGGCCGTCGCGGGCGGCCGCGCAGACGCGGCTGTCGATCGTGCGCTCCACGCCGGTCGTGAGCTGCTCGATCGTGGCGCAGTCCCCGTCCTTCCAGGCGCCGGACAGGTCGCCGAGGCCGTCGAAGGCCGCCTGCGCGTCGGCCGTGGTGATCTCGGCCGCCGCCGGGGACGTGGCGCCCGGATCGGCCGGGGTCTCGCGTACGCCCTCGGTCCCACACCCCGCGAGCAGGACGAGGCCGAGACCGAGGGTCGTGAGTCTGCGCAACACGAGAAAGGCCACCCCTCCAGAACGCGCACGTCCCCGAACGAAGTGATCCTGGTCGGGCGAGAGCGTAGTGCGAAGAGCGCCCGCTCATCCCACATAGCAGGATTTTTCTTGAAATGTTCTTTAGTGACCTGGGACGAAGCGGGTGAAGGTTGCGGCAAGACCCCGATTTGTGCTTGCTACCGGTAGCCTGAGAAGACCTCGCCGCCGACCATGGCCGCCGATCAGGAAGGACCGTGCGGGACGTGCAGTTTCTACAGCGTGCCTACGAGCGGTTCGCCGCGCTCATCCACGAGTTGATCAAGTTCGGCCTGGTGGGCGCGATCGCGTTCGTCATCGACTTCGGCGGCACCAACCTGCTGCGGTTCGGCGTCGGCATGGGCCCGCTGTTTTCGAAGGTCGTGGCCACGATCGTCGCCGCCACGTTCGCGTACTTGGGAAACCGCTTCTGGACCTACCGTCATCGGGAGCAGAGCGGCCTGGCACGCGAGTACGTCCTGTTCTTCCTGCTGAACGGCATCGGGTTGCTGCCCCCGCTGCTCATCATCGGCTTCGTGACCTACTCGCTGGGCCTGCACGACGCGGTGAGCTACAACATCGCCCAGTTCGTCGGCGTGGGGCTCGGCACGCTGTTCCGCCTGTGGTCGTACAAGAAGTGGGTGTTCCTGGCCGTCCCCGAGCTGGCCGAGGAGTCCGCCGAGGGGGCCGTCGAGAGGGCCAGCGTGCGGCCCCACCCCGACGTGAAGGCACAGGCCGACCCCCTCACCACCCGCTGAACCCTCAGCTGAACCGCCCGTCAGGCGGGGCCGCTCACCACGCGGTGACGTCCGCTGTCGCGGGTGTGGCGTAAGAAGATGGCGAAGGTCGCCGGACGGCGCTTGACCAGTTCGAGCCGTCCGCCGTCGGCGGCCACCAGGGCACGGGCGAGGGTGAGCCCCAGGCCCGTGCCGCCTCCCCCGCTCACGCTCCGCTCGAACACCCGGTGGCCGAGGGCCTCCGGGATGCCCGGGCCCTCGTCGGCCACCTCGATCACCACAGACCTGCCCGTACTCGATGTGTTGATCGTCAGCACGCCGTCGCCGTGCTTGAGGGAGTTCTCCAGCAGGGTGGACAGCACCTGGCTGAGCCCGCCGGTCGTGCCGAGGGCGCTGAGGCCCCGGTCGCCCGCGAGCACCAGCGACCGGTGGGCCCGGCGGAACGCCGGCTCCCACTCGGTGATCTGCTGCCCCACCACGTCGTCCACGTCGATCGGCTCCGCCTGGGCGTGACGCTGGCGGCGGGCGGCGGCCAGCAGTTCGTCGATCACGGCGGTCAGCCGCTCGACCTGCACCACCGCGGCCTCGCCCTCCTCGCGGACCACCTCGGGCTGGTCGGCCGCCGCGACGATCTCCTCCAGGCGCATGCTCAACCCGGTCAGCGGCGTGCGCAGTTGGTGGGAGGCGTCGGTCGCGAACTCGCGTTCCCGGGCGAGCAGGTCGGAGATCCGCAGCGCGCTGCGGTCCAGCACCTCGGCCACGAGATCCAGCTCGGGGATCCCGTAGCGGTGCCTGCTCGGCCTCGCGTCGCCCGAGCCCAGCCGCTCCGCGATCCTGGTGAGATCTTGGAGCGGCAGGCTCAGGCGACGCGAGGTGACGGTGGCCAGCCCGATCGCGGCCCCGAGGGCCACGACCGCGAGCGCGATGATGAGCACCAGCCGCGCCTGGGTGTCCTGTTGGATCTGGGCCGCGTCGCGGCTGACGCGTACGTAACCGTTCTCGGAGCGCGCCTCCTCGGTCAGATCACGGCCCGCCGGTGGAGGCGAGCCCACGACGATCGGCGGTTTCCCGCGGACGAACACCTGGAGGTATCGGTCCGGGTAGTTCCGCGCGAGCTGGTCCGGACTGATCCCCTGGCCCTGGCTGAGGGAGTACTCCACTCCGAGCAGCAGCCGGCTCGCGTCCGTTCTGAGCTCCTGGGCGACCTCGTCGCTGATCAAGCGCACGACGACCACACCCAGGGGCACGCCTAACAGCAGTACCGCGATGACCGCGACGAGCAGCATGGAGGAAAGCAGGCGCCGGCGCACGTGCTAGCCCCTCCCCCTGAACCGCCCCACGGCGGCTACTCGCGCTCGAAACGGAAGCCGACCCCTCGGACGGTCGTGATGTAGCGCGGCTTGGCCGCGTCGTCGCCCAGCTTCCGGCGCAGCCACGAGATGTGCATGTCCAGTGTCTTCGTCGACCCCCACCAGTTCGTGTCCCACACCTCGCGCATGATCTGCTCGCGGGTGACGACCTTGCCCGCGTCCCGTACGAGCACGCGCAGCAAGTCGAACTCCTTGGTGGTCAGGTGCAGTTCCTTGTCTCCCATCCAGGCCCGGCGGGAGTCGGCGTCGATGCGGACGCCTTGCACCACCGGGGTCTCCGAGGTTCCGCGCCGGAGCAGTGCCCGCACGCGGGCGAGCAGTTCTGCCAGGCGGAACGGCTTGGTCACATAGTCGTCGGCCCCGGCGTCGAGACCGACGACGGTGTCGACTTCGTCGACGCGTGCGGTGAGGATCAGGACCGGAGTCCCGTGTCCCTCCGCGCGAATGCGGCGCGCGACCTCCAGCCCGTCCATCTCTGGAAGGCCGAGGTCGAGAACAATCAGGTCGACGCCCCCCGACAAGGCCCTCTCCAGGGCCTGCGGGCCATCCGGGCTCACCTCCACCTGATAGCCCTCCCGGCGCAGGGCACGCGCCAGCGGCTCGGATATCGAGGTGTCATCCTCGGCGAGAAGTACGCAGGTCATGGTGCGATCGTAGGACCTTGTGCGATCGTTTCCCGGCTACAGCGCGCCTTTTGACTTGTCGTTGACCCATCAATTGACCTGGGCAAACACTGATAAATCCGGGATAGTCAGCACGCAACCGACGCGATCTTCTGCCCTATTCTCCACCATTCCGAACTTCGTCGCTGGAAAGCGGATAATGGCATGAAAAACGCCCGCCGAAACGATGACGGCGGGCGTTGTCCATCTGATTTCCCGTGCGACCGGGAGCGGCGGCCCCGGAAGAGCGCCGGATCAGGAGAGCGCGGCTCAGGAGGACGACGGCGGCTCCGCGTACCGCTGGAGGTACAGCTGCTCGCCCAGGCTCTCCAGGAGGCCCAGCTCGGTCTCCAGGTAGTCGATGTGGTGCTCCTCGTCGGCCAGGATGCGCTCGAAGAGCGTGGCCGAGGTGATGTCCCCCCGCTCGCGCATGAGGGCGATCCCGGGCCGCAGCCGCTTGACCACGCCCAGCTCCAGTTCCAGGTCCGCCTGAAGCTGCTCCCTGACGGTCTGGCCGATGTGCAGGGTGTTCAGCTTCTGATAGTTCGGCAGACCCTCCAGGAACAGGATCCGGTCGGTGAGTTCCTCCGCGTGCCGCATCTCGTCGATGGACTCGGCCCGCGTGATGGCGGCGAGCTTCGTATATCCCCAGTTCTCCTGCAGCTTGGCGTGCAGGAAGTACTGGTTGATGGCGGTCAGCTCGGAGGTGAGCTGCTCGTTGAGCAGCGCGATGATCTCTTTGTCGCCCTGCATAAGCTTCCTCGATCTATGCGCTGGTGACCAGGTCCTCTGACCGTTTCAGGATCGCACAGATCTTCCGGACACAAGACGCGCAGTCCCCCCCTGCACCGGTGGCGTCCCGCACCTGGCGAGCCGTCCTCGCCCCCTCGGCGATGCAGTCGTGCACCTCGCTCTCGGTGACGGCGCGGCAGATGCAGACGTACATGGGTCGCCTCTCAGGGATCATCAGGAAGGTTAGGCATACCTAAGGTAACTCACTTTGGTAAGGCTTGCCTACGTGATCCAGGGCACAGAAAGGGGCGGCACTCGGCAATGCAAGCGCCGCCCCTCGCGTGAGCGTCAGAGCACCACGACCGACCGCAGCACCTCCCCGCGGTGCATCTTGCCGAACGCCTCCTCGACCTGGTCGAGGCCGATCGTCTCGGAGACGAACCCGTCGAGGTCGAGCCGTCCCTGCAGGTAGAGGTCGATCAGCATCGGGAAGTCGCGGCTGGGCAGGCAGTCGCCGTACCAGGAGGACTTGAGCGCGCCGCCGCGGCCGAAGACGTCGAGCAGCGGCAGTTCGAGCTGCATCTCCGGTGTCGGCACGCCGACCAGCACGACGGTCCCGGCCAGGTCGCGGGCGTAGAACGCCTGCTTGTACGTCTCGGGGCGGCCTACCGCCTCGATCACGACGTCGGCCCCGAACCCGCCGGTCAGCTCGCGGATCGCCTCCACCGCGTCGGTCTCGCGCGAGTTGACGGTGTGCGTGGCGCCGAAGCCGCGCGCCCAGTCGAGCTTGCGGTCGTCCACGTCCACCGCGATGATCGTCCGGGCCCCGGCGAGGTGTGCGCCCGCGATGGCCGCGTTGCCCACGCCGCCGCAGCCGATGACGGCGACCGTGTCGCCCCTGGTCACGCCGCCGGTGTTGATCGCGGCCCCGAGGCCGGCCATCACGCCGCAGCCGAGCAGGCCGGCGACGGCCGGCTTGGCCGCCGGGTTGACCTTCGTGCACTGCCCGGCCGCCACCAGGGTCTTCTCCAGGAAGGCCCCGATGCCGAGCGCCGGGCTGAGCACGGTGCCGTCGGCCAGCGTCATCTTCTGAGTCGCGTTGTGGGTGTTGAAGCAGTACCACGGCCGGCCCCGCAGACACGCGCGGCACTGCCCGCACACCGCCCGCCAGTTGAGGATCACGTAGTCGCCGGGCTCGACCTCGGTCACGCCCTCGCCGACCGCCTCGACGACGCCCGCGGCCTCGTGGCCCAGCAGGAACGGGAAGTCGTCGTTGATGCCGCCCTCGCGGTAGTGGAGGTCGGTGTGGCAGACCCCGCAGGCCTGCACGTTCACGACGGCCTCGCCGGGCCCCGGGTCCGGCACGACGACGGTCTCCAGCGTCACCGCCTCTCCCTTGCCGCGCGCCACCACGCCCTGGACTTCGTACGGCATGTCCTGCACCTCAACTTTCTCGGCTGGCTCTCCTCAGAACATACGGCTCCACCACGCCGAGCCCGCGCGCGGGACGGCGGCGGAGTTTGACCAGGTCGACGCCGGGCGCCCCGGCGAGGCCCGCGGCCAGTTCGCTGTCGGCCAGGATCGTGCCGGGCCTGGCGATCGCCGTCAGCCGGGCCGCCAGGTTGACGGTCGTGCCGAAGACGTCGCCCATCGCCGGGAGCACCGGGCCGTACGCCAGCCCGACCCGCACGTCGGGGCCTTCGGCGTCCCGCTTGAGCTCGTCGAGCAGGTCGAGCGCGATGAGGGCCGCGGTCCTCGGGTCGGCGGCGGTGAAGAGCACCTCGTCGCCGAGCGTCTTGACCAGCCGCCCGTCGTGCGCGGCGATCACGTCGGAGGCCCGCGACTCGAACCCCTCGACCAGGTCGGCCAGCGCCAGCTCGTCCAGCTCCCGGGACACGCGGGTAAAGGCGACGAGGTCGGCGAACCCGACCGCGAGCCTCGGCCGGGTCGGCGAGACGTCCTCGCCAGGCTCGGCGAGGGAGACCAGCCGGCTCGCGGTCGCGGCGAGCTGGGAGCGCCAGACGTGCACCAGCGTCTGCTCGAAGTCCGGCAGCAGGCGGCTGACCGTGTCCATCACCTGCCGCAGCGCGTCCTCCCCCGCCCGCGCGCCGGGCTCGATCAGCGCGTCGACCATGATCTCGGCCTGCCACTGGGCGAGCCGCGCGGTCGTACGGCCGAGGGCCCTGGCCATGCGGATGACGGTCCGCTCGTCGAGCATCTCCGCGTCGAGCAGGTCGCGGATGCGGTGCAGGGCCTCCAGGTCGGCTTCGGTGAACGCCACGGCGTCGTCGGCGAACGTGGCGAAGCCGAGGGCCCGCCAGATCCGCGCGGCCAGGTCCTGCGGGATGCCGGCCGCCTCTGCGACCTGCCTCCGGGTGTAGGCCGGCGCCGGCCCCAGGAACAGCCGCCGCATGTCGTCGGCGCCGGGCCGCCCGCTTGTGTCCACGTCCCCCTCCCCCGCACGGCGCGCAGGCCGCGCCGCGCTCAGTCCCCGTCGATGTTCCCGTCCGCGGCGTCCTCCACCAGCCGGAACAGCTCGTGCCGTACGCGCTGGATCTGGGGGATGTCGCGGTAGTCGATGTCGCCCTTCTCCGACGCCGACTCCACCCGGAGCGTGCCGCATCCCAGGACGCGCTCCATGAGCCGCTGGTCGGAGCTCACGCTGCTCACCTTGGCCAGCGGGATGTCGTCCTCCGACTTGTTCAGCACTCCGGTGCTGATCGCGAAGCGGTGCGAGGTCAGCGTGTAGGACGTCGTCACCCAGCGCAGGTAGGGGACGATCGTCCACAGGACCAGCGCGACGAAGGCGACCACGGCCACCGCGCCGCGGGCGTACCCCGCGTACTCGTAGTCGCCGGGGATGAGGACGAAGGCCGCGACGGCGGCGGCCAGCACGACGATGAGGGCGAGGATCGGCAGGATCAGCCGCTTCCAGTGCGGATGGAACGATAGAACGACCCGCTCGCCGTCGGCCAGGTATTGATCGGGGAGACCCATGGCGCAAATCGTGGCACGATCGCCGGTGGAATGCATGCGTTCGGTCAGCCTGCGGCGCCGTTCTCCCGGGACGTGTCACGGCGGACGTGGACGACGTCGCCCGCGCTGAGCGTGTGCTCTCCGTCCTCGGCGCGTACGAGCAGGTGGCCGGACGCGTCGACGCCGGTCGCCAGGCCCGTCAGCACCCGCTCGCCGGGCAGTTCGACCCTGACCTCCTGGCCGACGGTGGACGACCACGCGAGGTAGGCGGCACGCAGACCCGAGGCGTCCGCGTCGCCGTCGGCGGCCGTCCAGTCGCGGTAGTGCGACTCGACCTCCCGCAGGATCGCGCGCAGCAGCGGGTCGCGGTCGGTGCAGGCGGCGTTCTCGACGGCGAGGGACGTGGCCCGGTCCACGGGCAACTCCTCCGGCCGCAGCGAGACGTTGAGCCCCATGCCGACGACCACCATGCGGTCCACCCGCTCGGCCAGGATCCCGGCGAGCTTGCGCTCCCCCACCATGAGGTCGTTGGGCCACTTGAGCCGCACGTCGATCTCCGCGATCCGCCGTACGGCCGAGGCGGCGGCGAGGCCGACCAGCAGCGCCAGCCAGCCCTGCCGGGCGAGCGGCACCTCCGGCCGCAGCAGCATCGAGAACGTCAGCCCCGAGCGCGGCGGCGCGGTCCACGGGCGCCCGAGCCTGCCCCGGCCGGCGGACTGCGACTCCGCCACCAGCACGGCGCCCTCTGCCGGGCTCTCACGCACGGTCCTGGCCAGGTCGGCGTTGGTGGACCCGGTCCGCTCGACGACGCGTACGGACGACCACAGCGAGCCGGGGCGCACCAGCGCCCTGGTCAGCGCGGTCTCGGACAGCGGGGGCCGGTCGAGATCGGTGTACGGCGAGTCGGGCACGCACCCAGGCTATCGGCCCCGGGGCGCCGCTCTCGTCGGCCAGGGCGGTCCGCGAGCCGGGCCCGGGAGGCGGCCGGGCCGGCGACCAGATCCTCGTAGCGCACCACCAGGCACCGCCGCGGCCCGAGCCGGTGGCGGGCGGCCCGCAGCGACCGCTGGTCGAAGGCCCACTCCTCGGCGAGCTCGCCCGGATCGCGGATCCCCCAGGGAACGGCCCGGTGCGAGGCGGCCACGGCACGCGGATCGCGCACCACCCCGACGATCTTCAGAGCGGGGTCGGCCGACGTCATCGCCCGCCACCACAGCAGGTGTTCCGGCGTCTTCTCGCCGTACCGCTTGTCCCCGCACCGTGCGGTGAGGGAACACGGCGAGCACAGCGCGACGACCAGAGCGGAGAACAGGTCGATCAGACGGTCGCAGCGCGAGCCGAGCAGCTCGAACATCCGGGCGCGGTCGAGGCGCAGGCCCGCCGAGGTGGGCAGCGCCTCGAACCGGCTCAGCTCGTCGCACACCTCGGGCCACGTGAGGGGGAAGCGCCGCCTGGCGAGCAGGCCGGGCGCGAACAGGTGCAGGAAGTGGGTCTCGGGCGGCATCGCCACGTCCGGCAGCTCGCAGCACAGCCGCTGGGTCACGGTGGTGCCCGACCTCGGTGTGCCGACCACGAGGAACGACAGACGCGGCACCGTGTTCCGTGCGACGATCTGCGCCCCGTCCCGCGCCGGGATCCGAGTGCGGTGCGCCGGGCCTCGTGCCGCGTCCCGCCCGCTGCCCGGGGGTGCGTCCCCCGCTGTGCCCGGCGCCGCGATCAGCGCGTCGCTCTCCGGGGCCGTCGTCATCGGGCGTCCCGCGTGCCCGCCGGGGTCCGCCACCAGGGGCCGCCGCGCTCGTCGGCCAGGCGCAGCGCCTCGGCGGCGACCTGCTCGGGCGGGATGTCGAGGCAGTCGAGGGCGAAGGGGCAGGCGAACTGGCGGCAGGGCGAGCACGCGGTGGGCACCGTGAGGATCGACGCCGGGCCGAACCGCGGCCGATACTGCTCCACCTGCTCGGTGCCGGCGAACAGCACGACCACGGGCGTGCCGAGCGCGCCGGCCAGGTGCGCCCCGCCGCTGTTGTTGCACACGACCACGTCGACGGCGTCGATGAGCGCCGCCAGGACCGGTACGTCGACCCGGCCAGGCAGCAGGACCGCGCCGGGCACGCCGGCACCGGTGGCCTCGACGAGCGGCGCCTCCCTGGCCGTGCCCGCCACGAGGACCCGCAGCCCGGCGGCCGTGAGCAGCCCGGCCACCCGGGCGAACCGGTCGGCCGGGTAGCGCCGCGCGGAGCAGGAGGCCCCGGGAAGGATGAGCGCGCACGGCCGCCTTCCGCGACCGTCCCCGTGGCCGTCCCCTCCGGAGCCGGCGCCGAGCAGGCGGCGGGCCGTACGGGCCGCCTCGGCGGGCACCCGCACGCGCAGCCTGCCCTCGACCGGAGGGACGCCCACCCGTTCGAGCAGGTGCAGCGCGCGATCCACCTGGTGGGTCTCGTCGGGCGGCGAGGGCACCCAGTGGGTCAGCCCCACCCCGCCGAACTCCTTGGACATGCCGACCCGTACGGGCACCCCGGCGAGCCGGCAGAGGTACGCGGCCGGCCAGGGGGCCTGGGAGAACGAGGTCAGGATCACCACCGCCTCGTAGCCGCCCCAGCCGATCCGCTCGACGAGATCCAGGTCGTCGGTGACCGGGACGTCCTCCCCGCCCGTCTTCTGCCACGAGACCGAGGCGGTGAGCACGCCGTCCACCTCGGGGAGCAGCCCGGCCACGGCGGCGCCCGCGGGGGCGGCCAGCAGATCGAGCCGGGCGCGGGGAGCGGCCCGCCGCAGCGCCCGCAGCGCCGGGCCGGCCATCACGACGTCGCCGAGGTTGTCGGGGCGGATCGCGAGCACGCGGGCGAGCCTCCGCCACGGGACCGGCGGGCCGGCGAGCGCCGCGGGATGCTCCATTTCCTGCGCGTACCCCTCGAAAAAGGGACATAAAGCCCAATAAACGTATGGTTTGCCCTGAAAGTCCCTCGGGCACCTCCCCGGCAGCGACGCCGAGGAGGGGACGGTGACCGTGACGGGGGACGGCCGGATCCGCGTGGCCATGGTCCACGGTCCCGGGCCCGCCGACCGCGACGGCGTCGGCGACTACGTCGAACGGCTCGTCGGCGCGCTCGGGGACGCCGGAGTCGAGGCGGTGGGGGTGCCCGTGGGATCGCCGGGGGCCCGCTCCCCCTGGCACTGGCTGCCGGCCACGCTCGACGCCGCCCGGCGGGTGCGGCGGCTGCGCCCGGACGTGGTCCACGTGCAGTTCGCCCCTTCGGCCTACCGGTTCTCCGGGCTGCCCGGACTGCTGCCGCCCCTGCTGCCGCCCGGCGCGCCGCTGGTGACCACCCTGCACGAGTACGGCTGGTGGGCGGCCCCCGGATGGGTGCCGGGCCCCGTCTGGCGGCCCCTGGAACGCGCCCGCCTGTGGGACCGGGAGACCGGGCGGCTGGTGCCCGCCAGCGCTCTCGTGGTGGTGACGAACGCCTCCCACGCTCGCCAGGTCAGGCGGCGCGTCGGAACGGCCGCCGTGGAGGTGCCGCTGGCGCCGAACGTCGTGGACCACGGCGGCGGACGGCAGGCGCGCGTGCGGGTGCGGGACCGGCTCGGCATGGGGCGGGACGACCCGCTGCTCGCCTTCTTCGGGTTCGTGCACCCCGTGAAAGGCGTGCGGCAGCTCGTCGAGGCCCTGCCCACGTTGCGCGCGGCGCGCCCCCGCCTGCGCCTGCTGGTCGTGGGCGGCTTCACCTCCCAGGCGCTGCCGGAGGCCGAGGCCCGGGCCTTCCGCACGGAACTGGAGGCGCTGGCCGCGCGGCACGGCGTCGCCGGCGCGGTCACGTTCACCGGGCACCTGCCCGCCGCCCGGGTGTCGGAGCTCCTGCACGCGGCGGACGCGGGGGTCCTGCCCTTCACCGCCGGGGTGACGACCAAGAGCGGCGCGCTGCTCACGATGCTGGCGCACGGGCTGCCGACCGCGGTCACCGTGCCCGACGAGCCCGATCCCACCCTCCCGCTCGGGGAGGCCGTCGCCGTGATCAGGGCCCGCCGCGACGCCGCCGCCATCACGGCGGCCGTCGCGCCGCTGCTCGACGACCCCGGGGCGCGGCGGCGCATGGGCAGGGCGGCCCGGCGGCTCGCCGCCCGCCATTCCTGGTCCCGGGTCGCCGCCGCCCACCGCGCGCTGTACGAGACCCTGGCCGGCCCGCGCCGCCCGCTCGGCCGCCCGGATGCGTGAGCCGTACCGGGAGATCCTGGTCGTCGACCTGCTCGGCGGGATCGGCGACCTGATCATGCTCCTGCCCGTCGTGCACGGCCTGGCCCGCCGCAACCCCGGTGGGTCGCTGCGCGTGCTCACCCACGAGCCCGGCGCCGCCCTCCTGCGCGGCGACCCCGCCGTCACGCGGGTGCTCACCCCCCGCCACGGCGGCGCGGGCGCGGAGCGGGAGGCGGTGGCCGAGGCGCTGGCCGCGCGGCGCCCGGATCTCGCGGTCACCACCACCCGCTACGACGGAATCCCGGACCTCCTCGCCGCCTCGGGCGCCCGCTGCGTCACCGACCTGTGGCGTCGCCCGCCCCCGGACGAGCCGGTCGGCGAACGCTACCTGCGCATCCTGCTCGCCGAGGGCCTGCTGCGGCCCGAGGACGCCCTCGCCCGTCCGGCCGTGCGCCTGACGCCGGCCGAGATCGCGTACGGCGAGAGCGTGCTCGCGCACCGCCTCCCGGCCGTCACAGTGCGGCCTCCGGTCGTGCTGATCACGGACGCGGGCATGGACGTCAAGCGATGGCCGGCCGGGCGCTGGCGGGAACTCGCCGCGTCGCTGGCCCGGCGCGGCCACCCCCTGCTCACCCCCGACGCGCCGCCCAAGCGCGGCGCAGAGGACGCGGTATTCGGCCCGGAGGTGGCCACGCTGCCGCGGTGCGGCCTGCGCGGGCTCGCCGCGTGCTTCGCCGCCGTGGCCCGTCGCGGCGGCGTGGTCGTGGGCGGCGACACCGGGCCGCTGCGGCTGGCCGCCGCGGCCGGGGCGGCCACCGTCGGGCTGTTCGGTCCCACCTGGGCCGGCCGGTACGGCCTCGGCTCCCGGGATGGGGTGGGCTCCGCCGACCTGCAGGGGCTGCCGGGCTGCCCGCACCGCAGGCCCACGGCCATCACCGAGCAGCCGTGCTGGTGGACGGCCGAATGCCCGCTGTCCCCGGCAGGCCCCGCCTGCATGGCCGACATCCCCGTGGCGTCCGTCGTACGCGCCGTGACGCGCCTGTGCGCCGGTCGTCCCGCGCGCCACCCGGCGGACGACGCTGATCCGTGCTGACCCGTGCCGACCCTTGCTGACCGTGGCATGGCAGGCTGCGTACGGGAGAGAACGGCAGCCATGCCGCCAAGGAGGAACACATGGAACGGGACGGCGCGGCGCGGCCCACTGCCCGTCTGGGACCCGTCACGCGGTCACGCGTCCGGAGGGTGTCGGGATCGGCCGTACGCGACCGGCGTGACGACCTCGCCACGGAGGAGCCGCTGGAGATCCGGCTCCTGGCCGGGGGCGAGAGCCGTACGGTGGCGATCACGATGCGGACGCCGGGCGCGGACTTCGAGCTCGCGGCGGGGTTCCTGCACGGTGAGGGGATCGCCGGCCCCGGCGACATCGCCGCCATCGGCTACTGCACGGACGCGGACCTGGACCCCGAGGCGCGCTACAACACCGTGACCGTGCGGCTCACCGCCTCCCGGCTGCCCGACCTCGGCGCCGCGGCGCGCAACTTCCTGACGTCGAGCGCGTGCGGCGTCTGCGGCACGGCGAGCCTCGACGCCCTGCGCGACCGCTGCGCCGTGCCGGCCGTGCGCCCGCCGGTCGCCGTGTCCGCCACCACCCTGTACGGCCTGCCGGACCGGCTGCGGGAGGCCCAGGGGGTGTTCGGCAGGACGGGCGGGCTGCACGCCGCCGGGCTGTTCACGCCAGAAGGCACGCCGGTGGCGGTGCGGGAGGACGTGGGGCGGCACAACGCCGTGGACAAGCTGGTCGGCTGGGCGCTGCTCGGCGGCCGGACCCTCCTCGACCGGCACGTGCTGATGGTCAGCGGCCGGGTCGGCTACGAGATCATGCAGAAGGCCGCGAGCGCCGGGATCCAGATCGTGTGCGCCGTGTCCGCGCCCTCCTCGCTCGCCGTCGACCTGGCGCGCGAGTTCGGCATCACGCTCGTGGGGTTCCTGCGCGAGGAGCGCTTCAACATCTACGCCTGTCCCGAGCGGATCGAGGTCGGGCGGATCGAGGTCGAGCAGGCGGCCGGGACGCCGTGATCCGGCCGGGCGCCCGGATCCCCGGGCGCCCGGCCGGTCGGTACGTCAGCCGGTGTTCTGCAGGCCGGCCGCGACGCCGTTCACGCTGAGCAGCAGCAGCGTGGACAGGCGCTCGCGCTCCTCCTCCGACAGGTCGCCCGGCGCCCGTAGCGCCGACAGCGCCCGCAACTGGAGGTGGCTGAGCGCGTCCACGTAGGGGTCGCGCAGCTGCACGGCCCGCGACAGCACCCGCCGGTTCTCCAGCAGGCGGGCGTGGCCGGTCACCTCCAGCACCAGCCGCCTCGTCAGGTCGTACTCCTCCAGGACCTGCTCGGCGAAGTCGCTCCGGCCGCCCAGGGCCAGGTAGCGGGACGCGATCGAGCGGTCGGTCTTGGCCAGCGACATCTCCGCGTTGTCCAGCATCGCGGCGAACAGCGGCCACTCCTGGTAGGCCGAGCGCAGTTCGGCCATGCCGCCGTCGGTGACCACGGCGGCCAGGCCGCTGCCCAGGCCGTACCAGCCGGGGAGGTTGACCCGCGTCTGGGCCCACGCGAACACCCACGGGATGGCCCGCAGGTCGTCCAGCGAGCGGGGCGCGCCGAGGCCGCGCCGCGCGGGCCGGGAGCCGAGCCGCAGCGAGCCGATCTCCTCAAGCGGGCTGACCAGCGCGAACCACTCCGGGAAGCCCGGGGCCTCGGTCAGCGCCCGGTAGGCGCGCTCGGAGGCCGCGGCCACGGTGTCGGCCAGCCCGCGGAACTTCGCCGCCGCGGCGGCCGTGCTCGACTCCACCGCCGAGGTGGACGCGAGCAGCACGGCGTTGGTGACCTGCTCGATGTGCCGCTTGGCGATCGCCGAGTGGCCGTACCGCGCGAAGATGACCTCGCCCTGCTCGGTGACCTTGAACCGCCCGGCGACCGAGCCGGGGGCCTGGGCGAGCACCGCGCGGTTGGCGGGGCCGCCGCCCCGGCCGAGCGCGCCGCCGCGACCGTGGAAGAGCCTGAGCCTGATGTCGTTGGCCGCGGCCCAGGCGGCCAGCGCCGCCTGCGCGTCGTACAGGCGCAGGGTGGCCGCCGCCGGGCCGAGTTCCTTGGCCGAGTCGGAGTAGCCGAGCATGACCTCCATGCGCCGCCCGTTCTCGGCGAGCCGCCGGCGCACGGGCTCCAGCGCGACCATGCCCTCCAGCACGGCGGTGGAGTTGTCGAGGTCCGCGCCCGACTCGAACAGGGGGACCACGTCGAGCACCGGGGCGCGGTCGCCCAGGGCGTGCCTGGCCAGCTCGTACACCGCCGCGATGTCGTCGGCGGAGCGGGTGAACGAGACGACGTAGCGGGAGCACGCGGTCACGCCGAAGCGCTCCTGGATCCACCCGATCACCCGGATCGTGGCCAGGACCTCCTCGGTGCGCTCCGACGGCGTGCCGGAGGCGATCTCCTTGAGCGCCGCCGCGTGCACCGCCGAATGCTGGCGCACCTCCAGCTCCGCCAGGTGGAAACCGAAGGTCTCGACCTGCCAGATCAGGTGCTGCAGCTCGCCGTACGCCTGCCGTACGGCGCCGGCGCCGCGCAGGGAGTCCTGCGTGAGCCGCAGGTCGGCCAGCAGCTCCGCGGGCGCGCGGTAGGCGAGGTCGAGGTCGCGGCGGCGGGTCGCGGCGATCCTGGCCGCCACGAACATCAGCCACTGACGGTGCGGCTCCCGCGGCGACCGGGTGGCCATCTCCGACACCAGGTCGGGGTGGTCGTCCTCGGCCTGCGCGAGCGCGGCCCGCAGCTCGGCGGACGGCGGCGTGAAGACACTGGCGAGGGTGAGCGACCTGCCGATCCGGGTGGTGGCGTTCTCCAGCGCGATCAGCACGTGCTCGGCCTGGATCTGGATGGCCTCCCTGGTCACCTTGGCGGTGACGTTGGGGTTGCCGTCGCGGTCGCCGCCGATCCAGCTTCCGTAGCGGATGTACGCCTTGGCCAGCGGCTCCCGCGTCCCGGTGCCGGGCCCGAGCGCCGCGTCGAGCGAGCGGTAGATCAGCGGCACCGTCCGGAACAGCGTCTCGTCGAACGCCGCCATCGCCGTACGGACCTCGTCCAGCGGGTCGAGCTTGGTGTGACGGAGCTGGGCGCTCCGCCACAGGATGTCGATCTCCTCGAGCAGCCGCCGGTGGGCCTCCTCCCGCTCGGCGGCGCCCCGTCCGGGGGTGTTGTAGGCGTCGAGCTGGGCGCTGATCCGCTGGATCGCGGTGACGATCGCCCGCCGCCGCGCCTCCGTGGGGTGAGCGGTCAGCACGGGCCGGAACTCCAGCTCGTCGATCAGGTCCTGGAGCCGGTCGTCCCCGCGCAGCCGCTGCACGGCCTCCGCGAGGGACTCGCGCAGCGGCACGTCGTCCTTGTCGCGCTGCCGCAGGGTGCGGATGCGGTAGTGCTCCTCGGCGAGGTTGGCGAGATGGAAGTAGCAGGTGAAGGCCCGGGCGATCTGCACGGCGCGGTCCACGGGCCATTCGGCCACCAGGGCGGCGACCTCGTCGGCCGTCGTCTCCTGACGCCGCGCCGCGATCACCGCCTTCCGGAGCCGTTCCACGTCGGCGAGGAGGTCGGGGCCGCCGTGCTCGGCGATCACCTGACCCAGTAGTCCACCCAATAGGCGCACGTCAGCGCGGAGTTCGTCCGGCATCTCCGCTACGGCGTTGTGTCGTTCGGCAGGAGCGATGGCGGCCATGTTTGGAAGGCTAGCGAATCGCGCTCGGGAGCCCGAGGGCGGTCTCACCAATTGGACTAGACCACTCGAACGCGCAGGTCAGACCGGTCGTGCGTCCGGGGTGCGGAGCGCCTCGGCCGGGGCTTGCGGGAGTGCCCTGAAACGGCGGGTGAGGTGCTGGGCGAGCCGCCCGTGCGCCACCACGATCGCGGCGAACGCGACGACCAGCACGGTGATCGGCATCAACTGGCCGTCGTCCGCCAGGACGATGATCTTCGCGTCGCTGACCCCCGTCCTCGCGGCCGTCAGCCCCGTGAGCGCGGCGGTCACCCATCGACCGGCATGCATGATCGCCGGACGCGCGGTCGCGGTCACCGCGGCCGGCAGGGCCAGCACGACGAACACGACGAGGATCCCGACCGTGCCCACCAGGGACAGGCCGGTCGATGCGTCGAGGGCCAGCGCGACACCCCGCATCAGGAGGCGCGCCAGCCCCCCGATGACCAGTCCGCTGATCACCGCCGCGCCCACCGGTGCCCAGATCGCACGGCCCAGCGGCCTGTTTTCGCGCATTACTTCTCCCCCTAGAACGGTCCAAACGGTTATAGGGGCGGGCCGTATCCCCCGCAATCACCGCAAGAACATCGCGACCGCTCTGTTACCTCTCAGGTGGGGCGGGAGACGGCGGTGAGGAGTTCGGGGAGGCGGGCGAAGCCGATGCCGGCGGCGATCCTGCGGCCCGCCCAGGCGGCCGCCACGCCGTACGGCACGGCGAGCACGGCCCACCAGGTGAGGCCGAACAGGACCGGCAGCGCGACCGGCAGCGCGAGCGCGCCGGTGACGAGCATGGTGGCGAAGGAGGACGCGAACGCCTGTCCGCCCTGCCCCGGAGCGGCGCCGCTGAAGGCGTTCAGGCGGTCGGGGTAGGTGTACGGCGCGGTCACGCTGGTGAGCGCCCCGACGCCCATGGCGACGCCGAGCACGCCCCAGGCGACCGGCGCCGCGGCGAGGGCCCAGGCGGCGTCGCCCGCCACCAGGGCGGCGATCACCGAAACCACGGTCAGCAGCGGCACCCCGATGACCGCCATGGCCAGGTGCCGGCCGGCCAGGTCGGTACGCAGGTCGCGCGGAGTGGAGAACACCACCGCGTTCATCCACAGCGACCTGCCGTCGATCCCGAACGAGTTGGCCGCCTGCAGCCCGATCACGACGGCCGCCAGGCAGGCGGGCCCGACCACGATCCCCGGCCCGGCCGACCCGTCCGGTCCCCGCATGGAGAACATGATGACCACGCTCACGAAGAGCGCGGCGATCCAGTTCACCCGGCCCCGGGGTTCCCTCGCGGCGTACTTCAGCTCCTTGGCGACGACGGCGCCGAGCATGCCGTCGGGCAGGAACCGGCCGAACGGGACCCGCCCGGACCGCCGGACGGAGCCGCCGCCCTGACTGGAGGCGTCGGGCCGCACCAGCGCGTGCCGCAGCGCGGCGATCCACAGCCACCCCAGCACGACGACCGCCATCGCGACGACGATCAGCTCGGCGACGCCGATGAGACCGCCGTCGGCGATCGCGTGCGCGGCCAGCCCCGGCGGCGTCCACCGCAGGACGTCCCCCGCCGACGCCAGGATCCGCGTTGGGTCGCCGGAGAACCCTCTGTTGATCAGCAGGTTGGGCACCTGGAAGAGCAGCACGCCGAAGACGGCGGCGACCGCGAGCAGGTCACGTCCCCTGCGGGTGCGCAGCACGCCGGACAGCGCGGTGGTCACCAGGCGGGAGGCCGTGAGACAGAAGGCGAACTGGAGGACCACCGCGGGCACCCCGAGCAGCACCGCGCCCGGCCCGTGGGCGAGCGCGACCACGCCGCCGGACAACGCGACCAGCGAGGCGATCGGCCACGGCCCGGTCGCCGACGCGGCCAGCATGCCGGTCGCGAGCTGCCGGGTGGTCAGCGGGAACAGGGCCAGCCGGGCCGGGTCGAGCGTCTCGTCCAGGCCGAAGGCCATCAGCGGCACGACGATCCACCCGACGGCGAACATCGCGAACGCCGCCGACACGAGGTCGAGGGCGACGTCGGGCGGCGCGAACCGGATGAGGGACAGCAGCCCGAACCCCGCGACGGCGGCGAGGAGCGCGGCGCCCAGCGAGAAGGCGAAACCGACCTGCTTGCCCACCTCGCCACGCAGGCCCCCGCGCACCAGGCTGAGCTTCAGCCGGACGAACAGCCAGGTCATGCCGGAGACCCGAGCCACGACAGGCCCTCCTCCCCGTTGCCGCGCACGCCGACGAGGTCGAGGAACGCCTCGTTGAGCGTGCGGCCCCGCCGTACGTCGTCGAGCGGGCCCTGGGCGACGACGAGGCCCCGGTTCATCACCGACACCCAGTCGCACAGCCGCTCGACCAGGTCCATCACGTGGCTGGAGAAGACGACGGTGGAGCCCGAGGCGGTGTACCTGCGCAGCACCTCGATCAACGTGTTGGCGGAGACGGGATCGACGCCCTCGAACGGCTCGTCGAGGAACAGCACGCGCGGGTTGTGCAGCAGCGCCGCCGCGAGTCCGATCTTCTTGCGCATGCCGGTGGAGTAGTCGACCACCAGCTTGTCCTGCGCCTCGGCCAGGTCCATGACCTTGAGCAGTTCGTCGGCGCGCCGGCCGACCTCGTCCAGGGGGATGCCGCGCAACTGGCCGCCGTACATGAGCAGTTCGCGGCCGGACAGCCGTTCGAACAGCCGCAGGCCCTCGGGCAGGACGCCGATGTGCGCCTTGACGCTGACCGGGTCGGCCCACACGTCGTGGCCGTCGATCTCGATGCGCCCGCCGTCCGGGCGCAGCAGGCCGGTGACCATGCTCAGCGTCGTCGTCTTGCCCGCGCCGTTGGGGCCGACCAGGCCGGCGAAGCTCCCTCTCGGCACGACCAGGTCGACGCCGCCGACCGCCACCTGCTGCCCGAAGCGCTTGTACAACCCCTGCGTGCGTACGGCGTCCACCATGGAGCCCCCATTTGTATAAAGCCGTCGTAAAGCCGAACGAACGGCGCAGGGACCGCGTTCCTGCCGGGAGTACCCGTCCGGGCAACTGCGATCCCGGTGAGCGCGACCCGGCGCGACCGTACGGCGCCGGCCTGACTAACCTGTCGCCCATGGATTCGACGCGACCCGGAGCGGCGTTCGGGACCCGAGGGCCGCTGAGCATGCGAGGAACGGTGAGCGGGCGATGAGCGCCGAACGCGCCCCCGAGATCGACATCCACACCACCGCCGGCAAGATCGCCGACCTGGAGCGCCGCCGGAGCGAGGCGGCCCACGCCGGCTCCGCGCGAGCGGTGGAGAAACAGCACGCCAAGGGCAAGATGACGGCCCGCGAGCGGCTGGCCGCCTTCCTCGACGAGGGCTCCTTCGTGGAGTTCGACGAGCTGGCCAGGCACCGGGCGACCGCCTTCGGCCTCGACCGCGAGCGCCCGTACGGCGACGGGGTCGTGACCGGTTACGGCACGGTGGACGGCCGGCCGGTCGCGGTGTTCGCGCAGGACTTCACGGTGTTCGGCGGCTCGCTTGGCGAGGTCTTCGGCGAGAAGATCGTCAAGGTGATGGACCACGCGCTGAAGACCGGCTGCCCGGTGATCGGCATCAACGACTCGGGCGGCGCGCGCATCCAGGAGGGCGTCGTCTCCCTCGGCCTGTACGCCGAGATCTTCAAGCGCAACGTGCACGCGTCCGGCGTGGTCCCGCAGATCTCGCTGATCATGGGCCCGTGCGCGGGTGGCGCCGTGTACTCCCCCGCGCTGACCGACTTCGTCCTGATGGTGCAGGAGAAGTCGCACATGTTCATCACCGGGCCGGACGTCATCAAGACCGTGACCGGCGAGGAGGTGACGTTCGAGGAGCTGGGCGGCGCGCACACGCACAACTCGCGCTCGGGCGTCGCCCACTACGAGGCGTCCGACGAGCAGGACTGCCTCGACTTCGCCAGGGCGCTGCTGTCGTACCTGCCGTCCAACAACATGGACGATCCGCCCGCCTTCGAGGTCGAGGCGGACCTGGAGACGACCGACGAGGACCGCGAGCTCGACACGCTGATCCCCGACTCGGCCAACCAGCCGTACGACATGCACACGGTCATCGAGCACGTCCTCGACGACGGCGAGTTCCTGGAGATCCACGCGGGCTTCGCCCCGAACATCGTCGTCGGCTTCGGCCGGGTCGAGGGGCGTTCGGTGGGCGTCGTCGCCAACCAGCCGATGAGCTTCGCCGGAACGCTCGACATCGCCGCCTCCGAGAAGGCCGCCCGGTTCGTGCGCACCTGCGACGCCTTCAACATCCCGGTGCTGACCTTCGTCGACGTGCCGGGCTTCCTCCCGGGCACCGACCAGGAGTGGAACGGCATCATCCGGCGCGGCGCCAAGCTGCTCTACGCCTACGCCGAGGCGACCGTGCCGCTGGTCACCGTCATCACCCGCAAGGCGTACGGCGGGGCGTACGACGTCATGGGGTCCAAGCACCTCGGCGCGGACGTCAACCTGGCCTGGCCCACCGCCCAGATTGCCGTGATGGGCGCGCAGGGCGCGGTCAACATCCTCTACCGGCGCGAACTGGCCACCGCCGACGACCCGGACGCGGCGCGGGCCCGTTTCATCAGCGAGTACGAGGACACGCTGGCCAACCCGTATCTCGCGGCCGAGCGCGGCTACGTGGACGCGGTCATCCGGCCCTCGGACACCCGGGTCCAGATCGTCCGCGCGCTGCGCGCCCTCCGCAACAAGCGGGCCACGCTGCCCCCGAAGAAGCACGGGAACATCCCTCTATGAGCAGCCGCGAGCCGTACCTCAGCATCGTCCGGGGGGACGCCACCCCCGAGGAGACCGCCGCCCTCGTCGCCGCGCTGGCGGCGCGGGCGGCGGCCCGCGCCGCCCGCCCGGCGGCACCGGAAACGAAGCCGGGAAACTGGAGAAACCCGGCACATCGGCTGCGCGTGGGACTCCCGCACGGCCAGGGAGCCTGGCGCGGGGCCTTCTTCCCCGGCCGGTGACGACGTCTTCCGACGCCATTCGCGACGACTACGGACCGATTACATCGCCGGAACAGGGTGTCAACTGGCTCGAGAGTTGGGACTATCTAGAAAGCGGGGGAATATAGTCAGCCGATCAACTAGTGACGAGTCCAGGAGGACACCATGGCCATCCCGGACTTCAGCGCACATGGCATTGCCGCAAAGTATGCCGTTCTCGTGGACGTCGGTTACCTTTACGCGGCCGCCGGTGAAGTTCTCTTAGGCGCCAAGGAGCGTAAGGAGTACCGCGTCGCCGCGGACGAGCTGATCCAGGCGCTCCAGAAGCACGCGCTCGAACGCATCCCGGGTGAGCTGCTGCGCGTCTACTGGTATGACGCCGCCCGCGACCGCGTGCCCACGGTGGACCAGCGTGTGATCGCCCAGCTGCCCTGGGTCAAGGTCAGGCTGGGCAACCTGAACGCGCGTGGCCAGCAGAAGGGGGTGGACGCGCAGATCCGCAGCGACCTCGAGGCTCTCGCCCGCCACCACGCCGTGAGCGACACCGTGCTGATCGCCGGGGACGAGGACATGGTGCCCGCCGTGGAGGCCGCGCAGGCGTACGGCGTGCGCATCCATTTGTGGGGGGTCGAGCCGCCGTTCGGGACCAACCAGGCCGAGCGGCTCGTCTGGGAGTCGGACACCGTCGAGATCCTGAGCGCCGACTTCCTGCGCCCGTTCTTCACCCGGGCTCCGGTGCCCGTGCCCGTGCCGCCCACGCCGTCGCCCGCCCAGGTCTTCGCGGGCCGTACGGTCAAGCCGATGCCGCCGAAGGCGCCCGCCGGCCAGGTCGGCAAGCTGGGCCCGGGCCGGCCGCGCGTGGAGGAGGTCGGCGAGCACGTGGCGCAGAAATGGATACTGACCCGGGGCCGCGACAACATCCGCGACCTGCTGCCGGGCCCGCTGCTGCCCACGGTGATCGACACCGAACTGCTCATCGAGGCCGAGAAGGAACTCGGCCACTCCCTTCGGCCCTACCCTGAGGCGCGCGTGTGGCTGCGCGACGGCTTCTGGGCCCGGGTCTACCGCGAGTTCGACCTCGGGGTCGGCATCTCCAGCAAGTGACTCCGGCGTTCCGATCCGGCGTCCCAGCTCGCGCGGGAGCACTCCAGGCTTCACCGCCTCGGTCTCGCGCGAGACCCCTCCGCCCTGCAGGGGCATCCTGACGGCCGCGTCCGATTTCCGCCAGCCCACATCGATGGCCAGCGCATAACGTCGTGTACGTGACCACACGACAGCTCGACTTCGACGCGTGCTACCTCGCCGTCTCCGCGCGGGATTCCCGCTTCGACGGGCGTTTCTACACGGCTGTCACCAGCACCGGCATCTACTGCCGCCCGATCTGCCCCGCCCGCACCCCCGCCAGGTCCAACGTCCGCTTCTACCGGCACGCCGCCGCGGCCGAGGCCGCCGGGTTCCGGCCCTGCCGGCGCTGCCGCCCGGAGCTCAGCCCCGGCGACCCCGGCTGGGACGTCCGCGCCGACCTGGTCGGACGCGCGCTGCGGCTGATCGACGACGGGGTGGCCGACGAGTCCGGCGTCGCCGGGCTGGCCCGCCGCCTGCACGTGACCGAGCGCCACCTGCACCGCCTGTTCGCCGCCGAACTCGGCACCGGGCCGCTCGCCGTCGCCCGCACCCGGCGGCTGCTGCTCGCCAAGCAACTGCTCACCGAGACCACCCTGCCGATCACCGATGTCGCGTTCGCCGCCGGGTTCGGCAGCGTACGGCAGTTCAACGCGGCCATGAAGGAGTCGTACGGCTTCGCGCCGGGAGAGCTGCGCAAGACCAACGGGCCGATGCACGAGAAGGGGGCTCCGGTCGCCCTCACGACCGGGCTGACCCTTCGGCTCGGCCACCGGGAGCCGTACGACGCGCAGTCGGTGCTGCGTTTCCTCGCCGCCCGGGCGATCCCCTCGGTGGAGGCGGTCTGCCGGTCGGGGGACGACGTGACGGCCTACACGCGGGCCGTGCCGGGCGGCTCGATCACGCTGCGGCCCGCCGCGGGCCACGTCCGGCTGACGGTGCGGACCACCGAGACGCACCTGCTCTCCCGGCTGGTGGCACGCTGCCGCCGCCTGCTCGACCTCGACGCCGACCCCGGGGCGGTGCGGGAGATCCTCGGGGGGACGTCGCTCGCGCCGCTGGTCGCGGCCCGTCCCGGACTGCGCGTGCCGGGAGCGTACGACGGGTTCGAACTGGCGGTCCGGGCGGTCGTCGGGCAGCAGATCTCGGTGGCCGGGGCCCGCACCCTGCTCGGCCGCATCGCCGCCCGGGCCGGCCTGCCCGCCGTCCCCGACCGTTCCGACGGGAACGGGGACCCGGGCGCGGCCCCGGCCGGCCAGGTGTCGTTGCTTTTCCCCACGGCCGACCGGCTCGCCACGGCCGACCTGGACGGCCTCGGGCTCACCACCCGCAGGGTCGCCACGATCAGGGCGCTGGCCGAGGCGGTGGCCTCCGGCGCGATCGACCTCGACGGCGCGGGCGACCCCGCCGACACCACCGCCAGGCTGCTGGAGATCCCCGGCATCGGCCCGTGGACGGCCGGCTACATCGCGCTGCGCGCGCTGCGCGACCCGGACGCGTGGCCCGAGGGCGACCTCGTGCTGCGCAGGACGATGGAACGGCTCGGCATCGCCGCGGGCGAGGCCGAGCGGTGGCGGCCCTGGCGCGCGTACGCCGCGCTCCACCTGTGGAGCCACGCCTCCGACAATTCAGACACCACAGCACAAGGACGCGACAAATGATCATCACGCAGACCGTGCCCACCCCGGTGGGTCCCCTCGCTCTGCTCGCCCGCGACGGCGTGCTCGTCGCGGCCGGTTTCACCGCCGACCCCCACGAGATGTTCGCCCGGCTCTCGCCGTCGCTGCGGGCGCTTCCCCTGCGGGAGGGCGATCTCGGCGACGCGGCCGAGGCCGTGCGGGAGTATCTCGACGGGAAGATCGACGCGCTCGACCGGATCCCCGTCGAGCAGCCCGGCACCCCCACCAGGCAGCGCCTGTACGAGGCGCTGCGCTCCGTGCCCGCCGGGACCACCGTGTCGTACGCGCAGCTCGCGGAGAAGGCGGGGCTGCCCAGGACCGCCGCGCGGGCCGCGGGGTCGGCCTGCGCGCAGAACCTGATCGCGCCGTTCGTGCCGTGCCACCGCGTGCTGCCCTCGACCGGCGGCTACGGCAGCTACTACTACGGCACGCCGGTCAAGGAGTGGCTGGTCGCCCACGAGTCCCGCGCCTGACCTGCCCGCCGGGGTCGAGGTCCGGGGGGCGAGTCATTCCTTGACGATGCTCTGGACCTCTCCGACGGGCACGTCCCTGGTCGCCGCCACCTGGATCGGGTCGTACGCGAAGGGGACGACCTGGCCGCCCTGGTTGCCGTTGCCGACGACGTTCCAGACGCTGGTCACGGTGAGCGTGTAGACCTTGCCCGGCTGGTCGACGGAGGAGTGCCGGTAGGTGACGCCGCAATCCGGTTCGCCCTTCCCGTCCTTGTCGGCGCCCTTCACGTACGGCTTGCCGGTGGTGCCGCATCCCTTGGTGTACACGTCGGCGCGGTCGTCGCTGGTGCCGGACTTGATCTCGAGGTGGTCCGGCGTCGCCGTGACGGTGGCGGACATGACCCCCGGCAGCGTGGCGGTGACGGACCGGGGCGCGGCCTCGGCTCCGTCCAGCCACACCCAGGTCCCCAGGTTGACGTAGCTCTTGGCGTCCGGACTCAGTTTGATCTTCGGCTCCGGCACGGTCAGCGCGGCCCGGGCGATCTGCATGAGCTGCTCCAGCGTGATGCCTCCGGCGGGCGTGGTCCCCTCGGGCACCCACACGAGCGGCTCCAGTCCGGCGGCGCACGACGGTCCGTCCGGGTTGCCGGCATCGTAGGCGACGCCCCACCACTGGCCCTTGTCACCGATCTTGCTGCCGAACTTGCCGAGATCGACGTCGTAGTCCAACCCCGCCTCCACCGCCTGCTTCTTCTGCTGCGCCTGGAGGTTGCGCATGTCGTCGGCCGACGAGTTCGGCTCGTACCAGCAGGGGCGGGGCATCCGGTAGCCGTCGCTCTTGCCGCCGAGCCCGTTGCCGGACAGGCCGATCTTGGAGTTGGTCAGTTTGACGCCGGCCGTGTTGCCGCTCTGGAACGCCTCGCCGTGCGGCCCGACGTCCGGGTCGGCGGCGGCGGGAGGCGCGGACACCGCGAGCATGGCCCCGGCCAGCAGGGACGTCACAGCAATGGCCCTCAACGCAGGCACTCCTTCGCACGCTCGTCCGGATAGTCCGCGTGGCGGTAGAGCCGGATCCGCCAGACGCCGTCGTCGCCGTGCCCCAGGCCCGCGGTCTGCAGGAACACCGCCCGCGGGCGTTTGAGCCAGGCGGGCTGACGGGCCAGCGGGGTGCCCTCCCGGTCGGTCAGCCGCACGCCGGTCAGGTCGACGCAGCCGTCGGCCTCCGCCCCGCGTCCCATGACCGAGGGCACCCGCAGGGCGTAGAGCCTGGCCACGCCCCGGGCCGACTGTTCGTCCTTGAGGAACCCCTGCACCCAGGTGACGGCGTCCATGTAGGCGGACGACTCGGCATCGATCCCCTTCACGTACGACCTGTCTCCGCCTGAGGTGCCGACGGCCCGCCACTGTGCCGTGAAGTCGTCGGCGAACGCCTTGATCACGGCCGACCGCTTCGGATCCGGCTCGTCCGGCCACTCGATCTCGATCGTCAGTCCGGGCGCCGCCGTGACCGTCGCGGTGCCCGCCTGTGGGCCGGGCGTCCCGGAGGCCGCCGCCGCGGCCGGCTCCACGCCCCCGCCCGGGGTGAAGCCGCGGTCCGCGTCCGGCGCGGTGCATGCCGACAGGAGCAGCAGCACGCAGGCCGAGGCGAGCGACGCCGTGGCGATTCCTGGACGCATCACCGGGGTCCTCCGCAGTACGCGATCCCCCGCCGCTATCAAGGTAGGGACGGCCGTCGGCGACGAGCCAGCGCTATGCGCGGATCGGCATGATTCGGAGGGGGACGTCCCTCGCATTGGGGCTCCGATCAGGCGAGACGTGAGGTTCTGAGGTTCGTCGGGTTTCTGAGGTCTCCCGGGGTTCTGAGGTCCGGAGAGACGGTCCGGCGCCAGTCGGGCAGCAACTCGTCGATGAGCGCCTCCGTCTCCGGCGCCATCCCGCCGCCGTACGGGTGGGAGGTGGCGCGGCGCAGCAGGCCGTCGACGACCGCCCGCAGCCGGACGGGCTCCCCGGTGGCGTGCGCCGCCCTGAGCAGGTCGCGCCACAACCCCTCGTCGTCCGCGGCGAGCAGCAGCCCGGCCCGGGCCGCCGCCACCGCGCCGTGCGGGTCGTGGCGGGCCAGCCGTATCTCGCACAGCGCGTGGGCGGCGTCCGCCACCCAGGCCGTCACGTCGTACTCCAGGGGGTCGGCCGCCAGCCAGGCGTACCGGTCGGGCGGCCTGCCGTTCAGCAGCGGGCCGCGCACCAGCTTCAGTGCGCGCTCCAGCAGGCTCGCCTCCATGTCGCCGGACCTGAGGGCACCGGGGTCGGCGGCGTCCGCCCACTCGCCGGCCTGCCGTACGAGGTCCTGGAACAGCCGCCAGTCCGTACGGATCTCCGGGCCGAGCCGCAGGCGCCCGGACCGGTCGAGGAACAGGTGAGGGCGTCCCTCGGAGTCGCGACCGAGCCACTCGGCGACCCGGGCGATCGTGGCGTCGCGCACCGCGAGCTGCACGCCGCGCGGCCACAGCACGCCGGTCAGCACGGCCGGGTGGACTCCGTCCGGGTGCGTCGCCAGGTAGACGACGAGTTCGTGGGCGAGGGCCGCCCTGCCCTCTTCGAGGGGGTTCACCGGGCTGATCTCGATCGGGCCGAGGATGCGCACCTCGATGGCGGGCGGCTCCTCGCTCAGCCGCTCCATCACCGGGGTGAGCGGCTCGCCCTCATGCTGCCGGGCCGTGCGGAACAGGCTGATCACGGCGTCGTAGTGCCGGCGCGGCAGCAGGTGGGCCTCGATGTCCAGGCCCAGGGCGTCCACGCGGGCCCGGCCGTCGTCGGTGACGTCCCACGTCCAGGTGGCGTGCGGCACCTCCCCCGCGATCACGAAGCCGCTCGCCGTACGCCTGCCCTTGCCGAGCAGCGCCAGGCGGCGCGCCTCGTCCTCGTCGGGCCGGATGGCCGACAGGAGGTAGTGCGGGGTGTAGGCCGGGTCGGCCACACGGCTGTGGACCCGTCCGGTCAGCACGTCGCCGTCGTAGCGGGCCCGCTCCTCGAACTCCGGCAGCACCTCGGCCAGGCTGCCCGCCGTCCTGATCCGCTCCGGCGCGAGCAGGGTCAGCTCCTCGCCGAAACCGACGAGAGTGATCCGCATCTCGTCGGACCACCGGTTGGTCGCCAGTTCGACGGCGAGCGCCGACAGCGCGGCGACGGTGTGCGCCCCGGTGATCGCGATCACCCCGTGTGCGGCCTCCAGGTCCACCAGGACCCGGCCGCCCTGCCCGGTGCCGAGCGAGACCAGCCCGGGATAGGGCGCGGGCACCCCGGCCAGCACGTGCTCGTCGATGCGACGCCCCTCGTGGGCCGGAAGACGCCACACCTGCCCGTCGTCGCAGGCCTCCCACGGCTCGGGCGCGTCCTGTTCCGCCGGGTGGATCCACAGGTCGAGGCCCCGGTTGGACAGGTGGACCGCGTAGATCGTCGGCGGGCGCCGGTCGGCGTCGGCCAGCAGGCGTCCGAGCAGGCGCAGGCCGATGTCGAGCATGCGGCTGCCGGGGGCGTCGGCGCCGAGACGGATGGCGACCTCGGCCTCGGCGGCGTCTCCGCGCGGCCGGGCGATGCGCCGGCCGAAGGCCCTGCGCCACAGTTGCTCCCGCCGCCTGCGGCCGAGCAGGGCCAGCAGCCCGGCCGCCGCCAGCGTCGAGGCCGCCAGGTAGTCGGCGAGGACCGGGCCGCCCTGCCGCTCCCCGGTCTCCTCGCCGGCGGTCTGGTGGCCCGCTTCCGTGGGCGCGATCGCGGGCTTGACGGTGGTCGTGATGATCGGACGCGGGGTGGGCGTCGCGCTGGCGGTGGCGGGCGTGTCCTTCGCCTCGCCGGTGCGGCCCCTCGGCTCCGACGGGGTGTCCTGCGGCATCGCGGGGGGCGGCAGCACGATCCCCGGCTTGCCCGGCTCACCCGGCTTGCCCGGCTCGGGCGTCACGCTGCCCCGCTCGTGGCCCGCGTCGCCGCCGGTCGCCCCTCCCCCGGCGTAGTGGGTGTCGCCGTCGAGTTCGGCGGGCGCGTGGCGGTGCTCCTTCAGGATCTCCGGCCTGTCCTCGTCCACCGGCACGACGTGGACGTTCCTGGCGTCGTCCGGCATGTCGAGCACCCAGCCGGGACGGATGAGGTCGGCCATGTGCAGCCGGCTGCCGTCGGGCTGCTCCTTGTGCTGGTTGAGCCGGTAGATCTCCGGATAGCGGCGCCCGTCCCCCAGGCACTTCTCGGCGATCTCCCACAGGCTCTCGTGGTGGCGCCCGTGCGGAGGCTGGACCACGTAGACCTTCTTGACCTCCCTGGCGTGCAGGGCCGGTCGCTCCGCATCGGTCTGCGGCACCGGCGCCGACAGCGCCGCGACCTGCGGCCTGATCGGGGCCGGGGCGCCCGCGCGGGCGATGGGCACCGCCACGGCGGTCGCGGTGAACAGCAGCAGCACGGCGGAGACCAGGCGGTTCGCGAGCGCCTGCGTGCCGCCCGACAGCGGCACCCGGGCCGGCATGCCGACCCGCCGCAGCGCCGCGTAGACCTCGACGACCACGCACAGGAACAGCTGCAGCCAGGCCAGCCACACCAGGAGGATCAGGATCGCGATGATCGTCTCGGGGCCGACCTGGCTGGTGAACAGGTCCGCGTTCAGCAGGTCACCGCTGATGGGCGGACCGGCCAGCCGGAGCAACGCGTACGGCACGCCGCCCACCAGGCCCACCAGCGCGACCAGGGCCGCGAGGCCGGCGAGGACGTCCCCGGCCGTACGCCGGGTCCGCAGCCGTACGGGCCGGTCGTCGTGCCAGTGCTCGGGCGCCCGCTGCGGCCCCAGCACGGACGGCATGCCCTCGGCGCGCGGTCGCGGGCCCCGCCCGGGCTCCCGCTGGGCCTCGCGGTGGAACTCCTCCCGCCGTCCGCCCGGCGGCCGTGTCCCCGTCACGCCTCCCCCGGATCAGGAGCGGCCGTGGCCTCGGCCTCCATGTCGGAGCCGGCGAAGCCCAGCGCGGACAGGAAGAAGGCGTCCCAGTGCACCGACACCGCCACCGTGACGTCCGCCTGGCCGCCGCCCACGCTGCACTCGGTCATGCGTACGCCGTCGGCCCCCTGGTCCGCCGTGATCTTCTCGGCCTCGCCGCACACCGCGCCCTCGTCGGCGAGCAGCCGCACCTGGCCGGTGGCCCGCAGGGTCTCGACGTCGATCTGGTCGGCGGCGGCGCGGGCGGCCTGCTCGGCGATGTCGGCGGCCTTCAGGCGGGCGTTCATGGCGGCCCCACCGTCAACCAGCAGCCCGGCCAGCAGGAACACCACCCCCGAGAAGAGGACCACGAACACCGACATGGAGCCCCGCTCCCCGGACCGCCCTCGTGCGGCCGATCGCGCCGCATGCGGGCTCACCGGATCCTCCGGAGGAAGCCCGGTTTATCAGGGCCGGGAGGAATCCGGACCCGGCAGGGGGTGGCCCGGCGAAGCCGGGACAGCCCAGAGCGCCAAGCGCTCACGACTTTGCTCCTTCCGCTGACGGCCAGGCAAAGCGCTCGTAAAATCCGAACATGCGTACGGCGTACAAGGTGCGGATCTACCCCACCCCGGAACAAGCTGCGGTGTTGAACCGCACGTTCGGCTGTGTACGCCTGGTGTGGAACAGGGTCCTGGCGTGGCGGCAGGCCCGCTACCGTGCCGAGGGCGTGACAACCTCGTATGCGCAGACCGACCGGTATCTGACCGAGTTGAAACGCGACGGCGGCCATGACTTCCTGTACGAGGTGTCCAGCGTCCCGTTGCAGCAGGCGTTGCGGCACCAGCACACCGCGTTCGTGAACTTCTTCGCCGGACGCGCCAAATACCCACGGTTCAAGTCCCGCCATGGCCGCCAGTCGGCGACCTACACCCGCTCGGCGTTCCGCTGGCGCGACGGGCGACTGCACCTGGCGAAGATGGACGACCCGATCGCATTGGTGTGGTCCTGGCCCCAGGTCGACCCTGCCACGATCAACCCGACCATGGTGACCGTCTCCCGCGACAGCGACGGCCGCTGGTACGCCTCCATCGCCGTGGAGACCGAAACCGGGCCCGAGCCGGTGCCCGCCACCGGCGGCCAGGTCGGCATCGACCTCGGCGTGACCTACTTCGCCGTCCTGTCCACCGGCGAGAAGATCCCCAACCCGCGCCATCTGGAGCGCAAGGCGCGCAATCTGGCCCGCTACCAGCGGCGCATGGCCCGCAAACAGCGCGGCAGCAACAACCGGGCCAAGGCCAAGGCGAAGGTCGCCCGAGCCCACACCAAGGTCCGCGACGCCCGCGCTGACTTCCTGCACAGAACCAGCACGCGGCTGGTTCGCGACCACGAGCTGATCGTGATCGAGGACCTCAACGTCAAAGGCATGGTGCGCAACCGGTCCCTGGCGCGTGCCATCTCCGACTGCGGTTGGGGGGAGTTCCGCCGCCAACTGGAGTACAAAACCGCGCGTACCGGGCGGCGGTTGGTTGTGACCGACCGCTGGTACCCCAGTTCGAAGACCTGCTCGGCGTGCGGGCACCTGCTCGCCACGCTCAGCCTTTCCACCCGGCACTGGACGTGCCCGGGATGCGGCACCCGGCACGACCGGGACGTCAACGCCGCCAAGAACATCCTGGCCGCTGGTCGAGCGGTGTCTGCCTGTGGAGCTGACGTGAGTCCGCAAGGGTCCTCCCTTCGGCGGTCGGCGGTGAAGCAGGAAGCCCAGCCCGTGAGGGCGGGAATCCCGGTCCTTCAGCTTTAGGGCCGGGAGGAAGTCAACCTCCGATACCGTTCGAGCGGCACCACCGAGGTGCCCGACATCTGCTTGGCGGCGCCGAACCCGAGGAAGTCGAGGTTCAGCTCGCAGGTCACGGTCATCCGGACGAAGCCGTCCATTTTCCACTCGCTGCCGGACATGTCCACCTGCGGCGAGCAGTCGCCGGAGAGCGAGGCCTCGGCGGCCTCCTTCGCGGCCGACTCGGCCTCCGCCTCGGTGCGCTGCACGGAGGCGGCCCTGGCGGCGTCCCGCGCGGCCCCGTTGACCTCTCCCTGGGCCTCCACGATCCGGCCCGCGCCCACGAGGAACAGCAGGAAGAGCAGGAACAGCGGGGCCAGCATGACCGTCTCGGCCGTCATCGACCCGCGCTCCCTGTCCGCTTTCCGGCCCCGGCCGGTCATTCGCAGCCGTCCGAGCCGTCGTCGGGGCGGAAGCACTCGATGGGCCCGCCGAAGCGTGACGTGATCGTGAAGGTCATCTCGGGCAGCAGTGGCACCACCTGGACGGCGCTGCCGGTGACCTCCACGCCGCGCTGGTCGCCCTGCTCCCACGCCTGCGCCTGGGCGTTCTTCAGCAACTGCGGCCCGATCGCCTGCACGATCTGCCGCGCCTTGCCCTCGGCCGCCTCCTGCCAGCCGTCGGAGCCTCCCGCACGGGCGATCCGGGCGCCCTCCCGCGCCGCGGCGTCGGCGACCTGGCGGCCGTGGAACCAGAGCGTGACCTGGACGATCAGCAGCACGACGGCGAGCACGATCGGCATGAGCATGGCGAGCTCGATCACCGTGGCGCCCCGCTCGCCACGCCGGCCCCGCCCGCGCCGCTCGACCCGCCCGCCCCGCACGCTCACTGCCCGGCGTTCCCGCCGGCGCCGCCGCCGGAGCCGCCGCCGCTGAAGCTGTTCTGGATGTCGGACTGCTTCTGCTCGACCAACTGCTTGATCAGCGTGGCCAGACCGAGCGCGACTCCGGCGATGATGGCGGTGATGATCACCCATTCGACCGCGGAGGCTCCCCTGGACGGGGCGTTCCTGGCGCGGTCGAGCCGTACGTGGAGCACGGCGATCAAATAGTGGAACCAGAGCATCAGGCCCCCAACATCTTCATGGCTGCGGGAAAACTGAGGAAGATCACGAAGCCCGCGCACAGCAGGAGCTGGGCGACGAGCATCGACTGGGACCGCTCGCCCGCCTTGCCCTCGACCTCCGCGAGTTCGCGGCGGCGGAGGGTGGCGGCGCGGGCCGTGAGGGAGGCGCGGACCTTGGCGCCGTCGTCGGCCACGAGCCCGAGCGCGGCCGACAGGTCGCGCAGCTCGTCCACGTTGATCTCGTCGCCGAGCTGGCCGAGGGCCTGCCAGGGGGTGATGCCGACGATCCGGGCGTTGGCCAGCGCCTCGCGGATACGCTCCATCGCCCAGTTGGCGCCGGGGGCGGGACCAGCGCCGTTCGCGGCCCCGGTGGTGCCGGCGGAGGCGGCACCGTGGACGGCGCCGTGCACAGTGCCGTTCGCCATGCCATGCACCGTGCCGTTCACGGTGCTGTTCACGGTGCCGTTCAGCGCGCCTGGCGTGGTGACGGGACTGCCCACGGCGACCGCCATCATCAGCGCCTCGGGCACGCCCCTGCCGCCCGCGAGGTTCATCGACACGAGGTCGAGGAAGGCGCCCACGGCGTGCCGGAAGTCCCGGCGCCGTACGGCGGCGTCCCGGCGGATCTGCGCGTCGGGCAGCAGGAAGAAGATCACGCAGACGACGAGGGCCGACCAGAGCGGCACCTGCACCGAGACGCCCCACCCCATCAGCGCGAGCCAGCCGACGAGGAGCGGGAACGCCAGCAGGCCCGAGACCCCGAGCAGCAGCTTGGTCGCGAGGAACCCCTCGAACGACTTGCCGAGCAGCGCGAGGTCGGCCTTGACCGACCGCGCCTCCCACCCCCGCGCCGCGTAGAACCGGGCCAGCCGCAGACCGAGCATGCGGCGGAACTCGCTGACGTCCTCCTCGGGCGCGATCAGCGGCGCCCGCGGCACGCCCTTGCCGTCGCGGGCCTCGTCGAGCGCGGCGAGCCGGGCGGTCAGGCCGGGCCGGGGCGGGAACAGCGCCCGCATCAGCAGGAAGAGCCCGAGTCCGAGCACGGCTCCGCAGAGCACCGTCGTGATCACCGGATCACCTCCGCCGGGGGCTGCGCCTGCGCGACCGCCCCGGGCCGCGGGCGGTGGTAGGGGGCGAGAATCCTGGCCGGCTTGTCGAAGCGGGCGAGCCGCCGCATCCAGGCGAACCCCGCGCCGAACAGGCCCGCCACCACGACGAGCACGGCCTGGCCGAGCACGGAGTTGTACTCCTCCACGTACGAGCGGTTGAAGACGACCAGAGCGGCGGCGAAGGCGAGGGCGGTGCCGACCACGATCTGCACGCTCTTGCGGGTGGACCTGCGCTCGGCCTCCACGCGCCGGCGCATGTCCAGCTCCTCGCGCGCCGAGACCGCCAAGGCCGACAGCACGTCGCGAAGGCCCGGCCCGCGCAGCCGCGAGTTGAGGATCAGCGCCGCCACGACGAGGTCGGCCGAGGTGTCGTCCAGCTCGTCGGCGAACATCCGCAGCGCGTCGGCGAGCGGCATCCGCGTGTGCAGCCGGTCGACCAGGGCCCGCAGGTGGGGTTGCAGCATGGGGGCCGCGGCCCGGATCGAGGAGGGGATGGCCTGTTCGAGACCGGCCGCGCCGGCGATCGTGTCGCGCAGCGACTCCGTCCACGCCGCCAGGCCCTCGAGGCGCCGCATCGCGGCCCGCTCCTCCGCCGCGCCGCCGGTGAAGCCCCGCCAGGCCAGGACCAGCAGTACGGCTCCCGCCGCGATGACCGGCCAGCCGGTCACCACCAGCACCACGACACCCGTCACCGCCGCGATCGCCGACCTCGTGGACAGGGTGCGCAGCAGGCGCATCCGCTCGGCCCGGCCGTCCGGCGTGGCCGGGCGGGGGCGCAGGCCGTACAGGGCCAGGGCGAGCAGGAAGAGCCCGCCGCCCGCCGCGGCCCCGGCCAGGAGCACCAAGGGGTCGAGGACGCCGGGAGGCAGCGCCGGCAGCAGGCCGCTCATCGCCACGCTCCCCGCGCCGGGTCGTATCCGTGGGCGGCCAGTTCGTCGGCGCAGGAGATCGGGGCGTGCGGCACCAGGTAGTCGCCCGCCATGGCGAACACCTCTGAGGACAGCACCCGCCCGTCGCAGCCCGTGACCTCCCGCACGCTGGACACATAGCGCCGCAGGGTGCCTCCCCGGTGGTAGTCGTTGCGCTTCTCGATGAACACGACGAAGTCGATGGCCCCGGCGATGAGCATGTGGGTGGCCTCGATCGGCAGTCGTTCCTCGGCCTGCAGCGCGTACGTCGCGATGCGGTTGAACACCTCCATGCTGGAGTTGGCGTGGATCGTCGACAGCGACCCGTCGTTGCCCTGGGTCATCGCGTTGAGCATCGTGACGATCTCGTCGCCCAGCACCTCGCCGACGATCACGCGCGAGGGGTTCATGCGCAGCGACCGCCGCACCAGCTCGGCCATCGTGATCTCGCCCTGCCCCTCGGCGTTGGGCAGGCGGTGCTCGAAGGCCACCGCGTTCGGGTGCAGCTCGGGGAACTGGTCCAGCCCGAGCTCCAGCGCCCGCTCCACCGTGATCAACCGCTCGTGCGGCGGGATCTCGTTGGCCAGTGCCCGCAGCAGCGTGGTCTTTCCCGCGTTCGTCGACCCCGCGATCATGATGTTCTTCCTGGCGGCCACGGCGGCGGTGAGGAAGCGGCCCAGCTCGGGGGTGAGCGTGCCGTTCCCGACGAGGTCGCTGAGGAACACCTTGCCGAGGCGGGCGCGGCGGATCGACAGCGCCGGCCGCACGGTGACGTCCATGACGGCCGACAGCCGGGAGCCGTCCGGCAGGCGCAGGTCGAGCTGCGGGTTGGCGGTGTCGAACGGCCGCGACGACAGGCCCGAGTACGCCGCGAGGATCTGGATCAGCTCGATGAGCTCCTCGTCGGTCTCCGCGACGGGGTCGTGCATGAGCTCCTGGCCGTCGGCGTAGCCGACGAAGACCCGGTCGCAGCCGTTGATGTCGATGTTCTCGACCTCGGGGTCGTCCAGCAGCGGCTGAAGGCGGCCGACGCCGAACAGCGCGGCGTGGATGCCCGCCGCCAGCGCCTCCTCCTCCTCGGCCGTGGGCGGGGTGCGGCCCACGCCGATCTCGCTCCGCGCGTGCTCCTCCAGCACCTGCGCGATCAGCGCCCGGGCGAACTGCCGCTCGTCCTCCCCCGACATCGGCGGCACGCCGCTCGCCTGGTCGAGCCGCCGCTGGTGCGCCAGCCGGTCGCCGACCTCCTGCCTGAACCGCTTCACCAGACCGTGGTCGACCGGCCGCCGCTGGGAGTTCACGACCGCACCTCCGGCTCCCTCTTCGCCGTCCTGCCGATGGTCGGCGGCGCCGTCTCGCCGCCCGCGGCCAGCTGGGTGGCCAGACGCGTGGCCAGCTCCCTGGCCGTACGGATCAGGAGGCTGCGGTCGAGCCGCCCGCCCCACTGGCCGCGCAGCAGTTCCGCGCCCTTCGGGTCGTAGGCGAGACCGCCGACGAAGGCGACGTCCCAGCCGGAGACGATGCGCCGGATCTCCTCCAGTGACGACCGGTACGACCGGGGGTCGGCGATCACCACGATCCCGACCTTCCGTCCGATCAGCGACAGCCGTTCGCGCAGGTGGGCGACGTGGTCGAGGCTGGCCCTGGTGAACAGCACCACCTGGTCGGCCTCGGCCACCAGGTCGCCGATCTGGGGGTGCAGCCCGAGCCGGCCGCAGTCGGCGAGCACGTCGGCCTGCGGCAGGGCGGCGAACGCCCGGCCGAGCGGGCCCCACAGCCAGGTGAGGCCGGCCGCCTGCTCGCCGTTGGTCAGGCCGGCCAGCACGTCGAGGCCGCCGACGAGCCTCTGCGTGTGCTCGTAGATCAGCTCGGTGTGGAGCCCGCGCCGAGCGACCGCGCCGAGGCTGAGCAGGCCGCGCCCGGGGTTGAGCACGCTGCCGTCGTCGCCCGGCAGCCGGTAGGCGAGGTCGCCGCCGGAGGGGTCGCACTCGGCCAGCAGCACCGGGCGGGGCCACACGGCCCCGAGGGCGGTCGCCGCGGTGGTCACGCCGGGCGCCCCCTTGTCGGCGGCGAGCACGATCAGCGCCACGTCACTTGACCCCCGGAAGCGTGACGAGGGCGATCTCCCCGCTGGACGCGTATTGCGCGATGGTCGGCGCTATCGAGGTGTCGACGACGATCGTGACCAGCCCGCCGCCGGACCGTCCGGAGGACGCGCTCTCCACCCGGGCGGCGGTCGCCAGCACCTTCTGCTGGGCGGTGCCGGACCCCCGGCCGGCCGACGGCACGTAGATCACCTGGACGACGTCGCTCCACTTGAGGTCGGTGGGCATCTGGCCGGCCTTGAGCGACAGGCCGACCTTGGCCTTGCCCGGCCCGACCTGGTCGGTCGTCGTGGCGGTCATGCGCTGGGTGAGCAGCGTGCCCGGCAGCAGCGTCACCGCGGCGTACGTCGTGGCCACCTGGTCCTTGAACCGCCAGGGGACGTAGTCGACGCCAGTGTCGGCGATCTGCACCTCCCGCATCGCGGATTGCGGGATGAGCTGCCCGGCCCCCACCTGCTGGGTGATCTGCACGGCCGAGACGCGGTCGCCGCTGCGCATGACCAGCAGCGTGGTGGCCAGCGCGCCGCCCAGGATGAGGAGGACGGCGAGCGCGGCGAGCGCGGGCTTGCGCTCCCTCGGCGGGACGGGCAGCTTCCGCGCGGCCGGCCCGGACAGGCCCGGCCGTGCGGGTGCCCGGCCGTCCTGCGACGTCTTCTCGCTGATCCTCATGGGTGGGGGACTCCCAGGGATGAGGGCGCCCTTCTGTTTTCGGGCCGCTCGAATGTGTTTACGGTCTTGCCGTTTGTTGCGAATTCACTCCATTATGGCCAGCTTGCGCCGCCATAAGTGGCGCGAACTGGCGACCCATGCTTATCCGTTAGGAATACGCCTGTCAACGGGAGTGGATCTATCGCCATATCGACACAAGGCTTTACTGACACGAAATTTCGTGATAGTACGTTTGCACTTCTTTCCCCGTTGTCACATCATTCACACTGTTCGCGTCACGGCGGGCGGCAGGCATGTCGTACGAAGGGCGCGATGACAGGCACCTTTACTTATTCCGGGAAACGCCCAGATGAGCGCGGGCGGCACGGCTACGGTGTCCTCGCGGGCCGCGCCGCCCGCGCACCCGGAGATCTTCACGGGGACGCCCCGGGATGAAACGCTTTCCGCGAGGCCGCCGCACAACCGCCTTCTGGGAGTTCGCGCATGCGGATAACGCTCACCGTGGTCAGCGAGGACGGCCGCCGCGACGTGCTGGTCGAGGGCGACGAGAACACCACGGTCGCCGCCCTCGCCACGGCGCTCGACGGCACCGCACGCCCGGCCAACGTCGTACGGCTCCCGCACGCCCGCGCGCCGTACGACCTGGACCGGGGCGACCGGCAGGCCCGGCCGTCCGGTGAGGTGAAGCTGTGGGTCGACGGCCGGCCCGTCGACCCGGACGCGCCCGTTTTCGGCCTGCTCAGAGATGGCGACCTGGTGGCCGTGGACGGCCACGCCGCCGCGGCCACGGTGACCGAGGAGCCCGGCGGGCCGGCCGAACTGCGTGTGGTCGGCGGCCCGGGCGCGGGGGCCGTCCACCGGATCGGGCTCGGGGCGCACACGATCGGCGCCGACCCCGCGTGCGCGATCTCCGTACCCGACCCGAGGATGCCGCCGGTCGCGCTGGTGGTGCGGCTGTCCCCCGGCGCGGTCACCGTGGAACCCGCGACACCCGCGGCCTCCGCAGGCGATCCGGTGGCCCGGCTGGAGGGCGAGCCGCTCACCGAGGCGGTGGCGTGGCCGGCCGGGGGCATGCTCGCCTGCGGCGGCTCCGTGTTCGCCCTGGGGCCGGTCCTGCCGCCGGACGCCCACCTCGACGCACTGCCGGACGGCGGGCTCGCCTACAACCGGCCACCGCGCCTCCAGCGGCCCGAGCGGCAGCGGCGCTTCACCGTGCCCGCCGAGCCCAAGCGGGGCGAGGGGATGCGGCTGCAACTGCTGGCCGCGCTGCTGCCCGCCGTGCTCGGTGTGGTCATGGCCGCCGTCACCCACACGTGGTACTACCTGCTGATCGCGTTCATGACGCCGCTGATCATGATCGGGCAGTGGGTGAGCGACCGCAGGCACGGCAGGAAGAAGCACCGCCGGGCGGTCAAAGCGTACCGCGAGCGGATGGCCGCCTTCGAGGAGGAGGTGGCCCGCGCGGTGCGGCAGGACGAGGAGGCCAGGCGTGGCGGCGCGCCCGACCCGGCCGAGGTGCTGCTCACCGCGACCGGGCCGCGCCGCCGGCTGTGGGAGCGGCGCGTGCACGACCACGACGCGCTGCGGCTGCGCGTGGGGCTGGCCGACCTGCCCGCCGACCTGGAGTTCGAGCCCGAGAGCGGCACGCCCCAGGACGCGCCCCGCCGGGAGCCGCCCACCTGCCACGACGTCCCGGTCGCGCTGGTCATGCGGCGTCTCGGCGTGGCCGGGCTCACCGGGCCCAGAGACGTGGCGCTCGGCTGCGCCCGCTGGCTCGTCGGCCAGGCCGCCGCCCTGCACAGCCCGCGCGACCTGGCCATCGTCGTGTTGTCCGCCAACGCCGACGGCGCCGGGCAGTGGGGCTGGGTGCGCTGGCTGCCGCACTGCGCGCCCGACGCCGCCGCCCGCGGCGGCGCCCTGTCGTCCGACTGCGCCGCGCTCGTCGGCGCCGACCCCGAGGCCGCCGCGCGCCGGGTCGCCGAACTCGCCGCCCTGGTGACGGAACGGCTCGACGCCGAGAACGGCTCGGGGCCCTACCCGGGGGTGCCGCGCGGCACCCGCCTGTCCGGCGGCCCGGCCGGCTGGGACGACCTGGGGCGCGCGAGCGGCAACCGGCCGGCCGAGCCGGCCTTCGCGGCCTACGACGAACGGCCGTTCGACGTGCTCGTCGTGCTCGACGGCGCGCAGGTGCTGCGCGGCCTGCCCGGCATGCCGCAGGTGCTGCGGCAGGGCCCGCGCGCCGGGGTCTACACGATCGCCATCGACGACGACGAACGGCTGCTGCCCGAGGAGTGCGCGACGGTCGTGTCCTGCGACCGCGAGGGCGGGGTGCGCCTCCACGGCGGCGGGCTCGACCCGATCACCGGCATCCGCGCCGACCGGGTCTCGCCGTCCTGGGCAGAACGCCTGGCCCGCGCGCTGGCCCCGCTGCGCGACGTGAGCCGCGACGACCCCTCGGCCGCCCTGCCCGACGCGGTCCGCCTGCTCGACCTGCTCGAGGTGTCCCTCGACCCCGCCGCGCTCGCCGAACGGCAGGGCCGTACGACCCGGGCCCTGATCGGCGTGGGGCCGGAAGGCCCGTTCGAGGTGGACCTGAGCAGGGACGGACCGCACGCCCTGGTCGCGGGCACGACCGGCGCGGGCAAGTCGGAGCTGCTCCAGACGCTGATCTGCTCGCTCGCGGTGGCCAACCGGCCCGACGAGATGACGTTCGTGCTGATCGACTACAAGGGCGGCGCGGCCTTCAAGGAGTGCGTACGGCTCCCGCACACGGTCGGCATGGTGAGCGACCTCGACGGCCACCTGACCCAGCGGGCCCTGTCGTCGCTGGCCGCCGAGATCCGGCGCAGGGAGCGCCTGCTGCTGGACGCGGGGGCCAAGGACATCGAGGACTACCAGCGGGCGCGCGGCGCCACCTGGGTGCTCGGCGCGGGCGGCGTCCGGCGGGCGCGCGGCGGCGGAATCTTCGCCGCCCCGGTGCCGGAGAGCGCCGGGAGCAAGGACCTGCCCCCGCTGCCCCGGCTCGTGCTGATCATCGACGAGTTCGCCGCCCTGGTCGCGGAGCTGCCCGACTTCGTGGAGGGGCTGGTCGACATCGCGCGCAGGGGCCGCTCGCTCGGCATCCACCTGATCCTCGCCACCCAGCGGCCCGGCGGCGTGGTGACCGCCGACATCCAGGCCAACACCTCGCTCAGGATCGCGCTGCGGGTCACCGACGCCAACGAGTCGGCCGACGTCATCGACGTGCCGGACGCCGCCCACATCTCGCGGACGACGCCCGGCCGCTGCTACGTGCGGGCCGGCTCCGCAGCGCCCGTGGCGGTGCAGACCGCCAGGATCGGCGGCCGCACCCCACATCCGCGCAGTCCGGGGGCGGCCGACGCGGGAGAGGACGTCCGGGTGCTCGACCTGCCCTGGCAGGCACTCGGCCATCCGCTGCCCGCTCCGCCCGCCCAGACGGCGAGCGGCTCCGACCTGGCCCTGCTCGTGGACGCGCTACGGGAGGCCGGGAGCGACATGCCCCGGCAGCCGAGCCCGTGGCTGCCGCCGCTGCCCGACCAGGTCGTCCTCGATGTCGGGACCGCGCACTCTCCCTGCGGCCTGCTCGCGGGCGCCGGGCCGTACCGACCGGGGGCCGAGGAGGTGCCGCCGCTGCCGTTCGGCGTGACGGACCTGCCGTGGGAGCAGGGCCGGCGCCCGCTCACGCTCGACCCGCGGCACGGCGGCCACCTGCTGATCGCGGGCGGCGCGCGCAGCGGCAGGTCCAGCGCGCTGCGGACGATCGCGGGCTCGATCGCGGCCGGCGCCTCCCCCGAGGACGTGCACGTCCACGCCGTCGACTGCGGGTCGGGCGCGCTGCTGCCGCTGGTCGCGCTGCCGCACTGCGGGGCGGTCGTCACCCGCGACCAGCTCGACCGGGTGGAGCGCCTGCTGACCCGCCTGCGCGCGGAGGTCGGGCGCCGCCAGCACCTGCTGGCCGAGGCCGGGTACGCCTCGCTGGCCGAGGCCCGCGCCGCCGCCCGGTCGCGGGCCGCGCGTGACCGGGCGGGCGTGGGCGCGCTGCCCTGGCTGGTGCTGCTCGTGGACCGCTGGGAGGGGTACGTCGCCGCGTTCGAGAACTACGACTACGGGCGGCTGGTCGACGCCATGCTGCAACTGCTGCGGGAGGGACCGGCCGTGGGGCTGCGGGCCGTGGTCACCTCCGACCGGTCCGGCCTGCTCGGGCAGATCTCGACCGTCTTCGAGGACCGGCTCGTGCTGCGGCTCGCCGACCCCGCCGACTACGGGCTCGCCGGACTGCCGATGCGCGACCTGCCGAGCGTCATGCCTCCGGGCAGGGCCCTGGCCGTGGGCGAGCACGGCCTCGTGGAGAGCCAGATCGCGCTGCTGTGCGACGACCCCTCCGGCCCCGCGCAGGTGGCCGTCCTGCAGGAGCTCGCCCGTACGGCGGCGGCGCGGTTCGGCGGCTCCGACCTGCCCGGGAAGTGGGCCTGGCCGTCGGAGCCGCCGCTGCGGGTGGACGCGCTGCCGATGCGGATCACGGCGAGCCAGGCGCTCGACCTGGCGCCGTCGCACGAGCCGCCGTCGGCCCTGTGGGCGCTGCTCGGCGCGGGCGGCGACGCCCTCACCCCGATGGGCGTGGACCTGCAGGGCCAGGGGCCGGCCGCCGTGATCGCCGGACCGCCGCGCTCGGGACGGTCGTCCGCGCTGGTCACGGCGGTGCGCTCGCTGCTCGACCGGGGCACGCCCGTGCTCGTCGTGACCCCGCGTCGCAGTCCGCTGCGCGACCTCGCCGGGGCTCCGGGGGTGCTCGCCGTGCTGGACGGCAACGCCAGAAGCGTGACCGGGGGCGGCGCGGACGACTTCGGCGGCCTGCCGGGCGCGCTCGACCCGCTCGCGCTGGTCGCCGGGCACGAGCGCTACGTGGTGGCCGTGGACGACGCCGAGCTCATCTCGCCCGACTCCGCGCTCGGCCTGGCCCTGGACGAGATCCTGCGCACCGGGCGGGACGGCGAGCACGGCCTGCTCGTCGCCGGGGCCACGGGCGACCTGGCGACGGCCTACCGGGGGTTCGCGGCCGAGGCGCGCAAGGGCAGGACCGGCCTGCTGCTCAACGTGCAGAGCCCCGCCGACGGGGACCTGTTCGCCGTACGGCTGCCGCGCGGCGCCGTCGGCGGGCCTCCCGGGCGGGGCCTGCTGGTCGTCTCGGGCACCGCGACCCCGATCCAGGCCGCGGTGCCGGATTGAGCCGCTGCACATCGACCTGCTCCACGGCCACCAGCGCGCCGGGCACGGCCGCGCGCTGATGACGGCCTTCCTCCACGCCCTCGCGGCGAAGGGCGTGCCAGCCGTGCAGCTGAGCATGCTCACCGTCAACACCCGCGCCCGCGCCTGCTACGACCGGCTGGGCTTCCACGAGATCCCGGTGCCCGACCCCCGCCCCGTCACCTATCTCGGCCGCTCGACCGAGCCGCCGGTGACATGAGGCCGCCGGTCACATGATCAGGCCGGTCGCATGAGAAGGCCGCCGGACCGCCATGGCACTCATGGCGGTACGGCGGCCGGCGGTCTGCGAGTGCCGGTCAGCGGGTGGCGGACTCGATGTTGCCGCGGTAGGTCGTGATGACCCGGGAGGCCTCGTTGAGCTCTTCCGCCATACGCTGGAACGCCGCCCGGTAGCTCTGCCAGGCGTCGTGGAAGCGCTGCGCGCCGGGGCCGGTCCAGGCGGTGCCGACCTTGGCCGCCTCACGGTCGAGGTTGGCCATCGTGGCGCGAACCTGGTCCGCCTGCTGGCTGAACTGCGCGGCCATGCTCTGCATCTCCGCGGGGTCGCCGCCGAGCAAGCTGTTACCCATTCAGTCACTCCTTCATCGACAAAGGGGCCGCCCTCACCGTAAATCGTTTGTCAATCTTGTGAACCCCTTATGCCGAGCGGCTATATCGAAGGCCGGGAGAATCTGGCTTTTCCACCGCTCTATTCCCCTTTTTCCTAACGCCCGGAAAGGCGTCCTCCGGAGGATGGGTACAGCGAGACCACGACGACGGCGAGTACGGCCACGACGACCGCGACGACCCGGAAGCCGTCGGACGCTGCGTGGGTGAAGGCGGCCACGAGACGGGCGTCCGTCCCCTGCTCCGCCAGAGACCGCAGGGACCGGCCGGGCGCGTAGGCGGCCATGCGGCCGGCCAGGAGCGTGCCGAACACCGCCACCCCGAACGCGCTGCCGACCTCGCGGGCGGCGCCGTTCAGTCCTGAGCCGGCCCCGGCGCTGGCCGCCGGGAGCCCGTTGAGTATGGACGTGGACAGCGCGGGCAGGGACAGGCCCATCCCGGCCGCCATGGCCACGAGGACGACCGCGTAGACCGCGTACGGCATGGCCGCGTCCGCGTACGAGAGCAGCCACAGACCGAGGACGAGCAGAGCGGCACCGGCCGCGACGACAGGGCGGGAGCCGTGACGGCGCACGAGTGCGGGGCTGATCCGCGAGACCACCAGCATGCCGACGGCCAGCGGGCCCACCGCCACGCCCGTGACCAGCGGGGAGAACCCCTTGGCGTACTGGAGGTACTGCGCGTTGACGAAGAACAGGGCGAACAGCCCGAAGAACGTCACCGTGACACCGAGGACCCCCGCCGCGACCGCCCTTGAGGCGAACACGCGCGGGTCGATCACCGGGTGGGCCGCCCGCAGCGCGTACCAGGCGAAGCAGGCGAACGCGACGACCGCCAGGACGAATGCGCCGAGCACGAGGGCGTCGCGCCAGCCGCGCTCCTGCCCCTCGATGATGCCGGTGAGCAGCGCGGCGAAGGCGAGGACGAGCAGCGCGGAGCCCGCCGGATCCAGGCGCCCGGCGGCGCCCCCCGCCGCGCTCGGCGCTCCGTGACGGGGAGCGACGCGCGCGGCCAGCGCCAGCAGGGCGAGCGCGACCGGCGCCATCACCCAGAACAACCCCTGCCAGGGCAGATACTGCAGCACCAGGCCGCCGGCGAGGTTGCCCACGATGCCCGCCGCTCCCGTGGCCGCCGTCCACACGGCGATCGTGTGCGCACGCCGTTCCGGCGGGGCGGCCTGCAGGCTCATGGACAGGGTGGCCGGCATGACGAGCGCCGCGCCCACGCCGGTGACGACTCGGCCCGCGACGAGAACGGGCACGGCGGGGGCGAGCGCGGCGACGACGCACCCGGCCGTGTAGACGGCGAGGCCCGCGAGCAGCACCCGCCTGCGGCCGAAACGGTCCCCGGCCGCGCCCGCGGAGATGAGCAGGCAGGCGAAGACGAGCACGTAGGAGTCGACGATCCACAGCAACTGGCTCGGCGACGGGTGCAGCGAGCCTGCCGTCAGTTTGGGCACGGCCAGGTTGACGGCGGCGACCAGCGACACCGCCATGATCACGCAACTGGACATCGCGGCGAGCACTGACCCGGGCCGGGCCGTGTCCGCCCGCGGCGATCGCGCGCCGGTGGAAATGATGGTCATCGAAGACCCTTCGGTCGGTCGGAAGTGTGATCGCGGCGGCCACCGGCGAGACCAACGTAAGCTGGCCCCACTCTTGCCTTCAAATGCAACTTCGACACGGGACAAGTGCACGCCATGCATTCACGCCTCGATCTCAACTTGCTGGTCGCGCTCGACGTCCTGCTGGACGAGGAGAGCGTGAGCGGCGCGGCGTACCGACTCCACCTGTCGGGCCCGGCGATGAGCCGGACGCTGGCCCGCATCCGCCGGGCGCTCGGCGATCCGGTCCTCGTGCGCTCGGGTCGCACGATGGCCCCGACCCCCTACGCGCTGGCGATCAGGCCGGAGGTGCGGGAGATCGTGGAGCGGGCCGGGGCGCTCTTCCGCACCCGCCCCGACTTCGAGCCCGGCCGGCTGGAGCGCTCCTTCTCCCTGCTGACCGACGACACGCTGGTCGCCGTGCTGGGACCGCTTCTCCTCGACCGGGTGCGGCGGGCCGCGCCCGGCGTCTCGCTGCGGTTCCTGCCGGAGGGCCGCGATGACCACCGCGCGCTGCGCGACGGCCTGGCCGACCTCGCGATCGGGGTGGTCGGCGAGCAGACCTCGGACACCCGCGCCGAACCGCTGCTCACCGACGACAACGTGGGCGTCGTACGGCGCGGCCATCCGCTGCTCGACGGCGAGATCACGCCGGAGCGGTACGCGGCGGCCGACCACGTGACGGCCTCCAGGCGAGGGCTGCCGCACGGCCCCATCGACGAGGCGCTCGCGTCTCTGGGGCTGACCCGGCGCGTGGTGGCGTCGGTGCCCACCTTCTCGGTGGCGCTGCTCATGGCCGCGCACACCGACCTCGTGGCACGCTGCGGGCGGTCGCTGCACGCGCCCCTGGCCCAGCGGCTCGACCTCGCGGTGTTCGACATCCCGCTGGACCTGCCCCGGCTGCCGGTGACACAGACGTGGCACGCGCGGCACGACGCCGATCCGGCCCACCGATGGCTGCGGCGGGAGATCGGGCACGTCGCGCGGGCCCTGACGGCGAACGGCGATCAGAAGGGAGATCACAAGGGCGCCGGGGATGAATATGCTGGCTCCCATGCCGTCTGACACGGAGAGGTGACGTGCAGACCCGGAAGGACCTCTACCAGGCATACCGGCTGATGCAGCAGCGCCTGGGCCAGGCGCTGCTGCAGGGAGAGCCGGACGTCGCGGAGTCGCCGATGCGGCGGCACACCCTGGCCACCTTCTGCGGGGTCCTGCTGTCGGTGCTCCTGCTCGCCGTCTTCGGGATCTGGGGTGTGATCAAGCCGGGCGGCGCCACCAAGCTCACCCAGCCCGGCCAGCTCCTCGTCGAGCAGGACACCGGCGCGACCTACGTCTACAGCCAGCAGGAGCGCGTGCTGCTCCCCGTGGCGAACTACGTCTCCGCCCGGCTGCTGCTCGACACCGCCGACGTGACGGTGCGCGACGTCTCCGCCGCCTCGCTGGCCGAGCTGCCGCGCGGGCCGCTCGTCGGCATCCCCGGCGCGCCCGACTCGCTGCCGGCCAAGGACAAGCTGGTGCACGGGCCGTGGTCGGTGTGCGTGGTGGACGGCCCCGACGCCACCGGGGCGCCCCGGCCGTACGTCACGCTCGTGGGCGGCGTGGACGTCGGCGGCAGGCCGCTCGGCGGCGGCGCCATGGTCGTGGACGACGGCCGGCAGAAGTGGGTGATCTGGGGCGACCGGCGGATGCGGGCGAGCTCCAGCGCGGTGAGCGCCCTGAACGCCCAGCCTCGGAAGGTGCCCGCGACCTGGCTCAACGCCATCCCCGAAGGCCCCGACTTCAGCGGCCCGAAGGTGCCGCACCTGGGCAGGAAGGTCCGGGGGCCCGACGGGAAGGTCACGGCCGCGGTCGGGCAGGTCTTCACCGTGCCCGGCATCGGGGGCGCCCCCGCCCGCTGGTACGTCCTGCTGTCCGACGGCCTCGCGCCGATCACCCTCACCCAGGCCACGCTCATGCTGGCCGACCCGGCCATCAAGGCGGCGTACGGCAAGCGCGCCCCGCGGGCCGTCCCGATCGACGCGGCCACGGCCAACGCGTCGCTCTCCAAGCAGAGCGTGGTGGGCGGCGGGATGCCCGAGACGATGCCCACGATGACCTCTCCCGCCTCCAGCACGCCGCTGTGCGCGGTCTACGCCGGCACCCGCGGCGGCTCGACCCGGGCGACGGTGACCGTCGGCTCCTCGATCGCGATCCCCACGCCCAGGACCCCGGGCGGCCAGGAGACCTTCGACCAGGTGCTGCTCCCGCCGGGGACGGCCGCGGTCGCCGGCCTGCTGCCGGGAGAGGGACAGCTGGGGTCGATCACGAACTACTTCCTGCTGACGGACCAGGGCCGCAGGTTCGCGATCGCCTCGGCCGACCTGCTGCCGAAGCTCGGCTACGACGCCACCGACGCCACGCCGGTGCCCGCGCACCTGCTGCATCTCATCCCGGAGGGCCCGGCGCTCGACCCGGCCGCCGCCCGCGTGCCCGTGCCGCTCGGCAAGTAGGTCAGCCGTTGAGGCGGCGGAAGTCGTCCAAGTTCTGCTGGTAGAACGCGATGTCCTCGGCCAGCCGGTCGCGCAGGAAGCATTCGGGCTCCGCCTCGCGGGCGGCCAGCCCCGCCTCGGTCCAGAACGCCTCCGCGGGCACCTCGTCCTCGCCGGGCGGGATGAACTTGAGCGCCTCCCCCAGTGCGTCCCTGGCCGCCTCCCAGCCGCTCACCACCCGCTGGAAGAGCCTCTCGTCTCCCGGCTCCTCGGTGTACTCCAGGTCGTCGGCGAGCGCGCGGCGCGCGTACCCGGCGCCGGCGAGCCGCCACTGGCCGGGGTCGATCAGCTCGGACAGGCCGACGCCGAACCGCTCCCCCTCGTCTCTGGCCTCCGCCTCGCTCGCGTACGGCACGAGCACCTCGACCCCGCCGGACCGGACCGTCCACGCCTCGGGTCCCTCGACCGGCGGCTCCTCCTGACCGGCCTCGTCCACGGTGAGCGCGAGATACAGCCGGGCCTCCGCGAGCGTCCGCGCGTACGGGATCGGCACTGCCTGCTCCATCAAAGTCTCCCGAGGGTACCGTCGCCTTGGGGCGACGGGGGAATCGGGAGCGGGAGGGCCGCCAGGGCCTGAGCGTGCTCTGACCTGCGTGGTCCGCGCATCACAGATTTCCTTCCGGGTTTTGTCGGTGCCTTCCAATAGCGTGATGATCTGATTACCGAACGTTGGAGGTGGGCGTGCGCAGGTCGTTCAAGTTCCTGCTGCGCCCCACCCGTAAGCAGGCCGCCGCGCTCACGCAGTGCCTGCACGACCACCGGGAGCTTTACAACGCCGCCTTGGAGCACCGCCGTACGGCCTACCGTAGAGCCGGGGTGACGGTCCGGTACAGCGACCAGTCGGGCGAGTTGAAACACATCCGCGCCCACGACCCCACCGGTCAGGGCCGATGGTCGTTCTCCTCCCAGCAGGCCACGCTCCGCCGGTTGGACAAGGCGTTCGCGGCGTTCTTCACCCGCATGAGAGCCGGGCACACGCCGGGGTTTCCCCGGTTCAAAGGGCGGGGCCGGTTCGACACCGTGACCTGGCCCAAGGACGGCGACGGCTGCCGGTGGGACTCCCAGCCCGAAAACCCGGGCGCGACCTACGTGCGGCTGCAGGGCATCGGGCATGTCCGT
>NZ_BOOF01000023.1 GCF_016863095.1 Microbispora siamensis | reverse complement strand
CCGGGCGGCGCACGGACAGCCGCGGCCCGCGCGCCGGGCTCTGCGCGGGCAGGTGCCAGGGCGGGAGCAGGTGCCGGGGCGGGAGCAGGTGCGGGGCGTGGGCAAGTGCCGGGGAGCGGGTGCGGGGGAGCTCAGATGTCGAGGCGGTGGTCGCTGACGAGGATGCCGTCCTCGTCGCTGTAGAGCCACTCCCCCGGGGCGAAGGTCACGTCCCCGAAGGTCACCGGGACGTCTACCTCCCCAAGGCCGGTCTTGGCGCTCTTTCTAGGGTTGGCGCCGAGCGCCTTGACGCCGAGGTCGAGCCCGGCCAGCGCGGCCGTGTCCCGTACCGCGCCGTGGATCACTACGCCGGCCCAGCCGTTCTCCACCGCCGAGGTCGCGATCATGTCGCCGAGTAGCGCCGTACGCAGCGATCCGCCGCCGTCGACCACCAGCACCCGGCCCTCGCCCGGCGTCGCGAGCACCTGCTTGACGAGCGCGTTGTCCTCCAGGCAGCGGATTGTGGAGATCTGACCGGAGAATCGCGCGCGTGAGCCGTACGAGCGGAACTGGGTGACACAACTGCGCAGCGCGTCGCCGTGGGCGTCGTAGAGATCAGCGGTCGCGAAGCTCATACCCGCATTGTGTCAGGGCCACCGAGACCGCTGCCGCCGCGCGAAAGCACGCGATTCGTCAGGCCCTGCGCGCGAGAAGGTCGTTCCGGCGGCATCTGCGGACGCGACTGGCCAATGCCGCGACGATGCTTGGAGAGCGACCGTAGCCGCCCTCCCGCAAGCGCACCATCTCGGCGCCATCCAGTTAGAGCAGCGTACGGCTCTCGCCCACGGCGAGATCCCACAGGTCGGCGGGGTCCAGGCCGCGTGACTCCCACACGGCGCGGGCCTCGCGCACGGGCTCCAGCAGCGGTTCGCCCGACAGCACGAACGTCCCCCAGTGCATGGTGGCCATCCGCCGTGCACCCACGTCGAGGCAGCCCTGTACGGCCTGGGCGGGGTCGACGTGGGACACCTTCATGAACCAGCGCGGCTCGTAGGCGCCGACCGGCATGAGAGCGAGGTCGATGCCCGGGTAACGCTCGCCGATCTGGGCGAACCGCTCCCCGTAGGCCGTGTCACCGGCGAAGTAGACCCGGTGCTCGGGAGAGGTGAGCACCCATCCGCCCCACAGGGTGCGGCAGGTGTCCCAGAGCGTACGGCGGCTCCAGTGGTGGGCCGGGACGAAGTCGAACGTCACGTCGCCGAGGCGGGCCGACTCCCACCAATCCAGTTCGGTCACGTCGCGGAAGCCGCGCCGCCGGAACCACCCGCCGAGCTTGGCCGGTACGAAGACGGCCGTGTCCCTCGGCAGACGGCGGATCGTCGGCGCGTCCAGGTGGTCGTAGTGGTTGTGGCTGATCACGACCGCGTCGACCTCGGGCAGGTCGGACCAGGCGACGCCGGGAGGGGTCAGCCGCTGGCGCACGCCGGGGATCTTGCGGGACCACACCGGATCGGTCAGCACGGTCAGTCCGCCGATCTGGAGAACGAACGTCGCATGGCCGACCCAGGTCACCACGGTCTCGGTGGCGGCGGCGCGGGGCAGGCCGACACGGTGGACGGGAATCTGGTCGCTGTCACCGATGTCGGGCCGCAGCTGCCCGTGCCACATGACACTGGTGACCTCGCGGAAGTCCGGGAGAGGGGCGGTCAGCCTGTCGGCGAAACTGGACGGCCACCGGCGGGGTCCGGTCGGCCGGACAGTCGGCGCACTCGGCGCCTTCGGAACGGGAGAAACGGGGATTTCTGGGGCCTCAGGGCTTTCCGGTTGAATCGTCTGCGACATGGGGAACTCCCTTCCGCTCTCCATGATCCCCGCAGAGCCGAAAATATTCCTCCTACGACCGGTCGATTCCCGCCATGTTTCCTCCGCCCTCAGGGGGAAGGCGACCTACTCCCCCTTCTCCTCCACCACGGATGCACCTGGGGATAACCGCCGTCGTCCAGGCCGGCCATGCGCTCGAAAAGGTTCCACGAGGCCGGATGGCCGCAGACGGCGTACGAGACGGCCGATGCGAGCACGTACAGCACCAGCATGGGCAGGCCGACGCAGAACGCGTACTGCGTGGCGTGGCGGGACTCGTGGTCGAGCAGGCAGCCGGTGAGATAGCCCTCCCCGTGCTTGGTCAGGATCACGTTGCCCACGGTGAACGCCCCGGCGACCGGGAACGGGATGCGATACCCGTGCGCGTAGACGAGGCCCCGCTCCCCTCTGCGGGTGCGGGCTCCGCCGATCCGCGCGATCAGCAGCCCGAGGGGCGTGGAGAGGTTGACGTAGTTGATGACCTGCCGGACCCGGTGCGACCGCCGCATGTCCCCAGGATCCGCGACCACTCCCGCCCAGACAACCTCACAGACGGCCGTACGACCGCAGCAGCCACGAACCGGCGGACCGCGTGACGACCACGGCCGCCGCGACGGCGACGGCGCCGCCGTACAGGTACCAGTAGCCGGCGGAGTTGCCCGCGATGGCGAGGTCGCCGGCCCGCTGCGGCGTGGCCAGCAGGAACGACACGAGGAGCCAGCCGGCGGCCGGGACGAGCGCGCCCAGCTTGCCGCCCATCAGCCTGCCCATGGCGTACGGCACGGCGAACAGGACGGCCAGCCAGGCGATCGCGGCGACCGGCACCTGCCCGGCGTACCACCCGTGCTGGAAGCCCCCGACGACGCCGAGCACCGCGCCCAGCAGGAAGAGCACGCCGTACGCCGCGCCGGTCACGGCCCCGGCCAGCGGGCCGGGATCGTCCTCGGTCTCGACGGCGACGTGCGTCTCCTGGGTCATGCCACTCAACCTATCCGACGCCGGCGAACAGGTCGGTCTCGCGGTCGTACGGCTCGCCGAGGCCGCCGACCTCGGGCGGAGCGCCGATGCCGGGCCGGCCGGGGACCCCCGCGCGCAGGATGAAGTGCTCGACCCCGAGGGCCTGCTGGCCGACGTTGTTCGACAGCGCGAACCACGGCGCGTCCACGGCGATCTGCGTCGCGTGCGCCCGCATCGCGTCGAGCTTCGCCTCCACGTAGGGCCGGGCGTCGATCTCCGTCGTCACGTCCTCGTCGGCACATCCCGGCATGTCGTCGATCGACTCCGGCACCCAGAAGTCGACGTCCGCCTCGCGCATGGTCTCGATGGTCCGCCGCAGCACCGACTTGGGCATGGCGGTGTGGTAGAACTTCGCGATCCGCCACGGCTCCCCGCCGGGGAACGCGGGATCGGCGGCCAGCTCGAAGGCCCGCCAGGAGACGCGGTGCGCCTGGATGTGGTCGGGATGCCCGTAGAAGCCGTTCTCGTCGTAGGTCACCAGGACCTGGGGCCTGACCTCGCGGATCACCTTGACCAGCTCGCCCGCGGCCTCGTCGAGGTCGGCCCGCCAGAAGCAGCCGGGGCGGTCGTTGGTCGCCGCGCCCATCATGCCCGAGTCGCGCCAGCGGCCGGCCCCGCCGAGGAAGCGGTGATCGGTGACGCCGAGCGCCTTGCACGCGGAGGCCAGCTCGCCGATGCGGTACTGACCGAGCGTGTCGTCCCTGTCGGCCGCGTGGTGGGCCAGCTCCGGGGGGATGACCTCGCCTTCCTCCCCCAGGGTGCAGGTCACGAGCGTCACGTGCGCACCCTCGGCGGCGTACTTGGCCATGATCGCGCCGGTGCCGATGGACTCGTCGTCGGGGTGGGCGTGCACGAGCAGCAAGCGACGGTCAGTCATGCCTCCGAGGGTAGTGCCCTCGTGCTGGCAGTATGAGGAGCTATGACGGAGAGCTTCCCGCGGTTGCATGCCAGGACCCGGCGGTTCACCCTCGGGGTGCCGCGCAACTTCACGATCTCCCCTGACGGCGGTCGGGTGACCTTCCTCAGGACGAGGTCGGGCACCGATCCGGTGACCTGCCTGTGGGAGCTGGACGTCGCGTCCGGAGCCGAGCGGCTTGTCGTCGATCCTCTCGCCCTGGGCGCCGCCGACGAGGACCTGCCGCCGGAGGAGCGCGCCCGCCGCGAGCGGACGCGGGAGTCGGCGGGCGGCGTGGTGGCGTACGCCACGGACCGGGAGGTGCGGCAGGCGGTCTTCGCGCTGTCGGGCGACCTCTACCTGGCCGACCTCGCCTCGGGCGAGGTGCGGCGGCTCCCGGCGGCCGGGCCGGTCATCGACCCCCGGCTCGACCCCACCGGCGCGCGGGTCGCGTACGTCACGGGCGGCGCCCTGCACGTGCTGGAGCTCGCCACCGGCGCAGATGCCACACTCGCAGAGCCGGAAGGCGACCTGGTCACCTACGGCCTCGCGGAGTTCATCGCGGCCGAGGAGATGGACCGGATGCGCGGCTACTGGTGGTCGCCCTCCGGTGACCGTCTGCTCGTGTCCCGCGTGGACGAGTCGCCGGTGTCCCTGTGGCACATCGCCGACCCGGCCAACCCCGATCGTCAGCCCGTCCCGCAGCGCTACCCCGCCGCCGGCACGGCCAACGCCGAGGTCACGCTGCACGTCATCGGCCTCGACGGCGCACGTACGGCGGTGCCGTTCGAGCAGGAGTACCTGGTGACGGCGGCCTGGGACGGCCACGGCCTCGCGATCGTCACGCTCTCGCGCGACCAGCGGACCATGCGCCTGCTGGCGGCCGACCCGGACACGGGCGAGACGACGCTCCTGCGCGAGGACACCGACCCCGCCTGGGTGGACATCGTCACCGGCGTCCCGGCCCGCCTGTCGGACGGGACGCTCGTGTGGGTGGCCGACGCCGACGGCGGCCACCGCCTCATAATCGGCGACGAGCCGGTCACGCCGCCGTCCCTGCAGGTCCGCGCGGTGCTCGACGTCGACGGCGACACCGTGCTCTTCCAGGCGAGCGGCGAGCCCACCGAGATCCACCTGTGGACCTACTCGGCGGGCACCATCAGCGCCGTCACGACCGAACCGGGCGTCCACTCGGGCCGCCGGGCGGGCGGAGTGACGCTCGTCGCCCGGCAGAGCCTCGACACCGAGGGCACGACGGTTTCCGTCGGGTCGGTGTCGATCAAGTCCCTCGCCGAGCGGCCCGGACTGGAGCCGCGCGTGTCGCTCGTCCGGGCGGGCTCGCGCGAGCTGTCCACGGCCGTCCTGCTGCCCTCGTGGCACGTGCCCGGCTCGGGCCCGCTGCCCGTCCTGATGGACCCGTACGGCGGCCCGCACGCCCAGCGGGTGCTGTCGGCCCGGCGGATGTTCCTGGAGTCCCAGTGGTGGGCCGAGCAGGGCTTCGCGGTGATCGTGGCCGACGGGCGGGGCACGCCGGGACGCGGCCCGGCCTTCGAACGCGAGATGCTGCACGACTTCACGATCTCGCTGCAGGACCAGGTGGACGCCCTGCAGGGCGTGGCGGCGCTGCACCCGGGCGACCTCGACCTGTCGCGGGTGGCGATCCGGGGCTGGTCGTTCGGCGGCTACCTCGCCGCGCTCGCCGTGCTGCGCCGTCCCGACGTGTTCCACGCCGCCGTCGCCGGGGCGCCGGTGACCGACTGGCGGCTGTACGACACCTGCTACACCGAGCGCTACCTCGGCCACCCGGACGAGGGGCACTACGAGCGGTCGTCCCTCCTCGGCGATGCCGAGAAGGGAGACGCGGAGAAGCTGGAGCGACCGCTGCTGCTGATCCACGGCCTGGCCGACGACAACGTCGTCGCCGCGCACACGCTGCGGCTGTCGTCGGCCCTGCTCGCGGCCGGCCGCCCGCACACCGTGCTCCCGCTGTCGGGCGTCACCCACATGACGCCGCAGGAGGTCGTCGCGGAGAACCTGCTCCTCCTGCAGCTCGACTTCCTCAGGAAGTCGCTCAACGTGAACTGAATCAGCGGGCGGTGCCGTGCCAGCTGTCCCACAGCGCGGCATAGGCACCGCCCGCGGCCACCAGGTCGTCGTGGGAGCCCAGCTCGCTGATCCGGCCGTCCTCCACCACGGCCACCCGGTCGGCGTCGTGCGCCGTGTACAGCCGGTGGGCGATGGCGATCACGGTACGGCCCTCCAGCACGGCCGCGAGCGACCGCTCCAGATGGCGGGCGGCCCGCGGGTCGATCAGCGAGGTCGCCTCGTCCAGGACGAGCGTGTGCGGGTCGGCCAGCACCAGCCGGGCGAGCGCGAGCTGCTGCGCCTGGGCCGGGGAGATCGCCGCGCCGCCGGAGCCGACGGCCACGTCCAGGCCCTCCGGCAGCGCCGCCACCCACTCCCAGGCGTCCACGGCCTCCAGCGCGCGGCGCACGTCGGCGTCCGAGGCGTCGGGCCTGGCGATCAGGAGGTTGTCGCGCAGCGTCCCCCGGAACACGTGGTGCTCCTGGGTGACCAGGGCGACGTGCCCGCGCAACTCGTCGAGCGGCAGCTCGACCAGCGGCACCCCGCCGACCGTGACCGACCCGCTCCCCGGCGCGTGCACCCCGGCGATGAGGCGGCCCAGCGTCGACTTGCCGGCCCCGGAGGGCCCGACCATGGCCAGGCGTTCTCCCTGGCGTACGTCGAGGTCGATGCCGTGCAGCACGTCGTGGCCCTCGCGGTAGGCGTACCGCACGCCGCTCACCTTCAGCTCGTCCCCCACCGGCCGGGCCTCGCCCGCGACGCGGTCGTCGGGCACGTTGGCCACGCCCAGCAGCCGGGCCATCGAGGCCCCGCCGACCTGGAGCTCGTCCACCCACGACAGCAGCCGGTCGAGCGGGTCGATGAGCTGCTGGACGTAGAGCGTCGCGGTCGTCACCTGGGCCACCGTCACCCAGCCCTCGATGGAGAACAGCCCGCCGATGAGCAGGGTCGCCACGACCGGCACCACGTAGCCGAACTCGACGGCCGGGAACCACACCATGCGCAGGCCCAGGGTGTACCGCTCGGCGGCGAACGACCGGGCGATGTCCCGGTCCGTACGGTCCCTGCGGCGGTCCTCCAGCCCCAGCGCCTCGATCGTGCGCGCGCCCTCGACGGTCTCGGCCAGGCCCTCGGTCATGTCGGCGTACGCCGCGTTCTCCCGCAGGTAGCCGTCCCTGGCGCGGTTGAGGTACCACCGGGTGGCGCCCCACAGCAGCGGCACGGCGACCAGCGACGGCACCGCCATCACCGGGCCGACGAGGATCACCGCGCCGACGACGAAGGTTCCCGTCACGACCGCGATCAGCGTCTCGGGCACGGCGTGCCGCACGCTCCGGGACAGGGCGTCCACGTCCCTGGACGTACGGGTGATGAGGTCGCCGGAACCGGCCCGCTCGACCGTCGAGAGCGGCAGCGCGAGCACCCGGCCGACGAAGTCCTCCCTCAGCTCCGCCAGCACCTTCTCGCCCAGCCGTGACGACGCGTACACCGCGAACCTGACCAGCACGGCCTGCGCGGCCACGAAGGCGGCGATGGCCAGGGCGACGGCGTCCACGCGCAGGTCGGTCCGGCCCTTGGCCAGGCCCTCCACGAGGTCGCCGAGCATGCGGGGCGCGACAAGCCCGGCGACCGCCGCCAGCGCGTGCAGGGCCAGTGCGAGGCCGAGCTCACGCGGATACTTCAGCGTCAGCCGCCGTGCGTAGGCACGCACCTGCGCCCGGTCGGCGACCGGCAGGATCTCGCGGGCCATGGTCAGTCTTCTCCCCGAAGCAACTCGCGTGTCACGGTCGAGCGGTACGCCGGCACCGTCTCCAACAGCGCCCGGTGGGTGCCCTCGGCCCGCACCACGCCGCCCTCGACGTACAGCACGTGGTCGGCCCGGTCGAGCACGAGCGGGCTGGTCGTGCAGACCAGGGTCGCCCGGCCCGCCCGCGCCTTGCCCAGCCGCTCGGCGACGCGCGCCTCCGTGTGCGCGTCGACGGCGCTGGTGGGCTCGACCAGGATCAGGATCTCCGCGTCGGCGAGCAGCACCCGGGCCAGCCGCAGCCGCTGCTGCTGGCCGCCGGAGAACTCGCGGCCCGACTCGGCCACGTGCGCGTCCAGGCCCTCGGGCAGCGCCGCCACGATGTCCTCGGCGCACGAGGCGTGCAACGCCTGGCGTACGTCCTCGTCGGTGGCCGTGCCCCGCACGTCCAGCTCGTCGCGCAGCCGTCCGCTGAACAGCCGCGCGCCGTTGTCGGCCACCAGGATGTGCCGCCTGACCCCGGTGAGCGGCAGCTCCGCCAGCGGCGCGCCGCCGAGCGTGACGTCGCCTGGGGCGAACCTGCCCAGGCGGTCGGCGATGGCGATGGCGTCCTCCGGCGCGGCCGCCGCGAGCGCCGTGAACCGGCCGGGCCGGACCTCGACGCCCGACTCGCCGTCGCGGAGCGTGCCCGGCAGCGTGTTCGGTCCCGTGAGGAAGCGGCCGTCGCCGCCGGCGATCTCGGGCTCCAGCGACAGGATGCGGCAGACGCGGCGCGCCGCCACGTGCCCCTTGGTCAGCTTGTCCGCGGCCTCGGTCAGCGTACGCAGGGGCGCGATCAGGAAGACCGCGTAGCCGTAGAACGCGACGAGCTGACCGGGCGTGATGCGGCCGTCGAGCGCGAAGTGCGCGCCGAGCCAGGTCACGCACGCGATCAGCACGCCGGGCAGCAGGATCTGGGCGCCCTCCAGCAGGGACTCCACCGAGGCCACCCGCACGCCCGCCTGCCGTACGCGTTGCGACTCCGCCCGGTAGCGCGCGGCGAAGACCTGCTCGCCGCCGACGCCGCGCAGCACCCGCAGACCGGCCACGATGTCGGCGGCCCGGGTGGCCAGGTCGCCCTGCAGGTCGCGCTGCTCGTGCTGGCGCCGGTGCAGCGGCTTGAGCAGAGGACCCACCGCGGCCGCCATCAGCGGCACCCCGATCAGCACCACCAGGCCCAGCGGGACCGAGGTGGCGAGGAGGATCACGGTCACCGCGACGATCGCGACGGCCGCACCACCGCCCCGCAGGAGGATGTCCATGGCGTTGCCGATGTGCGCGATGTCCGAGTTGCCCACGCTGACGACCTCGCCCGTCGAGAGGCGCTTCGGCAGCGTCGCCCCGAGTCTGGCCGCCTGCCGTACGGTGACCTGCACGGTGCGGTAGGCCGCCGACAGCCATGCGAAGGTCGCGAAGCGGTGACGTGTGACGCCCGCGACCGCCTGGACCACGCCGAGCCCGAGCACCACCAGCGACCACTTGATCAGCGTGCCGGCGTCCGCCGCGGCCATCGCGTCGATCGCCTTGCCCAGGGCCGCCGGCACGAGCGCCTGTCCCAGCCACCACAGCACCGCCAGGCCGACTCCGGCCAGCATCGAGCCGGCCTGGCCGCGCGCCACCCACCACAGGTAGCGCAGCGGCCCGCGGGCGTCGGGAGTACCGGGATCGGCCACAGGAAGAGAGCGCATGGTCGTTCCAGGCTCGCAAAAACGCAGGTTGAGGGGCAAATCGTTTTCCGGCGTCAACCAAGGTTGACACGGACGGGCTTGTCAACCTATGTTGACGACATGAGCGATACGGCACAGCTGGCGAGCGACGCCGGCAGCCGCGATCCGGCCGTCGGCCTGCGGGCCGTACGGGCCCTGCGGCTCCTGGTGGAACGGCTCGAAGCGCTGCAGGTGGAGAACGCGCGCACCGCGGGGTGGTCGTGGCAGGACATCGCGCTCCTGCTCGGGGTGTCCCGGCAGGCGGTGCACAAGAAGTACGCGGGCGGGCGAGGACTGCTGAGACGGGAGAAGTAAATGTTCGAACGGTTCACCGACGACGCCCGGCAGGTCGTCAAGCACGCGGTGGAGCAGGCGCGGGAGCTCCGGCACGAGCAGGCGGGCACCGAGCACATCCTGCTCGGTCTGCTGACCCCGCAGACGCCGTCCGCGCGCCTTCTCGCGGCCCACGGGATCGACCACGCGGGGGTGCGCGCGGAGATCGTCCGCATACGCGGCGACCTGACCGGCGAGGGCATCGACGCCGAGGCCCTGGAGTCGATCGGCATCGATCTGTCGGCCGTGCGGGAGAAGGTCGAGGGCGTCTTCGGGCCCGGCGCCCTGGACCGCGCACCGCAGCGCGACCGCCGAGGGGTCCTCGTCAGCGGCTGGCGCGTGCCGTTCGGGCCACGGGCCAGGAAGGTGCTCGAACTCTCGCTGCGCGAGGCTCTCGCGATGAAGAGCAGGAGCATCCGGGACGGGCACATCCTCCTCGGCGTCATCCGGGAGGGCGAGGGCCTGGGCGTACGCATCCTGACCGACGCCGGGATCGACCTGTCCGAACTCCGGGAGGAGGTCAAGAGCGGCCTGTGACGGCCGTCAGTCGTGCAGGGCCGCCAGGGCGTCCGCGACGGTCTCGTAGATGGGGAACGCGGCGTGCAGCCCGGTCACCGTGAGGATCCTCCGGAAGACGCCCCGAACGCCGGCGAGCTTCATGAACCCGCCCGCCTCGACGGCGCGGTCGTGCGCCTCCAGCAGGAGCCGCAGGCCCATGGAGTCGCAGAAGGTCAGCTCGGAGGTGTCCACCACCAGCCGGGTGCCGCCCTCCTCACGCAGCTTGCCGAGCACGGTGCGCAGCCGCTCGCCGGAGATCACGTCCAGCTCGCCGGTCAGGGTGACGAGAGTGTGCGTCGCCTCATGGCTCACCGTGACGCCAAGTCTCGTCGTCATCGCCTGTCCTCATCCTGAGAGATCTTCCTCTTGAAAGATCTACAGAGAAGTTACACCTCTACTTACCCCGGCAGGCAGAGGGAGGCAAGGAGGACAGGGCGGCGGAGGCCGGCACCGCTCAGCGGTCCCCGGCGGTCTCGTACAACCCGCCGGAATCGGAGTCAGAGTCCGGCCCGCCGGCGGGCCGGGGGTTGCGCGGACCGGCGTCGGCCGCGTGGCCGAGCGCCTCCGCGACGGTCGGGTGCTGCTCGAACACGTTCCGCAGGCCGGTGATCGTCAGCACCCGGCGCAACACGCCCTGCACGCCGCTCAGTATCAATCGGACGTTCAGGGCCTGGCCGCGCTGCAATGCGGAGATCAGCTCGCTCAGCCCCCGCGAGTCGCAGAACATGAGCTCGGCGACATCGAGCACGAGGACGGACGTCCCGGGCGACTCCCAGACCCGGTCCAACTCGTCATGGAGCAGGTGAACGGTCCCTGCGTCGAGATCGCCTTCCACACGTACGACAACGGCCGCGCCATGGACTGCGGACGCGACCTTCAAGGTGGAACGTGGACCGGTCACGGGCATGCTCACTCCCTCGCCTGCGGGGACACGGCAGGCGTGTTACGCCAACACAAATCACACGTTACCCGGGAGGAGAGGTGATTATGTTCCGGCTGACCGGTCCACGTCACTCGTCTGCTACTTCGAGGCGGCCTTGAGGTAGTCGGCGTTCATCTGAGCGATCGTGTCGAACGGGATGCCCTTCGGGCACACCGCCGTGCACTCGCCGGTGTTGGTGCAGCCGCCGAAGCCCTCGGCGTCCATCTGCTCGACCATCGCCCTGGCGCGCGACTCGCGCTCCGGCTGACCCTGCGGCAGCAGGCTCAGGTGGGTGATCTTCGCCGCGGTGAACAGCGAGGCCGAGCCGTTGGGGCAGGCCGCGACGCAGGCGCCGCAGCCGATGCAGGTCGCGGCGTCGAAGGCGGCGTCGGCGTCGGCCTTCGGCACCGGGACGGAGTGCGCCTCCGGGGCGGACCCGGCGGGAACGGAGATGAAGCCGCCCGCCTGGATGATCCGGTCGAACGCCGACCTGTCCACGACGAGGTCCTTGATCACCGGGAACGCGGCGGCCCGCCACGGCTCGATCGTGATGACGTCGCCGTCCTTGAAGTGCCGCATGTGCAGCTGGCAGGTCGTGGTGAGCTTCTGCTCGCCGTGCGCGACGCCGTTGATGACCATGCCGCACATGCCGCAGATGCCCTCGCGGCAGTCGTGGTCGAAGGCGACCGGGTCGTCGCCCTCCAGGATCAGCCGCTCGTTGAGGACGTCGAGCATTTCCAGGAACGACATGTCGGGAGAGACGTCTTCGACCCGGTAGGTCACCATCCGTCCCTTGTCCGACGAGCCCTTCTGCCGCCAGATCTTGAGGGTCAGGTTCACTTGTAGCTCCGCTGGGTCATCTTGACGTACTCGTAGTTCAGCTCTTCCTTGTGCAGGACCGGGCCCTCCGGAGTCCACTCCCACGCGGCGACGTAGGCGAAGTGCTCGTCGTCGCGCAGCGCCTCGCCGTCCTCGTCCTGCGACTCGGCCCGGAAGTGGCCGCCGCACGACTCCGTACGGTGCAGCGCGTCGATGCACATCAGCTCGGCGAGCTCGAAGAAGTCGGCCACCCGGCCGGCGCGTTCGAGCGCCTGGTTGAGCCCCTCGGCGTCGCCCGGCACCTTGACGTTGTTCCAGAACTCCTCGCGCAGCTCGGGAATGCGCTCCAGCGCCTTGCGCAGCGACTCCTCGGTGCGCTCCATGCCGCAGTAGTCCCACATGATCCGGCCGAGCTCGCGGTGGTAGGAGTCGGCGGTGCGGTTTCCGTTCACGGACAGGAGCTTGTCGATCTTGTCCTGGACGGCCTTCCTGGCCTCCGCGACGTCCGCGTCCTCGACCGGCCCGAACGAACCGGCCCCGGCGAGGTAGTCGCCGATCGTCGTCGGCAGCACGAAGTAGCCGTCCGCCAGGCCCTGCATGAGGGCCGAGGCGCCCAGGCGGTTCGCGCCGTGGTCGGAGAAGTTGGCCTCGCCGATCACGAACAGCCCGGGGATCGTGGACTGCAGGTCGTAGTCCACCCACAGCCCGCCCATCGTGTAGTGGACGGCCGGGTAGATGCGCATCGGCACCTCGTACGGGTTCTCGCCGGTGATGCGCTCGTACATCTCGAAGAGGTTGCCGTACTTCTTCTCGACGGCCTCCCGGCCCATGCGCCTGATGGCGTCGGCGAAGTCGAGGTAGACGCCGAGCCCGCCGGGACCGACGCCGCGGCCCTCGTCGCAGACGTTCTTGGCGGCGCGGCTGGCGATGTCACGCGGCACGAGGTTGCCGAACGCCGGGTAGATGCGCTCCAGGTAGTAGTCGCGCTCGTCCTCGGGGATGTCGCCCGGCGCGCGGTTGTCGCCCTTGCGCTTGGGCACCCAGACGCGGCCGTCGTTGCGCAGCGACTCCGACATCAGCGTCAGCTTCGACTGGTGGTCGCCGCTCTGCGGGATGCAGGTCGGGTGGATCTGCGTGTAGCAGGGGTTGCCGAAGTAGGCGCCCTTCTTGTGCGCCCGCCAGATCGCCGTGGTGTTGCAGCCCTTGGCGTTGGTGGACAGGTAGAACACGTTGCCGTAGCCGCCGCTGGCGAGCACGACCGCGTCGGCGAGGTGGGTCTCGATCTCGCCGGTGACCATGTCGCGGACCACGATGCCCCGGGCCCGGCCGCCGCTGACGATGAGCTCCAGCATCTCGTGGCGGGTGTGGACCTCCACGTTCCCCGCCGCGACCTGCCGCTCCAGGGCCTGGTACGCGCCGAGCAGGAGCTGCTGGCCCGTCTGGCCGCGGGCGTAGAAGGTGCGCGACACCTGGGTGCCGCCGAACGACCGGGTGTCGAGCAGGCCGCCGTACTCGCGGGCGAACGGCACGCCCTGCGCCACGGCCTGGTCGATGATGTTCACGCTGACCTGGGCGAGGCGGTAGACGTTCGACTCGCGGGCGCGGTAGTCGCCGCCCTTCACCGTGTCGTAGAACAGCCGGTAGATGCTGTCGCCGTCGCCGCGGTAGTTCTTGGCGGCGTTGATGCCGCCCTGCGCGGCGATGGAGTGGGCCCGCCGGGGCGAGTCCTGGTAGCAGAACGACTTGACCTTGTAGCCCAGCTCGCCGAGCGTGGCCGCGGCGGAGCCGCCGGCGAGGCCGGTGCCGACGACGATGACAGTGAGCTTGCGCTTGTTGACCGGGTTGACCAGCTTGGCCTGGAAACGGCGCTTGTCCCAGCGGTCCTCGATCGGGCCCGCCGGCGCCTTGGTGTCCTGGATGGGCTCCCCCACCCGGTAATGCCCGACGATGGCCGGCTCCGCTGTGCCCCGGCTCTCCTGCCGGCTCTCCTGCCGGTTCTCGTGCTGGTTCTCTTGCTGGGCGCGGCGACGGAACTTCACTTGACCACTCCGATCAGAATGCAGACGGGCGCGGCGACGAACCCGAGCACCAGCACCGCGGAGACCGCGACGGCGATCGTCTGCAGCGTGCTGCGGACGCGGGGGCGGCGGGTCAGGCCGAGCGACTGGAACGCGCTCCACAGGCCGTGGCGCAGGTGCAGGCCGACCATCACCATGGCGACCAGGTAGAACAGCGCCACCCACCAGCGGTCGGGCTGGAAGCCGGCGATCATCCGGTCGTACGGCGTGGCGTCGCCGCCCTTGGGGTTCACCGTGCCGAAGGTCATGTCCAGCAGGTGCCAGATCACGAACAACACGATGATCACGCCGCCGTACCGCATGGTGTGCGTGGCATACCCGTTGGCCTGCGACTTCCGCTTGGCCGCGTACTTCACGGGCCGCGCCTTGGCCGCCCTGCGGGCGAGCGACACCGCCGCCCACATGTGCAGCGCGACGCAGACCACGAGCACGATCTCGGTGATCGTCAACAACGTCCGGTTCGGCAGCGCGGGCGAGCCCACGGTGCGCAACCAGTCGGCATAGTGGTTGAAGGAGTCGGCACCCAGGAAGACCTTGAGGTTGCCCAGCATGTGGCCGATCAGGAAGAGCACGAGAACGGCGCCCGTGACGGCCATGACGGCCTTCCTGCCGGCCGAGGTGCCGAGCAGGCCGCGACGGGCGGCCGTACGCGGCGCGGGCCCGGCGGGCTTGTGAGGTGCGTTATGCGTGGGAACCGGAGCGGTCGCCGAGCCCCTGTCCACAGAAGCAGAGTCCACAGAGTGGTCAACAGTGGCAGTCACGAATGCACACGCTAGGTTCGTGCTGTTCAGACGTCCAAGTCATGACAGGTCTGGTTTCGATAGCCCCCGGCTATGTGCTCTGTCCCACACGGTTTCCCAGAGTCGAAGGTCCCTGGGGTGTGCGACGAAACTCACACCCCGTTCACACGGATCCACACCACGGGGGGCGCATCGAGCCGGTTTCGGCGATAGCCCTAGGCTATTGAGGTGTGCAGCTCCAGCAACTGGCCTACTTCATGGCCGTGGCCGAGACGCGGCACTTCACCCAGGCCGCGGAGCGTATGCGGGTCGCCCAGCCGTCGCTGAGCAAGCAGATCAAGAGCCTCGAGACCGAGCTGGGAGCGCCCCTGTTCAGCCGGGCCCGGGGCAACGTCACGCTCACCCCGGCGGGTGAGGCGCTGCTCCCGCTCGCGCGCCGCATGCTCGCCGACGCCGAGACCGCCCGGCGCGAAGTCGCCGAACTCGCCGGGCTGCGGCGGGGGCGGGTGCGCCTCGGCGCGACCCCCTCGCTGTGCGCCGGGCTCCTGGCCGACGTGCTGGCCCGCTTCCACCGCGACTACCCGGGCGTGGAGCTGAAGGTCGAGGAGGGCGGATCCCGCGACCTCGTCCGCGACCTCGCCCGGGGCCAGCTCGACCTGGCGCTGATCATCCTGCCGCTGCAGAGCAGCGACCCGTCCCTGGTGACCCAGGAGATCCTGAGAGAGAACCTCGTCGTGGCCTCCACGTCGCCCCGGGGGCGTAGATCGTACCTGCGGATCGAGGACCTGCGCGGACGGCCCATGGTCATGTTCCGCAGGGGCTACGACGTGCGCGAGGCGACGCTGGCGGCCTGCCGGCAGGCGGGGTTCGAGCCGCGCTTCGCGGTGGAGGGCGGGGAGATGGACGCGGTGCTGCGGTTCGTCGAGGCGGGGCTGGGCATCGCGGTGGTGCCTTCGATGGTGCTGGAGAACCGGCCGAGGCTGACAGGCACGCCGTTGCTGCCCGGGCTGCGCCGTACGGTCGCCCTCGCCCACCGCAAGGACGTGGAGCCGACTCGGGCGGCGCAGGCCTTCCGTGGGACGCTGTTGTCGTTCCTCGGCGAGGCCGCGCGTGACGGAACGCTTCCCCAGGGAATAGAGGCGCTCGTTGACGTGTGAGCCCTGACCGAGCAATCCCCAGACGATAGGTTTGTGCACACGATGCTGCACGACGATGATGCCGACGCTGACGAGAGGCGTTCGTGACCCCGGTCTCCCCTGATCTGCCCGATCCGCTCACCCTCCTGCTGATCGAGGACGACGCCGGTGACGCGTTTCTCGTCGAGGAGTTGCTGGCGGGCGCAGAGAGGCCGCCGAAGATCACCTGGGCGCGGACGCTCGCCGAGGGACGGGCACGGCTCACCGACGACGTGCAGTGCGTGCTCGTCGACCTCTCCCTTCCCGACGCCTCCGGGCTCGAGGCGTTGCAGCAGGTCCTCGCCATGGCCACGGACACGGCGGTGCTCGTCCTCACCGGGCTCGGCGACGCGCACGTCGGCATCGAGGCGGTCGCCGCCGGAGCCCAGGACTTCCTGGTCAAACAGGACGTCGACGCCCGGCTGCTGATCCGCGCCATCCGCTACGCCATCGAGCGCAAGCGCGCCGACCTCGCCATGCGCGAACTCCTGCAGGAACGCATCGTCAGCAAGGAGAACTCCCGGCTCGAACGCGGCCTGCTGCCCGTCCCCCTGCTCGACCCCACGCTCCTCCACCACCAGGCCCGCTACCTTCCCGGACGTTCGGGCGGGCTGCTGGCCGGTGACTTCTGGGACACCGTGCAGACCCCCGACGGCGCGGTACACGTGCTGATCGGCGACGTGTGCGGGCACGGGCCCGACGAGGCCGCCCTCGGCACGGCGCTGCGCATCGCCTGGCGCACGCTGGTGCTGGCCGGGCAGACCGGCAACGACGTGCTGCGCACGCTCGACACGCTGCTGCGGCACGAGCGCAAGTCGCCCGAGATCTTCACCACGATGTGCACCGCGACCATCGCTCCCGACCTGACCAGCGCCCGCCTGCACGTGATCGGCCACCCGCCGCCGCTGCTGCTGCGCGACGGTGTGCTCGGCGTGGTGACCGAGACGCCGTCGGGTCCGCCGCTCGGGATCTTCCCGGACATCGTGTGGACCCCCATCGACGTCACCCTGGGCGAGCGGTGGTCGCTGCTGCTCTACACCGACGGCCTGATCGAGGCGACGGTCGGCGAGAACCGCGACCTGCTCGGCACCGAGGGGCTCGCGAACCTGATCCGCGCCCAGGCGGGGATCGACCTCGACCGCATCATCACCAGTCTCGACGGCGCCATGCACGACGACGTCGCGGCCGTCCTCGTGTCCCGTGGTGACGACCAATGAGCTCGCCGGCCCCGCTGCCCCCGCTGGCGCCGTCCGCGCGGGGCTCCCGCCTGCGGCTCAGCCGGTGGTTCGTGCTCGCAGGAGCGGGCGTCCTGCTCATCTTCGTGATCGCGGTCAGCGCCATCCTGCTCGCGCTCTCCTCGACGCACGAGGCCAGGCAGACCCTCGTCGACGCGGTCGATCCCGCCGCCCTGCAGACGCTGCGCATCGCCCGGGCGGTGCAGGCGCAGGAGGGCGCGATCCGCGGATACGGGCTCACCGGCGAGCAGCAGTACCTCGACACCTACCGGCAGGGGGTCTCCGAGGAGCGGTCGGCGACCGACGCGATCGCCAGGCTCGTCCCCGAGTTGCCCCAGGGGTACGGCGTCCGCCGCCAACTCCGCGCGATCAGCGAGGCCACGACCGCGTGGCGGCGCGACTACGCCGAACCCGTGGTCGAGCGGACACTCAAGAGCGGCCCCGGCCCGCTCACCGACCTGGCCAAGAGCAACCTCCAGCGCTTCTCCGCGATCAGGAGCGCGCTCGACACGCAGCAGGCCCTGCTGGGGCGGCTGCACGATGTCGCGAGGGATCGGCTCTACTCCGGCTGGAACACCATCTATATGGCGGTCGCGGCGCTGGTCGGCGTGATGGTGCTGGCGATCGTGTTCTGCGCGCTGATCGTGCGCCGCGCGGTCGTGAACCCGATCGCGCGGCTGACCCGGCAGGTGCGGGCGGTGGCGGCGGGCGACTTCGACCACGAGCTCGGGGTCGAGCGGCCGGCCGAGCTGTGGGAGCTGTCGGGCCACATCGACGGCATGCGCCGCCGGATCATGACCGAGTGGCAGTCGTCCGCCGAGGCCCGCCAGCAGCTCGCCGAGCAGGCCGAGGAGCTCAAGCGCTCCAACCGCGAGCTGGAGCAGTTCGCCTACGTGGCCAGCCACGACCTGCAGGAGCCGCTGCGCAAGGTGGCGAGCTTCACCCAGATGCTGGAGCAGCGCTACGCCGACCGGCTCGACGACCGCGCCCGGCAGTACATCGGCTTCGCGGTCGACGGCGCCCGCCGCATGCAGTTGCTCATCAACGACCTGCTCGACTTCTCGCGGGTGGGCCGGGTCGGCGGTGAACCGGAGGAGATGGACACGGGCGACGCGCTGGCCGGCGCGCTGCGCAACCTCGACGCCCGGCTGTCGGAGACCGGCGCGACGGTCACCCACGACGACCTGCCCAAGGTCGTCGGCAACCGCACGCTGCTGACCCAGCTCTTCCAGAACCTCGTCAGCAACGCGCTCAAGTTCCGCGGCGAGGAGCCTCCCCGCGTCCACATCGGCGTACGGCGGGACGGCGACATGTGGGAGTTCAACTGCTCGGACAACGGGATCGGCGTCGATCCGAAGTACGCCGACCGCATCTTCCTGATCTTCCAGCGTCTGCACCCGAGGGACGTCTATCCCGGGACGGGCATCGGACTGGCCCTGTGCCGCAAAATCGTGGAATATCATGGCGGCCGGATCTGGCTCGACACGAACGAGGACGTCGGAGCCACGTTCCGCTGGACCCTGCCGGCCCTGGGAGACCCCGATGAGTGAGCGCCGATGAACGAGTTCCGCCCCATCGAGGTCCTCCTGGTCGAGGACGACCCGGGCGACGTCCTGCTCTGCCAGGAGGCGTTCTCCTACAACAAGGTCGGCAACAACCTCCACGTGGTCAACGACGGCGAGCAGGCGCTGGCCTTCCTGCGGGCCGAGGGGCCGTACTCCTCGGCGGTCCGGCCCGACCTGGTGCTGCTCGACCTCAACCTGCCCCGTGTGAACGGTTTCGAGGTGCTGGAGGAGGTCAAGAAGGACCCCTCGCTGCGGACCATCCCCGTTGTGATCCTCACCACATCGGAGGCCGAGCAGGATATCCTGCGGGGATACAACCTGCACGCCAACGCGTACATCACCAAACCCGTGGATTTCGACCAGTTCACCCGGGTAGTACGGCAGATCGATGAATTCTTCGTGACCGTGGTCAAACTGCCGGGGAAGTGACCGAGATCACAGCGGGGAGGAGTGACGCTCCTCACACTTCGTGATGTGCTCGTCGTAATGTGTGCCCCACCAATAACGCGCACGGCCTGAGCAGTACGGCGCGGTCGCTCCGGCGTGCGCGGAGTCAGTGAGGGTGGAAGGTCTCCGATGACCCAGACAACGGCCGAGAGCGCGGCAAGGAAACAACGCGCGCAGATCAGGGTGCGCACTCTTCGAACCGACCGATGGTGGCTGGCGCCGGCGTTCACGTTCGCCGGACTCCTGTTGTTCTTGATTTACGGACTTTGGGCGATCTTCGACAAGAGCTACTTCGTCGACCCGTACATCGCGCCCTTCTCGTCGCCGTGTCTGGCGACGTCCTGTCCCGAGGGGGCCCGGTTGTTCGGGCTCGCCCCGTTCGGCGACTGGTACACGTTGCCGCCCGGGATCTTGATCCTCGGTCTGCCGGGTGGTTTCCGGCTCACCTGCTACTACTACCGCAAGGCCTACTACCGGTCGTTCTGGCTGTCGCCGCCGGCGTGCGCCGTGGCCGAGCCGCACGGGAAGTACACCGGTGAGACGCGTCTGCCGCTGATCCTGCAGAACATCCACCGCTACTTCTTCTACTTCGCCATCGTCATCGGCCTGATCCTGACGTACGACGCGGTGCTCGCGCTGGTGCACAAGCCCGCCGGGCTGGGCAGCTGGATTCTGCTCGCGAACGCGGTCCTGATTCTCTGCTACACCTTCGGCTGCCACTCGTGCCGTCACATCACCGCCGGGCGCCTGAACCACTTCTCCAGGCACCCGCTGCGCTACAAGGCGTGGACCCTGGTCTCGAAGCTCAACGCCAGGCACCAGCAGTTCGCCTGGGCCTCGCTGTTCTCGGTCATGATCGCCGACCTGTACGTCCGGCTCGTCGCCAAGGGCGTCATCAACTTCCCGTTCGCATAAGGATTTCAAGTGGAGCGTCACGAATACGACGTCGTCGTCATCGGAGCCGGTGGAGCGGGGCTCCGTGCGGCGATCGAGGCGCGGCAGCAGGGCAAGCGGACGGCGATCGTCTGCAAGTCGTTGTTCGGCAAGGCCCACACGGTCATGGCCGAGGGCGGTGCCGCCGCCGCGATGGGCAACGTCAACCCGAGCGACAACTGGATGGTGCACTTCCGCGACACCATGCGCGGAGGCAAGTTCCTCAACAACTGGCGCATGGCGGAGTTGCACGCGAAGGAGGCCCCGGACCGTGTCTGGGAGCTGGAGGCCTGGGGCGCGCTGTTCGACCGCACCAAGGACGGCAAGATCAGCCAGCGCAACTTCGGCGGCCACGAATACCCGCGCCTCGCGCACGTCGGCGACCGCACCGGCCTGGAGCTGATCCGCACCCTCCAGCAGCGCGTCGTCGCCCTGCAGCAGGAGGACGAGAAGCTGCACGGCGACCCCGAGGCGTACATCAAGGTCTTCGCCGAGTGCACGATCACCCGGCTGCTGAAGGACGGGGACGCCATCTCCGGGGCCTTCGGCTACTGGCGCGAGACGGGCGACTTCATCGTCTTCGACGCCCCCGCCGTGGTGCTGGCGACCGGCGGCATCGGCAAGTCGTACGTCGTCACGTCGAACTCCTGGGAGTACACCGGTGACGGTCACGCGCTGGCCCTGCTCGCCGGCGCGAAGCTCATCAACATGGAGTTCATCCAGTTCCACCCGACGGGCATGGTCTGGCCTCCGTCGGTGCGCGGCATCCTGGTGACCGAGTCGGTGCGCGGCGACGGCGGCGTCCTGCGCAACTCCGAGGGCCGCCGCTTCATGTTCGACTACATCCCGGACGTGTTCAAGGACAAGTACGCCACGACCGAGGAGGAGGCGGACCGCTGGTACAACGACCAGGCCAACAACCGCCGTCCGCCGGAGCTGCTGCCCCGTGACGAGGTGGCCAGGGCGATCAACGCCGAGGTGAAGGCCGGGCGTGGCTCACCGCAGGGCGGCGTGTTCCTCGACGTGTCCAGCCGCCTGCCCGCCGCCGAGATCATCAAGCGGCTGCCGTCGATGCACCACCAGTTCAAGGAGCTGGCGGACGTCGACATCACCAAGGAGCCCATGCAGGTCGGCCCGACCTGCCACTACATCATGGGCGGCGTCGAGGTGGACGCCGACACCGGCGCGGCGTCGGTCCCCGGCCTGTTCGCGGCCGGCGAGGTCTCCGGCGGCATGCACGGCTCCAACCGCCTCGGCGGCAACTCGCTGTCCGACCTGCTGGTGTTCGGCCGGCGGGCCGGCGCCGGAGCCGCGGCGTACGTGGACGGGCTGCCCAAGCGGCCGACCGTGACCGGCGTCGAGGAGGCCAAGGCCGAGGCCCTGGCCCCGCTGGAGCGGACCGGCGGGGAGAACCCGTACGAGGTCCACCACGAGCTGCAGCGCACGATGAACGACCTGGTCGGCATCATCCGCAAGTCCGAGGAGATCAGCGAGGCCCTCGAAGTCATCGAGAAGCTCAAGGAGCGGGCCAGGAACACCGCCTCCTCGGGCAGCCGGATCTACAACCCCGGCTGGCACCTCGCGCTCGACCTGCGCAACATGCTGCTGGTCAGCGAGTGCGTGGCGAAGGCCGCGCTGATGCGGGAGGAGAGCCGCGGCGGCCACACCCGCGACGACTTCCCCGGGATGTCGGCCGAGTGGCGGCGCAAGCTGCTGGTCTGCTCCGCCGAGCCGGACGGTACGTCCATCACGGTCGAGGAGAGGGTCCAGCAGTCCATGCGGGGCGACCTCATCAGCCTGTTCGAGCGCTCCGAGCTGGAGAAGTACCTCACCGAGGAAGAGCTGGCGGAATACGACGCCGCGGTCAAGGAGTCGTGATGGGATACAAGGCGAAGTTCCGCGTCTGGCGCGGTGAGGGCGGCGAGGGCCGCCTGGAGGACTTCACCGTCGAGGTGAACGAGGGCGAGGTCGTCCTCGACGTCATCCACCGGCTCCAGGCCACGCAGGCCCCCGACCTCGCGGTCCGCTGGAACTGCAAGGCCGGCAAGTGCGGCTCGTGCTCGATGGAGATCAACGGCAAGCCCCGGCTGGGCTGCATGACCCGGATGTCCACCTTCGAGGAGAGCGAGACCATCACGGTCACGCCGCTGCGGACGTTCCCGGTCATCAAGGACCTGGTGACGGACGTGTCGTTCAACTACCAGAAGGCCCGCGAGATCCCGTCCTTCACGCCGCCCGCCGACGTGAAGCCGGGTGAGTACCGCATGCAGCAGGTCGACGTCGAGCGCTCGCAGGAGTTCCGCAAGTGCATCGAGTGCTTCATGTGCCAGAACGTCTGCCACGTGATCCGCGACCATGAGGAGAACAAGCCGAACTTCGCCGGCCCGCGCTACCTCATGCGGATCGCCGAGCTCGACATGCACCCGTACGACGTGGCGGAGCGCAAGGAGTCGGCGCAGGAGGAGCACGGCCTGGGCTACTGCAACATCACCAAGTGTTGCACCGAGGTCTGCCCGGAGCACATCAAGATCACCGACAACGCGCTGATCCCGATGAAGGAGCGCGTGGTCGACCGGAAGTACGACCCGCTGGTCTGGCTGGGCTCGAAGATCTTCAAGCGCCAGCGCTGAGTCCATGGAAAAGGCGCCGATCGGTCCGTCCGATCGGCGCCTTTCTGTTCGTCTCTGTTTCTCTGTTCGTCAGCGCCGGGTGGTCGGGTCCTCGCCCGGGGGCTGCTGCGGGAGATGGCCGGGCCGGGTGGCCTCGGTCCAGACCCCGGCCTGGGCCTCGCCGACCGCCTGGCTCCAGGGGTCGGCCACGCCCTGCTGCGCCTGCATCTGGGCGGGGTCGGCCACCGGGTATCCGTACGGCTGGGGCTGGGCGTAGCCGTACGGCACCGGATAGCCGTAGGGCTGCTGGGGATAGCCCATCGTGTAGGGCTGCATGGGCACGAAGCCGACCATCGGGGCGTAGCCGGGGGTGGCCGCCGGGTATGCCGCCGCCTCGGGAGCCGGCGTCCGCGCCGCGGCCGGGCCGCCCCGCCGTATGGCGGCGGCGTGCGCCATCCTCCGCAGCCGTCCCTCGAAGACCAGCCAGGCGATCAGCGCGATGCCCACGAGCACCGCCGCGGGGATCGCGAGCCGGTGGGCCAGCGTCGGCTTGTCGTACTCGGGGGACGCGTTGCGGATCTCGATCGGCACCGTCTGGGGATCGGGCTGCTCGAACGACACGCCCGCGCTGGGGGTCTGCTGCGCCACGTCAGGCGACGGCTCGGTCGACGCGGTGGGCAGGACCACCTGCCCGTTATCCTCCGGGCTCGGGCTGGGACTCGCAGCGGGGAGCTCGGGCGTGGGGATCGTCTGCGTGTTCTGCGGCGGCGGGTTCTGCTCCGTCGTGGACGCGGGCGGAGCGGTCGTCGTCGTGGCCGGCTTGGGCGCCTTGGTCTTGGTCTGCTTCGGCGTCGGCGTGATGGTGACGGTCTTGGTCACCACGGGCTCGGCGCTGGGGCTCGCGTCCCCCGAGGAGGCCGGCGGCGTCTGCGTGACGGTGACCGTGACGACCGCGCACTGGGGGTCCGTAACGGGGTCGCACGGCTCCACCGGGTCGGCGCTGGCGCCGATCACCGGGCCCACGGCCAGGATCGCCAGCGTGGCGATGGCCACCGACGCGACAGCCGAGGACGCGGCTCTCATGTACGCGCGTCCGATCACCGCTCGCCTCCCGTCGGCCCGGCTTTGAGGTCAGAACCGATTGTAGTTTGGTAAAAGCAGGAGCAAAGCCCGATCTTGCGAACGATTCGGCGACTATCCGCCCGATTTATGTGCCGGAGGAGCCGGGCAGCAGCTTCTCGATCGCGGCGACGACCGGCAGGTCCGCCGGAAGCCACGGGACGTCGTACAACTCGTGCGGCTCCAGCCAGCGCAGCGCGAGGTGCTCCAGCGGGCGGGGCACGCCCGCGACGACGGTGGCGAGCCACACGCGCATCAGATAGCCGTTATCCAGCGGCCAGTCCCCGCCGATACGGTCTCCGAGGACGACCCGGACGCCGAGCTCCTCGGCGCACTCGCGCACCAGCGCCGCGCGCTCGTCCTCCCCCGGGTCGACCTTCCCGCCGGGGAACTCCCAGCCGCCGCGCAGCGCCGGAGGTCCGGACCGCTGGGCGGCCAGGAGGCGGCCGCCCTCGACGATCGCGGCCCCGACGACGAGCTGCGTGTCCGTCATATCTGTGCCCGCTTCAGTTGCTCGATGACGGCCTCGTTCTCCAGTGGCCGCGTGAAGCCCACGATGTTCGGCCGGTCGCGGTACGTCGTGACCTTGATGGGCCCGCACAGCGTGCACCGCGCCTCGATCATCTTTCCGGGCGACACGATCATCCCGACATGCCCGGGACTGTCCTTGGACGTGCCGGGGCCGGCGTTGAAGAAGACGAGGTCACCGGGTTGCTCCTTGCCTTCCTCGATCTTCACTCCGAAGGGCCACTGGCCGAAGGTCGTGCGGGGAATGGTCAGACCCGCGTTGCGGTAGGCCATGTAGATGATCCCCGAGCAGTCGAAGGCGTCCGGGCCCGTGCCGCCCCACCGGTACGGCTTGCCCCGCTGCGCCAGAGCGTACTCGAGGATCTTGCGTACGACGTCGTCGGGGGCGCTGTCGACGTAGCCGGAGTCGCAGGCCGGGTCGGCCTCGGGCGGCACGACGATGTCCCCGGTCGCCGCGTAGCGCTTGGCGATCTCCAGCACCTGGTCGACGTACCAGGTGGCCCGGTTGTAGACGAAGATCGCCCTTCTGAGGTCGTCGGGGGCGCCGTTGCGCTTGAGCATCTTGGCCGCGCCGAGGATGGCGTCCGCCGGGTCGTAGACGTCGCCGTAGCCGTCCCCGTCGCCGTCGGAGGCGTAGCCGTTGATGCCCGGCTCGATCTTCATCCTGGCCTGGCCGCCCCAGGTGCTGATGAGGAACTGCATCGGCCCGGCGGCCCCCGCGTAGTTGGTGCCGCTGCGCACCCCCGGCAGCGTCGAGCGGCCGTGGTTCGTCTCCCGCTTGCCGATGGCGGCCAGGACGTTCCACTGCACGCCGATCTGCTTGCCGAACTTCTTGTAGAGCTCCAGGTAGTCGGCCGGGATGTCGCCCTGGGCCGTCTGCGAGACGTCGGCGGCGACGGCGGCGGACTCCCCGGTCGCCGCCTCGGCGCAGTTCTCGGCCGCGCCGCCGCCGAAGAGGATCGACGGGCTGGGGGTCATCAGGATGATCGAGCCGAACAGCGTGGCCGGGACGATCAGGACGAGGGCCACGGCGATCACCCGCCAGTCCCGCCCCGCCGACGCGAGCCCACGGACGACACGCGTCGAGACGGTCATGGCGAGGTGTCCCCGTCCTGACCGGCGTCGGCCAGTTGCAGGTCGTACACCCGCCAGTCGGTGCCCGCCTTGACCACGGTCACGGCGAACTGCTCGGGCACGTCCTTCTGGCCGTTCTTGTCCGTCACGTGGCGGACCGAGCCGACGACGAACACCACCTGGTCGGCCGTCATGTCGCGGATCGTCGTCACCTTCGCCGACCCCTTGGAGGTCACCTGGTCGGCCTCGTTCTGCTGCACCACCGCGGGGTCGGTGACGGTCCTGGTGAGCTGGCCGGCGAACTCGTCGGTCGCGAACCGCTTCAGCCGGTCGGCCCGTGCCGCCGGCTCCTCGCCCGGAGAGAAGGTGCCGTACGCCTCGGTGAAGCGGCGTGCCAGGTCGGCCGCCGCGCCGATCTCCTCCCTCGACAACGGCAGGTACGCGTACACGTCGAAGGCGCCGGGAGTCGTGGCCACCGGGCTGGGCTCCCGGACCGCTGCCGTCGCCCGCGGGGTGGCCACGACGGACTGCTCCCTCGTCTGCTCGTCGCCCCCGGAGGAGGAGCCCGGGCTCATCGTGAGGTAGACGCCGACGGCGGCGAGCACCACGACGGCCGCCGCGAAGGCGAGGCCCTTCCCCCGATCACTGTTCCGGCTTCTCATCAGTCGCCGGAGTCGCGGTCGGCGGGCTTGGCCCAGAACGGGGTCGGCGCGTCGCCGTCACGGCGCGTGCCCTCTCCCCTGCTCGGCAGCCAGAGCGGGGGCGGCTCGGCCGAACGGGAACGGCTGGACGACGAGCCGCCGGACGAACCGGAGTCACGCGGCGGGGCGGGCCGGGAACGGCCGCCGTCGCCCCGACGGGACGAACCGCCGAACAGGCCGCCGGACGAACCACCGGACGACCTGTTGGAGGACCTGCCGGAGGAGCCGCCGAACAGGCCACCCGAGCCGCCCGAGCCGCCCGACCTGCTCGACCCGCCCGACGAGCCGCGCGAACCGCCGAAGAACCCGCCCGAGCTCCCGCCGGACGGCCGGGTGGACGACGGCCGGGAGGCCCAGCCACCACCGGACCTGCCGCCGAACCAACCGCCGCCGGAACCCCCGCTGGAACCACTGCCGGAACCGCCGCTCGATCCGCCGCTCGGACGGCCGCGGGACGGCGCGGGCTGTGCGGGCTGTGCGGCGGACGGCGCGGGCGCGGCGGAGGCGCCTGTGACCCGCTGCGGCGGAGCCGCCGGGCTCCCCGCCGACGACGCCCCGGCCTTCGCAATGGACTGTGCGGTGGACGCCATGGACGCCCGTACGGATCCTGCGGGCCGCACGCCCGACAGGTTGAGCGGCGGGGCCGTTCCCGGACGTGAGGCGGTGACCCCGGCCTTCCGGCGACCGGCCCCCTGCGCGTCGGCGTCGAGCGGCGCGGGTTGGGCCCCCGCACGCGCTCCGGCCTGGGCGGGGACGTTGCCCGCGCCCTCCTCGCCGCGCACGCGGCCCTGCGCCACACCCGCCGCGGCGGCCGCCGCCGTGCCCGCGCCGGACGCCATCGCGGCCGCGCTGATGACCGGCTCGGCCTTGCGCAGGCCCCACCGGCCCGCCCGGGCCGCCGCGACCGGCGGCAGCACGTTGGCCGCCCGCGAGAGGGTCGGCGCGGTGGCGGCCTCGCCGAGCATCCGAGTGGTGATCGTGTGCCCGTCCATCGAGGCGAACAGGTGCTGGAACGGCCGTCTGTAGAAGAAGACCGCGATCGTCAGCAGCGCCATGAACAGGATCTGCATACCCCAGGGCAGGCTGGTCGAGATGATCAGCGCGTAGCCGTACACGAGGACGCCGAGCACCAGAGCCAGCACGGCCTGGCGCAGCAGGGTGCCGACCAGCATCTCCACCCAGCGCATGGCGATGATGCGGCCGGACCCCGGATGCACGCCGATCAACAGGAAGATCGGCCCGAGCATCAGAAGCAGCAGGAAGCCGACCTTCAGGACGAGCAGTGACACCGCGACGAGGAAGATGAGCAGACCGGCGACCATCGCCGCGATGAACGCGCCGATCGCGATGCCCAGGCGGCTGGTCCAGTCCTTGCCCTGGAACAGGAAGTACGCCGGGGTGCTCTGCATCGGCTTGGCGACCTCCTCCTCGAACCGCTGCTGGTGCGAGTCGGAGGCCGGCGTCTGATCGGCGGCCTGCTCCGCGGCGTCGATCGCCTGGAGGTTGAGCAGCTTGGCGCCCAGGCCCTTCACGAGACCGGAGTTGGGGTCGGCCGTGCCGAACTCGCCCATCAGCCACGGCTTGCAGACCAGGACCGACCACAGGGCGTCGGCGTTCTGCTCCACGCCGGGCGTGCCCTGGCGGCCGTAGCCGCCGGCCGTGGGCGCGCTCGGCACCTCGCCCGGCGCGGTCTCCTTCATCGGCAGGCAGGACGCGCCGCCCGCCCCCGGCAGCCCGGAGAACGCCGAGTTCACGATCTCGCCGGTCTTGTCGGTCACGGTCTTGCCGAGGCTCGTGAAGTCGCCGGGGCGGCTGAAGAACCAGATCGCGACCGTGACCGCGAGGACCATCCAGATGACGCCCTCGGTGGTCGTCGTCGCGCGCTTGCGGATCAGGCCGTACCACGCCAGCCAGATCGCGCCGAGGATGACGATCGGCCGCAGGTAGGGCCAGTACATCGCGTTGGCGAGGTTGGTGACGATCTCGTCGGCGACGTCCTTGATGGGCTGCAGCGGGCCCTCGGTGGCCGCCGCCTGGTAGGTGCTGATCGTCAGCCGGTCGACGGCCTTGGCCCACGAGAAGACCGTGTTGGCCCACGCGTTACCGAGCACGGCCGTGACATCGGAGCACCCGAGGTCGTAGGTGTGCCAGAACTGGCCGGCCATGCCGTACCGCTCGTAGTTGGTCTGCGGCTCCTTCGGCGCCTGCGCGGTGTTCTGCCCGGTGTTCTGCCCAGCGGCCTGACCGGCCGCCGCCTCTTCGGTCGACGGCGGCTGGACCAGCCCGTCGACGCCGCCGCCCACGATCTCGGGGGCGAGGGCGGGCGACAGGTCACAGGGCCCGACCGCGCTCGCCGTACCGGTGGGGAAGACCAGCGGCAGCGTCACGAACGCCGCGAACGCGACGAACAGCAGCGCCAGGCTCCGGCGAATCCTCCTGCCGCGTCTGGCACCCTCCCTGGTGCGATCCTTCGGACCGTTCCTGCGCACGCTCACGATCGCACCTCCTGCGCGACCCCCGACCGACCGGAGCCCCCGTCAAGAAGATCATGCACGTTCTCGTTCGGTTTGTCGTGTGTCGGATTGGTGTCAAGCCAGCGCAGCAACTCCTCCGAGATAAGGTCCACCCCGATACGGCCGGCCCGGCCGTCCAGATCCCGGAAGACGCACTCCCCGTTGCCCAGGGAGCGCAGCACCGCCTTGTGCTCCTCCGACGGGTCCACGCCGAGGAGCTCCATCACGTGCTCGACCTCCACGCGTTCCGTCGAACGGAACGCGAAGACCGACGACAGACAGTTGGTCACCTGTTCGTTGAGCAGGTCACCGGCGTTCTGCGAGACCAGGACGAGCGCCGTGTTGCGTGAGCGGCCCATCCGGGAGACCTCCGGCACGAGCTTGGCGCCCTCGGGGGTGGACGTGATCGCCCACGCCTCGTCGAGGAAGATCGCCTTCGGTGTGCGCCGGTCGAGCCCGTTCATCAGGCGGCGCGCGAACTGCGACACGAGGTAGAGCAACGCGACCGACAGCCGCTGCTCGTAGGAGTAGTCGTCCCTGACCGTCATCACGTCGGGCAGCGTGAGACCGCCGAGCGTGAAGACGGTCGTCCAGCCCTCGGTGTCGATCTGCTCGCCGCCCGAGGCGTCGAAGCACAGCCGGGCCAGGTGCATCTCCGACATCGACCGCAGCACGGCGCCGAGGTTCTTGGACGCCGGGTCGGTGGACTGCTCCAGGTGGTCCACCACCTTGCCCAGTGAGGGGTCCGGCTCGTTGGAGACCGCGGCGACCGCCTGGATCATGGCGGACTCGCGCTCCTCCGACATCCTCGGCAGCAGCAGCCGCAGGGTCTCGGTCGCCATCGTCTTCTTCGTCGCGATGTCGTCGCCGAACGAGAACGGGTCGAGCAGCCCCGGCGCGGCCGACCCCAGCGGGATGACCCGCGCCTTGCGGCCCCGGTTGCGCAGCAGCCGTACGAGCGACTCGGCGTCGCCCTTGGGGTCGATGACCGCGATCGTGACGCCGCGCAGCGCCATCTGGTAGATCAGCAGCAGCGCGAGCGTCGTCTTGCCGCCGCCCGGCTCACCGGTGATCGCGATGGCCGTCGGGCGGTTGCGCGCCGCCGCGACGAGCGGGTCGAAGTGCACGATGCTGCGCGCCCGTCCCAGCGTCTCCCCGACGTACGGCCCGATCCAGCCGGCGTTCGACTCGTCCACCCGGTCGCCGAGTTCGACGGTCGCGGTGGCCATGCCGCCCGCGATCGTGCGCAGCGGCTGCCGCTGGGCGTACGCGTTGACCCGCAGCCGCTCCCCGGGCAATGCCTCGCAGAACAGCGAGAACTGGTCACCGGTGGAGTTGACGACGTCGATGCCGAGGTCGCGGTAGTGCTCCACGACGGCCTCGACCCGCTGGATGCACATCTCCTCGGTCGGCGCGCTGACGCTCAGCCGGTGCCAGCCGTACACGAACGGCAGGCGTTCCTTGGTGATGCCGTGCTCCAGCATGCGGGCGGCGTCGATCTGCTCGGCCAGCGCGAGCGGCGCCTCGGCGCCCGCCTCGCGGATGTGGATGTCCATGTCGCGGGCGTGGGCCAGCTTGCGCGCCACGTCCTTGCTCGCCCTGACCGGGGGGATCAGCCGCATCCGGCTGGAGACCTCCACCGGGAACGGCAACTGGTCGGCGAAGTGCAGCCACGGCTCGCCGTCGGGGAACGGCATGAGGTCGGGGAACCGGGCGAACGACAGGTGCGCGGTGTAGGAGTCCCCGGCCGGCTGCACGATGCGCAGCAGCGACCTGCCGTTGTGGATCTGCCCCTCGACCAGCGCCTCGATCTCGCCCTTGCCCCATCTGCGGCGCGGCGTGGCCGAGGCCAGCGGCTCGCCGAGGCCGCCCGCCGCCGCGTGCTGGAACAGCCAGGCGATCTCCGTGGAGGTGGCGTGGCGGGCGTACAGCGCGCTGGAGGCCAGGGCCCGGCCGAGCCGCTCGGCGGCCTCGGTCCACCGGGCGATCTCCTTGTCCGGCACGTGGTCGTCCTCGATGCCGAGCGCCTTCTCGCTGCGCTGGTAGAAGCCGAAGAGCTGGGCCAGCACGCCGGTGCCGAGCTGCGCGCCGCGCGGCCCGAGCCGCACGCCGAGGTAGACCTCCTTGCTCCAGAAGTCCTTGGCCCAGACGTGGCGGTACATCTCCTCCAGGTACTCCCGCCAGCCCGGGCCCTCGTCGGAGGTCGAGTTGAGCGCCATCGCCCAATCCGCCGCCGGGTAGGCCCGGTGCGCGATCCGCAGGTGCACCTCGGCGTCGGGCATCCTGATCGCGGCCAGCGCGATCGTGATGTTGGTGGCCAGCGCCTCGCGCTCCTCGGGGGTGAGGAACTCGTAGCTCACCGTCGGCAGCCGGAAGTAGGCCCAGGCCGCCGAGTCGGTGAGGAGAACGCGATCGTCGAAGTAACGCACCGCGAGGCGACTGCGCGCCTTGCTCATCGACCTCTCACCAGCTTCCTCGCTCGCCCCTCATCTGGCCACCTCCTGCTTGGCCTGGACAGCCGCCAGGCCGCTCACGATCACACCCGCAAGCGCAACGTACGCCCTGCGGCCGCCCATTCGGAGGTGATTGACGTCGACCGGTCCCGGCCGCCCGGGGGCCAGCTCGTCCTCCCAGGGCACCCGGACGATCGCCCGGCACCGGCCGCTGGCCACCGCCTCGGCCTGCTCCACGTCGGGGAGGCTGCGGCGGCTCACGCCGTTGATCACCATCACGGCGCGACGCCGCAGGTCGGAGCAGCCGTGCCCGTCGAGCCACTCGTAGGTCATCGCCACCGCCTCGGAGGCGTCCTCGCTCGCGGGGGCGACCAGCACGAGCTGGTCGGCGTACGGCAGGAGCCGGGCCGCCAGCGCGGCCGCGGGGTCGATCACGGTAAGCCGGTAGTGCCGGTCGAGCGCGGCGAGCGTCCTGCGCCAGTCGGCCAGGAACGCGCGTTCCGCCAGGCGCTGCGTCACCCGGTCGTCGGTGTCCGCCCCGACGACCTCCAGTCCCGATTCGCAGCGCGTCGTGTACGCCCGCATGCCGAGGTAGCCGGTCACCTCTTCCGAGCCCTCGATGAGCGAGCTCAGCGTCTCGGGGGACTCGGCGGCGATCCTCGTCGTGAGCGTGTCCTCTCCGGTGTTCGCGTCGAGCGCGAGCACGCGGTCGTCTCGATAACGGGCCAGTGTGTGGCCCAGCATTAACGCCGTGGTGGTCTGCCCGGCGCCGCCGGTGCAGCCGAGCACCATGATCCGCCTGCTCGTGGTGAGCGGGATGCGGGTGCGGGCCTCGTCGACCTCCATGCCGTCCGTACGGCTGCCGCCCACGACGACCTGTGCCAGCCGCCGCCAGCCGCCCGAGGTGTCACGCCCGACGACGGCCTCGACGCGGCGCAGCCGCGGCGGCTCCTCGTGCGCCGGCCTGCCGGGGGTGGTCGTCCCCGGGGTGGGCAGCGACGGCCGGGCGGGACCTGCCGGGCCGACCGCGCGGGGCCCCGCGGGCACGGCCCGGATCGACACTGCCGCCGGACCCGCCGGAGGCGGCGTCACGTCCCCCTTGCCCGTGGCGCTCTCGTACGGCCTGGACCCCGGCGCATGCGTCCCCTCCCGCGCGGGGTGAGCGGCAGAGTGCGCGCCGGAACCGGCCTCGTCCGGAACCTCCTGCGGCGTACGGGACGGCCTGATCCAGGTGGGCGTGTCCTGCGTGTCCTGCGTGACCTCCGCGGCCTCCGCGACCTCCGTGACTTCGGCGGCCTTCACGGGAGCCGGTGCCGGAGGAGCCGCCGCGGACGCCACCTCCTCCATCGCGGCCCGCTCGGCCGCCACGTCCTCGTCCGGCACGCGGGGGCGCACGAGCCGCGGCGGACGGCCCTTGCGATGCTGCTCAAGCGCCTCGGCGTCCCGATGCGCCGGGTTCTCCCGGCCCGCGTCATCGCCGGGCGAGGTGCCTACGCCCACGGGGGGCGCGGACTCCGCCTCGGGCCCCTGCGGCGCCGCTGCGGCATCGGCGGTGTGGGGAGTGTCGTCGGAGGCGTCGGAGGCGTCGGTGTCGGCGGGAGGGACCGGGTCAGGGACGCTCAGGTCGTCGGCGCCCTCCCCATCGGCCTCGGCGTCGTGCGCGCGCTCGTCGCGAGGCCGCTCCTCGTGCACCGACTCGCGCACCGGCTCGTGCACCGGCTCTCCCGTGGCCGGCTCGGTGAAGGAGGCCACACCGGACTGCCGTACGGGGCGGGGTTCGGCCGAGGCGGCGAGCCTGCGCAGGCGGCGCAGCGTCTCGGTGCCGATGGGCGGGACGGCCGGCGCCTCCGAAGCCTCGGCGGGAGCGGCAGGGGGCGCCTGGCGGCCAGAGCCCTGCTCCTGCCCCTCATCGCTCTGGTGACTCTCGTGGCTCTCGTGGACGTCATGTCCCTCGCCGTGTCCCTCATGCGGGTCGCGTTCGCGATCCGGGCCGGTGACGTGGCCGGTCTGCGGCTGCGCCGGGAGCGCGGGCGGTTCCGCGAGGTAGAAGACGCGGTCACCGGTGGCACCGGCCCGGGCGGCGGCACCGCTGCGGGAGGAGGTAGTGGGGGGTGTGTCGGTGACCGGTGCGGCGGCAGCCGCCGCGGCCGCCACGGCCGGGCGTACGACACGCGAGGGGTCCACCTGGTGCGCGCCCACTCGCGCGGCGGCGCCCGAGGCCGCCCGTGCGCCGGTCCTGGGAACCTTCGGGACGGGCACCTTGACCGAGACCCCGCGGCGCGCCTTGCGGGCCGCCTTCGCGTGCGCCGCCGCGACCGGCGGCGTGGTCCGCCAGACACGCGCCGTGAAGGCGACCTCGTCCGGCTCGTCGAACGGGGCCATGCGGCACCACGTGCGGGGCTCGCTCATGTAGCGGAGCTGCGACTGGAGCAACTCGGTGAGGCGCTTGCTCTCGATGACGGGACGGGTGGAGAGCCAGGTGAGCACGCCTGGAGGAACGAGGTAGATGACGTGCCAGGGGGCCGCGAACGGCAGTCCGATCAGGTAGAGGAAGACCCACCACGGCACGGAGACACCCACGAACACACCGATCCAGACGACCGGAAGCGGCATTGGCAGCCGTAGGTCGTACAGCTTGTACAGCCGCTTCTCAATGCGCCAGATATTGGTATATGTGGGCAGATCCACCCCGAACCTCCTCTCCGCCCGATCACTTGATGCCGAGCGCGCCCGCGATCGCCTTCGCCGTCACCTCGATGATGTTGGGAACGTAGAAGATCACTCCGATCGCGATCGCCAGGATGATGAACTGGACGAACCTGGTGATCTCGCGGGTGAAGAGGAAGAAGATCGCCACGACGGAGACGACCGCGAGGAAGAGCGGAGCGAAGAACTTCCGGAGGAAGTCGGCGAGACCTTCGGTGTTGATGCCCGTCGTCGGCGCCGGTGACGGCGCTGCCAGATCAAGGACGTGGTCCGCGATGGTCTTCAGTATCAACTCTCGCCCTCCCGGGGGTATGGATCAGCGATGTCTTTGCCGGGCATGCGCTACCCCACGGACCGGTTCGCACCCTGGATGTCCCTGACGAACCACTTGCCGCCCTGCTTTTCGATCGTCAACTGATAGGCCTGCTCGAGACCGGCCGGCTGCGCCGCCGGATCCTGCGACGGGCTCGCCACCGCCGTCGACTGTCCGGACGCCACCGCCCACACGACCACCGCCGTGACCTTCCTGCTGTCGGCGCCGCCCGGCGGAACCACCACGTCCTTCAACTCGGCAAGAGTGAACTCGCCGTTGAACCCGTTGACGGTCACCCCGCTCGTGACGTACCGCTGGAGGTCGACCTGGTTGCCCGCGGCGTACGCCTTGAAGAAGCCTTCGAGCTGGGGACGCAGTTCGGCCTCGGTGGCGGAGTCGCGGTCGGGGTCGGGAAGCTGCGGCAGGCCCGCCGGGCCCGGCGCGGGCAGCAGAGCCGGCTGGGCGGAGACCACGAACCTGCCGTTGTCGTAGTAGACCGGCACGGACAGCAGACCCCGGCTGCCCCCGGACTGGTACGTCACGGTCACACGGGCGTTGTGGTCGTCGACCACGTCGATCCCGGCGAACTGGAAGGCCCCCGCCGACATGCGGCCGTAGCCGTTCCAGCCGAACTGCTCGTCGGCGCCTTCCGGCAGGAACGACTTCAGCCGTTCCGCGCGCTGCTGGGGGTTGGCCGCGTCGTAGTTGAGGTAGACCGCCGCGAACTGGTTGGCGAAGGCCGCGGCCTCGGTCGCCGGGAACCCGGACGTGGCCGTGCCGGTGGGGGTCACACCGGCAGGGTCGTCCTGCGTCAGCCGTTCGAACGGGGCGCGGACGCCGTTGACCACGATGACGACGATCAGTGCCCAGAGGATGACCCGGCCGGTCCAGACGAGCCAGCGGCCGCCACCGCCGCTCCAGCCTCTGCGGCGGGGGGCCGTGCCGTGCGCGGCACTCGCCGCCTCGAAGCCTTCCAGTGGGTACGGGTCAGGGTCGCCAGCGATCCGAGGATCCTGCTGGACGTCTGACCTGCGAGCCATCACGCCTCCGCTCGCGCCGATCCCTCCGGCTGGCGCGGTTTCCTCTTGCTCTCGATCCGGTTAACCGCATTGAAGTATTCACCCTAGCGGTCTCGCCAATTCTTCCAGGTAAGCCACGCCCATGGTGCAAGCATCGCCGCGACCGAGCAAACCGGGTCTACATCCCGTAGAGACGCCCCACAGCTATCCACTCCGCGGAAAAGCACGTTACGCCTGGCCAGCGGGGGCATCGATTACCTAAGCGCCACCTATTGCTGTCTTCGCAGCTCGCAGGCATAACGAAAGCGACCGTGCGCTCCGCCCCGGTCCCCCGCCGCCGGACATCGGACGGCCCCGCGCGGAGCGGGGCCGTCGTGTCGCGAACTACGCCCGCGCCCTCACTGGCACGCCTCGGAGGAGGACGAGGAGGACGACTCACTCGAAGCCGGCGGGATGCCCGCCGGCGGGACGCTCTCCGGACCCGAGATCGCGGGCGGGACGCTCTCCGGAGCACTGCCCAGAGCGCTACCCGGAGCGCTCTCCGGCAGCGAGGAGCTCTGCGACTGACTCGCCGACGACTGCGACTGTGACTGCGCCTGCTCCGACACCCGCTGCTGCGCGCTCTGGGACATCTGCTCGATGCGCTGCTGCGCGCTCGCCGCGTCCCGCATGATCTGCTGTGTGGCGCGGCTCGCCTCGTCCCTGATGCTCTGCCGGGCCTCCTCCGCCGACTGCTCCATCGGCGCACCCGCGGCCGGGAACTCCGCCTCCGTGACCAGCCCGGTGACCAAACCCGCCAGGGGTAGGTCCTCGGTCGCCAGCAGCGGCTCGCGGATGGTCGTGTACGACGTCGCGCGCACCGAACCGCCGGGCTCGCTCGCCTGCGGCGCCCACGCCGCTCCCGGAGCGCCGGTGGCCGCGGAGGCGGTGCCGCCGAGCAGCGCGACCGCGCCTGCCGTGAGCGTCGAGGCGAAAATCGCCGCGAGAGCCGGCTGTGTGGATTTCCGATGCATAGTCCCTCCTTGGGCCCGATCGGGCCTCGCCAGGTCAGGCCACCTGGGCTTTTCCCGGTGCCCGAATTCGGCCGCCTCCCCTTCCGCCATGCCGGATTACGGCACCGGAGAGATTTGTCACGAAAAGGGATTCATACGGCGACTATGCGCCAAACGGCCTCATCTCGATGCTTCAACGAGCCTCACGAATGCGTCTAGGGCAGTTGGCCCAAGCGTTTCCGCTGGCCATGGAGGATCTGACCGGAGGGAGGGCTGCGGCTGGTGATGCCGGTCAGGCGGTTTGCGGCCCCTTGTACGGCAGAGCAGCCTGGGATTGTCCGCCGTGATCGCCGGGGTCCCGGCCGTCTCAGGGCCGTTCGAGGTCGTAGGTGACGTCCGCGACGCGGACCGTCCGGACCAGCGGATCCTCGATGATCTTCCGCAGCTCCCCGATCGTCGTGAACGGGTCGACGTAGGCGTAGGCCAGGCCGTCGTTCGCGGCCTTGCGCAGCCGGGCCAGACTCAGATCGAAGTCGTGCAGGTTGTCGTCGTCGTAGTCCTTGAGGATGCCGACCCAACGGCGGAAGTTCGCGAGGTCCGACGTGATCGGCTCGTCGGGCTCTCCCGGCATCGGGGCCCTGTCCCACATCGTCGGCCCTCCCCAGGTGATGGGGATCGACCTGGGACGCCGCTCGAAGACCACCTTGTCGGCATGCGACTTGTACGTGGCGGTGAAGGCGACCAGCTCATCGGTGGTGAGCGGCTTGGCGAACTCGACCACCGCCAGCGCGTTGAGCCCCTCCGGGAGCCTGGCCAGCACCTTGCGGCTGTCCTCCTTGGGCTGGTTGCCCGTCCCCACGTTCATCAGCGCCATGCTCAGCGTGGTGCCGGCGTAGTTGCCGAGCGGCAGCCTGCCCACGTGGCCGAAGAAGTCCTGGGTGACGACGTGCTCGACGCCGCCGTACCCCTCGACGAAACCCCCGACGGCCCGCATGGGCCTGGCGGCCACGGTGAACGACATCGACAGCGGTGTGGTGGCACCCCGCTCCCGGATTTCGATGTCGTAGGCGGGGTTGTAGATCTTGAAAGCGGTGCCCAGTACGTCGGTCATGCGCTGTTCCCGGTCACCGCGCCGCTGGACCACGCCGGAGCCCACCGTCGCCGCCAGAACGAGGATGAGCAGTGCCGCCAGCACCGTGATCGCAGTGCGGGCGACTCCCCGCCGGACGGCCCGGCGCGTCGCCTTGGGATCGAAGTCGGGCATCGGCAGCGGCAGATCGTCGTCAGTCATGAGGACCTCCGTAGAGATCGGCGAAGGCCGCTCTGGCCCGCCACACGGCCGTCTTGACAGTGGTGTGCTTCTTGCCGGTCATCGCGGCCACCTCGACCAGTGAGAACCCCTCGAAGTAGACCAGGGTGAGCAGCCTGCGGTGCTCCTCGGGCAGCCGGTCGAGGACGTCGCGTACGGCCAGCGACTCGATGTGCAGCGGGGGCACGCCGAGCTCGTCGGGGTGGGGCAGGCCCAGCTCCCGGCGGTGGCGCCGGACGTGGTCGACCAGGACGTTGCGGGCGATGGTGAGCAGCCACGCGGCCGGGTTCCCGCCGCGCCAGCCGAGCAGCGCCCTGGTCGCCTTGACGAACGTCTCCTGGGCCAGGTCCTCGGCGAGGTGGGGATCGCGGGTGCGGCGTAACAGGAACCCGCACACGAGCGCCCAGTGCTCGCGGTACAGCTCCTCGATGATGATGCCCCCCGCGTTCTTGTGTCTGTCACAACAGACCAGACGCGGCCGGGGCGGGAATGGTCACCGCCTCTTCCCCGGATGCTCGAAAATAGCGTGCAGTCCGCCGGGCAGAGCAGGAAGGTTGCAGAGGTGGCCATACCACAGCAAGAGCATCTGGTACGGCAGGCGACGACGTCCGACGCCGCTGTCGTCGCGGAGTTGCTGGACGCTTTCAACCGGGAGTTCGACGCTCCGTCACCGGGAACGGACGTGCTCACGGCACGCCTCCGCCGGCTGGTCGCCGGTGACCGCCTCGTCGCCCTTCTCACCGGCGAACCGGCCGTCGGCGTCGCGGTCCTGTCCTTCCGGCCCAACGTGTGGCAGGAGGGTCCGGCCGTGATCCTGGACGAGCTGTACGTACGGCCCGACATGCGCGGACAGCGGTTCGGGCACGCCCTGCTGGAAGAGGCGTGCCGCCTCGCACGGGAACGCGGCGCGGAGACGCTCGAGATCAACGTCGACGGCGAGGACACCGACACCCGCCGCTTCTACGAGGCGCACGGCTTCGCCAACAGCGAGCCCGGGGCGGCCGAGCCGATGTTCTACTACTACCGCGACCTCGCCTGACGTTCAGACGTTGAAGCGGAACTCCACGACGTCGCCGTCGCGCATCACGTAGTCCTTGCCCTCGATGCGAGCCTTGCCCGCCGCCCTGGCGGCGGTCATTGAACCCGCCTCCACCAGGTCGTCGAACGAGATGACCTCGGCCTTGATGAAACCGCGCTGGAAGTCGGTGTGGATGACCCCGGCGGCCTCGGGAGCGGTCGCGCCCTTGCGGATCGTCCAGGCCCGGGCCTCCTTGGGCCCGGCCGTCAGGTACGTCTGCAGGCCCAGCGTCTCGAAGCCGACCCGGGCGAGCTGGGAGAGGCCCGACTCCTCCTGGCCGACCGACTGCAGCAGCTCCAGCGCCTCGTCGTCGGGCAGCTCCACCAGCTCGGACTCGATCTTGGCGTCGAGGAACACGGCCTCCGCCGGCGCCACGATCGCCGAGAGCTTGGCCCGCAGGTCGGCGTCGGTCAGCTCGTCGGCGTCGAGGTTGAAGACGTACAGGAACGGCTTGGCCGTGAGGAGGTGGAGCTCGCGCAGGTCGGCGAGGTCGATCCCGGCGGCCTTGCCCCCGGCGTACAGGGTCGTGCCGGTGTCGAGCAGCTTCGCCGCGGCCTCGGCGGCCTCCAGGAGGACCTTGCGGTCCTTGTTGTTGCGCGCCTCCTTCTGCAGGCGGGGCAGCGCCTTCTCGATCGTCTGCAGGTCGGCGAGGATCAGTTCGGTGTTGATCGTCTCGATGTCGCGCTCCGGCGCGACCTCGCCGTCCACGTGCGTGACGTCGGGGTCGGAGAAGACCCGGATGACCTGGCAGATCGCGTCGGTCTCGCGGATGTTGGCGAGGAACTGGTTGCCCCTGCCCTGGCCCTCCGACGCGCCCTTCACCAGGCCCGCGATGTCGACGAACTCGACCTTGGCCGGGAGGACGCGCGCGGAGTTGTAGATCTCCGCCAGCTTGTCCAGACGGGAGTCCGGCACGCCGACGATGCCCACGTTCGGCTCGATCGTGGCGAACGGGTAGTTGGCCGCCAGGGCGTTCCCGCTCTTGGTCAGGGCGTTGAAAAGCGTGGACTTGCCGACGTTGGGCAGGCCGACGATGCCGATGCTCAGGCTCACGTACCACGAGTTTAGGGGCCTCGGGGGGTGCGCCGGACATCGGCGGCTCGGCCCGCTCCCGGGCGCGCCTCCCTGTTTGGCACGCCAATGCCTGAAATCATCCAGACCGTGGATGTCGTGGCTCTCGCATTGGGACTGGTGATCGGCGTGGTGGTCGGCGCGGCGCTGGCCGGGATGCGGACCGCCGGCCGCACCGCCCAGGCGGCCGCCAGGGTGGCCGAGGCCGAGGCGCGGACGCGGGCGGCCGAGGACAAGGTGGCCTACATGGAGAACCAGCTCACCGAGCGGTTCCAGGCCATCTCCGCGCACGCCCTCGACGTGGCCAACCTGCGCTTCCTCGAACTCGCCGAGAACCGGCTGAACACCACGAGGGCCGAGGCGGCCGGGGACCTCGACCAGCGCAGGCAGGCGGTCGAGAACCTGGTCGCGCCGCTGCGGGAGACGCTCGCCAAGGTGGAGAGCCAGCTCAGGGAGAGCGAGTCGGGCGCCCGCGCCGCCCGCGCCGAGCTGAGCAAGCAGATGGACTTCGTACGGGAGAGCTCCGATCGGCTCAAGGCCCAGACGGACGCGCTGGTGCGGGCGCTCCAGCGGCCGGAGGCCCGGGGACGCTGGGGGGAGCTGCAGCTGCGCCGGGTGGCGGAGATCGCCGGGATGGCCCGCTTCTGCGACTTCGACGAGCAGGTGAGCGCCGTCACCCGCGACGGCGTGGTCCGGCCCGACATGGTCGTACGGCTCAGCGGCGGCAAGAACGTCGTCGTGGACGCGAAGGTCTCGCTCGCGGCCTACCTGGAGGCGGCCGAGGCCGCCGATCCCGAGTTCGCCTCGGCCCGGCTGGACGCCCACGCGCGGCACGTGCGCGAGCACGTGGACCGGTTAGCCGCCAAGTCCTACTGGCAGGCGTTCAACCCGTCGCCCGAGTTCGTGGTCCTGTTCATCCCCGGCGAGGCGTTCCTCGCGCCCGCTCTGGAGCGCGACCCCGGGCTTCTGGAGTACGCGATGCGCAGGCGCGTCCACATCGCCACTCCCACGACGCTCGTCACGATGCTCCGCACCGCGCAGTACGCCTGGCAACAGACCGCGGTCAGCGAGAACGCCAAGGCCGTCTTCGATCTCGGCAAGGAACTGTACGAGCGGCTCGGCGGCCTCGGACGGCACGTGGACGGCCTGGGCAAGGCGCTCACGAGAGCGGTCACCGCGTACAACCAGACGGTCGGCTCGCTGGAGAGCCGGGTCCTGGTCAGCGCGCGGAGAATGAACGACCTCGGTCTCGTGGACTACTCGCTCGACGCCCCGTCGGCGGTCGAGGAGGTCCCCCGTCCGGTCGCCATCCCCGAACTCGAAGGTGAAGAGCGGGTAAGCCCCCCTCCCCCGCATCGTCAGAACGGTAAATTGACCCGAGACTTGTCGTAAGGGGGGCCCGATGACAGGCACCGGTCGAGCGGGGCTGCGGCTGACCGCTCGGGGGGCGATCGTCATGCTCTTCGTGATCACCGTGGTGGGCATGCCGTTCCTGCCCGGGCCCGCGTTCGTGGCCGGTTGCCTCGCGGCGGCCCTGCTGGTGCGTCCCCGGGACCTGCTGCCGCTGGTGGTGACGCCTCCGCTGGTCTTCTTCGTCGCGGCACTGCTGGTGGAACTCGTGCGGGCGCTCAGGTCCGCTTCGATGCTCCAGACGTTCGGGCTCGGCATGTTCACCGCGCTGTCGTCCAGCGCGCCGTGGCTGTTCCTCGGGTCCGCACTGGCGCTGGGGATCGCCTGGGTGCGCGGCCTGCCCGCCAACCTGAAGGAGTTGCGCGGCGCGCCGGCACCCGCGCCGACGCCCGCCTCCCGCTCCCGTTCGCGCCGTGGCCGCGTCCGCACGTTCGACCCGGAGCCCGAGGGCTACTTCGAGCCCCGCGTGTACGGCAGGGCCGCCGACGAGTAACCCGGATTCCGATCAGACTGCACGGAGGTCCTTGCGGAGTTCGTGGGGCAGGGCGAACCGCATGCTCTCCTGCACCGACTCGACCTCCTCGACCTCGGTGAAACCGTGGTCGGCCAGCTTGGCGAGCACGCCCCGCACGAGTTCCTCCGGGACGGAGGCGCCGCTGGTCAGGCCGACCGTGCGCACGCCCTCCAGCCACTCGTCCCGTACGAACGAGGCGTCGTCGACGAGGTAGGACGCGGCGGCGCCGTAGTCCTTGGCGACCTCGACCAGCCGCTTGGAGTTGGAGGAGTTGGCGGAACCGACGACGATGACCAGGTCCGACTCGGCGGCGATCTGCTTGACGGCCGTCTGCCTGTTGGAGGTGGCGTAGCAGATGTCGTCGCTCGGCGGGTCGATGAGGTTCGGGAACCGCGACCGCAGCCGGGCGACCGTCTCGGTGGTCTCGTCCACCGACAGGGTCGTCTGGGAGAGCCAGACCACCTTCTCCGGGTCCCGTACGGACACGCCGTCGACGCCGTCGAGCCCGTCCACGAGCTGGATGTGCTCGGGCGCCTCACCGGCGGTGCCCTCGACCTCCTCGTGCCCCTCGTGCCCGATGAGCAGGATGTCGTAGTCCTTGGCCGCGAACCTCTTGGCCTCGTTGTGCACCTTGGTCACCAGCGGGCACGTCGCGTCGATCGTCCGGAGACTGCGGCTCGCGGCCTCCTCGTGCACGGCGGGCGAGACGCCGTGAGCGGAGAAGACGACGATGGCGCCCTCGGGGACCTCCTCGGTCTCCTCCACGAAGACGGCGCCGCGCTCCTCCAGCGTCTTCACGACGTGGGTGTTGTGCACGATCTGCTTGCGCACGTAGATGGGCGCGCCATACTGCTCCAGCGCCCGCTCGACCGCCTGCACCGCTCGGTCGACACCCGCGCAGTAGCCGCGGGGCTTGGCGACCAGGACACGGCGGGTCGCTGAGGTCTGCACGTCCATGTTCCTATGCTATGTGGAACGCGAGCCGCCTCTTGACCCTGGTCTTGCAAGACTGGGGGTACCAGATACGCATCTCCCCGGGAGCCAATATGTCCGTCCTTAAGGCAATAACGAAACCTCTGCGTGATTTGCCGGTCTTCGTACTTCAGACCGCTCTCAACGGGGTCGGACAGGCACTGCTGGTCGGTGACAAGATCAAGACCACCATCAAGGAGCGCTTCGCCGGTGGCGAGGCACAGGACGGCGAACGCCCCGAGACCGCCGAGGCGCCGCGGGCCGAGCAGGCAGCCGAGCAGGCAGCCGGGGAGCGCCCCGCGCGCCGGGAGCCCGTCATCTTCGCCCCTCGCCCGAGCAAGGCCGAGCAGGCCGAGGCGGTGACGACCGAGGCGCCGGCCCCGGAGACGCCGGCCGCGGAAGCACCGGCGGCGGAGACGGCCCCGGCCGAGGCCGCGCCCGCTGAGCCTGCGGAGGCCGCCGAGCCTGCGGAGGCCGTGAGCGAGCCGAAGCCCGAGGCCGCGCCCGCCGCCGAGCCCGCGGAGGCCGTGGAGGCCGTGAGCGAGGCCGAACCCCCGGCCGTCGCCGAGGTCGCGGACCGGACCGCCGCGCCCAAGAAGCCGCGCACCCGCCGCAAGGCCACCACCGAAACCACCGAGGCCGCCGAAACCCAGGCCGTCGAGACCACCGAGGCCGCGACCACGGAAGAGGCCGCACCCGCCGAGGCCAAGAAGCCGCGCACCCGTCGCAAGGCCGCCGCCGAAACCGCCGAGGCCGCGACCGGAACCACCGAGAGCGGCGCCGAGAGCACGGCCACCGCCGCGCCGAAGGCCACCAGGACCCGCAGGAAGACCACCGCCGCCGCTCAGGCGCCGGAAAGCCCTGCCGAGGCGCCGGTGGAGCAGCCCGTGGAGCAGCCGGCGGCCGAGGAGACGACCGCCGAGACGGCGGAGCCGATGCCGGGCTACGCGAACCTCTCCGTGGCGTCGCTGCGGGCGCGGATGCGCGGCAAGTCGGCCGAGCAGGTGCACGCGCTGCTGGACTACGAGCAGGCGCACCTGAACCGCCCCGAGGTGGTCCGGATGTTCCAGAACCGGCTGTCCAAGCTCCAGTCCGAGTCCTGATCCCGAGCCGCGCCCGCCCGGCCATACGCCGGGCGGGTGACGGCGCCCTCCGCCCGGTCGCCTGTGGATTGTCGGACGGTGCGGCTAGCCTGCAGGTGCGAGCCGGGCCAGGCGAGGAGGGCATTTGAGCGCGAAGACGTCCCCTGAGGCGCCGCTGCCGATCAGGTCGGTGCTGCAGATGGTCGCCCAGTGGATCGGCAAGCTGGGCACCGTCTGGGTCGAAGGGCAGATCACCGAGCTGACCGCCCGGGGCGGCACCGTCTTCCTGACGCTGCGCGATCCCGTGGCCAACGTCTCCGCGCGGATCACCTGCGCGCGGGCGGTGTACGAGGCGAGCGTGCCGCGTCCCGTCGACGGCGCGCGCGTCGTGATGCACGTCAAACCGGACTTCTGGGTCAACAAGGGCTCGTTCGCGTTCACGGCCCTGGAGATCCGGCCGGTCGGCATCGGCGAACTGCTGGCCCGGCTCGAACGGCTCCGCCAGGTGCTCGCGGGCGAGGGCCTGTTCAACGTCGACAGGAAGAGGCGGCTGCCGTTCCTGCCGGGCACGGTCGGGCTCATCTGCGGGCGCGACTCGGCGGCGGAGCGTGACGTGCTGGAGAACTCCCGCCGCCGCTGGCCCGCCGTCCGGTTCAAGGTGGAGCAGGTCGCCGTCCAGGGGTCGTACGCCGTGGGCGAGGTGACCGAGGCGCTGCGCAGGCTCGACGCCGACCGCGAGGTCGACGTGATCATCATCGCCAGGGGCGGCGGCTCCCTCGAAGACCTGCTGCCGTTCTCCGACGAGTCGCTGGTGCGGGCCGTCGCGGCCTGCCGTACGCCGGTGGTGAGCGCGATCGGCCACGAGCAGGACAGCCCGCTGCTCGATCTCGTGGCCGACGTGCGCGCCTCGACCCCGACGGACGCGGCCAAGAAGGTCGTGCCCGACGTGGGCGAGCAGCTCACGCTCGTCCACCAGCTCAGGGACCGGGGCCGCCGGGTGCTGCGGGGCTGGGTCGAGCGCGAGATCTCCTGGCTCGAATCCATACGCTCCCGGCCGTCGCTCGCCGATCCCGTCCGTGAGCTCGACCGGCGGGCCGAGCAGGTCGACGCGCTGCGCGAGCGGTCCAGGCGCTGCCTTTCGGCGTCCCTGGACCGCTCGGCCGACTCGCTGGAACATCTCCGGGCCCGGCTCGTGGCCCTGTCCCCCGCCGCCACGCTGGAGCGCGGCTACGCCATCGCGCAGCGTCCCTCCGGAGAGGTCGTCCGCCTGGCGGCGGACGTCAAGCCGGGCGACGAGCTCACGATCCGCTTCTCCGACGACCGCGTGACGGTGACCGCCCAGGACGCGTGACCCGGGCGCACCGGGTCGCGGCGAGGTCAGATGGCGAGGCGGACGTCGTAGGCGCCCAGCCAGGCGTTCATCTGCAGGATGCCCTCCAGCGACGTCCGGGCGCCCTGCAGGCTGACCGCGCCCATGGGCTGGTCGAGCATCGTGCGCACCTTGCCCGCGTCCACCAGGCAGCCGATGGCCGGGGCTCCGTCGAGCACGCGGGTCACCTCCGCGCGCAGCGCACGCTCGTACGCCGGGTCCTGCGTCGAGGGGTACGGCACCTTGCGGCGCTCGACCACCGAACGGGGCAGCACGTCGGCCGTCGCCGCCCGCAGCAGGCTCTTCTCGTGCCCGTCGAAGGTCTTCATGACCCAGGGGGCGTTGAAGACGTACTCGACCAGGCGGTGGTCGCAGAACGGCACCCGGACCTCCAGGCCGACGGCCATGCTCATGCGGTCCTTGCGGTCGAGCAGGATCTGCACGAACCGGGTCAGGTGCAGGTAGCTGATCTCCCGCATCCGCTTCTGCAGCCCCGTCTCCCCCGGCACGCGGGGCACCTCGGCCAGCGCCCGCTGGTAGCTGTCCGCGCGGTAGGCGGGGATGTCGAGCTTGCGCAGCAGTTCCTCGTTCAGGAACTCGCCCCGGGTGGACAGGCCCGTCTGGGTGTGGGTGGCGAGCCACGGGAAGGTGCCGGAGTTGACCGCCTCGGGATCGTGGAACCACCGGTAGCCGCCGAACACCTCGTCGGCGGACTCCCCCGACAGCGCCACCGTCGAGTGCCCCCTGATCGCCTTGAAGAGCAGGTAGAGCGAGGTGTCCATGTCGCCGATGCCGAGCGGGAGGTCCCGCGCCCGCAGGACGGCCGCGCGTACGGCGGGGTCCATGAGGTCGGCGGAGTCAAGCACGATGTCCGTGTGGTCGGAGCCGACGTGCCGCACGACGTCGTGGACGTACGGCGTGTCCGGGGTGTCGCGCATGTCGTCGGCCTGGAAGTTCTCGCTGTAGCCGGCGAAGTCGACGGAGAACGACCGCACCCCGCCCTGGCCGGCGAGCGCGCGGGCCGCCAGCGCGGTCACGGCACTGGAGTCGAGACCGCCGGACAGCAGCGTGCACAGCGGCACGTCGGAGATGAGCTGCCGCTCGATGATGTCGTCGAGCAGCTCCCGCACGGTCCTGATGGTCGTCTGCAGGTCGTCGGTGTGCTCGCGGGCCTCCAGCCGCCAGTAGCGGCGCTTGCTCAGACCCTCGCGCCGCACCTTCACCACCTGGCCGGGGCGCACCTCGTACATCCCCCGGAAGACGGCGCTCTCCGGCGTCTTGACGAAGGCCAGGATCTCGCGCAGGCCGTCGGCGTCGATCACCCGCTCGGCGAGCGGGTTGGCCAGGATGGCCTTGGGCTCGGAGCCGAACAGCACCCCATCCCGCGTCGGGTAGTAGTACAGGGGCTTGATCCCCATACGGTCGCGCACGAGCAGCAGTTCCTCGCGGCGGGCGTCCCAGATGGCGAAGGCGTACATGCCGTTGAGGCGGGAGACGAAGTCCTCGCCCCATTCGAGGTACGCCTCCAGGACGACCTCGGTGTCGCTCTGGGTCCGGAACCGGTGGCCGCGCCGGGTCAGCTCCGCGCGCAGTTCCCTGAAGTTGTAGACCTCGCCGCTGTAGGTGAGCGCGGCGACGACGTCGCCGGCGTCGGCGGTCATGGGCTGGCGCCCGCCCTCGATGTCGATGATGGCCAGCCGCCGGTGGCCGAACGCGGCGTGCGGAGCGAGCCACATCCCCTCGGCGTCGGGCCCCCGGCACGCCATCGTGTCCGTCATGGCCTGCACGGTCTCCCGTTCGCGACGAAGGTCGCGTCCGTAGTCCACCCAGCCGCTGATTCCACACATGAAGATGACCCCCCGATCATCGCCCCCGAAGATGGTTAGTACATCTAAGTAACGGACGAACCATCCGATTTATGCCCAAATGGGACAGCACCTAAGAGGCCACGGAGTGTCGGTCGCGGCCTCTAAGGTGGGGACGTGGCTGAGGACAAGCAGACCCCGTCGGACAAGCAGACCCCGTCGGACAAGCAGACCCCGTCGTACGAGCAGGCCCGCGAGGAGCTGACCGAGGTGGTGCGCCGTCTGGAGACCGGCGGGCTCACGCTGGAGCAGTCGATAGAGCTGTGGGAGCGGGGAGAGCGGCTGGCGGCGATCTGCGAGGAATGGCTCCAGGGCGCCCGCGCCAAGCTGGCCGCCGCGATGGCCCAGCGCCAGGAGCCCCAGCCGAACGGTCCCGAGGAGGCCCCCTTCTGACTCCGGGCCACTCCGGACTTGCTCGTCTAAACCTGCCAGAGGGCGGCAAGCTGCCGGGTGGCCAGCCGGGACGGTACGGCGCGCAGCAGCATGTCGCGCAGCCACGCGGCGATGCCGGTCTGGGAGGTCAGCCTCGACTGCCGGGCCGCCGCCAGCATCATGCGGTTGGCGCCGGGTCTGCGCTCGGCGTCGTAGCGGAGGAGCCGCTGGGCGACATCCGCCGGCTCCGCGTCGGCCAGGTGGTGGGTCAGCGCGGCGGCGTCTTCGAATGCCTGGCTGGCGCCCTGGCCGAGGTCGGGTGACATTGCGTGCGCGGCGTCGCCGAGGAGCGCGATCCTGCCGGTCGCGAACGAGGGCAAGGGTTCGGCCAGGCGGGCGATCGGGTCGACGTAGATGTCGTCGGGCGAGGTGGCCTCGATCAGTGCCGTGACGAGGGGGTGCCAGTCGGCCATCAGGGACAGCATCTGCCGGCGTGCCTCGTCCGCGCCTGGCGGCGTGCCGTGCAGGACGGAGTCGGTGAACCAGTACAGGCGGTCCTCCCCGACCGGGAACAGGCCGAACATCGCCCCACTGCGGCGGTCGACCAACTGGCTGGTGAGCAGGTCCGGTGCCATGCCGGGAGGGCGGGGCAACATCCCGCGCAGGTCCATCCGGCCGGTGCGCCGCAGCCCGGGGTGACCGGGGAAGAGCTGTGCGCGCAGCGTGCTGCCGATGCCGTCGGCCGCGATCACGGCGTCCGCTCTCGCGACGGGCTCACCTTCGCTGATCACGGTGACCCCGGTGGAGTCGGGCTGCAGACGCTCGACCGAGGTCGCGGTCCGCACCAGGCCGGGAGGCAGCGGGGCGCGCAGCGCTCGGTGCAGTTCCGCTCGGTTGATCATGGCGGGGGTCAGGACCACCTGCTGGGCCTGGCCAAGGTCGGTGACCAGCAGCGGCCGTCCGCGCCAGTCCCGTAATCCCCCGCGGGTCGTGTGCACGACGTGCCCGCGGACCTCTTCACCAAGCCCCAGCGCGTCCAGCGCGCGCAGCCCGTTGGGCATGACCACGATCCCGGTGCCCGCTTCCCGCAGCTCGGCGGCCCGTTCGACGAGTGTCACCTCGTGGCCCGCGCGATGCAGTCCCACCGCGGCCGCCACTCCTCCGAGCCCGGCGCCGACCACCACGATCCTCATGAGACCTCCTGCTCATTCACTACGATCGTACTAGTACGGCTATTGGTAGCATTTTGCCATGCCACCCACTAATCCGGCCCGTCGGCAAGCCCTGACCGATGCCGCGATCGAACTGCTGGCGTCGTCGGGCGTGCACGGCCTGACCCACCGGGCGGTGGAGAAAGCGGCGGACCTCCCGCCGGGAACGGCTTCCAACTACTTCCGCACCCGGGAAGCGCTGCTGATGGCCGCCGCGGAGCGCATCGCCGAGTTGCATCACGCGGACACCGACCGGGCCGTCAAGCAGCCCGCGACGCTGGTCGACCTACTGACGGAATCGTTGCTCACAGCGGCGACCACGCTGCGCAGCCGCTATCTGGCGATCTTCGAACTGCAACTGGAGGCCGCGCGCCGGCCGGCGCTCGCCTCGGCTCTCGCGGGCCTGCAGGACACGGCATCGCTGGTCACCGCCGGGCACCACGAAGAACTCGGCCTCGACATTCCACGCGAGAAGATCCCCGCCATGATCGCGCTCTACGGCGGCGCGCTGTTCACCCTGGTCAGCGCGCCGCCGGAGCACATCAGCAGGGACATCGTCCAGAACATGGCCGAGGTCATCGTGTACGGCTGCGTTCAGCCGGCGTGAGCATTCCGGGATCTGGGTTCAGCCCGCCGACGGCGCCGGAGAGGGCTTGGCCTGGGGGGCGAGGGTCCGCACGAGGGCGGTCAGCTCGTCCCAGTCGGCCGTTCCGGTGACGACCACCGCGTGATCGGGGAAGACGCGGACCAGCGTCCGCTGGTTCTTGTCCTGGCGGAACCGCTCCTCCCAGGTCACGCCGTCGATCTGGCGGCTCCCGCCGGGCTTGTCGGTGTTGGCCATGCGGTTCACGAAGTCCGCGGACGGCCTCTCGTCGCTCTGGGCGAGCATGGCGTGCTGCCGCTTGGCGGTCGCGAACCCCAGCCGCCACGTCACGGCGCCGTTCTTCTCGGTCAGCGACGAGCTGTTGGGCACCCAGTCGGGCAGCACCCGGCTCGGGGCGACGATCTCGTACGGCGCCGTGCGCGCCGCGTTGACCCGGTCGATGGAGAAGTCCACCCGGGGGATGTGCTCCGTGCGGCTCTGCGGCGTGATGAGCAGGAACGCTCCGACGGCGGCGAGGCAGACGAGGAGCGCGAACGCGTAGCCGTAGAGTCCCTGGGTGAATCGTCCCACGTAATGCGAGATTAGTCGGTGGAGCGGGCGGTGGCCGTACCGGCCTTCACGGGTGCCGAATATCGCCGATGATGCGAAGAGCGTCCTCGGCCATCCTCCGGGCCTGCTCCGGGTCGTCGGACAGCGTGACCTCCTGCACGACGGCCGCCAGGGCGCCGGTGACGACGACGACCAGGGCGTCCTCGTGCTCGAACAGCGCCGCGGTGCGCCTGGCCCACTGCCGGAGCCGGTCGCGCATGATGACCTCGAACCCGGGCGGCGCGTCGCCGCGCAGGAAGAGCGCGGCGAGATCGCGCTCGGCGAGGCAGCCCTCCAGGTAGGCCCGCGCTGCGGCGAGGAACTGGGGCATCGGGTCGGTCTCCCCGGCCGCCCGGGCCTCCTGCACGGCCTGCCGGGTGCGCTGGGTCTGCCGCTTCTGGAACTCCTCGAACAGCGTCAGGTAGAGGTCGGCCTTGCCGGAGAAGTGGTGGTACAGGCTGCCGACGCTGGCGCCGGCCCTGGCCACGACGTCGGTGACGCCCGCCTCGGCGAAGCCGCTCGTGATGAACGTCTCCTTGGCGGCGTCCAGGAGGGCTCCCCGGGTCGCCGCACCGCGCTCCGATGTGCGCATCGTCACTGGTCGTTCGGTGTCGCCGCTCATGCGGCGACGATATCTCCGAGCCGTCCGTTCCGGGGGTCCGCGACCGCAAATGGCCTCCTACCTGGCCCAACAGGTTCAGACCAATCGGACAAGAACGGCTTCGCGAACTACGATCGCTAGAACGGCACCTACCTAAAGGGGATCAATGGCTGATCACGTACCGGCCGCTCTGGCGACGGGGGAACGCGCACCCGACCGCAACCTGGCTCTGGAACTGGTCAGGGTGACCGAGGCGGCGGCGATGGCGGCCGCCCGCTGGGTGGGACGCGGCGACAAGAACGGGGCGGACGGCGCCGCCGTGAACGCCATGCGCCAACTGATCAACACGGTCTCGATGAAGGGCGTCGTGGTGATCGGCGAGGGCGAGAAGGACAACGCCCCGATGCTGTACAACGGCGAGGAGGTCGGCGACGGGACCGGCCCCGAGTGCGACGTGGCCGTGGACCCGATCGACGGCACCCGGCTGTGCGCGCTCGGCATGAACAACGCGATCTCGGTGATCGCGGTCAGCGAGCGCGGCTCGATGTACGACCCGTCGGCGGTCTTCTACATGGAGAAGCTCGTCACGGGCCCGCAGGCCGCCGATCATGTGGACATCGACGCCCCGGTGGCCGACAACATCCGCGCCGTGGCGCGGGCCAAGGGCGCCAAGCCGTCCGACGTCACCGTGGTGATCCTGGACCGGCCCCGGCACGAGCGGATCGTCAAGGAGATCCGGGAGACCGGCGCCCGGATCCGTTTCATCACCGACGGCGACGTGGCCGGCGCGATCATGGCGGCGCGCAACGGCACCGGTGTCGACCTGATGCTCGGCATCGGCGGCACGCCCGAGGGCATCGTCGCCGCCTGCGCGCTCAAGTGCATGGGCGGCGTCATCCAGGGCAAGCTGTGGCCGCGCGACGAGGAAGAGCGCCTCAAGGCCCTCGACGCCGGGCTCGACCTCGGTCAGGTGCTCACCACCGACGACCTCGTACGCTCCGACGACGTGTTCTTCGCCGCGACGGGCATCACCGACGGCGAGCTGATGCACGGCGTGCGGTTCCAGGGCGGCGCGGCGGTGACGCACTCCCTCGTCATGCGGGGACGGTCGGGCACGATCCGGAAGATCGAAAGCGAGCACCAGCTCTGGAAGCTCGGCGCCTACAGCGCCATCAACTTCGACACCGCCGTCTGAGACACCGCCGTCTGGGACACCGGCGTGTGGGACACCGCCGTCTGGGACCTCAACGGCCGAACAGGCGGCGGCGGGGGCGCTTCGGCGAGCGGGCGACGACCTTGCCGCCGAAGACGAACCCGGCGAGCTCGATCACGGGCGCGTCCGGCGCGAAGTCGGCCGCGCCCGGCGGGAGCCGCACCTCGTTCCTGAGCGACCGCACGCGGGCGTCCGGGGCGGTCACGATTCGCACGCCCTCGGGGACCGTCAGGTTGACCGTGCCGGCCATGACCGCGAGCTGCACCACCACGTGCCGCGACTGGAGCAGCGCCTCGCACAGGTCCATCGTGACCGTGCCGCCCAGGGACGTCACCGGCACCTGGGAGGGCACGACCCACCGGCCGCCACGGGTCTCCGTACGGAAGAAGGCGGTGACGGGACGGCTGTCCATCCGGAACGGCTGGCTCTCCGGCGGCAGCAGGTCCACGGTCAGCTCGGCCAGCTCGCCGAGGGTCCGCGCGGCCCAGACGCGCTCCACCCGTTCCTCGTGCTCCAGCGGCGTGAGCCGCCCGTCGGTGACGGCGTCCGCGAGCACCTCGACGATCCGCTCCCGATCGGCGTCGGAGGCCCGCAGCACGGAGGGGTCGGGCGTGTCCGGAGTGCGCGGCGAGAGGAAGGCGGAGATCCACTTCACGGCTGAGGACTCGCTGCTGCTCACACCATCGAGAGTATGCGCTCCCCGCACGACGGTCACCATGCGACGCGACACGCGACGTCCACCCCACGTTGACCGGGGACTTCGTGGCCGCTTAGCGTGAGGAGGTGGTCGCGGGGGCGGTGACACGGCAGGTCGGCAACCTTCCGGCCGACCTGACGAGTTTCGTCGGCCGGCGGCGTGAGCTGGCCGAGATCAGGCGGCTGCTTGCGGCGTCGCGCCTGGTGACCCTCACGGGAGTGGGCGGCGTCGGCAAGACCCGGCTGGCCCTGCGGGCGGCCGCCGAGCAGCGCCGCGCGTTCGACAGCGTCTGGCTGGTGGACCTGAGCACCGTCACCGATCCCGCGCTCGTGGCGGAGACGGTGGCGTCGACCATGGGCGTACGGGACGAGTCGGCGGCCGGCCCGGTGGACGCGCTGGAGCAGGTGCTGTCCACGCAGCGGACCCTGCTCGTGCTGGACAACTGCGAGCACCTGCGGGACGCCTGCGCCGTGCTCGCCGACCGGCTCCTGCGCGCGGCTCCCGAGCTGCGCGTCCTCGCGACGAGCCGGCAGTCGCTCGGCATCACCGGCGAGCACCAGATGAAGATCTCGCCGCTGCCCGTCCCCGAGCCGGGCCGGCCGCTCACCCGCAGGTCGCTGGAGTTGTACGACGGGATCAGCCTGCTGACGGAACGGGCGGCGGCGGTCCTGCCCGGCTTCACCGTCACCGAGGACAACCACGCGGCCGTCGCCGAGCTGTGCCGCCAGCTCGACGGCATCCCCCTGGCCATCGAGCTCGCCGCGGTGCGGCTGCGGGCCCTGTCGGTGAACGCGCTCGTCGAGCGCCTGCGCGACCGATACCGCCTGCTCACCGGAGGCAGCAGTACGGCGGTGCCGCGTCAGCAGACCCTGCACGCGCTGGTCGACTGGAGTTTCCAGTTGCTGCCCGGCGCCGAGCAGACGCTGTGGACCCGGTTGTCGATCTTCCCCTCGCACTTCGACCTGGACGCCGTCGAGGCGGTGTGCACCGGCGGCGGCATCGAGCGCGACGACGTGCTCGACCTGCTCGACGCGCTGCTGGACAAGTCGCTGCTGCTGCGGGAGGAGCACGCCGGCGCGGTCCGCTACCGCATGCTCGACACCCTGCGCGAGTTCTGCCGCAAGCGGCTCGGCGAGCCGGCGGAGCGCCGGTCGCTCCAGCGGCGGCACCGGGACCACTATCTCCTGCTGGTGGGGCAGGCCGCCGCCGAGTGGTTCGGCCCCGACCAGTTCTCCTGGTCCAGGCGGCTGAACCTGGAGCAGGCGAACCTGCGTGCCGCGATGGACTTCTGCCTGCAGGAGCCCTGCGAGGCGGAGGCCGGGCTGCGCATGGCGACCCTGCTCACCGAGCCCTACTGGGTAACCAACGCCTTCTACAACGAGGGTCGCCACTGGCTCGACCGCATGCTGGCGGCGGCGACGGAACGCACGGAGTTGCGCGCCCGCGCGCTGCTCTCCGACGCCTTCATGGCGCTCACGCAGGGGGACGCCGCGGCGGGCCTGCCCCTTCTCGACGAGGGCCGGGCGCTGGCCGAGGAACTGGGCGATTCGGAGATCCTGGCGCACGCGTCCCTGATCGCCGGGCTGGCGGCGCACTACAGGGGCGACTACCCGAGCTGCGCCGAACTGCTGAACCTGGCCCTCGTCGAACAGGAGGCCGCGGGGCACAAGAGCGGGATACTGATGTCCCTGACCACGCTGGCGGCGACATTGGGCCAGCTCGGCGACCGCGAGCGCGCGACGGAACTGTTCGAGCGGAGCATCGAGCTGACCAGCAGCCACGGGGAGCGGGTCGGCCGGGCCTGGGCCCTGACGATCTTCGCGATCTACCTGTGGCAGTGCGGCGACGACGAGCGGGCGACCGCGCTGGCGCGCGAGGGGCTGGCTCTGGGCCGCGACTTCGGCGACCGGCTGAACGCCGCGACGAACCTGCAGACGCTCGCCTGGCTCCTCACGGGGAAAGGCCGTGACGCGGACGCCGCGCGGCTCCTGGGAGCCGTCGAGGAACTCGGACGCACGATGGGCCTGACCCCGACCAGGGTCAAGCGGTTCGCCGAGTTCCACGAGAACTGTCTGTCCACGCTCCGGAGCAGGATGGGCGACAAGGCTCTCGGCCTGGAGCTGCGCCGGGGCCGCCGGATGACGCCGGACGAGGCGATCGAGGAGGCGCTCGGCGACCGGGCCGAGGGCGGGCGCCCCCGCCAGGACGAGACGGTCGTGGAGGCGGAGCCCACGCCGCCCGGGCGCCCCGCGACGACGGTCTCCGCGGCCGAGCCGTCCCCGCTCACCCGGCGGGAGCGGGAGATCGCCGAGCTGATCGCCCAGGGACGGAGCAACAAGGAGATCGCCTCCGCCCTCGTCATCTCGCAGCGCACCGTGGAGGGTCACGTCGAGCACATCCTGGACAAGCTCGGCTTCGCCTCCCGGGCCCAGATCGCCGCCTGGATGGCCGCACGCGAGGCAGGCGGCCGGTCCTGACCGGCGCACCCCATTGACCGGGCGGGTGACGGCTCCTACGCTGACGAAAACTTGAACCCCCCTCATGTTCCTGGAGGCGTGCGATGCCGGCAGAGGACACGGTGCCTACTTCTCGCGACCGGCAGGCGCGACTCGCCACGTTCGCGGTGTTCTTCGTCCAGGGCCTCACCTTCGCCACGCTGCTCACCCAGGTGGCGGCCCTGCAGAAGAAGCACGGCCTGTCGGACGGCGAGCTGACCATCCTGCTCCTCGTCGTCCCGGTGATCGCGGGGGCCGGGAGCGCGCTCGCCGGGGCCGCCGCGTCCCGGTGGGGCAGCCGCCTGATCCTCCGCCTGGTGCAACCGCTCGCCTGCGCCGCCGTCGTGCTCGCGGGCCTCGCCCCGAACGTCCCCATGCTGGTGGCGGCCAACGTCCTGTTCGGCCTCGGCCTCGGCGGGGTGGACGCGGGCATGAACATGCAGGGCGTCGCGGTCGAACGCGAGTACGGCCGGGCGGTGCTCACCGGGTTCCACGCGCTGTGGAGCGTGGCGGCGGTCGTCGGGTCGCTGTGGGCCTCCGCGGCGGCCACGCTCGGCCTCGGCCTGCCCGTCACGTTCGCGATCGCCCTGGTCCCGGCCGCCGCCCTCGCCGTCCTCTCCTCGCTCTGGCTCTACCGGCCAGAGGAGGAGCACCGGGTATCCGCGGCCCGGGACGCGGGCGCGGGGGCAGGCGCGGGCAGGCCGGCCGGGGCCGCGTGGCGCCCGATCATCCCCCTCTGCCTCGCGATGGCGTTCCTCTACGTCGGCGACTCGTCGGTCTCCAACTTCGGCACCGTCTTCATGGACAAGGTCCTGCACGCCTCGGCGACCGTGATCCCGCTGGCCCTGGGGGCCTACCAGCTCACCACGTTCCTGGTGCGCGTCGGCGGCGACTTCGCGGTGCGCAGGTGGGGCCCGGCGGCCATCGTGCGCGCCGGGGGCTCCGTCGCGACGCTGGGCTTCGTCGCGATCGTGGCGGCGCCGACGGTGCCGCTGGCGATCGCGGGCTTCGCGCTCACCGGGATCGGCCTGTCCGTCGTCGCCCCGCAGTCGTTCTCCGCGGCCGGCCGCCTCGACCCGGCCGGCACGGGCGTGGCGATCGCCCGGGTCAACATGTTCAACTACGTGGGGTTCATCGTCGGAGCCGCGCTCGTCGGCGGCCTCGCCGACGCCTCCGGCTTCCGCGTCGCCTTCGCCGCGCCGCTCGTCCTCGCCGCCGCGGTCATCCTGCTCGCGCGCGGCTTCCAGCCGCGTACGGCCGACCCGGCCACCGCGACCACCGTCGTCACCCCCTGACGTCCCTCCCGACGTTCCCCGCCAGGGCGCGTACGGCCTCGGTGACGCGGTGGGCGGGCAGGCGGGCGAAGCCGATCACCAGACCCGGCGGACCGTGAGCCGGCGTCACGGCCTCCGCGGACAGGCCGGCGGCGCGGGCGGCCTCGGCCAGGCCCGACGGGTCGCCCCCGTCGTCCGTCTCCGCGTAGAGGTGCAGTCCCGCCGAGATGCCGCGCACGGTGATCCAGGGCAGGTGCTCGGCCAGAGCGCCGACGAGGGCGTCCCTGCGCCGCCGGTACTCCCGGCGCATCCGGCGCAGGTGACGGTCATACGCCCCCGCGGCGATGAGATGGGCGAGCGCGTACTGGTCGATGACCGGCGAGCCGAGGTCGAGTTCCCCGCGCGCGGTCCGTACGGCACGGGCGACGCGCGGCGGCGCCGCGATCCAGCCGAGACGCAGCCCCGGAACGAGGGACTTGCTCACGCTGCCCGCGAGCACGACCCGGTCGGGGGCGAGGCCCTGCAGGCACCCGACCGGGTCGCAGTCGAAGCGGAACTCGGCGTCGTAGTCGTCCTCGAGCACGAGGGCGCCCGTGCGGGCCGCCCACTCGACCAGCGCGGCGCGGCGGGCCGGGGACAGGACGACGCCGGTCGGGTACTGGTGCGCCGGGGTCACCAGCACGGCGTCGGCGTCGCCGGGCAGGGCACCGACGACGATCCCCTCCCGGTCGACGGGCACGGGGACGGTGTCCGCCCCGGCCCTGCGGAGCAGCGGTATCTGACGTGCGCTCGTCGGGTCCTCGACGGCCAGGACGACCCTGCGGCCCCGGTCCCGCACCAGGGCCTGGACGACGAGGCTGAGCCCCTGGGCCACCCCGGTCACGATCATGACGAGCTCCGCCGGCGCGTCCGCCGCGCGCACCCTGCCGAGGTACGCGGCGAGTTCGCGGCGCAGGGCCGGCACCCCGCCCGGGTCGCCGTAGTCGAGCGCGTCGTTGGGCAGTGTGGCCAGGACGTGCCGGACGGCGGCGAGCCAGGCCTGCCGGGGGAAGGCGCCGAGGTCGGGTGAGGTGGGCCGGTGACCGTAGTGGGGCCAGCAGTGCGGCTCGTCCGGGATCTGCTCGGCGGAGGCGTGCCGCCCGGCCCCCGCCGCGACCCGGGTGCCGGCGCCGGTCCTGGATTCGAGGAGTCCCTCCGCCACGAGTTGCTCGTACGCCTCGACGACGACGCCGCGCGACAGGCCGAGATCGCGGGCGAGGTCGCGGGTGGCGGGCAGGCGGGCGCCCGGGACGAGCCGCCCGGACCGGACGGCGTTCCGCATCTCGCGGGCGATCTGCCCGGCGAGCCCGCCCGCGGCCCTGTCGACCACGAGATGAAGATCGGCCATTGGTCCACTCTAACGCGCCTCGATTGGACCATGGACCAGGACCAAGCCGTCCCTAGCATCACCTGACATGAACACACATGTGACCGGAGCGGCGGGTGCGATGTTCCTCGTGGGGACGTTGGCCGCGGTCTCCGGCGTTATCGCCGACTATCCGGTCTACGGGGGTCAGGCGCTCCGCTACGCCCTCGCCGCCGTGATCCTGCTCGCCGTCGCCCGGGGGCGCGGGCTCGGCTTGGTGCGGCTCCGGCCGCGCCAATGGACGCTGCTCGCCGCGCTGTCGCTGACGGGGCTCGTGCTGTTCAACGTCTGCGTGGTCGAGGCGACCCGCGCGGCCGGGCCCGCGCTGCCCGGCATCGTCCTCGGCACGGTGCCGCTGGCGCTCGCCCTCGTGGGCCCGATCTTCACGGGCGCCCGGCCGTCCCCGCGCGTCGTGGCCGCGGGTCTGGTGGTGGTCGCCGGAGCCTCGCTGGCGACCGGCGCCGGCAGCGGGAACCTGACCGGGCTGCTGTGGTCGCTGGGCGCCCTGGTCTGCGAGCTCTGCTTCTCGCTGCTGGCCCTGCCGCTGCTGCCGCTGATCGGCCCCCTCAGGCTGTCGGCCTGGACGTCCGCGCTGGCGGTGCCGTTCCTGCTGGTCGTCGGCGTCGCCCTGGACGGCCGTCACGTGCTGCGCGTGCCGACCGGCGCGGAGGCGGCCGGCCTCGCCTACCTCGCCCTAGTGGTGACGACCGTGGCGTTCTTCCTGTGGTATCGCTCGCTGCCCCGCCTGGGCGCGGACCGGGCCGGGCTGTTCGCCGGGATGATCCCCGTCGGCGCGCTCGCCACGGCCGCCCTTCTCGGGATCGCCGTCCCCTCCGCGGCCGACCTGGCGGGCGCGGCCCTCGTGATCAGCGGGATCGCCCTCGGGCTCCGCTCGCCCTCACCTCGTCGGCCTGTTCGGTCCTTCGCGGCTCGTCGCGCGGCACCGCTCGCGCCCCGGGAGGGGACCACCAGCTGATGTCGCCGTCCTTGACCTGCCGCAGCACGAGCGTGAGCAGCGACACCGCCAGGGCCACGAGAATGCCGATCGCGAAGATGACCATGACCCATACTTCGGCGTTCATGACCCCTCCCCCCTGTGCTCTATGTCTTAATTATCCCGCTTTGTAGCCGAATATTCAGTGTGAAGTTATTCAAAAGCTACTCATAGCCCGGCATGATGACCACGGCCCGTGCGCCGTACGCTGTGCAAAGACCATGGGCGGTCCGCGCGGCGGGCGCGCCCGACCAGGCAGACCACGAGGAACCGAGGACGATGCCGGAGTTCGACTACACCGACCTGCTCCCGCTTGGACCGGACGAGACGGAGTACCGCCTGATCACCACCGAGGGGGTGCGGGTCACCGAGGCGGCCGGGCGCAGGTTCCTGGAGGTCGAGCCGGAGGCCCTGCGGCTGCTCACCGAGACCGCGATCCACGACATCTCGCACTATCTGCGGTCGTCCCACCTGGCCCAGCTCCGCAAGATCGTCGATGACCCCGAGTCGAGCGGGAACGACCGCTTCGTCGCCCTCGACCTGCTCAAGAACGCGAGCATCTCGGCCGGCGGCGTGCTGCCGATGTGCCAGGACACCGGCACCGCGATCGTCATGGGCAAGCGCGGCCGGCACGTGCTGACCGACGGGCGCGACGCCGAGCACCTCAGCCGGGGCGTGTACGACGCCTACACGAGGCTCAACCTGCGCTACTCGCAGATGGCGCCGCTGACGATGTGGGACGAGAAGAACACCGGCTCCAACCTGCCGGCGCAGATCGAGCTGTACGCCGAGGACCCGAACGGCCACCCGGACGAGTACAAGTTCCTGTTCATGGCCAAGGGCGGCGGCTCGGCCAACAAATCGTTCCTCTACCAGGAGACCAAGGCGGTCCTCAACGAGAAGCGGATGCTCGCCTTCCTCGAGGAGAAGATCCGCTCGCTCGGCACCGCCGCCTGCCCGCCGTACCACCTGGCGATCGTCGTGGGCGGCACCAGCGCGGAGTACGCCCTGAAGACCGCGAAGTACGCCTCGGCCCGCTACCTCGACTCCATCCCCACCGAGGGCTCGCCGAGCGGGCACGGCTTCCGCGACCTGGAGATGGAGAAGAAGGTCTTCGAGCTGACCCAGAAGCTGGGCATCGGCGCGCAGTTCGGCGGCAAGTACTTCTGCCACGACGTGCGGGTCATCCGGCTGCCCAGGCACGGCGCGTCCTGCCCGGTCGCCATCGCGGTGAGCTGCAGCGCGGACCGGCAGGCGCTGGCGAAGATCACCCCGGAGGGCGTCTTCCTGGAGCAGCTGGAAACCGACCCCGCCCGCTTCCTGCCCGACACCACCGACGAGCACCTCGGCGGCGACGTGGTCAGCGTCGACCTCAACCGCCCGATGCCGGAGATCCTCGCCGAGCTGAGCAGGTATCCGGTCAAGACCCGGCTGTCGCTCACCGGCCCCCTCGTCGTGGCCCGCGACATCGCCCACGCGAAGATCGCCGAGCGGCTCGACGCCGGCGAGGACATGCCGCAGTACATGAAGGACCACGCCGTCTACTACGCCGGCCCGGCCAAGACCCCCGAGGGCTACGCGTCCGGCTCCTTCGGCCCCACCACCGCCGGGCGGATGGACTCGTACGTCGAGCGCTTCCAGGCGGCGGGCGGCTCGATGGTGATGCTGGCCAAGGGCAACCGGTCGAAGCAGGTCACCGAGGCGTGCCAGAAGTACGGCGGCTTCTACCTCGGCTCGATCGGCGGTCCCGCCGCCCGGCTGGCCCAGGACTGCATCAAGAAGGTCGAGGTCCTGGAATATCCGGAGCTGGGCATGGAGGCGGTCTGGAAGATCGAGGTCGTGGACTTCCCGGCCTTCATCGTGGTCGACGACAAGGGCAACGACTTCTTCGACCCGCGGCAACAGGAGGGTGGGGCCACGTTCGTGGGCATCCCCACGCGAAGCCCCAGGTAGCCAGGCACGGGCATCCGCACGCGGGTAGACGCCCTGGGCGCCGAGCTTGCCGTCGTGGGCAGTCGGTCCATTCGATGACCGGCTGAGAGGAGCCACCGGCGCTGGTGACGGTCCCGTGACCTGCTCGCCACGCTCGTCGCCCTCTTGTCGGGCGCGGCCACGCGCGTCCCTATGCCGTACCCGCAGCTGAGCGGGTACGGCATAGGACGTTTATTCAGTTCCCCGCAAGGGACCGAACGCCGCCGGCGAAGAACGTCGGTAAGCCGTGTGCGGGAGAACGGCATGCACGGTCATCCGCGTGGGGAATCGTCTGCCGAGTCAGATTCGGGGAAGCCTTGGCGAAAGCACCCTTCCCCCGCCTCGCGACATTCGGATCCGCACGGGCGCCGAATCAGAGCTCATCACTTGTAGTGATACCAACCATCGGGAAATCATGGAGCGAGGAAACGAGTTTTTCAATGTACCAGCTCAGATCGACCCATTGAGGGGCGGCAGGAATGAGCCGGTAATCCAGCAGGGGGGCAAAGGAGACGGATTTTCTGTCGGTGTGGAACATGAGATTCCCCGAGTACTCCTCGCCGGGGATCGTCGCCGATATGGCCACGACCTCTCCCGCTTCATAGGACATCCGCATTTCCCGCATCACCGCATCCATGTGGCCGGGCGGCGCGTCCTTCCACTCGAAGTCGTCCACCATGTACCATACGGCGCCATCTCGTAGAAAAGTCCACCCGGAAAGGGCGAGACGGTCGATGACCGTCTCGAAGTCGAGGGGTGCGGCGAAGTTGAAACTTATCATTACATCCCGACTCATGTCATTCCTTTGTGCGTGATGGAGATCAAGGAGAGGTAGCCCTCCACCGAGGTCAGGTGAAGGGCTACCGGCTTCACTGGTCGACCGAACTAGTTACTTGCCGCCCGCTTTGGGAGGCGTTCGCGGCTCCACTCGGTATGGGATCCCCTTCTTCTCGAGCCACTTCCTGATCGCCTCAGGAATGGGCTTCTCCGAGATGATCTCAAATTTGTGCCCCTTCTCGGTGGCGATCTTGAGGGATTCGCCCATCTTCCCCTTGAAGGATTCCATCTTTCTGGGATCCTTCAGAAGTTCTTCCCAGAAGTTTCCTGACTTCGCTTCATACCACGTCTCGACGCCATCTTCTATTCGCTTCCCGTCGAATTGGCGCTTACCTTCCTTGAAGCCTCCCTCGCGACCATATTTCTCCCACAGGAACCTTTCGTATTCGTCCCCGCTCTCCTGTGCGAGTCGGCCCTTTGATTTGTTTTGCGTGCCATTTCCGGTGCCATTTTCGGCGCTATTTCCGCCACTGCCGGACTTGCTCTTCGCGAGTGCGAGCAGGTCCGCGGCAAGCCCCTGGCCACCAGCGAGAGCAGATACCGCGCCGGCAAGCGACGTCAGCTGCCCGGCGGTGGCCAGCGCGGCACCCGCTGGGCATGTCGCCAGGGCACCGACCCCTGCGGCCACAAGCCCTGCGGCGCAAGCAGCAGCTCCCGCACTGGTCATCCCCTGTCCGAGGAACCACAGCGCGATCCCGGCGGCTATTTCAGCCGCATGGCTGAGCATGGAGGTAGCGGAGCCGACCTTGCCGATACCCGTTGCGTCGGCAAGTTTGTTGAGGGCATCGCCCAGGTCATCCCAGAAGCCGTGGCCGTCGAGTTCGATGAAGGTGATGGGGTTGCCGCCGGTGAAGGCATAGCGGTTGGCGGTCCACGGATCGGTGCCGAGGGTCAGGTCGTCGAGAGCGCTGTTGTAGTAGTCGAGGGTGAGGAAGCGGTTGAGGTTGGGGTTGTAGTCGCGGAACCCCATGTCGTACATGCCGGTGGAGTTGTCCCACCGCTTTGCGTTGAAGCGGTAGGGGTTGTACTCCTCCTTGGCGGTGGGGTCGACCGGGTCGGGCTTGTCGACGCCGGTGAACAGCTTGTCGTCGTTCTTGCCATAAGCGGTGTAGCCGTAGGTGGCGCGGGTGTCACCGGTCTCGGACGTGACCTGCTCGACGTCGGTGTGGGCGTTGTAGCCGTAGTAGGACGACTCCTCACCGCCGTCGGCCTTCACCTTCACCTGTGACAGGCGCTCGCCCCAGGGGGAGTACTGGAAGGAGCGGGTGAGTTTGCCGGCCACTTCCTCGTCCAGCACCTCGCCGGACATGCCGAGGTAGGAGTAGTCGGTGGTCTTCGCGGCGGCGGTGCCGTTCTTCTCGGTCTTGCTGGTGGTGCGGTCGAGCGGGTCGTAGGTGTAGGTCGTGACGGTCGAGGTGGTCCCGTCCGCGCCGAGCTTTTCGTGCTTGGTCAGCTGGTCGAAGCCGTCGTAGGTGTACTTCTCCCAGGTCTTTCCCCCGCCGGTGATGGTGCGCAGCCGGCCGTAGGGGTCGTAGTTGTAGGTGGCGGTGGCCCCGTTGCTGGTCGAGGTCATCAACCGGTTGCGGTCGAAGCTGAACTCGGTGCGCTCACCGTGGACGGTCTGGTCGTAGACGTTGGAGTTCGGGTCGTGCAGGTAGGTCTCGGTCTCCGCCGCACCACCGCCGACCGGCGTCTTCGTGACCTTGGCGATGCGATCCCGCGGGTCGTAGGTGTAGGTGAACTGATTCTCCAGGTACGCCCCGGGGTTGTCGGCGTTCTGCACCTTGGCCAGGTCGCTGGCGCGGTTGAGGTTGGCCTGGTAGCCGATGGTGTGCTCGGCCACCACGGTGCCGTTGGGCTTCTTCTCCACCGAGTAGCGCAGCAGGCCGTCGAGGAAGTAGTCGTAGTCGACGGTGTTGCCGTTGGCCTTGGTTTCCTTCAGCCGCTCACCCTTGGCGGTGTAGGTGTAGGTGGTGACCTTCGGGGACGGGTCGGTGGCCGACTTGGCGTTGGACACCCGCTCGACCAGGTCACGGACGTCGTAGCCGTAGGTGGCGACGGTCTTGTCGTGCGTCCGCGTGATCGGCGCGCCGTTCGCGTTGTACGCGTACGTGGTGGTGTTCTTGACCGTGCCGTTCAGCTTCTCGAGGATCTGCTGGACCTGGTTGAGCCCCGTGTAGGTGACGTCCCAGGTGTCGATCTTCGCGGTCGGCGTCCTGTCCTTGATCTGAGTCAGGTTGGCGTTGGCGTCGTAGACGTACGCGAAGTCCTTCTTCTCGTTGTCCGTGTCGCCGCTGTTGTCGCGGACCAGCTTGACCGAGTCGGCCGTCACGGTGCCGTTGGCGTCGTTGGTCAGCGTGATCGAGTGGGTGATGCCCTCGGTGAAGGTGTAGGTGCCCAGCTCGACCCACTCGCCCGGGTCTGCGGTCTGGTCGACGGTCTTGGTGTCCTGGCCGCCGTCGTACTTGACCGTGTACTTGGCGTTGGTCGCGCCCGCCCCGGAGGGGTAGCGCACGTACGCCTTGTAGCTGCCGGCCGTGGGGATGGTCAGGTTCCAGGTGAAGCTGGCGTCGCCGGTGCCGGCCGGGGCGGTGGCGTAGTCGTAGCCGGTGAAGCCAGACGTGCCGGCGACGGTGGGCCCGGCGACCAAGGACGAGGTGTTCCCTCCGGTGGTCCAGGTGCCGGTGGTGGTGACCTGGCCGGTGTCGGAGTTGTCGGCCAGCACCACGTCAAGGCCGAGCGGGACGCCGTTGTCGGAGTGGGTCTTCAGCTTGCCGTCGGGGTAGTAGGTCCACTCGACGGCTCGCTGAGATGACCCGCCCGCCGAGGTGACGGTGCGGTTGGTCTGCTCACCGAGCTCGTTGTAGTCGTAGGTGGTCTTGATGTCCCACGGGTCGGTGGTGGTCTTGGTCCACCCGTTGTCCCAGTACGACATCGTGGAGACGTTGCGGATCGTCTGCCCGTGGGATGGCGGGTGGGAGATCTTCTCCAGCCTCGAGACCGCGTCGTAGCTGTAGATGACCTTGTCCGGGGTGTTGTAGAGCGGGTCATCCCGGTCGAAGGGATAGATCTCCTCGCTCGGCCGGTTCAGCTTGTCGTACTTGATCTCCTGAATGAAATCGCTCGGGTCGTCAGTGGTCTCGACCCCGCGCGGGGTGATGACCTTGGTCTGGTTGCCGACCTGGTCGTAGGTGAACTGGGTGACCGTGTACTTGATCGTGCCGCCGGTTTCCGAATGCGGGACCTTGGCCTCGACGACGTCGCCGCGCTTGTCCAGGGTCAGAAGGGTCTTGTTGCCCTCCTGGTCGGTCACGCCCTCGACCAGACCGTCCAGGTCGTAGTCGGTGACCGTCTGGTAGCCGGCCGCGTCCTTGACGTGGGTGACCTGATGGTTGCGGTCGTAGGAGTACTCGGCCGTGTAGTCGGCGGTGTCCGCGGTGGCGTTCTTGCGCGGGTCGACGACCCTGGTGAGGTTGCCGACGTTGTCGTAGGTGTAGGTGATCTTCTTCTGCTCGGCGTTGATGACGTCGGTCAGCTGGTAGATCGGGTCGTACTCGTAGGTGGTGGTGAAGTCGCCGGCCTCGGGGGTGAGGTTGCCCTTCGGCTCGGTCTGCGTCTTCAGGTTGCCGGCCGCGTCGTAGGTGAACGACGCCTTGCGCTCCGGCCCGTCCGCGGCGTCCTTGGGCAGGTAGGACTCGATCAGCTGGTCGGCGTCGTCGTAGACCGCGGTGGAGACGGCCCCGTTGGGGGCGGTCATCTTCGTGATGTTGTCGTTGCGGTCGTAGACCGGCGCCGGGGTGGTGATGAACTGGCCCTTGTCCTGGTCCTTGGGAACCTTGTTCTCCAGCGGCCGCTTGAAGACGTCGTAGGTCTGGGTGGTTTCCTTGCCCAGCGCGTCGGTCACCTTCAGCACGTTGCCGCGCACGTCATAACTGGTGGTCGTGACGTTGTCGTACGCGTCGGTGATCTTCTGCGGGTAGCCGGTGGGGTGGTAGTCGCTGTAGAGGGTGGGGTTGCCGTTGGCGTCGGTGACCTTGGTCAGCTGACCGAAGGAGTCGTACTCATAGGAGGTGGTGTAGTCGCTCGGCACCGAGGTCGTCTCGACGCCCTTGGGGTCGGTGACCGTCTTCAGGTTGCCGTTGGCGTCGTACCCGAACTGCCAGGTGCGGCCCTCGGGGCTGGCCTTGGAGATCAGGTCGGCGACATAGCCGTTGAGGAAGCTCTGGTAGACCAGCGTGGTCGGGTTGGTGTTGTTCGCATTGGCCTCGGCGTCCCGCATCTCGAGCGGGTAGCCGGTCTTCTGGTCGTAGGTCCAGGTGGTGTAGGCGCCGTTGGCCTCGGTCAGCTTGGTGACGTTGTGGTCGGGGTCCCACTCCAGCGCCGTGGTCTCGTTCTTGGCGTTGGTGATGGACTCCGGGCGGCCGTAGGCGTCCAGGACGTACTTGGTGTCGTGCTGCAGCGGGTCGGTGACGGTGGCGTGGATCTTCCCGCCCTGCGGGCCGTCGGGGTCGACGTAGTCGAAGTGGGTGACCCCGTTCAGCCGGTCGGTGAGGTTCTCGGCCTTCCACTTGTCCTTGGGGTCGACCGGCGCCTCGTAGTAGGACAACGCGGTCGAGTGGCCGCGCGGGTCCTTCACCGCCACGAGCTTGACGTTCTTGTTGCCCTGGGTGGCGTCGTAGGTGAAGCGGAACGTCTTGGCCTGATCGTCGCCGGCGCCGTCGACCATCTTGGCCATCAGGCCCTTGTCGGTGTAGGTGAAGGTCACCTTCCGCCCGGAGATGTCGGTGATGGACTCGACCTGGTCGATGATGTGCGGGTTGGTCAGCTTGGTGTCGGTGACCTCGTCCCCGGCGTCGTTGACGTAGGTGTAGTCCTGCCCCTTCTTGTAGTAGGTCAGCGACAGCGTCGTACGCCCGGCGGCGTCGGTGATGGTCTGCAGGAACTTGGTCGGCTTGTTGTTGGACCGGCGCCGCTCGTAGCTGAACGACATGGTGTTGCCGTTCTTGTCCACGATCGCCGACTGGAAGCCCTCGTCGTCGAAGAAGAACTGGGTGCGGTCGGGCTTGGTGAACACCCAGCGGCGCTGCGCCGTCAGCTCACGGTCGGGGTAGTAGTCGTTGGGGTCCACCCGTTGCAGGTACAGGTGCACCCCGCGCGGGTGGACGTAGTCGCAGGTGGTGTAGGTGCAGTCCTTGACGGCCTGGCCGTGGGTGTCCAGCGTCCACACGTGCGTGGTGCCGTCCCCGTCGGTCATGCGCACCTGGCTCGGCCAGGGCTGGCCCGGCGGGTGAAACTGCAACTGCGAACCCAGCCGCTGCAGCGTCGAGGTCTGCAGCGACCAGCCATACCCCATCGAGGAGGCCGAGGTGTCCAGGCTGTTGTAGGTCATCCGGACGAACGTCTGCACCCCCCGCGAGGGGTTGGTGAAGGCGTTATAGGACCACACCAGGTTCCCCGCATACGGGTTGACCAGCGCGGTCGATCCGGCTCCGGTGTTCTTGCCGGTGTAGGCGTAGAACTTCTCCGACCCCAGCAGATCGGACGTGGGCGAGTCGATCCGGATCTGCTGCGGCAGGGTCGGCAGCTGGTGGGAGGAGGACTGCCAGTTGTTGGTGACGGTGTCCTGCACGTCCCACACCAGCGTGACGCCCTCGGCGAGGTTGGTGCCGGCCCCGGATACCGCCGGCGCCTTCACGTTGGCCTGCACCAGCGTCGTCTGCCCCGGCGCCAGATCCGTCGGCAGCGTCGTCTTGAGCTGGTTGTCTGGGGTGGAGATGTCGGTGCCGTCGGGCAGCTGCCAGTGGTAGCTCACCACGGTGGAGGAGGCCGGCCAGTTCTGGGCGGTGGTGTTGGTGACCACCACCGGGATCTGCGTGGTCGCGCCGGTGTCCATCCGCTCGGGCGTGCTGGGCACGAAGAACGCCGCCGAGGTGCTGGTGTCGGCGAAGGTCACCCGCAGCCGCGGCGCCAACCGGCCCTCCTCCGCCTCCGTGGCGAGGAAAGACGCCTGCTGCTTGGCACTGCCGGCCTCATTGGCGACCTTGACCAGCAGCCCGTAATTGCTGCCTGGATTGGCCACCCAGGCCTTGGCGGCATCCGTCACCGACCAGGCGTGCCAGCCGGGCGTCGTGGTGATCCCCGACACACTGCCCAACGCAGCGGAATCGAAGTTGCCGCCCGGGGTGGTCCAGGGGCTGTTCCAGGTGGCCGTCTCGTCGAAGGCGCGGGTGAGCTTGTGGGCGTTGAAGGTGACCCCGGAGCCGGTGCTGGTGGTGCCCCACAGCGACAGCGTCGCCTCGCTGATCTGCGCATCGGCGGGAATCTTGTCGGCGAAGTCGCCGAAGCCGATCACCGCACGGGTGGTGCCCGCACTGGTGGCGGTGTTGCCGACCTGCAGCCACTTCTGCCCGCCGACGGTGTCGTGGCCGGTGGACGGCTCGCCGGAGGCGAGAGTGGTGTCGGCGCTTCCGTACAGGGTGACGGCGACCTTGCCCGGCTTGGGCAGGATGACCCGCTGCTCGGGGGAGGCGACGACCTCGCCGTTGGCCAGCACCGCCTCCACCCAGTAGTTGGCCTCGTGCACGTAGGCCGGGTCGGCGACCGCCTCGGGGTCACCACCGCTTGAGGTGTCGACGAAGGAGGTGACATCCGGCGGCAACGTCGTGATCAGCGAGTTCACCGGACCGCCGGTGGGGTTGACCTGGCACGCCGACGGGCACCAGCGGCGCAGCCGGTAGGCAACCAGATCATCCGAATCATCGGACGGGGTGGGGTCCTGATACGCCGTCCACGACAGCGACGCCCCGACCGAGGTGGCCCGGGTGACCGGGTTCAACCGGACGCTGGGCTTGCCGTAGGTGATCACCAGTCTGGGCGCGTTCAGCGACTCGCCCGCCATCCCGTCGCCGCCGTAGACGTCCTCGCCCGCCTCATACACCGGCCCGCCGATCGCCCCGGTCGATCCCTCGTCGGCCGCCTTCAGCATGATCCCGTATGCAGGGGCCTCCACCGACGACATCCACCGGTTCACCATCGTGGTCAGGTTGAACGAATGCCAGCGCGACAGCTCCCCGGGATTGCGCCGGACACTGCTTTCCACCGCGGACGCGAACGTCGGCTGACTGGCCCAGGTGACGTCGAAAGCGTTCCAGTCGGAGGTGATCTCGTGCGCCTCGACCGTCACCGCCCCGGCCTCACCCAGCGCCTGATCGAAATAGGTCTCCAACCGGGCCTCGTCCACCACGGCGCCGATCGGAAGCCCGGTGGGCATGTTGAAATACAGCAGCGCCCGATCGGTGTCCTTGGAGGAGGCCTTGCCCACCGGCAGCTTCCACGACCCGTCGAAATTGACCCGCGGCGAGGCCGAACTGACGTAGGCGTCCTGCCCGTCGACGTAGTCCGACACCATCACGAACGTCGGGTCGATCACCACCGGCCACTTACGGTCGGCAGCGCCCAGCCAGGCGGCGTCCGGCGTGATCGTGATCGTCGCCTCCGCGCCCTGCTGGGCGACGGTCTGGGTCACCGCGGCCGAATACCGCCTGCCGTACGGCGAGGCCGCATCGGCCTGCGCATCCACCATGAACGGCTTGGGCACCCTGAACACCGGACCCGACCCGTCAGCCGCCTCGAACACGATCGACCCGTCCTGCTGCTGCCGGGCAGCCACCCCGCCGGACTTCACCGTGAAGGCGAACGAGGCACCAGGAGCGGGCGGCTTGTTCAAGACGAGGAGCTCCTTGACCCCCTCGGCGGTGACCGCGTACGTCAGATCCGCGCCGTCCCACACCCCCGCATAGGTGACCGACGACCCCTTCACCGATGGGGCGATCTGCCGGGCCTCCCCGGCCAGGCCCAGGGTGACCTGCCGCTCCCCCAGCTTGACCTTCGCGAGCTTGTCGGTCTTGTCCCCGAACCGGGAGGAGAAGCCGGCCGCATCGTTGCCCTGGCTGAAGCCCTCCTCGGAGGTGCCCTGCAGGCGGGTGTCAATCTCCTGCCAGTTACCCGAGGCGTCCCGGTAGTGGACCGGCCGCGTGGACACCTCCGCCTGGAGCCGGCCGTCCTCCAGCTCGTACACCGTCGCATAGCGCGACCGCTTGCCGGTCAGCTCCTTGACCCGCTTACCCGGCGGCGGCGCCGCCTTCGCCTTCTGGGATGGCGGGGCGCTGCGCCCGGGCAAAGCGATCTTGCCGTTGCCCGGCCGCATCTCCCCCTTGGGATCTTCGGCGAACAACCCGGCGACGCTACTGCCCAGCCAGGTGGCCAGGCGCGTCAACAGCCCAGGCGTATCAGCGGAGGCGGCCGTCTGCGCGTTCGCCGGAACGGCCGGCGCCAGCGAGGCCAGCACTACCAGCGCCGCCAGCACAGCGACCATCCGGCGCAGCCTCCCGCGGCGCCTGGTTCCACCGGGGTCGGATCCGCTCTTCCATAGGTGCAGGACACGGTTCGACGGCGACAGGCGCACGCGAGCCCCCTCCAGCGAGATAAGGAGAAGTTAAAAACGAACCGATCAAGCCAAAAACCCGACAACCCGTCAAGATCAACGCAAAGTGATCAATGTTGGACTCGAACACATGTCCGCGCCCACTGGAACGCGCCACTGAGCTGGCCAAGATCACATCGATGACCAGGACAGCGACAATCCGTAAAGGTGACGGTCGGTGATAACCCCACGTCAAATCGAGCTGGACGTTACCAAACAGTGACCTCTTGCCATCATCAGGCGCAGCTTCGGACAGATGAGCGACCAGCGCCTGTTCGGCACGCCGCCCTCGGACTTCAGTGACCGGCAGCAAGATCAGCTACTACGCCACGACTTCGCCTCCCGTTACGCTGGGCGCACGATTCATCGAGGCGACGGATCGGATGTCGCCGACCCTGCGGGGAAGTTGTCAGGATCTTTGACAGAAGATCTCAACAATTTCCCGGCATGGTCTCTACAGGTCGCACTACACAAATCGGTAAGCTGCCACCCATGCGTGCGCCGTCCGGATACCTGTTAGCCGCGCGCTATCGGCTGATCGAGCCGGTCGGGCGCGGCGGGATGGGCACTGTGTGGCGCGCGCGTGACGAGCTGCTCGACCGCGAGGTGGCTGTCAAGGAGGTGCGGCTTCCGCTGGTCCTCGACGAGGACCTGCGGGCGGAGCTGTGCGCGCGCACCGAACGCGAGGGCCGGGCGACCGCCATGGTCGCCCACCCCTCGGTCATCACGGTCTTCGACGTCATCACCGAGGACGACCGTCCCTGGATCGTGATGGAGCTGCTCAGGGCGCGCTCCCTGGAGGAGCTGATCCGTCAGGAGGGCCCGCTGCCGCCGCGCCGGGTGGCCGACATCGGCCGGCAGGTGCTCGGCGCGCTGCGCGCCGTCCACGCCAAGGGCATCCTGCACCGGGACGTGAAGCCCAGCAACGTGCTGGTGACCGACGACGACCGGGCGGTGCTGACCGACTTCGGGCTGGCCGCCCTCGAGGGCGACGCCTCCATCACCCAGGCCGGGATCGTCCTCGGCTCCGCGGGCTACATCGCCCCGGAGCGCGTCCTCGGCGACAAGGCGAGCCCGGCGGCCGACCTGTGGTCGCTGGGCGCCACCCTCTACACCGCCGTCGAGGGCCGCGGCCTGCACGGGCGCCGTACGGCGGCGGCCGCGCTCGCGGCGCTGACCAGCGGCGCTCCCATCCCCATGGAGAAGGCGGGCCCGCTCGCCCCGGTCCTGCGCGGCCTGCTCCAGATCGACCCCGCGGCGAGGCTCGACGGCGTCCGCGCGGCCCACGCGCTGTCCAGGATCGCCGCCGGAGGCACGGCCGAGGACCCGTTCGCCTCCCCGTTCCGGGCCGCCCGGCCCACGCCGCCGCCCATCGCCCCGCAGCCCACCGCTCCGGAGACCCGCAAGCCGCCGCAGCGCAGCCGGGGGCAGCACCGGGCCGAGTCGCGGCCCACGCCCAAGGTGACCCCGCGCGACCGCGATTCCGGGCCCCACCGCCAGTCGGGGCCGTACGGCCAGCCGTACCGGCCCGGGGAGCACGGCCAGCCCCACGCGTACGACCCGTACGCCTCGGGGCGGTACGACGTGTTCGCTCCGCACGGACAGTACGGCCAGTTCGGCCAGAGCGGTCAGCTGCGGCACAGTGGCGCACAGACCGGCTCACATAGCGGCTCCTTCAGCGGCCCGCACCAGCAGGTGGGGCAGTCCGGCCACCACCGCGGCCACCCGCGCGACTTCGGCTACTCGCGGGAGGCGCCTTCCGTGCCGTCCCAGCGCCGGCGGCCGAGCGAGGGCCTGCACCGCAAGCCGTCGGAGCCCGCCCTCCACCACGTCGTGCGCATTCCCATGATGCGGCACGTGGCAAAGATGATCAAGATCCTGCTCCCGCGCCGCTATTGGCCGAGAATCTTCATCAAGTAACCAGAAAGCGATTTCCTAGGTGGAATCGCTATCTTTCTAGATATGCCGGAACAGCACCCGCGGCCGCTCGCCGACCGCTACGAGCTGCGCACCCGCATCGGCCGGGGAACCATGGGCACCGTCTGGCGGGCGTACGACCGGTCGCTGGGCCGGGAGATCGCGGTCAAGGAGATCCGCCAGGACCCCTCGCTCAGCCCTCGGCAACGACAGGAGCTGCGCGAACGCATGATGCGCGAGGGCCGCATGGCGGCGCGCGTCAGTCATCCCTCCGTCGCCACCATCCACGACGTGATCGTGTCCGACGGCATTCCGTGGATCATCATGGAGCTCGTCGAGGGGCGCTCGCTGGAACAGGTGATCGACGAGGAGGGGCCGCTGCCGCCGCGCCTGGTGGCGGAGATCGGTTACGACCTGCTCGGCGCGCTGCGCGCCGCCCACGCCCAGGACATCCTGCACCGTGACGTCAAACCGGCGAACGTGCTGCTGACCGAGACGGGCAGAGTGGTGCTGACCGACTTCGGCATCGCCAAGGCGCTGGGCGACCACGCGCTCACCCAGACCGGCATGGTGATCGGCTCGCCGGGATACACGGCGCCGGAGCGGGCCCGGGGCGACTACACCGGCCCCGAGTCCGACCTGTGGTCGCTCGGCGCGACGCTGTACTTCGCCGTCGAGGGACGGCCGGCGTACGAACGGCCGACCGTGGGCGAGACGCTGGCCGCCTTGATGACGGAGAAGGCCGACCCGCCCGCCCAGGCCGGGCCGCTGCGGCCGGTCCTGGACGGGCTGCTGGAGAAGGACCACACCGCGCGCCTCACGCCCGAGCGCGCCGCCGCGATGCTGCGCCTGATCGCCGACACCCCCACGGGCTCCATTCCCGCGGTGCCCCCGGTGCCCTCAGTGTCCCCGGTGCCCCCAGTATCCACAGTGCCCCCGGCACCGCCCCTGCCCGCCACTGGGGCCGCCGCCGCGGCGGCCGCCCGACCCCCCGGAGGGAACATGACCGGAGACGACGAGGACGACGCCAACCGCACGGTGGTCGTCCCCCGCCCCGCAGGCGGCCTCCGCCTCCCTTCCCCGCCTCCGGGCGGGCCCCGGAACGGTGCCGCGGGCGAGCCCGTCTCCGACGCCGCCGACAGGCACAGCACCACGGTTCCCGGAAGGCTGCCCGGTGCCGGGAACGGCCCCGCACCCACGCCGGGGCCCCCCGCCGCCCCGCCGCACCCCGGCCCCTTCCACCCCGGCACCTTCCAGCCCGGGGACGGCGTCCCGGGAAGACCGCCCAGCCTGGGCACGGATCTGTTCGCGATGCAGACTCCCGCCGGGCCGGACGCCAAGACGCAGGTCCGGGTGCTCGTGACGATGGGGATCGCGCTCTTCGGCATCCTCGCGCTGATCCTCCTGGGCGTCTTCATCTTCGCCAGGTGACCGGTGCGCAAAGGGATCGGCTACGCCGACGCGGTGCGCCTGCTCGGACAGGAGAGCAAGGTCGCGAAGGCCCTCACCGGCACCCTGATCGAGGCCGTGCCGGTGCTGTCGCTGTTCGACGTCAAGGACGAGGCCGTACGGCTGGCGGGCGAGGCGACCGGCAGGCTTCGCGACCGGGTGACGGGCCTGAACCGGTACGACCGTACGGCCCGGCTGGAGGCCGCACAGGCCGTCCTCGTCGTGGCGGCGTTCTTCGAGGCCCTTGACGAGCTGCCCCTGCCGTTCGACCCGAAGGATCTCCGCCTCGACCGGGACGAGCAGGCGGCGCTGGCCGGGTCCGGCGCGGGTCAGGAATCGTTCGTCCACACGCTGATGACGATCGAGCCGGCCGGTTTCCGGGCCGATCGCTCCTACGCGGACATGCTCGACTCGATCGGCGCGTACTACCGCAGGCTCGCCACGGCACTGACCGGGTTCGTCTCTGGGCTGGCGGTCCGTGACCGTCTGGACGCGACCGAATGGGCGCGCGCCACGATGGCGATCGAGGAGGAACTGCCCGAGACCGCCTGCCGGAGGTACGAGGAACTGCACCGGCGGCTGGCTCTGGACATCCCCGAGTTCGCGCTCTGGCGGGACACGATCGAGCGGCGGCGACTCGCCACAGGGCTGGGCGAGCTGGAGAGGCTGCTCACCGAGGTCGCCGCCCGCACCAGGACGCCGGAGCACCGGCACACGCTGTCGCGCGCCCTACGGGCCGTCCTGGACCGGCCGATCGCGCAGTCCGGCGAGGTCCCCTCGGGCATGCGCATGCCCACGCTCGTCGAGGCGTACGTGAACCCGGACTTCCGGCCGGCCGTGTACGGCGAGCAGGCCGATCCGAGCGCGGAATGGTGGTGGGACCAGAGGGAGCCGAGCGACGACATCGCAGGCTTCCTGGCCCGCTACTTCACCTCGCCCGAGGCCACCAGGATGCCGCTGGTCGTGCTGGGCCAGCCCGGCGCGGGAAAGTCCGTGCTCACCAAGATCCTGGCCGGTCGCCTCCCGGACGGCGACTATCTCCCGGTGCGCGTGCCGCTGCGGGAGGTGCCGGCCGACGGGACGATCCAGGAGCAGATCGAGGCCGCGGTGCGGGAGGCCGTCGGTGAGCACCTGAGCTGGCCGGAGCTGACCCGGTCGGCGGACGGCGCGCTGCCGGTCGTCATGCTCGACGGGCTGGACGAGCTGCTCCAGGCCACCGGCGTCCATCGATCCGACTACCTGAGCCGCGTGGCCGACTTCCAGCGCAGGGAGGCCGAGCTGGGCCGCCCCGCGGTCGTGCTCGTCACCACGCGTACGGCGGTCGCCGACCGGATGCGCTTCCCGCCCGGATGCCTGACGATCCGGCTCGAACCCTTCAAGGAGGAGCAGGTCCGCCGGTGGCTGGCGGTGTGGAACGCCGCGAACGACGAGTACTTCACCGCGTACGGGCTGAAACCCCTACCACCCGAGACGGCCTTGGCGCACGGCGACCTGGCGTCGCAACCGCTGCTGCTGCTGATGCTCGCGCTGTACGACGCCGACGCCAACGCCCTGCAGCGCGGCGAGACCGGGCTCAGCCAGGCGGAGCTGTACGAGCGGCTGCTGACCCGCTTCGCCCGCCGCGAGGTGGACAAGCACCAGCCGGGACTGCCGGAGACGGCGGCGGCGCAGGCCGTGGAGACGGAGCTGCGCACCCTGGCCGTCGCGGCGTTCGCGATGTTCAACCGCGGCAGGCAGTGGGTCACGACGGACGACCTCAACGGCGACCTGGCCGCGCTGCTCCCGGCTCCGGCGGCCCAGACGACGAGCTTCCAGGCACCCCTCTCCCGGGCCGACCGGGTGATCGGGAAGTTCTTCTTCGTCCACCAGGCGTCCGCGGAAAGGGACGGCGCCGAACTCCAGACGTACGAGTTCCTGCACGCCACCTTCGGCGAGTACCTCGTCGCGCGGATGACGCGCGATGTCCTGCGCGGCATGGTCGCCCGCGAGACGGCGGCCGCGGCCGATCCGTTCTTCGGCCGGCCCCAACCGGACGACGGGCTCCTGTACGCGCTGCTGTCGTTCTCCGTGCTGACCGGGCGGCAGCCGATCGTGGGGTTCCTCCGCGACCTGCTGCCCGCCCTCGACCGCGAGCCGGCCGTGGACCTGCTCGTCCGATTGCTGCACGCCGCCGAGACCCGCACCGGCGACAGCCACCCCGGGTACCAGCCCGAGAAGTCGACCTTCATCACCCGGTACGCCCACTACACGGCCAACCTGGTGATCCTCGCCTCGCTCATCGCCGACGGCATAGCGGGCAGCCGGCTCTTTCCCCACCACAAGCTCCCCCATCGTGCCTGGTATCGCTTGGCGTCCCTGTGGCACTCACGGTTCAGCGGAGCCGACTCCGACTCCTTGATCGGAAGCTTCCAGGTCGAACGCGTGCTCCAGCGTGACCATCACGACCTGCTCATCCGGTACATCGGCGCCGGGAGATACCAGCGAGTGGGCGGTTTCAATCTCAGGTGGGATTCGGGCGCGGTCGCGGTTGCGGGATCGGGTGAGGAGATCCTCGATATCGCGCACTTCCTCTGCAACCCGGTACTCGACACCCTGGCCGAAGCCGCCCAGCAGTCGATGTTGGTCGAGACCGGCCGTTCAGAGGGCGCGCATCCGGGCAGGAACGATGCGACAGGGAGAGGCTGAAGGACTGAGACATGGACGAATTCCGGATCGAGCACGACTCCATGGGCGAGGTCCGGGTGCCCGCCCGGGCGAAGTGGCGGGCCCAGACGCAGCGGGCGGTGGAGAACTTCCCGGTGTCCGGCCGGGGGCTCGAGCCCGCGCACATCGCGGCGCTCGCCCGCATCAAGGCCGCCTGCGCGAAGGTCAACGCCGAGTACGGCGTCATCGACAAGGACATGGCGCAAGCGATCCAGGAGGCGGCCGAGGAGGTCGCCGAGGGACGCTGGGACGACCAGTTCCCGGTGGACGTCTTCCAGACCGGCTCGGGCACCTCGTCCAACATGAACATGAACGAGGTCGTCGCGACGCTGGCGCAGGAGCGGCTCGGCCGGCCCGTCCACCCGAACGACCACGTCAACGCCGCCCAGTCGTCCAACGACGTCTTCCCTTCCTCCATCCATGTCGCGGCGACGTACGCCGTGGTGCACGAGCTGACGCCTTCGCTGGAGCACCTGGCGACCGCGCTGGAGGAGAAGGCGACCGAGTTCGCCGACGTGGTGAAGTCGGGCCGCACCCACCTCATGGACGCGACGCCGGTCACGCTCGGCCAGGAGTTCGGCGGCTACTCCACCCAGATCGAGCTGGCGCTCGAACGGCTCCAGGCCGCGCTGCCGCGCCTGGCCGAGCTGCCGCTGGGCGGCACGGCCGTGGGCACCGGCGTGAACGTGCCGGGCCCCGGCTGGGCGCAGGCCGTGATCGCCGAGCTGAGCCGGACGACCGGCCTGCCGTTCACCGAGGCCAGGGACCACTTCGAGGCGCAGGGCGCGCGTGACGGCCTGGTCGAGCTGTCGGGCATGCTCAAGGTGATCGCCGTCTCGCTCAACAAGATCGCCAACGACCTGCGCTGGATGGGGTCGGGCCCGCGCGCCGGGCTGGCCGAGATCAACCTGCCCGACCTGCAGCCGGGCTCGTCGATCGTGCCGGGGAAGGTCAACCCGGTGATCCCGGAGGCCGTGACCATGGTGGCCGCGCAGGTCGTGGGCAACGACGCCGCGATCACGATGGCCGGAGCCTCGGGATCGTTCGAGCTCAACGTGATGCTGCCGGTGATGGCCCGCAACGTGCTGGAGTCGATCCGGCTGCTGGCCAACGTGTCGCGGCTGCTCGCCGACCGGTGCGTCGGCGGGATCACCGCCAACGTGGAGCGCCTGCGCGAGTACGCCGAGTCATCGCCCTCGATCGTCACCCCGCTCAACCGGTACGTGGGGTACGAGGAGGCCGCCAGGATCGCGAAGCAGGCGCTGAAGGAGCGCAAGACGATCCGGGAGGTCGTCATCGAGCGCGGCCACGTGGCGAGCGGCGCGCTGACCGAGGAGCAACTCGACCAGGCGCTGGACGTGCTGTCCATGAGCCGCCCCACATAGGAGGGTGGGCATCTATGTCGCCGGCCGCCATGTGCCGGGCGGAACCTGGTTCCTATCGTGAGGCAGCATGAGCCTTGAAGGGCGTACGGCCCTCGTCACCGGCGCGGGGAGCGGCATCGGACGGGCGTGTGCCCGGCGCCTGGCCGCCGAGGGCGCGCACGTCGTCGTCGCCGACATCAACGCCGAGGCCGCGGACAAGGTGGCCGCCGAGATCGGTGGCACTCCGGTGGCCGTCGACCTGTCCGATCCGGAGTTCCTGGTGGCCTGGCGGGGCCAGCTCCCGCCCTCGCCGGACACCCGCCTCCAGGCCGACATCGTGGTGAACAACGCCGGGTTCCAGCACGTGGCCCCCATCGAGGAGTTCCCGCCCGAGATCTTCGGCAAGATCATGCGGGTGATGGTCGAGGCGCCGTTCCTGCTCGTGCGGGACGTGCTGCCCGGCATGTACGAGCGCGGCTGGGGCCGGATCGTCAACATCTCCTCTGTGCACGGCCTGCGCGCCTCGCCGTTCAAGGCGGCCTACGTGACGGCCAAGCACGCGCTGGAGGGCCTGTCGAAGGTGATCGCCCTCGAAGGGGCGCCGCACGGCGTGACCTCCAACTGCGTCAACCCCGCCTATGTCCGCACGCCGCTGGTGGAGAACCAGATCGCCGACCAGGCGCGTACCCACGGGATCAGCGACGACGAGGTGGTGGAGCAGATCATGCTCGCCCCCGCGGCGATCAAGCGGCTGATCGAGCCGGACGAGGTGGCCGAGATGGTCGCCTACCTGTGCGGCCCGCAGGGATCGTTCGTCACCGGCGTCTCGATCCCCATCGACGGAGGATGGAGCGCGCGCTGACCACTCCGGCCCCCAAGAACGCGACGCCCCCCAAGAACGGGACGGCCCCGAAGACCGCGATGGCCCCGAAGAGCACGGACGGCGCCCGCGCCTACCTCGACCTGCTCGCCCGCGAGGCGTCGGCGGTCGAGTTCGAGGGCCCGATCCTGCAGGCCCGGGCGGCCGGGGCCGACTCCGCGACGCTGGAGGAGCTGGAGCGGGCCAAGGTCGCGGCGCTGCAGGTGCGGGCGGTGCTGCGCCGGCGGGCCAAGCGGGAGGCGGAGCTGTCGGCGCTGTTCGACACCGCCAGCGACCTGGCCGGGCTGCGCGACCTCGACGCGGTGCTCGAGGCCATCGTGCACCGGGCCAGGCAGTTGCTCGCGACCGACATCGCGTACATGACGCTGAACGACCCCGAGCGCGGCGACACCTACATGCGGGTGACCGACGGGTCGATCTCGGCGAGCTTCCGCCGGCTGCGGCTGCCCATGGGCGCCGGGCTGGGCGGGCTGGTGGCGCAGAGCGGCACGCCGTACAACACGGCGGACTACTTCGCCGACCCGAGGTTCCGGCACACGAACACGATCGACGTGGCCGTCCACGAGGAGGGCCTGGTGGCGATCCTCGGGGTGCCGCTGCGCCTCGGCACGCAGGTCATCGGCGTGCTGTTCGCGGCCAACCGCAGCGCCAGGCCGTTCGCGCAGGAGGAGGTGGCGCTGCTGTGCTCGCTGGCGGCGCACGCCGCGGTCGCCATCGACACCGCCCGGCTGCTGCAGGAGACCCGCGCCGCGCTGGCCGAGCTGAGCGAGGCGAACACGCTGATCAGGGCGCACAGCGAGTCGATCGAGCGGGCCGCCGACGCGCACGACCGGATGACCGGCCTCGTGCTGCGCGGCGGCGGGGTCGAGGACGTCGCCGCGGTCGTCACCGAGGTGCTGGGCGGCCGCCTGACCGTGCTGGACGACGAGGGCCGCCCTCTCGTGGGCGAGTCCGGCGACCTGGACACGGGCGTGTTCGACGCCGCGCAGTCCTCGCGCGCGCTGGGCCGCACGGTCAAGCGCGGCGACGCGTACGTCGCCTCGGTGGACGTGGGGGCGGCGCCGCTGTGCACGCTGGTCCTGCGGACCGACCACCCGGTGTCCGACACCGACCAGCGGATCCTGGAGCGCGCCGCGATCGTCACCGCGCTGCTGCTGCTGTTCCGCCGCAGCGTGGCCGAGGCGGAGGGGCGGGTGCGCGGCGAACTGCTCGACGACCTGGTCTCCCGCCCGGAGCTGCGCGGGCTGGACGACCGGGCGCGGCGGCTCGGCGTCGATCTCGACGCGCCGCACGTGCTGGTCGTGGCACGGCACGACGGGCAGCGGGAGCGCGGCGCGTTCTGGGCGTCGTCGCAGGCGACGCTGGCGCACGGCCTGGCCACCGCCAGGGGCGACGAGGTGGTGCTGCTGCTGCCCGGTGACCGGCCCGGCGCGCTGGCCCGGCGCGTCGCTGCCGAGTTGAGCGCCTCGCTCGGCCGCCCGGCGACCGCGGGGGCCGCGCCGGCCTCCGGGCCGGTGACGGCGGTGGCGTCCGCCTATCAGGAGGCCCGGCGCTGCGCCGGGGCGCTGGTGGCGCTGGGCCGTACGGGCGACGGGGCGAGCGCCGAGGAGCTGGGCTTCGTCGGCCTGCTGGTGGGCGAGCGACGCGAGGTGTCCGGCTTCCTGTCCGGCGCGCTCGGGCCGGTGCTCGACTACGACGCGCGCCGGGGGACCGCCCTGGTCAAGACGCTGAACGCCTACTTCGGCACGGGCGGCTCGCTGTCGCGTACGGCCGAGGCCCTGCACATCCACGTCAACACGGTGACCCAGCGGCTCGACCGGGTGGGGCAGTTGCTCGGCGAGGACTGGCAGGAGCCCGAGCGCGCCCTGGAGATCCAGCTCGCCCTGCGGCTGCACCGGCTGCGCACCCACATGCCGGACGCCTGAGGTGTGTGGCGGGACCCCATAGGAGTGACCTCGGTCACTGCATACCGTGTGCGGAACCCCCCATCGGAGGAGTTCCCATGGCAAACACCCCACCTGCCCGGATCGGAAAGGTCGTCGGGGCCAGCCTGATCGGCACCACCATCGAGTGGTACGACTTCTTCCTGTACGGCTCGGCCGCCGCACTGGTCTTCAACAAGCTGTTCTTCCCCACCGAGGACGAGCTGACCGGCACCCTGCTGGCGTTCCTCACCTACGCCGTCGGCTTCGTCGCCCGGCCCCTCGGCGGCCTGGTCTTCGGTCACTACGGCGACCGGCTCGGCCGCAAGCGACTGCTCGTCATCAGCCTGCTCCTGATGGGCGGGTCGACGTTCCTGATCGGCTGCCTGCCGACGTACGCCGCCCTCGGCGCCGGCGCGCCCCTGCTGCTGACCGCGCTGCGCCTGGTGCAGGGCTTCGCCCTCGGCGGCGAGTGGGGCGGCGCGGTGCTGCTGGTCTCCGAGCACGGCGACCCTCGCAACCGCGGTTTCTGGGCGTCCTGGCCGCAGGCCGGCGCTCCCGGCGGCAACCTGATCGCCACCGGTGTGCTGGCGCTGCTGGCCGCGGTGCAGCCCGACGACGCCTTCCTCGCCTGGGGCTGGCGGGTCGCGTTCCTGCTGTCCGGCGTGCTCGTGCTGATCGGCCTGTGGATCAGGCTGACGGTCGCCGAGTCGCCGGTGTTCCAGGAGGCGCTGGAGCGGCAGGAGCCCGCGCCCAAGGCCCCCATCCTCGGCGTGCTGCGCCACCACTGGCGGGACGTGCTGGTGGCGATGGGCGCCCGGATGGCCGAGAACGTCTCCTACTACGTGATCACCGCGTTCGTCCTCGTGTACGGCACCACGGCGGCGGGCCTGCCCAAGGGCACCGTGCTCAACGCGGTGCTGATCGGCTCGGCGTTCCACTTCGTCACGATCCCGCTGTGGGGCGCCCTGTCGGACCGGATCGGCCGCAGGCCGGTCTATCTTCTCGGCGCCGTCGGCGTCGGCCTGTGGGCCTTCGCGTTCTTCCCTCTGATCGACACCAAGAACTTCGCCCTGGTCACCGTGGCCGTGACGGTCGGCCTGCTGCTGCACGGCGCGATGTACGGCCCGCAGGCGGCCTTCTTCTCCGAGCTGTTCGCCACCCGGATGCGTTACTCGGGCGTCTCGATCGGCTACCAGCTCGCCTCGATCGCGGCCGGCGGCGTGGCCCCGCTGATCGCGGTCGCCCTGCTCGACGCGTACGGATCGAGCGTGCCGGTCTCCGTCTACGTGGTGGCGGCGGCGATCCTCACGATCATCGCGGTGATCGCCTCAAGGGAGACCCGCGACCGCGACCTGTCCGCCATCGAACCGACCTCGGGCGCCGCCAAGACCGCCGCGATCGTGAAGGAGGCCTGATGCGCCCCGGTTCCGTCCTGCTGGCCGCACTGGCGCTGGCCCTCCCCCTGGCCGCCGCCATCCCGTCCGAGGCCGCCGCCTGCCCGAACGTGATCGTGCCGGGCGCGCAGAAGCAGGTGATCGCCTGCCTCGACGATCTCACCACGAAGGGCACGCTGGCCTCCGGCCACACCGACCAGTCGGACTGGTCGGGCCTCAACTCCCCCGGCGCCGTCAACCCCAGCGGCGTGCCCGGCGTGCAGATCGACGGCTACTTCCCCGACACCTCCACCGGCAACACCAACCACGGCTGGAACCACGACGCGCAGTTCGTGATCCGGCTGCCGGAGCGGTGGAACGGCGGACTGGTCGTCGCCGGGTCGCCCGGCAACCGGGAGACCTACGCCAACGACTTCACGATCTCCGACTGGGCGCTGGCCAAGGGCTACGCGTACGCCGCGACCGACAAGGGCAACACCGGCGTCCAGTTCTACCGCGACGGCGTACGGCCCGGCGACGCGGTGGCCGAGTGGAACCGCCGGGTGAGCGAGCTCGCGGTCGCCGCCAAGGCCGTCGTCCGCCAGCGGTACGGCAGGCCGGCCCGCACGACGATCGCGGCCGGCCAGTCCAACGGCGGCTACCTGGTCCGCTGGCAGATCGAGAACCGTCCCGACCTGTTCGACGGCGGCGTCGACTGGGAGGGCACGCTCTTCACCGCCGACGGGCCCAACCTGCTGACGTTCCTGCCGCCCGCGCTGCGCGCGTACGCGAAGGGCGACACGGCCGGGGTCGCGGCGGCGGGCTTCGCGCCCGAGTCCGACTTCCTGTGGCCGTTCCACTACCAGTACTACTGGGACTTCACCCAGCGTGTCTTCCGTGAGGAGTTCGACCCCACCTACGACGGCGACGCCGAGGCGGGCACGCCGTTCTGCGCCTCCGGCACGCCCGGCTGCGACACCGACTACGACTACGCCTCGAGGCCCGCGGCGGTGAAGCAGGCGGTCGCGCGGGTGAGCGTCACCGGAAAGATCAAGCGGCCGCTGATCGTCGTCCACGGCACCCTGGACGCGCTGCTGCCGATCCGCGAGGATTCGGACGTCTACGCCAAGATGATCGCCGACCGGCACCGGGACCGGCTGCTGCGCTACTACCGCATCGAGGACGGCACCCACGTCGACAGCCTCTATCCGGCCTTCCCCGACCGGCTGCGGCCCCTGCTGCCGTGCTTCCGCAGCGCGTTCACCGCGTTGGAGGCGTGGATCGGCACGGGCACGCCGCCGCCCCCGAGCGCCACCCTGCCTCGCCCGGCCACGGGCGACCTCGAGAACACCTGCACACTGGGAGCAACACCATGACCCTGCCCATATCCGCCGAGCGTGTCAGCACTCCCCGGCTGACCCTCAACGTCCTGTCGGTGCCCGGCTCGTCGGGCGACCCGGTGTTGTTCGTGCACGGCAACGTCTCCTCCAGCGCGTTCTGGCACTCGACGATGACCGCGATCGCGGCCGAGGGGTTCCGTCCGTACGCGCTCGACCTGCGCGGCTTCGGCGACTCCGACCCGGAGCCGGTGGACGCGAGCCGAGGTGTGCGCGACTACTCCGACGACGTCCTGGCACTGCTCGACCGGATCGGGCCGGCGCACCTCGTGGGCTGGAGCCTCGGCGGCGGGGTCGTCATGCAGGCCATGCGCGACCGGCCCACGGCGGTGCTGAGCGCGACGCTGGTCAACCCCGTCTCGCCGTACGGCTTCGGCGGCACCACGGGCCCGGACGGCGTGCTCACCAGCCCCGACGGCGTGGGCTCCGGCGGCGGCGCGGCCAACCCCGAGTTCGTGGCGGCGCTCCAGGCGGGCGACCGGTCGGCCGACTCCCCCGTCTCGCCCCGGAACGTGCTGCGCGCCACGTACGTCGCCGCGGGGACGGACCTGGGCGAGGAGGAGGACGCGTTCGTGGAGTCGATGCTGTCCACCCGGATCGGCGACGACCACTACCCGGGCGACTCCCTGCCCTCGGACGCCTGGCCGGGCGTGGCCCCCGGCAAGCGGGGCGTGCTCAACACGATCGCGCCGACGAACTTCCGCATCGACGACCTGCACGAGATCGACCCGAAGCCGCCCATCCTGTGGATCAGGGGCGATCAGGACGTGATCGTCTCGGACACCTCGCTGTTCGATCTCGCGCACCTGGGGGCGATCGGCGCCGTGCCCGGCTGGGACGGCACGCCCGCGCAGCCCATGGTCACCCAGACGCGGGCCGCGCTGGACCGCTACGGCGCCTACCGGGAGGTGGTCGTCGAGGGCGCGGGCCACGGCCCGCACCTCGACAGGCCGGCGGAGTTCCGCACGGCCCTGCTCGCGCACCTGCGCGGATAGTCGGCGGAACAGCTATCGGCGGTCGCGCAGGACGCGGACGGCGAGGCGCCGCAGCAGTGAGGGGGCCTGCGGCGAAGCCCCGGCGGGCAGGACGGACACCTGCCCGCCACGGCGCACCGTCAGCCCGAACAGCAGGTCCACGTCCTTCTGGTCGACCCGCAGCGCGGGCCGCCAGGACCCCGGGCCGAGGCAGTCGTCCCCACCGATCCGGCTCACCGGCACCCGCGCGACGAGCTGCCCGGCCACCCGGCCGGGTATCCCCGGCTCGACCAGCGCGGGCACGATCATGCTGCGCCCGCGCCCGTCCTGCTCGCGCAGCACCAGCTCGGCCGGCGGCCCGCCGCTCGGCGGCACGTACGGCACGGGGACGACGACGAAGACGTGCCCGTCCTGCCGGGCCACGGTGGCCCGGGACGAGACCAGCGCGATCGACTCGGGGAACGACTTCGGCTCCACGCAGACGCCCAGCTCGCCGCGCTCCGACCAGCAGGGCACGACGAGCCGCCTGGGCTCGCCGGCGAGCGCGCCCGCGCAGCTCATCGGCAGGGCGGGGCGGGCCACACGGGTGCGGCCCGCCTGGACGCCCCGCATACGCACGTGGACCTCCCACAGCCCGGCGGGCAGCGGCCGCCCGAGGGCCGCCTCGCCGGCGTCGAGGCGGGCCTGGCCGGTCACCCACACGCGCACCTGGTCGCCGCGCGTCTGGTCCCCGAGGCCCGCACGGCCCACCGAGCAGGTGACCGGCAGGGAGTGGACCACCCCGGTCTCCACGTGGCGGACGCAGACCTCGACGCGGGCTCTGCGCACCGCGTCGGTCACGTCGGCGCCCTCGTCGTCGAGCAGGCCGTCGAGCAGGCCCTCGACTCCGGGGGGCGGGGTCCACAGCAGCCGGTCGCCCCGCTGCCGCAGCCACAGCGGAGCGCCCCCGGCCCGCAGGATCTCCACGCTCAGGTCGAGCAGCAGCACGCCCTGATCCCAGCGCAGATCCCGCAGCTCCGCGCTGAGCCTGGCGCCCCTGGACGCCTCGGCGAGCGCGACCAGCGCGTCGAGGCGGTCCTGGCGCAGCAGCGCCGTACGGGCGCGCAGGTGCGCGGGCAGGTGGACGTCGAGCGCGGCGGGAAAGCGGTCGAGGGTGAAGCGGCGCAGGAAGGAGAACAGGACCATCCGCTCGTCGGGCTCCGCGGCGAGGAACCGCGCGCCCGCCAGACGGCGCAGCCCGAGCGTCCGATACCAGTGGGCCTGGATGCGCTCCCGCTGCGCGCCCGGCTCGGTGTAGGCGTCCACCACATCGAAGATCGCGTTGAGGCCGTCGAAGAGCGCCTCGGCGTCCGGCCCCTCCTCCTGGTGCGGGCCCAGGTGGCAGCAGATCTCGTCGGCCAGCACGGCGATCACCTTCGCGGCGAGGTACGCCCTGGTCACGAAGGCCTGCTCGGACAGCGGCCGGTCGGCGAAGCGGAGCTGGCAGGTCTCCAGGAAGTCGCGGCTGAACAGCTTGTGCGCCGTCGGCAGCGCGAGGAGGTGGTCGCGCAGCACGTCGGCCCGGTCCCGGTCGCGGGCGAAGGCGGCCGGCGGCGGCCCCTGGTCGGCGAGCCTGCCGATCAGCACGTCGGCGTCGGTCTCCACGGCCCTGTCGTACATCCGCTCCAGGGCGTGCGGCTCGAGCCTGTCGTACTGGCCGAGCAGGTAGACGTACTCGCCGCGGGCAACCGACAGGCCGACGTTGCGCCCGCGCGCGGGCGAGCCGCTGTGGTCGAGGTGCAGGACCCGCACGTTGTCGCGCTGCTCGGCGATGGCGTCGAGCCGCCTGCGGGTCCCGTCCGTCGACCCGTCGTCCGCGAAGACGACCTCGTACTCGTCCGGCGGCAGCGACTGCTCCAGCACCGAGCGCACACACGCGCCGAAGGCGTCGTTCGACAGCCCGGGGTTGGACACGGGCATAACCACGCTGACCTTCACACCCATGAGGCCAAGGGTGCAGTGCGACCCCCGCCGTACGCGCGGGCTTGCCGAAAGGTCGAGAAACCCTGACCAGAGTTTCGCGGACCAGTGCCGCGACTAGTACCAACCGGTGGACTGGGAGTGCCCCCAGGCGCCGCAGGGCGTCTTGTAGCGGCCGGCGATGTAGCCGAGACCCCACTTGATCTGGGTGGCGGGGTTGGTCTGCCAGTCGGAGCCCGCGCTCGCCATCTTGCTGCCGGGAAGCGCCTGGGGGATTCCGTAGGCGCCGCTGTAGCGGTTCATGGCCCGCTCATTCCAGTGGCTCTCCTTGTCCCACAGCTTCTCCAGGCAGCCCCACTCGCCGCCCCAGCCGCGCGCCTCCGCCATCTGCTTGCCGAGGGCCTTGTTGCTGCCGGGGTCCGGGGTGGAGCCGGGCGGGAAGTCGGCCGGGGTGAAGCCGCCGCCGCCGGGGGCCTTCTGCACGATCTCGACCGGGTCGAGCCCCTTCTTCCGGTCCTCACGGGTGCTTTGCAGCCTGTCCTTGCGCAGCGCCTGGACCGCCTGCTCCTTGAGGATGTCGGACTCGGGGTCGGGCGCGTTCGGGTCGAGAGCGAGGAAGCTGTCCGGGCCCAGCACCTGCTTGGGAGCGTTGTTGTGCTCCATCGAGGTACGGATCACGAAGGTCGCCCCGCCGACCACCACGACCACGCTGACGCCGAGGATCACGATCCGCTTGGCGGTCAGCCAGCCGGAGCCGGAGCGTTCGTCTCCTCCCCGCCGGGAGCGGGGGGCGCGGGGGCGATCCTTCAACTGCTGACCAGAGCTCACGGCTTATGAGCTTGCCCTGTGGTGGGGGGTGCTCCGCAACCGAATCGTGGTACCTGTTTGGTGACGTCTTGACCCGACCGCCGATCACATGGACTTTCCCCAACAATGTGATTTTGCTCACACTTTGCGCCACAGGGAGAGGCATGGGTGCCCGGCACCAGCCTGCTCCCGCTTCTTGACAACGGCGTCCGGACCAGGTCACAAGGTCGTGACAAATAGGGGAATTGGTGGGGTCCGCACCATAATGACCGGGTGGCAGGCATCCTCCTGGTCGAAGACGACCCCTCGGTCCGTGCCGGACTCGAGCTCGCGCTCACCCGGCAGGGCCACTCGGTGACCGCGTACGCCACCGGCGAGGAGGCCCTCGACCACGTACGCTCCCGGCGCCCCGAGATCGCGATCCTGGACGTCATGCTGCCCGGCATCGACGGGGTCGAGGTGTGCCGCCGCATCCGCAGGCTCGACCCGCTGCCGATCATCCTGCTCACGGCCAGGGGCGACGACCTCGACGTGGTGGTGGGGCTGGAGGCCGGCGCGGACGACTACGTCGTCAAGCCGGTCGAGCCGCGGGTGCTCGACGCCCGCATCCGCGCCATCCTGCGCCGCCTGGAGTCGGCCTCGCCCGACCGGCTCACCTTCGGCGACCTCGTGATCGACCGCGGAGCCCTCAAGGTGAGCCTCGCGGGCAAGGAGATCCACCTCACCCCGACCGAGCTGCGCCTGCTGCTCGAACTGGTCCGCCACCCCGGCCAGGTGCTCAACCGCCGCTACCTCCTGCGCGCCGTCTGGGACCACACCCATGTGGCGGACTCACGGCTGGTCGACGCGTGCGTGCAGCGCATCCGGGCCAAGATCGAGCCGGTGCCCGCCGATCCCGTCTACATCCACACCGTGCGCGGCTTCGGGTACCGCTTCAGCCCGCCATGACCTGGGTGCCCACCGGGTTGCGGGCCCGGCTGGTGATCACCTTCCTGCTGGTGGCGGTCACCGCGTCCGCCATGGTGGCGGGCCTGGGTTACCAGATCGTCCGCCGGGGGCTCCTGGAGCGCGCGGAGCGGGGCGCGGTCGCCGACGTACGCGAGACGCTGTCCAGGATCACGCTGCCGATCGGCGCGAGCGACGTGGTCTGGCCGAGCGACACCACCGTCACCGAGGAGGACCTCGGCGGGGTGGTGCAGGCGCTCGAGGCCCCGGAGCGGACCGTCATCGTCACCTACGGCGACCACCGGCGCTCCAACACCGGGGCCGGCTTCACCATGAGCGACGTGCCCGACCAGCTCCGCTGGCAGGCGGCCCGGCGGCTGGTCTACCAGAGGGTGGTGCTCAGGGACCACCCGTGGCTGATCGTCGCCACGCAGATCCAGCGGGCCACCCGCGACGGCGTGCTGCGCCCGACAGGCCTGACGGCCTACGTCTTCGTGCCGCTGGCGGAGGAGGCGGCCGTGCTGTCCCGCCTCAAGGCCGCCCTCGCGCAGGCCGGAGGCATCACGCTCGCCCTGGCGCTGACACTGGCCCTGCTGTCGGCCCGGCGGGTGCTGCTGCCCGTACGGCGGCTGGGCGCGGCCGCCCGCGCGCTCGGCGCCGGTGAGCTGCACGTCCGCCTCCCCGTACGGGGCAGGGACGAGCTGGCGGAGCTGACCGCGACGTTCAACGAGACGGCGGCGGCGCTGGAGGACACGGTCTCCGAGCTGCGGACGCTGGAGTCGATGTCGCGGCGGTTCGTCGCGGACGTCTCCCACGAGCTGCGCACACCGCTGACCGCGATGACCGCGGTGACGGACATGCTGTCGGAGGACGCCGACGACCTGCCGGACGACGCGGGGGAGGCCGTGCGGATCGTCGTCCGCGAGATCGACAGGCTCCGGGTGCTGGTCGAGCACCTCATCGAGATCAGCAGGTTCGACGCGGGCGCCGCCACGCTCCGCCGGGAGACCGTCGACGTGGGCGACGCGCTGGCCGACTGCCTGGAGGTGCGGGGCTGGGCCGACCGGGTCAAGCTCACCGTGCCCGTCGGGCTCACGTTCTCCCTGGACGCCCGGAGGTTCGACGTGATCGTGGCCAACCTCGTCGGCAACGCGCTCAACCACGGCGCGCCTCCCGTCGTGGTGAGCGCGCGGGTGGCGGTCGGCGGCGACAAGCACGGAGCGCTCGAGGTGACCGTGCGCGACCACGGGAGCGGCATCCCCGAGCAGGTCCTCCCCCACGTCTTCGACCGCTTCTACAAGGCGGGCACCGACCGGGCCAGGAGCGTGGGCAGCGGCCTCGGCCTGGCCATCGCCAAGGCCAACGCCGAACTGCACGGCGGCTCGATCACGGCCGAGCGCTGCGAACCCGGCACCCTCTTCCGCGTCTGGATCCCGAAACCATGAGGAGACGAATCGGACGCGCGGTCGCGGCCCTGTTCGCGGGGCTGCTCATGGCGTCGGCGGCCTGCGGGGTCGTGCCGACCGGGGTGGTCGACGCCGGCCCCGCTCCGGTAATCAGCGGCACCCCCACCCTCGTCACGATCTACCTGCTGCGGGACGGACGGCTGTGGCCCACGCGGGTCGCGGCGCGCTCGCCGCACGTCAACGACGTGCTGGACGCGCTGTTCGCGGCCAGCGGGCGGCCGTCGAACCGGCTGTCCACCGCGCTGACCGGGCTCACGCTGGCCCAGGTGCAGCTCGTCAGGTACGCCCCGGATGCGGGCAGCCGCAACGACCCCGACAACACCCTCAGCCTGCGCGTACGGCTGTTCGTGAGCGGCTGGAAGATCAACAGGACCGCCATGGCCCAGATCACCTGTACGGCGCGGCTGCGCCCGGAGATCTGGGCCGTGGAGATCGCTCACGCGACTCCCGACAGGAACGGCCCCCTGAAGGTCCACACCTGCCGGGAGTTCTGGGATCTGGCCCCCAAGGACGGCCATCTCCCTCCGTGACGGATCAGAGCGTGATGTTCTCCAGCATCTCGGTCACCAGGGCGGCGATCGGCGACCGCTCGGACCTGGTCAGCGTGATGTGGGCGAACAGCGGGTGGCCCTTGAGCTTCTCCACCACGGCGACGACGCCGTCGTGCCGGCCCACCCGCAGGTTGTCGCGCTGGGCGATGTCGTGGGTGAGCACGACCCGCGAGTTGGCCCCGATGCGGGACAGCACGGTCAGCAGCACGCCGCGCTCCAGCGACTGCGCCTCGTCCACGATCACGAAGGCGTCGTGGAGGGAACGGCCGCGGATGTGGGTCAGCGGCAGGACCTCCAGCATGCCCCGGTCGATGACCTCCTCGATGACCTCGGGGGACGTCACCGCGCCCAGCGTGTCGTAGACCGCCTGGGCCCACGGGCCCATCTTGTCGTTCTCCGAACCGGGCAGGTAGCCGAGCTCCTGGCCGCCCACGGCGTACAGGGGGCGGAAGACGATGATCTTGCGGTGCTGGCGGCGCTCGAGCACCGCCTCCAGGCCCGCGCACAGCGCCAGCGCGGACTTGCCGGTGCCGGCGCGGCCGCCCATCGAGACGATGCCGACGTCGGGGTCCATCAGCAGGTCGAGCGCGATCCGCTGCTCCGCCGACCGGCCGTGCAGCCCGAAGACCTCACGGTCGCCTCTCACCAGACGTACCGACTTGTCCGGCAGGACGCGGCCGAGCGCGGAGCCGCGGCTCGACAGCAGCCGCAGGCCGGTGTGGCACGGCAGGTCGCGCGCCTCGTCGATGTCGGCCGTGCCGGACTCGAAGAGGGCGTCCATCTCCTCCGTGGTGACCTGGAGCTCCGCCATGCCGGTCCAGCCGGACTCGACCACCATGCCGGCGCGGTACTCCTCCGCGGCCAGGCCGATGGACGCCGCCTTGACCCGCATCGGCAGGTCCTTCGACACCAGCACCACGTCCTTGCCCTCCGCCGCGAGGTTCTGCGCGACGGTGAGGATGCGGGTGTCGTTGTCACCCAGGCGGAAGCCCGCCGGGAGGCAGGACGGATCACTATGGTTCAGCTCGACCCGGATGTTCCCGTCGCCGATCGGCATGGGCTCATCCAGCCGTCCGTACCGCACTCTGAGGTCATCGAGGAAGCGCAGAGCCTCCCGGGCGAAGTAGCCGAGCTCGGGGTGGTGGCGCTTGGCCTCCAGTTCCGTGATGACGACGATCGGGACGACGACCTCGTGCTCGGCGAAGCGGCTCATCGCCGCCGGGTCGGCGAGCAGGACGGACGTGTCCAGAACGTAGGTGCGGGATGTGGACGGGTTGCTCGAGGACACTGCCACGCGTTCTCCCCCGGGCGCCTGAGGTGGGCGCCCTGCCTTGACTGGTGGTGAACGGACCGGGCCCGTGACCTGCGAGGGCAGACCGGGGCTCCGGCCCTCCTCGCATGGTGGTCGCGCAAGGACGGGCCCTCTCCCGAGGTGATGGCCGCCGATCCCCTCGACGGCCGCTCAGCTACTACGTTACGTAACGAATCTCCCCAGCCCAATAGGTTTACGCAGGCTAAAAGATGCTGGTCACGTACCGTCTCAGGAGCCGTACCGACGGTGCCGTGCGGCGTACGAGCGGAGCGCCCGCAGGAAGTCGACTCTGCGGAAGTCGGGCCAGTAGGCCTCGCAGAAGTAGAACTCGGAGTGGGCGCTCTGCCAGAGCAGGAATCCGGAGAGTCGCTGCTCTCCCGAGGTCCGGATGACGAGATCCGGGTCGGGCAGGCCGCGCGTGTAGAGATGCTCCGCGATGTGCTCGACGTCGAGGACCTCGACGAGGTCCTCGATACTCGCGCCCTTGCTGGCGTGCTCCTGGAGGAGGGAGCGCACCGCATCAGCGATCTCACGCCTTCCTCCATACCCAACGGCAACGTTCACAATCAGGCCTGGACGATGCGATGTGGTTTCTTTTGCGTGTTTGAGGACACGAGCCGTGTGATCGGGCAGAAGGTCGAGCGAGCCCATGGGGTTGAGGTGCCATCCCTGGTCAACGAGATCCTGCACGAGGTTCTCGATCACCTGGAGCAACGGCTCGAGCTCGGCCTTGTCCCTGGCGAGGTTGTCGGTGGAGAGCAGCCACAGCGTCACGTACTCGACCCCGGCCTCGCGGCACCACACCAGCAGCTCGGAGATCTTGTCGGCGCCCTTCTGATGGCCCCGGCTGACGTCCCGCAGGCCCATGGCCCGCGCCCACCTGCGGTTGCCGTCCACGATGACGCCGACATGGCGGGGGATCTGGTCGGAGGACAGCTTGCGTTCGAGCCTGCGCTCGTACAGCTTGTACACGAGATCGCGCATGCTCATGCCACCTCCTCGCCTGGCGGCTCGGAGTTCCGTCGTGCCGGAGGCACGCAGGTCAGCACTTCGCGAAACGCGCTGTGTTTATTGGTTCGCTCGCTGCGCTCGCTCACTCGACCCTCTTCCTCGCGACGGTGGGGCTCGATCACCAATTATCGCGGGCGAACCGGCATGCCCTGCCCTCCTCAGGCTTTCCTGGACAGGGCCGGGGTAACCCGCCTCGCGTGGTCAGAGTCGCCCGCGTACCCGCAGCCAGGCGGCGAAGTCCCGTGCGTCCGCCCTCGACCCGCCCTCGGGCTTCACGTGTTCCGCGGCATACCCCGCGAACAGGCCGGCGAACTCGGCGCCGAGGGCCTCGGCGAGGTCGGGGGCGGCGCGGGCGACCGAGCCGCGCCGCTTGGCCAGCAGCCCACGGGCCTGGACGGCCACGCGGCCGGGGTCGAAGCCGTCCGGCACGCGTCCGCCCGCCACCAGGGCCGCCAGCAGCTCCGCCTGAGCGGCCGCCAGCGCGGCCCGCGCCTCCGCCGCGGAAACCGGGGACACAGACGGCTCAGGCACGGGACATCGCCTCTCGGATGCGCCCCAGTTCGCCCGCCAGCGCGCTGTCGCCGGGATAGGCGTCGTCCCACTCCAGCAGCACGCCGGGCGGCGTCACCCGGGCGCACAGCTCGGTCAGCAGGTCGAGCACCTCGGCGGGAGGCGACGAGGTGTGCGTGTCGTGCCACAGGCCGTCGTGCGCGTGCCCGCCCGCCACATGGACGTACGCGACGGCTTCCAGCGGCAGCGCGTCGAGTGCCCGCCTCGCGTCCAGGCCGAGGTTGACCTGGTTCGTGTAGAGGTTGGCCACGTCGACCAGCAGCTTCACGCCCGTCCGCTCGACCAGCTCGCCGAGGAACTGCGCCTCGGTCAGTTCGTCGTCCGGCCAGCCGAACAGGGCCGCCACGTTCTCGAGCGCGAGCGGCACCGGGAGCGCGTCCTGCGCCTCCCGCACGTTCTCCACGATCACCGACAGCGCTTCTCTGGTGCGCGGGACCGGCAGCAGGTGACCGGCCTCCACGGCACCGGCCCGCACGAAGGCCACGTGCTCGCTGACGAGAGGGGCGCGCAGCGCCTCGGCGCACGCCGCGAGGCGCGCCAGCCGGGCCGGATCGGGACGGTGCGCGCCGCCGACGCCCAGGCCCACGCCGTGGGGCACGACGGGCACCCCGGCGGCGCGCAGCACGGCCAGGGACTCGGGCGGCCGGGCCGGATCCACGTTCTCCGCGATCACTTCGACGAACCCGACACCGGGCAACCGCTCCACCGTGAGGTCGATCTCCGGCCGCCAGCCGATCCCGACACCGAGTCCGGCCCCCTGCCCGCCACCCGAAGCGGCACCCTGAGCGGCACCCGCGGCGTGCCTCTTGTGCTCCCGGCCACGCCTGCCGGACGGCAGCCACCTCCCGAACCGGCCCTCAGCCACCACCGCACCCGCCGCCGCAGCCACCGCCGCAACCGCTGCTTCCGCAGCCGCTCGAGTCGGAGCCGCACCCGCTCGAACCGCAGCCCGCTCCCCCGCCGCCGCCGCTGCCGCCCGTGACGGAGGGGCCTCCGCCCGAGGACCCGCCGCCGCTGTCGAAGGAGCGGCGGGCGATGGCGTCCTCCGCCGCGATCTGGCCCGCGAGGTGCGGATCGCCGAGCTCGCCCAGGCCGTACAGGGCGATCGCCGTGACCGCGGCGAGGCCCGCCGCACCGCCCACGCCGACCGCGCCTGCGGTTCCGGGCGCGAGAACGCCCCTGGGGTTCCTCTCGCGCGCCTGCCGCAGCGCCTCCTCACCCGCATGGCTCAGCGGGTCCCGCAGGGACGCGGCGTACGTGACGGACGCGATCAGGGCGTACACGTCGGAGATCGCGGCGACCGCGAACGCGGTCCAGCCCGCCGCGTCGGAGGCGAGGGTCCCGGTGAAGACGATCAGCACGAGCGTGACGGCCGCGAGGGCGAAGGCGAGCATCGCGAGGGCGCGCAGGCGCGCGTTGAGGCGGCGCGCGCCCTCCAGGAAGCCGTCGGGAAGCAGGTGGCCCTGCGCGATCAGGCGTCGCCTCAGCTCCGCCACTGCGGAGCCGTCGCCCGCGCGGCGCCTGATCTCGGCCGCGCTCGCCCCGCCGGGCCGCGTGACCAGGTCGAGCACGGCCTGCTCGACGGGGTCGGCGGAGGTCGTGGGAGCATCCGCAATGGCGGTGACCCTGCCGCCGCGGGCGACGCGCACCTGCTCGCGGACCGCAAGCGAGGCGAGCGCCGTGTTGACCACCCGGGGCGGCCCGCCCGCCAGGAAGGCCAGCTCGTAGGCGTCCAGGTCGAGCCCGGACGCTCCGAACACCGATTTGGCTCTTCGCCGCTCCCGGGGGACGGCGAGAGCGGTCGTGACGACGAGTGCCGCGATTATCGCCGCGGCGACGACGAGCACCAGTTCCACGTACGCCCTCCTCTGGGGGGAGAAGGAGGGGCCCCGAACCGGGCCGGACGGCCCGCGCCCCGTCTATCCCGTAGACGAAGCCGTCACGGGGAAAGTTCCGTCCGAGGGAGCGGGTGCGCGGGCCGTCCGTAAGCGAGGCTCAGCCGAGCCGCTGGACCAGTGCGCGGTACTCGTCCCACAGCTCCTTCGGCATGTGGTCGCCGAAGGTCTCGAAGTGGGGCGGGATCAGCGCGGCCTCCTCGCGCCACACCTCGGGGTCGACGCTGAGCAGGAGCTCCATGTCCTCGGGCGCGATGTCGAGGCCCTCGGTGTCGATGGAGGCCGGCAGGTTGCCGATCGGCGTGGGCACGGCGTCGGCCACGCCGTTCAGCCGGTCGACGATCCACTTGAGCACCCGGCTGTTCTCGCCGAAGCCCGGCCACACGAAGCGGCCGTTCGCGTCCTTGCGGAACCAGTTCACGTAGTAGATCTTGGGCAGCTTCTCCGGGTCGGTCATCTTGCCGACCTCGAGCCAGTGCGCGAAGTAGTCGCCCATGTTGTAGCCGCAGAACGGCAGCATCGCGAACGGGTCGCGGCGCAGCTCGCCGACCTTGCCCTCGGCCGCCGCGGTCTTCTCCGAGGCCACGTTGGCGCCCAGGAACACGCCGTGCTGCCAGCTCAGCGACTCGGTCACCAGCGGCACCGCGGTCGCCCTGCGGCCGCCGAACAGGATGGCCGAGATCGGCACCCCGGCGGGGTCCTGCCACTCGCGGGCGATCGTCGGGCACTGCTCGGCAGGAGTGGTGAACCGGGCGTTCGGGTGGGCGGCGGGCTCGCCGGACTCCGGCGTCCAGTCGCGGCCCTTCCAGTCCGTGAGGTGCGCGGGCGGCTCGTCGGTGAGGCCCTCCCACCAGACGTCCCCGTCGTCGGTCAGCGCGACGTTCGTGAAGATGCTGTTGCCCCACAGCGTCTCGATCGCGTTGGCGTTCGTGGACTGGCCGGTCCCCGGCGCGACTCCGAAGAAGCCGGCCTCCGGGTTGATCGCGTACAGCCGGCCGTCGGGGCCGAAGCGCATCCAGGCGATGTCGTCGCCGATCGTCTCGACCTTCCAGCCCGGGATCGTGGGCTGGAGCATGGCGAGGTTCGTCTTGCCGCACGCCGACGGGAAGGCCGCGGCGACGTACCGCGCCTCGCCCTGCGGCGGCGTGAGCTTCAGGATCAGCATGTGCTCGGCCAGCCAGCCCTCGTCGCGGGCCATCGCGCTGGCGATCCGCAGCGCGTAGCACTTCTTGCCCAGCAGCGCGTTGCCGCCGTAGCCCGAGCCGTACGACCAGATCTCACGGGTCTCCGGGAAGTGGCTGATGTACTTGGTCTGGCTGCACGGCCACGGCACGTCGGCCTGGCCGGGCTCCAGCGGCGCGCCCACGGAATGGACCGCCTTGACGAAGTCGCCGCGTTCCTCGATGAGGCGCAGCGCCGCCTCGCCCATCCTGGTCATGATCCGCATCGACACCACGACGTACGGCGAGTCGGTGATCTCGACGCCGAGCTGCGAGATGTTCCCGCCCAGGGGGCCCATGCAGAACGGCACGACGTACATCGTCCGGCCTCGCATGCAGCCCTTGAACAGCGTGGCGAACGTCCGGCGCATCTCGTCCGGCGCGATCCAGTTGTTGGTGGGCCCGGCGTCCTCTTCACGCTCGGAGCAGATGAACGTGCGGTCCTCCACGCGCGCGACGTCGCTCGGGTCCGAGGCCGCGTAGAAGCTGTTGGGACGCTTGACCAGCCGCGTGAAGGTGCCCTGCTCGACCAGAAGGTTGGTCAGGCGCGTCCATTCGGCCTCGGAGCCGTCGCACCATTCGATCCGGTCCGGCTGGGTCAGCTCCGCGATCTGGCTCACCCAGGCGGCCAGATCGCTGTGAGTGGTGGGCGTCGGTACCTCTACTGAAATGGACACGGGGGCGGCTCCTTAATCTCTCAGGGCCAGAGCATCATCAGCGACGAATGGCTTCCGAATCCAATTGGAGTAGACCACCCTGTTTCCACTCCGTTAAATCGTCGCCATTATCGACTTCACGGCCTCGGACAGCATCGGCCCAGGCAGTGGCCGTGATGTTGTGGGACCTTACCCACTCTGGCCCTGTTGAAAAAACGTCCTTCTCCCCCTTACCCGTCTGACCGGCCTTACACATTGGTATAGGCCAATTCGAATGGTCCAGACCTCTCCGGGAATTGGTTCAGTCCAATCCGCCGGGACCTTCCGCCCTGATCCGGTCCACGTGCTGAAGGGCATCGCGCAGGTCAGCGAGCCAACTGTCGGTGTGTTTGCCGACGAGCCGGACGCACCAGGCCAGCGCGTCGCTGCGGCTGCGCGCGACACCCGCGGCGACCAGGGTGTCGAGGACCTGCCGTTCCGGCTGGCGCAGTCGGGTCATGACGGGGACGGAAAGAGTGGTGAACATCACTGTCTCGTCACCGACGACGACGCCCCAGGAGACCTTGCGGCGGAAGCGGTGCTCGGCCTCCCTGGCGATGTCGATCCTGCGCTCGCGCGTCTCCTCGCGGAACCGCTCGACGTAGCCCTCCATCGCCGCCACGCGCTCCAGGTCGGGGAGCCCTTCGGCGACCGACAGCGGGGGAAGCGTGCCCAGCACGGTGATCTCCTCGCGGTCCACCACGACCTTGGGGGACTCGGCGAACCAGTTCTCCGGCAACCGGCTGGCGAACCAGGCACTCAACTGTTCTTCCGAATTCATGTAATCAACATTACATCGCAACTCGGCAATGGCCCAGTACGTTCGGCTCAGTGCGTTCGGCTCAGTGCGTCCTCCTCGCGGGGAGTATGGGCAGGGGTGGGAGGAACGGCAGAATCGGGACATGAGCTCACCACAGCGCGCCGACCGGACCCCGCACCCCTCGGATCGCGTTGTCACGAGCCTGCGCGAGCGCAAGAAGGCCAAGACCCGCAGGACCATCCAGGAGGAGGCCCTGCGGCTGTTCGCCGAGCAAGGGTACGAGGCCACGACGATCGAGCAGATCGCGGAGGCGGCGGAGGTCTCCCCCAGCACGTTCTTCCGCTACTTCCCCACGAAGGAGGACGTGGTCGCCCGGGGCGACTACGACCAGATCATCTTGGAGATGATCAAGGCTCAGCCGCCGGACCTGCCCCCGCTGACCGCGCTGCGCACCGCCTTCCGTACGGCCTTCGCGTCGATGCGGGCCGAGGAGCTGGACAAGGTGCTCGCCCGGGCCAAGTTGTCCGCGTCCGTGCCCGCCCTGCGCGCGCGGACCTTGGACGGACTGTTCGACACGATCGACATGCTCGCGGGCGCGGTGGCGGAGCGGGCGGGCCGCGACCCCCGCGACCTCGCCGTACGGGCCCTCGTCGGCGCGGTCATGGGGGTCCTGCTCCCGGCCATGTTCACCTGGGTCGAGCGGGGCGGCGCCACCCCGCTGCCCGACCTGGTCGACGAGGCTCTCGGCTACCTGGAGGCCGGGCTGCCGATCTAGCCCGCCTGGTCCGGCACGACTCGCAGGACGATCTTGCCCTGAATGTGGCCGCGTTCGGCCCGTTCGTGGGCCCTCGCGGCCTCGGCGAGCGGGAAGACGGAGTCCAGGCCGACGCGCAGCCGGCCCTCCTCCAGCAGGCGTCCCAGCTCCGCCATCTGCTTTCCGTCCGAGTGGACCTGGCCCGACCGGAACGTGATGCCCAACTCGGCCGCGCGCTCCCGGTGGTACTCGCCGTGGAAGACCGGGCTGATCACGCCGCCGGGCCGCAGGACCGGCAGAAACCTGTGGGCGTCCGGCCCGCCCACGGTGTCGATGAGGACGTCCACGTCCCGCACCTCGTCCTCCGCACGGGTGGTCGTGTAGTCGACGAACTCGTCCACCCCGAGCTCACGCAGGAACGTCTCGTGCCGCCCCGAGGCGACCCCGATGACGTACGCGCCCTGCAACTTGGCGAGCTGCACCGCGAAGTGGCCGACCCCGCCGGCGGCGCCGTTGACCAGCACTCTGCGGCCCTCGCCGAGCTTGATGTGATCGAAGACGTACTGGTAGGCGGTGAGCCCGGCCATCGGCACGGCGGCCGCCTCCACGTGGCCGAGGTTCACCGGCTTGCGGGCCAGGTGGAACGCGGGCGAGGTGGTGTACTCGGCGTATCCCCTTCCCCCGCGCTCCAGAGAGGGGAAGCGCACGAGGCCGAACACCTCGTCGCCCTCCTGCCACTCGGTGATGCCGTGGCCGACGGCGGCGACCACGCCGGAGATGTCCGAGCCCGGCGTGTACGGCAGGGGAATCGTGGGCCGCAGTTCCTCCGGGATGTTGGCGAAGCCCCTGCGGGCGTACCAGTCGGGCGGGTTCATCCCCGCCGCGTGGACCTGGACGAGCACCTCGCCGATTCCCGGCTCGGGGCGGGCAACCTCCTCCACCACCAGAACTCCGGGCTCCCCGGTCCGGTGCATGCGGACGGCCTTCATCGTGGGCATCGATCCTCCTGGACGACTACGATTCGGAGCGATGCTCCGGATAATAAGCGGAGCACTGCTCCACATGTCAAGGTGCGAGGATCGACGCATGACGGGCCGACAGCAGCGCGCGGACGCGCAGCGCAACTACGAGCGCATCCTGGAGGTCGCCAGGACCGTGGTGGAGGAGCAGGGGACCCAGGCGTCGCTGCGCGACGTCGCCCGGCGCGCCGAGGTCGGCATGGGCACGCTCTACCGCCACTTCCCCACGAGAGAGGCCCTGCTGGAGGCATTGCTCCGGCAGCGGTTCGACAACCTGGCGGCCCGCGCGGAGGAGTTGGAGGGCGCGGGCGACTCCCACGAGGCGCTACGGCAGTGGCTGCGGGAGTTCCTCCGCGGCGCGAGCGCCTACCGCGGCCTGACCGCTTCGATGATGACGACGATCAGCGACGAGGACTCGCCCCTGCACGCGTCGTGCTCCGCCATGCGGGGGGCCGCAGGACGCCTGGTCAAACGAGCCCAGGACGACGGCCACATCAGGCCCGACGTCGACGGGATGGACGTGTTCGCGCTGACCAGCGCCGTCGGCTGGATCGCCGAGCAGGGCCCGGTCGTCGCCGAGCGGCGCGAGCACCTGTTCTCGCTCGTACTGGACGGCCTGGCCGCCGGTGCGGTCAGCGGACGCGGGCGGAGAGCTGCGGACTGACCCGGACGACCCCGGCGAGGTTCTTGGTGTAGACGTTCGCGATCTTCACGACGTCGCCGGTGTGCGGGGCGTGCAGCATCTTCCCGTTGCCCCAGTAGATGGCGACGTGCGAGATGTAGCCGGGGTTGGTCGGGTCGTTGCGCCAGAACAGCAGGTCGCCCGGCTGCGCCTGCGACAGCGGCACCTGCGGCCCGGTGACCCACTGCTGGTACGTCACCCGCGGCATGCGCACGCCCGCCTGCGCGTACGCCCACTGCACCAGCCCCGAGCAGTCGAAGCTGTCGGGCCCCTCGGCGCCCCACACGTACGGCCGGCCGAGCTTGCTGACGGCCGCCGTGAGCGCGACCCTGAGCTGCTCCGCGGACATGAACGCCGTCTGCGGCCACACGGTGCGTCCCTTGGGCGCCACCACCACCGGGTTGATCGTGGCGACCTGACTGCCCTTGGGCAGGATCTTCAGCAGCCTGAGGCGGAGCTTGCGGGAGTCGACCTTCGGCGCGCTCACGACCAGGGCGTTGCCGTCCGGGATGCCGAGGGCCGCCGCCGTCCCCTTCGAGACGATCGCCGCGATCGAGCCCATGCCCACCGTGGCGTACGCGCCGATGCGCAGTCGCCTGGCGCCGCTGTGGACCTGCGAGCCGAGCTGCACGCCGCCGTCGTTGCCGAGTTCGAAGGAGACCGCCATGTCGCCGGCCGCGATGTTGCGCCACAACTCGTCCGAGGAGGCCGTCACCTTCGGCGTGTACGAACGGAAGGTGGACGGGTCGACGCCCATCGTCGGCACCCGCTTGCCGTCCACGACCACGTCGGCCGCGCCGGTCACCTCGGCGGCGGTCACGCCCTTCTGCTTGCGCACCTTCTCCACCACCTCGGGGGGAAGGGGCCGGTTGGCCACCACGAACAGGTGCGGGCGGATCAGCCGCTGCAGCGGGGCCACCGGCTGCCGCGTCACCGTCTGGGCGACCGGGGCCTGGCGCCCCGGCGTCGGGGACGACACGTCGCGGGCCTGCCGGGCCGCCGCCACGTAGCCGTTGCCCGTACGCCGGTCGGACAGGGCCGTGACCACGCCCGAGTTCGCGGACTGCGACCCGAGCTCCCCGAGCACGAGCACGTCGGCCGTCAGCACGGTGACGAGCGCCACGGCGATGAGGGGAACCGTCCTGCGCAGGCGCCCCGGGCGGGGCAGACGCGGGCGATAGGCGAGATCCTGGCGAGCCTCGGACACGGCCCTCGCGAACTTCCTGCCTAAACGGGTGGACGGACGCGCTCGGCGTTCGAGCACGATCTCACCCCTCCCGCGGCGAATGGTCCGGTCCACGACGAGACTGCCGCACGGCCGGGAATACCGCAAACGAATCCGGAATTCCCGGCCGGGGCGAAAAGGGTGGAACCTAGTTGCCGATGTACGGCACGGCTTCGAGGATCTCGACGGTGTTCTGCCTGCCGTTGGGCAGCGTGTACGTCGCCTTTTCCCCGATCTTCTTGCCGTTGATCGCGGACCCGAGGGGAGAGTTCGGCGAGTAGACGTCGATCGGCGCGCCGCTCTCCTCGCGGGAGGCGAGCAGGAAGGTGACCTCCTCGTCGTCGCCGTCGAAGCGGACCGTCACGGTCATGCCGGGACCCACGACGCCCTCGGCGCGGGGAGCCTCACCGACCCTGGCGTTGTCCAGGATCTGCCGGAGGTGGAAGATGCGGGCCTCCATCTTGCCCTGCTCGTCCTTGGCGGCGTGGTAGCCACCGTTCTCCCTGAGGTCACCCTCTTCCCGGGCGGCTTCGATCTTCTTGGCGATGTCCGTGCGACCCGGGCCCGAAAGGTACTCGTACTCCTCCTTGAGGCGGTCGTACGCCTCTTGCGTCAGCCAGGTGACGTTGTCGTTCTGGGAGACGGCCACGGGCTCTCCTTGTTTCCGTAAGTGACTCGAAAGGCTGTCAAGTTAACGCCTTCGAACGCTTCCCCAAAGATTCCACTATACGAGATCGCAGTAGTCGACATGTACTGCCGTGGCCTGGGAACTCGTCCTCAGCCGCTCGGTGAACTCGAGGTCCGACCTGCCCTTGGGAATGTCGACCTCGCGGCTGCCGACCTCCAGGTGCTGGGTGTCGAGTGCCTGGATCCGGCACATCGCCGCCCGATCGGCCGGCTTGTGCACCGTGAAGGTGATGACGGCCGAGTCCGTGGCGCTCGCGTCGAAGGTGATCACGTCGGCGCTCACCGAGGGGTTCCCGTTCGCACGGAGCATGACGTAGCCCCAGCCACCCGCCATGACCGCCACGATCAGCGCGATCACGATGTACGGCACCAGCCTGGCGGGCCGCGCCGGGCGGGGCGCGAACTCGTCCGGCGTGCCGAGCACCGGGCGCGTCCCCTGGCCGCCGGCCTCATCGGTGGGCATCGCGGAATCTCCCTGAGGATTGTCGGTGTTGTGCGAGACGATCGTCCGCACAAGTCGACCGTGTCCGCGACGCGGGCCATGCCGGGTCCGGAACACACGGTCTCTTAGAAGCTAACCTCTTTTCGTAGCCATAGGACACCTGAGGAGAGACGTGAGTGCACCGTTGAGGCTGATGGCCGTGCACGCGCACCCAGACGACGAGTCGAGCAAGGGCGCCGCCACGATGGCCCGCTACGTCGCGGAGGGCGTGGAGGTGCTCGTCGTCACGTGTACGGGTGGTGAACGCGGCTCGATCCTCAACCCCAAGATGGACCGGCCCGACATCCTGGAGAACATGGGCGAGGTGCGCCGCCAGGAGATGGAGAAGGCGCGCGAGATCCTCGGCGTCCAGCAGCGGTTCCTCGGCTTCGTCGACTCCGGGCTGCCGGAGGACGAGAACGAGCCGCTGCCCGAGGGGTGCTTCGCGCTGCAGCCGCTCGAGGTGGCGTCGGCGCCGCTCGTCGCCGCCGTCCGGGAGTTCCGGCCGCACGTGATCCTCACGTACGACGACAACGGCGGCTACCCGCACCCGGACCACATCATGACCAACCGGGTGTCGGTGGAGGCGTTCGAGGCGGCGGGCGACCCCGACCGCTACCCCGGCACGGGTGAGCCGTGGCAGCCGCTGAAGCTCTACTACCACATGGGCTTCACCCGGGAGCGGTTCGAGGCGCTGCACAACGCCATGACCGAGCGCGGCATGGGCTCGCCGTACGCCGACTGGATCGCGCGGTGGGAGGACCGGCCGCAGAAGTGGGACGTGACCACCAAGGTCCCGTGCGCGGAGTACTTCGAGGTCCGCGATCTCGCCCTGCTCGCGCACGCCACCCAGGTGGACCCGGACGGGTTCTGGTTCGTCTGCCCGCGTGAGCTCCAGGAGGAGATCTGGCCGACCGAGGACTACCACCTCGCGCGGTCGCTCGTGGACACCACATTGCCGGAGGACGACCTGTTCGCGGGGATCGCCGCGGAGGTCACCCCTGCCTGCTCGTAAGCTGAAGGCGTGGATGCAACCAGCTACGGGCCGGGTCTCCTGGGCTTCCTCGTCGTCGCCGCGATCGGTTTGGCCCTGTTCTTCCTTCTGAAGAACATGAACAAGCAGATGAGGAAGATCCAGGTGCCGCACGACGAGCGCGAGGACGAACGGCGCGGGAACGGGCCCGAGGCGTGAGCGAGGACGCCCGGGTCGTCGACAACCCCGCCGCGTCGCGTTACGAGATCGTCGTCGACGGGGTGGTCGCCGGGTTCGCGCAGTACCGGCTGCGGGGCGGCTCGATGGTCTTCCCGCACACCGAGGTGCGCGACGAGTTCGAGGGCCGCGGCCTCGGCAGCAGGCTGGTGGGCGGTGCCCTCGACGGAGCACGGGCGGCCGGCCTTCGGGTCGTGCCGCTGTGCTCGTTCGTGGCCTGGTACATCCAGCGGCATCCGGAATACCGCGATCTGGTGGACGACGACTACCGGGGCCTGGTCGACACGCCCGGGTGATCCCCCTCGGTTGGGGGGCTCATTCGGGGCGGCTCAGTCGGGCAGTGCGGGGCCTGAGGACCAGGCGCGTTCCAGCGCCTTCGGCAGGCCCCACCAGCCCAGCGGGGTCAGCACCTCGGCCCGGTCCACGATGCCGAGGTGCGCCCACAGCGGTGTCACCGCGGTGAACAGCATCTCCGTCGCCTCCAGGTCCTCCGGCTCGTCCGGGTCCATGTCGACGTCCTCGGAGTCGGCGATGAACCGGGCGATCCGCTCGGGCGAGGCGAGCACCCCCGGGCCGTACCGGACCAGGGCGATCACCGACGCGAGCCAGTCGGCGTGGTGGATGGCGCACAACGAGGCCAGTATCGAGTCCTCGTGGCTGAGCTCGCCCTCCATGTCGAAGAACCGGGCGGCGTCCTCCTCGTCCGGCAGGTCGGAGATCGGCGCGGCGATCCCGGCGGCGACGGTGAGCCACAGATCCTCGTCCCGTTCGGGCAGATCGCCGTCCTCCAGCCCGGCGCAGGCGCGCAGCACGTTGCCCGGGTAGCCGGGCCGGGTCAGCGTCACGCGCAGCCGCCGGGCGGCCGAGCGGAGATCTCCCTCGGGGAAGGGCGGCTCCGGCAGGTCGTCGAGCACCCGCCGCAGCTCGCTCAGCGCGAACGCCTCCTCCTCGTCCCAGGCGGCGTACAGCTCCTGGTCCTGCTCGTCGTTGACCACGACGTTGGGCACCCGGCCGTCCGGCAGCGGGGTGCCGAGCCAGCGCTCCTGGAGCTCCTCGTAGGCGTGCCGGGCGTCGGGATCCCCGGCGGCCAGCGCGTCCGCGTCGATCTCCCCGGCCGCCAGCCGCTCCTCCAGGAACTCGACCAGCCGCTCGTACATCTCGGTGGCCACCGGGCCGCGCTCGCTCTCCTCGGGCCACAGGAAGTAGCTGCGGGTGAGCATGATCGGCTCGGTCCCGCTGGACTCCAGCCAGCGCTGCACGTCGCCCACCGTCGCCACGCCGGACTCGATGCTCATCAGCACGGCCTTGGCCGACTCCCAGAACCTGGGCGACAGCGGGTTGCCCGCCGCGAGCAACTGCCGCCGCAGGTCGGGAAGGGCGACCAGGGCCTGTCCGGACGGCACGGCCAGCAGCACCCGTGCGACGTCGCGCCGCGTCATGGCGGCCGCCGGGCGTCCCGAGTGCCTGATAGCGAAGTCCAGATCCAAGCCCACGTCCTGTGAGCCTACGCCGGGACGGGCCGGAAAACATCCCCACGGTCCCCCATGCGTTCCTCCGGACGTGACAGCCCGTCCGGGCCCGGGCGGGTCCGGGAGCGGAAGGTGCGGCGGTAGGTGTCCGGAGGCACGCCGACCGTGCGGTTGAAGTGCCGCCGCAGCGTCGTGGCGGTGCCCATGCCGGTGGCCGCCGCTATGGCGTCGATGCTGTCGTCGGTGGTCTCCAGCAACTCCTGGGCGTGGCGGATCCGCTGCGTCAGCAGCCACTGCAGCGGGGTCGTGCCGGTCACCGACCTGAAGTGGCGGCCCAGATTGCGCGAGCTCATCCGCGCCTGGCGGGCCAGGTCCTCCACGGTCAGCGGATGGTCAAGCCGTTCCATCACCCACGGGAACAGTTCGGCGAGCGGGTGGTTGTCCGGGGCGGGCACCGGGGTGGTGACGAACTGGGCCTGGCCGCCGTCCCGGTGCGGCGGCACGACCAGGCGGCGGGCGACCGTGTTGGCCATCGAGGAGCCGTGGTCGAGGCGGACGAGGTGCAGGCACAGGTCCATGGCCGCGGCCTTGCCGGCGGAGGTGAGCACGCTGCCGTTGTCCACGTACAGGACGTCCGGGTCGACTTCCACCTGGGGGAAGCGGGTGGCCAGGTCCCGGGTGTGCGCCCAGTGCGTGGTCGCGCGCTTCCCGTCCAGCAGGCCGGCGGCGGCCAGCACGAAGGCGCCCGTGCAGAGGGAGGCCACGCGTGCGCCCGCCTCGTGGGCCGCGCGCACCGCGTCGACCAGGTCGGCGGGTGGATCGACATCGACGTCGGCCCAGCCCGGGACGATCACGGTGTCGGCGCGCCGGAGCCGGTCGAGGCCGTGGTCGGGCTCCAGCAGGAACCGGCCGGCCCGCACTGCGCCGGGCCCGCAGACGACGAAGCTGTACCAGGGGTCGGCCGCGCCGGTCGGGTGGGTCCCGAAGACCTCGTACGCCAGCGACAGTTCGAAGTGCAGCATTCCGTCGGTGACGGCCAGCGCCACAGTGCTCATGTCCGGAATTGTACGGGTAATGGCGTTCCGGACACTCGTGCCGTACACCCTCTCCTCGTCAGGATGTCCACACCAGCAAGACGTACGAGGAGAAGGAGAACCGATGGGATCGGGCCTCACGGTGGCGGTGTTCGGCGCGTACGGGCACACCGGGCGCTTTGTGGTGGCACAGCTGCGGGATCGCGGGTTCGTTCCGGTTCTGTCCGGGCGCGACGCCGACAAGCTGAAGACGCTGGCGTACGAGTCCGGGCTGGAGGCCCGCCCGGCGTCGGTCGACGCCCCGGCCTCGCTCGACCGCGCGCTGGCCGGCGCGGCGGCCGTGGTCAACTGTGCCGGGCCCTTCGCCGCGACGGCCGCCCCCGTGATCGAGGCGGCGCTGCGCGCCGGGATCCCGTACGTGGATGTGGCGGCCGAGATCGAGGCCAACGTCGACACGTTCACGCACTTCGCGGACCGCGCCCGGGCGGCGGGAGCGGTGATCGTCCCTGCGATGGCCTTCTACGGCGGTTTCGGCGACCTGCTGGCCACCGCCGCGATGGGCGACTGGACGGCGGCCGACGAGGCGCACGTCGCGTACGGGCTGAGCGGTTGGCACCCGACCCCCGGGACACGTGCCTCCGGCGTGGTCTCCGGGCAGCGGCGGGGCGGCCGGCGCGTCCGTTACGCGAACGGCCGGCTGGAGTACCGCGACGACAAGGCGCCGATCCTGGAGTGGCCGTTCCCCGAGCCGATGGGGCCGCGGGCCGTCATCGGGGAGTTCACGATGGCTGACGTCGTCACCATTCCCAGCCACCTGTCCATCCCCGACGTGCGCACCTACATGACGGTCGAGGCGGCAAGGGACCTGTCGGACCCGGACACGCCGACGCCGGCCCCGGTGGACGAGCGTGGGCGGTCCGCGCAGACCTTCCTCGTCGACGTCGTCGTGCGCTCCGGCGGCGACGAGCGGCGCGCCGTGGCGAGCGGCCAGGACATCTACGCCATCACCGCGCCGCTCGCGGTGGAGGCGGTCGACCGGATACTCACCGGGCGGACCAGGACCACCGGCGTCGCCTCCGCCGGCGCGATCTTCGACGCCCTCGACTTCCTCCGCGCGCTGTCCCCCCACATCTCCCTGGAATTGCGTCCGTAGCAGTGATCATCACGGTGTTCGGGCCCGGTCCGGGAGAACAGACGGTGTGAGAGGCTGGGCTTATGAATCGGCTGGGTGGCGAGACCTCTCCCTACCTCCTGCAACATGCGGACAACCCGGTGGACTGGTTCCCCTGGGGCGAGGAGGCGTTCGCGGAGGCGCGCGGGCGTGACGTCCCCCTGCTGATCAGCGTGGGCTATTCGGCGTGTCACTGGTGTCATGTGATGGCACACGAGTCGTTCGAGGACGAGGCCACCGCGCGGCTGATGAACGAGTTGTTCGTCAACGTCAAGGTGGACCGCGAGGAGCGGCCCGACGTGGACGCCGTCTACATGGGCGCGGTCCAGGCGATGACCGGGCAGGGCGGCTGGCCGATGACGGTCTTCGCCACCCCCGACGGACACCCGTTCTACGCCGGCACCTACTTCCCCCGGTCGCACTTCCAGCGGCTGCTGCACGCCGTCTCGCAGGCCTGGCGGCAGGACCGGGAGGGCGTCCTGGCCCAGGGAGAGAAGGTGGTGGAGGCGCTCACCGAGCGCACAGGGGCGCCCTCGGGCCCGCTGCCCACCGCCGAGACCCTCGATCTCGCCGTACGGAACCTCTCGGGCGGCTTCGACGAGCGGCGGGGCGGGTTCGGCGGGGCGCCGAAGTTCCCGCCGTCCATGGTCCTGGAGTTCCTGCTGCGGCACGGCACCCGGGATGCCGTGGCCATGGCGGAGACGACCATGGAGGCGATGGCCAGGGGCGGCATGTACGACCAGCTCGGCGGGGGCTTCGCCCGCTACTCGGTGGACGCGGACTGGGTCGTGCCGCACTTCGAGAAGATGCTCTACGACAACGCGCTGCTGCTGCGGGTCTACGCCCACTGGTGGCGCTCGACCGGCTCGGTCCTGGCCAGGCGGGTGGTCCTGGAGACCGCCGAATGGCTGCTGCGGGAGATGCGCACCCCCGAGGGCGCGTTCGCCTCGGCCCTCGACGCCGACAGCGAGGGACCGGACGGCACCCACGGCGAGGGGTTGTTCTACGTCTGGACCCCCGAACAGCTCCGCGAGGTCCTCGGGGAGGACGACGGGGCCTGGGCGGCCTCGGTGTTCGAGGTGACCGGCACGTTCGAGCACGGCACGTCGGTGCTCCAGCTTCTCGCCGACCCCGACGACCCGGCCCGGTTCGACCGGGTCCGTACGGCCCTGCGCGCCGCCCGGGAGCAACGGCCACGACCCGGCCGGGACGACAAGATCGTGGCCTCCTGGAACGGGCTCGCGATCGCCGCCCTGGCCGAGGCGGGCGCGCTCTTCGACCGGCCGGACCTGATCGAGGCCGCACGCGAGGCGGCCGTGCTGCTCGACGAACTGCACACGGTGAGCCGCGACCCGGCCCGGCTGCTGCGGACCTCCCGCGACGGCCGGGCGGGGGCCAACGCCGGCATGCTGGAGGACTACGCCGACACGGCCGAGGGCTTGCTCGCCCTCTACGGCGTCACCGGCGAGAGCCGGTGGTTCCAGCGGGCCGGAGACCTGCTGGAGACCGTGCTGACGAGGTTCCCCGACGGGTCGGGAGGGTTCTACGACGCCCCCGACGACGGCGAGCGGCTGTTCCAGCGGCCCCAGGACCCGACCGACAACGCGACGCCCTCGGGCCAGTTCGCGGCGGCGGGGGCGCTGCTGTCGTACGCCGCGCTCACCGGTTCGGCCCGGCACCGGGAGGCGGCCGAGGCGGCGCTGGGCACGGTCTCCGCGCTGGCGGAGCGGTACGCCCGGTTCGCCGGATGGGGTCTCGCGGTTGCGGAGGCGGCGCTACACGGCCCCGCCGAGGTGGCGATCGTCGGCCCGGCCGACGACGCCCGCACCCGCGCGCTGCACAGGGCGGCCCTCATGTCCGGCACGCCGGGACTGGTCGTCGCGCTGGGCACGGGACAACTCGGCGCCGCGCCGGTGGACGTGCCGCTGCTCGAAGGGCGAGGCATGGTCGACGGGTCGCCTGCGGCTTATGTGTGCCGGCGGTTCACCTGCCGGGCGCCGGTCACCACCCCCGCGGAGCTGCGCGCCGAACTCGCCCACTAGAGACGAGTCAGTCCTGAGTCCGGTCAGTGGTCGTAGGCGATCAGCGATCGGGTGATGGGCCGGCTGGTGGCGCGGCGGATGCCGAGCAGGGCCGGGGCGATGGCCAGGGTGAGCAGCTCGGCGTCGGTGAGCTTGGGCGGGCGTCCGGTCCGAGCCGGACGCCCCAGCCAGTCATCGGCTCGATCCTTCGGGGGCGGTTCCGGAAGGGACGGCGACCGTCATGTCCGTGCCTCCGTGGCTTCCCGGACTTCTGCCGCGACCAGACCGGAGATGCCCAGGCCCGGCGCGTCGGGCAGCACGACCGCAGCGCCTTGGTACCGCATGCCGCCGACGACGGCGGGGCGCCGGAGCCACCACACCGCGTCGAGGTCGCTCACCATCGTGGTCCCGTAGGCGGCTACCAGGCTCGCCGCGGCGCCGGTGCCGATCTCGGTCTCCAACATGGAGCCGAGGATGGTGCCCATGCCCTGGGCTCGCGCCAGTTCGAGGAGGGTGCGGGCGCCGCTGAGCCCACCGCTCTTCGCCAGCTTGACGTTTATCATGTCCGCCGCGCGCCGGCGGATCACCTCCACCAGGTCGCGCACGTCGAAGACGGACTCGTCCGCCATGATCGGGGTCTCGACGTGGTCGCTCACCCAGGCCAGGCCCTCCACATCCCGGTAGGCCACCGGCTGTTCGACGAACTCCACCCCCATGCCGACGTCCTCCAGCGAGCGGATGACCCGTACCGCCTCGCGGGGCGTCCACCCCTGGTTGGCGTCGAGACGGATCCTCACCTCGGGACCGGCCGCCTGGCGGACCGCCGTCACACGGTCGATGTCTGTGACCGCGTCCGTGCCGACCTTGACTTTCAGCACGTCGAAGCCCTCCGCGGCCCGGCTCTTCGCCGCCCTGGACAGGCTGTCCACCGTGCCGGCTGCAAGGCTCACATCGGTGGGCACCACCAGCCGGGAGCCGCCGAGCATCCGGACCAGCGGGACCCCGAGGCGGACCGCGGCGAGATCGTGGAGCGCGATGTCCACCGCGGCCTTGGCCGGCTCGTTGCCGACCACGGCGCCGCTGACTCTGCGACAGTTCTCCACCAGGTCATCGGCATCGCGGCCGACGAGAAGCGGGGCGAAGACCTCGCTGACGCACGCCTCGCTGGAGGCGAGTGAGGATCCGGTGACAGTCCACACCTCCGGCGCCTCACCGAAGCCGGAGCGCCCGTCGCGGTCGACGATCTCGACGACGACGGTCGAGACGTGGGTCAGGTGCGCCAGGGCGGTGACGAACGGCGTGTGGAGGGGAGCCACCAGACGGTGGACATGGACAGCGGCGATGGTCATCGATCAGCCTCGTTGCACTCAGGGGGTTCTATCGGACGCACAGCAAGGCGGATCATCGAGGCCCTCGCTCGTTCGTGGAGCGCGAAATCTGGAGCAGCGCGCATGAGGCGATTCGCGGGACCTGTTCCTCCTGCCGGTCAGTAAGCAGCGGGTGCGGGCCTTGGCTCTGCGGGCCGTCGTGCGTACACCTCGATCTCGAACTTCATGCGGGAATCGGAGAGCCCGCACACGAGCATCGTCGCGGCCGGGCGGATGTCACCGAAACAGCGGCGCAGAATCGGCCAGCACGGCTGGAAGTCCTCACGGTCGGGCAGCAGGTATCTGACCCGGACGACGTCGGCGAACGAGCAACCCGCCTCGGCCAGTGCCGATTCGACGTTGCGCAGGCACTGCTCGGCCTGCTCGACCACGTCGGTGGAGATCGTCATGGTCGCGTAGTCGAACCCGGTCGTCCCGGACACGTGCACCCAGTCGCCGTCGATCACCGCCCGTGCGTAGCCGATCTCCTCTTCGAAGGTGGATCCACTCACGATCACGCGTCGCTCTGTCATGTCGCGAAAAGGTAGGCAACCAGCAGCGATATGTCCAACACGTTCAGGAGAATCATCTGATATCTCTACAGGTATGGACCGTCCTGAGCTCAGCCTCCAGCAGCTTCACGCCTTCGCGGTCCTCTCCGAGGAACTTCACTTTGGGCGCACAGCGGAGCGGCTGGGCATCGCGCAACCACCGCTCAGCCAGCAGATCCGCCGCCTGGAAGCGAAGGTCGGGCACCCGCTGTTCACCCGAGGACCCGGCGCGGTCGCCCTCACCGAGGCAGGACACCAACTCCTGCCCGCCGCTCGGCGCGCACTCGACGAGATCGCCGTCGGCCTGGACGCGGCCCGACGCACTGGCAGCGGTGAGGCCGGTCGTATCCGGATCGGCTTTTCCGCATCGCTCGCGCTGACCGTCCTGCCGGGCTTGTTGCGCGCCTACCACGATCGGTTTCCCCAGGTGGAGATGGAGATCCGCGAGATGACCACAGCGCCGCAGGTGACCGCTCTCCACGAGCACGTGATCGACGTGGGACTCCTGCGCGAGCCGCCGGACGAGCCGGGGCTGGCGACCGAGACGATCTTGTCCGAGGAGTTCATCGCGGTCGTGCCGGCCGCCCACCCCCTTGCGGCCCAGCGCGTCCTCCCGATCAAAGCACTCGCGGACGAACCGTTCGTGTTGCTGCCCCGCACTGCCGGACCGATGTTGCATGACCGGATCCTCGACTTGTGCCGCAGTGCGGGTTTCGAACCCCGCCTTGGCCAGCAGGCGGTCGAATGGCAGACGGTCTGCGCGCTCGTCGAGGCAGGACTGGGAGTGTCACTCGCCCCGGCGAGCATCCGGCGGATCCGCCTCAAGGGTGTCGCATACCGCCGGATCGAACCGAACAGCGCACGCACCGCCGTCGCAGTGGCCTGGCGTCGCGACGACCAGAACCCCCTGGTCACACGATTCCTGGAGACCGCCCGCAGCGAACCCTGAAGCCCCTCCTCCTTCTCAGCCGAGGCGATCATGGCCAAACAGCGCGCGCTCGCCGAAGCCCTCCCCGTCAGCGGGGGCAAGCCCTTCACCTTCCGAACCCCCGGGAGAGCGTGGTCGGCGGCCTCGCTCCGGCCGTGCCGGACCGCCTTTGTGACGTCAAGCGCCGCCACAGCGTCTTCGCGCGTCAGTCGCCCGCCGCTGGGATGCCGGGCCGGGCCGTCAGCGGGCGGGAACCTGGGCGACCGGGAGCTGCGGCCCGGGGATCTGCGTGACCGGGCCTGCCTGACCGTTCTGACCAGTCTGGCCGGCCTGCCCGTTCTGAGCAGCCTGACCGGTCTGGCCCGTCTGGCCGGTTCGCCGCGTGCCCGGGTCGGTCTGGCCGGACCGTCTGGTGCCCGCGTCGGATCTGGTGGTTCCCGTCCCGGTGGCGGCGCGGGTGGCGGGGTCCGCGGCACCCGTGTCGCGGGCACGCCCCGTGCCGGTCGGGCCGTTCGGGCCGGTCGTGTCGCCGATGCCGTTCGCGCCGCTGATGCCGTTCGCGCCGCCTCTCGGGCCGGCCTCGCGGTCCTGGCCGGTCGCGCCCTGCTGCTCCTCGTCCGCACCTGTGGGCCCGCCGGGCACGCCGGGCATGTCGGGGCCGGGCACGGTCGGCCCGTCACCCGGCCCGTACGGGATGGGCGACCCGGCCGGCGCCGACGGATAGGCCGTGGGGGCCTCGCTCTGCTGAGGCATCGCCATCCCGTAGGTGTCCCAGTAGTAGGGGTTCCACGTGACCGGGTCGGGGAACTCCCGGACCGGCTTGCCCTCCATGGCGGTGCTCATGAAGGTCTTCCAGATCTCGGCGGGCAGCGTGCCCCCGTACAACTCGCCGTAGCCGGGGACGGTCACCGGCTTGTTGTCGTCGCGGAACATGTCGACCGCGACGGCCAGTTGGGGGACGTAGCCGGAGAACCAGACGGCCGCCGACTCGTCGGTGGTGCCGGTCTTGCCCGCCACCGGGCGGTCCCACAACCGCGCGGCGGTGCCGGTGCCGCTGCGCACCACCTGCTCCAGCGCGTACGTCGTGTCGGCGGCGGTGTTCTCGCTGAAGGCCCGGGTGCCGGCCGGGGCGAACTTCCGGGTGAGTCCGGTGCTGTCGGTGACCGCCCGGATCACGTGCGGCTCATGGTGGATGCCTCCCGCGGCGAAGGTGGCGAACCCGGAGGCCTGCTGCACGGCGCTCACCGAGGCCACGCCGAGGGGCAACGTGGCGGCGCTCTGGTGTGGGGTGAGTTGCGCCGCGGGGATCCCCGCGGCCCGCGCCGCCGCGACGACCTTGTCGAGGCCGATCCGCTGCCCGAGGTCCACGAAGGCGGTGTTGACCGAGAACTGCGTCGCCTGGAGCAGGGTGATCGCCTGCCCGTACGACTTGCCGCCCGAGTTGGGGATGTCGGCGGAGCCGATACGGATGGGGGAGTTGCCGTAGACCAGCGTGTCGAGCCCGTATCCGGCTTCGAGCGCGGCGGCCAGCGTGTAGGGCTTGAAGGTCGAGCCGGCCTGGACCTTGGCGGAGAAGGCGTTGTCGTACTGGTTGGTCTCGTAACGGCCGCCGTAGAAGGCGACGACCTCGCCGGTCTCGGGATCGACGGCCGCCAGGCCGGTGCGGACCTTCTTGGGGGTGTCGTCCGGCAGGACCGACTTGACCGCCTGCTGGGCCTGCGCCATCAGCTTCTTGTCGAACGTCGTGGTGACCTTCAGGCCGCCGTGGTTGATGTCCTCGTCGGTGTAGCCGAGCCGGTTCAGCTCGGCGCGCACCTGCGCCAGCATGTAGCCGTTCTGACCGCCGAGGGACAGCGGCGCCCGCTGCTTGGCGAGTGTGGGGAACACCTGGGCGTCGGCCTCTTCACGGCTGATCGCGCCGGTCTCGCGCATGCCCCGGATCACCGACGTCCATCTGGCCTTCACCGCGTCGAGCGCGTCCCCGGTCGGGTTGGCGAACCGGGTGGGCTGCTGGATCACGGCGGCGAGGTAGGCGCCCTCGGCCGCCGTCAGGTTCTGCACGTCCTTGTCGAAGTAGGCCCGCGCGGCGGCCTGGATGCCGTACGCCCCGCGGCCGAAGTAGATGGTGTTCAGGTAGCGCTCCAGCACCCAGTCTTTCGGCTTGGAACGATCCACCTTCAGCGCGATCATGATCTCCTTGAGCTTGCGCCCGATGGAGCGTTCCTGACCGAGGCCGCTGTAGTAGTTGCGGACCATCTGCTGGGTGATCGTAGAGCCGCCCTGGAGCTGACGCCCGGTGACCGTCGACCAGACGGCGCGGGCCGTACCGGACAGGGAGACGCCCTGGTCCTGGTAGAACGTCCGGTTCTCCGCCGCGATGACCGCGCTTCTGACGACCTGGGGGACCTGTGTGAGCGGCACGTTCTTGCGGTTGACGCCCTCGGTGGCGAGGACCGTCCTGCCGTCCCGGTAGTAGATCACCGAGCCCTGGGCCGTCGCCAGTTCCTGGGTGCTGTCCGGGATGGGGGTCAGCGCCCACACCACGGCGAGGAACACGACGAGCCCGACGATTCCGGCGCCCAGGCTCGCGAGGAGGACACGCGGCAGCCGTCTTCGCCGGCGAGGCTTCGGCGCGTCGCCGTCCCCGCCGCCTCCTCCCCCGTTCGGGCCGCCGAGTGGCGCCCGCGGATCCGCGGCGCCCTCCCCGATCGGGCCCTCTTCGGCGCTGTCCACGCTGTGACCCCCGATAAGTCCGATACCCCCGCTACGCCCATTTGTGCCCTCTGAGCTGGGCGGATGGAACCACGGTAAACGATGGCCATCGATGGTCCGGCACTTCCCGCGACGTCTGTGGAAAAGCCTGTCCTTCGCAAGGGCACTGTGGAAAACCGGTGTCAGCCCCCGGCGGCACGGACGAGCGGGAGGGTCCGGTACGGCACCGGCGTGTCGAGCGCGATCACCGATTCGGTCCGTACGACGCCCTGCACGTCCACGATCAGGTCGATGACGCGCTGGAGGTCGGCGTTGCTGCGGGCGACCACGCGGCAGAGCATGTCTCCCCCGCCGGTGATCGTGTGGACCTCCAGGACCTCGGGGACGAGCGCGAGTTGGTCGGCCACCGGCACGTGCCCCGCGACCTGCCTGATGTGCAACGTCACGAACGCCGTCACGTCGAAGCCGAGCGCGGCCGGATCGATGTCCGGGCCGTAGCCGGTGATGACCCCCTTCGCGGCCATGCGATCGAGCCGGGCCTGCACCGTTCCCCGGGCGACGTTCAGCCTTCGGGAGCACTCGAGGACGCCGATCCTGGGCTCGGCGGCCAGCAGGGCGACGAGCCGGGCGTCGAGGTGGTCAATCGTCATAACGGTTTCCCCTTGTACGAGGCGAAGATTGAGCATATTGTCCACCGAATCAACTCACTGTTGCACAAATTGGCCACGCCAATCGACAGTTGAGGCATGAACGATGTCTTTCCGGTTCACGGCATGGACGCGGTGGTCTTCGCGGTCGGCAACGCGAAGCAGGCCGCCCACTACTACTCGACCGCCTTCGGGATGCGCCTGGTGGCCTACCGGGGGCCGGAGACGGGCAGCCGCGAGGAGGTCGCGTACGTCCTCGTGTCGGGCTCGGCCCGGTTCGAGCTGCGCGGAGCCGTACGCGCGGGCACGCCGCTCGCGCGTCACGTGGCCGAGCACGGCGACGGCGTCATCGACCTCGCGCTGGACGTGCCGGATGTGGAAGCGGCCTACCGTCACGCGCTGGCGCAGGGGGCCCGGGGGCTGGAGGAGCCCCACGTGGTCGAGGACGACCACGGCAAGGTCGTGGTCGCGGCCATCGCGACCTACGGCGAGACCCGGCACACGCTGGTCGACAGGTCCAACTACACCGGCCCCTACCTGCCGGGATACGTCGCGGCCGAGCCCATCGTCGCGCCGCCCGCGGTGAAGAACGGCCGGCTCTTCCAGGCGATCGACCACTGCGTCGGCAACGTCGAGCGCATGGAGGAGTGGGTGGAGTTCTATGAGAAGGTCATGGGCTTCACCAAGATGGCCGAGTTCATCGGCGACGACATCGCCACCGAATACTCGGCGCTCATGTCCAAGGTCGTCGCGGACGGCACCCGCAAGGTCAAGTTCCCGCTGAACGAGCCCGCAGAGGGCAAGAAGAAGTCCCAGATCGAGGAGTTCCTGGAGTTCTACGGCGGCCCCGGCGTGCAGCACATCGCGCTGGCCACCAACGACATCGTCACGACGGTCGACGCCATGCGCGCGGCGGGGATCGAGTTCCTCGACACGCCCGACTCCTACTACGACGACCCGGAGCTGCGCTCCCGCATCGGCGAGGTCCGCGTGCCGGTCGAGGAGCTGAAGAAGCGCCGCATCCTCGTGGACCGCGACGAGGACGGCTATCTTCTGCAGATCTTCACCAAGCCGGTGGTGGACCGCCCGACCGTCTTCTTCGAGCTCATCGAGCGTCACGGGTCCCTCGGCTTCGGCAAGGGCAACTTCAAGGCGCTCTTCGAGGCCATCGAGCGCGAGCAGGAGCGCCGCGGCACCCTCTGACCCACCCTTTGCGCGTGCCCGGCTTTGACCGAAGGGCGGCGGGGTGACCATTCAGCCATGGGAACACCGCCGCCTCCGGGAAACCCGTACGAGGAACCGAGGATTCCCTGGACGCCCCCGCCCTTCGGGCAGACGGCGCCGCGGCTCGCCGGCCGCTGGCGCCGTCTGTTCGCCGGGATCGTGGACGCCGCGCTCGTCGGACTCGTCACCTCACCGCTCACCTGGGACAACTGGAGGGTCGTGTACGACAGCACGGCGGGGGCGGTGGCGCGGATCCCGGTCGGCAACGGACTTCTCATGGGAGTGATCGGGTTCCTCTACTACTGGTTGCTCCAGTCGTTCTGGAACGGCCAGACCGTGGGCAAGAGGCTGTTCGGCATGCGCGTCGTGCGGGAGACCGGGGAGCCGGCCGGCCCCGGGCCGATCGCGGTGCGGCAGGCGGTGGAGATCGTGCTGGGCTGGCTGTGCTGCCTCGGACTGGTGAACCTCGCGTGGATCCTGTTCGACCGCAGGAAGCAGGCCCTGCACGACAAGGCGGCCCGTACGCTCGTCGTGGACGCCTGACCCGCGCGCCCGCGGGAACCCCGGCGACCCCCGCGAGCAGGGAAAACGTCCGGAGTCACTACCCGGACCACGCCACGGCCTCGCGTAGAGTTGCCAGACATATGTCCACGCACCGTCTTCCTCCGTTCTCAGTGACGACCACGACGCCGACCACCACACCGGTGCGGGCCGTCAGGTCGGTCTCCGCCCTGATCTGCGCCGTGGCCGTGGGGGCCGCCACCGCCTGCGCGCCGTCCGAGGGCGCGGTCGTGCCGTCCCTGGTGGCGGCCGCTCCGGCATCGCCGGGTGCGGGCGCGTCGAGGGGCACCACCGGCGCCCCGGGGATCGGCGACCCCGACTTCCCCAGTGACGGCAACGGCGGCTACGACGTCCAGCACTACGACCTGCGCCTGTCGTACGACCCGGCGTCCAGGAAGCTCGCGGGCAGCGCCACGATCGAGGCGAAGGCCGTACAGGACCTGACGTCGTTCGACCTGGACCTGCACGGGCTCACGGTGAGCCGGGTGACGGTGGACGGCGGAACTGCCTCGTTCAGCCGCAGCCAGGACGAGCTCGTGATCCAGCCGGGCCGGCGGATCTCGAACGGCGACCGGTTCGCGGTGACGGTCGACTACTCGGGCGTGCCCGAACCGATGCGCGACTCCGCCAACCTCGGCGAGTACGGCTTCATCTCCACGGCGGACGGGGCGTTCGTCACGTGTGAGCCGAACGGCGCGAAGACCTGGTTCCCGTCGAACGACCACCCGTCGGACAAGGCGACCTACGACTTCCAGATCTCCGTCCCCGAGGGGCTGACCGCGATCGCCAACGGCGAGATGGCGGGGACTCCGCAGACCAAGGGGGGCAAGACGACCTTCGTCTGGCGGGAGAAGCACCCGATGGCGAGCTACCTCGCCACGATGACGACCGGGAAGTTCCAGGTCCGCACCGGCACGAGCGACAAGGGACTGCCGATCTACGTCGCCGTCGCCGACTCCTTCCGCGGCTCGCTCGACCAGCTCCTCACGCAGACGGGGAAGATCACCGACTACTGGTCGACCGTGTTCGGGCCGTACCCGTTCTCCTCGACGGGCGGCGTGATCGACGACTACGCGGCCGGGTACGCGCTGGAGAACCAGACCAAGCCCATCTACGGCGGCTTCTCCCCCGAGCCCACGATCATCGCGCACGAGCTCGCGCACCAGTGGTTCGGCGACAGCCTGAGCATCGGGCGCTGGCGGGACCTGTGGCTGAACGAGGGCTTCGCGACGTACGCCGAATGGCTGTGGGCGGAGCACACCGGCCAGTACACGGCCGATTCGGCTTTCAAGCGCTACTACGCGAACGCGGGGGATGCCATGTGGGCCTACCCTCCGGGCGCGGCCCGCGCCGACGACCTGTTCAGCTCCGCCGTCTACACCCGCGGCGCGATGACGCTGCACGCCCTGCGGCGGGAGATCGGCGACGACAAGTTCTTCCCGCTGATCAGGGCGTGGACCGACGCCCACAGGTACGGCAACGTCACGACGCAGGAGTTCATCGCGCTGGCCGAGCGCGTGTCGGGCAAGAACCTCACGGGGCTGTTCGACGCCTGGCTGTTCCAGCCGAAGCGTCCCGCTCCGGTCACCTGACTATTCACACCGGGGGACGACCCCCGGACCCCCGCAAGGGCCGGGTCAGGTGATCCTCACTTCGCTCCGGGTCACCTGACCGGCACCGATCAGCTCAGGAGAGGCTCAGGAGAACAGCAGCTTGTAGCCGTCCCGCCGCAGCGCGCTCAGCACCTCGTCGCAGTGCGCGGGGCCGCGGGTCTCCAGTTGCAGCAGGACCTCGGCCTCCTCCAGGTGCAGCCGGGAGCCGAACCGCTCGTGCACCACGTCGAGCACGTTGGCCCCGAGGTCCGCCAGCCGGGCCAGCAGCGCGGCCAGCGCCCCGGGACGGTCGGTCAGCCGGATGCGGAAGGCGAGGTAGCGGCCCGCCGCCGCCAGGCCGTGCCGCAGCACCCTGGCCAGCAGCAGCGGGTCGATGTTTCCGCCGGACAGCACGACGACCACCGGCGGCTCGAACGCGTGCGGCTGGTCGAGCAGCGCCGCGACCCCCGCCACTCCGGCCGGCTCCACCAGCAGCTTCGAGCGTTCGAGGCACAGCAGCAGGGCCCGCGACAGCGACTCCTCCGAGACCGTCACGACGCTGTCCACCAGGTAGTGGATCAGCTCGAACGGCAGCTCGCCCGGCCGCCCGACCGCGATGCCGTCCGCCATCGTGGACGTGGGCTCGACCATGACCGGACGGCCCGCGGCCAGCGAGTCGGGGTAGGCCGCGGCCCGCTCGGCCTGCACCCCCACCACCTTGATCCCCGGGCGCTGGGACTTCACGGCGAGCGCGACCCCCGCCGCGAGACCGCCGCCGCCGATGGGCAGCACGATCGTGGCCGTGCCGGGAACCTGCTCCAGGATCTCCAGGCCGACCGTGCCCTGCCCCGCGACCACGTCGGGGTGGTCGAACGGGTGGATGAACACCGCGCCGGTCCGGTCCGCGTGCTCCCTGGCCGCCAGCAGGGCCTCGTCGACGGTGTGCCCCGCGAAGACCACGTCCGCGCCGTACGCCCGGGTGGCCTCCACCTTCGGCAGCGGCGCGCCCTCGGGCATGTAGACGGTCGACTTGGCCCCGACCAGCGACGAGCCCAGCGCCACGCCCTGCGCGTGGTTGCCCGCGCTGGCCGCCACCACGCCCCTGGCCCGCTCCTCCTCGCTCAGGCGCGCGATCCGCACGTACGCCCCGCGGACCTTGAACGACCCGGCCCGCTGGAGGTTCTCGCATTTGAGGTGCACCGAGCCGCCGACGATCTCGGAAAGCACCCGTGAGTGCAGGACGGGCGTCAGCGCCGCCACTTCCGACAGCAACTCGCGCGCGGCGACGACGTCGTCGTACGTCACCTGTGGGACAGCCATGTGCCAATCATCACAGGTTCGGGGGAGCGACACGCCTCAGAGGCCGGGCGACCAGTAATTGCCTCCGGCGATCACGAGGGCGGCGGCGCCGACGAGACCGGCGTCCTGGCCGAGCGCGGCGGGCACGACCCGCACCCGCCCGGCGAACCCCATCCGGGTGTGCTCGCGCAAGGCCTCCTCCAGGGGGCGGAACAGCAGGTCGCCCGCCTGGCTGAGCCCGCCGCCCACCGTCACGAGGTCGAGGTCGCACAGGTTGACGGCCGAGGCGATCGCGATGCCCAGTGCGCGCCCGGCCCGGGCCATCGCGGCCAGCGCGATCGGGTCGCCCGCGGCGGCGTCCGCGGCCAGCCTGCGCGCGGTGGCCGTCCCCTCCTCCCGGTAGAGCGCCCCGGGAGCATCCCGGTAGAGGTCCCCTTCGGTGACGGCATCGCCCGGAGACCAGCCCTGCGCGAGTGCCCAGGCGGCGAGGCCGGGGCCGCGGGCGATCGCCTCCAGGCAGCCGTTGCCGCCGCACCCGCATGGCGGGCCCTCGGGGTCGACCACCACGTGGCCGATGTGACCCGCGTTGCCCGTCCCGCCGTCGATGAGCCTGCCGCCGAGGATCAGCCCGCCGCCGACCCCGGTCGACACGACCATCCCCAGCATGGCCGCGCTCCCCCGCCCGGCGCCGCGCCAGTGCTCGGCGACGGCCAGGCAGATCGCGTCGTTGTGGATGCGGACCGGGACGCCGGGAAAGCGCGCGGCCAGCCTCGCGCGCAGGGGGAAGCCGCGCCAGCCGCCCATGTTGAGCGGCGACACCTCCCCCTCCGGCCAGGTCATCGGGCCGCCGCAGCCGATACCCACCCCGGCGAGGGCGGCGGGCACGTCCAGCCGGTCGAGCAGGGCGGTCAGCGTCCCCCAGAGCGTCTCGGCGTCGGCGCCCTGCGGGGTGGCGACCCGTTCGGCGGCCACCACCTGCCCGTCCGGCTCCACCAGGCCCGCCGCGAACTTCGTGCCGCCGATGTCGACGGCCAACGTGAGGTCGCTCACGCGCCCGCTCCGGTGCCGGTGGACAGGCCCGTGCCACTGGAGAATCCCGTGCCGCTGGAGAAGACGAGCAGCGACGCGGTGAAGCCGTGGACGTGGTTGTGCCCGCCGACCGGCCCGACCTCGCCCGCGGCGAAGAACCCCGCCACCCCGATGGGCCCCAGCGTCTCGCGTACGGCGAGCGCGTCGTGGTCGGCCGAGCCGAACATGCCCGAGCCCCGGCCGTTGCAGGAGAACAGCAGCGCCCCCTCGGCCCGGCCGGAGTGCTGGTGCAGGTGGGCGTCGAGCAGATCGTAGAGGTCCTCGTCGGCGGCCTCGGCATCCCTGACCTGGAACCGCACCGTCCTGCCGATCTCGATCACGTCGCCGACGGCCACCGCCTCGCGTTCGGGATCGATGCCGATGACCCCCCGGATCAGGAAGTCGCCGCGCTCGTGGCGCTCGGCGTACTCGTCCATCGCGATGCCGATCTGTAAGCCGGCGGCCACCAGGTCGCGGTCCTCCTCGTCGAGCGCGCTGACGATGTCCTCCAGGCGGGCAAGAGCAGGCTGGCCCGCGAGTTCCAGCAGCACGTTGTCCTCGGCCCGCGTGACGACCATGGACGGCCCGATCGGCCGGCAGCCCTGGCTGACGACCGTGCCGATGTTCACCGCGCCACCGATGATCACTCCGATCGCGCCGGAGTCGTGGACCTCTCCGTTGGCGAACAGCCGTACGGAGCCACGGCCCTGGAGCCCGTTGGCCAGGCCGCCGACGATCGGCAGGCTGCCCAGCACCTCGTGCGAGTGCTCGATGAACGCGTCGGTGGGGAAGCTGTAGGGGTCGGCGAGCAGGATCGCCGCCCGGTCGTCGGGGACGCGCTCGGGCAGCCCCACGACCACGAACCTGTCCTCCGTGCGGAGCGTCTCCAGGGCGAAGGTGTCGATCCTGGCGCCGCCGAGGGAGGCCGCCCACGCGCTCACGGCCGGGGTCAGCTCCACGCCCTGGCCGTGCCCGATGACGCCGGTCGCGCTGCAGCCGATCACGTCGGCTCCGGACGCGACGGACATCGCCCGCCGGCCCGCACTGGCCACGTCGTCGGGATCGTCCCCACAGATGAAGAAGCACACCAGGTCTGGCGGACCCGACAGGCCGGCCAACGCCTGGCGTACGGCCGTCTCGGCCGCTTCCACCAGGTTCGCGCCCACGGCGAGACCGTCGGCGAAGCGGCTCGTCAATACCGCCATGTCTCGCCCTCTCTTCCTCCGCGACTGTGTCCTTGGGCCGATTCTCCCCACTGAACGGAGGTCAACGCACGGGCCACCCGGCCAATTGGGCCGGGCGCCCGGCAACCGTGTCTCCCAAACCGGGCTGCAGGATCGTCTGATGGGGACGTAGGCTCGACTCCGTGCACAAATCGCCCACGCCTGCCCCCAGCACTCTGCGTGAACTGCGCGAGAGTGGACACCGATACCGAACGGTCAAGGCCGAGATCAGGGAGAACCTCCTGGCCCGGCTGCGGGCCGGCGAGCCCCGGTTCCCCGGCATCGTCGGCTTCGACGACACCGTCCTGCCCCATCTGGAGAGGGCGCTGATCGCCGGTCACGACCTCGTGCTCCTCGGCGAGCGCGGCCAGGGCAAGACCCGCCTGATCCGCACCATCACCGGCCTGCTCGACGAGTGGTCGCCCGTGGTCAAGGGCTGTGAGATCAACGACCACCCGTACGCGCCGGTCTGCGTCCGGTGCCGGCGGCTGGCCGCCGCGCACGGCGACGACCTGCCGGTCGCGTGGAAGCACCGCGAGGACCGGTACGGCGAGAAGCTGGCCACCCCGGACACCTCGGTCGGCGACCTGATCGGCGACGTCGACCCCATCAAGATCGCCGAAGGCCGCACGCTCGGCGACCCGGAGACCGTCCACTACGGCCTGGTCCCCCGGACCAACCGCGGCGTCTTCTCCGTCAACGAGCTGCCCGACCTGGCCGAGCGCATCCAGGTGGCGCTGCTCAACGTGCTGGAGGAGCGCGACATCCAGGTCCGCGGCTACAACCTGCGCCTCCCCCTCGACATCCTGCTGATCGCCAGCGCCAACCCCGAGGACTACACCAACCGCGGCCGGATCATCACCCCGCTGAAGGACCGCTTCGGCGCGGAGATCCGCACGCACTACCCGCGTACGGTCGAGGACGAGCTGGTCCTGATCCGCCAGGAGGCCGACCTCGGCGCCCTCGGCGCGGACCTGCCCGACCACCTGGTGGAGGTGATCGCCCGGTTCACCCGCCTGGTCCGCGAGTCCACCGCCGTCGACTCCCGTTCGGGCGTGTCGGCCCGCTTCTCGATCGCCGCCGCCGAGACCGCCGCCGCCTCCGCCGTACGGCGGGCCGCGCTGACCGGGGAGGAACGGCCTGTCACCCGGGTGTGCGACCTGCCCGGCGTGGTCCACACGCTGCGCGGCAAGGTCGAGTTCGAGGTCAGCGAGGAGGGTCGGGAGATCGAGGTGCTCGCCCACCTGCTGCGCCGCGCGACGGCCGAGACCTTCCGCTCCTCACTCGGCGGCGCGGACCTCGCGCCGCTTCTCGACAGGTTCGGCGAGGGCGCGCAGGTCGAGTCGGGCGAGCTGGTGCCGGCCCACGAACTGCTGCGCAGGATCGGCCGCGTCGAGGGCCTGTCGAAGATCATGGCGCGGTTGGGCATGGGCGAGGGCGACGAGTCGCCCGGCCACGCCGCCGCGGCACTGGAGTTCACCCTGGAAGGGCTGTACCTGATGCGCAGGCTGTCCAAGGACGAGACCGACGGCGGCACGGTGTACCGCACGTGAGCTACTTCTACCGGGAGTACCACGACGGGCCGGATCCGCTGGCTCCGCCCTACGACGTACGTTCGGCGCTGGACGAGATGGGCGATGCCATCCTGTCCGGCTCGACACCGCTCGACGCGCTGCGCGACCTGCTGAGGCGGGGGCTCCCCGGCGCCCCGGACCGCCGCGGTCTCGACGACCTGCTCCGCCAGGTGCGGCGGCGCCGCCGCGAGCTGCGGGAGAACACCCGGCTCGACGGCACGCTGGAACGCGCGCGCGCCCTGCTCGACAAGGCGATCGGCCAGGAGCGGGCCGAGTTGTTCCCGGATCCCTCCGACGACGCCCGCTTCCGCGAGTCGGCGCTCGACGCGCTGCCCTCGGACACGGCGCGGGCGGTCCAGGAGCTGGCCGACTACGACTGGCGGTCGGCCGCGGCCCGGCAGACGTTCGAGGAGCTGCGCGACCTGCTGCGCCGGGAGGTCCTCGACAGCCAGTTCCGCGGCATGCGCGACGCGCTGGCCAACCCCGACCCGGCCGCCATGGAGCGGGTCCGGCAGATGATGTCGGACCTCAACGACATGCTGGACCGGGACGCCCGGGGTGAGCACACCCAGGATGACTTCGACCAGTTCATGCAGAAATACGGGGACATGTTCCCCGAGAATCCGCGGAACCTCGACGAGCTGGTGGACCAGCTCGCCCGCCGCGCCGCCGCCGCGCAGCGGCTGCTCGCCTCGCTCACCCCGGAGCAGCGCGAGGAGCTGGCCGGGCTGATCAACCACACGCTGGAGCAGGCGGGCCTGGCCGAGCAGATGCGCCGGCTCGGCGACGCCCTCTACGCCCGCCGCCCCGACCTCGCCTGGGGCGCCCCGGAACGGGTGTCCGGCGAGCAGCCGATGGGCATGGGCGACGCCGTGACGGCCCTGCAGGAGATGGCCGACCTCGGCGACCTGGAGACCGCGCTGCGGCAGGACTACCCCGGCGCCCGGCTCGACGACATCGACGAGGCCGCCATCAGACGGGCACTCGGCCGCTCGGCCGTGGACGACCTGGAGGCGCTGCGGCAGGTCGAGCGTGAGCTGGAGGCCCAGGGCTATCTGCGGCGCAACCGCGGCAAGCTGGAGCTCACCCCGAAGGCCGTACGCCGGCTCGGGGAGACCGCCCTGCGCCGGGTCTTCGCCTCGCTCGACTCGGGCCGCCGCGGCGACCACGACCAGCGTGACGCGGGCACGGCCGGGGAGCCGACCGGATCGACCCGCCCGTGGCGCTTCGGGGACGAGCAGCCCATCGACGTCGTGCGTACGGTCGTCAACGGCGTACGGCGGGGCGGCGGCGCGCCGGTGGCCCTGTCGGTGGACGACTTCGAGGTCGTGGAGACCGAGCGGCGCTCGGCGGCGGCCGTGTGCCTGCTGGTCGACCTGTCCTACTCGATGGCCCTGCGCGGCACCTGGGCGGCGGCCAAGCAGACCGCGCTCGCCCTCCAGGCGCTGGTGGCCTCGAAGTTCCCGCAGGACGCGGTGCAGATCATCGGGTTCTCGAACTACGCGCGGGTGCTGCGGCCGGACGAACTCGCCGGGCTCGAATGGGACATGGTCCAGGGCACCAACCTGCACCACGCCCTGCTGATCGCGGGCCGTCACCTCGACCGGCACCCGGACTTCGAGCCGGTGGTCCTGGTCGTGACCGACGGCGAGCCGACGGCGCACCTGATGCGCAACGGCGTGCCGCGCTTCGAGTGGCCGCCGTCGCAGGAGACGCTGACGCTGACGCTCGCCGAGGTCGACAAGATGACCCGGCGGCGCGCGACGATCAACGTCTTCATGCTGGCCGCCGACGACCGGCTGCGCGAGTTCGTGGACGAGGTCGCCCGGCGCAACGGCGGCCGGGTCTTCTCTGCCAGCGCCGACCGCCTCGGCGAGTACGTCGTCAGCGACTTCCTGCGCGCCCGCCGCACCCGCTGAGCAGTCGGCACAGACCCCCTCGCCGAGCGGTTCGCCGCCCGCCACGCGGGCATTGCTATGCAGACGGGCGCGATTCGGGGGCGCGTTCCGAGGCGACGGATGGAGACCGGACGAGTTCCGGGAGATCGATAATCGATTGCCGACCGGGTTGCAATCGGCGGACGATAGACAGGCATCCCCTGTTCGCGCTGGTCGTTCCACATGCCGGTGGAAGGAGCGCTCCCATGTTCGCAGCGGTCGGCCTCATCGTTCTCATGATCCTCACCGGAGTGCTGTACGAGATGGCGGTCCACAACCGCCCCCGTCGCCGGAAGTAGTTCCTCAACGCCCCGGCGTCCGACGCGCCCGCGGCGAGCGGGTCCGGCGACTGCGGGGCCCGTCGGCCAGGCGATAGCCTCTGCCCATGTCGCCTCTCGACCATTTCCTGCTGTGGCTGCACATAGGGTTCGCGATCTTCGCACTCGGTCCGCTCACGGCGGTCACGAGCGTCACACCGCGCTACATCCGGGCCAGGGATGTCGCGGTGCTGCGGTATCTGCACCGCGCGACCCGGCTGTTCGGCCTGCTCACGATCGGGGTCTTCCTGTTCGGCGTGCTGCTGGGCCGCAGCGCGCTCGGCGCGCCCTACCTGTCGGTGTCGATGACGCTGTTCGTCGTGGCGGCCGTCCTGCTGGTGATCGTCGAGCGTGACCAGCGTACGGCCATCGCGGCGCTGTCCAGCGAGTCGACCGAGGACGACGCCAAGGTGCAGACCGGGCGGATCGCCGCGCTCGGCGGCATCAGCGCCCTGATCTGGCTCGTCATCCTGTTCCTGATGGTCTTCTTCAACCCCTGAGAGGGAGATTCCCGCTTTTCCTCGAATGTCCGGTAGAACGTCTTTGGCCGGAAACGGGGGAAAGAGGAGCGGGTGCACCTTACGACGCAACGCCGGGCGGCGTGGGCGCTGGCCGCCCTCGCCGTCGGGGCCTTCACCTACGTCACCGCCGAGGTCCTCCCCATCGGGCTGCTCACGGTCATGGCGGCCGACCTGGACCGGTCGCCGTCCGAGACGGGCCTGCTGGTCACGGGGTACGCCGCGGTCGTGGTGCTGGCGTCGCTGCCGCTCACCCGGCTGACCCAGCGGGTGCCGCGGCGCAGGTTGCTCACCGTCACGCTCGGCGTGTTCGTCGCGGGGATGCTGCTGACCGCCGTGGCGCCGAACTACCCGGTGCTGCTGGGCGGGCGGCTGCTGGTCGCGGCCACCCAGGCGCTGTTCTGGTCGGTCGCGACCCCGGCCGCGGCGGCGATGTTCCCCCCGGAGATCCGGGGTCGCGCGATCGCCCGGATGTCGATCGGCAGCTCCCTCGGGCCCGTCCTCGGCGTCCCTGTGGGCACCTGGCTCGGCCAGCAGGTCGGCTGGCGGACCGCGTTCGCCCTGGCCGCTGCCGTCGGCCTCATCACGTGCGTCACCGTGGCGACGCTGATGCCCGGCCGGCGGCAGGCAGGCGACGGCTCCGACGGCCACGAGCCGGGCCGGGGCGCCACCCCGGACGCCCGGCGCTACGCGCTGCTCATCGTCGCCACCGTGATCGGTGTGGGCGGCTATCTCACGGCGTACACCTACATCACGCCGTTCCTGCTGGACTTCGGCGGTTTCGCACCGGCCGCGCTCAGCCCGCTGCTCCTCGCGTCCGGGATCTCCGGGGTCGCCGGGACGATCGTGGTCGGCCGGCTGCTCGACAGCCGGCCCAGGATGGCGCTGGTCGGGCCGCTGGCCCTCATCACGTGCGCGCTGCTCGCCCTCTACTTCTTCGGCGCCCTGCACCCGGTGGCGGTGGTGGCCCTCTGCGTGACGGGCATGTCCTTCAGCGCGCTGGCGGCGGCCATCGCGAGCCGCGCGCTGCAGGTGGCCCCGGGCAGCACCGACATCGCCTCGGCCGGCAGCGGCTCGGCCTTCAACATCGGCATCGCGGGCGGGTCGCTGCTCGGCGGCGCGCTCATCGACCACTCGGGCGTCCGCAGCGTGACCGTGGCGGGCGCCGTCCTGACCGCCGCGGCGCTCGCCGCCCTGCTGTGCGAACGGTGGGTCGCTCCCGCCCGCGCCTCCGCGCCGGAGCGTACGGCCCCGGCGCGGAGCGCCCGCTAGAAAGCAGCGCGGAGTGGGCGTTGAACAGTCCTCAGCCGAGTGCCTCGGAGAGGTCGGCGAGCAGGTCGTCGACGGTCTCGATGCCGACCGACAGACGGACCAGGTCGGCGGGGACCTCCAGCGGCGACCCGGCGGCCGACGCGTGGGTCATCCGGCCGGGGTGCTCGATCAGCGACTCGACGCCGCCGAGCGACTCCCCGAGCGTGAACAGCTTGGCGCGGTTGCAGATCTCGACGGCCGCCTCCTCGCCGCCCTCGACCCGGAACGACACCATGCCGCCGAAGCGCCGCATCTGCTTGGCCGCGACCTCGTGACCGGGGTGCTCGGGCAGGCCCGGATAGAGGACCTGGACGACCTTCGGGTGCGACAGCAGCAGGTCGACCACGCGCTCGGCGTTGTCGCAGTGCCGGTCCATGCGCACGCCCAGCGTCTTGAGGCCGCGCAGCGTGAGCCAGGAGTCGAACGGCCCGGCCACCGCGCCCATGGCGTTCTGGTGGTAGGCCAGCCGCTCGCCGAGGTCCGCCGAGCGCGTCACCAGCGCCCCGCCGACCACGTCGGAGTGGCCGCCGACGTACTTGGTCGTCGAGTGGACTACAACGTCGGCCCCCAGGCTGAGCGGCTGCTGCAGGTATGGCGAGGCGAAGGTGTTGTCGACCACGAGCACCGCGCCCCCGTCGTGCGCGACGTCCGCCAGCGCGGCGATGTCCGCCACGTTCAGCAGGGGATTCGTGGGCGTCTCCACCCAGATCGCCTTCGTGGACGGCCGTACGGCGGCGCGCACCGCGTCCAGGTCGCCGAGCGGCACCGGGTCGAAGGAGACCCCCCACGGCTCCAGCACCCGGGAGAACAACCGGTAGGTCCCGCCGTACGCGTCGTCGGGGATCACCACGTGGTCGCCGGGCTTGCAGACGGTCCGCAGCAGCGTGTCCTCGGCGGCCAGGCCTGACGCGAAGGCCAGCCCGCGCACGCCCCCCTCGACGGCGGCCAGCGCCTCCTCGAGTGCGGTCCTGGTCGGGTTGGCCGACCGGCTGTACTCGTATCCCGCCCGCAGGCCGCCCACGCCGTCCTGCTTGTAGGTGGACACGGCGTATATGGGAGGAACGACGGCGCCCGTGTGCGGGTCCGGCTCCTGGCCCGCGTGGATGGCCAGCGTCTCGAAACCATGGTTCATGGGGTCGAGCGTAGCCGCCCGGCCCCCCTGGTCCCGGCGGGCGGCGCGTCGGCAGGTGATCAGGCGAAGTAGTGGCCCTCCTTCAGGTCGGCGATCAGACCTGGGCGGGTGGGCTGCCAGCCGAGCAGGTCGCGGGTGATCTGGGCCGACGCGGGGCCGTCGACTCCCCAGAAGCCGCCGAGCCAGCCGACGTAGTCCTGGGCCTGCTCGGGGCTGACGGAGACGGCGGGGATGCCGAGGTGTGCGGCGAAGACCTCGGCGACCTCGCGGATCGGTACGCCTTCGTCGCCGACGGCGTGCAGGACCGATCCGGGCGGTGCGGATTCGAGTGCGAGGCGGAACAGGCGGGCGGCGTCGTCGCGGTGGACGGACGGCCAGCGGTTGGCGCCGTCGCCCACGTAGGCGGCGGCGCCTTTCGCGCGTGCGAAGCCGATCGCGGTGGACATGAAGCGGCCGGCGACCGGCCCGACCTGGCGACGGCGGCGCGCGCGGTCTGGACGCGGACCTCCGACCCACGGCGGTGGGCGGAGTTCAGGCTCTTCTTCGCGGTCTATGGACGCGCTCTCCAGTCGCCGCAGCAGTTCGCGGACTTCCTGGAGCACGTCGTGGCCGACTGGATGGGCGCCCTGTGCGACGCGCAAGGACCGGACGTCGACCCGGCGACGGCGGCGCGCACGGCCACACTCGTGATCGCGACGATCCGCGGGCTGCTGCTCGATCTGCTCGCCACCGGCGACCGGGTCCGGGTGCAGGACGCGGCCGAGAGCTTCCTCGCCACCCTGGACGACAGGGCAGGGCGGCCCCCACGGCACATTGAGCCGACGTAGGCGAACGCGCGACAGCGTGATCCGAACTCAGTGGTTGGCGAGGAAGGCCAGCAGGTCCTGGCGGGTGACCATGCCCACCGGCTTGCCGTCGTCGAGGACCACGGCGGCGTCGGCCTTCTCCAGCGCCTCGACCGCCCGGGCCACCGGCTCACCTGATCCGATCATGGGCAGCGGCGCGGACATGTGGCCGCCGATCTCGTCCTCGGACCGCACCCGGCCGCGGTAGAGGCCCTCCAGCAGGTCGCGCTCCACGATCGAGCCGATGACCTCGGCCGCCATGACCGGCGGCTCCTCCTTCATGACCGGAAGCTGCGAGACGTTGTACTCCCGCATGATCGAGATCGCGGTGCCGACGGACTCGTGCGGGTGGACGTGGACGAACTCGGGCAGCCCCGGCGTCTTGCGCCCCAGCACGTCGCCGACCAGGCCCTCCTCGCTCGCCGTGGTGAGGAAGCCGTAGTCGGCCATCCACTCGTCGTTGAAGATCTTCGACAGGTAGCCGCGGCCGCCGTCCGGCAGCAGCACGACCACGACGTCGTTCGGCCCGGCCGCCTGGGCGACCCGTACGGCCGCCACCACGGCCATGCCGCACGAACCGCCGACGAGCAGCGCCTCCTCGCGGGCGAGCCTGCGGGTCATGCCGAACGAGTCCTTGTCGGAGACCGCGATGATCTCGTCGCAGATCGTGGTGTCGTACGTCGCGGGCCAGATGTCCTCGCCCACGCCCTCCACGAGGTAGGGACGGCCGGTGCCGCCGGAGTAGACGGAACCGACGGGGTCGGCGCCGATGACCTTGACCCGGCCGCCGGAGACCTCCTTGAGGTACTTGCCGGTCCCGCTGATCGTCCCGCCGGTGCCGATGCCGGCGACGAAGTGCGTGATCCTGCCCTCGGTCTGCTCCCAGATCTCCGGCCCGGTGGAGTGGTAGTGGCTCGCCGGGTTCTCGGGGTTGGAGTACTGGTCGGGCTTCCAGGCGTTCGGGATCTCGCGGGCCAGCCGGTCCGACACCGAGTAGTACGAGTCGGGGTGGTCGGGCGAGACGGCGGTCGGGCAGACGACGACCTCCGCGCCGTACGCCCGGAGCACGTTGATCTTGTCCTGGGCGACCTTGTCCGGGCAGACGAACAGGCAGCGGTAGCCCTTCTCCTGCGCCACGATGGCCAGGCCCACGCCGGTGTTGCCGGAGGTCGGCTCGACGATCGTGCCGCCGGGCTTGAGCTCGCCGCTCCGCTCGGCCGCCTCGATCATCCGCACCGCGATGCGGTCCTTCACCGAGCCGCCGGGGTTGAAGTACTCCACCTTGGCCAGGACCTGGGCGGACGCGCCCGCCGTGACCTTGCGCAGCCGGACGAGCGGGGTGTTGCCCATCAGCTCCACCAGCGAGTCGTGAACGCGCACCGCGATGACCACCTTGTTTGCCGAAGCTTGTCAGCCTGCCGTCAGCCGGGGTTCCGATAGGGGTGGCCGGAACTCGGCTAGTTTCTTCTTCAAACCGTACCGTGAGCGTGAGGGGGGCGGGTGATCTGGACGTCCGGCGCGGTGCGCGCCGCGCGGCGTATCGCCACCGCCGCCGCCCTGGGCGGAGGCGGGCTCACGGCCCTGGGAGCGGTCACGTACGGCCTGCTGATGGCCGAGGCCATGGTGGCCCGCCGCATCGTGGGGCAGCCGCACGGCCTCGACGGCCCGCAGGCCGACGGCGTGTACGGCGCCTACCCCGGTGAGCCGATCCGGATGGCCGTCCTCGGCGACTCGACCTCCGTCGGCCTCGGCATGACCCGCCCCGAGGACACCCCGGCCGTCCGCATCGCGTACGGGCTCGCGGCGGTGGCGGAGCGTCCGGTGCGCCTCACCGTGGTCGGCCAGTCGGGCGCGGCGTCGGTGGACCTCGGCACCCAGGTGGACCGCGCGTTGGAGGCCCGGCCGGAGATCGCGGTCGTCTTCGTGGGGGCCAACGACGTGACCACGGCCACCCTGCCGGCCCGGGCCGTACGGCACCTGCAGAAGGCGGTGCGCCGGCTGCGCGAGGCCGGTGCGGAGGTGGTCGTGGGGACCTGTCCCGACCTGGGCACCGTGCGTCCGATCGCCCAGCCGCTCCGATGGGTCACCCGGCGCTGGTCGCGGCAGCTCGCCGCCGCCCAGACGGTCGCCGTCGTCGAGGCGGGCGGCCGCACCGTGGCGTTCGCCGACCTGCTCGGACCCGAATTCGACGCGAACCCGGCCGAGATGTTCGGACCAGATCGTTTCCATCCATCTGCCCGAGGTTACCTACAAGCCGCGTACGCAGTGCTACCGTCTGTATGCGCCGCGTTGGGGTTGTGGCCCGAGCCGGAACCCGTGCGCGTCGAAGGATCGCAATACCTCTTGGCCGCAATGGCCGTGGAGGAACCCGGCACCGAGGTCACCGCGACCCGTGTCGCCGGCCGGGCGTTCGGCCCCCACGGACGGTGGGCGGCACTGCTCCGCCGGAGACCCGGGCCGCTTCCGAACGCCTAGAGCCGGTTACCTCCTGCGGCCGGGCCATCACCCCCTGTAGGAGCGAAATGATCCGGCCCCAGCTGAACCACGTGAAACCCGCTCTGGCGCTCGCCGCGACCGCCCTGCTGACCGGGGGCGCCCTCACCGGCTGCTCCGGCGGCGACGAGGCCGCCAAGGACTACCCGGCCTGGCAGAACACGCAGGTGAACGCGGTCAGCCGGGCCACCACGGGAGGCGGCGTCGCGGCCACCACCTCCATGCGGCCCGACGGCTCCCTGGAGACCGTCGTCCTCGACCTCGCCACCGGCCGCCGGCTCTGGGCACACCCCGCGACGATGGTGGGCCGGCTCCCCGGCATGGGGGTGCAGGCTCCGGCGACCGTGGAGACCGGCGGCGGGCAGGCCGTGGTGGTCGCGCTCGACCCCGCCGCGGCCGGTCACAAGGGCGCCGCGCTGGTCGCCAGGGACGCCCGCACCGGGCAGCAGAAGTGGACCAGGCCCGTGCGATCCACCTTCGGGCCGCAGCGCTGCGGGCCGTACGTCTGCGTCTCCGAGGACACCGCGCTCTCGTCCGCCCGCGTCGTGGTCCTCGACCCCCGCGACGGCGCCGTGAAGTGGCGCCTGGCCGGCATCGCGGAGGTCGAGTGGTCCGACTCGTCCAAGGTCGTCCTGCTCAGGCTCGCCTCCCACCCGGTGCTGGAGGCTCGCGCGATCAAGGACGGCAAGACCGTCTGGCAACTGCCGATCGAGCAGGCCCTCGGCCCCGACGTCGACCTGAGCGGGGGCTGGGCCTTCGGCGCCACGGGCGACAAGATCATCGGATACGTCGCCCCGTACACCAACCCCGAGACCAAAGAGACGTCGACCTTCGGCCTGTTCTCCGCGCGTCTCGCCGACGGCGCCGTCGACTGGATGCGGCCGTCCGTCGTCCGCGTCTACCCCAGTGGCAACCCCGCGTACGCGCCGGTCGTCCGGCCGGTGGACGAGCAGGGCCAGTACGGCGGGTTCGCCCGGCTCGACGCCGAGACCGGACGGGTCCTGGGGCAGATCACGCCCACCCAGGTTCCCGGGTCGGGCTGGTGGCTGGCCTTCCCGCCCGAGATGAACAAGCTCGGCTTCCTCAAGCGCGACGCCCCCGGCTCGGTCTTCGACCTCAGCACCGGCGAGCCGACCCCGGTGAGCGGCGCGACCGGCTGGTCGTTCTGCGTGACCGACCCCAAGCCGCTGCCGCTGCGCGGCATGATCCCCGGGTTCTACTCGATCGCGGCGCTGTGCGAGTTCGACCTGGCCACGGGCAAGCGCAAGGACTCCTCCTCCGCGCCGCCCTCCTGGTTCACCGGCAGCCAGAACGGCTGGCGCCTGTGGCGCGACGAGAAGGGCGGCCTCCACGCCGTCAACGACGGCACCGCCACCACCCCCGGCATGTACGGCTGATTGATTGACTTGTGCAGTAGTACAAAATTCTGGTGAGTGGGGCCCGGGGCGTGGCGGGCGGCGTACCGAAGGGTAACCTCCGGGGAGGAGGCCCCCCGAACCCTGGGTGGAGGGGCACGAGATCAGGCAGGAGAGTCACATGCCCGAGGCAGTCATCGTGGCGACCGCGCGGTCGCCGATCGGCCGCGCCTTCAAGGGGTCACTCAAGGACATCCGCCCGGACGACCTGACCGTGCAGATGGTCCGCGCCGCGCTGGCGAAGGTGCCGCAGCTCGACCCGAACGACGTTGACGACCTCATGCTGGGCTGTGGGCTTCCCGGCGGCGAGCAGGGCCACAACCTGGGACGCGTGGTCGCGGTGATGCTCGGGCTCGACAACGTGCCGGGCACCACCGTGACCCGCTACTGCTCCTCCTCCCTGCAGACGACCCGGATGGCGTTCCACGCCATCAAGGCCGGCGAGGGCGATGTGTTCATCTCGGCGGGTGTCGAGACCGTCTCCCGCTTCGCCAACGGCAGCTCCGACATGCCCCAGGCGCAGAACCCGCTGTTCGACGAGGCGAAGGCGCGGACGGAGGAGACCGCGAAGGGCGGCGCGCCGGTGTGGCACGACCCGCGCGAGGACGGCGCGCTGCCGGACGTCTACATCGCCATGGGCCAGACGGCCGAGAACGTCGCGGCCCTGAAGGGCGTCTCGCGGCGCGAGCAGGACGAGTTCGGCGTGCGCTCGCAGAACCTCGCCGAGAAGGCCATCGCCAACGGCTTCTGGGAGAGCGACATCACCCCGGTGACGCTCCCCGACGGCAGCGTGGTGAGCAAGGACGACGGCCCCAGGGCCGGCACGACGTACGAGGCGGTCTCGCAGCTCAAGCCGGTCTTCCGGCCGGACGGCACGGTGACGGCGGGCAACTGCTGCCCGCTGAACGACGGCGCCGCCGCTGTGGTCGTCATGAGCGACACCAAGGCCGCCGAGCTGGGCATCACGCCGCTCGCCCGGATCGTGTCGACCGGCGTCACGGGCCTGTCCCCCGAGATCATGGGGCTGGGCCCGATCGAGGCGTCGCGGCAGGCTCTCGCCCGTGCGGGCATGTCGATCGGCGACGTCGACCTGGTCGAGATCAACGAGGCGTTCGCGGCCCAGGTCATCCCCTCCTACCAGGAACTGGGCATCGACATCGAGCGGCTCAACGTTAACGGTGGCGCGATCGCGGTGGGCCACCCGTTCGGCATGACCGGCGCCCGCATCACCTCCACGCTGGTCAACAGCCTCCGGTTCCACGACAAGTCGATCGGGCTGGAGACGATGTGCGTCGGCGGCGGCCAGGGCATGGCGATGGTGCTGGAGCGGCTGTCCTGAGCGAAGGGATTCACGCCGGTCCCGGCCGGAGCCGGGACCGGCGGGGCCGGCTCAGCCGTGGAAGTCGGGGCCCGCGCGTGTGGGCTCGACCCGGATGATCACTCGCTTGTCCCGGATCATCGCGGCGCGGTAGTCGTCCCAGTCCGGGTGCTCGCCGCTGATGTCGCGGTAGTACTGCACCAGGTGCTCCATCGCGTCCGGCAGCGAGACGACGTGGGCGACGCCCTCGATCTGCATCCACTCGCCGTAGAAGGCGTCGGTCATCACGGTGAGCACGACCTGAGGGTTCTCCCGCAGATTGCGGGTCTTGACGGCCGTCTCGCGGCTGCTGATCACGATGTAGCCGTCCTTGTCGCAGCCGACGGTCACCGGGGAGGTCTGCGGCCGCCCGTCCGGATAGCGGGTCAGCATGACCGCTCGGTGGTTGTTCCTGACGAACTCACGCGCCTTGTCGAGATCCATAGAACAATGATGCGCCCGCACCGGACCGGTGCGGGCGCGTCGGTTCTGCCTCAGGACGCCACTCAGGACTGTGGCAGCATGCTGCTCGTGAGTCGCTGCTCGTGCGTGCTGTTTTGTGCCTGCTGAGTTGTGCCTGCTGTTGCGCGGGACGTCACTGCCCCTCCCGCGCTCCGGTCTAGAAGCGACGCCGCCGTTCGTGCTCGAGGACGATCGCGGCGGCGTAGCCGTGGCTCAGCCCGTGCTCGTCGGCGAGCCAGTTGGCCCGCTCTTCACAGCGTAGGAACGACGGGCCGTTGTCGATGGCTTCGAACCACTCTGGGAGGTCGCGCCCGGTTATGGACGGGACACGGGCGATCAGCTTGTTCTGGGTCTCCGGTGAGTGGTTCAACGACATGGGCACCTCCACGGAAAAGGCTGCTTTGTGTCACAGTGCATCACCGGTCCGCGCTTGACAAGCCCTCAGCGGCATTGATTTGTTACAAGATGTTGATCGAAAGTTGCGTCGCCGATCACCGGATCCTGATATAGCGCGACAAAGGGGCGCCGCTCCCGGAGGAACGGCGCCCCTTTCGCTCGTACGGCTAGTCGTTGTTCGTGAAGTAGCTGATGAAGCGGAGGATCTCCAGGTAGAGCCAGACGAGGCTCAGGGTCAGGCCGAACGCCATCAGCCACGAGTAGCGCTCCGGCACGCCGGCCCGCACCCCCGCCTCGATCTCGCTGAAGTCGAGCAGCAGGAAGAAGCAGCCGAGCAGGATCATGCCGATGCTGAAGACCCAGCCGATGGGGCTGTCGGTGCGCAGGCCCAGGCCGCCGCTGACGAAGATGCCCGCGATCCAGTTGATCAGCATCAGGCCGACCGCTCCGAACGCGGCGGCGATCACGAACTTGGCGAACTTCGGAGTCGGCCGGAAGATCTTCAGCGCGTACACGGCCAGCGTGCCGCCGAAGGCCACCATCGTGCCGAGCACCGCCTGCAGGACGATGCCGTTGTAGACATCGTCGTACATGTGGCTCAGCACGCCGATGGCGACGCCGTAGCACACGGAGTAGCCGAGGATCAGCGCGGGGTTGGTGCTCTGCTTGAACGACACGATGAGCCCGAGGATCAGGCCCACGATCATCGCCGGCGCCGCCAGTCCCCAGCCGACGTTGAAGTACCAGGCCAGGGCCGCCGACACGACGAGCGTGCCGAGGGTCATGAAGCCCCGCACCACGACGTCGTCGATGGTCATGGCCCGCGCCGCGGGGGGAGCGTACGAGGGCGCGGCGTACATCTGGTTCAGCTGCTGCACGCTGGGCGCCGGACCGGCCCACGCCTGCTGACCAGCCGCCCCGCGCCGACTGAATATGGGGTTCTTGCTCTCCATTCGCTTCCTCCAGGACGCGACTCACCGATCAGCCGCTGCGCGGCCTAGTGGGGATGGTGCCCGAGGAGTGGTGCCCCTACAAGGGGGAGCGCCACTCCACCACAGTGGCAACGATCAGGCTTCCCGGCGAGTTCCCGCCCTCGCCCGATGGATGAGAACGGCCGACGCCGATCGCAGAACAAACTTGAACAGTTCCTTTACTTGAGTACTTCAAGTCTGATGCTAGCGTGGTGCGGAGCCGAGAAGTAGCGGCCTGACCAGGCAGAACGCCTCAGCGACCACTCCGCCTGCCGTTGCGAGCCTCGTTCCGAACCACACAGGCACGGCAGCCCGTCCGGACGGTCACTTCGACGCCGCAGAGTCGCTCAGCCGCCGCCGGTGCCGCAGTGGAATGTCATCGCGAGGAGGACGGCGATGAACGTCAGCGGCCCATCGCTATTGCGAAGGTTCCGGCCTGATTCCATCCGGGGACGCATCACCGTCCTCGTCACGGCGCTCGCCACCCTGCTCCTGATCCCCACCGGGATCCTGGGCAGCATCCTGGCCCGGCAGGCGTTCTCCACCGCGGTCTGGCTCGACGCCCGGCAGGAGGCGGCGCTCACGGCCGCCGCGTGGCGTACGGGCCACTTCCGCAACGTCATCACCCCGCAGGTGGCCGGGATCGACCTGGTCCAGGTGGTGTCTCCCAATCGGCGGGTGCTCGCCGCGTCGCCCGCGGCCCGGGGCATGCCCCCGCTGACGTCCTTCTGGCCGTCCCAGGAGGATCCGATGCAGGACCTGCAGGCCTGCGCGCACGACGGGATCGGCTGCCTGCGCCTGTCGGCGCTGCGGGTGATGCCGGGGCCCAACTCCCCCGTCGTGTACGCGGGACGCCCCATCGACGGCTTCACGCCCGTCGCGATGTTCGATCTGCTCTTCACCGCGGAGGTCGCCGTGCTCGTGCTGCTCACCGCCTGGGCCACCTGGAAGGTGGCCGGACGCACCCTGCGCCCCGTCGAGGCCATCCGCAGCGACCTGGCCGCCGTCAACGTGAACGACCTGGACACCCGGGTGCCCGTACCGGCCGGGGACGACGAGATCGCGCGGCTCGCCCGCACCGTGAACAGCACGCTCGCCCGCATCGAGCAGGCGAAGCTCACTACCGAGCGGGCGCTGCGGCGGCAGCGCGAGTTCGCCGCGGACGCCTCCCACGAACTGCGCACTCCGCTCGCCGGCCTGCGCACGCAACTGGAGGAAGCGCAGCTTCACCCCGACGAGACCGATCTGCGGTCGCTGCTCAGGGACGCGCTGCTCGACGTGGAGCGGCTGGAAGCGATCATCGACGACCTGCTCCTGCTGGCGAAGGTGGGGGCGACGGCCCCGGGCCGCAAGCCCGTGGACGTGTCCGAGCTGGTCAGGGATGAGGTCGCCCGCCGGACCGACCGGATACCGGTGCGCCTTCGGCTGGCGGACGGGGTCAGGATGCACGCCGCGCCGCGCCACCTCGCCCGTCTGCTGACCAACCTGCTCGACAACGCGCAGCGGCACGCCAGGAGCGTGGTCGAGGTCGGGCTCCGGCGCGACGACGGCTTCGTCGAATTGTGGGTCAGCGACGACGGTCCCGGCGTCCCGGCGTGCGAACGGGAGCGGATCTTCGAGCGGTTCGCCAGGTCGGACACGGCACGCAGCCGGGGCCGCGGGGGCACCGGGCTCGGCCTGGCCATCGCCCGCGACATCGCCCGCGCCCACTGCGGCACCCTGGTGGCGGCCGAGTCGCCGTACGGCGGCGCCATGTTCGTGCTGTGCCTGCCGGTCTCCGGCTGCCCGCCGAACACCGACGCCGCGCCCTCGCAGACCGCGGTCCACCCCGCCGCCGGCCCGTACGCCGAGCCACCGCAGATGGAGGACGTCCCGGCGCCGGTGAACGAGCGACGTGCCTGACGGCGGTCAGAGGCGGGCGAACCAGTCGCGGACGGCGCGCCGCCCGCCCCCACCGAGCGCCACCATCAGGGCGTACCGGGCCTTCACCGGAGCCAGCCCGCGCGCCCCGATGGCGCCGACCTTAGCGGCCAGCCCCAGGGCCAGTGGCAGGTCCTCCAGCGCGACCGGCCGGGTGCGGCACCGCGAGGTGACCACCACGGGGATGTCCCACTCCGCCAGCTCGCTGAGAGTCGCGTACAGGGTGATCGGGATGTTCCCGACGCCGGTGCCCTCCAGCACGACGCCCCTGGCTCCGGCGTCCACGACGGACGTGACGAGCACGGGGTCCATCTCCGGATACGTCTTGATCAGTGCGACGTTCGTCTCCGGCTCTCCCCGCGCCGCCGGGGGCCGTGGCGGCGGCGTCGCCGTCATCTCTGCCCGGCCGTCCGCCACCCGGCCGAGGATCGGCGCGGGAACGGAGGAGAGTGCCGCCACGCCCGTCGCGTCGGCCATCGTGACCCAGCGGGCCGCGTGCAGTTCGTCGTTCACGCAGACCACCGCGCCGACGCCGCGAAGCGCGGGATCCGCGGCGGCGACCAGGGACGACGCGAGGTTGCGCGGGCCGTCGCTCGACAGCTCGTCCAGCCCTCGTACGGCGCCGGTCAGCACGATGCCGCCACGGAGAGCGGCGGGCCCGGCCAGTAGGTCCGTGAGGAAGGCCGTCTCCTCGATCGTGTCCAGGCCGTGGGTGACGACCACGCCGTCGAATCCCTCGTCGAGCAGGGCCGTGCGGGCACGCCGGGCCAGCCGCAGCATGGTGGAGGGCGAGGTGTCCCAGCTCGGCTCGGCCTGGACGTCCTCGGTCACGACCTCCACGCCGAGATTCCCGGGTACGGCCGCCAGCAGGTCGGCGGCCGTCGCGAGCCCCGGGCGGCCGGTGTGACGGGCGTACGCCATGACGTCGCCCGTCGCGACCAGCAGCACGCGCCGGGTCACGACGCGTCGTCCTCGGCGGATGCGGCGACTCCGGCGTGCCGCTCGAGGCGCTCGACGCGTTGCAGGAGCGGAGCGATCTCCTGACGGACGACCGCCGCCACGGCCTGCACGGCGGTCTGGGAGGCGGCCTGAGGGGTGGCCTGGGCCGCGCTCTGGGAGGCGGCCTGGGATGCGGAGGCGTCCTGCGCCCGGAGGTGGACGTAGCCGGCGAGCGCCGCGACGACCGCGCGCCGCGTGAGGCGGGGCTCTGCGCCCCGTGCCCGCAGCACCTGCCCGCCGATCCCGTCGGGCTCCGTGACCAGGCCGAGCAGCAGGTGCTCGCACCCGATGTAGTTGTGCCCCAGCGCATGGGCCTCGGTGACCGCCAGTTCGAGGGCGTTGGCCGCGGGCGCGTCGAACCGGCTCGGACCGTCCTTCCCCGTCCCGTCGTCCCCGGACTGCTCCGGGCCGGCCGCTGCGGCGGGTGCGGACGGGCTGCGGCTCGCGAGGTCGCGCTCGAGCAGGCTGGGCTCGATCTCGATCGCCCGCAGGACGTGCAGGGCGAGGTTCTGCCCCTCGGCCAGCATCGCGGCGAGCAGGTGCTCGGTGCCGATGCCGGAGGCGCCCTCGGCCCGGGCCCGTTCCAGCGCCAGCCGGAAGACGGCGCGGGTCCTGGGCGTGAAGTGCGACAGCCGGGGGTCGTCGATCTCGAAGTCGCCGAGGATGCTCTCGCGGATGGCGGTCACCCGGCGGACCGCCTGTTCCAGCGCCCGCTGGCAGATCGCGGACACCGGCAGGGCCGCCTCCTTGACCGCCTCCGCGAGATCGTCCGGGAGGTACACGTTGATCTTAGGCATGCACCATTCATACCCCCATTGGGGGTACACGTCTACCCCCAACCATCAGGGAAGCGCGACGAACTCTCCGAGGAAATCCCGGACCTCGGGGATGTCCAGGCGGTAGTCGACGTTGGTCGTCCGACAGGCGTCGTCCACTCCGCTGATCGTCGTGGCCACGAGCAGGTTCGAGTCGGGACCTCCGAGGTAGTTGGGGCCACCCGAGTCGCCGTAGCAGGTTCCGCCCTCCCCCCGCGAGGGGTTCGGCGCCAGGTCGAGCCACCTGCTGCCGAGGCGCTTGAAGGAGATGGAGGTCTGGCTGCGCGTGTCGGTGTAGTGGTACCGCCATCCGTGCCGCTTCTTCGTGGGGTCCACGGAGCCGTAACCGACCGGGGTGAAGCGCGCGGTCTGCAGAGTGCCGTCGGCCTTGAGCTGGTCGAGCAGGCCCAGAGTGGGCAGCTTGGCCGGCGTGATGCCGGTGACGGGCTCGGAGAAGACCACGACGGCAATGTCATGGGCATCGCCGCTGTATCTGCCGTCGGCAATGTAGCGACCGGTGTAGAGCTTCGCCCCGGGCTGGTAGTGGCTGGCGAAGGAGACCCGGGCGGTCTTCTGGCCCTCCTGACCGCAGTGGGCGGCCGTGAGGAAGACGGTCGGGGAGATGAGGGTGCCCGTGCAGTACGACCACGTGCCGTCGCTTTCCGGCTTCTCGCCGATGAGGGCTCCCACTTCCGGATGAGCGGTCTTATCGACCGAGCCATGGGTGATGGCCGACGCGGGCAAGGCGATGCCCGTGACCAAAGCCACAAGAATCATGACAAAAGGGACGAAACGCATGCACGAATGTATCCGAGCATGGGCTCTCTATGGCAAAAGAGAACGAAAAGATCTACCGATTGGCCGTCAGGGTGGGACTTCCGATATCCGCCATCGGCGGCTGAACCGGCCGGCCACCGCTCGCCGCTCGGGCCGAACCGCAATGCCGGAACAGGCAGCGGGTGGCGCCGCCCACAAACCTCGTCGCACACGCGAAGCCGCCCCTCCAGTCGAGGAGGAGCGGCCATGGTGATGCGGTCCGAGTCGCCTACTCGGCATCCGACCCCGGTGGTCGTGCCCGCGGTTCTCCGATGACGGGCTATACCTTCGGGGACGCCGTCGGCGCAACGGGGCCGAGTTCGACGCCAAGGCATCGTGCAACCCGCTCGTGTCGATGCAGGTGCGCTGCCGGGCGCCCAGTGCCCCCGGTGGGACTCGAACCCACACCACAGCCCTTTTAAGGGGCTTGCCTCTGCCATTGGGCTACGGGGGCGCCGCGATCATATGTCACGGATCACTCCTCTGTAAGCAAGTTACGTCTTACGCGGCTTGTCCCCCTTTCCACAGCGCGTGAACGGCGCCTCTGGCCGCCACCCGGTCAAGGTCCTGGAGACCGTCCGCACCTACTCCCCCCTCCACCACACCAGCATGTCAGAGCGCAGGAACACACAACGGCCCGGCGGGGTGCGCCGCCGGGCCGTGTGCGTGTCCTGAGGGTCGTGCCGTCGATCCGTCCGCGCCGAGCGGTCAGCGCTTGGGGCCGCTCTTCGCGGCCGCCCTGAACTCGTCGCGCGGGTGCTCGATCTCGCCGAGAGAGATCGTCTCGCGCTTGAAGAACAGCGACAGCGTCCAGTCCATCACCACGCGGACCTTCCGGTTGAGGGTGGGCACCCGCGACAGGTGGTAGGTCCGGTGCATGAACCAGGCCGGGAAGCCGCGCAGCTTCACGCCGTAGACGTTCGCGACGCCCCGGTAGAGGCCGAGCCCGGCGACCGACCCGGCGTACTTGTGCCGGTAGTCCTGCAGCTTCTCTCCGCGTAGGTACGCCGCGATGTTGTCGCCGAGGACCTTCGACTGCCGTACGGCGTGCTGGGCGTTGGGCGCGCAGTACTGGCCGGGGTTGGTCACGTCGGGCACGCCCGCGATGTCGCCGGCGGCGAAGGCGCCCTTGACGCCCGCGACGGTCAGGCGCGTCGTGGTCTTGATCCGGCCGCGCTCGTCGAGCGGCAGGTCGGTGGAGTTGACGATCGGGCTCGCCTTGACGCCGGCGGTCCAGACGATCGTGGCCGACTCGAACTCGTCGCCGTCCGAGGTCTTGACCAGGCCGCCCTCGCACGACTGGAGGAACGTCTCCATCTTGAGCTCGATGCCGCGCTCGCGCAGCTGCTCGGCGGTCCACTCGCCCATCTCGGGGCCGACCTCGGGCAGGATGCGGTTGGACGCCTCGATCAGGACCCAGCGCAGGTCCTTCTTGTCGATGCTCGGGTAGTACTTGATCGCGTCCTCGGTCATGTCCTCGAGCTCGGCGAGGGCCTCGATGCCGGCGAAGCCGCCGCCGACCACGACGAAGGTCAGCGCGCGGCGGCGCACGTCCTCGTCGTCGCTCGACTCGGCCCGGTCGAGGAGGGCCAGGACCCGGTTGCGCAGCGCGATCGCCTCGCCGACGGTCTTGAAGCCGATGGCCGCGTCCTCCAGGCCGGGGATCGGCAGCGTACGGGAGATCGAGCCGGCCGCCATGACGACGACGTCGTACTCGATCTCACGCGACTGGCCCGCGGCGGGCTCGAAGGTCAGCGTGCGCGCCTCGTGGTGCACCTTGGAGACCTTGCCGTTGAGGATGCGCACCTTGGGCAGCACCCGGCGCAGCGGGGCCACGACGTGGCGCGGCGAGATGTTGCCGGCCGCCGCCTCGGGAAGGAACGGCTGGTAGGTCATGTACGACTGCGGGTCGATGAGCGTGATCCGCACGCTGCCGTCGCGCAGCTCCCGGCGGAGCGTGCGCTGGAGACGAAGAGCCGTGTAAAGGCCCACGTACCCACCGCCGACGATGACGACGTGCTTCCAGTTGCGGTCTGCCACGGATGCCTCCCAACGCTTGTGAAAGCATTCACAAGCCTACGTCACGAGTCGGCAACCGCACCAACCCACTAGGGCCAAAGGTCCAGTGATTTTCCCCACTTAGTCATCTCTTGACGACATTTCTCAGGAAAATTCCTGCGTTCTTCCCTCCGTGATCGACTTCACACTTGTGAAATGGTTCACAAGTCCGTCGTCCCCAGGGCGGCGGCGCGGGTGAAGACCGCGTCGAGCATGTCCGCGGTGACCCGGCCGGTGAAGGTGTTCTGCTGGCTCGGGTGGTAGCAGCCGATGAGCGTGACCGGAGCCGCGCCGTAGGAGACGGGCACCTCCACGGCGTGGCCGAACGGCGGCCTGCGGGGCGGCAGGGCGAACCCGGCCTCGCGCAGCGCGGGCCACACCGCCTGCCAGGCGAAGCCGCCGAGCGCCACGATCACCCGGGTCGTGCCTGCCACCAGCGCGAGTTCCCTGGCGAGCCAGGGGAAGCAGGTGTCGCGCTCCTCCGGAGTGGGCTTGTTGGCGGGCGGCGCGCACCGCACCGCCGCCATCATCCGGGCGCCGATCAGCCGCTGCCCGTCGCCCGCGTGGACGCTGGTCTCCTGCGCGGCGAGCCCGGTGCGGTACAGCGACGCGAACAGCCAGTCGCCGCTGCGGTCGCCGGTGAAGATCCGGCCGGTCCGGTTGCCGCCGTGCGCGGCGGGGGCCAGACCCACGATGAGCGTGTGCGGCGTCTCGTCGCCCCACCCCGCGATCGGCCGGCCCCAGTAGGTCTCGTCCGCGAACGCCCGCCGTTTGACGTCGGCGACCTCCTCCCGCCACTCGACGAGGCGGGGGCAGGCGCGGCACACCGACTGCCGGGCGGTCAGTTCGGTCAGCGTACGGCTCTCTGCGGCCAGTTTGGCGACCTCGTGGGCATCGTGGGCGACGGGGGTGTCCGGGCACGCGGGGTCGCCCGGCCAGCCGGAACCGGGAGGAACGGAGCTCATGACACCGATCGTGCCAGGTCAGAAGATGTGCGTCGGCCAGAAGCCGGCTCTCGCGACGCCGGCGCCCGCGATCGCCGATCGCGCCGCCCGGAACCGGCGCCCGGCGCCGCGCAGTCGCGCGGTCCCCCGGTCTCCACCCGGTGTCCATGAAGCATCCGCGCCGCGTCACGAAGCCGTGTCACGAATAGGCCATGCCGAGAAAGATTCCAATCTTTTCCGTCATGCCGGAGGTGGGTACGTACGGCGCGTGTCGACCGACTCAATCCCCCCGCTGTTCGGCCCGGCGTTCGACGCCGACCCCTACCCCGCCTACGACTGGCTGCGCCGGAACGCCCCGGTGACCCGCGTGCCGCTGCCCGGCTGCGAGGCGTGGCTGATCACGCGGTACGAGGACGCCGTGACCGCGCTGACCCATCCCGCCCTCGCCAAGGACCCGGCGGCCGGCTCGCCCGAGTGGCGGG
>NZ_BOOF01000022.1 GCF_016863095.1 Microbispora siamensis | reverse complement strand
CCCGCCTCTCTCGGCCTGCCCCTGGACCACCGGCCGGGTCTCGCCCGCCACATGATCAACGCCGACGGAGCCGACCACGCGCGCCTGCGGCGGCTCGTGAGCGCGGCCTTCACGCCCCGGCGGATGGCGGGGCTGCGGACGCGGGCGCTGGAGGTGACCGACGCGCTGCTCGACCGCCTCGACGGCCCCGAGGCGGATCTGATCGCTGGTCTCGCCTATCCGCTGCCGATCACGATCATCTGCGACCTGCTCGGCGTGCCCGAGGAGGACCGGGCCACCTTCCACCACCACGCCTCCGTCATCGACTCGGCGGCGGCGTCCGAGGTGGAGGAGATCACCCGCGCCACGGACGCCCTGGAGAGCTTCCTGGCCGACCTGGTCGAGCTCAAGCGCTCCCGGCCGGGCAACGACCTGCTCACCGATCTCGTACGGCGGTCCAACCAGGGCGAGATCGACAAGGACGAGCTGACCTCGACCGCGTTCCTGCTGCTGATCGCCGGCCACGAGACGACCGTCGCGCTGATCGGCAACGGCCTGCTCGCGCTGCTGCGGCATCCCGGCCAGGCGGCGGCCCTGCGCGCCGACCTCTCCCTGCTGCCGGACTTCGTCGACGAGATGCTGCGCTACGACGGTCCCGTGCGGAACGCGACCTGGCGCTTTCCCACCGAGCCCGTGGTCATCGGCGGCCAGGAGATGCTGCCCGGGGAGCCCATCCTCGTCTCGCTGCTGGCGGCCAACCGGGACCCGGCGGCGTTCGCCGACCCGGACGCGTTCTCCCCCGGCCGGATCGGCGAACCGCACCTCGCCTTCGGCCGGGGGCCGCACTACTGCGTCGGCGCTGCCCTGGCCAAGGTGGAGGGAGAGGCCGCGATCGGCCGGGTACTCGAACGGTTCCCCGATCTGGCCCTCGCCACCGACCCCGCCGAGCTGAGCTGGTGGCCGAGCGCCATCATGCGCGGCCTGTTCTCCCTGCCCGTCCGCCTGCACGGCTGACGTCCCGCCCGGCTCCGTCCGTACACGGAGCCGGGCCATGGACAAATAGTCCACGCGTAGATAATCTCTGCGTAGTTCAACGAGCGAAGGAACCCGGCATGTGGGAGTACGAGCACAGCGTGGAGACCGCCGCGAGCGCGGGCACGGTCTGGCGGCACTGGTCGGACATGGCGCTGTGGCCGCGCTGGAACGACGGGATCGAGAGCATCGAGATCGACGGGCCGTTCGCCGTCGGCACGACGTTCACGATGACCCCGCCGGGCGACGAGCCGATCCGGATGCGCCTGACCGAGATCGAGCCGGACAAGTGGTTCACCGACGAGATGGACGCCGGCGACTTCGTCGTACGGACCGTGCACCGGCTCGAACCGGCCGACGGCCGCACCAGGATCGTCTACCGCACCGAGATCACCGGCCCGGCCGCGGACGAGGTCGGCCCGCAGCTCGGCCCGGCCATCACCGCCGACTTCCCCGACGTGCTGGCCGCGCTGGTGCGGCTGGCAGAGGAGGGCTAGACCATGCCGCCGCTGGACCCCGAGGAGAGCCCGGGGTTCCTGCTGTGGCACGCCACGCTCCGCTGGCAGCGCGACATCGCCGCGGCCCTCGCGCCGCTGGATCTCACGCACGTGCAGTTCGTCCTGCTGGCGAGCACGTGGTGGTTGAACTCCCACGGCGAGGATCCCAACCAGCTCACGCTGGCCCGGCAGGCCGGCACGGACGTGAAGATGACCTCGCAGGTCATCCGCAAGCTGGAGGCCAAGGGCCTGGTCCTGCGCGAGGTCGACCCCGCCGACACCCGAGCCAGGAGGCTGCGGGTGACCGAGCGTGGCGCCGCCCTCGCGCAGGAGGCCATCGCCGTGGTCGAGGGGGTGGACCGGGCCTTCTTCCGGTCCGTCTCCGACCGCACGACGCTCCTGACCATGCTGCGTGCGCTCGGGTCCGGCTGACCCGGCGTCCCCCTATCGGTGCCGGCGGGACGAAGTGGCGGAGGGCGACGGCTCGGCGGACGGCGACGGTGAGGCAGAGGGCGTCGCGGAGGCCGGAGGCGCCGGCGTGGTGGGCGCCGGCGTGACGGGCACGCAGGTCGCCTCCGGTTGGGCGGGATCGACGCGCTGCTCCACGGGCTTCAGCGGCAGCGGGTAGGCGTTGCGGATGGGCGGCTCCCCGTCGCAGGGAATGACGAGCTCCTGGTCGAAGCCCTGCTCCAGCATGATCGGATTGCCGTCCTGGTCGTAGAGCCGGACGTTGTGCAGCGGCGTCCCGTCCTCCGCGTACGGGAAGATGTTGGAGACGTCCCCGCCCAGCGAGGACACCGTCTCCACCCGCATCCCCGGATCCGGCTGGGGGCCGTAGTCGAAGGCCACGCTGCGCGACGACGTGCTGGGGACGTCGGCCATCGCCGTGATCACGAGGACCGCGGCCAGCAGGTTGGCCCCGAGCAGCAGCACCCGGCCCCAGCGCGACGGCCGCGTACGGCCTCGCCGGCCCAGCCACACCGACCCCCAGATGACCGCGAGCGTGAACACCCAGGCGGGGATGTCGCCGGGGACCAGCCCGGGGGCGCTGATCGGCGCGAGCACGGCCAGCGCGAGCGCGTAACCCCGCAGCACCCACCACGCGGGGCGCAGCTCGGGGGCGAAGGCGGCGGCCTGACGGTAGGGCGGGAGCACGAGCAGCCGCGTGTGGAAGCGCCGGACGGCTCCGCTCACCCGCCCGCGCAGCCGACCGCCCAGCGAGGAGCCGCCGCCCGACGGGCGCCCGCCGTAGGCGGCCCGCAGCTCGGCGGCGTACGCCTCGGGGCTGCCGAGGCGTTCCTCCAGCGACATGCCCGGCTCGGCGGCGACCTCGGCGAGATGTTCGTCCAGGTCCTCCAGCAGCGCGTCCCTGTCGCGGGCGGGGAGATCGGCGAGCGCCTCGCGTACGGCGGCGGCGTAGTCCTGGGGCGTCATTGGGGGATTCATCCCGGATCGACCTCCTTGAGCAGGTCGTTCATGGTGGCGGCGAAGGACGTCCAGGTCTTCGCCGAGGTCTGGAGAAGCGAGCGGCCCACGTCGTTCAGGCCGTAGTACTTGCGGTGCGGTCCCTCGTCGGAGGCGACCACGTAGGAGGTGAGCGCTCCGGCCTTGAAGAGCCGCCGTAGCGTCCCGTACACCGAGGCGTCGCCGACGTCCTCCAGCCCCACCTCACGCAGGCGGCGTACGACGTCGTATCCGTAGCTGTCGCGCTCGGCGAGGACCGCGAGGACCGCCAGGTCGAGTACTCCTTTGAGGAGCTGGCTGCTGTCCACGCATCGCACAGTACTACGCAATGCGCAATAGCGGCAAGATCAGGTCCCGAGGGGCCGGACCAGGGGCGGTCAGGTGGTGAGGGACCAGGCGATGCCGTCGAGGATGTCGTGCTCGCTGACCACGACCTCGGAGAAGCCGTAGCGGCGGACGATGCGGTCCAGGATGAGCGCGCCCGCGCCGATGACGTCCACCCGGCCCGGGTGCATGACCGGGATGGCCGCCCGCTCGTCGTGCGTCATGCGCAGCAGCCGCGCGGACACCTCGTGGACCCGCTCGGCGGGGATGCGCGAGTGATGGATGCGCACGGGATCGTAGGCGGGCAGATCGAGCGCGATCCCGGCGACCGTGGTGACCGAGCCCGCCAGGCCGACCAGCGTCCGCGCCGTGCGCACGGGGACGCTCTCCTCGACCCGGTCCATGGCCGCCTCGACGTCGGCGACGGCCGCCTCCACCGTCTCGGCGCTCGGCGGGTCGTCGCGCAGGTGGCGCTCGGTCAGCCGTACGCAGCCGATGTCCACCGACAGCGCGCCCTCGACGGACCGGGAACCGACGACGAACTCGGTCGAACCGCCTCCGATGTCCACCACCAGATAGGGGGTCTCGGCCTCGGCTCCCGAGCGGGCCAGGCCCCGGGTCGCTCCGGTGAAGGACAGCCGCGCCTCCTCGTCACCGGTCACCACCTCGGGCTCCACGCCGAAGATGTCCCGCACGCCGGAGACGAAGTCGGCCCGGTTGGCGGCGTCGCGGGTCGCCGAGGTGGCGACCACGCGGACCGGCACGGGACCGTCCGGGGAGTGCTCCCTGATCAGCTTGGCGTACCCGCGCATGGCCGTGAACGTCCGCTCCAGGGCCTCCGGCGCGAGCCGTCCCGTACGGTCGACGTCCTGGCCGAGCCTGACGATCTCCATCCGCCGCTCGACGTCGGCAAGGTCATCGCCCGAAATGTCCGCGATGAGAAGGCGGACCGAGTTGGTCCCGCAATCGATGGCCGCGACCCGCTTCGTCTTCACGCTCATCCCCTCCGGCCTCCGGTCGGCTCCCCGCACCACGACGGCGCTCCCGTTTCGGTCCCGCGCCCGGCCGGGCTCATGACTGCTCTTCGGATTTCTCCACGGCCACGCAGGGGCCGCCGGCCCACCACTCGGGCAGCGCGTCGAGGGCCTCGCGGCCGAACGGGTTGACCCCCGGCGCGGCGAGCTCGTGGGCGACCAGCGCGTGCAGGCACTTGACCCGGCCCGGCATGCCGCCGGCACTCTGCATGCCGGGCGGCAGCGGCTCCAGGCCCTCCTCGTCGGCCGCCCGGTCGCGGCGGGCGACGTAGTCCTCGTGGGCCGCCCGGTAGGCCTCGGCCAGCTCGGGGTCCTCGGAAAGCCGGGCCTGCATGCTCTTCATCAGGCCGGAGGACTCCAGCGTGCCGATCGCCGAGGCGGCCTTCGGGCAGGTCAGGTAGAACAACGTGGGGAACGGCGCACCGTCGGGCAGCCGCGGCGCGGTCTCCAGCACGTCGGGCAGCCCGCAGGGGCACCGGTGGGCGACGGCCCGCACCCCGCGCGGCTGCCGCCCGAGCTGCGCCCACGCCGCCGCCAGGTCCGCGGGGTCCACACGGCCCGCGTGGCCCACGTGGTCCGCCTGGTCGTCCACCACGTCGATCTCCTCGCCCTTCACGATGCCCTGCCCGGGCGCGTCCGCGGTCCTCATCCCGCCGGGGCCGACGCCGGCGCGGATGCGGACGCCGTCGGTGCGGGGCTCCGCCCCGCCGCGGGCGCGGCGGGCCGCCCCTTGTCGGCCGCCTCGAACGACCGCCAGAGAGTGACGTACCAGGCGGGCCGCTCGGGCTGCTTCGCCCCCGCCTTGGCGGCGGCGGTCCCGGCCGTCTCGTCGTCGAGCACCTGGTAGCAGTCCGCGCCCGGCTCGCAGTAGAACAGCCGCTCCTTGGCCAGGCGCTTGATGTAGTCCGGGTCCTCCAGCCGCCGGCGCCGCTGCTCCAGATTCTGGAGCTTGCGCAGCGCGTTCGCCTGCTGCTCCTCCAACTGGGCGATCTGCCGGCGCTGGGCGACGTACTCCCGCACGGGGTAGGCCAGGCTCATGGCGATGGCGCACACGACGACCGCGAGGATCGCCGCGCGCCCGGTGAGCTGCGGCCGCTTCGCCGCCACGAAACCACCCCTCCCGGTCGGTCAGCGCATGGCCCGGTCAACGGCCACACTAACCGCCCGTCCCGGCCGTACACGCCCGGACGGGCACGGCGTCGCCGCGCCCATCGCCACACCAGGCGTCCGGAACGTGTCCAGCCGGGCTACCCCCGTGTGCCGCCGACTAGCCCTGGAAGCGCGGGAAGGCGGCGCGACCGGCGTACCGCGCCGCGTCGTCGAGCAGCTCCTCGATGCGCAGGAGCTGGTTGTACTTGGCCACCCGGTCCGAACGGGCCGGGGCGCCGGTCTTGATCTGGCCGCAGTTGGTGGCCACGGCGAGGTCGGCGATCGTGGTGTCCTCGGTCTCACCCGAGCGGTGGCTCATCATGCAGCGGTAGCCGCTGCGGTGGGCCAGGTCGACCGCGTCGAGGGTCTCCGACAGCGTGCCGATCTGGTTCACCTTCACCAGCAGCGCGTTGGCCGCGCCCTCGGCGATGCCGCGGCCGAGGCGCTCGGGGTTGGTGACGAACAGGTCGTCGCCCACGAGCTGGACCTTGGCGCCGAGCGAGGTGGTGATGGCCTTCCAGCCCTCCCAGTCCTCCTCGTTCAGCGGGTCCTCGATCGAGACCAGCGGGTAGGAGCGGACCAGGTCCTCGTAGAAGGAGATCAGCTCGGCCGCCGACACGCCCTTGCCGTCGATCGTGTAGACGCCGTCGTTGTGGAACTCGCTGGCCGCGACGTCGAGCGCGAGCGCGATGTCCTGGCCGGGCGTGTAGCCGGCCTTCTCGATGGCGACCATGATCAGGTCGAGGGCGTCGCGGTTGGACGGCAGGTTGGGCGCGAAGCCGCCCTCGTCGCCCAGGCCGGTGGCGTAGCCCTTCTCCTTCAGCACGCCCTTGAGCGTGTGGTAGGTCTCCGCGCCCATGCGCAGCGCCTCGGAGAACGTCTCGGCGCCGATCGGCGCGATCATGAACTCCTGGATGTCCACGTTGGTGTCGGCGTGCGCGCCGCCGTTCAGGATGTTCATCATCGGCACGGGCAGGATGTGCGCGTTCGGCCCGCCGACGTAGCGGAACAGGGGCAGGTCGGCGCTGTCGGCGGCGGCCTTGGCGACGGCCAGCGAGATGCCGAGGATCGCGTTGGCCCCGAGGCGGGCCTTGTTGGGCGTGCCGTCCAGGTCGATCATCGTCTGGTCGATGAGACGCTGCTCCTCGGCGTCGAAGCCGATGAGCTCGTCGGCGATCTCGTCGGTCACGCCGAGGACGGCCTTCTCGACACCCTTGCCGAGATAGCGCTTCTTGTCCCCGTCGCGCAGCTCGACGGCCTCGAACTGACCGGTGGAGGCGCCACTCGGAACGGCGGCACGGCCGGTGCTGTAGTCGTCCAGCAGTACCTCGACCTCGACCGTGGGGTTCCCACGGGAGTCGAGGATCTCGCGGGCGGTGATGGCCTCGATGGCAGCCACGAACGCTCCTAGCAAAATGGCGGGCGGTTTGCCTCCCGAGCCTATCGGTCCCTACTACTCGGTACGGCGCAGGGCCGCCCGTTCACGGCGTGTCCGGCGGCGTCACCACTCGGCCGCTCTCCCACTCCTCCACGCGCCGCCGGTACTCCCTGGCCGCCGCCCTCAGCTCGGCCTCGGGATCGAGCCCCGCGTCCTGGGTCTCCCGTACGAGCGCGAACAGGCGGGCGCCGGCGGGCGGGGCCAGGTCGCCGGCGAGAGAGGCGGGCGCGCCGGCCCGGCCGGCCCGGCGCAGGAGCTGGGCGGCCAGGGAGATCGCCGGCTGGCCCATGGGCACGCCGCTGAGCGCCGAGGCGGTCTCCCCCTTGGCGGCCCGCTCGGCCGCCTTGATCGTCTCCCAGTTGTCGCTGACCTCACCGGCGCCGGAGACCTCGACCTCCGCGAAGACGTGCGGGTGACGGCGGACCAGCTTCTCCACGATCCCGGCGGCGACGTCGTCGATGTCGAAGCCGTCCCCGGCCGTCCCCTCCGGGCCCATCCGTTCCTGGGCGAGCCGGGCGTGGAACATCACCTGGAGCAGCAGGTCGCCGAGCTCCTCGCGCAGCGGCGGGCCGTAGTCGCCCTCGTGGATGGTCTCCAGCACCTCGTAGGCCTCTTCGACCAGGTAGGGCACGAGCGACTCGTGGGTCTGCTTGCGGTCCCACGGGCACTCGCGGCGCAGCCGGTCCATGACCTGGACGAGGTCGAGCAGCCGGGCGCCGGGCAGGTCGTAGGAGCCGGGGACGACCTCGATCTCCGGCGGCTCGTCCAGGGAGATCGCGGCGTGGCCGACCGCGCGCATGAAGTCCTCGTCGCCGTCCTGCGCGGCCAGCCACACCACCGTCCCCGTACGGCTCTCGCGGGCGATCGCGCCGGGGTCGGGGGTCACCACCTCGACCCGGACGCCGGCCTCGTCGAGATAGGGGAGGTAGGGATGGTCCGGGGTGCCGGTGAGCACCCGGCCTCGGGTGAGGGCCTTCCACGCGGCGGGCGCGAGCAGGCCCGGAGCGACCCGAGGCGAGGTGGTCACCACGATCAACGCCATGGCCTCAGCCTAATGTGAAGGCCGTTCACTACGGCGTACGAGGAGCGGAGCGGGCGGAAGCGAGGACCGCGGCGAAGCCCGGCGGAGCGGGCTTCGTGAGGACCGGAGTTTTCGCCCGGCGCGGTGACGTCCCAACGACCCACCACGGCACAGCACACCGGCCGCCCGACGGATGGTCCGGGCGGCCGTCTCGAAAGGCCGTGGGGGTCGCGGCTCAGCCGGCCTGGGGGGCGCCGGCCGCACCCGCGGCGGCCCCGCCCGCCGGGGCCGTGCTCGATGCGCCGAAGCGGTCGTCGGGCACGAAAATCGCCTGCTTGGGGTCGTACTTGCCGTAGCGCGGGCTGTACTTCACCGGCACGGTGGAGTCGGCCTCCTCCATGACCTTCTGCACCGCCGCCTGCTGGCTCGCCTGGTCCTGGCCGGCCCCGGCCTGCTGCATCAGCTTGATGCGGATGACGTAGGCGCGCAGGAAGTCACGGCCCTGGTCCAGCGGGATGGCGCTGGCCAGCAGCACCTTCTTGAACTGGTCCCAGCCGCCCTGCGCCGCGGCGATGTCGTCGACGTCCCGGTCCGTAGCCGTGACGCCCTTGCGCTGGCCGAACTCCTGGAACTGCCTGCTGAAGCTCATGTTGAGCAACACCATCTGCGGCAGCGAGGCGGGCAGCTGGAGCTGCTCCTCGGGGATCTTGTTGGCGGCCAGGTCGGCGCGCAGCGCGCGGACCTCGTCGTTCAGCTTGCTGGAGGTGATGCGCTCCTTGCCCACGATGGCCGCGGAACCCGCCTGCACGGGGCCGCCGCACGCGGTCACGGCGATCCCCGCCGCCGCCAGCGCCACGGCGACGCGCACTCGATACGACTTCACGGACGATCCTCCCGAACGACACCGGCCACGCGTATGTTGACAATTTCGCGGGTCACTGTACCCGCATCGGCTCCAGGAACAGGGCCTCGACCAGGTCCCCACACCATTTCAGCAGGTCGAGGTCGCGTAGTGGCTGACCACCGATCGGCTTCGTCTTGGGCACCGGCACGAGCAGGATGCCCGTCGCCTGCTTCCAGATGGAGCGGGGATAGAGCCGCTGCAACCGCACCTGCTGGGAGTCCCTCAGCTCCACGGGCGCGAACCTGATCTGCTGGCCCTGCAGCGTCACGTCGGTCAGCCCCGCCTTGCGGGCCTTGATCCGGAAGCGTGCCACCTCCAGCAGGTTGTCCACCTCCTGGGGCGGCCTGCCGTACCGGTCGGTGAGCTCGTCGCGGACCGCCGTGATGTCGTCCTCCGAGCCGATCGCCGCGATCCGCTTGTACGCCTCCAGGCGCAGCCGCTCCGAGGTGACGTAGTCGTGCGGCACGTGGGCGTTGATCGGCAGCTCGACCTTGACCTCGGGCCGCTCCTCCACCTTCGCCTCGCCCGCGAGCTTGGACTTCTGCTCCTGGACGGCCTCGGCCATCATGCGGACGTACAGGTCGAAGCCGACGCCGGCGATGTGGCCCGACTGCTCGGCCCCGAGGATGTTGCCGGCGCCGCGGATCTCCAGGTCCTTCATCGCGACGTACATGCCCGCGCCCATCTCGGTGTGCTGCGCGATCGTGGCGAGCCGCTCGTGCGCGGTCTCGGTCAGCGGCGACTCCGGCGGATAGAGGAAGTAGGCGTAGCCGCGCTCGCGGCCCCGGCCGACCCGGCCGCGCAGCTGGTGGAGCTGCGACAGGCCGTAGTTGTCCGCCCGGTCCACGATGAGCGTGTTGGCGTTGGGCACGTCGAGGCCGGACTCGACGATCGTGGTGGAGACGAGCACGTCGAAGTTGCGCTCCCAGAAGTCCACCATGATCTTTTCGAGCTGGCTCTCGTTCATCTGGCCGTGGGCGACCGCGATCCGCGCCTCCGGCACCAGCTCGTGCAGCCGCGAGGCGACCTTGTCGATCGTGCGGACCCGGTTATGGACGAAGAACACCTGACCGTCGCGCATCAGCTCGCGCCGGATCGCCGCCGCGATCTGCTTCTCGTCGTACGGCCCGACGAACGTGAGGATCGGGTGCCGCTCCTCCGGCGGGGTGAGGATGGTCGACATCTCGCGGATGCCGGTGAGGCCCATCTCCAGCGTCCGCGGGATCGGCGTCGCCGACATGGCGAGCACGTCCACCTGCGTGCGCATGTGCTTCATGGCCTCTTTGTGCTCGACGCCGAACCGCTGCTCCTCGTCCACGATGATCAGCCCGAGCTCCTTGAACTTCACCTCGGGCGACAGCAGCCGGTGGGTGCCGATCACCACGTCGACCGCGCCCGTACGCAGGCCGTCGAGGGTCTCCCGCACCTCCGCGTCGGTCTGGAACCGGGAGATCGGCTTCACCGTGACGGGGAAGCTGGCGAACCGCTCGCCGAACGTCGACAGGTGCTGCTGCACGAGCAGCGTCGTCGGCACGAGCACGGCGACCTGCTTGCCGTCCTGCACCGCCTTGAACGCCGCCCGCACCGCGATCTCGGTCTTGCCGTAGCCGACGTCGCCGCAGATCAGGCGGTCCATGGGGACCGGCCGCTCCATGTCCCGTTTGACCTCGTCGATCGCTTCGAGCTGATCGCCCGTCTCGGCGTACGGGAAGGCGTCCTCCATCTCCCGCTGCCAGGGGCTGTCGGGGGCGAACGCGTGACCGGGCGAGGCCATCCGGGCCGAGTAGAGCCGGATCAGCTCGCCCGCGATCTCCCTGACCGCCTTCTTCGCCCTGGTCTTCGCCTTGGCCCAGTCGGCCCCGCCCATGCGGTTGAGCGTGGGCGCCTCGCCGCCGACATAGCGCGTGACCTCGTCGAGCTGGTCGGTCGGCACATAGAGGCGGTCGCCCCTGGCGTACTCGATCACCAGGTATTCGCGGGTCGCGCCCTGGATCGTGCGCTGCACCATCTCGACGTAGCGGCCCACGCCGTGCTGCTCGTGCACCACGTGGTCGCCGACCTTGAGCTGGAGCGGGTCGACCATGTTGCGGCGGCGCGACGGCAGCCGCCGCATGTCCTTGGTGGACGCCTTCTGGCCGACGAGGTCGAGGTGGGTCACCACGGCGACGTCCGGCGTGACGAAGCCGTGGTCGATGCGGCCCGTCGTGACCTGGACGACGTCCTTCGGCGGCGGACCGTCGAGGGACGGCACCAGCCGCGCCGCCACGTCCACGCCCTTGAGCAGCTCGACCATGCGCTCGGCCGGGCCGTGCCCCTCGCTCAGCAGCACGACGGCCTTGCCCGTGCCCATCCAGCCCTTGATGTCGGCGAGCGCCCGCTGCGTGTCGCCCCGGTATGCCTCGACGTCCTGCGCGTCCAGCTCCACGCCCTCCCCGAAGGGGGCGATGCTCCACCACGGCTGGCCCAGCTCGCCGGCGTGGTCGCGCACCTCCTCCAGCGTGCGGAAGGCGGCCGCCTCCAGGTCGATCGGGGCCTCGCCGCCCGCCGCCGCGGCGATCCAGGACGCCTCCATGAACTCCTGGCTGGTGTGGACCAGCTCGACGGCCCGGCCGCGGATCCGCTCGGGGTCGCAGACGAACACGGCCGACCGGATCGGCAGGTGGTCGAGCAGCAGGTCCATCTCCCCGGCGAGCACGGGCGCGAACGCCTCCATGCCCTCCACCGGCACGCCCTCGGCGAGCTGGTCGAGCACCTCCTTCAGCGCCGGGTGCTCCTCCCCCAGCTCGCGGGCGCGCCGCCGTACGTCGTCGGTGAGCAGCAGCTCGCGGCAGGGCGCGGCGAACAGCCCGTCCTGGGCGACCTCGAGCGAGCGCTGGTCGGCCACCTTGAACCAGCGGATCTCCTCGATCGTGTCGCCCCAGAACTCCAGCCGCAGCGGGTGCTCCTCGGTGGGCGGGAACACGTCGAGCAGGCCGCCGCGCACGGCCACCTCGCCGCGCTTCTCCACCATGTCCACCCGGTGGTAGCCGTTCTCGACCAGCCGGGCCACCACGTCGTCCAGGTCGGCGTCGTCGCCCGCGCGCAGCCGTACGGGCGCCAGGTCGCCGAGCCCGGCCACGATGGGCTGGAGCAGCGAGCGGATCGGGGCCACCACGATCCGCAGCGGGCCGGCCGCCGGGTCGCCCTCGATCGGGTGCGCCAGCCGCCGCAGCACGGCAAGGCGCTGGCCGACCGTGTCGCTGCGCGGCGACAGGCGCTCGTGCGGCAGCGTCTCCCAAGCGGGGAAGACGGCCACGGAGTTCTCGTCGACCAGGCTCGTGAGCGCGGCGGCGAGATCCTCCGCCTCGCGCCCGGTCGCCGTGACGGCGAGCACCGGCCGTACGCGGGACAGCGCGGCCACGGCGAACGGCCGCAGCGCGGGCGGCGCCACGAGCTCGGCGCCAGGGTGGGCGGCCTGCCCGGCGGCGTCGAGCGCGGCGGCCAGCCTGGGTTCGGCGGATACGAGGTCGAGCAGTCCGGAAAGAGACATCGATGCCTTCAAAAGCCCCGTGACAAAGACAGCCGGCGTGCGGACGCGGCCCCGTTCATCCGGCCGATCCCCCTAACGGAGGAGATCCGCGAGACGCTCCCAACCGGGCCGCGGCTACCAAGGCTACGCCCTGTCCACCCGCCTCGCTCCGCTCGCTCCTCGCTCCGGACATGATGGGTGACGGCAAATGCGCAACTGAACGTCGTCAAATGATTACTCTCAGTGGCATGACAGAGGTTCGGTTGTCGTCCGCCGACCAGGACGACGTGTTCAGCCAGCGGATTCGCGAGCAGTGGACCGACCAGCTCGGGCGGCGGCTCGACATCCTCATCGCCGGATGCGGCCGGGGCGGCGCCCTCGACGTGGGTCGCTACGAGCCGAGGATGACGGGGGTGGACGAGGATCTGCCGCCCCTGCGGGCCCACACCGCCAACCGCGGCGACCTGGAGGCGTCCTACCTGGGCGATCTGCGTCTCGTGCCGATTCCGCCGCGCTCCTTCGACGTCGTCTACGTGTCGTTCCTCCTCGAACGCATCCGGCACGCCGAGCTCGTGCTCGACCGGCTCGTCGCCGGGCTGCGTCCCGGCGGCCTGCTGCTGCTGAAGATGCGCGACCGCAAGTCGGCGTACGGCTTCTGCGACCGGGTGACGCCCCGCTGGCTGCGGCGGGCGCTGTGGCGCACGCTCGCCCCGGCCGGGTCGGTGGGGCCGCTTCCCGCGGTCTACGAGCCGCTGGCCTCCCGCGAGGGCATCCAGGCGTACTGCCTGATGCGCGGGCTCATGATCGCCGAGGACTACTCGGCGGTGAGCGGCCCGGCCCGGCGGGGTCCGCACGGCGGTCTGGTCGCCGTGGTCTGCCGGGCCGTGGCCGCGCTCTCGCGAGGCGGGCTCAACGGCACCGAGGACGAGATCACCATGGTGATCCGCCGTCCGCAGAACCACTTCGCCCGCCTCATCTGAGCCGCTACCTGAGGGTCAGGACCGGCTGCCACGTTCCGGACTCCTGGCTGTTCTTCCGGTAGACCGAGAGCTGGACCATGTCCCCGCCGTCGACGCCCACCAGGACCAGGCCGTTGTGGAACTCGTTTCCGCACGTGTCCGCGCAGCCCAGCGCGACCAGGCGGCGGTCGTCGGCCCAGGCGAGAAGCTGGAGCACCTGCTGGTGGCCCACGGTCTCGCCCGTCGACAGCTCGGTGACCTTGGTGGGCATGCCGTCGGGGCCGGCGAGCAGCGTGCCGTCGGGCGACACGCCCGCCTTCGACTCCGAGCTGACGTAGCCGGGAGGTGCGTCGTGCGGTCTGCCCTCCAGGTCCAGGAAGGCGTCCGGCCGCTTCCAGACGTTGCTGCGCTCGCGGATCAGGGTGCCGTCGTCGCTCCACTCGAAGTCGCGCCTGACGTTGCTGTTTTCGGTCCAGCAGGGGTCGACGGCGTGGAAGTCGCCCGCCGTCCCGGTCGCCGCGTCGACGACGTAGAAGCCGGTGCGGCTGGTGGAGATCATCTGGAACGGCGGCTGCAGGGGGTCGTCAGGCGTCGCCGCCACCCGCGCCGGGCACCGCCGCTCCTCGACGGACACGTTGTCCAGGTCCGGGTAGTCGTCGTAGGCGGTGGCGAGGAGCCGCGTGCCGTCCGGCGACCAGGACACGCCGCCCACGGGATGGTCCACCGGCACCCACGCTCTCACCTGGCGCGTCTCCATGTCGAAGATCCCGATCCTGCGTGCGGGGAGGTCCTTCTCCAGGACCGCCGCCCAGCGCAGGCCGGGCGCGACCTCGACCCAGCCCCACTCCGTCTTCTCGTACCGGCTCGTCGCAGGGTTGAGGAGATACCAGGTCCGGTCGAACAGTTTGCGCCCGGCGACGGTGCGCCACCGCCACGTGTAGTAGGCGGAGACGGCCACCCGGCCCGCCGCGATCATCGTCTCCGGCGGCGAGTTCTCGGTGTCGGTCAGCACGTCCTCCGCGGGGGTCGCCTGCCGGTAGGGCTCGACGGGCACCACCACCGGCGGGCCGCCGACCTGCGAGATCGACTCCTCGGTGAAGAGGGGGACCACGACCAGCGGCACCAGCAGGGCCACGGCCGCAACGACGGCCGCGCACGAGACCGCCCCCGCGAATCTCGTCAGGCGCAGCCGCGACCGGCGGCGCAGCGCGCGGTCGGCGAGGTCGCCGGGCACGCGGGCCTCCCGCGACCACTCCTCCAGCGTCTGCTTCAGCATCCGGGGCGTCATGAGATCACCTCACTCAGGCGCAGATCGGCGAGTTCCGGCGCGGTCGTCCGCAGCCGGGCGAGGGATCGGTGCGCGGTGCTGCGCACGGTCCCCACGGAGCAGCCGAGGATTCGGGCCACCTCGTCCTCGGGCAGGTCTTCGAGATAGCGCAGCACGAGCACGGCGCGCTGGCGGGGCGTCAGCCGGGCGAGCGCCCGGCGCAGGATCATCCGAAGCTCGGCCTCGTCGGTGCCCGCGCGGCCGGCCGGGTGCTCCGGCACGTCGGCCACACTGGTCTCCCGCTGCCGCCACGCCAGCCGCCACCAGCTGATCTGCTGGCGGTACATGACCTGCCGCACGTACGCCTCGGGCTCGTCGAGCCGCCCCCACCGCGTGACGACCTTGGCCAGGGCGGTCTGCAGCAGGTCCTCCGCGGAGTGCTGGTCCCCTCCGGTCAGCAGATAGGCCAGCCGCATCAGCGCCGGCGCGCGGGCCGACACGAATTCGCGGAATCGTCGCTCTTCCGCGTCGTCGCGGATGGCGTTCACGAGCACCTCCTCCTCGGATTAATGTCTGCCTGTAGACGCCGCGAGCACCGGCGCGCTATGCGTGCGGTTGCCAGTAGGGTGCGTATTCGATTAACCGAGCGAAACGGAAGCCATGACCGAGTGGACGCCCGACGCGCGTGAGCTGGCCGACCTGGAGCTGCTGCTGTCCGGGGCGTACGCGCCGCTGACCGGCTTCCTCACCTCGGCCGAGGTGGAGAGCGTGGTCGAGCGCGGGCGGCTGTCCGGCGGGGCGCCCTGGCCCGATCCGATCACCATCGCGCTCCCCGAGGAGTTCGGGCCCGGCGACCGGGTGACGCTCAAGGACCCCGAAGGCGCGGCGGTCGCGGTGCTGACCGTCGTGGAGCGGGACGGCCACCACGCCGCCGGACCGGTCGAGGCGCTCGACGCCCCCGTGTACGGACCGTTCTCCCGGCTGCGCCGTACGCCGGAGGAGGTGCGCAAGGACCTGCCGGACGGCGAGGTCCTCGCGGTGACCATGCGCGGGCCGCTCGACGGGGCCGCGCTCGACGACGTGGCGGCGACCGCCGAGGAACTGGACGCGACCGTGCTCCTCATGCCGCTCGTCTTCGGCGAGGGCGGGCCTGCCGTGGTGCGGGCCGCGCTCAAGGCGGCGGAGCGGCTCCCCGGGGCGATGGTGGTGGCGGTGCCGCTCGCGCCGCGCGAGGACACCGAGATCGACCTCGAACTCCGCGAGCACGTGGCTCGCAACTACGGCGCCACCGAGCACTACGCCGGTCCCGCGCCGGTCACCATCCCGGGGCCGCCGCACAAGCGGGGTCTCGTGGTGTTCTTCACCGGACTGTCCGGCTCGGGCAAGTCGACGATCGCCCGGGGGCTGCGCGACGCGCTGCTCGAACGGGGCGGCCGCACGGTCACCTACCTGGACGGCGACGTCGTGCGGCGGATGCTGTCGGCGGGGCTCACGTTCTCGCGGGAGGACCGCGACCGCAACATCCGCAGGATCGGCTTCGTGGCCGCCGAGGTGGCCCGCCACGGCGGCCTGGCCATCTGCGCGCCCATCGCGCCGTACGCGGCGACCCGGGACGAGGTGCGGGCGATGGTCGAGGAGGTCGGCGGCGACTTCCTGCTCGTCCACGTGGCCACGCCGCTGGAGGAGTGCGAGCGCCGCGACCGCAAGGGCCTGTACGCCAAGGCGCGGGCCGGGCTGATTCCGGAGTTCACCGGGATCTCCGACCCGTACGAGGAGCCGGAGGACGCCGACCTCGTCCTCGACACCACGGACATGACGATCGAGCGGGCGGTCGGCGCCGTGCTGAACCTCGTCACATCGGGCGGCTGGGTCCGCTGAGGCGTCCGCCGAAGGCTCAGGAGGGCGGCACCGGCGTGGACGTGAAGCGGGGCAGCCGCCCGAGCTGCGCGAACGCCCGGGTGGCGCCCGGCGTGGTGTCGAACCTGGTGTCGCCCCGGGGCGCCAGCGGCGAGTCGAAGTAGACCAGCGCCTTGATCTGGGGATAGTCCCCGATCTGACGCCGGACCGACTCGAAGAAGTCGCGCTTGAACCCGGGCGCCCCGCGCCGCTCGAAGGCGCCCCACTCGGCGACCATGATCGGCTTGGCCGGGAACCTGGCCTGCATCCACCGGTAGAACCCGGGCCAGCCCGGCGCGTCGGGCCGGGTCTTGTCGACCAGCCCGGCGAAGTCCGTCACCCGATCGTCCGCGTACGGGTCGAAGGCCACCCAGTCGACCACGTCGTCACCGGGGTAGAGCCTGCCGAACCACGGCTTGACCGCCCAGTTGGGCGCGCCCATGTACGTCATCACGGTCACCGCGTTGTGCACCCCCTGTTGCCGCAGGCGGGTCACCACGTGGCGGTACATCGCGACGTAGTCGGCGGGCGAGTATCCCCCGCCCTCGCGTACGTCGTTCTCCGGCTCGTGGTGGATCGTGAGGAAGAACCGGCCGGGGAAGGTGCGCCGGATGTGCTCGGCGAGCCGGTCGAGGCGCCCGTCCACCTCGCCGCGCGCGACCTCGGCCCAGGTGTGGTCGAGCGCCGGCTTCCAGTTCACCAGCAGCAGGCGGGGCCCCTTGGCGATCTCCCGCTCCTCGGCGGTCGGGAAGAGTTCGCCGCCCCGGTGGTAGACGTGCACGATGTCGGCCCGGCGGCCCATGCGCCGTTCGGCCATGTCCACCGCGCGGACCGGGCCGCGTCCGGAGAAGACGTCGGGCGCGATCCCCCACCACGCCCCGCACGTCGGGATGAGCTTGTCGGTGACCACGCAGGCGACCGGCGTCGTCCCGGCGCCGCCGCCCGGCACCCGCCCGCTCGTGGCGGTGCCCGTGCAGGCCGTCGCGCACGCCCCCGCCACCAGTACGGCCAAGCCGGCGATGAGTCTCATCGCGCCCCCTTCCTCGGCAGACCACGCAATGAACGGATGGGCAAACACCATCCCATCAATCGGCGTGGCTTTGAGGGCCGTTTCCTCATATCACGTGTACGGAAATATCCGTTTTCATCGGCTAATTTCGCGGCCATTGCCTGACGCAATTCGGCAATAGCCGGGGACGAAACTCCGCGGCGGCTTATAGTTCGAGACCGGATCCCGCCGGACCACCGCCGGGACCACGAACGCGCCCGGCCGCCCCTCCCTCGTCCCGGGGGCCACTGATGGCCGCGGCCGCGTGACGAACGAGGGCACGGGGAGTTCCATGAGCCTGCCGCCGCACAGCCGCGACCTTTCCGAATACGGTTCGGTGCTCGGGCGCAGGCGCCTGATCGCCACCGTCTGCCTGCTCGCGGGAGTCGGCGGCGGGGCCGCGGCGCTCGCGGTGACCCCCGCGCGCTACACCGCGGTCGCCCAGGTGCAGGTGTTGCCGACCGGCGCGCAGGAACAGTTCAACGTGCCGAGTTCCCGGCAACGGGAACCGCTCAACCTCGACACCGAATCGCAGATCGCACGGTCGGCGGTCGTTTCCACCCTGGCCGCCGCGATTCTCCGGAATCCGGATCCGGAGGAATTGCGGGAGCACGTGACAGTGGACGTTCCTCCCAATTCCGCTATTCTCTCCATTTCTTACTCGGCGTCCGATCCCCGGGCCGCGGCCGCGGGGGCCCAGGCGTACGCGGAGGCCTATCTGCGCAACCGCGCCCGCGCCGCCGAGGACGCGATCGACGCCCAGTTGAAGCTGATCGCCGCGCGACTGCGCGAGGTCAAGGACGACCTCGACGGGACCACCACGCCCCAGGCGGTGACCACCCAAACAGCCCAGGCCGCGCAGACCACGCAGGCCGTGACCGCCCAGACCCCGCAGGGAACGGCCAGGCGGCAGGCCATGCTCGCCCGGCAGGTGTCGGACCTCACGCTGCGCTACGACGCGCTCAAGACCGTCGCGGTGACGCCGGGCACGGTGATCAGCCCTGCCAGGCCGCCCGCGCGGCCGGCCCATCCGAGTCCTCCGCTGTTCCTCGGCAGCGGGCTGTTCCTCGGCGTACTCGCCGGGGCGGGGGCCGCGTTCGGCCGCGACCGGCTCGACACCCGCATCCGCACGGGCGCGGACATCGAGAGGCTGTGCGGCCTGCCGCTGCTCGCCGAGCTTCCGGCCCGGCCGGATCCGGCGTTCCTCGACGAGATGGCCGCCGCCGTCGCGACGTCGCTGGGCGGCGGGCCCCACCGGCTGCTCCTCGAAGGCGTGGGGGCGGGAAGCCTCGAAGGCGTGGGGGCACGGAGCCTGGAAGGCGCGGGAGCGCGGAGCACCGTCAGGCCGCTCGCCAAAGGCCTCGGCTCCGCGCTGGCGCATCTGGTGCCGGTGACGGTCGTGACCGGCCGGTCCGCCCACCCCGACGCCGCCCTGTTGCTGGTCGGCCTGCGGCGGACGACCTCCCCTGAAGTCACCCGGGCCGTACGGCAACTCGCCCGGCAGGGCGCCCGCGTGCTCGGCGCCGTCGCGGTGCCGCCGGGGTTCGTCGCGCCCGTCCCCGAGACCGCGGAGTGGGGCGCGTGACCATCCCCGCCCCCCGCACCGCCCTGCCGCCTGCGGTCCGCCCCGGCCCCCGCCCCCGGCACCGGCGCCGTCCCGCGCGGGCGGCGTGGCCGATCGCGGCGTTCCTGCTCGGTTATCCGGTCTGGTGGGCGCTCGGCCTGGGCGGGCTGTCGGTGGTGGTGCTGGCCGTGCCGATGGCGGTGGTGCTGTTGCGCAGGCGGCCGATCCGGGCGCCGAAGGGCTTCGGCCTGTGGGCGCTGCTGCTGGCGGGCTACCTGGTCAGCGCGCTCGCGCTCGCCGAGACCCCCGACGGCACGTACGGCGAGCTCACCGCCGGCCGGGTCGTCGGCTACCTGATGCGGCTGGCCGTCTACGTCTCGCTCCTGATCATGGTGCTCTACCTGGGCAACCTCACCCATGACGAGCTGCCGCAGCGCACCCTGGTCAGGTGGCTCGGCGTGCTGTTCCTGACGGCCGTCGCGGGCGGGCTGCTCGGCGTGCTCGCGCCGGGCTTCGCGTTCACCTCGCCGCTGGAGACGGCGCTGCCGTCGTCGATCGCCGGCAACCCGTTCGTCGCCAACCTGATCCATCCGACGGCGGCCCAGATGCAGCACGTGCTCGGGCACGCCGAGCCGCGCCCGGAGGCGCCGTTCGAGTGGGCCAACGCCTGGGGCAGCGACGTCTCGGTGCTGGTGATCTGGTTCGTGGTGGGCTGGTGGACCTACGGCGGGCCGTACCGGCGCGTGGCGGCCGTGCTCGCGCTCGCCGCAGCCGCGGTCCCGGTCGTCTACTCGCTCAACCGGGGCCTGTGGATCGGGCTCGGGATCTCGGCGGCCTACCTGGTGATCCGGGGCGCCCGCCCCCTCCTGGCCGCGGCGGTCGCCGCCGTCGCCGCGGCGGCGTTCCTGCTGTCGCCGCTGAGCACGATCGTCGCGCAGCGGCTGGACAACCCGCACAGCAACGGCATCCGCGCGTTCACGGTCGCCGCCACCGTCCGGGTCGCGGCAACGTCACCGGTCATCGGCTACGGCAACACGCGCAACGCGTACGGCAGCCACCGCACGGTCACGACGGGCCGCAGCCCGTGGTGCGTGGAGTGCGGCCATCCCCCGCTCGGCAGCGACGGGCAACTGTGGCTGCTGCTGATCAGCCAGGGCGTCGCAGGGGCGCTGCTGTACGTCGCCTTCTTCGCCGGAGCGGTGCGGCGCTACTGGGCGGACCGTACGCCGATCGGCAAGGCGGGAACGCTCGTGATGATCCTCGTGCTGCTCTACATGTTCGTCTACGACGGGCTGATCAGCGCCCTGACCCTGTATCTGATCTCCTTCGCCCTGCTCTGGCGCAACGCCGCCGGCACATCGGACCTCCGGGAGGCGCGATGAGAGACGCGGCCGATCGTCTCCACTACCTGGACGAGGTGATGAACCTGCTGTTCCCCCCTTCCCGGTCCGGCGCCCGGCCGGGCGTCCGCAGCGTGCTGCCGCACCGCCTCGTCCCCCGGCGGGTCGTCCCGCGCGCCTGGTGGCACACCGCGCTGGGCCGCGGCCTGCCCGTCGGCCGCGGGACCGACACGATCGAGACGCACCTGAGCGACGTCCTCGGCCGCCGGATGCGGGTCGTCGTCCACGTCAGGCCCGCCCGCCGCGCCAACCGCAAGCCGATCCTGGAGGCGTACGACGAGTCGGGGCTCGCGGGGTTCGTGAAGATCGGCGACTCGCCGCGGGCCAGGCGGCTGGTGCGATACGAGAGCGAGGTGCTGCGCATGCTCGCCGGACGGCCGTTGAAGGTCGTCGTGCCGCCCGACGTGCTGTATCACGGCGAGTGGCGGGGCCTCGAGGTGCTGATGCTGTCGCCGCTGCCTGTGACCTCCCGCCGCGTGGGTTCTCGCCGCGTGCCCGCCCCCTTGCTCGCCTCGGCCATGCGAGAGATCGCCGCCGTCCGCCCGCACGGCGAGGAGACGGACTCCGGGGAGGCGGCCTGGCACGGCGACCTCACCCCCTGGAACATCGCGGCGGGGGCGGACGGGCGGCTGCTCGTGTGGGACTGGGAGCGGTTCGCCGTGGGCGTGCCGCTCGGCTTCGACGCCCTGCACCACTTCTTCCACCGGGCACTGCGCCGGATGCCGCCTCCGGTCGCCGCCCGAGCCTGCCTCGCCCAGGCGAGCGGGCTCCTGGAACCGTTCGGCGTCGACGTGGCCCGGGCACGCCGTACGGCGGTCCACTACCTGGTCGCCCTGGCCGAGCGGCACCGCCGCGACGGCCACGAGCCGCTCGGGCCGCCCGCCGTCTGGCTGAACCCTCTGGTCGATCACCTGGAGTGCCTGCTGTGAGGTCCACTCTGAAGCACTCGGCGCACGCCGTCTCGCTCGCCGCCGGGAGGGCGACCAGCGCGGGCAGGGTGCTGCCGTCGTTCCTGATCATCGGGGCCCAGCGGTGCGGCACGACCTCGCTGTACCGCGCCCTCTCCCGGCATCCGCTCGTCATGAAGCCGGTGCTGCGCAAGGGCGTGCACTACTTCGACATGGCCTACGAGCGGGGCCTGCCGTGGTATCGCGCCCACTTCCCGCTGGCGTCCAGGGCGCGGGCGCTCAGGTTCCGGTGGGGCCATGCCCCCCAGGCGTTCGAGTCGGCCCCCTATTACCTGTTCCATCCCCTGGCGGGGGCCCGCATCGCCGGTGACCTTCCCGGGGTCAAGCTGATCGCCCTGGTCCGGGACCCGGTCGAGCGGGCCTGCTCCGCGCACGCGCACGAGCTGGCGCGGGGGTTCGAGACCGAGCCGTGCTTCGAGCGCGCCCTCGCGCTGGAGCCGGAGCGCCTCGCGGGCGAGGACGAACGGCTGCGGACCGTCCCCGGGTACGCGAGCCACGCGCACCGGCACCAGGCGTACCTGGCCCGGGGACGGTACGCCGAGCAGTTCGCCCGGCTGGAGCCGCTCGTGGGACGCGACCGGATCCTGGTCCTCGACAGCGGACTGCTGTTCCGGGATCCCGGCGCCGCGTACGACCGGGTGCTGGGGTTCCTGGGACTGCCCCGGCTCGGCGGCGTGGAGTTCGAGCGGCACAACGCCAGGCCGCGGGAGGCCATGCCCGCGTCGGTCTACCGGCGGCTTCGCGAGCACTTCGAGCCGTGGGACGCGCTGCTCGTCCCGTGGCTGGGAGCGGTGCCCTCGTGGCGGCGCTGACCGGTCTTCCGCGGCCGGGCGGCCTGATGAGGCACGGAGTCGCCGGTCTGGCCACGGCGGGTGCCACGGCGGGCGGGCAGTTCGCGCTCGTGCTGGTGGTGACGCGGTCGCTCGCCCCGGCGGCCGCCGGGGCGTTCTTCACGGCCACCGCGCTGTGCCTGATGCTCGCGGGCGTCGTCCGCCTCGACACCGGCAACGGCCTGGTCCACGCCCTGGCCCGCAGCCGCGTCGACGGCGCCGGTGGCGATGGGGGCCGGCGGCTGGTCCGCGGGGTCCTCGCGCCGGTGGCCGCGCTCGCGTCCGTGACGGGGGCCGGTGTGGTTCTGGCCTCCGGGCCGCTGGCCCGGCTCACCGGCGTGCCCGGCGGCGTCTGGGTCGTGCTGGCCGCCGCCCTGCCGTTCGTCGTCCTGTCGGACGTGCTGATCTGTGCCACCCGCGGCCTCGGCACCATGCGGCCGACACTGCTGCTCGCCGGGGCCGTCCAGCCGCTCGGGCAGCTCGCCCTCGTCACCGCGGCCGTGCTCGCCGGGGCCCCGCCGCCGGTGCTGGCCGCCGCCTGGGCGCTTCCCTCCGTGGCCGGGGCGGTGCTGGCCGCCGTACGGCTGCGCGGGCTCGGGCCGTACGACGTGGGGGAGGTGGGCGCCTTCTGGCGGCACACCGCGCCGCGGTCGGCCGCGGCGGCCGTGCAGTCGGTGTTCCAGCGGCTCGACGTGGTGATCGTCGCGCTGCTCGCGGGTCCCGCCGCCGCGGCCGTCTATACGGCGGCGACGCGGTTCAAGGTGCTCGGGCAGCTCGCCGGTCAGGGGCTCGCCCAGGCCGCGCAGGCCCGGCTGGTCAGGGCCCTGGCCGAGGGCGACCTGGACGGCGCCCGGGCGCTGTACCAGACGGCCACCAGGTGGCTGGTCGTGCTCACCTGGCCGCTCTGGCTGGGGTACGCGGCGCTCGCGCCGTGGCTGCTGCCGCTGTTCGGGTCCGCCTACGCCGGCGGCGGCGCGATCGCGCTCGTCCTGTCTGCGACCATGATGGTCGCGACCGCCTGCGGCATGGTCGACGTCGTGCTCGTCGCGGGCGGGCGTACGGCCGCCAGCCTGGCCAACGTGACCACGGCCGTCGCCGTGACGATCGCCCTCGACGTGCTGCTCGTCCCCGCGTACGGCGCGCTGGGGGCGGCGCTGGGCTGGTCGGGCGGCGTGCTCGTGAAGAACCTGCTGCCCGCCGTGCAGGTCCACCGTCGCTACGGCCTGCGCCCCTTCGGCCTGGGCCGGTCGGTCAAGGCCGCGAGGGCGACGTCGTGACCGCCGGTCCGCCCGTGCTGGTCACCGGCCTGCCGCGCAGCGGCACGAGCTGGGTGGGCCGGATGCTCACGGTGAGCGGACGCCTGGTCTACGTCAACGAGCCGCTGAACCCGCAGCGCCCGCCGGGCCGCTCCCCCGGTGTGCTCGACGCGTCCGTGACGCACCGATTCCAGTACATCTGCCCCGACAACGAGACGCCCTGGCTGGCGGCCTTCTCCCGTACGGTCGCGCTGCGCTACAACTGGCGGGCCGAGATCCGGCGCAACCACGGGCCCGGCGACCTCGCGCGGATGGCCAAGTACGGCACGGCCTTCACCGTCGGCCGCCTGCTGGCGAGACGGGCGCTGCTCGACGACCCGTTCGCGCTCCTGTCCGCCGAGTGGCTCGCCCGCCGCCTGGGGTGCCGGGTGCTCGTCGTGGTCCGCGACCCCGTGTCGTTCGCCGGGAGCTGGCGGCGGCTCGGCTGGAGGGTGGACGTGCGCGAGCTGCTCGACCAGCCCCTCCTGCTGCGCGATCACCCGTGCGTGGCCGAGCTCGGGCCGCTCGCCGGAAACCGGGACGTGGTCACGGGCGCGGCTCTGCTGTGGAAGGTCGCGCGGCAGGTCACCGACACGGTGGCACGGCGCACCCCCGGCATCAGGGTCGTGCGGTATGAGGATCTGTGCGCCGCGCCCCTAGACGGCTTCCGCGACCTGTACGACTGGTGCGGCCTGCCCTGGACCGGCCGGGCCGCCCGCCGGATCACCGCCGCCTGCACGTCCTCCCGCTCTGGATCTCGCCCCGCCTTCGCCTGGACCGGCCTGTCCCGTACGGCCTACCGCCCGATGGACTCCCGGCAGGCGCTCACGTCGTCCTCCCTCCCCCACGCGGACGCCGCCCGCGTACGGGCCCTGACCGCCGATCCAGCCGCGTTCACTCACCGTTCGTCGTGAAGATGCGGGCAAGCTGGTGGTCGATCACGGCCACGGCGTCTTCGGCGGACCGCTGCCTCAGCAGAATGCTCGACTGCATCCCCTCGGCGCCTGCCACCAGGAATGCGGCCTCCGCCGCCGCGTCGATGGTCCGGGGCACCTGACCGGTTTCCTGGCCTTGCGCGATCAGGTCGGCGACCAGGTTCTCCAGCGCACGCGGCGCGTCGTGGGCGACCTTGGCCAGGGCGGGGTCGGTCAGGAAGCGGACGAAGTAGGCGGCGTACACCAGGTGCCGGTTGCGCCGTTCCTCATCCAGCGGGAGCAGTTCGAGCAGCACGCCCCGCACTATCGCGTGCATGCCGGGTGCTTCGCCGAGCATCGCGAGGCGTTCGCGGGCCCGCTGCTCGGCATCGTCGTTGAGGATCTCCAGCGCGCCGAGCAGCAGTTGCTCGCGGGTGCCGAAGTAGTACTGCAGCAGCCGGACAGAGACCTCGGCCTCCGCGGCGACCTGCCTCAAGGTGACGTCTTCCAGGCCGCCGCGGGTGGCCAGGCGCCAGACGGCTTCCGCGATCTGGCGACGGCGCTGGTCGTGGTCCGCCTTTCTCGGCATGCCATCCGTCCCTCATGGCTTAGTTGTGGTGCGATCGTACCAACACGAGTTATGGTTCGATCGCACCACAAAAATGCGGGGGCGTGTCCACGCCTTCCGTCGCGGCCCTCTAAAGGAGATGGGAGACGAAGCGCACATGAAATATGTCACCGCGCTGATCTCCGGCATGCTGCTGCTGGTCCTGGGAGCACAGGGCGCCATCCGGCTGCTGGCCGACCATGACAATGCCGGGCTGCTCGCCTGGCTGCCCGGCGGTTTCGCGGTACGGCTCGCGGGTTACGCGATTGCCGCCGTCGCCGGAGCACTCCTGGCCGGTTGGGGCGGCAGGCAGGCCAAGCAGAGCGGACGCGGGCAATGATCGCCTAAGTATTCACGGCGCCGGTGAGCGTGTCGATGCTCGCGGCAGACGCTCACCCCGCTCATGCCGGCGAGATCTCCGGCCCTGTCGCCGGCGAGGGCGCTGGGCACGGGGTCCACCGCTTCCGCGGCATCCCGTACGCTGCCCCGCCCCAGGTAGCCGACCAGATCCATGGTTGAGATTCCAGCTATCCTTTCATCGCCGCCTTCGGCATGAAAGGATAAGTGCTTTCCTTTCGCGCCTGAGGTCCTGGTGAAAGGAAACGGGCGGTGCTCCGGCGTCACCGCTGAGGGCGCGCCGGCACGACCCTCCGGGGCGGAGACTCACGGGTATCCCAACGCGTGCTTGCCAATCGACGCTCCGTCAGCGTGAGTAGGTCGAAGATCTCACGCGCCAGGTAGCCCCGAGTGTTTCTCTCGACCTGTTTGGGGTGCAGGATGCCGGCGCCTGCGAGCTCCTCCAACGCCTGCCGAGCGGCGGGGTGCGTGACCGAAAGTATGCGCTGCACGGTGCGAGCGGTGACCACGGGAACCGCAGGCAGAAGGTCAAGCAGGCGCGCGACCGCCGAATCGGATCGAGGGACGGGCCGCAGCCCTTGCGACTCGCGAAACCGGCGATGACGTTCCAGCCAGTCTTCGTGCACCTGCGTCAACTCGTCGGCGAACTTCTCGGCCTGCTCCGCCGCCGTCCTCGCCGCCGTGACGAACAGGCGCAGCCAGGTGGCCACCGCTTCCTGCGCTTCGGGCGAACCGGGCTCTCCGGAGTAGCGGTACGCCATGAGACCGGCGACGTACTCGTCCGAGCGGGTGAGCAGAACCAGACTGATCGGAAGGATGGCGCTGGGCATCAGGCCTCGCCGGGCGAGGACCGTGTGGATGAGCGCGCGTCCCACTCTTCCGTTGCCGTCAGTGAAGGGATGAATGGTCTCGAACTGGGCGTGGACCAAGGCAGCCTGGATCAGCGCCGCGTGTTCGGCGCCGTTAAGGTACGTCACCAGATCGTCCATCAGCGAGGGAACGTGCTCTGGTGGCGGCGGAACGAACTCCGCCTCCAACGGATGCCAGTCACCGCCCCCGACCCAGTTCTGCACTTGTCGCAACCCGTGGTGTCGCTCCTCCGGGAGAAGCACGTGATGAAGAGCGACGATGTCCGAGGTGGACACGGACTCGGACTCCACCAGGTCGGTGACCGCCTGCCGCAAGGCCGTCACGTTGTTGGCGACGAGCCGCGCAGTCGCGGTGAACCCTTTGGACACTCCGTCGTCGTACCCCGCGAGTTCGGCGAGAGCGACCTGATGAGGAGATGCCTGGAGGCCCTCGATCCGCGAGGAGGCGATCGCCTCAGACCGGAGAAGAAACCGGGCAAGACCATCAATGCCGTGGCCTGCGGGATGGGCGACAAGCCGCCGCACCATGCCCTCGACGACGGAGACCTCGCGGGCGACGTCGGGTGGCATGACAAGGACACGACCTACCAGGCGATCCGGCAGATACGGGCGGTAGACACCACCGCGTCTGTCACGCTTGCCGGGAGCATCCCACGCGGTCGGCCACGACGCCTCCTGATACCCAGCCATGCCGGTTATCCTTTCACGCACCACCCTGTCGTGAAAGGATAATCAGTATCCTTTCACGGCTACGGGCGTGCCGAAAGGATAGAGAGGGCACCGAGCTAGCCGAGGGTCGTGTCGCCGAGGGAGGCGAGGAGGGTGCGCAGGGCGCCGGCGAGGTGCTCCCGTTCCCGGGGGTCCAGCGACGCCAGCAGGCGCGCCTCGTTCGCGACGTGCGGCTCCAGCACCTCGTCCACCAGCGCGAGGCCGCGGTCGGTGAGCCTCACCCGGACCGACCGCCGGTCGCCGGAGTCGGGGATCCGCTCGACCAGTCCCCTGGCCGCCATGCGGTCGATGCGGTTGGTGATCGCGCCGGAGGTCACCATCGCCGCCTTGTTCAGCGCTCCCGCCGTCAGCTCGTAGGGCGGCCCCGATCGGCGTAGCGTCGCGAGCACGTCGAACTCCCAGCGCTCCAGGCCGTACGCGGCGAAGAACTCCTTCAGCTCCCGGTCGAGCAGTCGCGACAGCCGGCTGATCCGACCCATGATCCCCATCGGCCACACGTCCAGGTCAGGCCGTTCCCGCGCCCACTGCGTCATCAGCAGATCGACGGCATCGCCCATGGCACGACCCCTAAACACTAAGTATCTCAACGTTGAGTAGTTTGACGTCTATGTGAGTCTCATGCTGTTATTTCAACGTTGAGATTATCAACGAGGAGCAATCTTCATGAGCACGTTCGCCACATCCCGGTCCGGTTCTGCCGGAACGCTGACCCTCACCGCGCTGACGCCGCTCGCCTGGGGCTCGACGTACGCCGTGACCACGGAGTTCCTGCCGCCCGACCGCCCGATGTTCACCGCGGTGATGAGAGCGCTGCCCGCCGGACTGGTGTTGCTGGTCATCGGCCGCGTGCTGCCGCGCGGCGTCTGGATCTGGCGGGCCACGGCGCTCGGCGTGTTGAACATCGGGGCGTTCTTCCCCTTGCTGTTCCTGGCGGCGTACCGGCTGCCCGGCGGCGTCGCGGCCGTGCTGGGCGCGGTGGGCCCGCTGTTCGCGCTCGTCTTCGCCGCCCTGTTGCTCGCCGAGCGTCCGACCGCACGCAAGGTGCTCGCCGGGCTCCTCGGACTGCTCGGCGTCGGGTTGGTCGTGCTGCGCGCCGAGGCGCGGCTCGACATGGTCGGCGTGCTCGCCGGGCTGGCCGGAGCCGCGTCCATGTCGGCCGGAACCGTGCTGACCAAGCGCTGGGGCCGCCCCGAGGGCGTCGGGGCCCTCGCCCTCACCGGATGGCAGCTCACCGCGGGCGGGCTGCTGCTCGTCCCGGTCGCCCTGCTCGTCGAGGGCGCGCCGCCGGCGCTCAGCGGCGAGAACCTGCTCGGCTACGTCTACCTGGGCATCGTCGGCACCGCCCTCAGCTACTGGATCTGGTTCCGCGGAATCTCCCGGCTCCCCGCGACGTCCGTGGCCTTCCTCGCGCTGCTGAGTCCGGTTTCCGCCGCCGTCATCGGCTGGGCGGCGCTCGGTCAGTCCCTCAGCCCGGTTCAGTTGCTCGGCATGGTCCTCGCCCTCGGCGGCACCCTGCTCGGCCAGGCCCCGGCCGGGCCCTCCAGGAGCGCCGGCGCCCCGCCCGAGCCCGTACGGCCCGCGGCTAGTACGGCCTGCCCGTCCCGCTGACACGTACGAGCCCCATACGCGGAGCGACCTGCGGGACGTGGGAGGATTTTCCCGGGCCGCGCCATGCGCGAACTGTGCCATGCGCCGTGCTCATGCGCGAGCCGTGCTCATGCGCGAACAGGACGACCGGAGGACGAACGCGATGCGCGACGAGAAGATCAGCGATTTCCTGTCCCGCCTCGCCGACCGGGTGCCCGCGCCGGGCGGAGGCGCCGCCGCGGCCCTGCAGGCCGCGCAGGCCGCGGCCCTGCTGGGCATGGTCGCGCGCTACACCACCGGCGAGAAGTACGCCGAGCACGCGGCCGTGATCGAACGGATCATCGGCGAGACCGACGAGCTGCGGTCGAGCGCCCTGCGCCTCGCCGAGGACGACGCGGTGGCGTTCACGGCGGTCACCGAGGCGTACAAGCTGCCCAAGGACACCGACGAGGCGAAGGCCGCCCGATCGGCAGCCATCGCAGAGGCGCTGGTGGGGGCGGGCAGGGTCCCGGCCGAAGTCGTCGGCGTCGCGAAGAAGGCCGTCGGCATCGCCGAGGAACTGCTGCCCATCGGCAACCGCAACGTCGTCTCCGACATCGCCGCCGCCACCGAGGCCGCGCGGGCCGCGGCGACCACCGCCCGGGTGAACATCGAGATCAACCTCGGGGGGATCAAGGACGAGCTGGCCCGCGCCGAACTGACCGCCGAGGCGGCCGGCGTGGACGAGGTCGCCGCGCGGGCCGAACGGGTCACCGCGGCCGTCCGTGAGGAGATCGCGAAGTGAGCGCCCGCGTTCTGTCCGGCAAGGAGCTCGCGGCGTCCATCCGGGCCGAGGCCGCCGAGCGGGCCGCCGCGCTCGCCGCGGCCGGTACGCCGCCGAAGCTCGCGGTCGTCGTCGCCACTGCGGACGAGTCCAGCGCCTGGTACGTCCGCTCGATCGCCCGTGCCGCCGAGAAGGCCGGCATCACCTGCGACATCGTCGACCTCGGCGCGGAGGCCGCCCCCGATCTGATCCGTGACCGGCTGGCGGCGCTGAGCGCCGACGACACCGTGCACGGGATCATCCTCCAGACCCCGCTGCCGGAGGGGGCGAAGCTGGAGGATCTGGCCGGCGCGATCGCGTTCGGGAAGGACGTCGACGGCGCCAACCCGCTGTCGCTGGGCCGCCTGGCCGCGGGCCTGCCCGCGTTCGCTCCGGCGACCGCCGAGGCCGTCGTGGCGATCCTCGACCACTACGGGATCGACCTGACCGGCCTGCACGTCGCGGTGGTCGGCCGGTCCACCGTGGTCGGCAAGCCCGCCGCCCATCTCCTGCTGGACAGGAACGCCACCGTGACGGTCTGCCACTCCCGTACGCGGGAGCTGGCCGCCGTCACCTCCGCGGCCGACGTGGTCGTGGCCGCGGTCGGCCGCGCCGGGCTGATCACGGCCGAACACGTGCGGGCCGGAGCGGTGGTCGTGGACGTCGGCACCAACCCCACCGAGGACGGCGGCCTGGTCGGCGACGTCGACGCGGTCGGGGTCGCCGACCAGGCCGGGGCGCTCACGCCCGTGCCCGGCGGGGTCGGGCCGGTCACCACCGCGCTGCTGCTGCGGCACACCGTGCAGGCCGCCGGCCGCGGCTGAACCGAACCACCCCGCGCCCACCTTGGGACCTGCCGCGCGAGATGCGTCCGTGGCGCTAGCGCAGTTGGTCGCGGCGGCGGGTCAGGTAGGCGATCTCGGCGGTGTTGCCGGCCAGGCCGACGGCTCTGTCGTAGGCCGCGCGCGACTCCCGGCCGCGGCCCAGCCGGCGCAGCAGGTCGGCGCGGGTGGCGTGGTAGGCGTGATAGCCGGCCAACTGGGGCTCGAGACGGTCGACGGCCGCCAGTGCCACCTCCGGGCCGTCGAGCTCGGCGACCGCGATGGCCCGGTTGAGGGCGATGATCGGCGAGGGGTCGAGGCGGACGAGCTGGTCGTAGAGGGCGAGGACCTGCGACCAGTCGGTGTCGCGCATGTCGCGGGCGGAGGTGTGCACGGCGTTGATCGCCGCGAGAATCTGGTAGCGACCCGGAGCCGCACCGGCGGCGGCAGCGGCGAGGCGCTCGCGCACAAGCCGATGACCCTCGGCGATCAGTTCCGCGTCCCAGGCCCCACGGTCCTGCTCGTCGAGAGCGACCAGCTCGCCGCCCGCCGAGACCCGGGCGGTGCGGCGGGCCTCGATGAGGAGCATCAGCGCCAGCAGCCCGGCCACCTCACCGTCCTGTGGCAGGAGCTCGCGGATCAGGCGAGTGAGCCGGATCGCCTCGGCGGTCAGCTCGCGCCGTACGGGATCGGTGTCGGGGCCGGTGGCCAGGTAGCCCTCGTTGAACACGAGGAACAGGACGGCCAGGACGCCGGAGACGCGCGCCGGGAGATCCTCCGCCGACGGCACCCGATAGGGGATGCGCGCCGCCTTGATCTTGGCCTTCGCCCGGGTGATCCGCTGCCCCATGGCGCTCTCGGCCACCAGGAAGGCGCGGGCGATCTCGGGCATGGTCAGGCCGGCGACCATGCGCAGCGTCAGCGCCACGCGGGCCTCCATCGCCAGCGCGGGGTGACAGCAGGTGAAGATCAGCCGGAGCCGGTCGTCGTCGATGGCGCCGACAGGCTCGGGCGGGTCGTCGTCGTAGACCATCTGAGCCTTCCTGTGCTTGTCGTCGCGTTTGTTCTCGCGCCTGATCCGGTCGATGGCCTGGCGGTTGGCGGTAGTGGTCAGCCAGGCGCCCGGGTTGGGGGGCACGCCGTCGGCCGGCCACCGCTGGACGGCGGTCGCGAACGCCTCGGCCGCCGCCTCCTCGGCGATGTCGAGGTCGCCGAAGCGCCTGGTCAGGGAGGCGACCACCCGCGCCCACTCCTCACGGTGGGCCCGGATGATCACATCACGGACGTCGAGGTCGTTCACAGGAACGGCCGCACTTCGATCTTCCGATCGCAAATCTTCGACGCCTCGGCGGCGAGCTTGAGCGCCACATCCAGATCGGGGGCCTCCCACACCCAGACGCCGGCGAGGTACTCCTTCGACTCCACGAAAGGCCCGTCGCTGAACACCGCCTGCTCGCCCCGGTTGTCGATGACGGTGGCCGCGTCGGTGTCCGCGAGTCCGCCCGAGAAAACCCAGTAACCCTCGGCGATGAGTCGTTCGTTGAACGCGCTGATGGCAGGCTGCCTGTCCGTGCTGCCGGGATTGCTCTTGTCGTCGATCACGGAAACCAGGTACCGCATCTGAAGATCATCTCCTGTGGTGTCAGGACAACGTGGTTCGGTGGTCAGGGACTTCAGGCCGTTGGCGCATACTGCGGGCGTCCGGCCGGCCGGTAGACCTGGATCGTCACACCCTTGGAGTCGACGCGCGACTCGACCAGGTCGAGCGCGAGATCCGGGCCGGCGTCGGGGAACAGCCGCGCGCCCTGGCCGACGACCACCGGGACGATGATCAGAGTCATCTCGTCGACCAGATCGTTCTCCAGCAGCCACCGGATCAGGATGCCACTGCCGTGCACCTGCAGCTCACCCCCCGGCTTGGCCTTCAGTTCCCGGACGGCGGCCGCGACGTCTCCGGACAGGACGGTCGTGTCCGACCACGCCGGATCCGTGAGCGTGGTCGACGCCACGTACTTGGGCCGTGTGTTCAACGCTTCCACGACGCCCTCCCAGCCAGGGGCATCCTGGACCGTCATGGTCCCCCACGAGCCGGCGAACAGCTCGTAGGTCCGCCGGCCGAACAGGAACGCCTCGGCGCGCTGGTAGGTCTGGTTGATGAACGCGTGGGTCTCGTTGTCGCCCTTGCCCAGGGCCCATCCGCCGCGCTCGAATCCGTTCCTGCGGTCCTCGTCCGACGCGCCGCCGTTTCCCTGCACCACCCCGTCGACGGTGACCTGAGTGATGGTCGTCAGCTTCATGATCGCGGTTCCTTTACCGTGGCGCCGTCCCCTTGTGGGCGGCCTCACCCCTGCTACGAACACCACCGCCCCGATCCGACACCGCCTCCCGGATTTCTTCGAAGAACTTTTTCGGGACGCGGTCGCCGAGCGCGCCCCCCGAAAGCAGATCCGTCGTTCATGGGGTGGTCATGGCGGCGTCATGCCGTGGACGGAAGATCGGTTTAGAGATTGTCTACCTTCAGGCCCGTTAATGCTTGGAGGTACAAAATGCGCAAATTTGCGCACGTTGTCGTCGTGGCAGCCGTCGTCGCCGCGGGCTCCGTGGCCGTCGGCGGGACCGCATGGGCCGAGGCGCCACCCGGTGACAGGCCGGCCGAACCGCCCGGCTACCAGACCACCGTCCCCGGCGAGTCGGTCGAGGCGGACCGCACCGACCGCGTGATCGCCCCCGGCATCGTGCTGACGTCGTTCGACACCTTCGGCCGTACGGGCTGGACCCGCGCGCACGTGCTCAACGCCGACCTGGCGGACGACCGGGTGGACGTGAGCATGGTCGGCGGCACGCTGACCGAGACGCGGGCGCTGTCGAAGTCGGCGGACGCCGCGGGAGCCGTGGCCGCGGTCAACGGGGACTACTACGACATCAACCAGACCAACGCGGTCATCGGCCCCGAGGTCAGGGACGGCCAGGTGCGCAAGGCGACCACCCAGCCCGCGACGGTCGCCTCGGTGGGCGAGGACAAGATCGCCCGGCTCGCGAGCGCGCTGCTGGAGAGCACGGTGACCGTGGGCGGCACGGATCATCCGGTCGCCTCGCTCAACTCGGCGTCCCTGCCCGCGAACGCCGTCTCCGTCTTCACCGACCAGTGGGGACCCGGCCTGCGTACGCTGATCGGCCATGCCACGCCCGTCACCGAACTGGTCGTCTCCGGCGGCGTCGTCACGGCGGTGAACGACACGGTCACGACGACCCCGGTGCCCGCCGGGGGCCTGGTGGTCGTGGGCGTGGGGAACGCGGCGGCCCCGCTCGCCACCGCCAAGACCGGCGACCCGGTGACGCTCACCACCGGCCTGCGCACCGACTCCCCCGCGAAGCTGCGCACCGCGCTGGGCAGCGGAGCGGTCCTCGTGCGGGACGGTCAGGCGATCGACTTCCCGCCCTCGACGGGCAACGACGCGCCGAAGCCGCGTACGGCGATCGGCTGGCGCGACGGCGGCAGGCGGCTGCTGCTCGTGACCGTCGACGGCTCGGCCAACTTCTCGGCCGGTCTGAGCTTCGACGAGACGGCCAAGCTCCTCGTACGGCTCGGCGCGGACGAGGCGTTCATGCTCGACGGCGGCGGCTCGTCCGATCTCGTCGCCCGCACGCCCGGGGACGCCGGGGTGAGCGTGGTCAACACCCCGTCGGACGGCGGTGAACGGCCCATCCCGAGCGGAGTCGGGCTGTTCGCCGCGAAGGGATCGGGGGCCCTCAAGGGCATCGCGGTGCGGACGAGTGCGCCGCGCGTCTTCCCCGGACTCACCCTCCGCGTCTCCGCCGCCGGGTACGACGAGTCGTACGCCCCGGTCGCCCTCGACGGCGGCAAGGGCAACTCCGTCCGCTGGAACGCCGGGAAGCTGGGCACGGTGCGCGACGGCGTGCTGCACGCCGAGCGCTCCGGGGAGGGCGAGGTCGAGGCCCACTCCGGGCGGGCGCACGGCGCGGCGGACGTCCGCGTGCTCGATGCCCTGTCCACCGTCGCGTTCACCGAAACGAGCCTGACCCTGGACGCCGGCGGCTCGGCCGTCGTGGGGGTCACCGGCACCGACGCCGACGGCTTCGACGCGCCGATCGCCGCGCGCGACGTCGACCTGGACTACGACACGGCCGTGGTGAAGGTGGAGCCGCGGGACGACGGGTCGTTCGCGGTCACCGGGCTGGAGGCGGCCGACGGCCGCGGCGCCGTGATCACCGCGACCGTCCAGGGCAAGGTGGCGCACCTGCCCGTCGCCGTCGGGCTGAAGCGCGGGTCGCTGGCCGAGTTCGACGGTGGCGAGCCCTGGGGCGTGTCGACCGCCAAGGCCACCGCGACGGTGGCGAGCGTGGACGCCGCGGACCGCCCCGGCGCGGCGGCCGGCAACCAGGCGCTCGCGCTCACCTACGACTTCAGCGGCACCTCCGGCACCTCGGCGGCGTACGCGGTGGCCAAGCCCGGGCCGCTCACCCTGCCGACCGGCACCAGGCGGCTCGGCATGTGGGTGTACGGCGACGGCCGCGGGCACTGGCTGCGGGCCACGCTGCGGTCGCAGGGCACGACGAACGTCCCCTTCACCTTCGCCTCCGTCGTCGACTGGACCGGGTGGAAGTGGGTCGAGGGCGCCCTGCCCACCGGTTTCACCGAGCCGATCACTCTGCTCAACGTGTACGTGGTGGAGACGTCCAACCTCGCCAAGGACGCGGGACAGCTCAGGTTCGACGGGCTCACCGCGCTGGTCGGGCAGGATCTGGCCACCGGCGACGCCCGGACCCCCGATCCGTTCGTCCTGGAGCAGGCCGGCATCGACCGTACGCGCTGGCGGTTCGCGATCATGTCCGACCTGCACGTGGGCGCGGCCGGGGGCACGACGTCGTTCGCGGCGCAGCAGGCGGCCGCCGCGCTGAAGCAGGCCGTCGCCGCTAAGCCCGACTTCATCGTGATCAACGGCGACTTCGTGGACAACAACACGCCGGCCGACTTCGCGCTCGCGGAGGAGGTGCTCAAGGCCAACGTGCCGGCTGACCTGCCGGTCTACTGGACGCCGGGCAACCACGAGTCCGGGGCCACGGCGACGGGCACCCTCGACAACTTCCTCGCCACCGGGCGGCAAGCCCACCAGGTGTTCGACCACAAGGGCACCCGCTTCGTCCTGCTCAACACCACCCTGGGCGGGCTGCGGTCGTCCGACTGGTCGCAGGTGCCGGAACTGCGGCAGAACCTGGACGCCGCGGCGAAGGACAGGTCGGTGAAGTCCGTCGCCGTCGTCTTCCACCACCCTCTCCGCGACCCCTCGGGGGCGGGCGCGTCCCAGTTCTCCGACCAGCGCGAGGCAGACCTCGTCGAGAAGTGGCTCGCCGACTGGCGTGAGTCGTCGGGCAAGCCGGTCGTGTTGTTCACCGGCCACGCCCACACCGCCGCCGCCACCAGATCGGACGGCGTGCTGGAGGTCACCACGCCGCCGGTGGGCAAGACGCCCTACAGCTCGCCTGACAAGGGCGGGTTCTTCGGGTGGGACCTCGTCGGCGTCGACCCCCGGCCGGGGAAGGTCGAGGCGGGCCGTCCCAGCCCGGAGACCCGCGACTGGATCGTGGCGCGGACGAACCCGCTGATCGACAAGATCTCCCTGTCGGCGCCCGGCACGCTCGCCCCGGACGCCTCGGCGGAGGTCTCGGCGACGGGCAGCACCAGCGGCGCCAACCTGACGTTCCCGCTGGCGTACCCGGCCAGCGTGACGTGGAGCGGCGACCGCGCCCTCGCCGTGGCCGAGTCGGCTGCGGACGCGAAGAAGGCGGCACGCCGCCACGGCGTCGTCGCCGTCCTCGACGTGTCCACGCACACGCTGACCGGCGTACGGCCCGGCCAGGCCACCCTCACGGTCACGTCGGGAGGGCAGACCGCCTCGGCCACGATCACCGTGGCCGAGCAGGCCCGATGAGAGCAGCTCAGTAGGCCTGATGAGAGCGACGGGCCGGCCTCCCTCACCGAGGGCGGCCGACCCGCCGTTCCCCCATACGCGGTCGCGACAGGCGTGACGGCGATCCGCGACGACGGCCGTGGCCCGCCCATCCGCTACATTGCGCTCTGAAGTCGCAAGAACGGACTCCCCATGAACGTCGTCCTGTGGGTCATCGCCGGCCTGCTCACTCTCGCCTTCCTCGTCGCCGGGGTGATGAAACTCGCCCAGCCGAAGGACAGGCTGGCCATGTCCGGCATGGCCTGGACCGAGGACTTCTCCGCGGGCGCGGTCAAGGGCCTCGGCGCTCTCGAGGTGCTGATCGCCTTCGGCCTCGTCCTGCCCGCCGTCACGGGCATCGCCCCGGTGCTGACGCCGCTCGCCGCGCTCGGCGTCGCCCTGATCATGGCCGGAGCGGTCGTCGTCCACGCCCGCCGCGCCGAGTCCCAGGTCATCGTCGTCAACCTGGTGCTCCTGGTCCTGGCCGTTGTCGTCGCCTGGGGCCGCTTCGGCCCGTACGCCTTCTAGCCTCTGCTTCCTAGTCTCTGCTTCGCGGCCCGAAGGCCCTGCGTACCAGGGCGCGCCCGGTAGGCCGGCCCGCTGCCGAGGGGGCGGGGTTTCTCAGGAGCCGAAGGCTGCGCCGATGAGCCGGGTGACGAGCGCGAAGTCGTTGCCGCCGCCGGTGACGGGGTTGAAGGAGTAGACGAGACGGCGGCGCAGGTCGCGGGTGGTGAACATGCCGTCGGTGTAGCCGAAAGTGCTGCCGGTCTTGCCCCAGACGGTCAATCCGTCGGGGAGGGTGACCCGCATCAGTCCCGCGCTGTAATAGGCCCGGCCGTGGCCCGGGTCCTGGGCGGTACCGCCGAGGTAGGCGACATCGGGAACGGTGAACAGTTCGGCCATCTGGGAGGGCGGCAGGAGACGTCCCCGGAAGAGGGCGGTCAGGAAGCGGTCCAGGTCGCCCGTCGTGGAGATCATGCCGCCGGCGCCCGGGTTCTGGTCGGTGATGTCGACCAGCTGGGTTCCGCCGCCTGCCTGGGGCGCGGCGATGTAGCCGTGGGAGTGGGGGCCGGGGATCGTGGTGTCGGTCTGCGGGGCGGTCGTGTGCCGCAGATGCAGCGGGCGCAGGATCCGCTTGGTGATCTCCTGCTGGTAGCTGTTGCCGGTGAGCTTCTCGATGAGCATCCCGGCGACGTAGTAGCCGGTGGCTCCGTAGACCTGCGTTGTGCCGGGGTCTTTGAAAGGCCGGTCGTGCCGTACCGCCATCGCCACCAGTTCGGCGAACGGGTGGTCGTCGAAGCGGTGCTCGACTATCCCCTCCGGAGTGGTCGGCAGATCGTCCGCTGTCAGCTCCGGCAGGCTGCTGGTGAAGTTGAGCAGTGAGCGTACGGGGATCGGCGGGTAGCTATCGGGGAGCACGCCCGGGAGGTACCGCTGAACGGGCTTGCCGAGGTCGACCCTGTCCTCGGCGGCCATCTGCAGCACCACCGTGGCGATGAAAGCCTTGGTGACGCTACCGAGGCGGAACCGGCCGTCGACCGGCACAGGCTCTCCCGTCACCGTGTCGGCGACCCCATACGTGCCACTCCACTTCCCAGCCGGCCCGCTGACCTGTGCCAGCGCCGCCGTCACCCTGTCAGGCGCACTGGACAGCGCACGCTGAAGGGTGTCAGGGTCCAGCCTGGGAAGCGAGCTGTGGGCACGATCGGCGGCGACAGCGGTTGTCACAGCCGGAGCGGCCATAGCCGGAGCGGCGGTGCCGACGATCATTGCGGCCAAGGTCACGCAGGACAGCACCGTCAGCGGCAACCGCGTGCGACGCGGCCGTGCGGCAGCCGGAGTGCGGTCGGAGAAACAAGGCTTGGGAGTCATGCCTCGGAGCCTGTCGGACGACGGCTGTCCGCCTCATCCGGGAACGCCCCCCGCGCACCCCTACCAGCCCCTTACTCACCATCAGGGTCATCTCTGAACTTCCGCCCCAACAGGCCCACAGCCGACGTGGCGGGATCACCGGCAGGTCATCGAGGGGATCTCCTTGCGGTCCCGACGCGTGAGGCGGCGCAGCAGGCAGCCGGTCAGCAGACGGAGAGCGAAGGGGAGGTCGTCGAGCAGGTAGCGGCGGGCGAGCCGCCTCGGCTCACCGATCAGGCGAAACAGCCATTCCAGCCCGTGGTCGCCCATCCACGCCGGCGCCCGCCGCGCCGAACCGGCCGCGAAGGCGATCGCCGCCCCGCACCCGACGAACCACGCGCCCGGAAGGTCGTCCCGGAGCGCGGCGATCAGGCGGTCCTGCTTGGGGAAGCCGAGCCCGGCGAACACCAGTGCCGGTCGCGCCGCGACCAGCCGCGCCCGCACCTCCGCCAGCGCCGCCGCGCAGGTCTCGAACCCGTACGGCGGAGCGTCCACCCCCGCCACCACGAGGCCGGGATGGCGCTCGCACAACGCGTCCCGCGCCGCCTCGGCCACCCCCGCCGGGCCCCCGATCAGATAGACCGGCAACCCGTGTACGGCCGCCGCCTCGGTCAACGACCAGATCAGGTCGGCCCCGGTCACCCGTTCCGGCAGCGTACGGCCGAGCAACCGGGCAGCCCACACCAGCGGCATGCCGTCCGCCACCGCGAGGTCGGCGGCGTTGACCAGCTCCCGCAACGACGGGTCGCGTCCAGCGGCGCGGCAGATGTCCACGTTCGGGGTGACGAGATGACCGCCCTGTCCACGCAGCGACGCCCCGATGATGTGCTCCACGACCTGCGCCTCGGTCAGCGGGTCGAGCCGTACACCCGCGATCTCCACCCTGCCGGTACGGCCGCGTCCCACCGGCAGGGGCACCACGGCTTCGCCGCCTGCCTGTCCCATCGGCTCGACTCCCCGACCAGGCCGAGAGCCGGTCGATGAAAGCGCCGCCAGCACGGTCCCAGTGGGCTCGTGGTCCGTCAGGCCCGGGCCGGCCTCGGAGGGGCCACCGTCAGACAACGTGATGCCGGGCAGCACAGTGCGGGGCAGCACAGTACGGGACGGTCCTCGTGGGGCCGAAACCGGCGCGGGCTCTGCCATCAGATGCCGTGGCCGCGAAGGTGGAGGGCGTGCAGCACGGCGCGCGGGCTGACCAGCCCTCCGGCGACCGCCAGAGCCACCGCCGCCCGCGGTTCGCCCGGCCGCGCGGAGAAGGCGCGCAGTGACCAGCGTGCGGCCTCGCGCCGCCGTCCGAGGGCGGCGTGGCAGAAGGCGAGTTGCCCGTAGACGCGGGCCGCGCCCCGCGGTTCCGCGGCCAGCCCGGGATGCCGGGCGAGCATCCACTCCAGCCCCGCGATCCGGTCGGCCCAGCGCCCCACGTAGTGCGAAGAGCCCCAGCGCACCCGCACGAGCGGCCGGTCGACGTGGACGATCGGATGCCGCCAGGCGGCCCGCAGTGCGAGGTCCCAGTCCTCGTTCTGACCGGCCGGTGCGCTCTCGTCCACCCACGTCCAGCCCCGGCGGAACAGGAATGTCGAGGAGTGCACCATCATCATGCGCGAGCGGGTGAGGTGCCGATGGGTCACCCGGCCGGTGCCGGCCAGCCGCGGCACCCGGCGGTCGCCGTACTCGACCTCGACGGCGCAGCTCGCGAAGCCCGCCTCGGGCTCCTCCGCCAGCGCTGTGACCTGGGCGGACAGCTTGCCGGGCAGCCAGAGGTCGTCGTCGTCGCAGAAGGCGACGAGATCCGTGCCGAGCACCGAGATCCCGGTGTTGCGCGCGCCCGGCAGGCCGGCGGCACGCCGGTTGCCCAGCACGCGGACGGTCCGAACCGCTTCGGCGGCCGCAGAACCGGCAACAGAACCGGCGACGCCGGACACCTGCTGGGCGACGAGGGAGGCGGGGACCTCGTCGGCCACGACCACCACCTCGACCCGGCCGGCGTACTCCTGGGCGAGCACGCCGGTCAGCGCGGCGCGCAGCGGGCCTGGCCGGTCACCCCGGGTGGGGATGACCACGCCGGCGGACGGCCTCATCCCCGGGCTCCCGGCCGGTAGGCGAGGCGATAGCCGTAGAAGAGCAGAAGGGGGAGGGTGATCGCGGTGACCAGCCACCGCTGGGACCTGGGCAGGGGCGCCGGACGGTGGCGTATCTCGATCGGTCCCACAGAGAAACGCATCGGGTTGCCGGAGACGGTGTGCGCGACGCCGAGCAGCGCTTCGCGGTCGTCCAGGAAGGCGAGGCCGCCGGCGGGAAGCCCGAGTCGCGCGGCCAGGCGTCCCAGGGTCGCGCGCGGATCGCGCACCAGGTCCTCGTGCCGCACCCGGACGACCTGCACGCCCTTGCGGCGCAGCACCTCGAAGGCGAGGTTCTGGGCCAGCCAGTGGACGGCGGTGCGCGCGGGGGTCCAGCGGGTCATCGGCCGCCCGTCCTCGGGCCTGCGCACCCTGCGCCGCCACGACGCGGCCACCGCCCGCGGATCGCGCACCACCTGCACGACCCGCATCTCCATGATCGCCGCCAGGCAGTACGCCAGGGAGGCGTGCTTGCTGGAGTCGACGACGACCCGGGCGTCGGCCACCTCCGCCGCCGCCGCGTAGATGCGGGAGTACGACCGGACGTACTCGGCCAGTTCGGCCTCACGGGTCGTGAGCCCGAGGGCGAGGGCGGGCACGCGGCGGGTCCGGTCGACACGGGCGCGCAGGCCGGGCAGCCACCCCGCCTGGCTCTGCCGCCACTGCCCGAACGCGCGGGCGCCCACCTTCGTCCAGAACGGGCACTGGGAGAACCGCTGCCCGCAGCCGCACGGCTCGTCGGCGCGTACGCCACGGTCCCACAGGTGGACGACCTCGCCGAGCGGCGCCACACCGGGCACCTCGCCGAGGAGGCGTTCGAGCAGAGTGCTACCGCTGCGTCCCAGGCCGCCCACGAAGATCACCGGCTGAGCGTCGGCCACGTGTCCTCCATGAATGGATGCGAAACGTGACGACCCTAGCGCGCACGGTAATCGGACGGCCGCCGATCGCCAAAGGATCTACGAGCCCGCCCGCCCGCAGCGGAACCCGGTGGCGAGGGGGCGGTGAACATTGCCGCGAGAGGTCATGCTTCCGCCGGAAAGCCCGCTCAGGAGGAGCGCAGTTCGACACAGCACTCTCCCGGCCGCGGCACCAGGACGGCCCGCACCCTGGTGGCTTCCAGACCGGTGAGCATGCCGTCGAGGAAGGCGTGGTTGACCCCGCAGACCAGTTCGGGGGCTCGCGCCGCCAGTGGGTGAAACGGGCAGTTGCGTAGCCGTACGCAGGTGGGAGACTCGCGGCCGGGCTCGAAGCCGTGCCGCGCGAGCAGGCCTTCGAGCAGGGTGAGAGCGCGTTCGGCGCCGAGCCGTCCGGGCTTGACCCGGGCGCGTTCCGCGGCGCCGATCTCCTCGCCGCGCCGGCAGGCCACCCGGACCGCCGCCTGGCGGGCGCTCTCCCCTTCGCTCTCCGCGAGAACGGCGTCCATGAGGATGTCGGCCAGCACCTCGTGCCGGCGTTCGGGGATCATGACGCGGATGTCGGTCTCGGTGGGTTCGTAGACCTTCGGGGTGCGGCCGACCTTACGGATGCCGCCGACGGCCTCATAGCGGGCGCGCAGCAGGCCGGCGTCGACCAGTTTGTCCAGATGGAAGGCGGCCAGCTTGCGGGAGATCCCGACCGAGGCGGCGGCCTCGTCCCGGGTCACCGGACGACGCGCCCCACGAATGTAGGCGTACATGCCCTGCCGCAGCTCGTCGTCCAGCGCGGCCACCGCACTGATCGAGGGATCCGTCGTCACCCTGCCACGATAACGCCCGCCTCTACGGTCGAAAACCATAGCCCCTTCGATGTACGCGAACACCTTGACCGTCAGACCGAATAAGACCAACATTCATTGGCGTAACTAGCGGCGCATGCGGAGGTCCGGATGACCGGTGGACTGCACGACGCGAAACGACCGGTGAGCGCCCTGGCCGGGCCGTACGGCCATCCGTTCCACCCCATGCTGGTCGCGGTGCCCATCGGGACCTGGGTGGCGAGCATGGTCTTCGACCTGGCGTCCCGGTTCGCGCCCGATCCGGGTTTCCTGGCCGAGGGCTCGAAGTGGCTGATCGCCATCGGCGTGCTCGGCGCGCTGGCCGCGGCGATGGCCGGGTTCCTCGACCTTTTCGCCATCCCGGCCGGCACCCCGGTGTTCCGCACGGGTCTGCTCCACATGGGGTTGAACCTCGTGATCACCACCGCGTACGCCGCCGGTTTCCTGTGGCGCCAGGCCGGCACGGCGGCGGGCACGGCGGCAGGCGCGGTCGCGCTCGGCCCGCTGCTGCTCTCGGCGGGCAGCCTGGCGCTGCTCGCGGTCTCCGGTTATCTGGGCGGCAAGCTCGCCTACCGCTACGGCGTACGGGTGGCCGACGAGGCCACCCAGGCCGACGGTTTCCGGCGCTGACCCTCATCCCACCATCGCAGGAGGAGAACTCATCATGGGTATCGCGGCACTGGTCGCCTGGTTGCTCACCGCGGTGGGCGGCTTCGTGATGCTGGGCGTCTGGATCACCAGAGGCGGCCGGCATACCAGCCGTTTCTCACCAGGTCTGATCTTCGGTCACTTCGCGCTGGCCGCCGCCGGGCCCGGCGCCACCGGCACGGCGGGACCGCCCGAGCGGCACTTCCCGGTCGCGGTCGTGGCCGGACACGGTCTGCTGGCAGTGGCCACCGTGGTGCTGGTGCTGCTGGCCGCGCTCGGCGTGAACGGCGGCTGAGATGCGTTCCGGTAGCGCCCTGCGGGTGATCGCCGAGCCGCGCGACGGTGTGGACCTGGCCGCCGCCGAGCGGGCGGCCGGCGAGTTCCTGGAGGCGCTGGGCATTCCGACGGATTCCGAGAGCCTGCGGGAGACCCCGGCGCGGATGGCCCGGGCGTACGCCGAACTGTTCACGCCACGCCCGTTCGACCTGACCACCTTCCCCAACGAGGAGGGCTACGACGAACTCGTGCTGGCCCGGGCGATCCCGGTCCATTCGGTCTGCGAGCATCACCTGCTGCCCTTCGCCGGAGTCGCTCATGTCGGCTACCTCCCCGGCAACCGCATCCTCGGGCTGTCCAAGCTGGCCCGCGTCGTCGAGCACTTCGCCCGCCGGCCGCAGGTGCAGGAACGGCTCACCAAACAGGTGGCCGACTGGATCTCCGACCGGTTGCGACCCGCGGGGGTCGGCGTCGTGATCGAGGCCGAGCACACCTGCATGACCCTGCGGGGAGTACGGGCCGTCGGCTCGACCACCGTCACCTCGACGCTGCTGGGCGTCCTGCGGGAGGACGCCCGATCCCGTCAGGAGTTCTTCACCCTCACCGGCACCCGCCCCTGAACAAGGAGACCATCGCCGTGACACAGCAGAGGTTCGTGATCGTCGGAGCCGGTCTGGCCGGCGCCAAGGCCGCCGAAGCCCTGCGTGAGCAGGGATTCGACGGGCGGATCACGCTGATCGGCGCCGAGCCGCACCGCCCCTACGAGCGGCCCCCGCTGTCCAAGGGTTACCTGACGGGCACGACCGACCGGGCCGGCGTCTTCGTCCACCAGGAAGGCTGGTACGCCGACCACGACGTCGAACTGCGGCTCGGCGTGGCCGCGACCGGCCTCGACCGCGGTGCTCACCGTGTCGAACTGGCCGACGGCAGTGCGATCGATTACGACAAATTGCTACTGGCCACCGGCGCCCGCCCGCGAAAGCCGCCGATCCCCGGCGCGGACGCACCCCACGTGCGTTACCTGCGCAGGATCGAGGACTGCGAGTCGCTCAAGGACGTCCTCGGGAGCGTGTCCCGGCTGGCGATGATCGGGGCCGGCTGGATCGGGCTGGAGGTCACCGCCGCCGCCCGGCAGGCGGGCGTCGCGGTCACGGTGCTGGAGGCGGCGCGGCTGCCCCTGCTGCGCGTGCTCGGACCCGAGGCCGCCCGGATCTTCGCCGACCTGCACCGTGACCACGGCGTCGACCTCCGGCTCGGGGCCGCCGTCAGCGAGATCACACCCTCGGGCGTACGTCTGGGCGACGGCGGCGAGATCGCCGCCGACGCCGTCCTCGTCGGTGTCGGCGCCGAACCCGAGGTACGGCTCGCCCTGTCCGCAGGGCTGCACGTGGACGACGGCATCGTGGTGGACGCGGCCCTGCGCACCGGCGACCCGGACATCGTCGCCGCGGGGGACGTCGCCAATGCCTACCACCCTCTGCTGGGCAGGCACGTACGGGTCGAACACTGGGCCAACGCGCTCAAGCAGCCCGCGGTCGCCGCCGCCGCCATGCTGGGCCGGGACGCGGCCTACGAGGAGCTGCCCTACTTCTACACCGACCAGTACGACCTCGGCATGGAGTACGTCGGCCACGTCGAGCCCGGCGGCTACGACCAGGTCGTCTTCCGGGGCGACGTCGCGGCACGGGAGTTCGTCGCCTTCTGGCTCAGCGGCGATCGCGTCCTGGCCGGCATGAACGTCAACGTCTGGGACGTCGTCGAGCCGATCAAGACGTTGATCCGCACCGGAACACCCGTCACCCCCCAAGCGCTGGCCGACCCCAGCGTGCCCCTGGAGATCCTCACCACCCCGTAGAGCGACATGGCCTGCGGAAGGGGCACGGGCAGCGCCGACTCCATGAGCCGGCTCACTGTCCTGTGCCTCGCCCCGCAGGCCGTCCGAGCGGACCTTCCAGATCCTTCGGCGAGCGCCGGTCAGCGCGCGTCGACGATCATCCCGGCGCCGACGGTGCCGTTGGTGGCCTCGTCGATCAGGATGAAGCCGCCGGTGAGGCGGTTGCGGGCGTAGTCGTCCACGAACAACGGCTGGGTCGTCCGCAGCGACACCCGGCCGATCTCGTTCAGGCCGAGGGCGGTGGCCGACTCGTCCCGGTGGAGGGTGTTGACGTCGAGCCGGTAGTGCAGGTCGCGCACGAGGGCCCGGGCCGTACGGGTGGTGTGCTTGATGATCAGCTTGGAGCGTGGCTGGAGCTTCAGGCCGTCGGCCATCCAGCAGATCATCGCGTCGATCTCCTGGGCGACCTGCGGCTGGTTGTTCGGCCGGCAGATCATGTCGCCCCGGGAGATGTCGATGTCGTCGCCCAGGCGCAGCGTGACCGACATCGGCGCGAACGCCTCCTCCACCGGGCCGTCGAAGGTGTCGATCGCGGTGATCGTCGTGGTCAGGCCGGAGGGCAGGTGCAGCACCTCGTCGCCCGGCTTGAGCACGCCTCCCGCGACCTGCCCGGCGTACCCGCGGTAGTCGTGCAGCTCCTGGCTGGTCGCGCTGTGCGGGCGGATGACGTACTGCACGGGGAAGCGCACGTCGACCAGGTTGCGGTCGGAGGCGATGTGCACGTTCTCCAGGTGGTGCAGCAGCGAGGAGCCCTCGTACCACGGCATGTTCTCCGAGCGGGAGACCACGTTGTCGCCGTGCAGCGCCGAGATCGGGATGAACGTGAGGTCGGTCGCGTTCAGCTTGCTGGCGAACGAGGTGAACTCCTCGCGGATCTCCTCGAACCGGGCCTCGGAGTAGTCGACGAGGTCCATCTTGTTGACCGCGAGCACCAGGTGCGGCACCCGCAGCAGCGTGGTCAGGAAGGCGTGCCGCCGCGACTGCTCCAGCACGCCCTTGCGCGCGTCGATCAGGATGATCGCCAGGTCGGCGGTGGAGGCGCCGGTGACCATGTTCCGGGTGTACTGGATGTGCCCGGGGGTGTCGGCGATGATGAACTTCCGCTTGGGCGTGGCGAAGTAACGGTAGGCCACGTCGATCGTGATGCCCTGCTCGCGCTCTGCCCGCAGGCCGTCGGTGAGCAGCGACAGGTCGGTGTACTCCGTGCCCCGGTCGCGGGAGGTGCGCTCGACCGCCTCGAGCTGGTCCTCGAAGATCGCCTTGGAGTCGAACAGCAGCCGCCCGATCAGCGTCGACTTGCCGTCGTCGACGCTGCCCGCCGTCGCGAAACGAAGGATGTCCATCAGAAGTAGCCTTCCTTCTTGCGATCTTCCATGGCGGCCTCGGAGGCCCGGTCGTCGGCGCGGGTGGCGCCGCGCTCGGTGATCCGGGTCACGGCGATCTCCTCGATGATCTGCTCGACCGTGGTGGCGGTGGAGGCGACGGCGCCGGTGCAGGTCATGTCGCCGACCGTGCGGTAGCGGACGACCGCGTCGAACGCCGGCTCGTCGTCGCCCCGCTGGACCACCTCGGCGTCGGCCAGCAGCATGCCGTCGCGCTCGAAGACCCGGCGCGAGTGGGCGAAGTAGATCGACGGGATCTCGATGCCCTCTCGCCGGATGTAGTGCCACACGTCCAGCTCGGTCCAGTTCGACAGCGGGAACACGCGGATGTGCTCTCCCCTGCTGATCTTGGTGTTGTAGAGGTTCCACAGCTCGGGACGCTGGTTCTTCGGGTCCCACTGGCCGAACTCGTCCCGGAAGGAGAACACCCGCTCCTTGGCCCGGGCCTTCTCCTCGTCGCGCCGGGCCCCGCCGAACACCGCGTCGAACTCGTGCTCCTCGATGGCGTCCAGCAGCGTCGTGGTCTGCAGCCGGTTGCGGGAGGCCCGCCGTCCGGTCTGCTCGACCACCCGCCCGGCGTCGATGGACGCCTGGACCGACGCGACCACCAGCCGCGCCCCAAGCTCGGCGACCCGCCGGTCGCGGAACTCGATGACCTCGGGGAAGTTGTGCCCGGTGTCGACGTGCATCAGGGGGAAGGGGATCGGCGCCGGCCAGAAGGCCTTCTCGGCGACCCGCAGCATGACGATGGAGTCCTTGCCGCCGGAGAAGAGCAGACACGGGCGCTCGAACTCGGCCGCGACCTCACGCATGATGTGGATCGCCTCGGCCTCGAGCACGTCGAGCTGCGACGTGGTGTAGTCACGCTGAAGCATTGGGGACTTCCTTCACGGAGTCTGGCGATGCAGGTCACGGATTCCGGCGAGCAACGTTGGCGCCAGATCCGGTAGGGAGACCAGGATATCCGGCAGCGAAGGGTCCCCCTGGTTATAGGTCAGGGGTGAGCCGTCGATCCTGCTCGCGTGGGCCCCCGCCGCGACCGCCACCGCGACCGGCGCGGCCGAGTCCCACTCGTACTGGCCCCCGGCGTGCACGTACGCCTCGACCTCTCCGGTGAGGACCGCGGCGATCTTGGCGCCGGCCGAGCCGATGGGGACGAGTTCCCCGCCGAGGCGGGCGGCCAGCTCACGGACGAACTCGGGCGGCCGGGTGCGGCTGACCGCTATGCGGAACGGCTCGCGCACCTTCTCCGGCAGCTCGGGCGGCGCCGCCGTCGTGAGCGTACGCCCCTGTGCTGATCCCGGCCATGCGGGCAGGGCGACCGCTCCGGCGGTGAGGGCACCGCGTTCCCACAGGGCCACGTGGACGGCCCAGTCGGCGCGGCCCTGCTCGGAGAACTCACGGGTGCCGTCGAGCGGGTCCACGATCCACACGCGCTCGGCCGACAGCCGCCGGGGGTCCATCCGCTCCTCGCGGGTCGCCTCCTCCGACAGCACGGCGTCGTCCGGACGCAGTCGCCTCAGGGCGTCCATGAGGAACTCGTGGGACGCGCGGTCCCCCGCGTCCTTCAACGCCCGGCCGTCCTCGAACCCGAGACGGGCGCGCAGCTCCAGGAGGCGCTCCCCCGCCTCCGTCGCCAGCTCTCCGGCGAGGGAATGGTCGTCCCGCATCGTCATTTCTCAGTACGCTCCCGCCCCGCGTGCGACCGCAGACCACGTCTTCCATAAGATCTGCAGATCCAGCATGAGAGACCAGTTCTCGACATAACGCAGGTCCAACCGTACCGATTCCTCCCAGGAGAGGTCGGACCGGCCGTTGACCTGCCAGAGCCCGGTCATCCCGGGCCGGACCACGAGCCTGCGGCGCACGTCGTCGCCATACCGCGCGACCTCCTCGGGCAGCGGCGGGCGCGGCCCGACGAGCGACATGTCGCCCCGCAGCACGTTGACGAGCTGCGGCAGCTCGTCGAGCGAGTAACGCCGCAGCGCGGCGCCGAGCGGAGTCACCCGCGGATCCCTGCGCACCTTGAACAGCACGCCGTCGGCGTCGCTGACCAGCTCGATCTTGCGCGCCTCCGCGTCCCGCCGCATCGTGCGGAACTTCAGGATCGTGAACTCCACGCCGTCCCTGCCGACCCGCCGCTGGCGGAACAGGGCGGGCCCCGGACTGGTCGCCCGTACGGCCACGGCGACGGCGGCCAGCAGCGGGGCGAGCACGACCAGCGCCGCGGCGGCGACCAGCCGGTCGAACACGTCCTTGACCAGCCGGCGCCCTCCCGCCAGCTCGGGATGCTCCACGTGCAGCAGCGGGAGCCCGGCGACGGGCCTGATCGCGATCCGCGGGCCGGCCACCTCCATCAGCGCGGGCGCCACCACGAGGTCGGTGCGCGTCCGCTCCAGCCGCCAGGCCAGCCTGCGCAGGGCCGTGCCGTCGATCTCGGGGCAGGCGAGCACCGCCACCGTGTCCGCCCGGACCTGCTCGACCACCAGCGGCACGTCGGTGAAGTCGCCGAGCACCGGCACGTCCGCGACCCGGCCGGCGGCACGGGCGGGCACGCAGGCGGCCACCACCTCCATCCCGTGGTAGCGCTCCCTGCGGAAGGTGCCGACCAGCTCGGCGATCGCCGCCCGGTGGCCCACGGCCACGACCCTGCGCATGCAGCCCTCACCCCTGGCCCGCCTGCGGTGCAGCCGCTGCCGCAGGCCATACCTGGCCGCGAGGGTGAGGACGGTGGCGAGCGGCAGCGCGATCAGCACGTAACCGCGGGCGATCTCGGTCTTCGACGCGTACGCCGCGATCGCGACGCCCGCGATCAGCGTGAAGCCGCCCCGCGCGACCCGGCGGAACTCCTCGGCCCCCACGCCGATCAGGCGCGGCTCGTACGCCCGGCTCAGGACCAGGAGCACCACCCAGACGGCGGGCAGCACGGCGCTCGCCACCACATACGGCATCACGTACGGAGTAACCTCGCCGAACCGGATCACCACGGCGGTGACCCCCGCGAGAAGGGCGCCCACGATGTCGCAGAGGGCCGCGACGAGCCGATACCGGACGGCCCACGCGGGCGGCCGCGGCATCGGATGGGCGGGCGAGCCCCGGGAGGTGCCCACGGCGACCGAGGACGTGTCGCCGTCCAGCACTGTCGCCCCCTGTGATTCTCCGACTACCGACCGTGCTGGAATGCTAGCCGCCCGCACCGACATCTCAGGGAGATTCGTTGAAAGCCGAAACGTACATATCGGTTGATGTCGAGGCGGACGGCCCGATTCCGGGGCCGTACTCGATGGTCAGCTTCGGCATGACCGTGGCCGGCCGGATGACCGGGCGGCGGTTCGAGCGGACCGACCCGGAGTCCCTGACGTTCTACGCCGAGTTACGTCCGATCAGCGACGACTACGTGCCGGAGGCGCTGGCGGTGAGCGGCCTCGACCGGGCGACGCTGCTGCGTGAGGGACGCGACCCGGCGGAGGCGATGACGGCGGCGGCGGCCTGGGTGCGCGAGGTGTGCGGCGACGACCTGCCGGTGCTCGCGGCCTTCCCGCTGTCGTACGACTGGATGTGGATGTACTGGTACTTCCTCCGCTTCACCGGGCAGTCGCCCTTCGGCCACTCCCGGTGCATCGACATCAAGACGCTGTACGCCGCCAAGGCCGTGGTGCCGGTGGCCTGGGCGACCAAGCGCCAGATGCCGCGCGAGGTGCGGTCGCGGCGCCCGCACACCCACAACGCGCTCGACGACGCCGTCGAGCAGGCGGAGTTGCTGCAGAACCTCATGCTCTGGCCGGGCGCAACCCGCGAGCGCGACGCGAGCGACGTCAGCGGGGCGGCTTCGCCGGATTGAGGTCGGCGGCGTGGAAGCGGTTCTGCGTGGCCTCCAGACCGGCGGTCATCAGCGACTCCACCATGTCGGCCGCCCGGTCCACGAGGAACGGCAGGTCCTTGCGCTCGGCCGTGGCGAAGTCGCGCAGCACGAACGTCGCCGGGTCCATGCGGCCCGGCGGGCGGCCGATGCCGAACCTGATCCGCGGGTAGTCGCGCGTGCCGAGCGACTTCGTGATCGACTTCAGGCCGTTGTGGCCGTTGTCCCCGCCGCCGATCTTCGCGCGCAGCGCGCCGTACGGGATGTCCAGCTCGTCGTGGACCACGATCACCCGGTCGGGGGTGACCTTGTAGAAGTCGGCCAGCGCCTTCACCGGCCCGCCCGACAGGTTCATGAACGACAGCGGCTTGGCCAGCACGACCGGGAGCCCGGCCAGGCGGCCCTCGACCACCTCGGCCCGCGACTTGTGCGCCTTGAACCGCCCGCCCACCCGGGCCGCCAGCTCGTCGAGCACCATGAAGCCCGCGTTGTGCCGGTTCCCGGCGTACTCCGGCCCCGGATTGCCCAGGCCCGCCACGAGCCACCGCTGCGCGGACGTGTCGGACATCGCTGTCTCCTCCGCTGTCTGTCCCACATGGAAGAGTCCTCCACAGGACACCCTGTGGAGGACTCTCTCACGAACGAAGTCCTACTCGGCGGCCTCGGCGCTCTCGCCCTCGGCGGCGGCCTCGCCCTCCTCGGGCAGCTCGGCGGCCGGGGCGCCGATCACCTGCAGCACCAGGGCCTCGGGGTCACCGGCGAGCGTGGTGCCGCTAGGCAGCTTCAGGTCGCTCGCGTGCACCGCGAAGCCGACGTCCTTGCCGTCCACGTCCACCTCGACACCGGTCGGGATGTGAGTCGCCTCGGTCTCGACGGAGATCGTGACGAGCTGCTGCTCGACCATGGCGCTGCCGATCGGGTCGCCGGTGACGGTGACCGGGATCTCGACGGTGACCTTCTCGCCGCGCTTGACCAGCAGCAGGTCGACGTGCTCGAGGAAGCCCTTGATCGGGTCGCGCTGGACGCCCTTGGGCAGCGCGATCTCGTCCACGCCCTCGCCCTGCAGGCGGATGAGCACGTTCGGCGTGCGCAGCGCGAGCAGCAGGTCGTGACCGGGGAGGGTCAGGTGCTTGGGCTCGGTGCCGTGGCCGTACAGGACGGCGGGGACCTTGTTCGCCCGGCGGATCTTGCGGGCGGCGCCCTTGCCGAACTCGTTGCGAAGCTCGGCGGCGATACGTACTTCGGACACGGCACATCTCCTAGGGGATGACTCGATCGACGGATTGACGCGCTCCCCCTCACCCGCCCTAGCGGAAGGCGTTACGAGCGCAACCCAACCACCCTACCGCGCCTCCTGCCGGAGGCATGCCACGAGCGTTCGTTCACGAACGTCACCAAATTTATCCATTGAATGGAAGTTTCCCCATGATGTAGGTTTTTGCCGTGGAGGAGTCGCGACGTGCACGGAAGAAGCGGCTGACCAGGCAGCGGATCATCTCGGCGGCGATCCGGCTGTTCGAGCAGCAGGGGTACGACGAGACCACGGTGGCGGAGATCGCCGAGGCGGCGGATGTCGATACCAAGACGTTCTTCAACTACTTCCGCACCAAGGCTGAGGTGCTGTTCAACGAGCTCGACCTGGAACTCGACGTACTGCTCGCCGCGATCGCGGGCCGCCGACCCGAGGAAAGCCCCGGTCAGGTGTTGCGGAGGGCGGTGCAGGAGTACGCCACCCACCGCCGGCCCAACGTTCCCCGCAGGGAGCCCGCAGAGCTGTCGGCAGCGGCCCGGCTGGCCCTGACGACGCCGACGCTGCAGGCCAAGGGGCTGCATCTCCTGCTGGACCTGCAGCAGCGGATCGCGGCCGAGTTGTTGAAGGCGTTCCCGGGCGCGCTGGATCCGGTCACCGCGGCGGCGATGACCGGGGCCGTGCTCGGCGCCATCCAGCAGGCCAGTGTGACGAGCGCGCAGCTCGGCCGGTCGCAGGACCAGCTGTGGGAGGCCGCCGCACACGCCCTCGACGTCGCCACGTACGGCCTGCTCTCGGCACCACAACGATTCGACGGGCAGTAACGAGACCGGGGAAGGATCTGAGCAACATGAGGGAAAGTCGCCGACAGCTCGCCCGCGACGCGCGGCGGGCAGTGCGGGAAGCGCCCGAAGAAATTGCCCGGAGACAGCGTGCCCGCCTGGCCGATCTGGTGGCTTACGCACGCGCGAATTCGCCGTACTACCGCGAGCTGTATCGGGAACTGCCGGAGCAGGTCGACGACCCGGCCTTGCTCCCGGTCACCGACAAAAAGAAGCTGATGGCCCGGTTCGACGACTGGGTCACCGACCGCGAGGTGACCCTGGAGAAGGTGGAGACCTTCGTGGCGGACCCCGGCCTCGTGGGACACCGGTTCCTGAACAGGTACCTCGTGGCCAGCACCTCCGGTACCAGCGGCGTGCGCGGCCTCTTCCTACTGGACGAGCGGAGCACGAGCATGGAAACCGCCCTCGGGTCGCGGGCCGCCGGCATGGTGGGCGTCCGCGACGCGATCCGCATACTCGCCCGCGGCGGCCGGACGGCCATCGCCACCGCACCCGGCGGTCACTTCTACACCGTGGCTGGAACGGCCCGGTTCCAGCTGGACCACCCGCGGCTCGGCCGCAGGATGCGGATCTTCTCCATCCGCCGGCCGCTGCCGGAACTTGTCGACGAGCTCAACCGGTTCAACCCCGCCGTCCTCAGCGGCTTCCTCGGCATGCTCACGGTACTGGCCGGTGAGCAGGAAGCCGGCCGCCTGCGCATCCGCCCCGCATTGGTCATCCCGGGCGGCGAGACGTTGACCATGGACCTCAGAAGGCGGCTCGCCGCCGTATTCGGCGCCAAGGTCCGCGCCGCGTACGCCGCCACCGAGTGCGGCTTCCTCTCCATCGGCTGCGCGCACGGCTGGTATCACGTCAACAGTGACTGGGCCGTTCTGGAGCCCGTCGACGCCGACCACCGGCCGACTCCGCCAGGCGAACTGTCGCACACGGTCCTGCTCAGCAACCTCGCCAACCGGGTCCAGCCGTTCCTGCGCTACGACCTGGGCGACAGCGTCCTGCTGCGGCCCGACCCGTGCCCGTGCGGCAGCGTGTTCCCCGCCGTCAAGGTGCAGGGCCGCGCCGCCGACCTGCTCAGGTTTCCCACCGCCCACGGCGAGCCCGTCACTATGTCACCAATGCTCTTCGGTACCTTGCTGGACCGCCTCCCCGGCATCGGGCAGTTCCAAGTCGTCCAGACCGCGCCCAGCACCCTGCGCGTGCGCCTGCGGCCCACGGACGGCGCCGACGCCGACCCGGTATGGCAGACCGTACGCGGTGAGATCATCCGCCTGCTCACCGAGCACAGGGTCGCCGACATCACCCTCGAACGCGCCGACGAACCGCCACAGCAGGAACCCGGCGGCAAGTTCCGCCGGGTCATCCCACTGACCGAGCCGTAAGGACTCCCTCACAATCCCCGAACACCGTGCGCGCCGCTCGCATGGTCGACGTCTCCCATCGGCGCTCGGCCCGGCGTTCCGCGCTTCGCTCGGGGTCTCCCGCAGGGCCTTTGGTGGCCGTTACACTGGCCGCGTGATTCGTACGCTGTGCCAGGGCTGGTGGCGCTCCACGTAGGAGCGGCCATCTCACACGCGTACGACCGGGCCGTTCGGATGGACGGCCCTTTTTCGTGCTCCCTGGACGAGGGGTCCCCGTCGGAACGGCGGACCACCTGCCAAGGAGAGACCACATGAGCACGACCCTCGACACCACTACGTCCGACGACCTCGGCGTGCCCGCCGCGCGACGGCGCAGCGCCGAACTGGAGAGATCGATCCGGGAGCAGCCCGGAGGATTCCGCGCGCTGACCGGGGACCGCCCGACCGGCCGGCTGCACCTTGGGCACTATTTCGGCACCCTGCACAACCGCGTCCGCCTGCAGAACCTGGGCGTGGACATGATGGTGCTCGTCGCGGACTACCAGGTGCTGACCGACCGCGATGTGGCCGACCGGCTCGCGGAGCACGTGGAGGACCTGGTGCTCGACTACCTGGCCGCAGGCATCGACCCGGACCGGGCCACGATCTTCACGCACAGCGCGATTCCCGCGCTCAACCAGTTGCTCCTGCCGTTCCTCAGCCTGGTCTCGGTCTCCGAGCTGGGCCGCAACCCCACCGTCAAGGACGAGATCGCCCATTCGAGTCAGTCGGCGGTCAGCGGGCTGATGTTCACCTATCCGGTCCACCAGGCGGCCGACATCCTGTTCTGCAAGGCAAGCCTCGTCCCGGTCGGGCAGGACCAGCTCCCCCACCTGGAGGTCGCCCGCACCGTCGCGCGCCGCTTCAACAACCGCTACAGCACCCCGTCGAACCCCGTGTTCCCCGAGCCCGAGGCCCTGCTGTCCGCGGCCCCGCTGCTGCTCGGCACCGACGGAGGCAAGATGAGCAAGAGCCGGGGCAACGCCATCGCCCTGGCCGCGACCGCCGACGAGACCGCCCGGATGATCCGCGGCGCCAAGACCGACGCGGACCGCCACATCACGTACGACCCGGTGGCCCGGCCCGAGGTCTCCAGCCTGGTCCTCCTGGCCGCGCTGTGCCTCGACCGGGACCCGCACGAGGTGGCCGAGGAGATCGGCGGCCGGGGAGCCGCCGCGCTGAAGGCCGTCGTCACCGACGCGATCAACGACTACTTCGCGCCCATCCGGGCGCGGCGCGCCGAGCTGGCCAGGGACCGCGCCCACATCCGCGGGGTGCTCCGCGAGGGCAACGAACGCGCCACCGCGATCGCCGACGCGACGCTCAGGGAGGTGCGCGCGGCGATGAACTCTCTCTACTGACTACGGAAACGGGCCCCCGGACGCCCCGGGGGCCCGGCAGTTCAGCTGTCGCCTTCGAAGAGGCTGGTGACGGAGCCGTCGGTGAAGACCTGTTCGATGGCCCGGGCGATCAGCGGGGCGATCGACAGGACCGTGAGGCTGTCGAACCTCTTCTCCTCCGGGATGGGCAGCGTGTTGGTCACGACCACCTCGGAGATGCGGGAGTTCTTGAGCCGGTCCACGGCCGGGTCGGAGAAGATGGCGTGCGTGGCGGCCACGACGACGTCGGTCGCGCCGTGCTCGTACAGCGCGTCGGCCGCCTTGCAGATCGAGCCGCCCGTGTCGATCATGTCGTCGATCAGCACGCAGGTCCTGCCGCGCACCTTGCCGACCACCTCGTGCACCTTCACCTGGTTGGCCACGTCGAGGTCGCGCCGCTTGTGGATGAACGCCACCGGCGTGCCCAGGCTGTCGGACCAGCGCTCGGCCAGCCGTACGCGGCCGGTGTCGGGAGAGACGATCGTGGTGGTCGCCGGGTCGAGCTTGCCGCGCAGGTAGTTGATCAGGACCGGCAGAGCGAACAGGTGGTCCACCGGGCCGTCGAAGAAGCCCTGGATCTGCGAGGTGTGCAGGTCGATGGACATCATCCGGTCGGCGCCCGCCTGCTTGAACAGGTCGGCCATCAGCCTGGCGGTGATCGGCTCGCGGCCGCGGCCCTTCTTGTCCTGCCGGCTGTAGCCGTAGAACGGCATGATCACGGTGACCCGCTTGGCCGAGGCCCGCTTGAGGGCGTCCACCATGATCAGCTGTTCCATGATCCACTGGTTGATCGGCGCGGTGTGGCTCTGCATGACGAAGGCGTCGCAGCCGCGCACGGACTCCAGGTATCGCACGTAGATCTCGCCGTTGGCGAAGTCACGCAGCGCCGTCGGGGTGATCTCGACGCCGAGGGCGTTCGCGACCTCGTCGGCCAGTTCGGGGTGGGACCGGCCGGAGAAGAACATGAGGTTCCGCTCACCGGTCGTCTTCTTGCCGCTCATGCCGCGCTCCTCGCGTGTCGAGCCTGTTCGCCGTACCGGGCCTGGTTCTGCGGCCGGGCCGGCCGTAACGCCGTTCCCTCGCTTCGCCCGGGGGTCGCAAACCCCTTCGCCCGGTCGATGTGGTCGGTCACGGTGTCCTCCTGGCCTGGCCCTTCGGCGCTACGCGGTCATACCGCGCCTCGTACTCTTACCTGTCCCCGTACGGCCCGCGGGGAGGCGGGCCGCAGGTGGTCCTAATCGCCGGCCCTAATCACCGGCGGGGTCTCCGCCGTTCGCCGCGGCCGCGTCGCGGGCTTCGATCGCCCGCTGGGCCGCCTCCGCCGACTTGGTGCCGGCACGGCGGCGTGTCACCCAGCCCTCGATGTTGCGCTGCTTGCCGCGGGCGACCGCCATCGCCCCTGGCGGCACGTCCGACGTGATCACGGATCCGGCGGCCGTGTACGCTCCGTCCCCGATCGTGACCGGGGCGACGAGCATGTTGTCGCTGCCCACGCGCACGTGGTCGCCCACGATCGTGTGGTGCTTGGAGACGCCGTCGTAGTTGACGAAAACGCAGGCGGCACCGATGTTCGAGCCGACCCCGATGGTCGCGTCGCCGACGTACGTCAGGTGCGGGACCTTGGAGCCCTCGCCGATCCGCGCGTTCTTGGTCTCGACGTACGCGCCGATCTTGCCCTTGGCCCCGAGCACGGTGCCGGGGCGCAAGTAGGCGAAGGGACCCACGGCGGCGCCGGGACCGATCTCCGCGCCGTCGGCGACGGTGTTGCGCACGACGGCCTCCTCGCCGACGACCGTGTCGGTCAGCGTGCTGCCCGGGCCGACCTCCGCTCCGGCGCCGATCCTGGTGGCGCCCCTGAGCTGGGTGCCGGGGTGGATCACGGCGTCGGGCTCCATCTCGACCCCGGCGTCGACCCACGTGCTGCCCGGGTCGACGACGGTCACCCCGGCGCGCATGTGCGCCTGCAGGATGCGGTCGTTGAGCACGCGCCGGACGAAGGCGAGCTGGACGCGGTCGTTGACGCCCTCCACCTCGGCGTGGTCGGCGGCCACGTGCGCGCCCACCCGGTGGCCGTCCTCGCGGAGGATGGCCAGCACGTCGGTCAGGTACTCCTCGCCCTGGGCGTTGGCGGCGCCGATCCGCTTCAGGCCGTCGGCCAGGAGCGCGCCGTCGAAGGCGTACACGCCCGAGTTCATCTCGGCGATCGCGCGCTGCTCGGGCGTCGCGTCCTTCTCCTCGACGATCTCCAGCACCGCGCCGTCCTCGGCGCGCACGATCCGGCCGTAGCCGGTCGGGTCGGGGACGACGGCGGTCAGCACCGTGACGGCGTTGCCGTCGGCGGCGTGCCGTTCGAGCAGGGCCGCCAGGGTCTCGGTGCGCAGCAGCGGCGTGTCGCCGTACGTCACCAGAACGGTGCCGTCGATCGGGCCCTCGGCCTCGAGCGCGGTGCGCACGGCGTGGCCGGTGCCGTTCTGCTTGTCCTGGACGACCGTACGAGCGTCCGCGGCGGTCGTCGCGAGATGGGCGCCGACCTGCTCGCGCGCATGCCCGATGACCACGATCAGCCGCTCGGGCGACAGGCCGCGCGCGGCGGCGAGCATGTGGTCGACGAGCGCTCGGCCACAGACCTCGTGGAGGACTTTGGGGGTTTTCGATTTCATCCGGGTGCCCTCGCCGGCGGCGAGGACGATCACGGCTGCCGGGCGCGGCACACTCACGGACTGAGGCTCCCTCGGCGTCGCGGCTTACTACACGGATCGTGCCTGTACGGATCGGGTGCGGTTGCCCACGCGTCCACTACCCAGGAACCGCACGGTCACCCGCTCGACAAGGTGAGCTTACCTGCCGTACCCCGGGAGGGAACCAGCCCCCCTGGGGCTGGAACGGCTGGATGAAGGGGCTCCCGGGGGAGGATTCGAACCTCCGTTGACAGAACCAAAATCTGTAGTCTTGCCCCTAGACGACCCGGGAAGGGCACAACGTGCCGTTTTGCCGGATTACGGCAGCCGCCGGAATCCGCACTCAGGATACAGAGCCGCCCCCCTGGCGCGCGCCCCCAAATTCAGCGCATCGTCGGCCCCACCTCGATGCCGCCCATCGGTCGCCCCGCGGATCCAAGCCGGGGCCGCCGCTCACGTCGTCGCCGCTCACGTCGTCGCCGCACGCTCGGCGCCCGCCTCGTCGGCGCGGCCCGGCATCACCCGCCCGCCCGACAAGCCCGCGCATGGCGGGAAAAACGGCGAATCCGGATGTTATCGAGAGGGCCCTGCGGGCAGGTCGCCGTGGACGCCGCGGCGTCGACGGCGCGGCCCCGCAAGCGAGCACGAGGCATTACCAGATGGCCGACCGTTGGTGCAAGGCATGGATTCGCCACCAGATGTGGCCCGGAGCGTCACCTTCCACACATTCGCTCTTAGGCATTCCTAACTTACGATGGCGTAGGTTACGGTTGCGTAGCCAGACAATCTTCCCCATCTCGTGAGGTAGCCCATGACCGTCCTGACCGAACGTCCCTCACCACAGCCGAAGCCGGAGTTCGAGCCGGAAGGCAAGAGCAAAGCCGATCTGGTCGTCTTCGCACTCGTCGTCGGCCTTCCGATCCTCGCGGTCATCGCCGCGGTGCCGTTCGCCTGGGGATGGGGCCTGGGCTGGACGGACGTCGCGATCGCCGCCGTGTTCTACGTCGTGTCCGGCTTGGGGGTCACGGTCGGGTTCCACCGGTATTTCACCCACGGCTCGTTCAAGGCCAACCGGCCTCTGAAGATCGCCCTCGGGATCGCCGGCAGCCTCTCGCTGGAGATGTCGGTGCTGGACTGGGTGGCCGCCCACCGCAAGCACCACAAGTTCTCCGACAAGGAGGGCGACCCCCACTCGCCGTGGCGGTTCGGGCCCGGCTTCAAGTCGATGTGCAAGGGCCTGCTGTACGCGCACGTGGGCTGGCTCTTCGAGGTCGAGCGCGTCAACCGCGCCAAGTACGCCCCGGACCTGCTGAAGGACCCGGACATCATGAAGCTGCACCGGTGGTTCCCGACGATGGCGCTCACCTCCCTGCTGCTCCCGCCGGTCCTGGGCGGCCTCATCACCTGGTCGTGGCAGGGCGCGCTGACCGCCTTCTTCTGGGGCACGCTGATCCGGATCGGGCTGCTGCACCACGTGACCTGGTCGATCAACTCCATCTGCCACGTGTTCGGCGAGGAGGTGTTCGAGTCGCGCGACAAGTCCCGCAACGTCTGGTGGCTGGCCATCCCGTCGTTCGGCGAGTCGTGGCACAACCTGCACCACTCCGACCCCACCTGCGCGCGGCACGGCGCCCTGAAGGGCCAGATCGACCTCAGCGCGGGCCTGATCCGCTGGTTCGAGAAGGCCGGATGGGCCTACGACGTGCGCTGGCCGACCCCCGAGCGGCTGGCGGCGAAGCGACTTGGCTGACGACTCAGTCAGCGTTGACGGCAGGGCCGCTCCACGGAACGCGGCGGCCCTGTCCCTCACACCGACCTCCCCCGCATCGGCGCTCCCTTCTCCGGCGGCGCCCTCCACACCCGCCCTCCCGGCACCGGCCGGCACCGGCACTCGTACGGCCCCCGCCTCCGCGGTGGCCGTACCGGCACGTCGGGCGACTTCTCCGGAAAAGACGCGGACCGGCCCGAGCCGGGTCAGGGCCCCCGCACCCGCCATGATGGAACCCGTGAGCGAGTCTTCCCGATCCCGAAGACGCATGACCGGCGCGGAACGGCGCGAGCAGCTGATCCAGGTCGGCCGTGCCCTGTTCGCCGACAAGGGTTTCGACGGCACCTCGGTCGAGGAGATCGCGGCCAGCGCCAAGGTGTCCAAGCCGGTGGTGTACGAGCACTTCGGCGGCAAGGAGGGCATCTACGCCGTCGTCATCGACCGGGAGATGCAGCGCCTGCTCAGCCTGGTCACCCAGGCCCTGTCGGCCTCGCACGCCCGCATCAAGCTGGAGCGGGCCGCGCTCGCCCTCCTGCAGTACATCGAGGAGAGCAGCGAGGGCTTCCGCATCCTCGTCCGCGACTCCCACGCCGCCTCGGGTACGGGCACCTTCGCCAGCCTGATCAGCGACATCGCCAGCCAGGTGGAGGACGTGCTGGCGGACGAGTTCCGGGAGCGCGGCTACGACCCCAAGCTCGCGCCGATGTACGCCCAGATGCTCGTGGGGATGACCGCTCTCACCGGCCAGTGGTGGCTGGAGGTGCGCAAGCCGCGCCGCGAGGAGGTCGCCGCCCACCTGGTGAACCTGTCCTGGAACGGCCTGACCGGCCTCGATTCCAATCCCACGCTCACCGCCGCCACGCGCGGCCTGGTCCTGTCCCCCGCCGCGGAGACCCGTACGGCGCGACCCGCCGAGCGCGACTCGAAGGAG
>NZ_BOOF01000021.1 GCF_016863095.1 Microbispora siamensis | reverse complement strand
CAGGAGAAGCTCCGCCGCGAGCAGGAGAAGGCACGCGAACGCGAACAGCGCGAACGCGCCAAGGAACTCGAACGCCAGCAGCGCGAGCGGGCCAAGGAACTGGAACGCCTGCAGCGCGAGCGGACGAAGGGATTCGACCGGCAACAGCACGGGGAGATCTGACGGTCCCGCCGGCGGCTCGCGGACGATGGCCGGGCCTGTCAGCGCCGGCCTGACGCTTTCGTTGCTACGAAGTTAACGTTCCGTTCAACGAGTTGGGGCATATTTCGTTATATGTCCGCCCAAAGCTCCCCCGCCCCTGAGCCGGAGGAGGCCGACCTCCCCGCGCACGCCCCGCTGCCCACCGACCGATTCCTCAACCGGGAGGAGAGCTGGCTCCAGTTCAACGAGCGCGTCCTGGAGCTGGCGGAGGACTCCTCGGTGCCGCTGCTCGAACGCGTCCGGTTCCTCGCCATCTTCGCGAGCAACCTGGACGAGTTCTTCCGCGTACGGGTGGCCGGGCTCAAACGGCGGATGGCGACCGGCCTGCTCCTGCGGACGACGGGCGGGCTGAAGCCGAGCGAGGCGCTGTCGCGGATCTCGACGGTCGCCGACGAACTCGCACGCAGGCACGCGGCGGTCTTCCACGACCGCATCTGCCCGGAGCTCGCCGAGGAGGGCATCGCGATCGTCCGCTGGGACGACCTCGCGCGGGACGAGCGGACGGCGCTGCGCAAGCTCTTCCGTGAGCGGATCCGGCCGGTCCTGACGCCGCTGGCCGTCGATCCCGCCCATCCGTTCCCGTACATTTCGGGTCTTTCGCTGAACCTGGCCGTGACCGTGCGGAACCCGGCGAACGACCACACGGTGTTCGCGCGGGTGAAGGTCCCCTCGCAGCTTCCCCGGTTCGTGACCGCCTCGCCCAACCGGTTCGTCCCGCTGGAGGACGTGATCGCCGCCCACCTGGGCGAGCTGTTCAAGGGCATGCAGATCGTGCAGCACCACGTCTTCCGGGTGACCAGGAACGAGGACCTGGAGATCGACGAGGACGTCACGGAGAACCTCATGAAGGCGCTGGAGCGCGAGCTGCTGCGCCGCCGGTTCGGGCCACCGGTGCGGCTGGAGGTCGAGGACACCATCACCCCGCAGGTGCTGGAACTGCTGGTGGACGAGCTGGGCGTGTCCGACAACGAGATCTACCGCCTGCCCGGGCCGCTCGATTTAACCGGGCTGCACGCCATCGCCGACCTCGACCGCCCGGAGCTCCACTACCGGCCGTTCGTCCCGGCGGAGGCGATCAGCGCCGAGGACGACCTGTTCGCCACCCTCCGCGAGCGCGACATCCTCATCCACCACCCGTACGACTCGTTCGCGACGAGCGTGCAGCGGTTCGTGGAGGAGGCGGCGGCCGACCCGGACGTACTGGCGATCAAACAGACCCTCTATCGCACCAGCGGCGACTCACCGATCGTGGACGCGCTGATCGACGCGGCCGAGGCGGGCAAGCAGGTCGTGGTCGTGGTGGAGATCAAGGCGAGGTTCGACGAGCACGCGAACATCTCCTGGGCGCGCAAGCTGGAGACGGCCGGGTGCCACGTCGTGTACGGCGTGCTCGGCCTCAAGACGCACTGCAAGCTGTCGATGGTGGTCCGTCAGGAGGCGGGCGGCGAGCTGCGCCGCTACTGCCACATCGGCACCGGCAACTACAACCCGAAGACGGCCCGGCAGTACGAGGACTTCGGCCTGCTCACCGCCGATCCGCAGGTGGGCGAGGACGTCACGGACCTGTTCATCCACCTGACCGGCTACTCCCACCAGTCCGAGTATCGCCGGCTGCTGGTCGCGCCCGACTCGCTGCGCCAGGGCCTGCTCGCCCGGATCGAGCAGGAGATCGCCCATCGCGTGGCGGGCCGCCCGGCCCGGATCCGGATCAAGACCAACTCGATGGTGGACGAGCCGATCATCGACGCGCTGTATCGCGCCTCGCAGGCGGGGGTGCCGGTCGACCTGTGGGTGCGTGGCATCTGCACGCTCCGCCCCGGCGTGCCCGGCCTGTCGGAGAACATCCGCGTACGCAGCGTGCTCGGCCGTTTCCTCGAACACTCCCGGGTGTACGAGTTCGGCGGGGGGCGGCGGCCGGAGATCTGGATCGGCAGCGCCGACCTGATGCGCCGCAACCTGGACCGGCGGGTCGAGGCGCTGGTCAAGGTCACCAGCACGCAGCAGCGCAGGTATCTGTCCGATCTGCTCGATCTGGCGTTCCGGGACACCACCACCGCCTGGACGCTGCACTCCGACGGCAAGTGGCTGCGTCACCGGGGCGAGGTCGATCTCCAGCACCACCTGATCGCGGGGAGGCGCTGGCGGACCGTGAACGACGTGACGGACTGACGGCCGAGGGCATGGTCGAAGGCATGGGCAAGGGCATGATCAGGGCGGCCGGGGCGGTCGTCTGGCGGGGAAACGAGGACGACCCGGAGGTCGCCCTCGTGCACCGCCCGGCGTACGACGACTGGAGCCTGCCCAAGGGGAAGCTCAGGCACGGCGAGCACGTGATCGCGGCGGCCCTGCGCGAGGTGTGGGAGGAGACCGGCCTGCGGGTCGTGCTCGGCCGCGCGCTCCCGCCCGTGCACTACATGCACGACGGCCGGCTGAAGCGGGTGGACTACTGGCTCGCCCAGGCGCCCGGGCACCAGGATCCGATCGGCGGCGACGGGTACGAGGTCGACAAGGTCGCCTGGCTGCCGATCGAGGAGGCGCGGCGGCGCCTCACCTACGCGTGGGACCGCAGCCTGCTGCGCGCCGTCGGCGCCGCTCCCCTCGTCACCACGCCACTGATCCTGCTGCGGCACGCGCTGGCGGGGTCCCGGCAGGAGTGGAAGGGCGACGACGACCGGCGCCCGCTGGACGAGCGCGGCCGCGCCCAGGCCGAGATCCTGGCCACGGTGCTCGGGGCCTACCGCCCGGCCGTCCTGGTCAGCTCGCACAGCAGGCGCTGCGTGCAGACGCTCAAGCCGTACGCCGAGCGGCACGGGCTGGAGGTGCGCGAGGAGACGGCGCTGTCGGAGAGCGGCTACGACCCGCGCGAAGCGGAACGGATCGTGCGCGATCTGCTGGCCGTGCCCGGGCCGGCGGTGCTGTGCAGCCACGGCAAGATCCTGCCCGAACTGCTGGGCATGGCAGGCGAGGCGCTGCACGGCGTGCGGACCGCCGACCACACCCTCGCCAAGGGCGGCTTCGCCGTGCTCCACCACGCCGCCGACGAACACCGCGCCGCCGGCAGAAACCGCGCCGCCGGCAGACACGGCGACACCGTCGATGCCGGCGAGCGCGTCGTGAGCATGGAGCGGTACGCGACCTGAAACCGGCGCGCGGTACGCGATTTGAGAGTCATGCCTGAGAGTCATGCCTGAGAGTCACAGTGCGAGGACGTCGCGGATCGCCTGCACCACCGCGTCAGGGCGGCGGAACGGCAGCGTGACGTGCCCCGCGTCCTCCACGATGCGGTTCTCACCGCGCGGGACGGAGGCGGCGAACTCGTTGTAGAGGCGCGTTTTGCCGTCGTTCTCCGCCTGGAGCAGTTTCTCGGGAACGCCTGCCGACACTGCCTGCTTGAACGGGTCGATGGCCAGTGCGGTCAAAATGATCAACGGCACGTCGGGCAGCGGGCCCGCGGCGCGGATCTCATCACGGACGGCTTCGATGTTCGCGGCCTCTCGGATGCCGGTGAGCAGCCATTCACGGCTCACGTGGCTGTCGACGAGCGGCTCGCGCAGGTCGGCCGGCCAGTCTGCCGTCTCCTGCTCGAACAGGACCCGGTAGAACTCCAGGATTTCTCCGGGCAACTCGTCGGGAAGGGCGTCGGCGGGGTCCCAGGCGTCCCATCGTTCGACCAGCTCGCGCGGCATATAGGCGCGGTAATCCTCGTGAGCCGGTTCCATCAGGACAAGCCCGGCGACCTTGTCGGGGAAGCGGCTCGCGTAGTGGCGGGCGTACAGGGCGCCCAGCGAGTGTCCGGCGAGCACGTAGGGGCCGGGGACTTTCGCGCTGCGCAGGAGCGCGTCGAGTTCGTCGGTGACCTCAGCGGACGAGCGGGGCAGGTCGACGCTCTCGCTCCAGCCGGTCCCGGCCCGGTCGTAGAAGACGCTGGTGGTGAAGGCGGCGGCGCGCCGCTGGGCGTCCCAGTAGTCCATGCCGACCGCACCGGCTCCGGGGAGGAACACGACGGCGGGGGCGCCGCTCCCCTCTCGATGCAGCAGCAACTCGCGGCCGTTCACGTCGTAGTACTCGCCTAAGGGTGGCTTCATGATCCACATTCCCCCTGCGATCCCATTTTTGGGAATGGTACCAATCGTGGAATCGTAGCGGTATGGACACCGTGACCCTGCTTTTGCATCCAGTGCGCCTGCGGATCGTGCACGCCATGTCGGGCGGCCGCGCTCGCACGATCGGCGACCTGTGCGAAGACCTGGCCGACGTGCCGAGGACCACCGTGTACCGGCATGTCGGGCTGCTGGCCGAGGCGGGCGTGCTCGAAGTGGTCGGCGAGCGACGGGTGCACGGCGCGGTCGAGCGCACCTACCGGCTGCACCGAGCCCGGACGCTGATCGACCGTGACATGGCCGCGTCGATGTCACTGGAGGACCATCGCGAAGCGTTCACGACGGCGCTGGGGGTGTTGCTCAGCGAGTTCAACGCCTACCTCGACCGGGAGGGAGCGGACCCGATCGCCGACTCGGTCGGCTACACCCAGTCCACGTACTGGCTGACACCCGACGAGCTCGCGGACCTGATCAAGCAGGTGGGGGGCGCGATGCTGGCCCATCGGGGCAACGGGCCGGCGGAGGGCCGCCGGCCGTACCTGCTGAGCCCGATCCTGTTCCCCACCGGCGGCACCATCACAGAAGGCCAGGCATGAGAGGGTCAGGCGGGATGTCAGGCGAGGCGGGACCAGACGGCGGGGAACTCCTCCTGGGCCCGGGCCGCCTCCGCGCTCTCGATGCCCGCGAGCACGCCGTAGGTGAAGGTGTCCTCTCCGGCCTGCCGGGCCCGTTCCGCCTCCTCCAGTAGCACTCCCTGGGCGACGACGCCGTCCTGGTGCCGTCCGAGCACCTCCTGCACCTGCCTGGCGCGCTCGGCCGCGCCGGAGATGCCCGCCGCCTCCGCCGTGTATCGGGCCCGCTTGGCGGCCTTGCGCACGTCGTGCATGGCCGTCTCCCGCTCCTCACCTTCCTCCATGCGCCGCGCCGCCTCGTAGGCGTCGGTCACCCGCCGCCAGTTCCTGTCCACGATCTTCAGCAGCGCTTTGCCGGCGTCCTTGGCCGCCGTGGCCGTCAGCGGCGGGTCCGCGGCCAGCGCGTCGAGGGCGTCGAGCAGCGCGAAGTAGCGGTCCTCGCTGAGCGCGCGCCGGATGCGCTCGTACGCGTCGTGCTCCCTGGCCAGCAGGTCGTCGCCCAGCCTGCGGCGCGCGTCGGCGGTGACGAAGCGGGAATCGAGGCCGTCGAGGCGGGTGGCGAAGCGGGCCCGGATCACCTCCAGGTCACGGGCCTCGCCCAGCACCTCGCCGAGCCACTTGAGCTCCTCCTGGAGGTCCTCGGTGCCGGCGACGATCCGCTTGAACGCCTTGAGCGCGCTGCGCAGGCGGCGGCAGGCGACCCTGGCCTTGTGGACGGCGTCCTCCTCGGCCAGCCGCACGTGCGGGTCCCGCGCGAGCAGCGCGTCCACGTGAGCGCGGAGGTAGGCGACGACGACCTCTCCGGCCGACCCGGGCTCGGGCCGGGTCCTCGGCCGCGGCGCGGGGATGCGGTCTCCCAGGACGCGGGCGAGTTTGCTCGCGCTGTCCGCGGGAGCGGCGCCCGCCTTGCGCAGCCGCTTGGCCACCTTCTTGAGAAGGTCGCGCTCGCCCTCCTTGAGCTCGGCCTCGACCTCGCGCCAGCGCCGCACCACCGGCTCGTCGCCGAGCGCCGTACTCGCCGGCACCGTGCCCTTCACCCGGTCGTCGGCTATCTCGACGAGCACGGTGCCGCCCGGGCCGAGCAGCCGGGTGACCCCGCGCCGGGTCTCCAGCTGGGCCACCGGCGCGAGCGGAGCGCCCCGCGTGTACGCGAGGACGAGGCTCGCCAGCTCGGCGGGCACCACCTTGGCGCTGCGGGTGAGCGGCCGGGTGATCTCCTGACGGGCGCCCTTGGCCTTGGGCAGCTTGAGGTGCCAGCCCTCGTCGTCCCCGCCGCGCCGTCGGCGCAGGGTGACGCCCCGGGCCGCCAGCCGCAGGTCGGGGGTGTCGAAGTAGACCGCGGTCAGCCGGTGGGAGAGCGGCTCTGCTACTCCTTCGCACCCCGGCACGTCACTCAGGTCGGGCAGGGCGAAGCCCTCCGGAACGTCGAACTTGTCCTCGATCTCAAGCGCCACCGTTCCCCCTTGTGTCCCGGTTGGCGGTCATACTGCCAGGCGAAAGTGAACAGCGTTTCCGCTCACCATCGGGACGCTCAGGTGCGCCCTCACAGATGTGCGGCCACGAAGATCCGCCGGAACGGGAACAGCGTGCCGTACGGCCTGGGCGGGTAGGCGGCACGCAGGGCACGCGCGCAGTCGGCGAGGAACGCGGCGTGCCGCTCGGCCGGCAGCCGGTCGAGCATGGGCCGCAGGGCCGTGCCCTTGATCCAGCCGAGCACCGGGTCCTCCCCGGGCAGGACATGCACGTAGGTGGTCTCCCACGCGTCCACGGTGAAGCCGAGACCGGCGAGGAGGTCCACGTAGTCGGCGGGCTCCCCGACCGGCATGCCCCGCGGCACGTCGCCCAACTCCTCCCGCCAGGTCGTACGGCACAGCTCGCGCACGACGGCGTGGCTCGGCGCGTCGAAGTTGCCGGGCACCTGGAAGGCGAGCCAGCCGCCCTCGGTGAGGTGGCTCCTCCACCGGCGCAGCAGATCGGGGTGCTCCGGGATCCACTGCAGTAGCGCGTTCGAGACGATCACGTCGACCGGGCGTGGCGGGCGCCAGTCGCGGACGTCGGCCACCTCGAACGTCGGCCCGGGCGGCGCCTTGGCGATCACCGCGGGCGAGGAGTCGACGCCGTGCACACGGGCGCCGGGCCAGCGGTCGCACAGGGTCGCCGTGAGCTCCCCGGTGCCGCAGCCGAGATCGACGACGTACTCGGGCGACCTGGCGCCCACCCGGGCCACGAGCTCGTGGAAGGGACGGCCGCGCTCGGCCGCGTACCGCTCGTAGACTGCCGGATCCCAGATGTCCGCGCCCATGCCACCATCCTCCGTTATCTTGACGTCGAGATAAATCGTTATCGCGAGAGATATCTCGATGTCAAGAGAAGCTAGACTCGGCCCATGACCTTCTCGAGGCCCGTCGAGGACGAGGTGGACCGGCTGGTCGCGGCCTGGAAGCAGGAACGCCCGGACCTGGACGTGACGCCTCTCGAGGTGCTGAGCCGGGTCTCCCGGCTGAGCCGGCACCTGGAGCGCGAGCGCCGGGCGGCCTTCGCGTCCCACGACATCGAGTCGTGGGAGTTCGACGTGCTGACGGCCCTGCGCCGCGCGGGCGAGCCGTACGAGCTGAGCCCGGGAGCGCTCCTGCGCGCCACCCTGGTGACCTCGGGCACGATGACGAACCGCATCGACAGGCTGGCCGCCGCCGGACTGGTCACCCGGCGGCCGGATCCCGAGGACCGGCGCGGCGTGCTGGTGCGGCTGACGCCCGCCGGCATGCACCGCGTGGACACCGCCTTCGCCGACCTGCTGCGCCGCGAACGCGAACTGCTCGCCGGCCTCGAACAGCACGAACAGCAGGCCCTCGCCGCCCTGCTGCGCACACTTCTGGTCCCCTTCGACACCTCCGACGGGGCGGCCCACTGAGTGGTCGCACCCCCTGCCTGTCGGTCGGCGGAAAGCGGCAGTGCACCGGCCAGACAACGCCGGACATCGCCGCCGGCAAACGCCCCCCCTCGCGGCCGAGAAAGGCCTACATTCTCCGTTTGTCGCTTTTGAGGCTTTCGATGGGGAAATTCGCACTTCGCCACCCCGCCATTGACCCCGTCCGGGAGGACGACATCCCCCTATAAGTGTGATTTTCGTCACACTTGACCTTGGACCGATCCACACGCGCCACAGAATCGGCGACGTACGGATGCGGCGTGATCAGCGGAGACGAGGCAGGCGACGCGCACCGGCACCTTCGTCGGCGGAGCGTGGAGACCCTGTAGGGACGAAGAGGAAATTCTGAAATTTCTGTTTTCAGAGGGTTTCTTCGTTATAACTTCCCTAGTTCCTTCACTGACGCATGGGGCGCAAGTGGCGCCTCACGACAGACCAGGGAGATCCACCTTGAAGCGCACTCTCGCCCTCGGCGGTGTGACGGCCGGCCTCCTGGCCTCCGCCATCGTCGCCTCCCCGGCCCATGCCGCCGACCAAATCCCCGCCATCAACCTCGCGAACACCAACTTCGCGGCTCAGCAGGTGGCGGCGTTCTGGTTCGGCGAGGCTCGGGCCAACCTGATCAACGCCACGCCGTACAACGTCGAGACCAAGTTCCCCGCGAAGCACGTCTCGACCGGTGGGACGTCCGCCAGCAGCAAGCCCGGCGTCGTCGGGTCGAGCGGCGACCAGAAGGCCGCCACCGGCAACCTGAAGAACGTCAACCTCCCCCGCACCGTGGGCAAGGTGTTCTTCATCGGCGCCGACCACAGGCCGCACTGGTGCTCGGCCACCGCGGTGCAGAACGGCTACAAGAACCTGGTGGCGACCGCCGGTCACTGTGTCTACGACACCGACCGCAACCGGGCCACGCTGGACAAGTGGGTCTTCATCCCGGGTTACTACCAGGGCAAGACCCCGTGGGGCATCTACGTGGGTAAGACCGCGTACACCCACTACGACTACGACGTGTACGAGGACGGCGACCGCGACTACGCGTTCGTCACCGTCTACAACGGTGTCCAGGTCACCGGCGTCAGCTACGACAGGTACGGCCGTGACGACCACCACGGGCGTGACCACGGCCGTGACGACCACGGGCGCAACGACCGTGACGACTGGGGGCGTGACAACCACGGCCGCGACGACCGTTACGGCCACCGCACCGAGCGCCTGTCCGTGCGCGAGTTCCAGGCGCTGAACAGGGGCAGGGACCTCACCGGCAACGGCCCCTGGGCCAAGGGCACGGGTGTCCAGACCCGCGAGATCAGCGAACGGCAGTACAACAGCCGCTTCGACTCGTACGTCAGCGGTGACGGCAAGACCCTGTACTTCCGCAAGAAGGTCTGGGACCGCGACGACCACGACCACGACGGCCCCAGGGCCGCCGCGGACGACGTGGTCCTGTTCAAGGGCGGCAACGGCAACGACGACGGCCAGGGTCAGGGCAACCGCCACTGGCCGAGCAAGAGCCCGAGCCCCAGCCCGAGCGCGAGCCCGTCGCCGTCGCCGAGCCCCTCGCCGTCGACCTCCCCGTCGCCGTCGCCGTCCCCGTCGCCGACCGGCAAGCCCGACTGGTGCGACGACGACCGCAACCCCCGCGACACCTTCTCCGGCGACAACGACCGTCGTGGCGGCGGCAAGGACCACTGCGACGACAACGGTCACCGGCCGAAGTACAAGTACTACGCCCGGACCTTCTGGGCGACGTACGGCCGTCACGACCACAGGCCGCACGGCACGCTGAAGATCGCCCTGAAGGACGTGGGCCGTCTCGGCGACAACGTGGGCGGTCAGGGCCTGGCCTACAACCAGAAGATCGGCACGAACATCTTCATGTTCGGCTACCCGAGCGGGTCGGAGCCGGACGGCAACTACCAGTTCACCGGCAAGACCCAGAAGTGGGCCTACGGCAAGACGTTCAGGGCGAGCGTCCCGGCCATCAAGGGCGAGGAGCTCGTGGGCGTCAAGTCCTCCTTCACCGGTGAGGGCTCGATCGGTTCGCCGTGGCTGTACCGCTACAGCAACGCCAAGCGGCTCGGCTACCTCAACGGTGTGACCATCGGTCTCGCCGACGTGGACGGCAACGACCGCATCGACACCAGCGTCTCCCCGTACTTCGACGGTGAGACCCTGGCCGTCTACCAGTACGCCGCGAAGTTCGCTTCCGGCCGCATCGTCTGAGTCTTCTGACTCCTGACGGCTGCCAGGAAGGGCCCGGATGGCTTGTCCATCCGGGCCCTTTCGTTTCTTCCGGAACGCCGCACCGGGCGAGGATGCTCCCGCCTCGCCCCGCCGTGCCGGCGCGCGTGTCTCTTCCACGGCCGCCGTGGCCCCCGCGCCTCGGGCCCGGTGACGGGCCCGGGAGCGACCCCACTCGACCGGCGACAGGCGGAGCCGCCTGCGAGGCCCCGTACGCCCGGTCCCGCCGCGACGACGCCGGCGTGGGAGGCGGACGCCACCCTGCCCACCTGCCGTCGAAGCCCTTCCCCACCGCCCAGCCGCTCAGTCCGAGCTAAAGCGGACATAAGTGAGCTTTCCGGACATAGGCGCTCGCATTTGTCCTTCCGAATGGCCGAGAGAGGTCCCGTTCTCACCTCCCCGCCTTGACAAGGCGACAGCCAATGCGGGCGGAGAATTCACTCCTGAACGACCTCCATTGGACCGATTCAATTGCCATTACTGCTTGAACGGATCGTTCCAAAAGTCGTCGCCGCCGACCACGTGGACCCTATGCGTGCCGGCTTCATTCGTGGACATGAGGGTCATGCGTGACGTCGGGACCCCGAACGCGGTAGCCACACGACGCTTCGTCGCCGCGTCGACGAGGGGCCGGATGGCGCCTCCGCCCTCGCCCCAGAGTCCGGAGACGGGGGAAGTGAATGGTCGCGGGCATGCGGGAGCGAGTCGGCCCGACAGCGTCCCGAGGAGGCCGTTTTGGACGGGAACGGCGCCCCTACGGTTTCACCGCAACCTGTGATTTGCATCACATTGGGCCCCGATCCGATCGGTCAAGAAGTTTGCGGTACCCCGTAAATGATCAGCGGAAACGCACCGGAAGGCTTGAACGACGGGCTGACACGGAGTCGGCAGCGAGCGAACAGACGCCCCTGATCCCCTTACACCCCACATAACTCTCCTATACCTTTTCCCTCGTCTCTTACTGACGG
>NZ_BOOF01000020.1 GCF_016863095.1 Microbispora siamensis | reverse complement strand
ACCGAAGGGTCCCGAGATCCAGGGCGATGACTTCCGTTCGGCCGACTCCACGACGATCGCCGCATCGCAGACCTGGAGGGCCATACGATCTCGGCCGATGCTCTTGTTAGAGTGACCACCCCTCTCGGGGCAACCACTCCATACTAAACCCTCGCCCGCCTCGTGTCAAACCTTTCGGTCTGACCGCGCCACGAACGACCCGGACTCGACGCGAACGCCTCGTCTGGATGGCTGTCAGAGTGGCTTGCCCGCCGGGTCCGGCCGCCTGTCGGCGTCCCGCACTCCCCGGGGGCGAAGAAAACATTAGGCAACGCCGACCCGGCCGTCAAATCACGCCGAGATGGCCGAAACCCTAGGTCAGACGGGTACTTCCGGCGTCTGCCACCCTCGACGCCATACGATTGTTACCTTCGTCACAACAACTCTTGGCCATGAAACAGCCGCCCCGGTCCGGGACCGAGGCGGCTGCCGATGCGCGGAAGGTCAGTGCGGGAGGTCAGGCGACCTCGATGCCGCCGACCGTCTTCTTGCCCCTGCGCAGCACGAGGAATCGGCCGTGCAGGAGGTCGTCCGCCGAGGGCACGTACTCCTCATCGGTGATCTTCGTGTTGTTCAGGTACGCGCCGCCCTCCTTGACGGCCCGGCGCGCCGCGGACTTCGACTCCACCAGGCCGCTCTGCGCGAGCAGCTCGACGTACGGCGCGCCCAGGGTGGGCACGACCGCCTTGGGCACCTCGGCGAGAGCGGACTCCAGCGTGCGGGCGTCGAGTTCGGCCAGTGAGCCCTGCCCGAACAGCGCGCGCGAAGCGGCGATCACGCGGGCCAGCTCGTCGGAGCCGTGCACCAGAGTGGTCAGGTCCTCGGCCAGGGCGCGCTGTGCCTCGCGAGCCGCCGGCCGCTCGGCCACGGCCTTCTCCAGCTCCTCGATCTCCTCCCGTGTCCGGAAGGTGAAGACCTTCAGGAACCGCACGACATCGCGGTCGTCGGCGTTCAGCCAGAACTGGTAGAACGCGTACGGCGAGGTCAGCGCGGGGTCGAGCCAGATCGCCCCGCCTGCCGTCTTGCCGAACTTGGTCCCGTCGGCCTTGGTGATCAGCTTGCCGGTGAGCGCGTGGACGTGACCGCCCTCGACCCGGCGGATCAGATCGACACCTGCGGTGATGTTGCCCCACTGGTCGCTGCCGCCGAGCTGCAACGTGCATCCGTGCCGCCGGTACAGCTCCAGGTAGTCGTTGGCCTGAAGGATCTGGTAGCTGAACTCGGTGTAGCTGAGTCCCTCACCTGCCAGCCGGGCGGACACCGACTCCCTCGCCAGCATGCGGTTGACGGGGAAGTGCTTGCCGACGTCCCGGAGGAAGTCGATCGCCGACAGATTCGCGGTCCAGTCGAGGTTGCTGACCAGCGTGGCCGCCGTCGGTCCTTCGTCGAACGACAGGAACTTCTCGACCTGCACCCGGATTCGCGACACCCATTCGGCGACGATGTCGCTGGAGTTCAGCGTCCGCTCGGTGCTCCGGCCGCTCGGGTCGCCGATCAAACCGGTGGCGCCTCCGACCAGGCCGATGGGCCGGTGGCCCGCCCGCTGGAAGCGGGTCAGGATCAGCAGCGTGGCCAGGTTGCCCACGTGCAGAGAGGGCGCGGTCGGGTCGAAGCCCGCATAAACGGTGATCGGACCGTCGGCCAGCGCCTTGCGCAGCGCGTCGATGTCGGTCGTCTGCGCGATCACGTCGCGCCACTCGAGCTCGTCGAGGATGTCAGCCATCTCCGACGTCGGCACGAGGTTGCCTGAAGTTGCGGTCACGGTCGTGGCTTTCGCTTATCGAATGGTGGAAGTACGGGCTTCCGTACAAGCCTGCCTGATCACGGAACCTTATCGCCACTTCATACCTTCGCGTCAGCTCGTGGCGCGGCCTCGGCGCCGGGGAGCGTGCGCACGGTACGGCGAGACGGTGGGGTCGCCGTCGATCCAGAACCTCCAGGGCGTATCGGCGCCCGCCGACACGCCGGTGCGAGGACCTGTCCTGACCTGGCCGGACGGCACGGGCCGGCCCTCGTGCACCTGGATGGGGCCGCCGGAGCAGCAGTCCGTCCCGTTGTGCTCCCGGACCAGGCCGAGCGCCACCGTGAGCCGGGCCGGTCCACGCGCGAGGTCGCGGTCTGGAATGCGCCGCACCAGCCCTTCCAGGTCCGGGCCGTCGGCGTGCGGCATGCGCCGGACGCGCGCGGTGTGCACTCCCGCGATCACCTCGCCGGCGCGTAACAGTACGGCCGAACCGGTGCCCGCGGGCATGCACACCAGATTGGCGCAGTAGTGCATGCCGTACGTGAAGTAGACGTAGAGGTGCCCCGGCGGCCCGAACATGACCGAGTTGCGCGGAGTGCGTCCCCGGTAGGTGTGGGAGGCCGGGTCCTGCCCCGGCCCGCCGTACGCCTCGACCTCGCTCAGCCGCACCGCCACCGACCCGTGCACGACCACGCGGCCGAGCAGGTCGGGGGCGACCACGTCAGAAGGGCGGTCGAAGAAGTCGCGGCCGAGCGGGGCGCCCGCGACCTCCTCGATCAGCTCTCGTTCGCCCATGCCGCCTGACCGTCGACGACCTCCCGGAGGTTCGCGATCTGGTCGCGGACCCGGTCGGGCGCGGTGCCGCCGAAGGCGCTGCGGGCGGCCAGCGCGCCGTGCACGTTCAGCACGTCACGGACGCTCGCACCGGTGGCGTCGACGGCGAAGTGCGGGGAGACCTTGGCCAGCTCGTCGTCGGTGAGCTCGCCGAGATCCTTGTCGTTCACCTGGCACCACACCACCAGGTGGCCGACGGCCTCGTGCGCCTCGCGGAACGGCACCCCGCGGCGGACCAGCAGTTCGGCGAGATCGGTGGCCAGGGCGAAGCCGTCGGGCGCACTGGCCTCCAGCTTGGCCTTGTTCACACGCATCGTGGAGACCATGCCCGACACGGCGGGGAGCACCAGGAGCAGGGTGTCGACCGCGTCGAACACCGGCTCCTTGTCCTCCTGCAGGTCGCGGTTGTAGGTGAGCGGCAGGCCCTTGAGGGTCGTCAGCAGCGACATCAGCGAACCGATCAGCCGGCCGCTCTTGCCCCTGGCCAGCTCGGCCACGTCGGGGTTCTTCTTCTGCGGCATGATCGACGAGCCGGTGGAGTAGGCGTCGTCCACCTCGATCCACCGGAACTCCTGCGAGGCCCACAGCACGATCTCCTCGCCGAGCCGGGAGATGTGCACGCCGATCAGCGCCGCGCAGAACAGGAACTCGGCGGCGAAGTCGCGGTCGGCGACGGCGTCCATCGAGTTCGGCGCGGGGGCGTCGAACCCGAGTTCGGCGGCGACGGCGGCGGGGTCGAGCGGGAGAGAGGACCCGGCCAGCGCGCCCGAGCCGAGCGGCGAGACCGCCGCGCGCCTGTCCCAGTCCCGGAGGCGGTCCACGTCCCGGGTGAGCGCGTGGACGTGGGCCAGAAGCTGGTGGCCGAACGACACGGGCTGGGCGTGCTGCAGGTGCGTCATGCCGGGGGCGGCGACGTCGGCGTTCTCCTCGGCCTGGCTGATCAGCGCGGTCTCCAGCTCGACGAGCCGGGAGACGATCATACGGACGTGGTCACGCAGGTAGAGGCGCAGGTCGGTGGCGATCTGGTCGTTGCGGCTGCGGCCGGCGCGGAGCTTGCCGCCCAGCGAGCCGAGCCGTTCGAGCAGGCCGCGCTCCAGGGCCGTGTGCACGTCCTCGTCGGCCACGGTGGGGCGGAACTCCCCCTTGCGGCACGCCCGGTCGAGGTCGTCGAGCGCGCCCAGCATGCGGTCGAGTTCCTCCTGCGTCAGCAGCCCGGCGCGGTGCAGCACGCGCGCGTGCGCGCGCGAGGCCAGCAGATCGTACGGCGCGAGCCGCCAGTCGAACTGCACGCTCACCGACAGGCGCGTGAGGGCGTCCGCGGGTCCCCCCTCGAACCTGCCACCCCAGAGCCGCATCGGCTTGTTGTCCGCCACCGTTTTCTCCCTCCGATATTCAAGTCCCTGCAGAAAAGATGACCGCGCGTCGTTCCCGCCCGGGGCCGTCGTACGTGGATCCTTGCGCCTTTTCCGGTATCTCGATGAACCGTCGGCGCGAATCCTTCACGCGGATCCTGCTGCGGGACTAATCCGCGACCTTAGCCGACGTACGCCCCGGTCCCTGCACCGGAACCGGGGCGTATGCCGGGTGAATCAGGCCTGGCGAGCGTCCCGCGCGGCCGCGTTTCGTTGTGGTCCGTCGAGTGCGGCGGTCTCCGGCTGACGTCGATCGGCAGGCCCTTCCCCGGCGGCCTCCGCACCGGTCCTCCCGGCGAGATAGGGGATGGCCACCGACGTGCCGAGTCCGCCCGCCAGTGGGCCCGTCTCCGTCATGGTTCCTGATTCTCACTGCCGTGGTCGCGGACCTCCGCGGTGAGCTTGTGCCTGGTCACGTCGGGCGGACGGCGGGTGGCCAGGTTGAGCAGGGTTTCCGCCAGCGCCTGCCCTCCGGTCGGGTCACGGCTGATGACGAGGATCGTGTCGTCACCGGCCACCGTGCCGAGGATGGACTCCCAGCCCGCGTGGTCGATGGCCGAAGCGAGGAACTGTGCCGCTCCCGGCGGCGTGCGCAGGATCACGAGGTTGGCCGACGCCTCGGCCGACACCAGAAGCTCCTCGGCGATCCTCCGCAGCCGCGCGTCCGGGTTCTCCGGCAAGCCGTTCGCGGCACCGGTCCGGTAGAGCGGTATCCGCCCTCCGCCCTCACCCGGCAGCGCGTAGACCAGCGTGCCGTCGTCGGCCCGCAGCTTCAGCGCGCCCAGCTCGTCGAGATCGCGGGAGAGCGTGGCCTGGGTGACCTCCACTCCCTGCTCCGCCAGAAGCTTGGCCAGCTCGGGCTGCGAGCGGACCTTGTGCCTGGTCAGCAGCTCCACGATGCGTGCGTGCCGGGCCGCCTTCGTCAGCGGGATGGTCACGACCCCTCCGCACCTCGCGTCGCCAGCCAGTGCAGCAGCGCCTTCTGGGCGTGCAGCCGGTTCTCCGCCTGGTCCCACACCACGCTCTGCGGCCCGTCGATGACGTCCGCGGCGATCTCCAAGCCCCGGTACGCCGGGAGGCAGTGAAGCACGATCGCGTCCGGGTCCGCCAGGCCGAGCAGGGCCGTGCTCACCTGGTAGGGGGCGAAGGCGGCGACCCGCTCGTCCTTGCCGTCCTGGCCCATGGACACCCACGTGTCGGTCGCGACGACATGCGCTCCGGCCACCGCGGCCTCCGGATCGCTCACCGCCGTGACCGACCCGCCCGTGGCCGCCGCGATCTCGGCAGCCCGCTCCATGACCAGGGCGTCGGGCAGGTAGCCCACCGGCGCCCCGATCCGGACGTGCATGCCGGCCGTGGCGCCGCCCAGCAGGTAGGAGTGGGCCATGTTGTTGGCGCCGTCGCCGAGGTAGGCGAGCGTGAGGCCCCGGGGCGAGCCCTTGTGCTCCCGGATCGTCTGCAGGTCGGCGAGGATCTGGCAGGGGTGGAACTCGTCGGTCAGCGCGTTCACCACCGGCACCGACGAGTGGGCCGCCATCACCTCGATGCGCTCCTGGCCCGCCGTCCGCCACACGATCGCCGCGACCTGCCGGGACAGCACCCGCGCGGTGTCCTCGATCGGCTCTCCGCGTCCCATCTGGGAGGTGCCGAGGTCCATGAGCAGAGGCTGGCCGCCCAGCTCCGCGACGCCGACGGTGAAGGAGACCCGGGTGCGAGTGGACGGCTTGTCGAACAGGACGGCGACCGTGCGCGGGCCCTCGAAGGGCCGGTAGCCGAACCGGTCCTTCTTCATGGCCTCGGCGAGGTCGAGCACCTGTGCCTGCTCCTCCGGCGACAGGTCGTCGTCCCGCAGGAAGTGTCTGACTCGCGCCGGGTCCGCGGCCTGGCTCGCGCCTGCGCCGGCGAGGGGGTTCACGAGGTCGTTCTCAGGCATCTGCGGCCTCCAGGATGCCGGGCAGCGCGTCGAGGAAGGTCTGCACGTCGGATTCGGTGATGACAAGCGGCGGCGCGAGCCGTACCGCGTCGGGCTGAAGGGCGTTGACCAGGAATCCGGCCTCCTGTGCCACCGCCTGCACCTGCGCCGACTTCGGCGCGGTGAGCACGGCGGCCAGCCACAGCCCGCGTCCCCTCACCCCCTTCAGCAAGGGATGCCGCACGGCGGCGATGCCCTCGGACAGCAGCGCTCCCACCTTCACGACATTACCGAGCAGCCCGTCGCGCTCGATCGTGTTCAGCACCGCGAGCGCCGCCGCGCAGGAAACCGGGTTGCCGCCGAAGGTCGAGCCGTGGTCGCCCTTGGCGAAGACCTCGCCGGCCTCGCCGAAGCCGATGCAGGCGCCGATCGGCAGGCCGCCGCCGAGGCCCTTGGCCAGCGTCAGGACGTCGGGGACGACCCCCTCCACCTGGTGGGCGAACCAGTGCCCGGTGCGGCCGATGGCCGACTGGATCTCGTCGGCGACGAGGAGTGCCCCCGCCGAGGAGCAGATCTCCCTGGCGGTGCGGAAGTAGCCGTCGGGCGGTGGGATGACACCCGCCTCACCCTGGGTGGGCTCCAGGAAGACCGCGGCGCAGTCCTCGGTCACCGCGTTCTTGAGCGCGTCCGCGTCGCCGTACGGCACGAACCGGACATCGAGCGGGAACGGCCCGAACTGGTCGCGGATCGCAGGCTTGCCCGTCAGTGACAGCGCGCCGAGCGTGCGGCCGTGGAAGCCGTTCTCCGTCGCGACCATGTAGCCGCGGCCGTGCGTCCTGCCGTACTTGATGGCGATCTTGACTGCGGCCTCGTTGGCCTCGGTGCCGGAGTTGGAGAGGAAGACGCGCGCCGGCTCTCCGAGCAGGGCGAGCAGCTTCTCGGCGAGCAGCACCTCGGGCTCGTGCAGGAACAGGTTCGAGGTGTGCGCGAGAGTCGCCACCTGCCGGGACACCGCCTCGACCAGGGCCGGGTGGTTGTGGCCGAGCGAGGTCACCGCGATGCCGCCGATGAGGTCGAGGTAGCGGCGCCCTTCCACGTCCCAGACGGCGCAGCCCTCGCCGCGGGCGATGGCGACCGGCGGCACCCCGTAGTTGCGCATGAACGCCGCTTCGAAGCGTCCGCGCAGTTCGTCGTTGGTGGTCACCTGGCAACCTCCCCGTTCACGGTGCCGTCCGCCGTCGCTCCGGTCTCGCCTCGCACCGCCGGAACGGCGTCGTCTGGCTCGACCATCGTCCCGATGCCCTCGTCGGTGAAGACCTCCAGCAGCAGCGCGTGCGGCACCCGCCCGTCGAGCACGTGGGCCTGGGGCACGCCGCCGCGCACGGCGGCCAGGCATGCCTCCATCTTCGGCACCATGCCACTGGACAGCGAGGGCAGCAACGCGGCGAGTTCGGACGCCCCGATGCGGCTGACGACCTCCTCGCTGTTGGGCCAGTCGGCGTAGAGCCCCTCGACGTCGGTGAGGACGATGAGCTTCGACGCCTGGAGCGCCACGGCGAGAGCGGCCGCGGCGGTGTCGGCGTTGACGTTGTAGATCCCGCCGTCCTCGCCGCGGGCCACGGACGACACCACCGGGATGCGGCCGTCGTCCAGCAGGGCCCGCACGGCTCCGGCCTCGACCCGGACGATCTCCCCGACCTGGCCGATGTCGACCTTGACGCCGTCCACGACGACGTGCTTGCGCTCGGCGGTGAACAGGTGGGCGTCCTCGCCGGACATACCGACCGCGAACGGCCCGTGCCCGTTGATCAGCCCGACCACGTCGCGGTTGACCTGGCCGACCAGGACCATCCGGACGACCTGCATCGCCTCGGGTGTGGTCACCCGGAGCCCGGAAACGAAGTGGCTGTCGATCCCGAGCAGGTCGAGGTGCGACTGGATCTGCGGGCCGCCGCCGTGCACGATCACCGGCCGCAGGCCGGCATAACGCAGGAACACCACGTCGGCCGCGAACTTGGCCCGCAGGTGCTCCTCCGTCATCGCGTTGCCGCCGTACTTGATGACGACGGTCGCGCCGTGGAAGCGCGCCAGCCAGGGCAGCGCCTCGATCAGGGTGTGCGCCTTGTCCAGTGCGCCGTTCCGCCTGACGCTCATGACGAGTACGCCGAGTTCTCGTGCACGTACGCCGCCGTGAGGTCGGTGGTGTGCACGGTCGCGGTGTGCGGGCCGGCGGACAGGTCGATGGTGATCGTCACGTCGCGGGGCCGCAGGTCGACCTTGGCGCGGTCGTCTCCCGCCGCGCCCCCGCGGCAGATCCAGATGCCGTTGACCGCCACGTTGACCCGCTCGGCGTCGAACACGGCGTCGGTGGTGCCGACCGCGCTGACCACCCGGCCCCAGTTGGGGTCCTCGCCGTGGATCGCGCACTTGAGCAGGTTGGAGCGGGCGACCGCGCGGCCCACCGCCACCGCGTCCTCCTCCGACGCCGCGCCGACGACCTCGATGGCGATCGCCTTCGAGGCGCCCTCGGCGTCGACCAGGAGCTGCCGGGCCAGGTCCGCGCAGACGGCGGTGACGACCTTCTCGAACTCGGCGAGGTCGGGGCGCACGCCCGACGCGCCGCTCGCGAGCAGCAGCACGGTGTCGTTGGTCGACATGCAGCCGTCGGTGTCGAGCCGGTCGAACGTCACGGAGGTCGCCTTGCGCAGCACCGTGTCGAGTTCCTCGGACGTGAGGTCGGCGTCGGTGGTCAGCACGCACAGCATCGTGGCGAGCGCGGGCGCGAGCATCCCGGCGCCCTTGGCCATGCCGCCCACCATGTAGCCGTTCTCGCCTCGGCGGAAGGAGATCTTGCTGACGGTGTCGGTGGTCCGGATCGCGTCGGCCGCCGCCAGGCCTCCGTCGCGGCTGAGCTGGGCGGCCGCGATCCCCACGCCGCCGAGCAGCGCGTCCATCGGCAGCCGCTCGCCGATCAGGCCGGTGGAGCAGACCGCGATCTCGGCCGCGGAGTCGTCCAGGACCTCCGCCACCTTCTCGGCGGTGGCATGGGTGTCCTGGAAGCCCAGCGGGCCGGTGCAGGCGTTGGCGCCGCCGGAGTTGAGGACGACCGCCCTGACCCGGCCGCCGCTGAGGACCTGAGCCGACCACAGGACGGGCGCGGCCTTGAAGCGGTTGCGGGTGAAGACGCCGGCCGCGGCGCGCGAGGGGCCGTCGTTGACGACCAGGGCCAGGTCGCGGGCACCGCCGCTCTTGATCCCGGCGGCGACTCCCGCGGCGCGGAAGCCCAGCGGTGCGGTGACGCTCATGCCGCCCCCTCGCCAATCCCGCTGTGCTTAACGCTTCGCTCGCTCATGCGCGCTCCTCCAAGGGGACTCTTGCTCACGGGGCGACTCCATCGGTGGGAAGGCCGGCTTCTTCCGGAAGGCCGAGCGCGAGGTTGGCGCTCTGGATCGCGCCCCCCGCGGTTCCCTTGGTGAGGTTGTCGATGGCGACGACGGCGACGATCCGACCGGCCCGCTCGTCGAGGGCGACCTGCAGGACCGCCGTGTTGGCCCCGACCGTCATCGCGGTCGCCGGCCAGACCCCCTCGGGCAGCAGGTGGAGGAACGGCTCGTCCTTCACAGCCGTCTCGTACGCCTCCCGGACCGCGGCGGGGGTGACGCCGGAGACGGCGGGAGCCGTGCAGGTGGCGAGGATGCCGCGGCTCATCGGCGCGAGGGTCGGCGTGAACGACACCCGGACCGGCCGACCGGCGACCGCCGACAGGTTCTGCTCCATCTCCGGGGTGTGCCGGTGCACCCCGCCCACGCCGTACGCGCTGACCGAGCCCATGACCTCGCTGCCGAGCAGGTTGGCCTTGGGCGCCCGGCCGGCTCCGGATGCGCCGCTCGCCGCGACGACCACGACGTCGGGCTCGGCCAGCCCGGCCGCGAAGGCGGGGAACAACGCCAGCGTCGCGGCCGTCGGGTAGCAGCCGGGGACGGCGATGCGCCGGGCGCCGCGCAGGACCTCGCGCTGACCGGGCAGCTCGGGCAGGCCGTAGGGCCACGTGCCGGCGTGGACGCCGCCGTAGAATGCTGTCCACTCTTGCGCGCTGGTCAGCCGGAAGTCGGCGCCGCAGTCGACGACGAGCGTGCTGTCGCCGAGTTCGGCGGCGACCGCGGCCGACTGACCGTGCGGGAGGGCGAGGAAGACGACGTCGTGACCGGCGAGCACGTCGGGGGTGGTCTGCTCGATCACCCGGTCGGCCAGCGACGGCAGGTGGGGTTGGTGGGCGCCGAGCCTGGTGCCCGCGCTGGACGCGGCGGTCAGCGCGCCGATCTCGACGGCGGGGTGTCCGAGCAGCAGACGGAGCAGCTCTCCTCCCGCGTAGCCGCTGGCTCCGGCGATCGCCGCCCTCATCCGCGCCCCCCGATCCTTCGCGATCTCTGCATGATCATGCAGCGGACCTCATGTTCTTGCTGGTGTAGAGAGTATGCATCGCAAAGCATGAGCATGCAAGCAGCGTTCCGAGGGATGGACATCTAGCCGACGTACCTACCGGTCGGTATCGTGAAACCTCCGGTTAACGAACGAATCCGGGAGTGCGCCAGCATGACGATCACGAACGAACAGGTCCAGGCCCAGCTCACGGCGCCCGGGCAGCTCTTCGAGATGGAAGAGGTCGAGGTCGGCGGTCACAAGATCCGGGCGTGGAAGCACGCTCCCGCGACCTTCCGGGCCCTCCTGGAGATCACCCGGTTCCACGGGGACAAGGTGTTCGTCGTCTACGAGGACGAACGCATCACCTACGAGGAGCACTTCCGGCTGGCCGCGACGCTCGCCAACCGCCTGGTGGACGACTACGGCGTGCGCAAGGGCGACCGCGTGGCCGTGGCGATGCGCAACTACCCCGAGTGGATCGTCTCCTTCTCCGCCGTGCTCGCCGCCGGGGCGGTGGCCGTGCCACTCAACGCCTGGTGGACCGAGCAGGAGCTGGAGTACGGCCTGAGCGACTCGGGCGCCAAGGTCGTGATCGCCGACGGCGAGCGCGCCGCCCGGATGGCCGGCAGCGGCCTGCCGATGATCGTCACCCGCGGGGAGGGGGCCAACTGGGCCGAGGTCCTCGGCGAGGTCCGGCCCGACGTGACGCTGCCGCAGGTCGAGCTCGGCCCCGACGACCCCGCCACGATCTTCTACACCTCCGGCACCACCGGCAGGTCCAAGGGCGCCCTCGGCAGCCACCGCAACCTGGGTCAGGCGCCGATGACCGTTGCGTACGCGATGATGCGCACGGTGGCCATGGCCGGCAGGGACGTGGCCGCGGCGGCGGAAAAGCGCAGGATCACCCTGCTGACCGTGCCCCTCTTCCACGTCACCGGATGCTTCGCCGTACTGATGACCACGATGTTCAGCGGCGGCGGGCTCGTACTGATGTACAAGTGGGACCCCAAGAGGGCCCTGGAGCTCATCGAGCGCGAGAAGGTCACCGTGATGAGCGGCGTGCCGACCAACGCCTGGCAACTGCTGTCGCACCCCGACCTGGACAAGCACGACATCTCCTCGCTCGGCTCCATCTCGTACGGCGGCGCCCCGGCCCCGCCGAAGCTGCTGGAGCGGATCACCGAGTCGCTCCCCAACCGCACGCCCGCCAACGGGTACGGCATGACCGAGACGACGGCGCTCGCGATCTACAACAGCGGCGGGGACTACCTGGCCAAGCCCGACAGCATCGGGCTGCCGCTCGCCGTCGTGGACGTGAAGATCTGCGACCCGCTCGGCGCGGAGCTGCCGCCCGGCGAGGTCGGCGAGCTGTGCATGCGCGGGCCGATCGTGATCATGGGTTACTGGAACCGGCCGGAGGCCACGGCGGAGACGTTCGTGGACGGCTGGCTGCACACGGGCGACCTGGCCCGCATCGACGAGGACGGCTACGTCTACATCGTCGACCGGGCCAAGGACATGGTCATCAGGGGCGGCGAGAACGTCTACTGCGCCGAGGTCGAGGCCGCCCTGTTCGAGCACCCCGCGGTGGACGACGCGGCCGTGATCGGCATCCCGGACGACGAGCTGGGCGAGCAGGTCGGCGCGGTCGTACGGCTCAAGCAGGGTGCCGACGCCACCGGCGAGGAGCTCCAGGAGTTCCTGCGCGGCCGCATCGCGGCGTTCAAGGTGCCGGTGAGGTTCTGGTTCAGGGAGGCCGAACTGCCGCGCAACCCCGGAGGCAAGGTCCTCAAGACCCACCTGCGCAAGGAGACCCTGGGCCTCTGACCGAGGATCGTAGGGCGGGTGGCCATCCGCCCTACGATCCTTCAGCCCGGCCGTCGGCCTCCTCGTGGGCCCTTGCACGTCGTCGCCACGGGTCGAACCGCGAGCGCTGCGGGGGTTTCAGCCTTCGTGGATCCGGCCGGCCTCGACGACGACGCGGCGTGTCGTGTGGACGGCCTTCAGCATGCGCCGGTCGTGGGTGACGAGCAGCAGGGTCCCCGCGTACGAGGCGAGCGCGGACTCCAGCTGTTCGATCGCCGGAAGGTCGAGATGGTTGGTCGGCTCGTCCAGGACGAGCAGGTTGACCCCACGGGCCTGAAGGAGAGCGAGGGCCGCCCTCGTCCGCTCGCCCGGCGACAGCGTGGCCGCCGGGCGGAGCACGTGGTCGGCGCGCAGGCCGAACTTGGCCAGCACTGTGCGGACGTCGGCGGGCGGCAGGTCGACGAGCGCGCCGAACGCGTCGAGCAGCGGCTCGTCGCCTTCGAAAAGGGCGCGGGCCTGGTCGACCTCGCCGACGACCACGCCCGGGCCGAGCGCCGCCGTCCCCTCGGCGAGGGGTATCCGGCCGAGCAGCACGCCGAGCAGGGTGCTCTTGCCCGAGCCGTTCGCGCCGGTGATCGCGACCCGGTCCGCCCAGTCGATCTGCAGGTCGACGGGCCCGAGCGTGAAGGCGCCGCGTCGCGCGACCGCGCCGCGCAGCGTCGCGACCACGGCCCCGGAGCGAGGCGCGGCGGCGATCTCCATCCGCAGCTCCCACTCCTTACGCGGCTCCTCGACGACCTCCAGCCGCTCGATCAGTCTCTCGGTCTGCCGGGCCTTGGCCGCCTGCTTCTCCGTCGCCTCGGTGCGGAACTTCCGCCCGATCTTGTCGCCGTCGGTGGCCTTGCGGCGCGCGTTCTTGACGCCCTTCTCCATCCAGGCGCGCTGGACCCGGGCGCGGCTTTCCAAGGACGCCTTGGTCTCGGCGTACTCCTCGTACTGCTCGCGCGCGTGCCTGCGGGCGACCTCGCGCTCCTCCAGGTAGGCGTCGTAGCCGCCGCCGTACGCGCGGACCTGCCGCTGGGCCAGGTCGAGCTCGACCACCCTGTTCACCGTACGAGCGAGGAACTCACGGTCGTGACTGACGACCACGGTCCCGGCGCGCAGTCCCGTCACGAAGCGTTCGAGCCGGTCCAGGCCGTCGAGGTCGAGGTCGTTGGTGGGCTCGTCGAGCAGGAACAGGTCGTAACGGCTGAGCAGCAGCGAGGCCAGCCCCACCCGGGCCGCCTGGCCGCCGGACAGGGACGTCATCTCCTGCTCCAAGCCGACCGTGAGCCCGAGGTCGGCGGCCACCTCCGCGGCCCGCTCCTCCAGGTCGGCGCCGCCGAGGGCGAGCCAGCGATCGAGGGCCTCGGCGTACGCGTCCCCGGGATCGCCGCTCACGAGCGCCTCGGTGGCCGCGTCGAGGGCCCGTTGCGCGGCGGCGACCCCGGTCCGGCGGGCGAGAAAGGCGGCGACGGTCTCACCAGGCCACCGTTCGGGCTCCTGCGGCAGATGGCCGACGTTGGCGGTGGGCGGGCTGAGCCGTACGCCGCCGTGCTCGGGGGTGTCGAGGCCGGCCAGCAGGCGCAACAGCGTCGACTTGCCCGCGCCGTTCGCCCCCACCAGCCCCACGACGTCACCGGGCGCGACGACCAGATCGAGATCCGAGAACAGGACACGGTCGCCGTGCCCGGCGGCGAGTTCCTTCGCGACAAGAGTGGCGCTCATCAGGACACAGACCTTACTGGGTCCCGACGCGGATGCCACGACCGGCGAGATCCGTCCATACGGAGCGGCGTTTACCTCCCGCGTAATCGCCTCTCCTCGGGGCTCCGTGACACCGTTCAGGCGTCGTCACGGAAGACATCCCCGAAGGAGTGGACAATGACCGACTACACCGCCGTGGCCGAGCGTTACATCGCCGCCTGGAACGAGCGCGACGCCGAGGCCAGGGCGAAGGCGGTGGCGGAGCTGTGGACCGAGGACGGCGGCTACACCGACCCGCTGGCCGCCGTCACCGGGCACGACGGGATCGCCGCGGTGATCGCCGGGGCGCAGGAGATGTTCCCCGGGTTCGTGTTCACCCTGGGCGGGCCCGTGGACGGCCACCACGACACGGCGCGCTTCACCTGGCACCTCGGCCCGGAAGGCGCGGAAGGCGCGGCCGAGCCCGTCGTGATCGGCTTCGACGTCGTGGCGCTCGCCGAGGACGGCCGGATCCGGAACGTGTACGGCTTCCTCGACAAGGTCCCCGCCTGATCGGGCTCATGGGCTCCGGAGCCGTCCGGGACTTTCGCTCCCGGACGGCTCCGGAGGGGCCGCCACGTCGCCGCGTTCCCCAGGGCGCCGGGCGTGCGGCTCATCGGCATGAAAAGTTCATCGGCGTTCCGGCATTACAGGCCGTCCTTGTCGGCTCATGGACTCGAAACGTTTCAGCAAATCTTTGACATGTTTCAGCGCCGTTCTCACAATGATCCTCCGGCGAACCCCCGGGGCCGGGCGGCGCTCCCCTACCGGCGACTCGCTCCGCCCGGCCCTCCCCCGATCGGAGGAGCAGACATGGCCGACAGCACCGTGCCCACCGCAAGACGTGCAGGCTTACGCAGAACGCTCGCCACGGCACTCGCAGGCGTCCTGACCGCGGCACTCGCGACCGTGACCCTGTCCGCCACGGCCGCGCAGGCGGCCGACTGCAGCGCCGGGTACGTCGGCCTGACCTACGACGACGGCCCCAATCCCAGCAACACGACGAACCTGCTGAACACGTTGAAGGCCAACGGCCTGCGGGCCACCATGTTCAACATCGGGCAGAACGCCCAGAACAACCCGTCCCTCGTCAGAGCCCAGGTCGACGCGGGCATGTGGGTCGGCAACCACAGCTGGACCCACTCCCACCTGACTCAGCTGAGCAGCTCGCAGATCCAGTCGGAACTCCAGCAGACCCAGCAGACCATCCAGCAGGCCACCGGTTCGGCGCCCAAACTCTTCCGCCCGCCGTACGGCGAGACCAACTCCACCCTCAAGTCGATCGAGCAGCAGCTCGGCCTCAAGGAGATCATCTGGGACGTCGACTCCCAGGACTGGAACGGCGCCAGCACCGCGCAAATCGTGCAGGCCGCCGGCCAGCTCCAGAACGGCCAGATCATCCTCATGCACGACCAGTACGCCACCACCGTCGCCGCCATCCCGCAGATCGCGGCCAACCTCCGCAGCCGCAACCTCTGCGCGGGCATGATCTCGCCGTCCACCGGACGCGCGGTCGCCCCCGACGGCGGCGGCCCCGTCTCTCCGTCCCCGTCGAACCCGCAGTCCCCCAGCCCCACTCCCACGCTCACGCCGCCTCCGGGACCGGGCGGGTGCACCGCGACGATGCAGACCGTGAACTCCTGGACCGGCGGGTTCCAGTCCAACGTGACGGTGCGCGCGGGCAGTTCGGCGATCAGAGGCTGGACGGTGACCTGGAGCTGGCCCGGTTCCCAGTCCATCAGCCAGCTGTGGGGAGGCCTCCAGTCCGGCTCCGGCTCGTCCGTCAGCGTGCGCAACGAGTCCTGGAACGGCGGCCTGGGCGCGAGCGCCTCCACCACCTTCGGCTTCGTCGCCAACGGCACCGCCGCCACGCCGACGTTGACCTGCAGCGCGTCCTGACGGACACCACGACGACACCCTGATCCCGGGGAGACCCGGACGGCCGTACGGCGAGAAGGGACGACCTCCTCGCCGTACGGCCGTCGCGTTCCCCGGCGAAGGGAAAATCAGTTGCCCTCGGACGGGCGGATCGTTGAGATGACTCGTCGTGGCCGACAGCGCTGATCGTTCTGTGAAATCCCTTGCCCGGCGGCTGAGACTGGATCTCAGCCCACTGCGCGAGTTCCGCGACTTCCGCCTCCTGCTCGGCTCGGGGTTGATCACGACGCTCGGCACGGTCGTCACGACGGTGGCCGTGCCGTACCAGATGAAGCAGCTCACCGAGTCCTACGTCGCGGTGGGCCTGGTGGGCATGGCCGAGTTCGTGCCGATGGTGGTGTGCGGACTGTGGGGCGGCGCGATCGCCGACGCGCGCGACCGGCGCACGATCGTGATAGTCAGCGAGCTGGGGTTGTGCCTATCCTCGGTGCTCCTGCTCGTCAACGCGCTGCTGCCCCGGCCGCAGGTGTGGGTGCTGTACGCCGTCGGCGCGCTGGCCGCCGGGCTCGGCAGCGTACGCTCGCCCAGTGAGCAGGCGCTGCTCAACCGGGTGGTGCCGCTGGATCGAATGCCCGCGGCGTTCGCCCTGCAGGGCCTGGTCCGCAACGCCGCCATGATCGTGGGCCCGGCCGCGGGCGGTCTCATCGTGGCCACGCTCGGTCCGGCCGCCTCCTACGGCCTCGACGTCGCCACGTTCCTGCTGTCCCTCGCGCTGCTGGTCAGGGTCGGCGCCGTCGCACGCGCCGAGGAGCCCACCCCCGCGTCGCTGCGCTCCCTGCTGGAAGGCGTGCGGTACGCGCTGCGGCGGCCGGACCTGATGGGCACCTATCTCGTGGACATCGCCGCGATGGCCTTCGCCAGTTCCACCGCGCTGTTCCCCTTCCTGGCCGAGAACCTCGGCGCGTCCAAGGCCGTCGGAGTGCTGTACGCGGCCGGCGGCGTGGGCGCGGTGGTCGCCTCACTCACCTCGGGCTGGACGGCCCACGTGCATCGGCACGGGCTCGCCGTCATCGTCTCGGCCACCCTGTGGGGCGTCGCCGTGGCGCTCGCCGCCGTGATGCCGGACATCTGGCTGGTTTTCCTGTTCCTCGCCGTCGCCGGCGGCGCCGACATGGTGAGCGGCCTGTTCCGCGGCACCATCTGGAACCAGACGATTCCGGACTCCTATCGCGGGCGGCTGGCCGGCATCGAACTGCTCTCCTACTCGACCGGGCCGATGCTGGGCGACGCACGGGCCGGGTTCATGGCCCAGTTGGGCGGCGCCCGCTTCTCTCTGGGGGCGGGCGGCCTGCTCTGCGTGGCCGCGGTCGGTGTGATGGCGGCCGCGTTGCCCCGGTTCCGCAAGTACGACGCGAGGACCGACGAGCACGCGCTCGCCCTCCGACCGCCGGAATCCGCGACGCCGTGAAATGTTCATCGGCGTTTCGGCTGGGCAACCGCACTTGACCGACTCATCTGTGTGAAATGTTTCTAGCCGGTCTTTGACATGTTTCAGCGACGCTTCCCAGAATGATGCCGTCCCGACTGGAGGAGCAGACATGGCCGACAGCACCGTGCCCACCGCAAGACGTGCAGGCTTACGCAAGACGCTCGCCACCACGATCGCGAGCGTCCTCACCGCGGCGTTCGCCGCCGTGGCCCTGTCGGCCGCGCCCGCGAGCGCGGCCGACTGCAGCGCCGGGTACGTCGGCCTGACCTACGACGACGGCCCCAATCCCAGCAACACGACGAACCTGCTGAACACGTTGAAGGCCAACGGCCTGCGGGCCACCATGTTCAACATCGGGCAGAACGCCCAGAACAACCCGTCCCTCGTCAGAGCCCAGGTCGACGCGGGCATGTGGGTCGGCAACCACAGCTGGACCCACTCCCACCTGACTCAGCTGAGCAGCTCGCAGATCCAGTCGGAACTCCAGCAGACCCAGCAGACCATCCAGCAGGCCACCGGTTCGGCGCCCAAACTCTTCCGCCCGCCGTACGGCGAGACCAACTCCACCCTCAAGTCGATCGAGCAGCAGCTCGGCCTCAAGGAGATCATCTGGGACGTCGACTCCCAGGACTGGAACGGCGCCAGCACCGCGCAGATCGTCCAGGCCGCCGGCCAGCTGCAGAACGGTCAGATCATCCTCATGCACGACCAGTACGCGACGACGGTCCAGGCCATCCCGCAGATCGCGGCCAACCTCCGCAGCCGCAACCTGTGCGCGGGCATGATCTCGCCGTCCACCGGACGCGCGGTCGCCCCCGACGGCGGCAGCGGCGGCCCGACCGGGCAGCCGACCGTCACGCCCACCAACCCCGGCGGCGGTAGCTGCACCGCGACGCTGTCCGCGGGTCAGCAGTGGAGCGACCGGTACAACCTCAACGTCTCGGTCAGCGGCTCCAGCAACTGGACCGTGACGATGACCGTCCCCTCCCCCGCCAAGGTCATCGCTACCTGGAACATCAGCGCCAGCTATCCCAGCGCCCAGGTGCTGACCGCGAAGCCCAACGGCAGTGGCAACAACTGGGGCGTGACCATCCAGCACAACGGCAACTGGACCTGGCCGTCCGTCTCCTGCCGGGTCGGCTGACCTCCGCACAGGGGTGCGGTGCTCTTCCGGGGGAGCGCCGCACCCCCTGCGTACGAAGCGAGTGACGTGCTCTTGGTCGTCGAGGTCGTCTCGCCGGACTCGGAGGAGCGGGACCGCAGGCGCAAGCCGCAACTCTACGCGGAGGCGGGGATCGCCCACTTCTGGCGGATCGAGAGCCAGGCCGGGCGGCCCACGGTCTACGTCTACGAACTCGACCCGGCGATCACGTCGTACGCGCTGACCGGCATCTATCACGACCGGCTCAAGCTGTCCGTGCCCTTCGAGATCGACATCGACCTCACCGAGATCGACGCTCTCTGAGCTTCGCCTCCACAAGACGGCGGCAGAGCGGACGCGGCGCCGCCGCCACCGGCGACGAATCACCCCATTGATCCTCTGGTTACCCGCGCGTATCGTCCAGAGTCGAGCACTGCTCACGTTCTGTGCACAGAGAGTGGTCCCTTCACCCCCCGACACCGCGAAGGGAAGTTCCCCCATGCACGCGCGCCTTCGACGGGCGATCACCGCTGCCGCCGCGCTGGCCCTCGTCGCCGTCGGCCTGCCGGCGGCGCCGGCCGCCGCGGCCCCCTACTACCCGCCCGACGACTACTGCCTGGGCCAGTGCGCGGACATCCTGCCGCCCGGCCAGAACGGCAACGCCACACTGGTGGACATCCTTGGCAACCAGACCCTCGGCACGTACCCGGCCCACAGCAAGGACCAGCTCGGCAAGTACGCCGACCTCATCTCGGGCTACACCGGCCTGACCGACGAGCAGATCTCCGCGTTCTTCAACGACAGCGCGTTCGGCGTGCCGGCGAACCAGGTCGACAGCACGGTCAGCCCGCGCTCCGACGTCACCATCGTCCGCGACAAGGCGACCGGCGTCCCGCACGTCACCGGCACCACCCGCGAGGGCACCATGTTCGGCGCCGGATACGCCGGCGCGCAGGACCGCCTGTGGCTGATGGACCTCATGCGCCACGTCGGCCGGGGCGAGCTGACACCGTTCGCCGGCGGCGCCGCCGGCAATAGGGAGCTGGAGCAGAGCGTCTGGCGCAACTCCCCCTACACCGAGGCCGACCTCCAGGCCCAGATCGACCGGTTGAAGACGGCCGGGACCCGGGGCGCCCAGCTCTACGCGGACGTGCAGAACTACGTCGCCGGGATCAACGCGTACATCGACCACTGCATGGCCGACCGCGACTGCCCGGGTGAGTACGTGCTCACCGGCCACCTCGACGCGATCACGAACAAGGGCGGCCCGGAGGACTTCCGGATGACCGACCTGATCGCGATCTCCGGCGTGATCGGCGGTCTGTTCGGCGGTGGCGGCGGCGCCGAGATGCAGTCCGCCCTCGTCCGCGTGGCCGCGCGGGCGAAGTACGGCGCCGCCGAGGGCGACCGGGTCTGGGCGACCTTCCGCTCCCAGAACGACCCGGAGACCGTGCTGACCCTGCACGCCGGGCAGAGCTTCCCCTTCGGGGCGGCCCCGGCCGGCGCGACCGGAGTGGTGCTGCCCGACGCGGGCACGACCGCACCGGTCGACATCACGGCCAACGAGACCGGCACCGCGACGTCCGCGACCACGCAGGTCAGAAGCGCGCTGACCGGGCTCACCGTGGACAACTCCAAGCCGGACATGTCCAACGCCATCGTGGTCTCGGCCGCCAAGGCGACCGGAGGCCACCCGATCGCCGTGTTCGGCCCGCAGACCGGCTACTTCGCGCCGCAACTGCTCATGCTTGAGGAGCTGTCCGGGCCCGGCATCCGGGCACGGGGCGCGGCCTTCGCCGGGCTCAACCTCTACGTGCTACTCGGGCGCGGCACCGACTACGCCTGGAGCGCCACCTCCGCCGCCGAGGACATCACCGACACGTACGCCGTGACGCTGTGCGACCCGAACGGCGGCACCCCCACGGTCTCGTCGGATCACTACCTCTACCACGGCACCTGCACGGCGATGGAGACGCTGAAGAAGACCAACACCTGGAAGCCCAACACGGCCGACTCCACCGCCGCCGGGTCGTACGACCTGGTCATCAAGCGCACCAAGTATGGCCTGGTCACCTGGCGGGGCACGGTCGGCGGCGTGCCGACGGCCTTCACCACGCTGCGCTCGACCTACCAGCACGAGGCCGACTCCGCGATCGGCTTCCAGATGTTCAACGACCCGGCCGAGATGGGCTCGGCGGCGGCCTTCCGCAACTCGGCCTCCGCCATCGGCTTCGCGTTCAACTGGTTCTACGTGAACTCCGCCGACGCGGCGTACTTCATGTCCGGCAACGTCCCCGTACGGTCGGCGGTGTCCGATCCGAACCTGCCCATGACGGGCGACGCCGCGCACGAGTGGAGCGGCTTCGATCCCTCGGCCAACACGGCGTCCTACGTCCCGGCCTCGGCCCACCCCCAGGCCGTCAACCAGGACTACTTCGTGAGCTGGAACAACAAGCAGGCCCAGGACTTCGGCGCGGCCGACGGCAACTTCAGCTTCGGCGCGGTCCACCGTGCCGACCTGCTCGACGCCCCGGTCAAGGCGGCCCTGTCGTCGGGCACCCTCGACCGCGCCGGGGTCGTGAAGATCATGGCGTCGGCCGCGACGACCGACCTGCGCGGGTGGAAGGTGCTGCCCAAACTGCTGCGCGTGATCAACAGCGCGTCCATCTCCGACCCCGCCCTGGCCTCGGCCGTCTCCAAGCTGTCCGCCTGGGCCGCCGCGGGCGCCAAACGGGAGGAGACCGCCAAGGGCAGCAAGACCTACACCCACGCGGACGCCATCCGGATCTTCGACGCGTGGTGGCCGAAGCTGGTGCGGGCGCAGTTCCGGCCCGGACTGGGCGACGGCCTCTACCAGGCGCTGGTCAACGCGCTGCAGATCAACGAGTCGCCGTCCGGGCACCAGCAGGGCGACGTCTCATCGCTGCCCGGCTCGGCCAACGAGGCCCAGGCCCACAAGGGCTCGTCGTTCCAGTACGGCTGGTGGGGCTACGTGGACAAGGACATCCGGGCCGTGCTGGGCGACGCGGTGGCCGCTCCCCTGCCGGCGAAGTACTGCGGGGCGACCGTGGCGGCCTGCCGTACGGTCCTGCTGGACAGCCTGTCGGCGGCGCTGGCCGAACCGGCGGCGACGACCTACCCGGGTGACGACTCCTGCTCGGCGGGCGACCAGTGGTGCGCCGACGCCGTCCGGCAGTCGCCGCTCGGCGGCGTCAAGCACTCGCTGATCTCCTGGCAGAACCGGCCGACCTACCAGCAGGTCGTCTCGTTCCCCGCGCACCGCGGAGACGACGTGGCCGACCTCGCCCTGGGCCGTACGGCGAGCGCGTCCAGCACGGAGGGATCCAACAGCGCGGCGAAGGCCGTAGACGGGGACCCGGGCAGCCGGTGGGCCAGCGGGTGGAGCGACAACCAGTACGTCCAGGTCGACCTCGGCTCGGCGAAGACCGTGGGTCGGGTGATCCTGCGCTGGGAGGCGGCCTACGGCTCGTCGTACCGGATCCAGACCTCGCCGGACGGCGCCGCCTGGACCACCGTCGCGCAGACGACCACGGGCGACGGCGGCGTGGACAACGTCGCGTTCGCACCGGTCAGCGCGCGGTACGTGCGCATGCAGGGCGTCAAGCGCGCCACCGGCTACGGCTACTCGCTGTACTCCCTTGAGGTGTACGGCAGGTAGGACGGCGGTCAGCCCGGCTCGCGCCAGCCCTCGCCCTCCTCGGCGAGGGAGTCGAGCCGGGCGAGGTCGGCCGGGCCGAGGGCGCCGTCCGGATCGTCCACGACGACCACCCACTGGGCGTCCTCGGCGTCGTCCTCTCCCGCGAGCAACTCACGGACGACGGTGGGGACGCCGAGTGCCGGGAACAGCTCGGCCACGGTCTCGGCGGACTCCTCCGCGCTGTCCCGCTCGTGGAACACCAGCAGGTGACGCACCGCTCCTCCGGGAGAGACGACCGCGGGTGCCGGCACCGTGCTTATTAAGAACGTGCCCGTTCAGAGCACGCTCGGTGAAGCGTGCTCGTTCGCACCGTGCCGGCACCCGCTCAGGCGATCATGCTCAGGCGCCGCGGAGCTGGGCTCCGGTGCGCTCGGCGGCGAGGGCGACGGCGGCGTCGCGCGCCGCCGTGGTCTCCTCGACCGTGAGCGTGCGGTCGGCCGCCCGGAACCGCAGCGTGTACGCCAGGGACTTGTTGCCCTCGCCCACCTGCGGGCCGGTGTAGACGTCGAACAGCCTGATCGACTCAAGCAGCTCGCCCGCCCCCGCCCGGAGAGCGGCCTCGACCTCGGCGACCGGGGTGGAGGCGGCGACGGTCAGCGCGACGTCCTGCGTCGCCACCGGGTAGGCGGACACGGCGGGCGTCTGCACCGGCCCGGCCGGGCTCAGCAGCGACAGCTCCAGCTCCATCGCGCAGGTGCGCGGCGGCAGCCCGTAGGCCTCGACGACCCGCGGGTGCAGCTCGCCGGCGTGACCGGCCAGCACCGGCTCACCGGTCTCGGCGTCGGTGACGGTCAGCGCGGCGCACCGCCCGGGGTGCCACGGCTCGTGCTGGTCGGCCCGGACGCCGAGCTCCACGCCCGCCGCCCGCGCGACCGTGCGGGCCGCCTCGACGGCGTCCGCCCAGGACGCCTGCCGGCCCTCGCCCCACCAGCCGGAGCGCTCGAACTCTCCTGCCAGCACCACGGCCACCCGCAGCGGCTGCCTCGGCAGCGCCGTCTCGATCGCCGCCAGCTCCTCCTCGGTGGGCCTGCGGTCGACCGGGAGGACCGGAGCCGTCGCGGGGGCCTGCGGCTCGGGCCGGTAGACCAGCCCGGACTCGAACAGCGCCACGTCGGCGAAGCCGCGGCCCACGTTGCGCACCAGGGTCTTCAGCAGGCCCGGCAGCAGCGTGGTCCGCATGTACGGCTCGTCCTCGCTGAGCGGGTTGACCAGCCGGGTCGCCTGCCTGCGGGGGTCCTGCTCCGGCAGCAGCAGGTTGTCGAGGTCGCGCGGCCCCATGAACGGGTAGGCGAGCACCTCCACGTATCCCGCGTGGGCCAGGGCGCGGCCCACCCGGCGGCGCAGCCGCTGCGCCTCGGTCAGCCCGCCACCGGCCGGAGCGGGCGGCAGCACCGACGGGATGCGGTCGTACCCCTCGAGCCGGATGACCTCCTCCGCGAGGTCGTTCGGGTCGGTCAGGTCGGGACGCCACGTCGGCGGGGTGACCGTGATCAGGTCGTCGCCGTGGACGGCCAGCCGGTCGGCGAGGTCGCCGGAGGCGAGCACGCCGGTGGCCGCGACGCCGTGCCCGGCCGTGGCCGCGGGGGCGGCGCCCTCCGTCACCACGCAGCCGATCTGCTCCAGCCTGCGGATCACGCTCTCCCGCTCGTACGGCACGCCCGCCACCCGGCTGGGGTGGTCGGCCGGGATGGTGATCCGCACCGGCGAGACCTCCACCTGGGCGTGGGTCACCCCGGGATCGGCGACGGCCCCGCCCAGCTCGACCAGGAGCTGGACGGCACGCCACGACGCGGCCAGGGGCAGCTCGCGGTCGACGCCGCGCTCGAACCGCTTGGACGCCTCGCTCACCAGGTTGTGCCGCCGCGACTCGCGGGCGATGCCCGTCGCCGAGAAGTGCGCCGCCTCGATGACGATGTCGGTCGAGGTCTCGGAGATCTCCGTGTGCAGGCCGCCCATCGTGCCGGCCATCGAGATCGGGCCCGAGTCGTCGGTGATGAGGATGTCCTCCTCGTGGAGCGTGCGCACCACGTGGTCGAGCGTCTCCAGCGTCTCCCCCGGCCGGGCCCGCCGTACGACGATCGGGCCGGACAGGCGCGACCGGTCGAAGGCGTGCAGGGGCTGGCCGAGCTCCAGCATCACGTAGTTGGTGATGTCGACGGCCAGCGAGACCGAGCGCATGCCGGCGCGGGCCAGCCGCACCCGCATCCACAGCGGGGACTCGGCGGCCGGGTCGAAGCCGGTGACCGTGCGCAGCACGAAGCGGTCGCAGGCGGTGGGATCGGCGATCGACGCGGGCCAGGACTCGCCGCCGCCGGACTCCGCCTCGCTCGCGGCCGGGTCGCGGAACGGCACGCCGAACGCGATGGCCGCCTCACGAGCGACGCCCCGGATCGACAGGGCATATCCGCGGTCGGTCGCGACCTCGAGTTCGAGCACGTCGTCACGCAGGCCGAGCAGCTCGACCACGTCGGCGCCGATCGGCGTGTCCTGCGGCAGCAGCAGGATGCCCGGAGAGGACTCGGCGATGCCGAGCTCGGCCTCCGAGCAGATCATGCCGTCGGACAGGCGCCCGTAGGTCTTGCGGGAGCCGATCTCGAAGCCGCCGGGAAGCACCGCGCCGGGCAGCGCGACCGGGACCACGGCGCCCTCGGAGAAGTTCGTCGCGCCGCAGATGATCTCGCGCGGCGTCGCCTCCCCCACCTCGACCTTGCAGTGCCGGATGGGCTTCTTGAACCCGGTCAGCTCCTCGAACTCGAGGACCCGGCCGACCACGACGTTCTTGATCTCGTGGCCGTGCGAGTGGATGGCCTCCAGCTTGAGGCCGGCGGCGGTGAGCCGGTCGGCCACCTCCTGTGCGGTGACCGCGGGGAGATCGACGTACTCCCGCAGCCATGAAAGCGGGACCTTCATCAGACCTCCATCCCGAACGGCAGGGTGAACCGGATGTCGCCCTCGACCATGTCACGCATGTCCTCGGCGTTGTGGCGGAACATCAGCGTCCGCTCCACGCCCATGCCGAAGGCGAATCCCGAGTAGACGGCGGGGTCGACGCCGCAGGCGAGCAGCACGCGCGGGTTGACCATGCCGCAGCCGCCCCACTCGATCCAGCCCTCGGACTTGCAGGTGCGGCAGGGCGGGTTGCCCGGGACCGCGGAGGAGCCGCGGCAGACGAAGCAGCGCAGGTCGAGCTCGGCCGACGGCTCGGTGAACGGGAAGTAGTGCGGCCGGAAGCGGGTGGTGATCCCCGCGCCGAACATCACCTCGGCGAACCGGTCGAGCGTGCCCTTGAGGTGGGCCATCGTCAGCCCCTTGTCGACCGCCAGGCCCTCGACCTGGTGGAAGACCGGCGTGTGCGTGGCGTCGAGCTCGTCGGTGCGGAAGGTCTTGCCCGGCGACACCACGTACACCGGCAGCGGGCGCGACAGCAGGGCCCTGATCTGCACCGGCGAGGTCTGGGTGCGCAGCACCTTCCCGGAGTCGACGCTCTCCACGAAGAACGTGTCGTGGTCGGACCTGGCCGGGTGGTCGGGGGCGATGTTCAGCGCGTCGAAGTTGAACCACTCGCCTTCGAGCTCGGGCCCCTCGGCCACCTCGTAACCCATCGCCACGAACGCGTCGGCGATGCGCTCCTGCAGGGTGGTCAGCGGGTGCCGGGCGCCGCGCGGCGCGCGGTCCCAGGGCAACGTGACGTCGACGGTCTCCTCGATGAGGACCCGCGCGTCGCGCTCGGCCTCCAGCTCGGCCTGGCGGGCGGCGAGCGCCTCGCCGATGGCCTTGCGCGCGGCGCCGATCCGCTTGCCCGCCTCGGCGCGCGCGGCGGGCGGCAGTGCGCCGATCTCACGGTTCGCCAGCGCGATGGGCGAGCGGTCGCCCGCGTGCGCGAGCCTGGCCTGCTTCAGATCGTCGAGGTCGCGCGCCGCGGCGATGGCGGCGAGGGCGTCGGCCTGCGCCCGCGCGACCTCGTCGGCGTGCAGCGGCGTCACCTCGACCGGGTCATAGGTGTTCGACAAGAGAGAGCTCCGTATCCAGGGGCCTGCGAGCGCCCTGCGCTCAGCGGCAACGAGTCTAGTCCGATCAGCCCACCGGGCCGTCATCCGCGCGATCGGCCTGTGGAAAGGCTCAGGCGAAGTCAGGGGTGCCGGTGGGCAAGGTAAATCGGAACTCCGCGCCGCCACCGGGCGCGCGCTGCACGCTGATGGTGCCGCCGTGGGCCTCGACGAGGCCCTTGACGATGAACAGGCCGAGCCCGGTCCCCCCGCGACGGCGGCCGTTGCCCCGCCAGAACTGGCGGAAGACACGGCCGACCAGCTCGGGCGCCACGCCCTCACCCTGGTCCCGCACCGACACCGCCACTCCCCATTCGACCGGCTCCACCACTATGGTCACCGTACCGCGTCCGTGGCGCACCGCGTTTTCCACCAGGTTCGCGAGGATCTGGTCAATCTTGTCCTGGTCGAGCCACATCTCGGGCAGCTCGCCGAGGACCTCCAGCCGGAAGCGGTCCTCCGGCTCCCCCGCCGCCACCCGGCCCGCGATGATCCTGCGGGCCCGGGCCGGCACGTCCACGATCTGGCGGTGGATCTCCACCCTGCCCGACTCGATGCGCGAGACGTCGAGCAGCTCGGTGATCAGCCGCGTCACCCGGTCGGCGTCCGCGTTGACCGTCTCCAGCATGACGCGCTTCTGGGCGTCGGTGAAACGCTCCCACTTGGCCAGCAGCGTCGCGGTGAACCCCTTGACGCTGGTCAGCGGCGAGCGCAGCTCATGGGCGACGGTCGAGACCAGGTCGGCGCGGCTGCGCTCGATCCGGGCGCGCGCCGAGGCGTCGCGCAGCGTGATCACGACGCGCTCTACGCGCCCGCCGCGCCGCGGCGTGCGGACGAAGCGCGCGGCGACGAGCATCTCCTGGCGGCCGGGCAGGTGCAGTGGCCGTTCCGGCTGGCGGCTGCGGGTGGACAGCCCGCCCTGCGGGTCGAGCCATTTCCACCAGTCGCGCCCGTCCTGGTCGCGCATCGGCAGCACGTCGCCGATGGGCCTGCCCACCACCGCCTCACGGGTCACTCCGGTCAGCCGCTCGGCGGCCCGGTTGACCATCAGGATCACGCCGTCGGCGTCGGTGGCGACGAGGCCGTCGGGAAGGTCGTCGACGTCGATGTGCGCCCGCCCTCCGGCGTCCCCCTCAAGGGCGCCGCCGGGGGTGTCGACACCTCGCACGAGACCGCCTCCTCGAGCTCCGGAACTGCGCGCGCCGCCGCCTCCTGCGCGACTCCTTCGCCGACAATAGCGGGTTTCCCGGGCTCGGCAGCAGCCTCAGAGCGCGGGGGTAGTGGGATCTTCCACGGAATGTAAGGTCTGCCGCTGAGCGCGCGCGGAGGCGTACAGGCAGACCGCGGCCGCGGTGGCGAGATTGAGGCTCTCCGCCCGCCCGTAGATCGGGACGCGCACCACCTCGTCGGCCAGCGCGAGGAGCTCGTGCGGCAGTCCCCACGCCTCGTTGCCGAACAGCCAGGCGCTGGGCGCGTCCAGGGCGACCTCGTCGAGCGTCCGGGTGCCCGCGCCGTCGGCCGCGAGCACGCGCAGCCCCGCCTCCCGCGCGTGCCGTACGGCGTCCGCCACGGGAGTGCCGGTCACGACCGGCAGGTGGAACAGGCTGCCCGCGCTGGCCCGCACGCACTTGCCGTTGTACGGGTCCACCGACGCGTCGGTGAACACCACCGAATCGGCGCCCGCCGCGTCGGCCGTACGCAGGACCGTGCCCGCGTTGCCGGGATCGCGCACGTGGGCGAGGATCGCCACCAGCCGGGCCCCCCGCGGCACCGCCTCGGCCAGCGGGACGTGCACGAACCGGCACACGGCCAGCAGGCCCTGCGGGGTGACCGTCTGGGTCAGCTCCGACATGACCTCGCCGCTCGCGCGGTGGACCGGCACGCCCGCCGCGAGGGCGGCGGCCACGATGTCGGCGTGCCGCGTCTCCGCCTCGACCGTCGTGAACAGTTCGACCGTGACGTCCTTGAGCGCGAGGGCCTCGCGGACCGCCTGCGGCCCTTCCGCCAGGAACGCCCGGTCGCGGTCCCGGAAGGCGCGCTTGGTCAGCCTGCGGGCCGCCTTGACGCGCGGCGACTTGATGTTGGTGAGCTCCGCCATGCCCGCTTGTCCCCCCTCGACGTGGATGAGGGCCCGCCGCAGGCGGCGGGCCCTCGTCTTCGCGCAGGTCTCAGGCGACCGGCGCGTTCACGTCGGACGGGAGCGCCTTCCTGGCGGACTCGACCAGCGTGGCGAAGGTCTGCGTGTCGTTCACCGCGAGGTCCGCGAGGATCTTGCGGTCCACCTCGATGCCGGCCAGGCGCAGGCCCTGGATGAAGCGGTTGTAGGTGATGCCGTTGGCCCGGGCGGCGGCGTTGATCCGCTGGATCCACAGCCGGCGGAACGTGCCCTTCTTGTCCTTGCGGTCCCGGTACGCATAGGTCATCGAGTGGAGCATCTGCTCCTTGGCCTTGCGGTAGAGCCGCGACCGCTGCCCCCGGTAACCACTCGCCCGCTCGAGGACGACCCGGCGCTTCTTCTTGGCGTTGAGCGCCCGCTTCACGCGTGCCATGTTGTTCTATCTCCCCGGGTCGTTACTTCGCGAGCAGCTTCTTGATCTTCTTGGTGTCGGCGTCGGACATGACGACGACGCCCTCGAGACGGCGCGTGCGAGTGGACGGCTTGTGCTCGAACAGGTGCTGCCGGTTGGCGCGGCGGCGGACAACCTTGCCGGATCCGGTGAGCCGGAACCGCTTCTTCGCACCGCTGTGCGTCTTCATCTTCGGCATCTCAGCCGTCTCTCCTCTTTCGTCCGTGCCGACGGCCCGGGCCGGTGACCCGGGCCGGCGGCCTGCCTTACTCCGCGAGACCGTCCCGGTCTCGGTTTCCGTGTACGTCTGCGGCGCCCCGCCCGATGGTTCAAGCGGGCGTCACTGCGGCTGCGCGGCCTGCTCCTCGGCGGGCTCCGCCTCCTGCTGGCCGGTGCCGCGGGCCTTGGCGGCGGCCTTCTCGGCCTTCGCCTCGGCCTTCTTCTTGTGCGGCCCGATCACCATGATCATGTTGCGGCCGTCCTGCTTCGGCTGCGACTCGACGAACCCCAGGTCGGTGACGTCCTCGGCGAGGCGCTGCAGGAGCCGGAAGCCCAGCTCCGGCCGGGACTGCTCGCGACCCCGGAACATGATCGTGACCTTGACCTTGTCTCCCGCCTTCAGGAAGCGCACGACGTGACCCTTCTTGGTCTCGTAGTCGTGCGGGTCGATCTTCGGCCGGAGCTTGATCTCCTTGATGATCGTGTGCGCCTGGTTGCGGCGGGCCTCGCGCGCCTTCATGGCCGACTCGTACTTGAACTTGCCGTAGTCCATGAGCTTGCAGACGGGCGGGCGGGCCGTGGCCGCGACCTCCACCAGGTCGAGATCGCTCTCCTGCGCCAGCTTCAGTGCGTCGCCGATGGAGACGATGCCGACCTGTTCGCCGTTCGGGCCGACGAGGCGCACCTCGGGCACGCGAATACGGTCGTTGATGCGGGGCTCGGTGCTGATGGGACCTCCAAAAGACTTCCGCTTGTCTCGACCGCGCGGAGCAAAAACAAAACCCCGCACGTCACGCATGCGGGGTCACTGAGCTCTCCTGCCGAAAACTCCGGTGTGATCCTTGACCCGTCCGCCTTTCGGCGGAGCAGGTGGGAGGAGGACCTCCGCTTGCGCGTCCAGCTCATGCCGGACCGATCGAGTTCCTACGCTACCACAAACCGGAAGGTCCCCGATGTATTCCGGGGCACCCACGGGAGGTGCCACGGTGCGCCCCGTGCCGGTCAGGAGGCCGCGCGCCGCGCGATCTCGGCCTCGCCGGCGGCGCGCATCGCCTCCACCGGCACGTCCGCGCGGCCGGTCATCAGCTCGACCTGCCGCACCGCCTGGTGCAGCAGCATCGGGAAGCCGCCGATCACCGTGCGCCCTCGCGCCCGTACGGCCGCGGCCAGCGGCGTCGGCCAGGGCGCGTAGACGACGTCGAACAGCGCCGCCTTCTCGGGCAGGCGGGCCGCGACCCGCTCGGCCAGCGCGTCGGCCGCGCCGGACGGCAGCGTGGAGACGACCAGGTCGGCCGCGGGGTCGAAGTCGTCGAAGGAGCGCACGGTCACCGTGGCGCCGAGGCGCTCGGCGACCCGCAGGGTCTCTCCCGCACGGCCCGGGTCCCTCACGACCAGCGTGACCTCCGCGAGGCCCGTCTCCCGCAGGGCGGCCACGGCCGAGGCCGCGGTGGCGCCGCCGCCGAGGACGACCGCGGAGGCAGGCGCGGGCAGGCCCGCCTCCGCGAGCGCCTCGACGATGCCGTACACGTCGGTGTTCTCACCGTGCCGGGCGCCGTCGCGGAACACCACGGTGTTGGCGCCGCCGACCGCCACGGCGAGGTCGGAGACGGTGTCGAGCAGCGGCAGCACGGCGCGCTTGAGCGGCATCGTGAGCGACAGCCCCGCCCACTCCGGGCCGAGCCCGCCGACCAGGTCGGCCAGCCCGTCCTCGGCGCACTCGATCGCGTCGTAGCGCCAGTCCGCCAGGCCCATCGCCGCGTACGCCGCCCGGTGCAGCACCGGGGACAGCGAGTGCGCGATCGGGGAGCCCAGGACGGCGGCCCGCCGGCCGGTCGCGGTCATTTGTTGTTCCTGTTGAACTCGTCGCGGAGCTTCCAGAACTCCGACTCCTTGTCGGTGAACTTGGTGATGCCCCGCTTGGGGTCGACCGTCACGAAGTACAGCCAGTTGCCGTCCGCCGGGTGCAGCGCGGCCTCGATCGCGTGGTCGCCGGGGTTGCTGATCGGGCCGGGCGGCAGGCCGAAGTACTTGTACGTGTTGTACCGCGAGGTGCTCTCCAGGTCGGCGTGCGAGGCCGCGATGCCGTACTTGTTCAGGCCGTACATGACCGTGCTGTCCATGCCCAGCTTCATCTGGGGGTCGGAGCTCAGCCGGTTGTAGATGACCCGGGCGACCTTCGGCATGTCATCGGCGCTGCCGGACTCGGCCTGCACGATGCTGGCGATGATGATGATCTGCCTGGCGGTGAAGCCGAGCTGCTTCGCCTGTTTCTCCAGGTCGACCTGGTCCGCGGTCTGGTTGAACCGGTCGACCATCTTGGTGAGGATCTGCTGCGGGGTGAGCTTGCTGCTGATCTCGTACGTGGCCGGGAACGCGAAGCCCTCAAGACGGCCCTTGGCGTACGCGGGGAGACCGATGTCGGTGCGGGCGGCCTTCTTGAAGTCCTCGACCGGCTTGCCGGTGGCCGTCGACAGCTCCTCGTAGATCTTGCTGAGCCGCAGGCCCTCACGGATGGTCAGCCGGTTGAGCATCCGGTTCTTGGGGTCGAGCAGGGCCAGGGCGGATTCGGCGGACATGCCCTTGCGCATCTCGTACTGGCCCGGCTGGAGCGAGGAGCTCTTCCCGGCGGCGCCGATGGCGTTGATGAACGCCCGCGCGCTGGCCACGACGCCCTCGTCCTCCAGCATCTGGGCGACGTCGGTGGCGCTCGCGCCCTCCTCGATCTCGACGACGACCTCCCCGCGCCCCTCCCCGGTGAAGTCCTTGGGGATCATCACGCCGCGCGCCCAGGTGAATCCGAAGTAACCGAGGCCGCCGAGGACCCCGATGATGATCACGATGGCGAACAGCGTGGCGACCCTGCCCTTGCGCCGCTGCCTCTTGCGGCGTCTGCGGCTGCGCCGCTGCTGGGTCCGGCTGCCAGAGGGCCGGCGCCGGGGAGAACCGTCGTCGTCCTCGGCGCCGAGCAGGAAGTCCATGTCCAGATCATTCATAGTGCGCTGGCCAATCTCTCGGTACGAGAGGCCTCCCGTCAAGCGAGTGTGCCAAACCGAGGGGGTTCGGGACAGGGGGTTCCGCGGGGGGCGTTCCCGATATATGGAGCCCCGCCCGGGGGCGGCGGGGCCGTGCGGACGCACCGGGCGCGCTCCGGAACCCCGCGGGACGGTGCCGCGCGGATGCCCGGGAGGCGATCAGTTCGTCCCGAGATACCTGTTCAGCTCCTCCCGATATTTCCTGAACTCAGCCTCTTTGTCAGTGAATTTGGTGATTTTACGCCGAGGATCTGTGGTCACGAACCAGTACCACGTGCCGTCGGCGGGGTGGAGGGCGGCCGCGAGCGCGCTCTCCCCCGGGTTGCCGATGGGCCCGGGCGGCAGCCCGGAGCGCGCGTAGGTGTTGTACGGCGAGTCGACCCGCGTGTCCTCGGTGCTGACCTTGAGGGTGTGGCGGTTCAGCGCGTAGTTGACCGTGCTGTCCATCTCCAGCTTCGCGCCGCGCGCGAGACGGTTGTACACCACTCTGGCGATCTTGGGGTAGTCGGCCGGGACGCCGCCCTCGGCCTGCACGATGCTGGCGACCGTCACCGCCTGCTTGGGCGTGAGCCGCACGCGCGGCGCCCAGTCCTCCAGCTTCACCTTCGCGGCGGCGACGCGGAACCGGGCCACCATCTTCCTGAGCAGGTCGACGGCGGTCATCCCCGGCTCGATCTCGTACGTCGCGGGGAACAGGAACCCCTCGGCCGTCCCCTCGGCGTACGCGGGCAGGCGCAGACGCCGGGGCTCGGCGACGGCCGTGGTGAAGTCCTTCAGGGGGATGCCGGTCCGGTCCGCGAGCGTGCGCAGCACCTCGCTCGTGCGCAGCCCCTCGGGCACGGTGACCGTGCGCACGACCCTGCTCGCGGGCGAGAGCAGCAGATCGAGTGCGCTGGCGGCGGCCATGCGCCGACGCAGGGTGTAACGGCCCGGGTGCAGCCCGCTCTCCTTGGAGCGCGTGATCACTTGCGCGACGAACGACTGGGCGCTTGCCACCACGCCGGCCCGCTCCAGCGTCTCGCCGATCTCGGCGGCGCTCGCGCCCGGCGTGATCTCGACCGTGACCGTCCCGGAACCGCCGCCGGAGTAGTCGGGGGCCTCCTCGGACTGCCCGACCACCTGGTGCACGCCGTAGGCCACCGCCACCGCGACCAGGGCGAGCCCCCCGGCCACGGCGGCGAACGTCCGCCTCACCTGGCGGTCCCGCCGCTCGCTTCCTCACCTGGCCCGGTGCCGGGCCGTGGTGGTTCGAGAGGTCTGCCGGGGGGATTGCCGGTGGCCCGCTCGCCGTCGAGCGCGGCCTGCAGCAGCACGACGGCCGCCGCCTGGTCGATCACGTCACGCTGGTTGCGGGCCCTCACGCCGCTGGAACGCAGGCCCTGCTGCGCGCTGACCGTGGTGAGCCGCTCATCTACCAGCCGGATCGGGACCGGAGCCACCCGGACGGCCAGCCGCGCGGCGAACTCGCGCGCGGCCCCGGCGGCGTGGCTCTCCCTGCCCGAAAGCGACGTGGGCAGCCCGACCACGATCTCGATCGCCTCGTGCTCGGCCGCGATCTCCGCGATCCTCGCCAGGTCGCCACGGCCGCGCCGTACGGTCTCCACCGGCGTGGCCAGCAGACCCGACGGGTCGCTGCGGGCCACGCCGATGCGGACGGAGCCGACGTCGACCCCGATCCTGACGCCATGCCTCATCGGCCGCTCACGCCACGGCGGAGGAGATGGCCTCCTCGACCGCGCGCAGCGCGTCGCCGATCGCCTCGGGCCGCGTGCCGCCGCCCTGGGCCACGTCGTCCTTGCCGCCACCGCCACCCCCGAGTGCCTTGGCGGCGACGCCGACGAGCCGGCCCGCCTTCAGGCCCCGCTCGCGTCCCGCCTCGTTGACCGCGGCGACGACGACCGGCCGGTCGGAGGGGACGCCGGAGACGACGACGACCGCGGCGCGGTCGCCAGGGAACCTGCCGCGCACATCGAGGGCGAGTTTACGCAGGTCGTCGGCGGAGGTGCCATCAGGCGCGCGGTGCGTCACCACGGAGACGCCCTGCACGTCGCGGGCCTGCGCGGCCAGTTCGCCCGCCACCGCGAGCACCTGGGCCGAGCGCAGCTTCTCCAGCTCCTTCTCGGCGGCGCGCAGCCGCGTGACGATGCCCTCGATGCGCTCGGGCAGCTCCTCGCGGCGGGTCTTGAGCTGCTCGCTCAGCTGGGCGACCAGCACGCTCTCGCGAGCCAGGAACCGGAACGCGTCGAGCCCGACGAGCGCCTCCACGCGGCGCACGCCCGCGCCGATGGACGACTCGCCCAGCACCTTGACCAGGCCGAGCTGGCCGGAGCTGGCCACGTGGGTGCCGCCGCACAGCTCCCGGGAGTAGTCGCCGACCTCGACCACCCGGACCTCGTCGCCGTACTTCTCGCCGAACAGCGCGAGCGCGCCCATCGCGCGGGCCTGCGCCTGGCTGGTGTAGAACGCGTTGACCTTGAGGTCGTTGATCAGGACGGCGTTCACCTCGTCCTCGACGTCGCGCAGCATCGACGGGGAGACGGCCCCGGCCGCGGTGAAGTCGAAGCGGAAGCGGCCCGGGGAGTTCTCCGAGCCCGCCTGGGCCGCCGACTCGCCGAGGGCGTTGCGGAACCCGCGGTGGACCAGGTGGGTCGCGGTGTGGCTGCGCGAGATCGCGCGCCGCCGCTCCAGGTCGATGTCGGCCTGCGCCTGGTCGCCGACGCGCACCTCGCCGGTGCGCACCTTGCCGCGGTGCACGATCAGGCCGGGCACCGGCGACTGGACGTCCACGATCTCGATCTCCGCGCCGCCGGTGCGGATCAGGCCCTGGTCGGAGAGCTGACCGCCGCCCTCCGCGTAGAACGGGGTGCGGTCGAGCACGACCTCCAGCGTGGTCCCCGCGCCGGCCGCCGGGACGGACGCGCCGTCGACGAGCAGGCCGATGACGTTGGCCTCGGCGGTGGTGTGGTCGTAACCGAGGAAGTCGACCTTCCCGGCCTTCTCCAGGATGCCGGTGAACACCGAGATGTCGGCGTTGCCGGTCTTCTTTGCCGCGGCGTCGGCCTTGGCGCGGTCCCGCTGCTCCTTCATGAGCCGGCGGAAGCCCTCCTCGTCCACCTGGAGGCCCTGCTCGGCCGCCATCTCCAGGGTGAGGTCGATCGGGAAGCCGTAGGTGTCGTGGAGCTGGAACGCCTGGTCGCCGCTGAGCGTCGAGACGCCCTTGCGCTTGGTCTCCTCGACCGCGACGTCGAAGATCGCCGTACCGGTGCGGAGCGTGCCGAGGAACGACGCCTCCTCGGCGTCGATGACCGTGTGGATGTTGGCGGCGTCGGCCTTGAGCTCGGGGTACTGCTCGCCCATCACGTCGATGGTGACGGCGGTGAGCGCGTGCATGTGCCGCTCCTCGCCCGCGCCGAGCAGGCGGAGGTTGCGGATCGCGCGGCGCAGCATGCGGCGCAGCACGTAGCCGCGGCCCTCGTTGGACGGCAGCACGCCGTCGCCGACGAGCATGACGCCCGCCCGCATGTGGTCGGCGATCACCCGCAGCGACACGTCGGCGCGCTTGTCGCGCCCGTAGCGGGACCGGGTGAGGTCGGCCGCCGTGTCGAGGATCTTGTACGTCGTGTCGATCTCGTAGATGTTGTCGACGCCCTGCAGGATGGCCGCCATGCGCTCCAGGCCCATGCCGGTGTCGATGTTCTTGGCCGGCAGCTCGCCCGCCACGTCGAAGTCGATCTTGCTGCGGACCTTGCTGAGCTGGAACTGCATGAAGACGAGGTTCCACACCTCGAGGTAGCGGTTCTCGTCGGCGATCGGCCCGCCCTCGCGGCCGTACTCGGGGCCGCGGTCGTAGTAGATCTCCGAGCACGGCCCGCCCGGCCCGGGAACGCCCATGTGCCAGTAGTTGTCGGCGAGGTCGCGGCGCTGGATGCGGTCGAGCGGCAGCCCCACCTTGCGGTGCCAGATGTCCTGGGCCTCGTCGTCGTCCAGGTAGACGGTCGCCCACAGGCGGTCCTCGGGGAAGCCGAAGCCGCCGTCGGACTCGGGCCGCGTCAGCAGCTCCCAGGCGAACGGGATCGCCTGCTCCTTGAAGTAGTCCCCGAAGGAGAAGTTGCCGAGCATCTGGAAGAAGCTGGCGTGCCGGGTGGTCTTGCCGACCTCGTCGATGTCGAGGGTGCGCATGACCTTCTGCGCGCTGGTCGCCCGCCGGTACGGCGGCGTCTGCTGCGCCAGGAAGAAGGGCTTGAACGGGACCATCCCCGCGTTCACGAGAAGCAGTGTCGGGTCCTCGGCGACCAGGCTGGCCGAGGGCACGACTGTGTGCCCGCGCTCCTCGAAGAAGCGCAGGAAGCGGCGCGCGATCTCTGCCGACTCCATTTCAGCGGCCGTCCTTTACGTCGTAGATTCTGTTCTTGCCGGTGGTGTTTCCATCAACCGTGTCGAGCCCGAACTCGGCACGCAACTCGGTTTCCCTGCTCGCCGACAGGTGGCGCACCTCGCCGGCGAAGTCCCTGAGCTGGTCCGCGAGGGTCACCGCGCGGTCGGCGGTGCGCCTGGCCACGTGGTCGGGCCGCAACGACTGAAGCTTACGCATGGTCCAGACCGTGAGGAACGCGCCCAGGGACATGTAGAAGAGCCGCCGGATCATCCGCGTCCCCTCCCGATCGCCCGGCGCTCCACGGCGCGCTCGGCCGCGTGCCGCTCGCTGATCCTGTCGCCGGTGCGGGGGCCGCCGCGGGCGACCCGCCGGGCCGGGACCCTGCGGGCGGCACGCCGGGCCAGCGCCAGGCGGAAGCCGTCCCGGAAGGCGGAGATCTTGAGCACCGGACCGGCGAACAGCGTGGACGCCACCCCGGTGATCTTGACCATGTTGCCGCTGACGTCACGCATGTTGTGCGTGATCTCCTCGGCCGCCACCAGCCGCCGGTTGGCCTCGGAGACGGTCTGGCTCATGTCGTCGAGGAGCGGGGCGATGCGGTCGCTCAGCTCGGCCACGGACTTGCGGGTCTCGGTCAGCAGTCTGGCCAGCCTGACCAGCACGACGACCATGAAGCAGACCAGGATCACCCAGAAAATGGCGACCACGAGGCCCGCCAGCTCTCCCGCGGTAAGCATGTGCCGATCTCCCTAGATCAACGGAGCTGGAATGGCAAGACCTTACCGCGAACGCCCTGCCCGCCGTTCCGCGCCACACACCCCGGGTCGCACACCGGCCGCGCTCAGCCGCCGCGCAGGAAGCTGCGGATCTTCGCCCAGCGCTCCGCGAACCGCGCCTCCGCGCCGTGCGCGGTCGGCTCGTAGTAGCGGCGCTCCCGCAGCTCCTCCGGCGCGTAGTCCTGGCGGACGAGGCCGTGCTCGAAGTCGTGCGGGTACTGGTAGCCCTTGCCGTGGCCGAGCTTCTTCGCGCCCGGGTAGTGCGCGTCGCGCAGGTGGTCGGGGATGCGGCCCACCATGCCGCGCCGCACGTCGTCGGAGGCCGCGCCGATCGCCTTCACGACCGCGTTCGACTTGGGCGCCAGCGCGCAGTGGATGACCGCCTGGGCGAGGTTGATCCTGCCCTCGGGCAGGCCGATGAACTCCACGGCCTGGGCGGCGGCCACCGCGACCTGCAGGCACGTGGGATCGGCCATCCCGACGTCCTCGCTGGCGAAGATCACGATCCGGCGGGCGATGAACCGCGGGTCCTCCCCCGCCTCCACCATCCGCGCGAGGTAGTGCAGCGCGGCGTCGGCGTCCGAGCCCCGCATGCTCTTGATGAACGCGCTGACCACGTCGTAGTGCTGGTCGCCCTGGCGGTCGTAGCGCACGGCCGCCTTGTCGACGGCCTTCTCCACGACCTCCACCGTGACGTCGTCGGCCAGCATCGCGGCGGCTTCCAGGTAGGTCAGCGAGCGCCGAGCGTCGCCGCCGGCCAGCCGTACGAGCTGGTCGAGGGCGTCGGGCTGCAGCGTGACGCGCCCGCCGAGGCCGCGCGGGTCGGCCACCGCGCGCTCCAGGACGGCGCGGACGTCGTCTTCGGCCAGCGGCTCCAGGGTGAGCAGCAGCGAGCGGGACAGCAGCGGGGAGATGACGGAGAAGAACGGGTTCTCCGTCGTCGCGCCGATGAACGTGACCCAGCGGTTCTCCACCGCGGGCAGCAGCGCGTCCTGCTGCGCCTTGTTGAACCGGTGGACCTCGTCCACGAACAGCACGGTCTGCCTGCCGGTCATGCCGAGCTCGCGGCGGGCCTGGTCGATGGCGGCGCGCACGTCCTTGACCCCGGCGGAGACGGCCGAGATCTCCACGAACCTCCGCTTGGTCGCGCCGGCCACGACGTACGCCAGCGTGGTCTTGCCGGTGCCCGGGGGTCCCCACAGGAACAGCGACATGGGGGCGTCGCTCTCCACCAGACGGCGCAGCGGCGTGCCGGGCCCCAGCAGGTGCCGCTGGCCGATCACCTCCTCCAGCGAGCGCGGCCGCATCCGCACGGCCAGCGGCTCCTGGCCCCGGTGCGCCTCCTCGGCGGCCGAATCGAACAGGCTCTCCACATCGCCGACACTACCGTCAGCGGCCCCACACGGCCGTCGCGCCCGTGTGCCCGGTCCGTACGGCGTAGTAGCCGACGGCCACGGCGAGGATCACGGCGGCGGCCGACACGACCAGGGCGACGGCCCGCGAGCCGCCGCCCTCGGGGGCGCGGCGGGCCCGGGTGAGCCACACCATCAGCAGGGACGCGACGGTCAGGATCGCGGTCACCGGCACGAGGATGTCCGCGAGGCCGCTGTGGACCTCGATCGCCTCGGAGGGCCGGCCCTGGAACAGCCGGTGCTCCAGCGCCTCCCCGCTCTCCTTGGCCGCGAACACCGAGCCGAGGGCCACCACGGCGGTCACGACCAGGGCCCAGTCGAGCTTGTGCCGGAGGCGGGGCAGCGCGGCGTACGCGATCGACAGCACCGCGAGCAGCGGCGCGAAGATCACGGCCGCGTGGACGATGAGAGCATGGGCCGGGAGTCCGAAGACCTGGTCGAACATCGTGCATCGCTCCTGAGACGGCAACCGGGGCGCGGATCGCGAGCCGTACTCCCTTGTACGGATTCGCTCGGCAGGAGGTTCCCAGGCGGATCTGAGAGCAAGATGAGCGCAAACTGTCGTGATACCCCTGGGACGTCTGCTTTACACGAAGCCGACGGGATCACGGATAGAGTGACGCATCAGTCGTAACAAAAGGGGAAAGGGAAGGCATAGCGGTGACCGACACTGATCGGCAGAAGCAACCGGCTTCGCGCGTGAGCACGACCGGGCGCGCGACCACCCCCCGTCGCCGCCTGCGTGGCACCCTCGGCGCCGGGCTGGGGCTCCTCGCGCTGGCGGGCAGCCTGGTGGCCTGCAGTGACGGCTCGGCCAAGACCACAGCCGAGGCCACCCCATCGGCCTCCGCCTCGCCCTCTGACTCAGAGGGTCCCAAGGTGACGCACACCGAGCTCGCGAACCCCACGCCGACGGCCCAGCCCACCAGCCTGCGTCAGGTCACCTGCCAGTACCGCAAGGACGACACGGGCGCCCCGTCGAAGTTCGTGGGCTTCCCGCCCAGCAAGCTGACCAGGAGGGTCATCCTGGCCAAGCAGATGATCATCACGACCAACCAGGGCGAGATCGTCATCGACCTGGCCACGAAGGACGTGCCGTGCGCGGTGAACTCGCTCGCGTTCCTGGCCAGTAAGAACTTCTACGACAACACGAAGTGCCACCGCCTCGCCACCGTGGAGACCGTGGGACTCGGGATGCTGCAGTGCGGCGACCCCCTGGCCACGGGCGACGGCAAGCGCAAGGAGGACGGCACGGGCGGCCCCGGCTACCTGTTCGACGACGAGAACCTCGGCGGCATGCCGCTCGTCCGGGGAACCGTCGGACTGGCGCAGAACACGGAGGACGCCAACTCCAACGGCAGCCAGTTCTTCATCTCCTTCAGCGACGAGAACAGCCAGCTGACCGCCGCCGGCGGCGCGTTCACCATGATCGGCGTGGTGAGCAAGGGCATGAACGTCATCGACAAGATCGCCAGGGGCGGGATCATCCCGTTCAACGGCGACCCCACCGCCGACGTGCGGGGCGAGGGCTCCAACGCCCCCAAGAAGAAGGTCGTGATCAAGGACGTGACCATCGTCTGAGCGTCCCCGGACGCACGACGGCCCCCGCGACCGGTGTCGCGGGGGCCGTCCTGTGTCGGGATCAGCTCTGCTGCGCGGCGGGCTCGGGCCTGTCGCCCTTCGGCGTGGCGTCCACGCCGGCCTCCTTGCGCTGCTCCGGGCTGATCGGGGTGGGCGCCCCGCTCAACGGGTCGAAGCCGGACGCCGTCTTCGGGAACGCGATCACGTCCCGGATCGACTCGCCGCCCGCGAGCAGCATGCAGACGCGGTCCCAGCCGTAGGCGATGCCGCCGTGCGGCGGCGGGCCGTACTTGAACGCCTCAAGCAGCCAGCCGAACTTGCTCTCGGCCTCCTCCTTGGAGATGCCGAGCACGTCGAACACGCGCTGCTGCATCTCGGCGCGGTGGATACGGATCGAGCCGCCGCCGATCTCCATGCCGTTGCAGACCATGTCGTACGCGTACGCCAGGGCCTCGCCGGGGTTGTCCTGGAAGGTGTCGGCCCACTCGGGCTTCGGCGAGGTGAACGGGTGGTGGACCGGGGTCCAGCCGCCCTCGCCGTCCTCTTCGAACATCGGGGCGTCGACGATCCACAGGAACGACCACTGCGACTCGTCGATCAGGTCGCAGCGGCGGCCGATCTCCAGGCGGGCCGCGCCGAGCAGGTCGCGGGAGGCCGCGCGCGCGCCGGCCGCGAAGAAGACCGCGTCGCCGGGCTTGGCGCCGGTCGCCTCGGCGAGGCCGGCCAGCTCGGTCTCCGACAGGTTCTTGGCCACCGGGCCGCCCAGCGTGCCGTCCTCCTGCACCAGCACGTACGCCAGGCCGCGCGCGCCGCGCGACTTGGCCCACTCCTGCCAGGCGTCGAGCTCCCTGCGGGTCTGCGAGGCGCCGCCGGGCATCACGACCGCGCCCACGTACGGCGCCTGGAAGACGCGGAACGAGGTGCCGGAGAAGTAGTCCGTGAGGTCGGTCAGCTCGACGCCGAAGCGCAGGTCGGGCTTGTCCGAGCCGTACCGCGCCATCGCCTCGGCGTACGTCATCCGGGGCAGCGGCGTGGGCAGCTCGTAGCCGAGCGTCTCCTTCCAGATCCGCCCGATGAGCGCCTCGCCCAGCTCGATCACGTCGTCCTGGTCCACGAACGACATCTCGATGTCGATCTGGGTGAACTCGGGCTGCCGGTCGGCCCGCAGGTCCTCGTCGCGGAAGCAGCGGGCGAGCTGGTAGTAGCGCTCCAGGCCGGACACCATGAGGAGCTGCTTGAACAGCTGGGGCGACTGCGGCAGGGCGTACCAGTTGCCCGGCTGGAGCCGGACGGGCACCAGGAAGTCGCGGGCGCCCTCGGGCGTCGAGCGGGTCAGGTTCGGCGTCTCGACGTAGACGAACCCGCGCTCGCGCATGACCTCGTTGGCGAGGTAGGTCGCCTGCGAGCGGATCCGCAGCGCGTCGGCGATCCGCTGACGGCGGATGTCGAGGTAGCGGTACTTCAGCCGCGCCTCCTCCGACACGCCCGAGCTGCCCTCGATCGGGAACGGCAGCGGCGCCGACTCGCTCAGCACCTCCACCTCGGAGGCGACGACCTCGATCTCGCCCGTGGGCAGATCGGGGTTCTCGTTGCCGGCCGGGCGCTGGCGTACCTCGCCTGTGACCTTCACGCAGTACTCCGCGCGCAGGTCGTGAGCGTGGTCCTCCTCGCGGAAGACCACCTGGGCCGAGCCGGAGGCGTCGCGCAGGTCGATGAAGACCACGCCGCCGTGGTCGCGCCGGCGCGCCACCCATCCGGCCAGCGTCACCTTCTGGCCCGCGTGCTCCTTGCGGAGCGTGCCTGCCTCGTGGGTGCGGATCACGAGAGTTTCCCCTTCAAGAACTGGACGACCTCCGCGAGCGGAACCGCGGTCTGGTCGGCTGTGGTCAGGTCCTTCACTTGCACGGCTCCCGCCTCGATATCTCGGTCGCCGAGGATGAGCGCGTACCGCGCGCCGCTGCGGTCGGCGGCCTTCATCGCGCCCTTGACGCCACGGCCGCCGAAGGCCATGTCGACCGCGAGACCGGCCCGGCGCAGCTCGCTCACGAGCGGGAACACGCGCCGCCTAGCCTCCTCGCCGAGCGGCACGGCGAACACCTCGACGCCGCGGGGGCGCTCGGCGAGCAGGCCCTCGGCCTCCATCGCCAGCACCGTGCGGTCCACCCCGAGGGCCCAGCCCACGCTGGGCAGCGCCGGGCCGCCGATCTGCTCGCTCAGCCCGTCGTAGCGCCCGCCTCCGCCGACCGCCGACTGGGCGCCCAGGCCGTCGTGCAGGAACTCGAAGGTCGTACGCGTGTAGTAGTCCAGGCCGCGCACGAGCCGGGGGTCGTCCTCGTACGTCACGCCGGCGGCCGTCAGCAGGCCCCTGACCTCCTCGTGGTAGGCCTTGCAGGCCCCGCACAGGTGGTCGGTGACCAGCGGCGCGTTCTCCAGCTGCGCGCGCACCTCGGGGCGCTTGTCGTCGAGCACCCGCAGTGGGTTGATCTCGATGCGGTTGCGGGTGGGCTCGTCGAGGTCCAGGCCGCGCAGGAAGTCCTGCAGCGCGGCGCGGTAGGCCGGGCGGCACTCCTTGCAGCCGAGCGAGTTCAGCAGCAGCCGGACGCCGCGCAGGCCCAGCGAGGCGTAGCCGTCCATCGCCAGCACGATCAGCTCGGCGTCGAGCGCCGGGTCCTCGGCCCCCAGGGCCTCCGCCCCCACCTGGGAGAAGTGGCGATAGCGCCCCGCCTGGGCCCGCTCGTAGCGGAAGTAGCTGCCCGAATACCACAGCTTGATCGGCAGCGGCCCGCCGTACAGGCCGTGTTCGAGCACGGCACGCATCACGCTCGCGGTGCCCTCGGGGCGCAGCGTCAGCGACTGGCCGCCCCGGCTCGTGAACGTGTACATCTCCTTGGTCACGATGTCGGTCGACTCGCCGACGCCGCGCGAGAACAGCGCCGTGTCCTCGAAGGCCGGCGTCTCGATGTAGCCGTAACCGGCGCGGCGGGCCGGCGCGGCCAGGGCGTCCCGTACGGCGAGAGCCCACTCCGAACGCGGTGGCATCCAGTCGAAGGTGCCCTTGGGCGCCTGAAAGGTCATCACAATCCCCTGGTCGGGCCTGCGTGCGGCGCGACGTCCCTGAGGAAGGGGTTGGTCGCGCGCTCGCGGCCGATGGTCGTCTGAGGTCCGTGGCCGGGCAGGACCGTGGTCTCGTCCGGCAGCGTCAGCGTCTTGGCGAGGCTGCGCAGCATGGCGGCGTAGTCGCCGCCGGGCAGGTCGGTACGGCCGATGGAGCCGGCGAACAGCAGGTCGCCCGCGAACAGGACCTGGGAGTCCTCGACGGGCGTCCGGAACGTCACCGACCCCCTGGTATGGCCCGGCCTGTGCTCGACCGTGAGCTCCAGCCCGGCCAGCGACAGCACGGCCCCGTCCGCCAGCTCCCGTACGTCGTCGGGCTCGGAAAGTTTCAGCCCGCCGAACGCCTGGCCCGCCTGCGGCGGGAACCCCTTCGCCGGGTCCGACAGCAGGTCGCGGTCCTCCGGGTGGATCCACGCGGGCACGTCGCGGGCGCCGCACACCGGGGCCACCGACCACACGTGGTCGATGTGGCCGTGGGTGAGCAGCACCGCGACCGGCTTGAGCCGGTGCTCGCGCAGCAGCGCGTCGAGATCCTCCACGGCGTCCTGACCTGGGTCGACGACCACGCACTCCTCGCCTGCAGCGGGAGCGACGACGTAACAGTTGGTCTGGAACGACCCTGCGGGAAACCCGGCGACGAGCACGGAAGCGGCCTCTGCGTCTCTACGGATCAATCAAGGATTGCGCGAGCGAATGTAACCGAAGGGTACCGGTGCGGGTCGGCAGGCTGCGAACCAATACCCGTCAGCCGATACGATTCGCCCACCTCAATAGTCATTCTTGGAGCAGTCGAGCCGGATGCTATAGAACGGGCCGCCGTTCCCGGAGCACCTCCCGGGTGTGGCGGGCACGCGCCGGCGAGATCGCGTCCGGGCGTACGACCATGGGAAACAGGAAAGTCGGGAGGTCGAAGTGGTCACCGGCAAGGACCGGCAGAAGCAGCTGGCCCGGGAGCACTACGAACGGCAGCTGCGGGCACGCGCGGAACGCGAGCAGAAGTCGCGGCGCACCGCGATCATAGGCACCACCGCGGCCGTGGTGGTGGTGATCGGCGGCGTGGTGGCGGCGACGACCCTTCTCGGTCGCGACGACAGCAGCGCCACGGCGTCCGCGTCGCCGTCGGCGAGCATCAAGCCCGCCGTGGCCGACCCCAAGCCGTACGACCCGGCCAAGGGCACCTGCGGCTACGTCGCGGACGAGGGCAGCGGCCAGGTCAAGAACGTCGGCATGCCCCCGGAGAAGGTGAGCACCGCCCCGGCGACCATGACCATCAAGACCAACCTCGGCGACATCGTCGCGAGGCTGGACAGCGAGAAGGCGCCCTGCACGGTCAACTCGTTCAAGTTCCTGGCGTCCAAGGACTACTTCGACAACACGAAGTGCCACCGGATGGGCACGGACTTCCCGATCCTGCAGTGCGGCGACCCGCTGGCCAAGGCCGACGGCAAGAACCCGACCGACGGCCAGGGCGGTCCCGGCTACCGCTTCGCCAACGAGAACCTGGCGGGCGCCAAGTACACGCGGGGCGTGATCGCGATGGCGAACAGCGGCCCGAACACCAACGGAAGCCAGTTCTTCATCGTGTTCGGGGACACCGGGCTGACCCCCGACTACACGCCTTTCGGTACGGTGACCAAAGGACTCGAAATCGTGGACAAGGTCGCCAAGAAGGGCGTCATCCCCAGTGCCGGCGGGGACGGCACTGGTGCCCCGAAGCAGCCCGTGGTCATCAAAGACGTGACAATCACCAGCAAGAGCTGACGTAATACAACCAAGGGCACATCGAGCCCTGGAGGCTGATTCAAGTGCGGGAGGACACGGTGAGCACCGACCCGTGGGGCCGGGTAGACGAGGACGGCACCGTCTACGTGCGTACGGCTGAGGGAGAACGGGCCGTCGGGTCCTGGCAGGCCGGTGAGCCGGAGGAGGCGCTGGCCTACTACCGCCGGAAGTTCGACGAGCTGGCGGGCCAGGTGCAGCTCCTGGAGCAGCGGGTGCGCGGCACCGACCTCGCGCCGGCCCAGGCCGAGGCGAGCATCGCCAAGCTGCGGGAGTCGGTGGCCGAGGCGCACGCGGTCGGCGACCTCGGTTCGCTGCAGGACCGGCTGACGGCGCTGACCGAGCTGGTCGGCAAGCGGCGCGAGGAGCTGCGGGCCGCGCGCGACCAGGCCCGGGCGCACGCGCGCGAGGTGAAGGAGCGCATCGTCGCCGAGGCCGAGCGCATCGCCGAGGAGACGACGCACTGGAAGTCCGGCGGTGAGCGGCTGCGGCAGCTCGTCGACGAGTGGAAGGCCGCCGAGCGGGTCGACCGGGCCACCGAGGCGACGCTGTGGAAGAGGCTGTCCACGGCGCGTACGGCCTTCGCCAAGCGGCGCAAGGCGTACTTCTCCTCGCTCGACCAGCAGCGCGACGCGGTGCGCGGCACCAAGGAGCACATCGTCAGCGAGGCGGAGGCCCTGGCGGACTCGACGGACTGGAACGCCACCGCGGCGGCCTACCGGGAGCTGATGCGCCAGTGGAAGGCCGCGGGACGCGCCTCCCGCGAGGTCGAGGACGAGCTGTGGGCGCGCTTCAAGGCCGCCCAGGACCAGTTCTTCCAGGCCCGCTCGGCGGTGTTCGCGGAGCGGGACGCCTCCTTCGCGGCGAACGCCGAGGTGAAGGAGGCCCTGCTGGCCGAGGCCGAGAAGCTGCTGCCGGTCACCGACGCGCGGGCCGCGCGCACGGCGCTGCGGGGCATCCTGGAGCGCTGGGAGGCCGCGGGCCCGGTGCCGCGCGACCAGCGCGACCGTCTGGAGGGCGGGCTGCGCAAGGTCGACGACGCGGTCCGCAGGGCCGAGGAGTCCGAGTGGAAGCGCTCCAACCCCGAAGCCAGGGCTCGCGCCCAGGACACGGTCAACCAGCTCCGCAGGTCGATCGACCAGCTGGAGACGCGGCTGGCCAAGGCCCAGACGGCCGGCCGGGACAAGGACGTCAAGGAGGCGGAGGAGGCGCTGGCCGCCCGCCGCTCCTGGCTCCAGGAGGCGGAGCGCACGCTCGCCGAGTTCTCCTGACCCGCTTCGCGTGAGTCCCGGCGTGACCTCTTGTCACGCCGGGATTCGCATGTCCGCCGCCTGGTGACGACGCAGCGGAGCCGGGCCGTCCGGTCGCCGGCCCTGTTGTTCCAGGTGCCCCGGCGGCCGCGGGCCGTCAGCTGGTCACGCGGTAGACGTCGTAGACGCCGGCGACGGTGCGCACCGCCTTGAGCACGTGGCCGAGGTGCTTGGGGTCGCCCATCTCGAAGGTGAACTTGCTGATCGCCACCCGGTCGCGGCTGGTCGTCACCGAGGCCGACAGGATGTTCACGTGCTGGTCGGACAGGGTCCGCGTGACGTCCGACAGCAGGCGGGGCCGGTCGAGCGCCTCCACCTGGATGGCGACGAGGAAGACCGAGTCGTCCCCGGGCGACCAGGAGACCTCGACCAGCCGGTCGGGGTGGGCACTGAGCTGCTCCACGTTCGGGCAGTTGGTGCGGTGCACGGACACGCCGTGCCCCCGCGTGACGAACCCGACGATCTCGTCCCCCGGCACCGGGGTGCAGCAGCGCGACAGGCGGACCCACACGTCCGGGTCGCCCGCGACGATCACGCCGGCGTTCGAGTTGGCCCTCAGACGGCCCTTGAGCCGCGTGGGGACCTGGGCCTCGGCGATGTCCTCCTCGGCCCCCTCGACGCCGCCCAGGGCCTGTACGAGCTTTTCCACGACCGACTGGGCCGCGACGTGCCCCTCGCCGACGGCCGCGTACAGGGCCGAGACGTCGGCGTAGCGCAGGTCCCTGGCCAGGGCCAGCAGCGCCTCGCCGGACATCAGCCGCTGCAGCGGCAGGCCCTGCTTGCGCATGGCCCGCCCGATGGCCTCCTTGCCCGCCTCGATGGCGGTCTCGCGGCGCTCCTTGGTGAACCACTGGCGGATCTTGTTGCGGGCCCGGCCGCTCTTGACGAACTTCAGCCAGTCCCTGGACGGTCCCGCGTCCGGCGACTTCGACGTGAAGATCTCGACGGTGTCGCCGTTGCCGAGGCGGGACTCCAGCGGGACCAGCCTGCCGTTCACCCGCGCGCCGATACATCGGTGGCCGACCTCGGTGTGCACGGCGTACGCGAAGTCGACCGGGGTGGCGCCCTCGGGCAGGGCGATCACCTGGCCGCGCGGGGTGAAGACGAACACCTCCGAGACCGACAGGTCGAAGCGCAGCGACTCCAGGAACTCCCCGGGGTCGGAGGTCTCCTTCTGCCAGTCGAGGAGCTGGCGGAGCCAGGCCATGTCGTTGACCTGCTTGACCTTGCCCGGGCCGGCCCCGGTCATCTCCTCCTTGTACTTCCAGTGCGCGGCCACGCCGTACTCGGCGCGGTTGTGCATGGCCCGCGTGCGGATCTGCAGTTCGATGGCCTTGCCCTCGGGTCCCATGACCGTCGTGTGGAGCGACTGGTACATGTTGAACTTGGGCATGGCGATGTAGTCCTTGAACCGCCCCGGCACCGGCTTCCACTGGGCGTGGATCGTTCCGAGCGCGGCGTAGCAGTCGCGGACCGTGTCGACCAGGACGCGGATGCCCACCAGGTCGTAGATGTCGTCGAAGGCCACGCCCTTGGCGATCATCTTCTGGTAGATCGAGTAGTAGTGCTTGGGCCGGCCGCGCACGGTCGCCTTGATCTTCGCCTCGCGCAGGTCGGCGGAGACCTTCTCGATGACCTCGTGCAGGAACAGGTCGCGGCGCGGCGCGCGCTCCGACACCATCCGGGCGATCTCGTCGTACCGCTTCGGGTAGAGCATGGCGAACGCGAGGTCCTCCAGCTCCCACTTGATGGTGTTCATGCCGAGCCGGTGGGCCAGCGGCGCGAAGATCTCCAGCGTCTCGCGGGACTTCTGCTGGCGCTTGTGCTCGGGCATGTAGCGCATGGTCCGCATGTTGTGCAGCCGGTCGGCCAGCTTGATCACCAGCACGCGGATGTCGCGCGACATCGCGACGACCATCTTGCGCACGGTCTCGGCCTGCGCCGCGTCGCCGAACTTCACCTTGTCGAGCTTGGTCACGCCGTCGACGAGCAACGCGATGTTGTCGCCGAAGTCGGCTCGTAACTCGTCGAGGCTGTAGGCGGTGTCCTCGACGGTGTCGTGCAGCAGGGCGGCGCACAGCGTCTCGTCGTCCGTGCCCAGCTCCGCCAGGATCGTCGCCACCGCGAGCGGGTGGGTGATGTACGGGTCGCCGCTCTTGCGCTTCTGATCGCGGTGATGGTAGGCGGCGACGTCGTACGCACGCTCGATCAGCCGCAGGTCGGCTTTGGGATGGGTGGCACGGACCGTCTTGAAGAGCGGTTCCAACACCGGATTCATAGCACCCCACTGCCCCCCGAAACGGGCGAGCCTCCGTCGCGTGGCCGGCGACGCCGGCTTGTCCTCCGGGACCGCCGCGGAGTCGCGCGCCGCGTCGGGGGGCACGTCTGCGACGGGCTCGGGGGCGTCGCGGGAGATCACTCCGCGATCGACCCGCGCGCTGTCGGGCACGACCACTTCACGGGGCACACAGACTCCTCACGTCGAGTCCAGATTCCACAGTGTATCCGTGCTGCCACAGCACTCTCGGCCGCGTGCCCCCTGAGCGGCCCGCACGGCTCAGACGGCGAGCAGGGTGCGGACGTCCAGGCCCGGCAGCCGGTCGCGGCCGGAGAGGAAGGACAGCTCCATCAGGAAGGACACGGCCACGACCTCCGCGCCCGTCCTTCTGACCAGCTCCACCGCCGCCCGGGCCGTGCCGCCCGTGGCGAGGACGTCGTCCACGATCAGGACCCGGTCGCCGGGGTCGAAGGCGTCGGCGTGCACCTCGATCGTCGCGGAGCCGTACTCCAGATCATAGGACGCCTCGTACGTGTCGGCGGGCAATTTGCCCTTTTTGCGCACTGGTACGAACCCCGCACCGCTGCGGTAGGCCACCGGCGCGGCGAGGATGAAGCCCCGCGCCTCGATGCCGACCACCTTGTCGAACGCCAGGCCGTCCCCGAGCTCGTCCACTACCTGCGTGAAGGCCGCGTGGTCCGCCAGCAGCGGGGTGATGTCCTTGAAGAGGATGCCCGGCTTCGGATAGTCCGGGACATCCCTGATGAGAGCCGTCCAGTCAGTCACGACGCCCAAGCCTAACGGGATCGCCCGAGATAAGGGCGCCGCCCGACATGAAGGCGCCCCCGGAACCGGGCGGGTTCCGGGGGCGCCTGCGACGAGACGGCGTCAGCGCTTCTTGCGCTTCTCCGTGGTCGTGGTGACGTTCTGCGAGCCTGCCGAGACGGGCTCCTTGGCGGCGGCCTTGGCGGCGGAGACCTGCTTGGCGTGCACCCGCTGGGCCAGCGCCTGCCACTTGGGCTCCCGCTCCTTGAGCGTGACCAGGATCGGCGTCGCCACGCACAGGGACGAGTACGTACCGACGATCATGCCGACGAACAGGGCCAGCGACAGGTCCTTCAGCGTGCCCGCGCCGAGCAGCGTGGTGCCGATGAACAGGATCGCCGCCACCGGCAGGATCGCCACCAGCGAGGTGTTCAGCGACCGGATCAGCGTGTGGCTGAGCGCGTTGTTGGCGGCCTGCGTGTAGGTCATCTTCGCGCTCGTGCCGAGCTTGCCGGTGACCTCCTTGATCATGTCGAAGACGACGACCGCGTCGTACAACGAGTAACCGAGGATCGTGAGGAAGCCGAGCATGGTCGCCGGGGTGACCTCGAAGCCCGACCAGGCGTAGACGCCCGCGGTGATCACGAGGTCGTGGACGAGGGCGACGATCGCCGCGAGGGCCATCCGCCACTCGAAGGCCACCGACAGGTACAGCATGATCGCGATCATGAAGACCGCGAGGCCGATCCAGGCCTTCTGCGAGACCTCGCCACCCCAGGTCGCGCCGATGACCTGCGAGCTGACCTGGTCCTTCGTGGTGCCGTACTTCTGGGCGACCGCCTGCTGGACCTTGGTCACCTCGTCGGCCTTGAGGCTCTCGGTGGTGACCCGCCAGTTCGGGCCGGCCTGCTGCACGATGACCTGGTGGACTCCGGCGTCCGCGACGGTCTCGCGGACCTGTTCGAGGCTGGAGCCGGGTGTGCGCTTGAAGTCGAACACCGAGCCGCCCCGGAACTCCACGCCCAGGTTCAGCCCGTTCAGCGCCAGGCCCAGGATGGAGACGGCCAGCAGGAAGACCGACAGGCCGTACCAGATCTTGCGCTTGCCGACGAAGTCGATGTTGATGTCGCCGCGGTAGAGGCGGCTGATCACTCCCGGCATCACGCCTCCTGCAGGGTCTGCTCGGCGGGGCTGGTGCGGCCCATGCGCTCCGCGTCGAGTCCGGACAGCTTGTGGCCCTTCGCGAAGAACCGCAACCGCGCCACGAGGGACATCAGCGGCTTGGTGAACAGGAACACCACCACGATGTCGATGAGCGTCGTCAGGCCCATCGCGAACGCGAAGCCGGCCACGTCGCCGACCGCCAGGTAGAACAGCACCACCGCGGCGATGAACATGACGGCGTCGGCGACCAGGATGGTCCGCCGGGCGCGCCGCCAGGCCACCTCCACCGCCGAGCGCAGCGTGCGGTGACCCTCCTTGATCTCGTCGCGGATCCGTTCGAAGTACACGATGAACGAGTCCGCGGTGATGCCGATCGAGACCACCAGACCGATGATGTGCGGCAGCGAGAGCCGGAAGCCGGCGTTGTGGCTCAGCACGTCCACCGTCAGGTAGGTGAACACGGTGGCCACGCCCAGGCTGGCGATGCCGATGAGCCCGAGGCCGCGGTAGTAGAGCAGCAGGTAGATCATGACGACGATCAGGCCGAGCGCGCCGGAGATGAGACCGCCGTTGAGCTGGTCCTGCCCGAGGGTCGAGGAGACCGACACGACAGAGCTCTGCTGGAACTTCAGCGGCAGCGCGCCGTACTTGAGCTGGTCGGCCAGCTCGGTGGCCGTCTTCTGGGTGAAGCTGCCGGAGATGCGGGCACTGCCGCCGGGGATGGCCTCCTCGATCGTCGGAGCGACGATGACGACGCCGTCCAGCACGTTGGCGAGCTGGTTGCGCGGGGCCGGCAGGCTGGTGATGCGCCGGGTGATGTCGGCGAACTGGGTGGCGCCCTTGGACTTGAAGTCGACCTGGACGATCCACTCACCGGTGGTGGGGTCGGTGCCCGCCTGCGCGCCGCTGATCTCGGTGCCCTGCACCGCGGCCTTGTCCAGGATGTACCGCGCCGAGCCGTCGTCGCTGCAGGCGACGATCTGCTTGTTCGGGTCGTCGATGGCGCCCTGGCCGCGGTTCTTCGCGGTGCAGTCGATCTTGCGGAACTCGGTGAGCAGCGCCGGGTCGATGCCGCTGGTGTCCTGACCGGCCAGTGGGTCGCTCGTGTCCTCCGGGCTCGCCGTCGGCGTGGGGCTGGGAGCCGCCGAGGGCGACGCCTTGGCCCGGGCCCCCCGGGCTGTCCCGGCGCCCGCCCTGTGGTGAGTCGTGGCCCTCGTCGAGGTGCTCGGCTCCGGCGACGGCGCGGTCAGCGCCTTCGACAGGGCACGGCCCGCCGGGGTCGCGTTCCCGTTCGGGGCCGCGCTCTCCCTGGCCGGCGTGGACGCCTTCGAAGTGGCCGCCGGCGTCGCCGCGGCCGACCCGCTGGGCGTGGGCGCCGCCGTGGGCACCTGAGCCGGCGGCGCCTTGGCGGCGGCCACCGCGAGCACCTGCCGCATGCGCAGTTCGGCGGTGGTCGACACCAGCCGGAGCGCCTCCTCCCGGCCCGCGCCCGGGATCTGGATCACGATGTTGTCGTTCGACTTCGCGACCTGGGCGTCGGAGATGCCGGTGCCGTTGACGCGCTGCCGAATGATCGTCACGGCTCGGTCGAGGCTCTCCTGCGACGGCGCCTTCCCGTTCGCCGTGACCGGCGAGAGCGTCACAGTGGTGCCGCCCGCGAGGTCGAGGCCGAACTTGGGAACGAACGCCTTCTGGAGGGCGACCGTCGCGCCCATGACGAGGATGAGCGCAAGGAGCAGCAGGAGTGTGCGTCCAGGCTTGCTCTGGCTACTGGTCGGTGGGGCCACTGGAGGTCAGTTCTTTCGTCGAAAGGTTGTGATCAGCCTACTCAGGACTGCTTGGTGCTCGTATCGTCACCGTTCCCCGTGTCGGGACCATCCGTCACGGTCTCTTCGGCCTCCCCGTCCGTCACCTCGTCCACGGGAGTGAGCACCCGGCCGATCGCCGCTTTGGCCCAGCGGGTCTCGACGCCGGGGGCCACCTCCAGCACGACGTCGTCGTCCTGCAGTGCGACGACCGTCGCGAACAGGCCTGTCGTGGTCATGACCCGGACGCCCGGGGTCAGGGAGTTCTGCATCTGGATCTGCTCCTGCTGCCGCTTGCGCTGGGGGCGGATCAGGAGGAAGTAGAAAACCACTACCAGCAAGATCAGTGGCAGGAACGTCCCAAGCGGGTTGTTACCCACGGGGGCCACCCTTCCGTAACGTGATGAACCGGCCTGACGCCGGAGGTCTTGTGCGCTTCACACGCGGGCCACCGCGACTTCTCGCGTGTGCGGCCAGTCAAGCCACGCAGTGTATGCGAGCACGCAGAAGCCCGGCAACGAACCCACGGCTCGGCGGGCAGGAAAGTTCCCGTTTCATGGGCTTCGCAATCGGTCTGTTACCTCTTTGCCCCAGTTTCCGCTTCCAGCCGCCGCGCCGGCGTTCAGGACTCGTCGAAGAGCGTCGGCACCGCCACCGAGCCGACCGCGTCAGGAGGCGGAGTCAGGCCGAGATGCGCCCAGGCGGCGGCGGTGGCGACGCGGCCCCTTGGGGTGCGGGCCAGCAGGCCCTGCCGCACCAGGAAGGGCTCGGCCACGACCTCGACGGTCTCCGGCTCCTCCCCCACGGCCACGGCGAGCGTCGACAGGCCCACCGGGCCGCCGCCGAACTTGCGCAGCAGCGCGTCGAGCACGGCCCGGTCGAGCCGGTCCAGCCCCTCGGCGTCGACCTCGTACAGGTTGAGCGCCGCCGCCGCGATCTCACGGGTGATCACGCCCTCCGCGCGGACCTCTGCGAAGTCGCGCACCCGCCGGAGCAGGCGGTTGGCGATGCGGGGCGTGCCGCGCGAGCGGCGGGCGATCTCGTGGGCGCCCTCGTCCGGCAGTTCCACCGACAGCAGCCGCGCGGAGCGCCGCAGCACCTGCTCGAGCTCGGCGACCTCGTAGAAGTCCATGTGGGCGGTGAAGCCGAACCTGTCGCGCAGCGGCGCGGGCAGCAGCCCCGCCCGGGTGGTGGCCCCGACCAGCGTGAACGGGGCGATGTCGAGGGGGATCGAGGTGGCGCCCGGGCCCTTGCCGACGACGATGTCCACCCGGAAGTCCTCCATGGCGAGGTAGAGCATCTCCTCCGCCGGGCGGGCCATGCGGTGGATCTCGTCGATGAACAGGACCTCGCCCTCGGTCAGCGTGGACAGGATCGCGGCGAGGTCGCCCGCGCGCTCCAGCGCCGGGCCCGAGGTCATCCGCAGCGGCGCGCCCAGCTCGGAGGCGATGATCATCGCGAGCGTCGTCTTGCCGAGCCCGGGGCCGCCGCTCATCAGGACGTGGTCGGGCGGGCGGTTGCGGCGCAGGGCGCTCTCCAGCACCAGCGACAGCTGCTCGCGCACCCGGCCCTGGCCGATGAACTCGTCCAGGCGCCGGGGACGCAGCGCGGCCTCGATCGCCCGCTCGTCGCCCTCGGGTTCCGGCGACACGAGATCCCGCTCGACGCTCACTCGACACCATCCGCTCGGCCTGCCGGGACCCGTCCGCTTCCCGGTGAAAATTTCATCGAACCATCAGCCCGCCACACACCACACGGCTCACGAGGTCACCGCACGCTCAGCGCCCGCAGGGCGGACTTGAGCAGCGCGGCCACCTGGGGGCTGCGGCCGGCCGCGATCTCCGCCTCGGCCTCCGCGGTGACCGCCGCGACCGCCTCGTCGGCGTCCCTGGACGAGTAGCCGAGCCCGACCAGTCCCGAGTGGACCTGGTCGCGCCAGACGGGCGCCGCCGCCGCACCGTTCAGCGCGGCGTCGACGGCCGCCGCCGGGGTGCCGAGCTTGTCCTTGAGTTCGAGCACGATGCGCTGCGCGCCCTTCTGGCCGATGCCGGGCACCATCGTCAGGGCCTTGATGTCGGCGCTCGCCACCGCGACCCGCAGCGCGTTGGGCGCGTGGACCGCGAGCATGGCCAGGGCCAGGCGCGGCCCGACCCCGCTGGCCGTCTGGAGCAGTTCGAAGACCGTGCGCTCGTCGTCGGAGGCGAAGCCGTACAGCGTGAGCGAGTCCTCGCGGACGACGAGCGAGGTGGACAGCCGGGCGGGTTCGCCGACGCGCAGCCCGGCCAGGGTGCCCGGGGTGCAGTGGACGAGCATTCCGACGCCGCCCACCTCGACCACGGCGCTGTCGGCCCCGATCGCCGCCACCTGCCCCGCAACGGATGCGATCACCGCGTGTTCCCTCCCCGGTCCGGACGCCCGGCCGCGACTTCGCCGGGCCTCCCAGTCCTACCAGAGCCAGCGGGGCCCGTACCCCCGGAACGGGCCCGGGCCAGGGCGTCGGCCAGGCGGTGCTGCACGCCGCCGCGCCAGACGTGGCAGATGGCCAGGGCGAGCGCGTCGGCCGCGTCCGCGGGTTTGGGCATGGCGTCGAGCCGCAGCAGCCGGGTGACCATCGTGCCGACCTGCTTCTTGTCGGCGTTGCCGTTGCCCGTGATGGCGGCCTTGACCTCGCTCGGCGTGTGCAGCGCGACCGGCAGCCCCCGCCGGGCGGCGCAGACGATCGCGACGGCCGACGCCTGGGCCGTCCCCATGACCGTACGGACGTTGTGCTGGGCGAAGACCCGCTCGACGGCGACCGCGTCGGGCCTGATCTCGTCGAGCCAGCGCTCGATCTCCGCCTCGATGACGACCAGCCGGGACCCGATGTCGTCGTCGGCCGGGGTGCGGACCACCCCGACCGACAGCAGGCTCAGCGGCGCGCCCGGACGGCCCTCCACGGCGCCGAGACCGCACCGCGTCAGTCCCGGGTCCACGCCCATCACCCGCAGTTGGGGCAACCGCACCGGCACGCCTCCCTGATCCCGGCGGCGCGGCCACCGCGCGGCCGCCACTGCGCCGAACATCTGTTCGGTCGGTCACTCTATCGCGATCAGCAGCCGAGCGGGTGCGTCAGAAGTAGTCGATCATGTACGCGCTGCAGCCGAACGCGGCGTCCAGCGCGTCGTCGGCGTCGGGAGAGCCGCCGGTCAGCAGGCCGGCGCGGCGGAGCGTGGCCGTGGGCACCCCGGCGAACAGCGCGGACATCCCGCCGATCGTGAGCCGCGTCGCGTCCCCGTGTGCCCCCTCGCCACTCGCCGCGTCCCGCCGCGTCACGGAGCCGGAGCCGCCGTCCACCCGCAGCAGCCACGCGCCCGTGTTGCCCGGGCGCCGGGAGTCGGTCACCTCGACGGGGGTCTCGACGCGGACCCCGGCGGGGAAGCCCCGCCCCTCGACCGCGGCGGGCAGGTCGATCAGCCGGAACATCCACCGGGTCTGGGTGACCTCGTCCTTCGACCGCTCCCGCAGCATCCAGAGCACCGGGTCGGCCGGGTCGACGCAGGCGGTCACCGACTTCGCGACGGACGAGGCGCTACCGACCATCGACCACAGGGCCCTGGCCGTCGCCTCCGACCCCGCCAGCAGGTTGTCGACCTCGATGTTCCCGTCGCTCCACCGGTAGACGACGAACCCGTCCTCGGCCAGATAGCAGAAGTCGTCGTCGTCCTCCAGCCACAGCCGCCAGGTCCGCTCGTCGAAGCACAGCGGCCCGCTCGCGCGCGTGGCGGCGTGCACCCTGCCGATCAGCGCCACGAGCTCGGCCGCGTCGGCGGGACCCATCCGGCGCAGCTTGACCGCGCCGGCCGCGCCGCCGGGGCCACCCAGCGTGCGCAGCGCCTCGGAGGGCAGGGTGACCCGCTGGAGCACGCCGGCGTGCTCGTACCCCGCGCTCCGGTACAGCGGCGTGGTGGCCGGGTAGAGCGCGGAGACCGCGTGGCCGAGCTCCGCGCAGCGCTCGATCGCCGCGTCCATGAGCGCCCGGCCGACTCCCCTGCCGCGGTCCTCCGGCGCCACCGTCACGCTCGCCACGCCGCCCATGGACTGCGGGCGGCCGTGCCACCACTGGACGTACGGGTTGACCCTGGCGGTGCCGAGGAGACGGGAGCCGTCGAAGGCGCCCAGGTAACGGCCTTCCGGCAGCATCGGGGAGACGAGCTTGCGCCAGGTCTCGGCGGCGCCGCCGGACAAGGGGCCGAAGGCGCGCCTGCGGTTGTCGAGGGCGGCGTCCAGGTCGTCGCTCGTGAGATGACGGATTTCCACAACCGGCCAAACTATGCGGGCACCGGCGGCCTCTGCCACCGGTTTTCCGCCCCTCTGTCCGGCTCCGGTGTCAGGCCTCGACCTTCTCCATGACCTCGTCGCTCACGTCGAAGTTCGCCCAGACGTTCTGCACGTCGTCGCTGTCCTCGAGCGCGTCGATGAGCTTGAAGACCTTGCGGGCGCCCTCCTCGTCGAGGGGGACGTTGAGCGTGGGGACGAAGCTCATCTCGGCCGACTCGTAGTCGATGCCCGCGTCCTGCAGCGCCTTGCGCACGGGGATCAGGTCGGAGGCCTCGCAGACCACCTCGAAGTTCTCGCCGAGGTCATTGACCTCCTCGGCCCCCGCGTCGAGGACGGCCATGAGCACGTCGTCCTCGGTCAGCGACCCCTTGGGGACGATCACGACGCCCTTGCGGTTGAACATGTACGACACCGAGCCGGGGTCGGCGAGCGAGCCGCCGTTGCGGGTCAGCGCCACGCGCACCTCGGACGCCGCGCGGTTGCGGTTGTCGGTGAGGCACTCGATGAGGACCGCGACGCCGCCGGGGGCGTAGCCCTCGTACATGATCGTCTGCCAGTCGGCGCCGCCGGCCTCGAGGCCGCCGCCGCGCTTGCGGGCCCGCTCGATGTTGTCGATCGGGACCGAGTTCTTCCTGGCCTTGGTGATGGCGTCGAACAGCGTGGGGTTACCGTCCGGGTCGGGCCCGCCGGTCCTGGCCGCGACCTCGATGTTCTTGATGAGCTTGGCGAAAAGCTTGCCGCGCTTGGAGTCCAGCGCCGCCTTCTTGTGCTTCGTCGTCGCCCATTTGGAGTGGCCGGACATCGCCTAGAGCTCCCTCACCATTTCGACAAAATACGAGTGCACCCGCGCGTCGCCGGTCAGCTCCGGATGGAAGGACGTCGCGAGCAACGGTCCCTGTCGGACCGCGACGATCCTATCCCCAGCTTCGGTGCGGCCCAGCACCTCCACGTCGGGCCCCACGGACTCGACCCAGGGCGCGCGGATGAAGACGGCCCTGATCGTCCCGCGCCCGGCGAAGTCGAGATCGGCCTCGAACGAGTCGACCTGGCGGCCGAAGGCGTTGCGCCGGACCACCATGTCGATGCCGCCCAGCGTCTCCTGGCCCTCGATGCCGCCCTCGATACGGTCGGCCAGCATGATCATCCCGGCGCACGAGCCGTAGGCGGGCATGCCCTCCTTGATCCGCAGCCGCAGCGGTTCGAGCAGCTCGAAGGTGGTGGCGAGCTTCCACATGGTGGTCGACTCCCCGCCCGGGACGACCAGCGCGTCCACCGCGGCGAGCTCCTCCTGCCTGCGCACCGGCGTGGCGGTCGCGCCCGACTCCTCCAGGGCGCGGATGTGCTCGCGCACGTCGCCCTGCAGGGCGAGCACGCCGATCTTGGGTGCGGACGTCACGGTTTCCCTTCCTGTGGTGACCCTGTTCAGGGTATGGCCGCGGTCTTGCGCGCCCAAAACGATAAATCAGGAGCGGCCCAGCTTGGCCAGGGCGGGGAGGGCACGGGCGATGGCCGAGCGTTCCTCGGCGGTCAGCGCGTCCAGCCGGCCGGACAGGTAGGCGATCCTGGCCTGCCGTACGGCCCGGAGACGGTCGCGGCCCTCGCCGGTCAGCTCGACGGTGCGCACCCGCGCGTCGGAGGCGTCGGTGCCCCGCGCGACGAGACCGGCCTCCTCCAGGCGGTTGACCTGCACGCTCATCGTCGGAAGCTGCACGCCGTGCTCCTCGGCCAGCTCGGTCATCCGGCGCGCGCCGTCCTCAAGGGAACCGAGCACGGAGTACTGCTGGGCGGTGACCGGCTGCCCGGCCGTCGTACGGCGCAGCAGCATCACGATGTGGCGCAGTTCGCGCGAGAGGTTCTCGGCGAGCCGCCCGGTGTCGTCGGTCGTCATAGCAGGTCACCCTAGCGGTGGCCGGTCCGGGACAGTACAGACGAAGCAGGCCGCGGGAGGCCGGCTCGCCCGCCGCCTCGGGGCGCGGGCGTGGGAGGCGTGCACGCAAAGACGCTCGGCTGGATTTCCCAGCCGAGCGTCTCGCCTCGCTTCCGGCACGCCGTCGCCGGTGGCCTTTCGGATGTTCCCGGAGCCGTGCCTACCAGCCGCGCTCGGCGAGGCGGTGCGGCACGGGGATGTCGTCGACGTTGATGCCGACCATCGCCTCGCCCAGGCCGCGCGAGACCTTGGCGATCACGTCGGGGTCGTCGTAGAACGTGGTGGCCTTGACGATGGCGGCGGCGCGCTTGGCCGGGTCGCCGGACTTGAAGATGCCCGAGCCGACGAAAACGCCCTCGGCGCCGAGCTGCATCATCATCGCGGCGTCGGCCGGGGTGGCGATGCCGCCCGCGGTGAACAGCACCACCGGCAGCTTGCCGGTCTTGGCGACCTCGGCCACCAGCTCGTACGGCGCCTGCAGTTCCTTGGCGGCGACGTACAGCTCGTCCTCGGGCAGCGAGGTGAGGCGCTTGATCTCGCCCCGGATCTTGCGCATGTGGGTGGTGGCGTTGGAGACGTCGCCGGTCCCGGCCTCACCCTTGGAGCGGATCATCGCGGCGCCCTCGGTGATGCGGCGCAGCGCCTCGCCGAGGTTGGTGGCCCCGCACACGAAGGGGACGGTGAACTGCCACTTGTCGATGTGGTTGGCGTAGTCGGCCGGGGTGAGGACCTCGGACTCGTCGATGTAGTCGACGCCGAGCGCCTGGAGCACCTGTGCCTCGACGAAGTGGCCGATCCTGGCCTTGGCCATCACCGGGATGGAGACGGCGTTGATGATGCCCTCGATCATGTCGGGGTCGCTCATCCGGGAAACCCCGCCCTGGGCGCGGATGTCGGCGGGGACGCGCTCCAGCGCCATGACGGCGACGGCTCCGGCGTCCTCGGCGATCTTGGCCTGCTCCGGGGTGACGACGTCCATGATGACACCGCCCTTGAGCATCTCGGCCATGCCGCGCTTCACGCGGGCGGTGCCGACGGCGGTGGTCTCGTTGACTTCGGGGGTGCTGCTGGACACGGTGCTACCTCACGACGGCGGGCCTACGGATTCCCCTCCATGGTAGGTGCTGGCCCGTCCCGCCCCCGACGCACCCATATGTCAGAGTCGATCAGGCCTTTTGTCCATCACGGCGCGACGGGTTTGCGCGAGGCGAGCACGACCCAGACCTGTCCGCGGGCGAACGGCATGGGCGTGCCGTCGGCCATGGTGTAGGTGGTGCCCTCCTTCTCCGAGGCGCGCGACCACTTCACCCGGTAGGCCTGGCCGTCCCTGAGCACGACGCCGGTGCCCTTGCCCACGGTGTGCACGAGCGGGGTGTAGCTGCCGGTGAAGTCGTGGAACTCCGAGCGGTCGGTCTTCACCCACTGGATGACGATCGTCGGGGCCCCCTGCTGGCCGCCCTCGGCCGCCATGTCCTTCTCGCCGTCCTGCGTCACCAGCCAGCGCTTCTGCGCCGCCGACCAGGCGAACGTGAAGCGGGCCGCCGGGTAGCGGACGGAGACGCTCTTCTGCGGCGTGCCCCCGGCCGGCGGTTCGTCGGAGAAGACGAAGCCGATGTCGTCGGCCTTGCTCGCCTGCGGCGCCTTGGCGAGCAGCTTCCTGGGGCTGCCGATCAGGTTGTACGGCGCGACCCGGCCCTGCGCACGGGTGTACGCGCCGGGGACCCGGCTGTCGGACACGTCGAACAGCGAGGCCTTCTGGACGTAGGGGATCATCTTCGTCTGCACGCCGGAGTAGGCCAGGGCGGGCTTGCCGAACATCGGGAGGATGTGCAGGTCGGAGATGCGGGCACTGCGGACCGGCCCCACCTGGGCGGGCAGCTTCGAGGAGAAGATCGCCATGAGCCGGGTGAGCCCGCCCTCGACCTGCTCGACGAAGACGATGTCGGCGCTGCGCAGGCCCATCTGCGGCTTGCCCGCGTGGGTGTTCTCGATCTTCACGGCGAGGACCGGCTTGCGGGCGGCGACGGGGCGGCCGGTGAACGGGTGCTCGGGAGGCGGCGTCGGCGACGGGGACGCCAGCGGGCTCGCCTCCTGGGACTGGGCGGCGGGCTTGTCGTCGCCCGAACACGCGGTTCCGGTCAGGATGACCGCCATGGCCAGCGTGAAGCCGATCCCTGCCCGCACCGTACCCGCTCCTCCCGGTGGAGAGCCCTCGCCACCAGGCACGACGGACCTGGCCCACGCGGACCCGTTGACCAGCATGGCAATGAAACGGCATGAGCTTACCGGGATCCGCCCGAAATGCCCGACAAAAAGTGACTATCCAGTAGCGAGGGCTTCGGGCGGTTCGTCGTCGATGTCGAAGAAGCGGGGCGGATCGGTGTGCCCCGCCAGGCGCAGCGTGCGGGCCAGCCAGCGCCGCTGCGCCGTACGGGTGACCGCGGCGGCGTTGTTGTAGAACCGGCGCGAGTAGACGACCTTGGCGACCGCGGTGTCCAGTTCCTCCAGCAGCGCCGCCCCCGCGGGGTGCTCGGCCAGCTTCTCCCGGAACCGCTCCTGGTCGACCACCGCCCGCAGGGTCCTCGACAGGTCGCTCTCGGCGTGCTCGCGCTCGTCCGGGCCCGCCGTACGGGCCTCGTGGGCGGCCGCCGCGAGCACCAGCGAGGTGGCGGGGTCGAGGATGCGCGAACCGGCGAGCTCCAGGCAGACCGCGGCGCGGCGCAGCAGCGCGGCGTCGAGCGCGGCCTGGGCGGTCTCCAGGCGGATGTGGAGACGGTCGAGCCGCCCGGCCCGCCACGAGACGTAGACGGCGAACAGCACGACGACCACGGCCGCCACGAGGATCAGGGTCGTGGTCACGGCAGCGCGTCCTCCACCACACCCGTGCTGGAGTGGGTCACCGTCTCGTAGACGCGCACGACCTCCCGCGCGACCGTGGACCAGTCGTACTTCCACACGGCCTGGCGGGCCTCGTCGGACAGCTTCGCGCGGCGTTCCGGGTCGTCGAGCAGCCGGGCGGCCTCCCTGGCCAGGGCGGCGGGGTCCCCGGTGGCGAACAGCGCCCCCGCCTGCCCCTCGCCCAGCACGCGCCGGAAGGCGGGGATGTCGCTGGCGAGGATCGGCGCCCCGGCCGACATGGCCTCGGTGAGCACGATGCCGAAGCTCTCCCCGCCGAGGTTGGGCGCGCAGAAGACGTCCACGGAGTGGTAGGCGCGCACCTTGTCGGCCTCGCTCACCATGCCGAGCAGCCCGACCCTGTCCCGGTACTGCTTGGGCACCCGCCCGAGCACGTCGTCGGGGTCGCCGGGGCCGGCGATGAGCAGCCGCAGCGCGGGCCGCTCGGGGGCCAGCAGGGCGAACGCCTCCAGCAGCACGGCCAGGCCCTTGCGCGGCTCGTCCATCCGGCCGAGGAAGCCGATCACGTTGCCGTCCGGGCCCCAGCCCGGCAGCGGCTCGCCCTCGGCGTACCTGCGTACCGTGACGCCGTTCGGGATCAGCACCGCGTCGCCGCCGAGGTGCTCCACGAGCGTCTTGCGGGCGGCGTCGGAGACCGCGATCCTGCCCGTGATCTTCTCAAGCGCGCTCTGCAGCATCGGCGCGGCCACCGACATCGCCCGCGACCGCTCGTAGGAGGCGTGGAACGTCGCCACGATGGGCCCGCGGGCGACCCAGCAGGCGAGCACGCCGAGGGACGGCACGGCGGGCTCGTGCACGTGCAGCACGTCGAATCCGCCCTCCCTGATCCACTTGCGCACACGGTTGGCCGACAGGAACCCGAACGCCAGGCGGGCGACCGACCCGTTGTACGGCACGGGCACGGCGCGGCCCGCCGGGGTCACGTACGCCTCCAGTTCGGCGTCGTCGGCCGCGGGGGCGATGACGGACACCTTGTGCCCGTCGTCGATGAGCGCCTCGGCGAGGTCCCTGATGTGCGCCTGCACGCCCCCGGGGACCTCCCAGGTGTACGGGCAGACGATGCCGACGTTCACGACCCGGCCCCGGTGCGGGGCTCCAGGTCGTCGAGCCACAGGCGCTGGAGCATGTGCCAGTCCTCCGGGTGCTCGGCGATGCCCTTCTCGAACACCGCCGCCACGGCCTGGGTCATCACCCCGACCTTCTCCTCCCGCGTCCCCTCGGTCGGGACCGGGATCTCCTCGTACACCCGGATGCCCCAGCCGTCCCCGTCGAACCACAGCACGGCGGGCAGCAGCGCGGCTCCGGTCTGGATCGCCAGCACGGCCGGTCCTGCGACCATGCGCGTCCTGGCGCCGAAGAACTCGACCTCGACTCCGGAGGCGGTCAGGTCGCGCTCGGCGGGCAGGCAGACCGGCCTGCCCTCGCGCAGCCGCTTGGCGAGCGTGCCGAACGCCATGGCGCTGCCCCCGTCCCTGGAGGTCAGCGGCAGCACCTCCATGCCGAGCTGCTCGCGGTAGGCGACGAAGCGCTCGAACAGCGACTCCGGCTTCAGCCGCTCGGCGACGGTGGTGAAGCGGTGGCCCATGTGGACCAGCCAGGCCCCGGCGAGGTCGTAGTTGCCCATGTGGGGCAGCGCGACCACCACTCCCCTGCCCCGGGCGAGGTTGTCGAAGATGTGCTCGCCCCCGGTGGCCCGGGTGCCGTCGAGGATGCGCTCGCGGGTGTAGGCCGTGAAGCGGAACGACTCCATCCAGTACCGGAAGTAGGAGCGCATGCCGGCCCGGCTCAGGTCGCGTACGGCCTGGTCGCCGGGGTGGCCGCCGACGACGCGGGCCAGGTTGGACTCCAGGCGGCGCACGGACTTGCCCCGCCTGCGCCACAGCCAGTCGGCGAGGACCCGGAAGAACCAGGCGGCCAGCCGTTCCGGCACGTAGCGGACCACGGCCCAGCCGACGGTGTACGCCGCCGCGACCAGCCGGTCGGCGAGCGGCGCCGCGCCGGGTCTCGGTGGCCGCCCGGGGGGTGGGCCGGCCGTGCCCTTCATCTGACCACCGCCTGTCTGTAGACGTGCACCATCCGCTGGACCACCGTGACGGCGCTGGCGGCGGCGAGCAGCCAGAGCCCGGCCGCCAGGACGTACGGCACGCCGAGGCCGGACAGGCCGGCCGCGACGAGCACGACCACGAGACGCTCCCCCCGTTCGGCGATGCCGACGTTCGCGGTCATGCCGAGGCCCTCGGCCCTGGCCTTGGCGTAGGAGACCAATGCTCCCGCGACAAGACAGAAGAGCGCGACTGTCGCGAGGACGATCTCGGGCTCGTCCTTGAGAACGAAGTAGAGGATCAGCCCCGAGAAGATCGAGGCGTCGCCGAGACGGTCGAGCGTGGAGTCCAGGAACGCGCCCCACGTGCTTCCCTTGCCCGTCATCCGGGCCAGCACGCCGTCCAGGAGGTCGGCGAGCACGAAGAACGTGATGACGAGCGTTCCCGCGAACAGATGCCCGAGCGGGTAGAAGGCGAGGGCCGAGGCCACCACTCCGAGCGTGCCGATCGTGGTGATCACGTCGGGCGAGATCCCCCGGCGGGCGAGGGCTCGTCCCAGCGGGGTCATGACTCGGGTGACGGCGGGGCGCAGGATGTTCAACATCGCCGTTCGATCGTAGGCCATCCAGCGCCGCCGCATCTCGCAAGCACATTCCGCCGAAAAGTCTTGTGATATGCGCCACATGGGTAAAGGGTGAAGAGCACGCGCCCGCAGGACCGCGCGGAGATGTCACAGAGGTGAACCCGCCGTGTCAGCCGCCGCACGGTCGTGAGAGGGCGGGCCCCCGGGCGCGGGAACAGCGACGGCACGAGCGGCCGGCGCGGGGTGCGTGCCACGTGCCCATCCCGACCGCTCAGAGATTCGGGAGGCGACGTGGCCGAAAGATCAACCGGCGCGACAACAGGGGCCGCGGGCAGGGCACCCGCGGCCGATCGGCCGGACATGGTGCGCAATGTCGTGCTGGTCGGCCATTCCGGGGCCGGGAAGACCACGCTGGTCGAGGCGCTGCTCGCGGAGACGGGCACCATCCAGCGTCCCGGCCGGGTCGAGGACGGCACCACGGTCAGCGACTTCGACGAGGTGGAGGTGCGCCAGCAGCGTTCCGTCAACCTGTCGGTCGCACCCGTCGTCCACAACGGCATCAAGATCAATTTTCTGGACACCCCGGGATACGCGGACTTCGTCGGCGACCTGCGGGCCGGGCTGCGCGCGGCCGACGCGGCGCTGTTCGTCGTCTCGGCGGCCGAGGGGGTGGACGGGCTCACCCGCATGCTCTGGGAGGAGTGCGCGCTCGTCGGGATGCCCCGCGCCGTGGTCATCACCAAGATCGACCATCAGCGCGCCAACTTCGACGAGGTCCTCGCCACCTGCCAGGACGCGTTCGGCGACGGGGTGGCGCCGCTCTACCTGCCGGTGGACGGCACCGGGCTGCTCGGCCTGCTGTCGCAGCGGCTGTTCGACTACGGCGGCGGGCGCAGGACCGAGCGTGAGCCGGACGCCGACCAGCTGACGCTCATCGAGCAGTACCGCGGCGACCTCATCGAGGGGATCATCCAGGAGAGCGAGGACGAGTCCCTGATGGACCGCTACCTCTCCGGCGAGACGATCGACACCAAAGTGCTCATCGACGACCTGGAGAAGGCGGTCGCGCGGGCCGGCTTCTACCCGGTCCTCGCCACGGCGCCCGGCGTCGGCATGCTGGAGCTGCTGGAGATCGTCACCCAGGGCTTCCCCTCGCCCCTGGAGCACCCGCTGCCGAAGATCACCTCGATCGACGGCAAGCCGTGCAGGGAGATCACCGCCGACCCGGACGGCCCGCTCGTGGCCGAGGTCGTGAAGACCACGAGCGACCCGTACGTCGGGCGGATCAGCCTGGTCCGGGTCTTCTCGGGCACGCTGCGGCCGGACATGACGGTGCACGTCTCCGGCCACGGCCTGGCGGAACGGGGGCACGAGGACCACGACGTCGACGAGCGGGTGGGCGCGCTGTCGTCGCCGCTCGGCAAGTCGCAGCGGACCGTGGGCAAGTGCGTCGCCGGGGACATCTGCGCGGTCGCGAAGCTGTCGCGGACCGAGACGGGCGACACGCTGTCGGACAAGGACGACCCGCTGCTGGTCGAGGCGTGGACCATGCCGGAACCGCTGCTGCCGGTCGCGATCAGGGCGAAGTCGAAGGCCGACGAGGACAAGCTCAGCCAGGCCCTGGCCCGCCTGGTCGCGGAGGACCCGACCCTGCGGCTGGAGAACAACGCCGAGACCCGCCAGCTCGTGCTGTGGTGCATGGGCGAGGCGCACTCCGACGTCCTGCTCGACCGCCTGGCCAAGCGGCACGGGGTCGAGGTCGAGAAGATCGACCTGCGCGTGCCGCTGCGGGAGACCTTCGCCGGCAAGGCGCAGGGCATGGGGCGCAACGTCAAGCAGACCGGCGGCCACGGGCAGTACGCGATCTGCCACATCGAGGTCGAGCCGCTGCCGTCGGGCGGCGGGTTCGAGTTCGTCGACAAGATCGTGGGCGGCGTGGTGCCGAGGCAGTTCATCCCGTCCGTGGAGAAGGGCGTGCGGGCGCAGATGGAACGCGGGGTCGTCGCCGGCTATCCGATGGTCGACGTGCGCGTCACGCTCTACGACGGCAAGGCCCACTCGGTCGACTCCTCCGACATGGCCTTCCAGATCGCCGGCCAGCTCGCGCTGAAGGACGCCGCGTCCAAGGTGGCGACGCACCTGCTCGAACCGGTGGACGAGGTGTCGGTGCTCGTGTCGGACGAGTACGTCGGAGCCGTGATGTCCGACCTGTCCTCCCGCCGTGGCAGGGTGCTCGGCACCGAGCCGGTCGGCACCGGCCGTACGCTGGTGCGCGCCGAGGTGCCGCAGCTCGAGATCACGCGGTACGCGATCGACCTGCGCTCGCTGTCCCACGGGGCGGGCACGTTCAGCCGTTCCTTCCTGCGGTACGAGCCCCTCCCCGCGCACCTGGCCGACAAGGTGGCCGCGGCGGGCGAGCAGTAGCCCGAATCGGAGACCCCGGCGGCCCGCCTCCCGGCCGCCGGGGTTTTCGCAGCTCATCCGTGCCGTCGCCCGGGGCCGGGTTTCACTCGCCCGAGGTAAGGGCAGCCCCAGGAAGTGCCCCGCGTCACATCCGCATCACAAGTTCATTTCGTTTTTCTGGCTAAACCGCTCTTTTGCCGATGTAAGACTTATGGCCGGACTTACTGGCAAATCGGAGGGGTAGCCACGTGACCGAGCGGGGACAGGTCATCCGCCCGTTGATCGCGACCACCGTGATCGCCGCCGTCGCAGTCGGAGCCGCGTACACGCTCGGTCCCGGCGCCCAGGCCGAAAAGGTCGGCGCGGAGAAGGCCGGCCGTACGGCGGCGGCGAAGGCGACGCGGCAGCAGGTCGAGGCGGAGACGCTCACGGCGGCGGACACCTGCGCCACCAGCGCGAAATACCCCAAGCGCCAGCTTCGCGGCGTCTGGATCGCCACCGTGCACAATCTCGACTGGCCGTCGAAGCCGGGGCTGTCACCCGACCGGCAGAAGGCCGAATATGTGAATATCCTCGACAACGCGGTCAAGCGTCACCTGAATGCGGTGTTCTTCCAGGTGCGGCCCGCCTCGGACGCGATCTACCGCTCGTCTCTGGAGCCGTGGTCCCAGTGGCTCACCGGCACCGCGGGCAAGGACCCGGGCTGGGACCCGCTGCCGTTCCTGGTGGACGAGGCCCACAAGCGCGGCCTGCAGTTCCACGCGTGGTTCAACCCCTACAGGGCGGCCGACTCGGCCTCCTCCAGGCTGCCCGCCGGGCACCCGGCGCGCCTGCATCCCGACTGGACCGTCAAACACGAGGGCAAGCTCTACTACAACCCCGGCCTGCCGCAGGTGCGCGACTGGGTGACCAAGGTGGTGACGGACGTCGTCAAGCGCTACGACGTCGACGGCGTCCACTTCGACGACTACTTCTACCCCTACCCCGGCCAGGGCACGCGGTTCGCCGACCAGGCCGCGTACAAGAAGTACGGCAAGGGCCTGACCCTGGCCGACTGGCGGCGGCGCAACGTCAATCAGCTGGTCGCCCAGGTCTCGCAGGCGGTGCACACGGCCAAGCCGTACACCGCCTTCGGGATCAGCCCGTTCGGCATCTGGCGCAACAGGACCGAGGACCCGGCGGGCTCGGCCACCAAGGGCATGTCGGCCTACGACTCGATCTACGCGGACGCCAGGGCGTGGATCAAGGCGGGCTCGGTCGACTACGTGATGCCCCAGCTCTACTGGCCCAGGGGCTTCGCCGCGGCCGACTACTCCGTGCTCGCCAAGTGGTGGGCCGACGCGGTGAAGGGCACCGACGTCGACCTCTACATCGGGCAGGCGCTCTACCGGGTGGGGGCCGCCGACACCCCGGCCTGGACGAAGGCGGGCGAGCTGCCGGCCCACCTCACGCTGAACCGCAAGTATCCGGAGATCTCGGGCGACGTCTACTTCAGCGCCGCGCAACTGGTGAAGAACCCGATGGGCGTGCTCGACCGGATCGTGAAGAGCCACTACGCCCGCCCGGCGCTGCCGCCGGTGCTCAGGGAGGGGTCCGCCCCCACCGCCCCGCGCGGGGTCAAGGCCGCCGGCGGGACGCTGACGTGGCAGGCCCAGCCGGGCGCCCAGGCGTACGGGATCTACCGGGTGACGGGCAAGGACGCCTCCTGCGCCACGGCGGACGCGCGCAACCTGGTGGCCGTCGTGCCGGCCTCGCAGGCTCCGTCGTACGCCGCCGGCGCCCCCGGCACCTACTACGTCACCGCCGTCGACCGCGTCGGCAACGAGAGCCCCGCGACCCGGGCGGCCTGACCCCGGCCCAGGGGCGCCATCCCTCGGCAGGGCGGGTCATCGCGGATTGCTGCGCGGACATCGACCACTCCGGTAGCGTGGTCGCGAGTTTTTTCAAGATCACGTACGGGGGCTGGGGGTCGCCGGTGAGTGGCACGTGGGTGAAGCGCGCGGTCGTCGCCATCGTGTTCGGCGTGTCGGTCGCGGCCTCCGCTCCCGCGGCGGCGGCGTCCGCCGCCTTCGGGGCCTTTTCTGCCGGGCCGGAGACGGCGGCCGGTGAACGGATCGTGCTCGTCGGAATCCCCGGCCTGATGTGGAGCGACGTCACCCCGGCCGACACCCCGAACCTCTGGCGGCTCGCCGGCGAGTCCGCCCTCGGCTCCCTGTCGGTGCGGGCCGTACGCAAGGACACCTGCCCGTACGACGCCTGGCTCACGGTCTCGGCCGGGGTGCGGTCGGCGGTGGGGGGAGCGTGCGGCATGGCCCCCACGCCCGAGGCCGCGGGCGAGGGGGCGGTGGTCCCCGAGTTCTCCTGGCTGTGGGAGGTGCGGGAGCAGCGCGACGCGGGCACGCTCGGGCAGGCCCTGCACGCGGCCGGGCGGACGACGATGGCCGTCGGTCCGGGAGCGGCGCTCGCGCTGGCCGACCGCGAGGGCCGGGTGGACGTCTACGCCCCCTCCCCCGCCGAGGTCACGCAGTGGTCGCGCGGTGACGTGGTCGCGGTGGAGATCCCCGACCTCATCGCGCCCTACATCTCCGGCGACCGGCTGAGCGACGTGCCCGAGCGCCTGTCCGGTGACGCGCGGCGGGCCGCGGCGCGGGCGGCCGACGCGAAGCTGGGCTCGTTCCTGCCGCGGCTCGGATCGGCGACGGTGCTGGTCGCCGGGCTCTCCGACCACGGCTCGGTCCCCCACCTCAGGGCCGCCATGCTGCACGCACCCGGCGGCGGCACGGCGGGGACACTCGGCGCCCGGTCCACCCACCGCGACGACATGATCATCGTTCCGGATCTCACCGCCACGATCCTGGCCAGGACCGGGGTGGCCGCTCCCCCGGCCGTCGTCGGCGTGCCGGTCGAGACCCACGCGACGGGCGGAAACCTGGACGAGCGCGTGGCGGCCCTGCGCACCGCCGACGTCGCCGGGCAGACGATCCGCGACACGACGGGCGTCTTCTTTACCACGCTCGCCGTGCTCCAGGTGCTCTTCTACATCACCGCGTTCCTGCTGCTGCGCCGCCGCGACGGGCTGCCCGCCGTACGGGCCGCCGCCGTGGCACTCGCCTCGATCCCCGTCTCGACCTACCTGGTCAATCTCACCCCGTGGGCCCGTACGGCGCAGCCCGCGGTCACGCTCTTCGCCGCGATCGCGGCGATCACCGCGGCGCTGACCGTGGCGGCCCTCGCCGGCCCGTGGCGGCGCGGCGTGCTCGGGCCGCTGACCGTGATCGCGGCGGTGACCGCGGCCGTGCTGCTCGGCGACCTGCTGACCGGCACGCCCCTGCAGCTCAACAGCCTGATGGGCTACACGGGCGTGGTCGGTGCCCGCTACTACGGCCTGGGGAACATCCCCTTCGCGTTGCTCGCCACCGCCGTGCTGCTCGTCACCACGGCCGCCGCCGACCGGCTGGTCAGAGCGGGCCGCAAGGCCGTCGCGGTGGCCCTGGTCGCCGCGCTCGGGGCCTTCGCCATGCTGCTCGACGGCTGGCCGGGCGTCGGCAGCGACTTCGGCGGCGTCATCGCCTTCGTCCCGGGCATCGCGGTCACCGCGCTGATCGTGGCGGGCAGGCGGGTGTCCATCGTCAAACTGGGGGCCTTCTGCGCCGCGGGCGGCGTGCTGGTGATGGCGATCGCCTATCTCGACTACCTGCGTCCCCCGGCCAGCCAGACGCACCTCGGCCGCTTCGTGGGGCAGGTGGCCGACGGCACGTTCCTGCCGGTGATCTCCCGCAAGCTCGGGGCGATGCTCTCCACGCTGCTCAGCCCCAACCTGATGCCGGTGGTGCTCGCCGCGTTCGCGTTCCTCGTCTTCGCGCTGCTGCGGCCGGGGGCGGCGAGCGCCGGCGTCCTGCCGATCGCGTTCGAACGGGCGCCCATGCTCAGGGCGGGCCTGCTCGGCGCGCTCGTGAGCGGCCTGGTCGGCATGCTCGTCAACGACTCGGGGGCCGCGGTGCTGTCCATGGCCCTGGCTCTGGCCGTGCCGCTCGTCCTCAGCGCGGGCATCCGCGCCCTGCAGCACGGCGAGCCGGTCCCGGCCGCCGGGTCGACCGGCCCGCCCGCGAGCCCCGCCGCGGCCTGACACCGTTTCCGGCGCTTGGCCGAGGAACGGTCAGGAGGCGGCGGGCCAGGCGTCGGCAAGCAGGTCGCGGGTGTCGCGCAGCAGTTGCGGCAGCACCTTGGTGCGCCCGACCACCGGCATGAAGTTGGTGTCGCCGCCCCACCGGGGCACGACGTGCTGGTGGAGGTGGGCGGCGATGCCCGCGCCCGCCACGCCGCCCAGGTTCATGCCGACGTTGAAGCCCTGCGCCCCGCTCGCCTTGCGCAGCGCCTGCGTGGCGCGCTTGGTGAACTCGGCCAGCTCGGCCGTCTCGGTGCCGTCGAGGTCCGCGTAGTCGGACACGTGCCGGTAGGGACAGACCATCAGGTGCCCGGAGTTGTACGGATAGAGGTTGAGGACGGCGAACACGGCCGATCCCCGGGCCACGATCAGCCCGTCCTCGTCGGAGAGCTTGGGAATCTCACAGAACGGGCAGCCGTCATCCTCGCCGGATCCGCTGGGCTTGTTCTCGCCCTTGATGTAGGCCATCCGGTGCGGGGTCCACAGACGCTGGAAGCTGTCGGGAATCCCGGCGCCCGCCTGCTCGATCGGCTCTGAATCCACGTCCGCGATCTCCTCCGCTCCCGTTGCCCCCGTGCACTGTCACCTTTGGTACTGGGCACTGGCAGCAGCATATGACCTCGCGGATCTCCTCTCACCGGCCGGGTTGCGCAGTCACCGGCAGGGTGGCCACGACCGGCGGCCCACCGATATCCGCGGACGCCGGACGGCCTGCTCGGTCATCGGGCACAATGCACCTGCCGGACGCCCCACCCCCCGAGGAGCCGTTCACATGAGCGAGGCCGCCGCCGTCGAGGAGCGCGTGGAAGAACAGCCCGACGCGTACGCCGAGGGGAGCATGGACGAGCCGGGCGGCGTGGAGCCGCCCGAGCCGGTGGAGACTCCCAGGCCCGAGACGCCGACCGCGAACGTCCTCAAGGGCCGGATCAAGGTCGCCGACGAGGTGGTGGAGAAGGTCGCCGCGCTTGCCGCCCTGGAGATCCCCGGCGTCGCCGACCTCGGCGGCGACTTCGAGCGCGCCTTCGAATCCGTACGCGACCGCATCGGTGTGGGGAGCAAGCGGGCGACCCAGGGCGTGCAGGCCAGGATCCAGGACCAGCAGGTCTCGGTCGACGTGACCATCGTCATCGTGTACGGCCACGTGGTGATGGACGTCGCCACCGAGGTCAAGGTCAACGTCGCCCGGTCGGTGAGCCGCATGCTCGGCATGCAGGTGGTCGAGGTCAACGTGACCGTCGACGACGTCCGCCTCCCCGGTCAGGGCTCCCCCGCCGAGGCCGCCCCGGCCGCCTGAGCCCGGCCCGGTCCGCCCGGGGAGCTCCTCGGCTGTCCCGCTCCGCCAGGAGAAGCCAGAACGCGGGAGCCCCGGGTGGGGCCGCCCGCGTTCGGGGTGGTGGGCCGTCAGACCTGGATGCGGCGGCGGACGGCGTCGACGATCTCGTCGATCGCCTCGTCGATCGGGACGCCGTTCTTCTGCTCGCCGTTGCGGTAGCGGAAGGAGACGGCGCCCGCCGCGATGTCGTCGTCGCCCGCGAGCAGCATGTACGGCACCTTGGCCTTCTGGGCGTTGCGGATCTTCTTCTGCATGCGGTCGTCGCTCTCGTCGACCTCCACCCGGATGCCGTGCTCGCGCAGCCGCTTGGCGACGTCCTGCAGGTAGGGCACGTGGGCGTCGGCGATCGGGATGCCGACGACCTGCACCGGGGCGAGCCACGCCGGGAAGGCGCCGGCGTAGTGCTCGACCAGCACGCCGAAGAACCGCTCGATCGACCCGAACAGCGCCCGGTGGATCATGACCGGCCGCTGCCGGGTGCCGTCGGGAGCCTGATACTCCAGCCCGAAGCGCTCGGGCAGGTTGAAGTCGAGCTGGATGGTCGACATCTGCCAGGACCGGCCGATCGCGTCCCTGGCCTGCACCGAGATCTTGGGACCGTAGAAGGCGGCGCCACCCGGGTCGAGGACCAGTTCCAGCTTCTCGGACTCGGCCACCTCCCGCAGGGTCTGGGTGGCCTCCTCCCACGTCTCGTCGGTGCCGACGTACTTCTCCGGGTCCTTGGTGGACAGCTCCAGGTAGAAGTCCTCCAGGCCGTAGTCGCGCAGCAGGTCGAGCACGAACCGCAGCAGCGAGGTGAGCTCGTCGCGCATCTGCTCACGGGTGCAGTAGATGTGCGCGTCGTCCTGGGTGAGTCCGCGTACGCGGGTCAGGCCGTGCACCACGCCCGACTTCTCGTAGCGGTAGACCGTGCCGAACTCGAACAGCCGCAGCGGCAGCTCGCGGTAGGACCGCCCGCGCGCCCTGAAGATCAGGTTGTGCATCGGGCAGTTCATCGGCTTGAGGTAGTAGCGCGCGCCCTCCAGCTCCATCGGAGGGAACATGCCGTCGGCGTACCAGTCGAGGTGGCCGGAGATCTTGTACAGGTTGTCCTTGGTGATGTGCGGGGTGTTGACGAAGGAGTAACCCGCCTCCTCGTGCCGGCGGCGGGAGTAGTCCTCCATCACCCGGCGGATCACGCCGCCCTTGGGGTGGAACACCGGCAGGCCCGAGCCCAGCTCGTCGGGGAACGAGAACAGGTCGAGCTCGGCGCCGAGCTTGCGGTGGTCGCGCTTCTCGGCCTCCTCCAGGAACTTGAGGTACTCGTCCTGCTTCTCGCGCGACTCCCAGGCGGTGCCGTAGATGCGCTGGAGCTGCGGGTTCTTCTCGCTGCCCCGCCAGTAGGCGCCGCCGGACCGCATGAGCTTGAAGGCCGGAATGACCCGGGTGCTCGGCAGGTGCGGCCCCCGGCACAGGTCCTTCCAGCACAGCTCGCCCGTCTTGGGGTCGAGGTTGTCGTAGATGGTGAGCTGGCCGCCGCCGACCTCGACGCTCGCGCCCTCGGCGGACTCCGCGGCGCCGCCCTTCAGCCCGATCAGCTCCAGCTTGTACGGCTCGGCGGCGAGCTCCTCGCGGGCCTCGTCGTCGCCGACCGGACGGCGGCGGAAGGTCTGCCCCTGCTTGACGATCTCGCGCATCCGCTTCTCGATGCGCTTGAGGTCGTCGGGGGTGAACGGCTCGCGGACGTCGAAGTCGTAGTAGAAGCCGTTCTCGACCGGCGGGCCGATGCCGAGCCTGGCCTCGGGGAAGATCTCCTGGACGGCCTGGGCCATGACGTGCGCGGTGGAGTGGCGCAGGATGGCCCGGCCGTCGGGGCTGTCGATCGCGACGGGCTCGACCACGTCGCCCTCGGCGACCTCGGTGGCCAGGTCGCGCAGCTCGCCGTTGATCCGGGCGGCGATCACCGACCTGCCGTCGGCGCCGAGCGCCTCCCCGGCCGTCGTACCCGCCGCCACCACGCGCTCGGCTCCGGCGAGGGTGATGCGTATCTCAAGGGCGGCGGACACGGTTGCTCCTTAGGACAGGGTCGATGCGTGGACCTCGGTGGCCGCGCGCACACGTAGCGACGGCTCCGGTCGCATCCGATGCTACCGGTGCCGCCGCCCGCGAATGGCGGTGATGCGCCGCGCCCGCCGCCGGACTCGCCGTCCGGAATCAGTAAGGCCACGTCCAGTCGCGGATCTCGGCCGGGTCCTCGCCGAACTCGCGGGTGTGGGCGCGGGCGCGCAGCCGGGCGTCGGCCATGCGCTGACGCAGGTGGGCCGCCCTGCTGCCCAGCCCGGGCACCCGGTCGATCACGTCCATCACCAGGTGGAAGCGGTCGATGTCGTTGAGCATCGCCATGTCGAACGGCGTGGTGGTGGTGCCCTCCTCCTTGTAGCCGCGCACGTGCAGGTTGTCGTGCCCGGTACGCCGGTAGGTGAGGCGGTGGATCAGCCACGGATAGCCGTGGAAGTTGAAGATGATCGGCCGGTCTGTGGTGAACAGCGCGTCGAACTCGGCGTCGCGCAGGCCGTGCGGGTGCTCGGAGGCCGGCTGCAGCCGCATGAGGTCGACCACGTTGATCACCCGGATCCGCAGCTCGGGCAGGTGCTCGCGGAGCAGCGCGGCGGCGGCCAGGGTCTCCAGCGTGGGCACGTCACCGGCGCAGGCGAGCACGACGTCAGGGTCGGTGCCCTGGTCGGTGGAGGCCCAGTCGAGGATGCCCAGCCCGCGGGTGCAGTGGACGATCGCCTCGTCCATGCTCATCAGGTCGAGCACGGGCTGCTTGCCCGCCACGACCACGTTCACGTAGTCGCGCGAGCGCAGGCAGTGGTCGGCGACCGACAGCAGAGTGTTGGCGTCCGGCGGCAGGTAGACGCGGACGACCTCGGCCTTCTTGTTCACCACCACGTCGAGGAAGCCGGGGTCCTGGTGGCTGAAGCCGTTGTGGTCCTGGCGCCAGACGTGGGACGACAGCAGGTAGTTCAGCGAGGCGACCGGCCGCCGCCAGGGGATCTTGCGGGAGGACTCCAGCCACTTGGCGTGCTGGTTGAACATCGCGTCCACGATGTGGATGAACGCCTCGTAGCAGTTGAACAGCCCGTGGCGGCCGGTCAGCAGGTAGCCCTCCAGCCAGCCCTGGCACTGGTGCTCGCTGAGCACCTCCATGACCCTGCCCCGGGGACCGAGGTTCTCGTCGGTCGGCAGCAGGGCGGCCTCCCACTCCTTGTCCGTCGTTTCGAAGACGGCCGACAGGCGGTTGGAGGCGGTCTCGTCCGGGCCGAGCAGCCGGAAGTTCGTCGGGTTCGCCGCGATCACGTCGCGCAGGAACGCCCCGAGGACCCGGGTCGGCTCGCTGGAGGCCGCCGCCGGGGCCTTGACCTCGACCGCGTAGTCGCGGAAGTCGGGCAGCACGAGCGGGCGCAGCAACTCCCCGCCGTTGGCGTGCGGGCTGGCGCTCATCCGCAGCGGCCCGTCCGGGACCGTCCGCGTGATCGTCTCGACCGGCCGTCCGTCGGCGTCGAAAAGCTCTTCCGGCCGGTAGGAGCGCATCCACTCCTCCAGGGCCTCCAGCCGGTCGGGCCGGTTCCGTACGTCGGTCAGCGGAACCTGGTGGGCGCGCCAGGTGCCCTCGACCGGGAGCCCGTCGACCTCGCGCGGCCCGGTCCAGCCCTTCGGCGTACGCAGGATGATCATCGGCAGTGGGCCGCCGTCGGCCATCTGGTCGAAGACGGTGTCGAGGGTCGCGGCCATGAGCTCGTGCATCTCCATCGGCTCCTGGCCGGAGACGATGTGCGGGCGATAGCCGTACCCCTCGAAGAGCTTGATCAGCTCGTCCTCCGGGATCCTGGCCAGCACGGTGGGGTTGGCGATCTTGTAGCCGTTCAGGTGCAGGATCGGCAGGACCACCCCGTCGGTGTCCCGGTTGAGGAACTTGTTGGAATGCCAGCCGGTGGCGAGCGGGCCGGTCTCGGCCTCGCCGTCGCCGACGACGCAGGCCACCACCAGGCCGGGGTTGTCGAAGGCCGCGCCGTACGCGTGGGACAGGGCGTAGCCGAGCTCGCCGCCCTCGTGGATGGAGCCCGGGGTCTCGGGGGCGACGTGGCTGGGGATGCCGCCGGGGAAGGAGAACTGGCGGAAGAGCCTGCGCATGCCCTCGGCGTCCTGGGTGACGTGGGGGTAGCGCTCGGTGTAGGTGCCTTCGAGCCACGCGTGGGCGACCGCCGCCGGGCCGCCGTGACCGGGGCCGGCGATGTAGATCATGCCCTGGCCGCGCTCCCGGATGATCCGGTTGAGGTGGGCGAAGCAGAAGTTGAGCCCGGGCGTCGTGCCCCAGTGGCCGAGCAGCCGCGGCTTGACGTGCTCGGGGCTGAGCGGCTCGGTCAGCAGCGGGTTGTCCATCAGGTAGATCTGGCCGACGGACAGGTAGTTCGCGGCCCGCCAGTAGGCGTCGATGTTCCCGTATGCGTCCATGCCCCTGACACTTTCCCAGCAGCAGCGGCCGAACCAGGGTCTTTCGCCCACAAATCAGCGTGCCCACCGACCGGTAGTCTTGGCGCCATGTCCGGCACCCGATGGCTCGACCCGGAGGAGCAGCGCACCTGGCGCGCCTACCTGCGGACGAGCCAGCTCCTCCAGGAGGCCCTCGAACGGCAGTTGCAGCGCGACTCGGGCATGCCGCACGCCTACTACATGATCCTTGTGGTCCTCTCCGAGTCTCCCGGGCGGACCATGACGATGACGGAGCTGTCCGCCATGCTCCAGTATTCGGTCAGCCGCCTGTCCCACGCCGTCTCCCGGCTGGAGGAGAAGGGCTGGGTGCGGCGGCTCAAGCGGCCGGAGGACCGGCGCACGACCGTCGCAGAGCTCACCGACGAGGGCTTCGCCGCCCTCGTGGAGGCGGCGCCGGGCCACGTCGAGGAGGTCCGCCGGGTGCTGTTCGACCCCCTCACCCCCGGCCAGGTGCGGCAGTTCGGCGAGATCCTCGACACGATCCTCTCGGCCTTCGAGTGCCAGAGGGCCGCGGAGGCCGAGCGTTCCCGCGTGCTCGACGCCGCCGCCCAGTGAACGGCCGCCGCCGAGGGCTACCGCTGATTCCCGTACGGATCCTTCACCGGGCAAGCCTCTTCAGCGCGCCGTCCGTCGCCTGACGGCCGGTTCCCGCTCGGGCGACAGGGCGAAGTGGAGGCGGATGCTCGTCCCCCGCGAGTGCCGGTGGATGCGGACCAGGTCCGCGAACTCGTGGGCGATGAGCAGGCCGCGTCCGTGGGTGGCGTGGTCGGGAGGCGGCACCCGCCCGGCGAGCGGGTCGGCGATCCGGCCGCCGTCGTCTATCTGGCACACCAGCGTCCCGTGCTCGGTCCAGACCGTCACCGTGCCGGTCCCGTCGGTGTACTCCCCGGTGTTGGTGGCCAGCTCGTTCACGGCGATGAGCATCTCGCTCAGGCGCCGCCCCCCGAGCCCGGCCGCGAGGGCCTCGCGGGTCAGGAACGCGCGCAGCGCCGGCAGAGCCCGCAGGCCCTCGAAGCGGTAGGCAGCCGCGGCCGGCGGAGGGGCGGGCAGCGGGACGTCGAACGCGGCGGCGGTCTCGATCGGGTCGGTGTAGGCCGGGCTGTCCCAGACGCCGGTCGCGTCCTGCATGACGGGATGGGTCCGGTGCGCGTCGGCGACCGCCTCCGGGTTCAGCCGCGCCACGTCGTACGGGCACAGGATCGCGGCCTCCTCACCGGCGAAGACCGCGTTGATGAGGGCCTCGTGCTGGGCGCAGGCGGGATACTCGATCTCGCTGCGCCCGTCCCAGATGGGCTCGCCGATGATCCAGACGCGCCGGCCCGCGTGCTCGCGCAGGAAGGCGAGCAGGACCGACGGGATGATCCGCCCCGGGTTCCGGCCCGCGACGCTCATGTCCCGGAAGACGACCCGATGGGCGTCGCTCCCGAGGCGGGCCCGGATCAGCTCGCCGTTGCCGCCCGGCACGGCGACCATCGCGGGCTCCTCGGCGGCCAGAGCCTGCCGGAGGAAGGCGGCGCATCCCGCGGCGTACTCGTCCTCGTCCCGGTACAGCAGCCCGATGTGGTCGAACCCGGTCATGCCGTCGCCTCCGCCCAGTCGACGGCTCCAAGGATCTCCTCGCCGCCCATCACCCGTAACAGCCGGGCGACCTGAGGTGGGCACCCGACCACTCTGATCCCTCCGGGAAGGGCACGGTGGCCCTCGATCAGCAGCCGTGCGACCCCCGCGTCGGCGAAGCGCAGCCCCGACAGGTCGACGGTCAGCGGCCCGGGCGCGTCCGGCAGGTCCTCCCGCAGTCCGGCGAGCGTCGCGGCCAGCGCCTCCCGGTTGGATGCGTCGACCTCGCCGGCGAGCGCGAGGCCGGGTGGAACGGCCGTCCGACGCATGCGCAACAGCGGGACCCAGCTCTCGTCCGGCCCGGGTCCGAGCCGGGAGGGGTGGGCGGCGGAGATCCGGTCGAGCGCCTCCGGCGGCATCGTCCGCCGGTCGTACAGGCACATGGCGAGGGCCCGGCCGCCGGAGAAAACCCGGTTGACCTCGGCCTCGTACCGGTGGAGGCGCTCGGCGCCGGAGATCTCCGAGGCCGCCCAGGCCATGTCGCCCAGCACCCACAGGCCGGCGTAGCCCGCGTCGAGGGCCTCCGCGAGCGCCCGACGCCAGCCGTCGACCGCCGCCTCCGGGTCGAAGGAGCCCGACGCCAGGCACGTGTTCCCCGCGGCGTACACGTGCAATGCGCCGGTTTCGCACAGCGCCGGGGCATCGACCCCCTGGGCCACGAGCTCGTCCACGACCTGCTCCGGGGAGCCGACCGAGAAGTGGACGACCCTGTTGCCGCCGCCGACGCCGGCGCGGACGAAACGGGCGACGGCGGCGAGCCGCTGCTCCTCGTCGTCGTAGACGTTGCACACGTGGTCGCCGGCGACCAGCCGGTCGAACAGGGACGAGACCATGCCACCTCACAACACGCCGCCTGGGGAACGCGGCCATCCCAAGGCTATAGGCGTCCCTGCACCGGGCCGTCGCCGCCGATCCCCCGGGCACTCCTGGCGGACGTGGCCCCGCGCCGGCCCTGGGGCGGGGTGGCGGGCTCAGGTGCCGGGCGGATCGGGGTGGAGCATGAGCAGCACGGCCTGGTTGCGCTCGTCGTGGCCCCGGTAGACGTGGGGCCGGGAGGCCTCGAACCGCAGCGAGTCGCCCTCCGACAGGTCCACCGGCGCGTCGGCGGGCCCGGCCGTGATCCGGCCGCCCGTGAGGACCAGGCACTCCTCGACCCCGGGCAGGTGGGCCTGCGACTCCTGCCCGTTCGCGGCCACCTCGATCGCGTAGACCTCCACGGTGCCGCGCAGCCGGATGCGGTGCAGCAGGCGGGCGCCCACGGCGTCTCCGGTCACGGCGGGCCGCTCGTCGTCCGCGCGCACGACCTCCACGACGGGAGCCGGCGGTTCGATCAACTCCCCCAGTGAGACCTTGAGCGCGGTGGCGAGGGCCCACAGCGTGCCGAGGGTGGGGTTGCCCGCACCCTGCTCGATGCCGTGCAGGGTCGTCTTGCTGATCCCGCCCGCCGCCGCGAGGTCCGCCAGGGAGATGCCGGCCGCGTTCCGCAGCCGGTGGACGTTGTCGCCGACCACTTGCGCCATGTTCACGCGTATCAGCATAGTGGTACGGAGATACCAGTTGAGCGAACGGAGTTGCCATGACCGTGTCCCGGCTCCGCGACATCCCCGGCATCGGGGTCGACGCCGTCGGCGACGCCGCCGACGCGGCGGACGATCCGGAGTTGCTGCGGCTGGAGAACCTGGACACCGATCTCCGGCCGCCCGCCGTCGCGATCGAGGCGACCCGGGCCGCACTCGACGACGACGCGGCCAACAGCTATCTGCCGTTCCAGGGCCGCCGCTCCCTGCGTACGGCCGCCGCCGCGCACGTGGGCCGCCTGGCCGGGCGCGCGTACGACCCGGACACCGAGTGCGTCAGCGTCGCGGGCGGGCTCAACGGCGTGCTGAACACGCTGCTCGCCACCGTCGAGCCGGGTCAGGAGGTCGTGCTGTGCGACCCCGTCTACGCGGGGCTGGTCAACCGGGTGCGGCTGGCGGGCGGCGTCCCCCGTTTCGTGCCCGCCGGGGCCACGGCCGAGGGGTGGACGCTCGACCCGGAGGAGCTGGCCGCGGCGGTCACCGGGCGGACCGCCGCGGTGCTGATGATGAGCCCGCTCATGCCGACCGGGCTCGTGCTCGACGACCGCCACTGGGCGGCGCTCGCCGCCGCGTGCGAGCGGCACGACGCCTGGTTGATCTACGACGCCGCGATGGAGCGCATCCGCTTCGACGGCCGGGCTCCGAGCCATCCCGCCGCCCGCGACGAACTGGCCGGCCGCACGATCACCGTCGGCTCGGCGTCGAAGGAGCTGCGGCTCATCGGCTGGCGGGTCGGCTGGGTGGTGGGGCCGGCCGCCGTCCTCGCCGACATCCGCCTGGTCGGCCTCACCAACGTCGTCTGCCAGGTGGGGATCGCCCAGGAGGCGGTGGCGGCCGCCCTGGACGCGCCGGACGCCGAGGCGGACGTGGCGGCGGCCACCGCGGTGTGGGCCCGCCGCCGCGACGCCGTCCTCCGCGAACTGGCCGGCTATCCGGTCGTCCCGCCGCACGGCGGCTGGTCCGCCCTGGTCGACACCCGCCCGCTCGGGCTGACGCCCGCCGAGCTGTCCCGGCTGCTGTTCGACCGGGGGAAGGTCGCCGCCACGCCCATGGACGGCTGGGGCCCTTCGGGGGCGCACTACCTGCGGCTCGTGTTCGCCAACGAGCCGGTCGAACGGCTGGCCGGGCTCGGCGAGCGCTTCCGCCGCGCGATCGGCTGACCTCAGGCCTCCGGGTTGTGCCGTGCTATCGGGTTGTGCCGGTCGGTGGACAGGCCGCCGACCGGGGCGGCGGCCGTCACGGCGAGGGCCGTGCGCAGCAGCGTCTTCTTCGATGTGCGTCTCATGGGTCTTCTTCCTTCCCGCCGGCCCGCGCTCATGCGGGGATGTGGTTGCGCAGGCGCAGCGCGTCGGGATACGGGGACAGGTAGGTCTGGTCGCGGACGTACCGCGCCTGGACGACGTGGACGTACTGGGCCTGGACGTACTGGGCCGCCGCGCCCCTCGCGTGGTGCCGGAGCAGGGCGAGCGGCACCGCGAGGGCGACCTCGCGGGCCCGGTACGACGCGATCACCTCGGCCAGGTCGGCCCGGCGGACCGGATCGAGCTCCGGGGCGATCATGCCGAGGCAGTGCTGCAGGACGTTGACGTGACGCCCGACCGTGGCCCTGGTGGCGAGGGCCGCCAGGAACGCCCGGCCGTACTCCCGGGCCAGCGCCTCCCGTGGGCGCTCGCCCGCCGCGGCCACGAGCCGCCCGATCTCCCGGTACGCCGCGGGCGCGTGGGCGAGGATCTGCATCTTGTGCCGGGCGTGGAAGGCGACCAGGTCGCGGGGGCGCCAGTCGCCGGCCAGCAGGGCCCGCAGGCGGGCCGAGGCGAAGATCCGCTCGACGAACGCCTCCCGCAGCACGGCGTCGTGCAGCCGGCCCTCGTCCTCGACGGCCAGTTCGGGGCGGGCGGCGATGACGGCGGCGGCGAAGATTCCCCTGCCCCGCCGGTCGGCCGCGGCGCCGGACTCGGCGTACACGGGAATTCCGTGCAGCCCGCAGCTCGGGCTCCGCGACTTGAACACGTATCCGTCGACGTCCGCCAGACCGGCGGCACGCTCGGCGGCGAGCGCGGTCATCGGGGCGGTCAGATCCTCGTGCGTCCGGCGCGTGACGAGCCGGGGCCCGTCCGGGGAGCGCTGCAGGCGGAGCGTCTCGCGCGGGGCGCCGAGGCCGATCTCGATCTCGGGGCAGACCGGCACCCAGTCCACGTGCTCCGCGAGCTCCGCGGTCAGGAACCGGTCACGGCTGTGGCCGCCGTTGAACCGTACGGGAGCGCCGAGCAGGCAGCTCGACACGGCGACCCTGGGCCTGATGCCTTCCGCGGGCTCCATGATCAGGCCGCCGGCCGCAGCAGCGTGGACAGGCGGTGCAGGCCGCGTGCCGTACGCGCCTTGATCGTGCCGAGCGGGACCCGCAGGTGCTCGGCGATCTCCCGCTGGGTCAGGTCCCCGTAGTAGGCCAGCTCGATCGCCTGGCGCTGCACCTGCGGCAGCGCGGCCAGCGCGCGCCTGATCCGGTCGCGGTCGGCGAACTCCTCGCCGTCCAGCCGGCCGTCGCGTCCCGCCGGGTCGGGAACCGCCTCCAGCGGGACCGTCGCCGGGGTACGCGCCCTCAGGTGGTCCACCGCCCGGTTGCGGGCGATGCCGAACAGCCAGGCCGTCAGGCTGCGGCCCGGGTCGAAGCGGTGCCGGAAGCGCCACACCTCGGTGAAGACGACCTGCAGGACGTCCTCCACGTCCTGGGGCGGCACGAATTTGCGCAGGTAGGAGCGTACGGCCGGGGAGTGCACCCGGTAGCACTCCCCCAGCGCTCCCGTGTCCCCCGCGGCGAGGCGGAACTCCAGGGTCTCCTCCATCGGCCCCCCTTGGACAGAAACTTATTCAAAACCTATTCATAGCTGCCCGTGTTCGAGGCGGACAACCATGGGGGCCGAACGCCGGATCAAAAATGCATCAAAGACGGCGAATTCACCGCAGAGTGGTCATTACCGCCGAGATGGCGTCACGAAACGTGTTCACCCGGACGACGTGCGTAGGAAGGTCGTCCCACCATCCGAGACCGCCGACCACGATGCGGCAGGCGGGGCGGAGCCTCGGCAGAGCGGCCAGCGGGGCGGGGTCGCCCGTCTCCCTGATCTGCGACCACACGAACACGGCAGCGGGACCGAGGCGGCGCATGGCATCCGACAGCGCGGCGTACGGCGTCCGGGCCCCGAGCACGCGGGCCTCCACCCCGAGCGTGCCGAGCGCGGCGGCCAGCGCGTGGATCGGCAGCGCGTGCTGCTCCTCCTCCGCACCGGCCAGCAGGACGGGACGGGGATGCACGGGCGAGGGCGCACGCGCGGAGAACCGCGCCAGCGCGGCCTGGAGCCGGTCGGAGAACAGGTGCTCGACATCGATCCCGGTGCCGGTGTCCTGCTGCCTGCGCGTGACGGCCGCGAACACCGGCAGCACGAGCCGCTCCCACGTCCACACGACGCCGTGCGCGGCCAGCGCCGCGTCCAGTCCCGCGCTCACGGTCGCGGCGTCAAGCGCCGTCGCCGCGCGGGCCAGCATGGCCGCCGACAGCAGTCCGGGTTCCGTGGCCGGCCGTACGGCGGAGGCGGGCGGCACCGCGGATTCCGGCGGCCTGGGGTGCTCCGACGGCCTTGGGTACTCCGACGGCCTTGGGTACTCCGACGGCCTTGGGTACTCCGGCGACCGGGGGAACTCGAACGGACGGGGAGACTCGAACGGCACGGCGGGCTCCGGCCGCCCGGGCGACTCCGGCGGCGCGGCGGCCCCCTCCCCGGCCGGGGAGGCCGCTCGCTCACCGGGCGCGGACCGCGGCCGCAGCGCCTGCCTGGCGGCGTCGGCCGGCGGCATCCCGGCCCGGATCAGCCGGTTCATCTCCTCCAGGCGGCGCAGGTCCGCGTCGTCGTAACGGCGGTGCCCGCCGGGGCTGCGCCTGCTCGGGCCGATGCCGTACCTGAGGTTCCACGTGCGCAGCGTGGACGCGGGCACGCCGAGCCGCCGGGAGACGGCCCCGATGCCGTAGCCCGGCTCCTCCTCGGCGGCCGCGTTCTCGCCGGCCCCCGATCCGCCCTCGCGCGTCACGTGCTCACCCCGTGCCTGTCCGTCCGGTCGTCGCGGCCGCTCGCCGTCCTCCGGCCACCCGTATGTCGCGCCTCCATGTGGCGCCGTCATGTGGCCGGGCTGCCGGGCACCGGGCACGGCACTCCCGGCCGCCCCTGACCTTGTTTCGGCCCGGGGGCCCGGCACGGATGCAACCGCCGGAGCGGGCGGGCGCGAAAACTCTACTGACGGCGCCGCCGATCACCGTAACGATCGAAGGAGCAGTGCGCATGCTGACGTTGACCCGCGAGACCGGCAGCGTTCCGGACGAGACGCGGGAGCCGTTCGATCGCCACCTCTCCGACCTGTTCGACCGCACCCGCGACAAGCTGCTCCGGCGCGAGATGAACCGATTGTCCTTCCTCGGCCCCGACGACCGGGAGGTGTTGCGGCGTCACCTCGCCGACTTCGTCGCGTGCGGCGGCAGGCGGCTGCGGCCGGCGTTCGTGTACTGGGGGCACCGGGCCTCCGGCGGCTCGCCCGACGACCTCGGCGCCGCCGGGCCCGCTGCGGGCAGGGCGGGCCGATGAGCGCGGGCGGACCCGTGGTGGTGATCGGCGCCGGGCTGGGCGGCCTGTCGGCCGCGATGCGCCTGGCCGGGGCGGGCCGTGAGGTGACGGTCGTGGAGGCCGCCGACGTGCCGGGCGGCTGCTGCGGCACGGCGACCCTGGGATCCCACCGCTTCGACACCGGTCCCTCGGTGCTGACGATGCCGGGAGTGCTGGCCGACACCTTCGCCGCCGCCGGGCAGGATCTGGAGCGCTGGCTGCCGCTGCGGCGGCTCGATCCGTACTACCGGCTAACCTTCCACGACGGGTCGCGGCTCGACGTGGTGGCGGGGGCCGACGCGATGGCCGAGCAGGTGCGGGCGCTGTGCGGGCCCGCGGAGGCCGGGCGCTACCGGCGGTTCCGGCGGTTGCTGGGAGAGATGTTCGAGGCCGAGTGGGACACGTTCATCGACCGGGACATGACCCGGCTGCGCGCGCTGGCCCGGCCGTACGCGCTGGCGCGGCTGGCCGCGCTCGGCGGCTTCCGCCGGCTGGACGGGCTCGTGCGGCGTCACCTCACCGACGAGCGGCTGATCAGGGCGCACACCTTCCAGGCGCTGTACGTCGGCCTGTCGCCACGCCGCGCCCTCGGCGTGTACGCGGTGATCGCCCACATGGACACGGTCGGCGGGGTCTACTTCCCCCGGGAGGGCGGCATGCACGCCGTCCCCCGCGCCATGGCCGCCGCCGCGGAGAAGGCCGGGGCGGTCTTCCGGTACGGCGTGCGGGCCACGCGGATCGAGACCGACGGGGCGGGGGTCGTCGCCGTCCGCCTCGACACCGGCGAACGGCTCGCCGCCCGGCACGCCGTGGTGGCCTGCGACCTGGTCCGGGCGCACGGCCGGCGAGGCGGCGACGGCCTGCTGCCGGAGGAGGCGGCCGACTGGCGGCTGAGGCGGCCCCGGTTCTCCCCCTCCTGCCTGGTGGCGCACTTCGCGCTCGACCGGCGCCCGGAGGGGCAGGCCCATCACACCCTGCACTTCGGGCGGGAGTGGGAGGCGACGTTCGCGGCGCTGGAGGCGGGCAGGCCGCAGCCGGACCCGAGCCTGCTGGTGACCTGTCCTCACAACCACGGGCCAGACAACCACGGGCCGCACAACCACGGGCGGGCCGACGGCGGGCCCGCCGTGCTCAGCGTGCTGGAGCCCACCGCGAACACGCGGAGCGGCGCCGACTGGACCACCCTCACCCCCCGCCTCGTGGACCGCATGGTGGAGCGGCTCGCCGGCCTCGGATACGGCGATCTGTCCGGCACGCCCCGGCTGGTGTTCGATCCCCCCGCCTGGCGGCGGCGCGGCCACTCGGCCGGCACGCCCTTCGCGCTCGACGCCCGGTTCACCCAGACCGCATGGTTCCGCCCGTCCGGCGCGGCCCGGCGGGTCCCCGGCCTCCACTTCGCGGGCATGTACACCGCTCCCGGGGTCGGGGTGCCGCCCGTACTGATCTCCGGCCGTCTGGCCGCGGAACGCATCCTGGAGAGCGCCCCATGAGCACGCCGAGCACGCCGAGCACGCCGTACCCGGCGCCGGCCGCGACGCTGACGGCCGGCTACGAGCGGTGCCGCAGGCTGCACGCGAGCTACGGCCGCTCGTACTACCTGGCCACCCGCCTGCTGCCCGCCTGGAAACGGCCGCACGTCCACGCGTTGTACGGCTTCGCCCGCTACGCCGACGAGATCGTCGACTCGCTCGCGCTGACCGGCGACCGGGCCGCGGCGCTGGAGCGCCTGTCCTCCCGGCTCGCCGCCGCGCTCGACGGGGAGCGCGTCCGCGATCCGGTGCTTCCCGCGTTCACGCACACGGTGCGGGCGTTCGGGATCGACCAGGCCGACGTGCGGGCGTTCCTCGCGTCCATGCGCGCCGACCTCACCGTGGACCGGTACGCGACCTACGACGACCTGCTGGGCTACATGGAGGGCTCGGCGGCGGTCATCGGGACGATGATGCTTCCGGTGCTGGAGGCCCTGCCGGGCGAGGAGGGGCGGGCCCGCGAGCCCGCCCGCCAGCTCGGGCTGGCCTTCCAGCTCACCAACTTCATCCGCGACGTGCGCGAGGACCTGGCGCGGGGCCGCGTCTACCTGCCGCTGTCCGACCTCGACAAGTTCGGCGTGACCGAGGCCGACCTGGCCGCGCCGCACGCCACACCGGCCGTGCGGGAACTGGTGGCCTACGAATGCGACCGCGCCCGCGACCACTACCGGCGGGCCCGCGACGGGATCGCGCTCCTCGCGCCGTCGTCCCGGCCGTGCATCAGGGCCGCGTACGAGCTGTACGGCGGCATCCTGGACGAGGTCGAGGCGGCAGGGCACGACGTGCTGGCCAGGCGGGCCAAGGTCCCCCGGCGGCGCAGGCTCGTGATCTTCGCCAGGCACCTGCTCGCCGCGCGTGCCGCCGCGCAGGCCGAGCGCCGTGTGGAGGTGGCCTGACGTGGATCCCGGGCAGGACGCCGCGCCGGGTGCCGGTCCGGTCCCCGGGCCGAGGATTCCCGCCCGCGAGCGGGGCGTGCCGGCCCGGCCGGTCGTGGTGGACGCCATGGGCGGGGACCACGGGCCCGTGGAGATCGTGCGGGGCGCGGTCGAGGCGTGGCGAGAGCACGGCGTGCCGGTCGTCCTCGTCGGCCAGGCCGGGGTCGTACGCCGGGAACTGGCCCGGCTCGGGGCGGCGGGCGAGATCGACGTCGCGCACGCCGCCGACGTCGTGCCGATGACCGAGCGGGGCGCGGGTGCGGTCCGCATGGTCGGCTCCAGCCTGGCCGTCGGTTTCGACCTCGTGCGGGCCGGAGCGGGCGCGGCGCTCGTGTCGGCGGGGTCCACCGGGGCCGTGGTCGCCTGCGCGGTCGACCGGCTGGGCACCGCGCCCGCCGTGCTGCGCCCCGCGCTGGCCGTGGCGCTGCCGACGACGGCGGGAGGGGCCACCGTGCTGATCGACGCCGGCGCGACCGTGGATCCGACGCCGGAGATGCTCGCCCAGTTCGCGCTGCTCGGGGCGTCGTACGCGCAGCTCGTGCTGGGCGTGGCCGACCCCCGCGTGGGGCTGCTGTCGATCGGCGCGGAGCCCGGCAAGGGGAACCGGCTGACCCGCCGGGCCGAGGCCCTGCTGCGCGGCATGCCGCTGCGTTTCCACGGCAACGTCGAGGGCGGCGACGTGCTCACCGGGGCAGTCGACGTGATCGTCACCGACGGCTTCACCGGCAACGTCGTGCTGAAGAACGTGGAGGGGACCGTGCGCGCCACGCTCGCCCTCGCGGCGCAGGAGGGCGTGGCCGGGTCCGCCGGCCTCGGCCGGGTGGCGCGACGCTACGACCCCGAGACGCACGGCGGCGCGGCCCTGCTCGGGCTCACCCGCACCGTCGTCGTGGCGCACGGCTCCTCCCGGGCCGGGACCATCGCCAGGGCCTGCGTGGTGGCGTGCGACCTGGCCGAGGGCGAGGTCGTGGCCCGTCTCGGCGACCGCCTCGCCATCCACCCCGGGCGGTGATCTCCCACGCGGCCGGGCCCGGGTCCGGCTCAGGAGGCTCACCGGGCTCAGGGGACGGCTCGGGGATCGGTGAGGGGGTCGGCGCCGTCCCAGGTGCCCGCGCTCGCGTACGGGATGAACCGGGCGAACAGCTCTTCCGAGTACCAGTCGTGAGCACGGACCCGTTCGACGACCTCGCGGTGCGCCCGCCCGGCGTAGGCGAACGCGCGTACGGCGGCGGCGTCGCGCCACAGGGAGAAGGTGGCCTGCCTGGCCAGCGGCCACTCCCCCAGCCCGACGGAGGCGAGGCAACCCTCCTGGGCGCGCAGCGACCGCTCGACGGCGGGCACGGACCGGTAGAACGCGGCCAGCCGCGACGGCCGGATCGACGCCCGCGTCAGCACCGCCACCGGGCCGCTGCGCGGGCCACAATCAGGGCCCCCATCAGGACCGCCGGCCACGGGGACGAACGGCTCGACGCCGTTCCAGCGCCCGCGCGAGGCGGTCGGCGCGAGCCGTACGTGCCAGGTCTCGGTCGCCTCGCGCCGCCACCTGGCGGGGATCGGCGAGCGTGCCAGGAACTCCTCCAGCGCCCGCTCGTCCCGCCAGACGGCGAGCAGCGCCCAGCGGCGCAGATCGGCGCCGAGGGTCATCGACGGCCCCCGGCCCGTGCCGAGCAGCCGCCAGAACAGCAGCCCGCCGGTGCGGCGCAGCACCGGGCGGTCGAAGGCCATGTGACGCATCGCCCCCCGGTCGGCGTATCTCTGGAGGTGGAAGGTGACGACGCTCCCGCCGCTCGTCCCCATGCTGGTGGCGCTCATCGGCGGCTACCTTCTCGGCTCGATCCCGGTGGCGGTGCTGGTCGCGGGGCGGCGGGGCGTCGATCCCCGGGAGGTGGGCGACCGCAACCCCGGCTTCTGGAACGTGCGCGAACGGCTCGGCCGCCGGGCGTCCGCGCCGGTGTTCGCCGGGGACATGGCCAAGGGCGTGCTCGCCGGGCTGCTCGGGCTGCTGGCGGGGGGCGCGCACACGACCGGACCGGGAGTGGTCACCGGCCCGAGCGCCCCGGCGGCGTATCTGGCGGTGGGGGCCGCGATGATCGGGCACGCCTGGCCGGTCTTCGCCGGGTTCCGCGGCGGGCGGTCGGTGCTGACCTTCGCCGGGGGCATGGCGGTGCTCTGCCCGCCCGCGTTCGTGCTCGCGCTCGCGCTTCTGGCGGTGACGTTCCTGCTCACGCGGTCGTTCGCGATCGGGGCCAGGGCCGGGGTCTTCGCGATCCCGCTGCTGCAACTGCCGTTCGCGCCGATCGGCCACGTCGCCGCGACCGGCGCGCTGATGTGCCTCATCGGGCTGCGTTTCGGGCAGGCGGCGCTGGCCGCGCGCCGCACCTGACGGCATCGGCGAAGGCCGCGGGGACGGCGCGGTCGGCCCGGTCGCGGCGGCCAGGAAGGTAGGGGCGGCCCGGGTGATAGGCGCGGCTCCGCCAGGTTCTGACGGGCCGCAGCGTCGCCTGCGTCAGCCGTACGGCCGTGGCCGGGTCGAGCAGGAACGACAGCGCCACGCCCGCGCCCGGACGGGCATAGCTGCGCCGCAGCGCGGCGGTCAGCAGCACCCGTACGGCGAGCAGCGCCAGATCGAGCCGGGTCGGCCGCCCGGCGGCCAGGCGGAGCGCGGGCAACGCGGCGGCGAGCCAGACGACGGCGAGGTCGGCGGCCTGCCAGGCGGGGCGGGTGACGTCGCGCAGCGGCAGCGAACGCCCCCACTCCCGCCACACCTCGGCCGCCGACTCGTGCATGTCGACCTCCAGCAGGCCTCCCGCGTCGAGGAAGCCGACCCTCCAGCCGTCGGCGGCCAGGGTCCTGGCGAGCGCGACGTCGTCGGTCATGTGGCCGCGCACCCGGGCGAAGCCGTCGGCCCGCCGCATCGCCTCCCGCCGGAAGGCCAGGCACTGGCCGTTGGCCACCACCCGGTGGGGCGGCGGCGGGGCCGGGGGCCCGATGGGGCCGAACCGGTAGACCAGCGTGGCGAGGAACGACGCGTGCAGCGCCTGCTCGGCGAGGCCGTCGCAGACGAACCGCGGGCCCGCGCTGACCAGGTCGTGGTCTGCGAGGGCGGCGGCGAGCGCGCCGAACAGGCCGGGACACGGCCGGGTGTCGGCGTCCAGGGTGACCACGATCTCGCCGCGCGCCCTTCGGAGTCCCTGGTGCAGCGCCCACTGCTTGCCCACCCAGCCGTCCGGCAGCGGGCATCCGCGCATCACCGTCGCCCCGTACGCGGCGGCGAGCCTCGCGGTGCCGTCCGAGGACTCGTCGTCCACCACGATCACCTCGGTGACGGCGGGGTCGGCCAGCACCGCCCGCAGGCAGGGGCCGAGCCGCCGCTCCTCGTCCCTGGCCGGGATGACCACCGAGATTTCCGGACTTCCACCCCCCGGGCTTCCGTCCCGGCCGATCCACGCCGCCGGGCCGCTTCCGGGAGACGTGTCCGGCACAGGCGCGGCGAGCGGGGGAAGGCGCCGGCGGCCGCGGGCGAGCCGTGCGAGCACGACGACGGCGGCGACCGCCTGGGCGGCGGCGAGCACCCGTGCGGCGGCCCCGGCCCGCGGGCGCCCGGCCGTCCCGTTCACCCTGGCCGCCTCGGTCGCCCTGGCCGTCCTGGCCGCCTCGGTCGCCCTGGCCGCCCTGGCCGTCACCGTCCCGCCTCCTTCGGCCGCCGCGCGGAAGGGGGGAAGTCCCGGCGCACCAGCGCGGCCACGATCCGCCCGCCCATCGCCACCAGTGGCAGCCCGCCTCCCGGATGCGCGGACCCGCCGACGAGGTAGAGGCCGCGCCGGGGCCCCCGGTTGCCGGGACGGCGGAAAGGGGCGAACGGGCCGCCGTACGCGCCGCCGTAGATCGCCCCGCCCCACGCGCCGTACCGGTCGCGCAGGTCGGCCGGGGTCACCAGGTCGAGGAAGCGCAGCCGTCCGGACAGGTCGTACCCCCGGCTCGCCAGCCGGTCGAGGACGAGCTCCGCGTACGCCTCGGGCGGCGTCGGCCAGCGCGCGGGGTCGCCGGCGGGGACGTTCACCAGCATGCTCCAGCTCTCCGCGCCCGCGGGAGCCTGCGTCGCGTCGGCCACCGCCGGGCAGCCGATGTAGACCGTGGGGTCCTCCGGCGGACGCCGCCGGTCGAAGATGTCGCCGAACTCGCGCCGGTAGTCGGCCGAGAACACCACCGTGTGGTGCGCCAGGCCCTCGGTCCGCCCCTCCACGGCGGCGAGCATCAGGAAGGCGGACGACGACAGGCCGAGCCGGGCGATCCTGCGCAGCCGGGCGCGGTCGGGCAGGAGCCGCCCGTAGAGGGAGGCCGCGTCGGCGTTGACGATCACGATGTCGGCCCCGACCGTCTCGCCGAGGGCCGTGCGGACGCCGCCGACCCGCTCCGCATCGGCGACGACCTCGGTGATCTCGGTCTCCAGACGGATCTCGACGCCCGCCTTGTCGAGCGACGCGGCCAGCGCGTCGGCGAGGCGGGGCAGCCCGCCCCGCACGTACCACCCGCCGTCACCGTGCTCGATGGCCGGGACGCAGCCAAGAGCGGCGGGCGCCCGGTAGGGGTTCGACCCGGCGTAGGTGGCGTAGCGGTCGACGTACTGGCGCAGGCGGGCGTCCCGGAAGAAGCGGCCCGCCAGACCATGCAGGGTGCGGCCCGGCGCGACCGCGAGCAGGTCGCCCAGCCGGGGGCGCGGGAGAGGCCCGCTCGGCTGCCCGCCCGCCGGCCCGCCCGGCCCATCTCCGAGCCGATCACCGGGCCGATCACCGGGCCGATCACCGGGCCGCCGACCCGCCGACGGCCGGTACGGCGGCTCGACGACGGGCCCGGACGGCGGTCCCGCGAAGAACGTGCGCGCGGAGGCGGCCAGGCAGCGCTCGGCCCAGCGGTGGAAGGCCCGCCAGTTGCGGCCCTCGCCCGGCGCGAGCCGGTCCACCGCCTCCGCCGTACGCTCCGGGTCCCGATAGGTGGACAGCGTCGAGCCGTCCGCGAAGCGATAGCGGCACAGCTCGTCGAGTTCGAGCAACTCGAGCGGCACGCCGAGGTCGAGGAAGAGGCCGGGCAGCGTGAGCAGCGAGGGGCCGATCGAGAATGTGAATCCGTCCCGCCTGTGCTCGGCCAGCTTGCCGCCGAGCCGGGGCAGCCGCTCGTAGATCCGCACGTCGTGCCCGTCCCGTGCGAGCAGCAGGGCGGCCACCATGCCGCCGACGCCGCCCCCGGCCACGATCACCTCCGCCATGCGCGCCCCCACGCGAGCAGGGCGAAGGCGCCCATCGCGAGCCCTCCGGCGGCCGCCACGAACGGATCGGGCGGCCGGAAGACCACGGCGAAGCCGACGGTCTCCATCACCGCCATGACCGTGTAGAGGACGACGAGCCCGGTCGTCCCCGCCGCCCGTCCGCCCGAGGCTGGTAGGTCGGCGGCGGCACGGCCGGTGAGGCGGTCGAGAACCGCCATGACCAGGACGGAGACCAGCAGCCAGCCGGCGAAGTTGGTGAGCGGCACGCCGCGGTAGGGCCCCGGCTCCGCCCAGACCCACAGTCCGAGCCTGAGCATCTGCGGGTCGAGGAACAGATCCCACGCGGTGAGCGCCAGCGCTCCGGCGAGGATCGGCGCCGGCCGGCCACGCGGCGCCACACGGCGGGCGAGGGCGTGGGCGGCCAGGCCCATGCCGCCCCAGGCGAGGGCGACGATCAGCGGGACGCCGCCGGGCCGCGGCCACAGGGCGTCGGTGTAGCGGTAGTCGCCGAAGGGCAGGCCCGTCCTCGTGCCGATCCACTCGGCGACGTAACCGGCCGCCACGGCCGCCGCGAACGCGGCCGCAGCCCGGCGCGGGGTGTACGCCGCCGCCGCGAAGGCGAGTGCGCTCACCGCGAGCAGGACGACGACCGCGGTGGTGAGGCGCAGGTCCTGGGGCCGCAGTCCCGTCGCGATCTGGGCGGCCACCATCGCGGCCAGCGCGACCACGCCGGCCGCGTTCAGCCGCGAACCATCCGGCAGCCCACACGGCCACCCTCCGGGCGGCCGGCCCCCGGGCAGCCACGCCCTGCTCACACGGGCGCTCAGGCGGGCGCTGCTCAGGTCGGCGCTGCTCCGATGCGACCGGCCGGGGCGCGGCCCGTCCGGGCGCGGTCCGGACCGCCCTGGAGGCGCGCCGTCAGCCTCGGCCGCCCTCTTCCGTGTGGTCTCCCACGTCTCCACGTAGGGTGATTCGAGCGGATCCCCCTGATCGGATGCGCGTCACCCCACGCGGGCGGGCGCCGAACGGGTCGTCACCAGCGGTGGTGGACCTGCGGGCGGATCAGGTCGTCGTAGACCTCGCGGACCGTGTCGTGGGTCTCGGCCGGCAGCGGCGGGAACTGCGCCGCCGCCGCGTTGGCCTCGGCCTGCTGAGGGTTGCGGGCACCGGGGATCACGACGCTGACCCCGGGCTGGTCGATGATCCAGCGCAGCGCGAACTGCGCCATCGTCATGCCCTCGGGCACGAGGCCGCGCAGCCGCTCGACCGCCTGGAGGCCCACGCCGTACTCGACCCCGGAGAAGGTCTCGCCGACGTCGAACGCCTCACCCTGGCGGTTGAAGTTGCGGTGGTCGTCCTCGGCGAAGACCGTCTGCGGGCCGTACTTGCCCGACAGCAGGCCGCTCGCCAGCGGGACCCGGGCGATGATGCCCACCCCGGCCTTCTCGGCGGCGGGCAGGACCTCGTCCAGCGGCTTCAGGCGGAAGGCGTTGAGGATGATCTGCACGGTGGCCACGCCGGGGCGCGCGATCGCGATCAGCGCCTCGGCCACCGTCTCCACGCTCACGCCGTACGCGGCGATGCCGCCCTCGGCGACCAGCGTGTCGAGCGCGTCGAAGACCTCGTCGGTCTCGAAGACGGCGCTCGGCGGGCAGTGGAGCTGCACCAGGTCGAGCGTGTCGACGCCCAGGTTGGCGCGGGAGCGGTCGGTCCAGGCGCGGAAGTTGTCCAGCGTGTAGACCTCCGGCGTCTGCTGCACCCTGCGGCCCATCTTCGTGGCCACGGTCAGGCCGGGCCGCTCCTTGAGCAGCTTCCCGATGATCTTCTCGCTGCGGCCGTCGCCGTACACGTCGGCCGTGTCGATGAAGGTGGTCCCGGCGTCGACCGCGGCGTTGAGCGTGGCCAGGGCGTCGGCCTCGCTCACCTCGCCCCAGTCGGCCCCGAGCTGCCACGCCCCCAGCCCGACGACGCCGACCTGCCTGCCCGTCCTGCCCAACACGCGCTGTTCCATGAGGTCAGATCGTAGCGGGGCAGCTCACGCGGGGGCCGTTCCACCCGCCAGGTGGTGCAGGAACCAGTCGCGGGCGAGCCGCGCGACCGTCTCCAGCGCGCCCGGCTCCTCGAACAGATGCGTGGCGCGCGGCACGATCTCCAGCCGTACCGGCGCGGTGATCGCGCGCATCGCCTCCCGGTTGAGGTCGAGGACGACGGAGTCATGCTCCCCCACGATCAGCAGCGTCGGCTGGCGCACCGAGCGGAGCGCGCCCGCGGCGAGATCGGGCCTGCCGCCCCTGGACACCACCGCCCCGACACCGCCGGGCCGCGTCGCCGCGGCGACGAGCGCGGCGGCGGCGCCCGTGCTCGCGCCGAACAGGCCGATGGGCAGGCCGCCGACGACCTCGTCCTCCGGCAGCCGGTCGGCCAGCGCGCCCACCCGGTCGGCGAGCAGGCCGATGTCGAAGCGCAGGTGGCCGGTGACGGCGTCGACGCGCTCCTCCTCCGCCGTGAGCAGATCGGCCAGGACCGTGGCCAGTCCGGCCCGCTGCAGTTCCCTGGCGACGTAGCGGTTGCGCGGGCTGTGCCGGCCGCTGCCGCTGCCGTGGGCGAACAGCACCGCTCCTCTGGCCTCCCGGGGAACCGCCACGTCGGCGTCGAGCACGACCTCGCCGATCGGGATCCGCACGCTGAGTTCGACATCGCTCATGACGCTCGCCCTCCCCCGGCCGCGCCCGGCTGAAGTCCGCTAACCGCGTACCCCGGGCCGGTCGAGGCAAACCGGGGACGGCCCGGCCTCCGCGTGGGGAACGGGCGGCGTCAGGAGCGGCGTGAGCCTCGCGACGTCAGGAGCGGCGTGAGCGCATTGCCTTGAGCACCCGCACGCCGCCGTCCGCACCGGCCTGCGCACCGGCCTGCGCACCGTGGGACGCGCCCTCCACCAGGCGCCGGTATTCCTCCGACTCCATGGGGCACAGCGCGATCCGGCCGTCCCGGTCGAACAGCAGCCCCCAGCCGTACCTCTTCGCCAGCGGCGACGACCTCAGGCACGCCTGGGAACGGGAGAAGAACTCCTTCCTGAGCTCCGCGCGCCGTTCGCCGGGCAGGTCCGCCGGCAGGTCCTGGCGGCGCAGCCAGGTCTCGAACAACACGTCCTCCTGCGTCAGCCCGTACGGCGCGCCGGAGATCAGCTCGTACTGGAGGACGGCGACGGTGGGCTTGCCGCCCCGGGCCCTGGGCACTTCCGCAGCGGTCACCGGGCAGTCGTCGGCGACCGCGATGAGCGTCGAGTAGTAGTTCAGGTCCTCGGCCATGGCTCCACTATGCCCGAGGCGATCGGCGCTCGCCCCGCTCCGGCAGCCGCCCCCTGCAAGGCCCGGCCGGCTCAGGGGGAACAGGGCCGGATGCCGGCGCTCGCCGGCGGGCGGGGCTCCGTGATGAGGCGCACCTCCTCGGGCAGGCCGCTCACGTACACCTCGCCGCTGTCCTCCCGGGCCTCCAGATCGACCCGCGCACCGGCGAGCGGAAAGCCGGAGATGCGCAGCTCCCCGAACCCCTTGGGCAGCACCGGCGCGAGCCACACCTTGCCGTACGGCACCCACGGGTCGACGCGCAGCAGGAGCCGCAGGAGCTGGATCGGGGTGGCCGAGGCCCACGCCTGCGGGGAGCACGAGGTCGGGTAGGGCACCGGCACGTCGAACTCCGCCCTGTCGAACCCGCAGAAGAGCTCGGGGAGCCGGTCGCCGAAGGCGCGGGCGGCGTCGAGCAGGCCGGTGGCGACGCGCTGGGCCTCCTCCACGAATCCGTAGCGCATGAGCCCGGCCGCCACGAGCGCGCTGTCGTGCGGCCAGACCGACCCGTTGTGATAGCTCATCGGGTTGTAGGCGCCCATGTCGGAGGCGAGGGTGCGGATGCCGAAGCCGGTGAACATCCGGGGCGACAGCAGGTGCTCGGCCACGGTCCCCGCCTTGTCGCGATCGACGATGCCCGACCACAGGCAGTGGCCCATGTTGGAGGCGAGCGCGTCGATCGGGCGGCCATCGTGGTCGAGCCCGACCGCGAAGTAGCCGCGGTGGGGCAGCCAGAACCGTTCGTTGAACCGGGCGCGCAGTTCGGCGGCCCGTTCCCGGTAGCGCCGCTCGGTCTCGGTGTCGCCCGCCTCCTGGGCGAAGTAGTGGCGGGCGATGCAGGCGGCGTAGACGTACCCCTGCACCTCGGCCAGGGCGATGGGCGGCCGGGCGATCGTGCCGTCGGCGAAGTTGATGCCGTCGAAGGAGTCCTTCCAGCCCTGGTTGAGCAGGCCCTGGTCGGTCTTCCGCTGATACCACAGGAACCCGTCACGCATGCCGTACCGCTCGATCCACTCCAGCGCGGCGTCCGCGTGCGGGAGCAGCCGCTCCACCGCCGCCCGGTGCAGGCCCCAGCGGCGCAGCTCGCCGAGGAGGATGACGAACAGCGGGCTGGAGTCGACCGAGCCGTAGTAGGCGTGCCCGCCGGCCGACGTGTCGTCCTGCCGGGCGCCGTAGCGCAGCTCGTGCATGATCTTCCCGGGCTCCTCCTCGGTCAACGGGTCGATCTTGGTGCCCTGCAGGGCGGCCAGCCGGCCGAGCGTGCCGTGCGCCAGTTCGGGGTCGAGCGGCAGGGCCATCCACGAGGTGAGCAGCGAGTCGCGGCCGAACAGCGTCATGAACCAGGGGGCCCCGGCCGCGACGGTGGGCGGCAGCTCGGGATGCTCGGGGTCGAACAGCCGCAGCGCGCCGAGGTCGTTGTGGGACTGGCGCAGGATTCCCGCCAGAGCGGTGTTGGTCGTCGTCACCTTGGGCAGGCGCTTGTCCCACTCGAACAGCTGTCCCGCCCGCCGGGCCAGCGCGGGCGACAGCCGCTTCTCCGAATACCACGGCGCGGTCTCGACCCCGTCGATGATCGGGTTGGCCTGCAGGCAGGCCCCCCACTCGCCGCGCGGCGGCACCACCACGCGGAAGACGAGCAGGCGCGGGTTGACCACCGGCAGCACCGGGGTGCCGTCGGCTCTGGCGACCACCCGCACCCCCCTGCCCTTGCTGACGGAGAACATCCGCAGCGACCGCTCCTCCGCCGTGGTCGTCACGTCGGCCACCCAGTGCACCCGGTGGGTCTTCACCTCGAACAGGTCGCACACGTCGGAGCCGATGTGCAGGGTCACCATGCAGCCGGCCGGCTCATGGGACATGTTGCGGATGGTGACGTCCTCCGACAGCCCGCCGCCGACGTACCGGTCGCGCACGACCAGCAGCGTGCTCTCCGCCTGCCCCGGCCGCGGCGCCGCCCGGCCGACGAAGGTCGCGTGGTACGGCTCGCCGGTCACCACCTGGAGCTCCTCGATCGGGCCGTCGTCGACGCGCAGTTCCCAGTGGGACAGCAGCCGGGTGTCGGCGTAGTAGATCCCCTGCGCCGCCCCGGGCAGGATGTCGCCGTTGCGGGCCGACACGCAGAACGATCCCCCGGCCACGAGCGTCATGGCGCCTCCACCGATGGCGCTGGGCTGCCCCTCGAACGTCCACCCGCTCGTCATGCCGATCACCCCGGCCCCGGTCCCCTCGGTCCCGACGGTTGCCCCCATACCCGGAGATCGAGCCGGTTTTCGCCGATTTTGCAGTCTTGTGTCCGCATTGGCTCGTCCCCAGGCTCGCCACTGACCCGTTTACCCGCCCATGACCTGGCGTTTCCTACTCTTCCCGCATGCGCAGGTGGGTGAGCTCGGAGGGGCACGAGGTGGACCCGGTCGTCATCGAGGGCCGCCCGCTGCTGCGCGTACGGCACCTCGGCTACCACATCGGCTACTGCGCCTCGGTCGCGGAGGTGGCGGCCCACGTCGATCTCGCCGACCTGGTGGAGGTCGTCGACCTGGGTCACGCCGCCAGGGCCCGCGGACAAGGATGAGGGGTGAGCCGGCCCGGCTCACCCCTCCGTCGTGCCACCGCGTCACCTCACCGCGGCGCGGGCGCTCAGTCCCAGCCCGGCATGTTCCAGAAGTCGTCGGCGGCCGCCTTGGGCTGCGCCTTGACCTGGGCCTTGGGCTTGGCCTTGACGGCGTGCTTCGCCTTGCCCGCCTTCGGCATGCCCCACCCCTGGAGCGGCCGCGCCCAGGCGCCGGCGTCCTCGTCGTCGGCCTGCTTGCTCGGCGGCTTGCCCGCGAAGTCGTTGCCGGACAGCTTGGTGTACGTCGGCTGGTTGGACGTGGGGTGAAGGAAGACGTCCTGCGGCGAGCGCTGGCTGTTGTTCTTGCCGGTGGCGGGCATCGTGAACATGGAGCCCGGCTGCGAGCCGTTCGCCTGGTTCCCGTTCATCTGGCCGCCGGCGGGCCTGCCGCCCACCACCGGGACGCCGGCCAGCGGGTTGCCCCCTGCGGGGCCTCCGGCCGGCTGCGTGCCGGCCTGCCGGCTGTCGGCCGTGCCGCCGCCGGGCGCCTGCCTGCCGGCTGTCGGGCCCTGGGCGCTCTGGCCGTTCGTCGCCGGGCCGTTCGCCCGGTTGTCGGACTCGTCGTCCGCCGGGAAGAACGGGCCGACCTTCGCGCCCTTGTCCAGGATGTCCAGGGCCTTGGACGCGACGAAGTCGGGCTCCTCCGGGTGGTTCATCGCCATGGCGGCGATCTGCTTGCCGGGCGACATCGGCTCCTTGGCGGACAGCGGAGCCGGATCCGCAGGCGCGGGACCGGACAGGAGAGCCGCGGCGAGTACGGCAGTGCAAAGAGGCATGAGAATTTCCCCCGAAAATCCGATGGACGGTACAAGGACGAAGGTAAGCGCACGATGCCGGGCCATCACGGACCCGACGCTCAGTGTCCGGTCAAATAAGAGGATCAGCCGCTTCAGGACATAGGCCCCACGCCGCCCCTGCTCGCCATATGCGGAAACGCCACCAGACGGGATCAAAATGCCTGGTGGCCATAAAAGTCGAAATAGGCCTGAAGAAGACGTACGTGCTTATCGCTGAAGTGCCGGAACCGGGCGACGGGGCGTATCCCCGCGGCGAACAGAACGGGGGTGAGCCGCGAGCGGCTCACCCCCGTGAAGGTGTCTCAGGACGACGGCCGGTTACCTCGGCATGAGGACCTTGTCGACCTGGTAGACAGTGGCGTTGCTCGTCGCGATGTTCCCGCAGGTCACGGCGGCATCGTTGACCTTGAGGCTGGAGTCGGACCCCGAGACGGTGAGCTTGCGGCCCTCGAGGGAGGTCAGCTCGCCGTGCATGTCCGCCGGCGCCTTGCGTCCCTTGACCACGTGGTAGGCCAGCAGTCCCCTGAGCGACTTGCGGTTCGACATCAGCTGGTCGAGCTGGTTCTTCGGAATCTTGTTGAACGCGTCGTTCGTCGGCGCGAACACCGTGATGTCCTGGGCGGAGTTGAGTGTCTCGGCCAGCCCGGCCTTCTTCACCACGCGCGCGAGCGTGGACAGCGACGGGATGTCGGACAACGCGGTGCCGACCGGCACCTTGGCCAGCTCGGCGGGGCTGCCCTTACCCGAGGCCGGCAGCGAGGAGCATCCCGCCCCGACAGGCGAACCGGCGACCGACGGCGACGGGGTCGCGGAGGGGCTCTCGCTCGCCTCGGCGCTGGGGGTCTCGCTGGCCATGTCCGTGGCGGTCTCGTTGGCCGCGACCGGAGCCGCGGGGTTGCCGCCGCCCTGGCTACCGCACGCCGCGGACATCGAAAGCGCCGCGGTCAGGGCGGCAAGGGCGAGCAGACGGGTATTCATGATCGTGCTTCCTTAGTCGTGGAAAGGTCGTTGCTGGGTGGCGGGTCAGGTGCGTGATGAGACACGGAACGGACGCACCGATCGGTCCTGGGACCGGACGCGGTGCCGGGCGTGCCACCCGCACGACCGCCCGCGCCTTTTCGACCCCTGCGGACGGCGACACCGGAAGAGCCCGCCACACCGGCTCAGGACCGGTGTGGCGGGCCGTTCAGACGGGCCGGTCACACGGGCCTCTTCCATCAGGCCGTCTGGGGCGGGCCCATCAGTCGCGCGGCCGCTGATGCTGGCGTGGCCGGGCGATCGTCTTGTGGCGTGCCGTCTTCTGCGGCGCCGCCTTCTGCTCCGCCCTTGACGCCGGGTAGGTCCTGGTCGACTGGACCCCCTGCATCGGGCCGAAGGTGAACGGCCGCGGCGCCTGCCCGGACTCGCCGGAAGCGAAGACGGGCTGGATGAAGACGTCGCGTGTCTTGGGATCGATCACCGGAACGTACCTGGTCTCGGACTCCGTCCCGGCCGGCCTGTCGCCCGCTCCGTCGCTCGCCGTGCCGCCCGCCGTCGCGGCGGGCCGTCCGGCGGTGTCCGTGCCCGGCCTGGTGGACGCGCCTGAGGCGCCGGGGCCGCTCGCCCCGGACGGCGATTCGGGAGCGGCGGTGCTGTCGTCGCGCCTGCCGTCCGTCCCGCTGGGAGCCATCCATGGCGGCGCCTGGGGGAGGGCGAACGGAAACTCCCCGGCCTGCGGCGCCATGCCGGGCAGCGACGCGAGTTGCGGCCGGCCCGTGGACGACGGCGCGGCGTTGTTGCTGTTCGTGGCGGCCCTCGTCCCGGGCGGGGCCGGGTCCGGCGGCACGGCGGCCGGCCCGGAGAGCAGGGCGGCGGCCAGTACGGCTGTACAGAGAGGCATGAGACTCCCCCGAGGTCATGGATGGTACGAGCACGACGGTAAGCGCCGTGCCGGGGAGTGATCACGCATCCGACGACCAATGTCCGGTCAAGCATGATGATCGGGAGCTTCACCCGCAAAGATCCCATCGCGCCCGCAAGCGGCCTCGGTGCGGGCTCAGTCCGGCAAGCTGACCTCGATCGGCACCACGATCGGCGGGTGCGCGGGCGGGTGCGGCGCGGGCCGGCGCTCGAAGTAGCGCTCCAGTGCGCGCCGCAGCCGGTCGAGCGCCTCGTCGACCGTGTGTCCCTCGCAGGCCACCTCGACCTGGACGCACCGCGCGCAGTACAGGCCACCGTCCTCGGGAGTGACGGTCGCGGTCAGCCGCACGGTCCGTCCCATGCTCCCACCGTGCGCGGCAACGGACCGGGGTAATCCCGGCGCGCGGGCAACAGTGCGGAGATCCCCCACCGGGCCGGCTCCGGCTCGTACGCGCTTCGTCCCGGAATTTTGCCTGATAGGGAGGTGTGCCGATGTCCCGCCGGGGGGACGGCGCGTTTCCCCGGGTAGGGCGGTGCGCATGGGCGAGAAGGACAAGAAGGAAGAGCCGTCGGTGGGCGACGAGGTCACCTGGAAGAGCCACGGCGGCGAGGCGGTCGGCAAGGTCGAGAAGAAGATCACCGAGCGCACGGAGGAGGCGGGCCGCACCGTGGCCGCCTCACCCGAGGACCCGCAGTTCCTCGTGCGCAGCGACAAGAGCGGCGGGACGGCGGTGCACAAGCCGTCGGCCCTGCATCCGAAGGAGTGACGTGACCGCCGGCACCGCCCAGGGGCGACTCCGGACCGCCGGAGCCGCCCGTGGGCGAGGCGTGTTTCGCACGGATGCTTCGCAGGGATCGGCGCGCCGCTAGTCCCCGGGCATCACGGTGAAGGTGAATCCGGCGCTCGTCGGGCGGCGCAACGGAACGTCGCACTTGACCCGGCGCAGCACCTCGTTCCTGCTGAGGCCGAGCCCCTGCGCGATGAGCCGCTCCGGGCGCACCGGCACCGGATCCTCGAAGACGACCTCCAGCTGGACCGGCCACTCCTCGTCGAGCCATGCCGACGGGGTGTCCAGCCGCCAGGCCCCCTTCCAGTCCAGAGTGAAGCGGTTGCGCCGGGCGAGCAGCGGGTCCAGCAGCCTGGACGCCACCAGCTCCGGGTCGTTGGCGTGGTAGCCGTCGAGCTCAGCCGCATCGAAGGAGCCGGCCGGCGCTCGCTCGTGCACGGTGAGCTTGCTCGTCCGGCCGCAGGACACGCAGCGGACCAGCAGCCAGACGTCCAGCAGCTTTCCGTTGGCGTTGACGCGGAACCTGCCCTCGCCGGTGGTGGCCGACTCCGACCGGCAGTCGACGCACCGCAGCGACAGCAGAGGCAGCCTGGTCCGGCGGACGACCCAGGGCAGCACAGTATGAGGTTGTGAAGACATGATCTCTCTAGACCTGACACGAGGCCGATCGCGCGGCCTCAAACGCCGTATGACCGGGCGCACACGGGCAGCCCGGCAGTGCCGGCGGCAGGGCCGGCGTGAAGGTGAGCGGAAGAAGGTGTCAGGTCTAAAGAGCAGGCGGGGTCACGCGCGTTTGTCCTCTGTCCTCACTGCGACGGGGCCGCAGGAACCATACGGGAACCCGGAAGGAAGGCTCAAAGGGTTTTCCGCCGGCGCGCCACAGGTCATCGAACGCCTGGCCAGGCCCCCTCGCCATCGGCGCCAGGTCCTTCCGCGCCGGAGTCCTGCCGTACTCCGGCCGCCCCAGCGGGGGGCCGCGACCCGCCGAAGCAGGGCACTTCGAGCGAGGGCGGAAGCGCGGGCGCGCTCAAGGGGTCGCGCCCGCCGTGCCGGCCGTCTCCCGCCGCTAGTCGAGCGTCTTCTTCCAGTGGAAGCCGCCGGGCAGGTTCACGGTGAGGGTGCGCCGGCCGTCCGCCGTCTTGGTGACGCGGAAGGCGCGTCCGCCGAAGCTGTGCCCGACGCCGCCGCGCGAGAGGTTGAGCCTGAACGGTCCCATCTTGATCGATTTTCGGTAGCTCCAGCCCATGGTCCCTCCATGATTTCCGTGCCCCTGCGACTACCCGGGAAGACGATCAGCACACCGGCCGGCCGGATCAGCTCCGTTTACGACCGTGCCACTGGGTATGGCCCGAGAGCCTCCTCACGGAGACGTCTGTACGAGACCGGAAGGAGCGATGCCATGGGACACGCCGGAGTGATGCTGGAGACCTATCCCGCCGACCTCGGCGGCGTGGACAGACAGGCGCTCGCCAACTGCATCGAGGCCTGCTTCGACTGCGCCCAGACCTGTACGGCCTGCGCCGACGCCTGCCTGAGCGAGCACGCGGTGGCGGAACTCGTCCGCTGCATCCGCACCAACCTCGACTGCGCCGACATCTGCGCGACCACGGGCCGGGTGCTGTCGCGGCACACGGGCTACGACGCGAACCTGACGCGGGCCCAACTCGAGGCGTGCGCGCAGGCGTGCCGCAGTTGCGGCGACGAGTGCGGCCTGCACGCCCACGTGCACGAGCACTGCCGGGTCTGCGCAGAGGCGTGCCGGCGCTGCGCCCAGGCCTGCAACGAGTTGCTGGCCTCGCTCGGGTGAGCGCGGCCACCCCGTGGCACCCCCGTGGCACCCCCTGTGGGTCTCCTTGTGGCGCGGCATCGCCCGCGCCGGCCGTACGCATGATTGCCGGTGCGATGACATGGCCGCGAGAGGGACCGTGTAAAAACGGTGCCTGTGACAAAGGAAGCGGACGAGGAGCCGACCGGCGACGACCTGGAGGCCGTCACCACCGCCGTGCTCACCGCCTCGCGCGTGCTCGTCTCGATATCGGCGCGATCCCTCGCCGCCGCCGAGGACAGGGTGACCCTGCCGCAGTTCCGCATGTTGCTGGTGGTCGGCCAGGGCGAGACCAAGCTGGTGACGCTGGCGGACAAGCTCGGCGTGAATCCGTCGACCGCCATGCGCATGGCGGGCCGCCTCGCCGTCGCCGGACTGCTGAAGCGTGAGGTGAATCCGCAGAACCGGCGGGAGACGCTGCTGCGGCTGACCGACAACGGACGGCGGATCGTGGACGAGGTCACCGCCCGGCGCAAGGAGGAGATCGCCGCGATCCTCACGCGGATGCCGGCGTCCCGGCGGCAGGCCCTCATCATCGCCATGCGGGAGTTCAACGACGCCGCGGGCGAACCGCCCGCCCGCATCGCCTTCCCGCTCGGCTGGCCCGGCCCGTCCTCCTGATCCCCGCCTCACCCGGCTTCTCACCGCGCACACGGCGGCGACGGCCCTGCCCCGGCAGGCGGGCGGGCCCTCACCTCACGTAAGAGTGCGGAGCCCGCGCGCCCTCGTGGGCCCTTGCAGTCCGGCAGGCGGTGCGGATTCAGCAGCGGATTCAGCAGCCGGATGCGGCGCAGGCGCCGGGGATGAGCCCGGGGGCTCCGTCGGCGCCCGACGGCACCTCACCCTGGTCCTGGCCGCCGCCGCCCTTCGAGGCGCCGCCCGTCTTGCCCGACGAGCCGGTCCCGGCCCGGCCCGCACCGGAGCTCTTCCCCCCGGAGGAGGAGCCGCCGCCCGAGGAGCCGGAGGCGGTGTCCGCGCCGCCCCCGCCGGGCGCCTGCGCTCCGCCGGAGCCGTCCCCGCCGGACCCGATCGCGCCCTGATCCGCCGCGTCCTGATTCTCTGAGCCCTGGTCCGCCGGGCCCTCCGCGTCCTGTCCGCCCTCCGCGGCGGAACCGGCGGCGTCGTCCTGGGCGGGGGCCGCCGACTGCCGCGCGCCGCCCGCGGCGGGCGGGTCCGCGGGGCCCGAGCCGCCGCGGAGCGCGAAGCCCGCTCCCCCGGCGGCCAGCACGGCCACCAGGGCCGCGGCGGCGATGACGACGGGCTTCCTGTTCCTGGTCGTGCGGGGCGGCTCCTCCTGACTGGAGAGGATCTCCTGCGGGAACCGATCATCCTGGCTCGTCTGTGACGGGACGCGCCCTTGCATGTGAGACAACTCCCAGCGGTCGTTTCGGGGGAAACCTCCACGGCTTCCGCGGGTGGCTGACCACCCTAACCCCACTGGTGAGCAAATTTCACATAGACGGCTAAACAATCATGAATCTCCGAGGGATCAACGGCTGTGCGTCGCGGCACTGTGGTAGTCGGTGTACGTGTAGGGGTTGTCGAGGATCTTCGTCTCGGGGATGTCGGGGTTCATCCCCTTCTGCCATGCCTCCTCGCCCAGCGTCGAGCGCAGGTACTCGACCGTCCGCTCCACCTCGCGGCGGGCCGCGGCGAGGTCCACGCCCACCAGGCGGTGCTCGTGCTTCACCACGCGGCCGTTCACGAGGACCGTGTGCACGTCGCCGCGCTGCGCCTGGAACGCGACGTGCCCGTACGGGTTGAGCAGCGGGAACGACACGGGCGACGCGTCGTTCTTGATGAGCACGATGTCGGCCTTCTTGCCCGCTTCGATGCTGCCGAGGTCGTCGGTCCGGCCGATGGCGCGGGCCCCGCCGCGCGTCGCCCAGTCCACCACCTGGTCGGCGCGCAGGCTGCAGTGGGTGACCGTCTCCCCCGTGGCGTGCGCCTCCATGTGCTCCCGCGAACGGTCGGCGCCGAGCGTGGTGCGCATCGCCGAGAACAGGTCGCCGCTCCACCAGACGCTGGTGTCCATCGACAGCGAGACCGGGATGTCGTGCGCGCGGATGGCCCAGGTGGGCGGGTAGCCCTGGCCCGCGCTCTGCTCGCTCTCCGTGGAGACCGAGATCGAACCGCCGGTGGCGGCGATGCGGTGGTAGGAGTCGGCCGACAGCGAGGCGGCGTGGACGTAGACCGTCTCGGGCGTCATGAAGCCGTTCTCGTACATGAGACGGATGCCGTCGTCGCTGGTCGCGCCCCACACGCCCGCGTGGGTCGTGACGGGGACGCCGAGGTCGCGGGCCACCTCGAAGGCCGGCTTCTCGGGGAAGGCCGGGTCGCCGGTGACGTCGAAGGCGATCTGGAAGCCCAGCATGTCGTCGCCCGTGATACGGCGCCGGACGAAGTCGCGGAACTCCGGCGCACCGGTCCACTCGGCGGGCGGCGCCTGGATGTTGCCATAGGCCAGCACGAACCGGCCGGGCACCGCCTGCAGCGCGTCCACGGCCGCGTCGGCGTGGTCCACGGTCCGCAGCCCGTGTGACCAGTCCACGACCGTGGTGACGCCGGCGTCGATCGCCTCGATCGCGGCCAGCAGGTTGCCGGCGTGCACGTCCTCGGGCCGCCACAGCTTGCCGTACTCCAGGTAGTACCAGACGAAGTACTGCGTCAGCGTCCAGTCGGCGCCGTAGCCGCGCATCGCCGTCTGCCACATGTGCCGGTGAGTGTCGATCATACCGGGCATGACGATGCCGTCGGTGGCGTCGACGACCACGGCGCCGTCCGGCGCGGGCAGGTCCGGCCCCACCTCCGCGATCCGGTCGCCGACGACGAGGACGTCGGTGCGGGGCAGCACGCTGTGCCCGTCGTCCATCGGCAGCACCGTGCCGCCGCGCAGCAGCACGGGCCGGTCCGGCCCGAAATCGGTCGGCTCGTTCATCGTCGAACTCCTCACCTTCCCACTGGCCGGGTCCCACTGGCCGAGCGCGTCCCACTATCTCCGAACAGTTGTCCGCTATACGGTCAGCGCTGCTTCCGCTGTTACTTTCGCGAGCACCGCCCCTGCTGTCAACCATGGGTTTCCCGCATCGTCCTGCGACGAAGAGCCGGTCGGGCATTTGACGAAGGGGCCGCCTGTGCCAGAATCGGCGTCACGGACTCATGTCCGTTCAGCGGACACTGCCGCGACAGCAAGGAGGGGGAGCCGGATGACAGACGACACCGCGCCCGAGCGGGGAGGCGGGCCGCTGTCGGGCGTGCTGGTGGCCGACTTCTCGCGGGTCCTGGCCGGGCCGTACGCCACGATGCTGCTGGCCGACATGGGCGCCGAGGTCGTCAAGGTCGAAGGGCCCAAGGGAGACGACACCCGCACCTGGATGCCGCCGGTGCGCGGCGACGTGTCGACGTACTACCTGGGGGTCAACCGCGGCAAGCGGTCGATCGCGCTCGACCTGCGGGACTCCGGCGACGCGAAGGTGGCCCGTGAGCTGGCCCGCCGCGCCGACGTGCTGGTAGAGAACTTCAAGCCCGGCGGGCTGGCCAAGTACGGCCTCGACTACGCCTCGGTGAGCGCGGCCAACCCCGGCGTGGTGTACGCCTCGATCAGCGGGTTCGGCTCCGGCGCGGGCCGCGACGTGCCCGGCTACGACCTCATGGTGCAGGCCATGTCGGGGCTGATGAGCCTCACCGGCGACCCCGAGGGGCCGCCGTACCGCGCGGGGATCTCGGTCTTCGACGTCATGGCGGGCAACCACGCCGCCATCGGCATCCTCGCCGCGCTGCGGCACCGCGACGCCACCGGGCAGGGCCAGCACGTCGAGGTCAACCTGCTGTCCTCGGCGCTGACCGGCCTGGTCAACCACAGCTCCGCGTACGTCGCCGGCGGCGTCGTCCCCTACCGCATGGGCAACGCCCATCCGAGCGTGTTCCCGTACGAGCCGCTGCCCACGGCCGACAACGACATCATCGTCGCGGCGGGCAACGACGGCCAGTTCCGCAAGCTGTGCGAGGTGCTCGGCATCCCGGAGATCGCCGACGACCCGCGCTTCGCGCGCAACGCGGACAGGACCGCGCGCCGTGAGGAACTGCGGCCCATCCTGGTCGGACGGCTGGCCACGCGCGGCGCGCTCGAGTGGTTCGAACTGCTGGTCGCGGCGGGAGTGCCGTGCGGCCCGATCAACACCATCGACGGCGGGTTCGCCATGGCCGAGCGCTTCGGGCTCGACCCGATCGTGGAGGTGGGCGAGGGCGACCGCGCGGTCCCGACCACCCGCCACCCGATCCGGTTCTCCGCGACCCCCGCCGCCTACCGGCTGCCGCCGCCGGAGCTGGACGAGCACGGGGACGAGCTGCGCGAATGGCTGATGCGGGAGGAGAAGGACGATGTCTGACCGGCCCGAGATGATCGAGCGGCCGTCGTATCCCACGGCCTTGGGGGCGTCCTCACTGAAGTCGATCACCCTGCTCGGCTGCGACCTCGCCGAGGACGTGATGGGGAAGGTCGGGTTCGGCGAGCTCGCGTTCTGGCTCGCCGCCCAGCGGCGGCCCACGCCGGGTGAGACCCGGGTGTTCGAGGCCGTGCTCGCCGCGCTGGCCGACCACGGGTTCACCCCGACCGCGATCGTCACCCGGCTGACGTACCTGTCCGCGCCCGACTCGATCCAGGGCGCGCTCGCGGCCGGGCTGCTCGGCGGCGGGTCGCGCTTCCTCGGCGTGACCGAGGACTGCGGCCGGTTCCTGCACGAGGTGCTGGCGGCCCACGAGGGGCCACTGCCGTCCGACGACGCCGGCTGGGACGCGCTCGCCCTGGAGACCGTACGGGCCCGGCGGCAGGCGCGGCGGTTCATCCCCGGCCTCGGCCACCACGTGCACAAGGAGGGCGACCCCCGCACGCCCCGGCTGCTGGCGATCGCCGCCGAGGAGAACCTGTTCGGGCCGCACCTGTCGCTGTTCGCCGCGATCGGCCGCGTGCATCCCGAGGTGCTGGGCAGGAAGCTGCCGCTCAACGGCGCGGGCGTGTGCGGCGCGGCGCTCGCCGACCTCGGCCTGCCGCTCGAGCTGCTGCGCGGCTTCGCCCTGCTCGCCCGTACGGCGGGCCTGATCGGGCAGCTCGCCGAGGAGCTGCGCCGCCCGGTGGCCAACGAGATCTTCCTGTCGGTGGACCTCAACAACCGGTCCGTCGACCCCGAGCCCTACGCCCCTGACGCCACTGGAGGTTCGCATGGCTGAACTGGTCGCGGTGATCGCGTCCACCCATCATCCGTTCTACTACCGCGCCAGCACCGCCACCGGCGAGGACCGCCCGCCGTTCGCCGACGAGTGGGTGCGCAAGGTCGAGGCGTTCCGGGAGACACTGACCAAGGCGCGGCCCGACGTGCTGGTCATGGTCGGATCCGACCACTTCCACCAGCTCTGGCTCGACAACATGCCGCAGTTCCTCGTCGGCAAGGCGCCCTTCTACGACGCGAACTGGTACAACGAGGAACGCGAGTTCGGCCTGCCCCGCATGTTCTTCACCGGCCAGGAGGACCTGTCGGCGTACATCCTGCGGGAGGGCCTGGACGCCGGCTTCGACCTGGCCTTCTCCAACGAGCTGCGGATCGACCACTCGATCACCTGCCCGATCATCACGCTGCGCCCGCAGAACGACCTGCCGATCGTGCCGGTCTACACCAACATCTTCGCCCCGCCGCTGCCGCAGCCGAAGAGGTTCGTACAGCTCGGCCGTACGATCCGCGAGCTGGTGGAGTCGTGGCCGGCGGACAAGCGGGTGGCGGTGATCGGCACCGGGCACCTGTCGCTTGAGCTCGGCGGGCCGCGCCAGTTCGGCCCGCACGGGCCCGATCCCGAGTTCGACCGCAAGGCGGTCGAGTGGATCTCCTCCGGCGACATCGAGGGCTGCCTGTCGGAGGTCACCCTCGACAGCCTCCACCTGCCCGGCAACGCCACCCACGGCTTCATGGACTTCATGCTGATGATGGGCGTGGCCGGCGAGGGCGCCAAGGCCGACTACGTCGACACCTACGACCTGTTCCACACCATGGAGGCCTACTTCACCTGGTATCCCAACGGAGGCGTGGCGTGAGCAAGTACCTGCTGAACAAGTTCCTGTTCACCGTCGACCGCGATCCGGAACTGGTCGAGCGCTACCGCGAGGACCCCCGCGGCACGGTGGAGTGGTGGGAGGCCGACTACGCCAACCGGCTGCTGAGCTGTCACGGCGGGGAGGCCTCGACCTGGCTGCGCTTCGAGGACGCCGAGCGCGAGGCCCTGGCCGGCCACGACTACCCGAGGCTGTTCGAGCTGGGCGCGCACCCGTTCCTCACGCTCACGCTGTTCATCGCGATGTTCGAGCGCGACCACGAGCCGATGGGCTTCCAGACCGAGTACGCCCGGCGGCTGGCCCACATGACGATGCCGTACCCCGACATCGCGACGTGATCGGACCCGCCCGCCGCCCGGGGCGGGCCGGACGGCGAGGCGCCGGGCACGCCGTGCGGGGCGTGCCCGGCGCCTCGCCGTCCCCGATGACGACGTGCTTCAGCGGAAGGTGGGACATGCGCGCAGTACAGATCGTGGAACCCGGCAGGCCGCCGCTGGTGGCCGACCTGCCCGTGCCCGTCGCCGGGCCCGGCGAGACGCTGGTCGAGGTCGTCGCCGCGCCCGTCACGCCGCTCGACCTGCTCTGCGCGACCGGCACGTCCTACTTCGGCAGGCCGCGAACGCCGTACGTGCCGGGGGTGCAGGGGGCCGGCGTCGCGGACGGGCGGCCGGTGTGGTTCGCGACCTCGGCCGGGATGGCCCCGGGCGACGGCAGCATGGCGCAGGTGGCGGCCGTGCCCGCGCGCGACCTCGTCGAACTGCCCGCGGCGGCCGACCCGGTCGCGGTGGCCGCGCTCGGGCTCTCGGCCGTCGCCGCGCACATGGCGCTGACCTGGCGCGGTGAGCTCGCCCCCGGCGAGCAGGTGGTGGTGCTCGGCGCGGGCGGCGTCGTCGGGCAGGCCGCCGTGCAGATCGCCCGTGTCGCCGGGGCCCGCAGGGTCATCGCGGGCGCCCGCTCCCCCGCCGCCCGCGAACGCGCCCTGGCGGCGGGCGCGGACGCCGTGGTGGCGCTCGACACCGGCGACGTCGCCGCGCTGGCCGCCCGCTTCGCCGAGGCCTGCGACGGGCCCGCCGACCTCGTGCTCGACCCGCTCTTCGGCCCGGCGGCGGCCGCCGCGGCCCGTGCCCTGCGCCAGGGAGGCCGGTGGGTCAACCTCGGCTCGTCGGCGGACGAGACCTGCCCGATCGACTCCTCCACACTGCGCAGCAGATCGCTGCGGCTGCTGGGATACACCAACAACGAGCTGACCCCCGAGCAGCGGGCCGCCTCGATCGTCTTCGTCGCCGAGCAGGCGGCGCGGGGGCGGCTGGCCGTCGCCTGCGAGAGGGTCCCGCTGGAGGAGGCCGGGTCCGCCTGGCGGCGTCAGGCGGCCGGAACCGCCTCCGGCAGGATCGTCCTGATCCCCGGGGCGGCCTCCTAGGAGCCCGTGACCCACGGATTCCTACGCCGGTTCCTAGGAGGCCGTGACCTGCGGGACCGACTCGTAGAGCGCCCAGTCGGCGCTGATCGCGCCGGCGGTCTTCAGCAGCAGCGGCAGATACTCCTCGGTCAGCTTCTCCAGCGAGGTCTCGGCGGCGTGGCTGTTGACGTTCACGGCCGCGATGACGGTGCCGGAGCCGTCGCGCAGCGGCGCGGCCACCGACCGGATCCCGAGGGCGAGCTGCTCGTCGGTCAGCGCCCAGCCCTTGGCCCGCACCTCGCGCAGCATGGCGTCGCGCTCCCGCGGATCGGGCCGCCACCGCGGCTCGATGCCCGACCGGCTCGGCTCGGCCAGCACCCGCTCCAGCTCGTCCGGCCGCAGCGCCGCCAGCAGCACCTTGCCCAGGGACGTCTGCAGCGCGGGGAACCGCGTCCCGATCTGCACCGAGAGGGCGACGATCTTGGGCACGGCCACCCGGGCGACGTACACGATGTCGGACCCGTCGAGCTGGGCGATGGACGACGACTCGTGCGTCTGGGCGACCAGCCGTTCCAGGTGCGGCCGGGCCACCTCCCACAGGCCCATCGAGCGGACGTAGGAGACGCCGAGTTCGAGCACCCGCGGGGTCAGGGCGAAGCCGCCCTGCGCCGAGCGGGCGTACCCCAGCTCCTGCAGCGTGAGCAGGATGCGCCGCGCGGTGGGCCGGGCCAGACCGGTCGCCGCCGCCACCTCGGTCAGGGACATCACCGGGCGCGCCGGCTGGAACGCCCTGATGACATCGAGGCCGCGCGCGAGCGCCTCGATGAAGTCAGGTCCGGTGTCGCCTCGTGCCATGAACGCCTCTTCCGCTCGAACTCGCCGAGTCAACTTTAGACCCTGCTCGCGGTTGGCTGTCCGCCTGTCGGCGGCCCGCGTAGTGCGAGATGCCCAGCTTCACATCGCCGTAACGCGGCGGTCGGCGGCGACACGCCTCAGAGGTGACCGCTGAGCGGACCTCTGTCCGGCCCGACGACGCCATGACAGGACGGGGAAAAGTGTGCCCGGGGACCATGTCGGGAGGATGGCCGGAGTCCTACCGTGCGCGGAAAGGATCGGTGCGCCAGGTCATCCGAGGAGCCCCCATGGTCACGTCCTTCCCCGCCCGGCCGCCGCGAGCGGCGCGGACCCTCGCGATCCTCCTGCTCGTCCTGGCCGGCCTGCTCGGCACGGCCCTGATCACCCCGCCCGCGCGGGCCGCCTCGCTGGTGCAGGTCGGCTCGTTCGGATCCAACCCCGGCAACCTGGCGATGTACGCCTACCGTCCGGACGGCCTGCCCGGCGGCCGGCCGCTCGTGGTGCTCCTGCACGGCTGCACGCAGAACGCGAGCGGCTACTTCGCCGATTCGGGGTGGCGCAAGTACGCCGACCAGTGGGGCTTCGCCCTGGTGCTGCCGCAGACCTCCAGCGCCAACAACTCGTCGAGCTGCTTCAACTGGTTCCAGACCGGCGACACCACGAGGGGGCAGGGCGAGGCCGCGTCCATCCGCGCCATGGTCGCGTACGCGGTCGCCAACTACGGGACCGATCCCTCACGGGTCTACGTGTCCGGCTTGTCGGCGGGCGGGGCGATGTCCGCCGTCATGCTGGCGACGTACCCGGACGTGTTCGCCGCCGGATCGATCGCGGCCGGCCTCGCCTACCGCTGCGCGAGCAGCCTGACCGAGGCGTCCGGCTGCCAGTACGGCCCGACGAGCAGGACCCCGCAGCAGTGGGGTGACCTGGTGCGCAACGCCTACCCCGGCTACGCGGGGCCGTACCCGCGGGTGGCCGTCTGGCAGGGCCAGTCCGACTACACGGTCGTCCCCGCCAACGGCGCCCAGTTGCGCGACCAGTGGACGAACGTGCGGGGCGTCTCCCAGACCCCCACCTCCACCCGCTCGCTCACCGGCGGCACCACGCTCAAGGTGTACGGCGGCGACGACGTGCGCCTCTACGAGATCAGCGGCATGGGCCACGGCCTTCCGGTCGATCCCGGCGGCGCCGCCGACCAGTGCGGCGCCACCGCGGCGTACTTCCTCGACACGATCTGCTCGGCCTACCACGACGCCCTCTTCTTCGGCCTCGACGGCGGCGCCCAGCCCAGCCCCACCGCCACGCCCAGCCCCTCCCCCAGCCCCTCGCCCACTGCGACGCCGACGGGCACCTGCGTACGGGCCAGCAACTACGCCCACACCACCGCGGGACGGGCGTACCAGTCCGGCGGCTACACCTACGCGAAGGGCTCGAACGACGCGATGGGCCTGTGGAACACCTTCACCACGCACGCGCTGCGCCAGACCGGCCCGGACTACTGGGTGCTCGCCGACGGCCAGTGCTGACCGGCCCCGCTCAGATCACGTTCAGGGCTGACGGGAAGGTTCCGCGGGACGGGGTACGACAAGCCGACGGGGCGGCGGCTGCCCGGGGATGGTCGCCGCCATCGGCACTGCGGGCAGGCGGCGGGACGGCCCTGGTCCGCGGCCCGGACGTGAGGAGGTGTCGGCCGATGAGGGGACGTGTTCTGCTGACGGCCGCTCTGCTGGCCGGCGTGGGCGGCGCGTACGGCTCCGCCGCCTGGGCCGGGACGGCTTCTTCGCCGCCCGCGCTCACCGCGTTCACCGCGCTGGCCGGGCCTGCCGCTACGACGCCGGCGGCCGACCACAACGACCAGGACGTCATGTTCGCCCGGATGATGATCCCGCATCATCGTCAGGCGGTGGAGATGGGGAGGCTGGCCGAGGGCCGCGCGGCGGACCCCCGGGTCGCGCGGCTCGCCCGGCGGATCGAGGCCGCGCAGGCTCTCGAGATCCGGACGATGAGCGGCTGGCTCACGGCCTGGGGCGAGCCGGCGCCCGGCGAGAGCCCCGGGCCGGCGCACCACGCCATGCCCGGAATGATGTCCCCCGAGGACATGCGGCGTCTCGAACGGCTGTCCGGACGCGCCTTCGACCGGGCCTTCCTCACGATGATGATCCGGCACCACGAAGGCGCCGTCGCCATGGCGCGCGACGAACTGCGCAGCGGGGTCTACGAGCCGGCCCGGCGGATGGCGGCGTCCATCGTCTCCAGCCAGTCCGCCGAGATCAGGGAGATGAGGAGCCTCCTGGGATGAGACCGCCGCGATGGCCGGAGCCGGCAACGCGGTGCCCGTAGCTCCGGGAAGGCGGCGGGAGGTCACCCACGCTTGCGGTGCCGTCCGCCGGACGTCGTCGCCGCGGCCTTGAACCGCAGTCCGGTCACGGCGGTGGAGACCACCGCGAACAGCAGACCGGCCGGCAGGACGGCGTCGCCGGGCGACCACACGAGGTCGAGCGACTGCCCCTGGGCGGCCGCCATGTTCCTGGTGGTGGGCCCCGCGCCCTGAACGCTCGCATGCACGGCCGCCACGGGCTGGATCGTCACCGGCGCCTTCGGCGTCACCTTGACCTTGCGCGGCAGGCCGTACCCGACGATCTTGCTTTTGTCGCGCACCTTGCGCTTGAGCCACACGCCGTCGACGTTGCCCTCGATCGTGTGGACCTTCCCGCCGACGACCTTCTCGACGATGCCGACGTGGTCGATGTCGCGGATCTTCTTCGACCCCGACCAGGCGAAGAAGACCACGGCGCCCGGCTCGGGCTTGTCGCTCCAGGCGTGGTGCTTCTCGAACCACTTGGCGTGCCGCGTGGTCAGCGCGAACTCGCCGACGTGGTCCTGCACCCCGGCCCGGTCCGCCGCCCAGGAGACGAACATGTCGCACCAGGGAGCGGTCGTGAAATCGGGGTCCTTGGCGACGTTGTCGGCGTACCACTTGCCGAACTTCGTGTGTTTTCCGGCTCGTTCGCGGTAGCCCAGTTCGGGGCGGACGGCGTCGAGCAGTTGTCGAGCAATCGGATCGGTGGAAATCGGAGGCTCCTATGGCGCGCTTCGAGACATGACGAACCGGCCCGCGGGGCGTGACGGCATGACGGCATGACCGTCCGGGGACACGGCCGCGGCGGGGCGGAATCAGAAACGGGAGATGTGGCAGCCCGTCACGGGCGCGCCATCACCCCGGAAGCCTGGAGACGTTCCAGGGCGGGCATGTGGTCCGGCGACGCAACGCGGACCGGGTGGGCAGGTGGAGCCGACACTCCACGCGCTCTCCTCTCCTTGGCCGCCTACCGGGTTAGCTGACGGGTTCGGGCCAGGAGTAGCCCTACCGGATGGTCCGGATTCACCCCAAGAGACGTGGGTCCCCGGTTCCCGGGATCGATGACTTCCGGGATTCGGCGGTCGCCGGTCGTCCTCGGGTTGAGGACCGCACACCGGCGAGACAACGGGAAGCTTAGTAGATAACAAGTGAGACACGACCAAAAACCCGGCAAAGGGCATCATTCCGGCCGCAGCCGTTCCATGCTTCCGCAGGTCCTCACGGTCGCGGGCCGCCGCCGGTGAGATGCGCCACACAGCGCCGTACGGCACATGCGCGCGCACGGGTACCGGTGTTCACCCCATCACCCGGCGCCGGCACAGCGGCTAGCTTAGTTAGCCAAGCTAACTGCTGGTCGCCACAGGGAAAAGGGACTTTCTATGACGGACGCGATGTGGGCCGGTACGGTCGCCGTGACCGGGCACGAAGGCGCCGAACTCGAAGCGTACGCCGCCCGGCCGCTCGGCTCCGGCCCCCACGGCGGGGTCGTGGTCATCCACCACCTCCCCGGCTACGACGAGGCCACCAAGGAGATCGTCCGCAGGTTCGCCGCGCACGGCTACGCGGCGATCTGCCCCAACCTGTACTCGCGCGAGGGCGCCGGGGTCAGCCCGGACGACCAGGCCGCCGCGGCCCGGGCCAAGGGGGGCGTCCCCGACGAGCAGCTCGTGGGGGACGTCGCCGGCGCCGCGGCGTACCTCAAGGGCCTGGAGCACGCCAACGGCAAGATCGGAGTGATCGGCTACTGCTCGGGTGGGCGGCAGACGTTCCTGGCCGCCTGCTCGCTCCGGATCGACGCGGCCGTCGACTGTTACGGGGCCTTCGTGGTCACCGCGCCGCCCGCCGAATCCCCGCTCAAGGCCGAACCGCTGATCTCCCGGGCCGGTGACCTGTCCTGCCCGCTGCTCGGGCTCTTCGGCGCGGACGACAGGTTCCCCTCGCCGGACGAGGTGGCAGTGCTCTCCGCGGAGCTGGACGAACTCGGCAAGGAACACGAGTTCCACGTCTTCCCCGACGCCGGGCACGGGTTCTTCTCCGTGGACCGCCCCGCGTACCGGCCCGCCGCCGCGGTGGAGGGCTGGAAGAAGGTCTTCGGTTTCTTCGGCCGCCACCTCGCCGCCTGAGGAGAACAGGGATGTGCACCTATCTCACCGAGAAGATCCGGATCGACGGCGCCGCCAAGGGAGCGTCGGGCTGGTTCACGGTCACCGACGGCATGGTCTACGTCGACCATCCCTACCACGCGTGCCAGGAGCACACGGTGAACATCGACCTCACCAACCCGGCCGAGGGCCCGTCGGCCCGGGTCGCGATCGAGCTCACCGAGGAGGCGGCGCTCGCCCTGGTCGAGGCCATCCACAAGGCCCTGGCCGCGGCGCCGCCCGGGCTCGCGTCGGGAACCCGCCGGTCCCTCCCCGCCTGATCTGCCTCGTCCGCCGGCCGCGCGGCGCCCGCCCAGGGTGAGGGCAGGGCCGCGGACGGCCGGCGGTCGGCGGTCGTCAGGCTTCGAGCGACATGTACAGGCGAGTGCCCCCTGGCCGGAAGCCCACGCGTTCGTAGACCCGGCGCGATCCCTCGCCGCCGTACTCCAGCCACACCGACCGCGCTCCCCTGGCGAGCATCGTCTCGGCGAGCGTGGCGGTGACCGCGGCGGCGATGCCCCGTCCGCGGAAGCCGGGGCGGGTGCCGACCCCGGCGAGTTCCGACGTCTCCACGGCCGGAGCGGAGCACATGGCCGCCCCGGCGCAGCCGCCGCCGGGCGCCCGGACGAACCGGACCGCGCCGCCGTTCTCCTCCGTACGGCGCAGCCGGGCCGCGCCCTCCGGCGACGCGGCGAACTCGCCGCCGAACGCCTCGGACAGGGCGGCGTCGATCGCCGCGTAGTCCTCGTCCGTGGCCGGCGCCTCCACAGGGAGGACGGCCGGCGGCGGCGTCAGCGTGGCCGGGGTGCAGACGAGGTAGTCGTGCACCGCCTCGACGGTGAACCCCGCCTCACGGAGCGCGGGCTCCACGGCGGGCGCGGCGTCCGGGGCGAACTCGAGACGGGGCTTGAGCCCGCGCTCGCGGAACGCCCCGATCAGCGCCGCGACGTCCCGTCCGCCCGGCCTGGCGCCGGGCAGGGGTGTCGCGTAGTTGACGTACGGGCTGGTGGTGCCGGGCTCGACGCCGAGGACGAAGCCGCCGATCTCGACGACTTCGGGACGGCGGCGAAGGTTGGCCACGGCGAAACTCTGGACATCGATGCCCACGGTGATATCGACCTCACGAATGACAAGGTGGAGCGGTTCGCCCATCGCTCGGCGCGGAGGGGTGAACTCGCACGGGAAAGCCATCCCGGACGGGGATGGAGAAGGTGCACAGGGCACCGTCACGTGGGGCCGCCGTGAGACGGTGAGGGCAGTGAACCGATGACGCGGGAGGCGTACCGGTCAGTGCCGACGGCGGCCGCTGTGGGACGCCGGGAACATAGGCTTCATTCCTTCGCTGTGATCTGTGTGAAGCGCGCTCACTTTCCCACGCGGGTCCGTGAGCGCGCAAACGGTTATCTCCGGCGGGGTCAGCGCGCCGCCGGGGCGAGCATGCCGACGAGGTCGCAGGCGTCGAGTGAGCGGATCAGGGCGGGGTCGAGACGGGCAGGGTGCAGGGCGTAGACCTGTGCCCCCTCGCTCACCTGCACGTCGTCCTCCAACACCACGGCGAGACCCGCTTCCGCCGCGCCGGCCTCCGCAGCGGGGCCGGCCGCCTGCCGTACGCCGAGGCGGGACGCGAAGGCGGCGGCGTCCTCGCCGGGACGACGCGCGTGCCGGCTCACGGCGCCGTCGCGGTGCCGTACGACGACCTCGCGGGCGCGGGCGGCTGCGTGCCAGCAGGCGACCTCCCACAGGGTGACGCGCTCGCCGAGGCCATAGGCGTCCTCGGCCGCCGCGCCCAGACGGGCGATTTGCTCCTCGTGTTCGTACACGTCGTGGAACCCGGCGAACGCGGACACGTTGAGGTCCACCCAGCGCATCGTGCGCGACCAGAGGTCGGCGACGAGCGGGACGAGGATCTTGGCCGGGCCGGTCAGGTCGAAGCGCTGCCGTACGGCGAGCGGGTCGAACAGGCCGTCCGGATCGTCCATGAATCCGGCGAAACCGCGGGCCAGTTCGTCGAACGGCACGTCGTTGTAACTGAACACGATGGGCACCACGTACCGGCCGCCGGTCGCGCGCAGCGCGGTCACGTCGAGATCCACGAACTCCGACGCGCCCAGCGGCTCGGGCGCGGAGGTCAGATCCCCGGAGTGGACGGCGGCGCTCGCGCCGAGCCGCAGGTTCGTGTAGTCGCACAGCCCGACGAACTCCCACCGCGCGTCGAACACCGCCACCGACAGGTCCAGGTCGACCACGCGATCCGCGGGCTCCGCCCAGTGCAGGAACAGCCGGATGCGCTCCCCGCGCGGTAGCGGCCGGACGCTGCCGCGCGGCAGCCGTACCAGCGAGGCCGAGGCGGACCGCTCGGTGTCCGGCGCGAGCAGGTCGTCCAGCTCCTCGTCCAGCAGCGCGGTCCCGACGGGCGGCAGCGCGGCGGCCCGGCGCAGCATCTCGCCGGTCAGTACGGCGGTCAGGGCGGCCACCGTCTCGGGGGCAAGCTTCTCGCGGGCGTCGGGCTCGGCCCAGATCCGCGCCGCTCCCCCGCGCGGGAGGAACATGCGGGTCCCGCCCGGTGGCGTGCGCAACTGCCCCAGGGTGGCGATCAGCACGGCCGGGGAGACGTGCGGCGCGGCGGCGCGCAGGGCCTCGGCCAGATCGGCGGCGGGCAGGCGACGGGCGAGATCGGCGGTGCGCCGCAGCAGCTCTCCCGGCCGGCGCGCGAGCAGGGCGAGTGCCTCGCGGGGATCTGTCCGCAGCGCGGCCTCGAACCGCCCCGCGAAGGTGCGGGCGCGCAGCCGTACGCCGTCGAACGACAGCAGGTCCCCGTGGGCCGCCGCGCGCTCCAGCAGGACGTCCGCCATCGGCGTGCCTTCCGGCAGCGGGGTGCCGCGCAGCACGGCGAACGCCAGGGCCGCGTCCGGGTGGCGTCGGTGGAACTCGTGTGGGTGCAGCACCTCCGCCATGTGCCGCCACTGCGGCGGGTAGCGGTGCAGGTCCTCGATCAAATACGGCAGCGCCTGCCGGTCCAGCACGGCGAGCAGTGCGCGGCGCACCGGCCGGGGCAGGCTCGTGCGGCGCGGGAGGCGGGCGCGCAACCCGGGGTCGCCGCCCATGAGTGCGTGGAGCAGCCGCAGCACGTCGGTCGCCGTGTCGGCGTGCCGCGTCAGCAGGCCCAGGTCGCCGTGCCGTACGGCCGAGGCCAGGACGACGGCGCGGGTCTCGCGGGCCGGGATCCGTTCGGGGAGCCAGCCGGCCGACTCGGGCCAGAAGTGATCGACGATCTCGGCCACGACCGCCCTGTCCTCCGCGCGCGGCGCCGCCTGCCGGGACAGCAGCGGACCCAGCAGCTCGCGGGCCCGGGCGGCCGGATCGTCGCACAGCCCGAGCAGGGTCAGCGTCTCCGGCACCCGGCCGTTCCACCTGACGGCCGGGGCGTAGACGTCGTCGGCCGGGCGCAGGAAGGGATCACCGGGGTCGATCCGGCGGTGGCAGATCGGGCAGGCGCTGTAGTCCGCGCCGTCCCAGCACGCGCGGCAGACCAGGTGCGCACACGGGGACACCGGGTGGACTGCGGCCATCTCCCCGCACAGCACGCACGGCTGCTCCGGCCGCTGGAGCAGCACGGAGAACACCCTGCGGACGAACAAGTCCACCGTGTCGGCGGGGACCGACTCCGGGAAGCGGCGGAACAGCGGCGCGTGCACGACGCGCCCGCCCAGCTGGGCCGACAGGGCGGAGACCAGCGCGCTGCCCGCCTGCCCCAGCTCCCCGGCGTCCAGCTCGGCCAGCCGGGCCCGCAGCGGCGCGCTCAGCACGTGCCCGAGCTGGAGCAGGTCCGCCTCCAGCGCGACCACCCCGTCGGCGACGGTGGGGAGAGGCCGGCTCAGGCGGGACGAGCGCGACGAACGGCCGGAGCGCTCAGGGCCCGGGACGGCTTCCCGCTCGACGGCGGAAACGAGAAGGTCGGGGGCGACCAGCCGCTGCCGCAGCAGCAGCTCCGCCAGCCGGTCCACGGGCATCCCCCCTGCGTACGAGCGATCGGACAGGCACCGGAAAAGTGAGACGGGGCGGAGAACGGACGCGCTAAAGCGATTTCGAAGATCGAGAAGGAAGCACGTCCAGGAGCCGCCCCTTGGCCCGCCACCCTAGCCCGCCACCCGATCTTGTGTCGTCCCCTTTTCCCGGCTCAGCCCTGGCCGACGGGCTCCGTGCCGACGGGCTCCGGCGTGACGGGCTCCGGCGTGACGGGCTCCGGCGTGACGGGCCCTGGGGTGACGGGCTCTGTGTCGGAGGGCCGTTCGGGGGCGAGCGTGCGCAGGCCGACGAGGAAGATCTCCAGCGCGGTCTCGAACTGGGGGACCGTGACGGGCGGCAGGTGGGGGGCGCACTCGGCGAGCCGCGGATAGCGCTCCCGGCTCTGCGCCGCGTAGACCAGCGGCGCCCCGGCGTCGCCCTCGCGCACCTCCGGCGGGAGCATCACGAACGACGCCTCGAAGGCCGCCCAGGCCAGGACGTGGTCGCCGAGAGCACGCTCGTAGCGCGCCGCCTCCGGCGGTTCGAAGCCCCCTTGGCGCAGCGCGTCGAGCAGCACCTCGATGGCGTTTATCTCGGCCTCGCGCCGGGTCGACCGGCTGGCCGCCAGCACCGCGGCCTGGGGGTGGCCGGCGAAGGCTCGGTAGACGCGCATGGCCGCGTCCCGCAGCGTGTCCAGCCAGTCCTCCCCGGGGGCGAACCCGGCCAGCGCCTCCTCGTACAGCCGGTCGGCCAGCGCCCGCACGAGGTCGTCCTTGTCCCGGAAGTGCCGGTAGACCGCCGTCGCGTCCACGCCGAGACGCCGGCCGATGTTGCGGAACGTCAGGGCGCCCGGGCCGCCGCTTTCGACGAGTTCGAGGCAGGCGGTGACGATCAGCTCCTGGGAGAGCGCGACGGTACGGCGTGGGGGCATGAGCACATTCTCCTCAGTGAGACGTGATCGTCGCGACACATTCTTCACAACACAAGAAGCGTTGTCATCACCGTTGACAACGCCGTTTACGTCGTGCTTCTCTTTCCCCACCCCATTGCGGCCCGCCCTCTGCCGAGGCCGCTCAGCTGCTCTTTCGGAGGTCGCCCATGACTTCAGCGGCGTCTCATGACGGGCTTCGGATCAAGGGAGTCACGCGCCGCTTCCCCGCGCCGGAGGGCGGGATCGTCACGGCGCTCGACGACGTCTCCCTCGCGATCGAGCCCGCGGAGTTCTTCGTCCTGCTGGGCCCCTCGGGATGCGGCAAGACCACGCTCCTGCGTACGATCGCCGGTCTCGAGTACCCGGACGAGGGAGAGGTCTGGCTCGGCTCCGAGCGGCTGGACGTGCTTCCGCCGTACAAGCGCCGGGTCAACACCGTCTTCCAGAGTTACGCGCTGTTCCCCCACCTCACCGTCGCCGAGAACGTCTCCTTCGGCCTGGAGATGGAGGGGATGAGCCGCAAGGAGGCGGCCCCGCTCGTGGCCGAGGCGCTGGAACTGGTACGCCTGCCGGAGCACGGCAGGCGCAGGCCCGCCCAGCTGTCTGGCGGCCAGCAGCAGCGCGTCGCCCTCGCCCGGGCGCTCGCCAAGCGGCCCGAGGTGCTGCTGCTCGACGAGCCGCTCGCCGCGCTCGACCTCAAGCTGCGCCGTGGCATGCAGACGGAGCTGAAACGGATCCAGCAGACGACGGGGGTGACCTTCGTCTTCGTCACCCACGACCAGGAGGAGGCCATCTCGCTCGGCGACCGGCTCGCGGTGTTCCAGGAGGGCACCGTCGCGCAGGTCGGCACGCCGCAGGAGGTCTACGAGCGGCCGGCCAACAGGTTCGTCGCCGACTTCATCGGCGAGACCAGCTTCCTGACCGCCGAGCGCACCGACGCCGGTTTCCGGCTCAGGGGCGGCGACGTGCTCCCCGCCGACAGAGTGAGCGGCGCGGGCGACATGGGCGACACGGGCGGCGGCGGAGGCGAGGTGACGATCGCCCTGCGCCCGGAACATCTGGTGATCGGGGGTGCGGACGCCCCCCTGCACGGGGTCGTACGCGAGTCCGTCTACGTCGGCAGCGACGTGCGCGTCGGCGCCGAACTCGCCGGCGGCGAGCAGGTCGTGGTGCGGCTGCCGGTGGGCGCCGCGTTCCCCGAACCCGGCACACGGGTCGGCCTGGACGTGCTGCCGGGCCGCGGCTGGGCGGTGGCTTCGTGACGGACCCCGTGACGCCGCTCACGCCGGGGACCGCGCAGCCCCCGGCGGACGACCCGGCGGACGGCCTGGCCGCCTCGGCCGCCCCCGGGACCGCAAGGACCCGGCCGGGGCGCGCGTCCTCCTCAGGAGCCCGCCGCGTCCACCGGCCGGCCGGTCAGGGCGCCCGGTCCTCGGTGCTGCCGGGCACGCTCTTCCTGCTGGCCCTGGTCGGCGCTCCGCTGGTCATCGTCGTGGCCTACTCGTTCATGTCGCGCGGCATGTTCGGCGTCGGCGTCGCCGGGCCGTTCTCCGTCGACTCCTACGTCCGGTTGCTGTTCGACACGCAGCTCGACGGCTCGAAGATCTTCGACCCCCGCTACATCGGCGTGTTCTGGCAGTCGATCTGGCTCGCCGCGCTCACGACCGTCTGCTGCGCCGTCCTCGCCTTCCCGATGGCGGTGTGGATGGCCACCAGGTCGCCGCGCACGCGGGCGCTGCTCGTCTTCGCCGTGACGATCCCGTTCTGGACCAACACGCTCGTGCGGACGTACGCCTGGGTGCTGATCCTCAACGACAACGGGCCCGTCAGCGGCCTGCTCGGCACGCCGATCGGGCTGCTCTACACGCCGTTCGCGACCGCCGTCGGGCTGGTCTACGTGTCGCTGCCGTTCATGATCCTGCCGGTCTACTCCAGCGCGGAGAAGTTCGACTTCCGCCTGGCCGAGGCGGCCTACGACCTCGGCGCCCGGCGGCTGACCATCCTGCGGCGGGTCGTCTACCCGGCCGTGCGGCCCGGGCTCGTCGCCGGGGTCGTGCTGGTCTTCATCCCGTCGCTCGGCGCGTTCCTCCAGCCGCAGCTGCTGGGCGGCGGCAAGTCGCTGATGATCGGCAACCTCATCGAGCAGCAGTTCGGCGCCTCCCGCAACTGGCCGCTCGGCTCGGCCGTGGCGGTCGCCCTGCTGGTCCTCACCCTGCTGACCCTCATGGGGTTCGCGCTGGCGGGTCGCCGCGGCGGCCAGAAGGTGAGCCTGATGTGAACCGTACGCGACGCGTCGACCTGCGGCGCTTCCCCGCCTTCGCCACCGTCTCTGTCCTGCTGCTGGTCTTCCTCTACCTCCCCCTGCTCGTCGTCGTGGTGTACGCGTTCAACACCGGCAGGATCGCCACGATCTGGGAGGGCTTCAGCCTCCACTGGTTCGGCGACGTGGTGGCCAACGCCGACATCAGGAACGCGACGCTGACCTCGCTCCAGGTCGCGGCCGTCGCCACGGTCTGCTCGGTCGTGCTGGCCATCGGCATCGCCCTCGGCCTGGCCGCGCTGCGCCGTACGGCGCGGGGGGCGGTCATGCTGGTCGCCGGCGCGCCGCTGGTGCTGCCGGAGATCGTGCTCGCGGTCGCGACGCTGGCGATGTTCGCCTTCCTCGACGTGCCGCTGGGCATGACGACCGTGACCCTCGCGCACATCGCGTTCTGCGTGCCGTTCGCGCTGCTGCCGATCCGGGCCCGGCTGGCCGACATGGACCAGCGGGTGTTCGAGGCCGCCGCCGACCTCGGCGCCTCGCCCTGGCGGGTGTTCCGCCGGGTCACCCTCCCACTGCTGGCCCCCGGCATCGTCGCCGGGGCGCTGATGGCCTTCATCGTCTCCCTCGACGACTTCCTGATCACCTTCTTCGTCGCCGGACCGGGCACCACCACGCTCCCGATCTACATCTACGGCATGCTCCGCGTCGGCATCACCCCGGCCGTCAACGCGCTGTCCACCCTGATCCTCCTCGTCTCCCTGCTCGTTCTCGCGGCGGCGTACTTCGCCGGCCGCAAGAGAGGCTGACCGCACATGGTTTCGAAGCACCGGCTCCTCCCCCTCACGGCCCTTCTCGGGGCGGGCGTGCTCGCGCTCGCCGCCTGCGGCGGCGGCTCGACCGGCGCCGCCGCCTCCGGCTCGGACTCCGGCTCCTCGGCCGGCGGCTCGGCGGCGTTCCCCGCCAAGGGGAGCGGCGAGCTGAACCTCTACAACTGGACCGACTACATCTCCCCCGACCTGCTCAAGCGCTTCGAGTCCGAGACCGGGATCAAGGTGCACCTGGACACCTTCGAGTCCAACGAGGGGCTGCTGGCCAAGCTGCAGGCCGGCGGCACCGGCTACGACGTGATCGTGCCGAGCGACTACATGGTGCAGCAGATGGTCCAGCTCGGCCTGCTGCAGGAGATCGACACCGACACCTTCCCCAACGGCAAGAACATCCAGCCCGAGTTCAAGGACGTGTACTTCGACCAGGGGCGCAAGTTCACCGCCCCCTACATGCACGGCACCACGGGCATCGCGGTCGACGAGGCGAAGGTCGGCGGCAAGGTCACCAGCTGGGCGGAGTTCTTCAACCCGCCGGCCGGCGCGAGCGGCAACATGGGCATACTGAACGACTCCAACGAGGTGGTCGCCGCGGCGCTGCGCGCCGTCGGCGCCAAACCGTGCAGCGAGACGCCGGCCGACTACCAGAAGGTGCAGGCGCTGCTCTCCGGGGTCAAGGGCAAGCTCAAGGTGATCAGCTCCGACGGCCAGATCGACCGGATGACGTCGGGCGAGACCACGCTGGCCATGATGTGGAACGGCGCCTTCCACCGGGCCTCGGTGAAGAACAAGGGCATCACCTGGGTCTACCCCTCCGAGGGCCTGCCGCTGTGGCAGGACAACTTCGCCGTCCCCAAGGGGGCGCGCAACGTCGACAACGCCAAGATCTTCATCAACTGGATGCTCGACCCGAAGAACGCCGCCGAGGCGACCAACTTCGTGGGCTACGCCAACGCCGTGACCGGCTCGGACGCGTACATGGACAAGGACCTCGCGAAGGATCCGGCGATCACCCCGCCCGCGGACAAGGCCGCGCTCGCGCAGCCCGTGCCGCCGTGCTCCCAGACCGCCCTGGATCTTTACGACAAGGTCTGGACGGACTTCAAGAGCTGAGAGGACGACGACAGATGCACGCGGACCTGCTGTTCGTGAACGGCCACGTCTTCACCGCCGACCCCGCCGCGCCGCGAGCGCGGGCGGTGGCCGTACGGGACGGCCGTGTCGTCGCCGTCGGCGACGACCATGACGTACGCGACCTGCGCGGGCCCGGGACCGAGGTCGTGGACCTGGCGGGCCGGCTGCTCGCGCCCGGCTTCCAGGACGCGCACGCGCACCCGGTGATGGGCGGCCTGGAACGGCTGCGCTGCGACCTGTCCGGGATCTCCGACCGCCGGGGTTACCTGGACGCCGTCGCCGCCTACGCTGCCGCCCGTCCGGACGACGAGTGGATCACGGGCGGCGGCTGGTCGATGGACGCCTTCCCCGGCGGGACCCCGGTGAAGGAGGACCTCGACGCGATCGTGCCCGGCCGTCCGGTGTTCCTGCCCAACCGGGACCACCACAGCGCGTGGGTGAACTCGGCGGCGCTGCGCGTGGCCGGGATCACCCGCGACACCCCCGACCCGGCCAGCGGGCGCATCGAGCGCGACGCGGACGGCGAGCCGACCGGCACCCTGCACGAGGGCGCGATGGCGCTGGTCGAGCCGCACCTGCCGGAGACCTCGCACGAGGACTACGTCGAGGCCCTGCTCGTCGCCCAGGCGCACCTGCACTCGCTGGGCATCACGGCGTGGCAGGACGCGATCCTCGGCGACTACGCCGGGCACCGCGACGTCACCCCCGTCTACCTCGACGTGGCCGAGTCCGGGCGGCTCACCGCCCGGGTGCGGGGCGCGCTGTGGTGGGACCGCGAGCGCGGCGCCGAGCAGATCCCCGACCTGGTCGGCCGCCGGACCGCCGAGGGCGGTTTCGCCGCCGCGAGCGTCAAGATCATGCTGGACGGCGTGGCGGAGAACTTCACGGCCGCCATGCACGAGCCGTACCTCGACGGGTGCGGCTGCGTCACGGGCAACCGCGGGATCGGCTTCGTGGACTACGCCGAGCTCCCCCGCTACGTGACGATGCTGGACGCCGAGGGCTTCCAGGTCCACTTCCACGCCATCGGCGACCGGGCGGTCACCGCCGCACTCGACGCGGTCGCCGCCGCGCGCGCCGCCAACGGCCCGTCGGGCAACCGCCACCACGTCGCCCACATCCAGGTCGTCCGGCCGCAGGACGTGCCCCGGTTCGCCGAGGAGGGCGTCACCGCCAACATGCAGCCGTTCTGGGCCTGCCACGAGCCGCAGATGGACGAGCTGACCATTCCCTACCTGGGCGAGGAGCGGGCGGCGTGGCAGTACCCGTTCGGCGCCCTGCATCAGGCCGGCACGCCGCTCGCCATGGGCAGCGACTGGCCGGTGAGCAGCCCCGACCCGATCTGGGGCATCCACGTGGCGGTCAACCGGGCCAGGGAGAGCGGCACCACGCCCTTCCTCCCGGGTCAGGCGCTCGACCTGGCGACCGCGCTCACCGCCTACACCGCGGGCTCGGCCCGGGTGAACCACCTCGACGAGACCGGGACGATCGCCCCGGGCATGCTCGCCGACCTGGTCGTCCTGGACCGCGACCCGTTCGCGGCGCCCGTGGAGGAGATCGCGGCGGCCCGCGCGGCGCTCACGTACGTCGCGGGACGGCAGGTGTACGCCGCCTGACCTCCGTCGGCGCGGGCTGTGCCGTACGCCGTTCTCGGCACAGCCCGCGCAGGCGCGGCGGCTACCACTCGCCGCCCGGTGCGCCGACCCCCCGCCGCGCGCCGCCGTGCTGGTGCTGCCGGTAGTTGGCGGCGAACGCCAGCGCGCCGAGGCCGAACAGGAAGATGATCGCCCCGGTGACCACGTTGTCCCAGATGGTCGCGGTGGTCGCCGGCCGGCCGCGGATCACCCACGGCGCGATGATCGTCCAGACGCCCAGCACCGGCGTCACCCAGCTCATGCCGTACGTGCGGCCGAAGGCGGACGCGCAGCTCATCGCGAGCGCCGCGACCGTCAGCCCGACGATCAGGTTGTTGATCGCCAGGCCGCCGAAACCGCTGAAGCCCACGATCCACGGCGAAATGGCGAGGTAGAGCCCGGCGAGGAACGTCACCCCGTCCATGACCTGCGCGGGAGCGGTCGATCCCGCCCGGTCGTACGTCTGGCGCAGCTCCGTCACGTCCGGGCGGCGGGCCAGACCTGGTCGCACCATGTCGCGTCACCTCTTCTCCCAGACGGGGCCGGGCCGAAGACCCGGACCCCTCGCTTGCATCATGCAACGCCGCAGGTGGCGGAGGGGAGGTCGCGAGATGCGCGGGAAACAGATGGACGACATCTGTCAGTCAGATGTTCCCGGCGCGGCCAGGGCCCGGGCCGCGTTCACGACGGACACATGACTGTAGGCCTGGGGGAAGTTGCCGGACTGGCGCCCCTCGCGGACGTCGTACTCCTCCGACAGCAGGCCGACGTCGTTGCGCAGGGACAGCAGGCGCTCGAACAGGCGCCGCGCCCGGTCGCGGCGGCCGATCAGCGCGAGCGCGTGGGCGAGCCAGAAGGAACAGGCGATGAAGACACCCTCCCCGCCCGGCAGTTCGTCCACGTCGTCGGCCTCGGGCCGGTAACGCAGGACGAGGCCGTCCTCCGTCAGTTCGCGGCACACCGCGTCGACGGTGCCGGACACCCGAGGGTCGTCCAGGGGCAGGAAGCCGAGCCGGGGAATGAGCAGCAGCGCGGCGTCGAGGCCCTTCGACCCGTAGAACTGGGTGAAGGTGTTGCGGTCGGGGTCGTAGCCGCGCGCGCACACGTCGCGGTGGATCTCCTCACGCAGCGCGCGCCAGCGGCGGACGGGGCCGTCCTGTCCCAGCTTCTCCACCGAGCGGACCATGCGGTCCGCCGCCACCCAGGCGAAGATCTTGGAGTGGACGAAGTCGCGGCGCGGGCCGCGCACCTCCCACAGCCCGTTGTCGGGCTCCCGCCACGCCCCCTCCAGATACTCCATGAGCGCGCACTGCAGGTCCCACGCCTCCTCGTCCGGCCGCAGGCCCGCCTCCTTGGCCCGGTAGAGGCAGTCGATCACCTCGCCGTACACGTCGAGCTGGAACTGCCGCGAGGCGGCGTTGCCGACCCGCACCGGCCGCGATCCCTCGTATCCCGGCAGCCAGTCGACGGTCCACCCGGGTATGTGCCTGCTGCCGTCGACCGTGTACATGATCTGCAGGTCGGCGGGGTCCCCGGCGACGGCCCGCAGCAGCCAGTCGCGCCAGGCCGTCGCCTCGTCCGCGTAGCCCGCGCCCATCAGCGCCTGGAGGGTGAACGACGCGTCCCGCAGCCAGCTGTAGCGGTAGTCCCAGTTGCGCGGGCCGCCGATCTGCTCGGGCAGCGAGGTCGTGGGCGCCGCGACGATGCCGCCGGTGGGGGCGTACGTGAGGGCCTTGAGCGCGAGGAGGCTGCTGCCCACAGCCTCGCCGTACTCCCCCTGGTAGCGGCACCGGCCGAGCCACTGTTTCCACAGCCGGTCGGTGGCGGCCAGCTCCTCGGCCGCCTCCAGCCGCCGCGGCCGGCCCTGCCACGACTGCTGCCAGGTGAGGACGAACGGCACCCGGTCTCCCGCCGCGACGGCGAACGAGGCGGTCGTCCCGCGGAGGCGGGAGTCGTGGGTGAGCTCGACGGGCGACTGGAGCCAGGCGGCGTTGGGGCCGGCGACGACGGCCAGCTCCCCCTCGCGGTGCCGCACCCAGGGGATCACGGCGCCGTATTCGAAGCGCAGCAGCAGTTCCGTGCGCATCTCCACCCGGCCCCGCACGCCCTCCACGATCCGCACCAGGTCGGGCGCCTCCCCGCGTGGCGGCATGAAGTCGAGGACCCGCACGCACCCGCCGGGCATGTCCCAGGTCGTCTCCAGGACCAGCGTGCCGTCGCGGTAGCGGCGCCCGGTGCACGTCCCCCCGCCCGCCGGGGCCAGCAGCCAGCGTCCCGCCGACCGGCCGCCCAGGAGCGCCGCGAAGCAGGCTCCGGAGTCGAAGCGCGGCAGGCACAGCCAGTCCACCGAACCGTCGCGCCCGACCAGGGCGGCCGTGTGCATGTCGCCGATGAGCGCGTAATCCTCGATGCGCATCGTCATCCCCCGCGATCCCCGGGACTTACCCGGTCATCAGGGGACGAACCGGCGATCAGCCGAGGACGTACCGCTCGACGAACTCGTTGGCGAAGACGCCGCGCGGGTCGTAGTGGCGCGCCAGCGCCGCGAAGTCGTCCAGGCGCTCGTAGCGGGAGCGCAGGACGTCCGCGGGGAGGGTGAAGAGCTTCCCCCAGTGGGGCCGCGCGTCGAACGGCGCCAGGCACTCCTCGATCGCGGTGAGCACGGGCGTCACGGCGGCGGCGTCCTTGATCCAGGTGAAGTGGAAGGCCACCGTGTCGCGGCCCTGGCTCGGGCTCAGCCACAGGTCGTCCGCGGCGATCGTGCGGATCTCGGAGATCTGCAGGACCGGGGCGATGCGGTCGCGGATCCCGTCGAGGGCGTGGAACGCCGCGGCCGCGTGCCGCCGGGGCACCATGTACTCCGCCTGGAGCTCCTCGCCGCTGCTGGGGGTGAAGTCGGGCCGGAAGTGCGGCAGGCGCTCGAACCAGGGGCCGGGGACGCCCAGCTGGGCCGTGCAGTGCACCGCCGACATGCCCGGCACGGGATGCCTCGGGCCGTCGGCCGGCGTCGCCCCGAAGAAGCCGCCGCCCGGCTCGGCGGCGTAGAGCCCTCCGGCGGCCGTGGCCCCCTCCAGGCCGCCCGCGGCGGCGTCCCCCGCGAGCCCGCTCACGGCCGCCGCCTCGGCGGGGTCCGCGCCGGACGCGCCCACCCGCTCCTTGACCCAGACCTGGTTGATCCGGGAGGTCCGCCAGTCGGTGAACAGGCTGACGCTGTAGGCGGCGGACATGACGGCGTCGAACTGGTCGTCCAGCACCTCGGCCGGCAGGCCCTCGTACACGCGCTGGCGGACGTCGAACGACGGCACGACGTCGAGTGTCATGGCGACGACCGCGCCGAGGGCTCCCAGCGCGACGACGGCCCCGGCGAACCGGTCGCCGTCCGCGTCGCGGCTCAGCGTGACGAGGTCGCCGTCGGCGGTCACCATCTCGATCGCGCGTACGGAGGTGGCGAGACCGCCGTTGGCGTCGCCCGAGCCGTGGGTTCCGGTCGCGCAGGAGCCCGCCACCGAGATGTGCGGCAGGGACGCGAGGTTGGGCAGGGCGTAGCCCTTGTCGTGCAGACGACGGCCCAGCTCGCCGTACCGGACGCTCGCGGCGACCCGCACGGTGGACGAGGCGCCGTCGATCTCGATCTCCGGCGGCAGCGCGTCGAGCGAGATCAGCGCGCCCGGGGAGTCGGCGATGTGGTTGAAGGAGTGGCCGCTGCCCAGCACGCGGGCCTTCTCGCTCCGCGCCACCAGGGCGCGCACCTCCTCCACGGAGGAGGGCCGCTCGACCGCCGCGGCCCGGAACGCGATGTTGCCCGCCCAGTTTGTCACCATATGAGTCACAGAGGAGTTCTACCGGAAGATGGCGCTCAGATGCTGACCTGCGTGCGGTTCACCTTCCCTGTGGCGTTGCGGGGCAGGGGCTCGGTCCTGATCGTCCAGCGCGACGGCACCTTGTATCGGGCGAGGCCGGCGGCGGTGTGCTCCCGCAGCTCGCGCTCGGTCACCTCCGCGCCCGGCCTCACCACCACCACGGCGGCGACCTCCTGGCCGAGATCGTGGTGCGGCACTCCCAGCACGACGCACTCGCGCACCGCCGGATGCGTGCCGATCCGGTCCTCGACCTCGGCCGGGTAGACGTTCTCCCCGCCCCGCAGGATCAGGTCGGACCGCCGGCTCGACACGTGCAGCCGGCCGTCCACGATGCGGCCGAGGTCGCCCGTGCGGAACCACCCGCCGGGGGCGCTCGCCGCCCGCGTCGCCTCCGGGTCGCCCCAGTAGCCCAGCATCATCTGCGCGCCGCGCAGGCAGATCTCCCCATCGACGCCGTCGGGCACCCGCTCGCCGCCGGGCCCGCGGATCTCCACCCGCATCGTGGGCACCGGCCCGCCGACCGTGCCCGGGTCGGCCAGCAACTCGGCGGCGGACGCGAGCGTCGCCGCCGTGGACGACTCGGTCAGGCCGTAGGTCGTCCCGAGGGCCGCGCCGGCCCGCGGCAGCACCTCCCGCAGCCGCTGCTTGAGCGCCGGGGAGGAGGGCGCGCTGTTCACCGAGACCGTGCGCAGCGAGGTCAGGTCGTACGGCGAGAGGTCGTGCTCGACCAGGCGGGAGAGCATCGTCGGCACGGCGCCCCAGTTCGTCACCCGTTCCTTCTCGATGAGCCGCAGCACGCGGGCGATGTCGAAGCGGCCCAGATGCAGCACAGCGGTGTCGCCGACGGCCAGGCGGACGACGGCGAGGTTGTGCAGGGCCGCGATGTGGAAGAGCGGGGTCACCAGCAGGAAGCGCCGCCCCGCCTGCGGACGGCCCGTCTCCGCGGCGACCGCGTCGTTCAGCAGGTGGAACCAGACGGCGGCGATCACGTTGCGGTGGGAGTGGGTGGCGCCCTTCGGCCGTCCCGTCGTCCCGCTGGTGAACAGGATGACCGCCGGGTCGTCCTCGTCCACGGCCTCCACGGGCTGCGCCGCGCCCCGATGCCGCTCGACGAGCGCCGGCAGGTCGTCCTCGATCGACAGCACCGGGATGCCGGGCTCGCCGGCGAGCGCCCGGCGCGGCGCGTCGGCGACGAGGACGGCGGGCTCGGTGAGACCGAGGCCGTGGGCGATCTCCGGGGCGGCCCACATCGAGTTCATCCCGACGGCGACCGCGCCGAGCGAGACCGCCGCCCAGAAGGCGATGATCCACTCCGGCCGGTTCGCGGCGCAGATAGCGACCCGGTCGCCCTTGCGCACGCCGTACTCGTCGCGCAGGGCCGCGGCCAGCGCGCACACCGCCTCGTGGTGCCCGGCGAACGTCAGCCGGCTCTCCCCGGCCACCAGATACTCCCGGTCGCCGAAGCGGAGCGACGCGCGGAGGATCTCGCCGAGCGAACGCTGCCGGTGCGCGAAGACCTCCATCGGCTCGCCGAGCACGTCCTCGACGCGCACCTCGAAGGGAGCGCCCGGGGCGGTGAGCCGGGCCAGCGCCTCCTCGCGGGTGGTCATGCCGCTGTTCCTGCCACGACCCGCACGCTAACCGGACCGGCGGCACGCGCGGCGCCCCGCTCCCGCTGACCGGAACCCGGCGGGGGGCGTACGGTCAGGCGCCGCGGCCGGGGAGGCTGGCGAGATACCAGTCGACGAGCTTGAGCCGCTCGTCGGCCAGCCTCGCCTCCACCTCGGCCTGGGTCTTCGGCGCGCCCAGCAGCACGTCGTCGCCGGGCCGCCAGTTGGCCGGGCAGGAGACGCCGTCGCGATCGGCCGTCTGCAGCGCGTCCACGAGCCTGAGGATCTCGGGGACCATCCGCCCCGCGTTCATCGGGTAGTAGAGGATCGCGCGGACGACCGACTCCGGGTCGATCACGAACACCGCGCGGACCGCCGCCGTCGCGGACGCGTTCGGGTGGAGCATGCCGTACGCGCGGGACACCCGCGTGTCGAGGTCGGCGATGATCGGGAAGGGGATCCGCACGCCGAGCCTGTCCTCGATCGCCCGCGTCCAGGCGAGGTGGCTGTGCACGGAGTCGACCGAGTTGCCGAGCAGGGCGACGTTCCTGGCGGCGAACTCCTCCGCCAGCTCGGCGAACGCGACGAACTCGGTGGTGCACACCGGGGTGAAGTCGGCCGGGTGGCTGAACAGCACCAGCCACCGCCCGGCATAGTCGGCGAGCCGGACCGGCCCGTGGGTGCTCTCGGCCTCGAAGTCCGGCGCCCTGTCGCCGATGAGCGGCAGCCGGGCCGGTTCCGCCCCAGGCGTCGCCGCGGAGGTCACGGCAGAGGTCATGGTCGCTTCCTTTCCGCGTCACGCCGCCCGGAGTGGGCCGGCCCGCGAGTGCCGCCGCGTCGCCGCGCTCGCCTCGTCGTCCAACGCGTCGTCCATCGGGCCCGTACCCGCGATGGCCGGTGGCGACCACGACCGTTTTGCCCCGATTCGGTAATGCCGCAGGTCATGAGGGTTCGTGCCGGGCGGGAATGAAGGAGGGACGGGGAAGGGGGACGCCATGCCGACGACCGGGGTCAGCCATCCGCTGTTCGCCCGCTTCTACACCTGGTTCAGCCAGGTGCTCGACCGGCACGGCATGACCGGGCAGCGTGAGGCGCTGGTGGCGGGGCTGTCCGGCCGGGTGATCGAGGTCGGCGCGGGCAACGGGCTGAACTTCGCCCACTATCCGCCGTCCGTCACCGGCGTGCTGGCCGTCGAGCCCGAACCGAGGCTGCGGGCGATCGCCCGCCACGCCGCCCGTGGAGCGCGGGCGCGGATCGAGGTCGTCGGCGGCCTGGCCGACCGGCTCCCGGCCGGGGACGGCGAGTTCGACGCGGCGGTGGTGTCGTTCGTGCTGTGCTCGCTGCCCGATCCCGCCGCCGGGCTGCGGGAGATACGCCGGGTGCTGGCCCCGGCCGGGCGGCTGCGCTTCCTCGAACACGTCCGCGCCGGGCCCACGGGCTGGGCCAGGGCGCAGGACCTGCTGGACGCGACCGTGTGGCCGTGCCTGACCGGCGGCTGCCACACGGGCCGCGACAGCGTGGCGGCGATCGAGGCGGCCGGCTTCACCGTCGGGTCGCTGGAGCGCTTCTTCTTCCCCGGCCGCGTCCGCAGCCCCATCTCCTTCTGCGTACGCGGCGAGGCCCGGCCCTGAGACCCGCGCCTGATCGAACGGCTCAGCGGGTGTCCGGGCGGCTCGCCAGGGCGTCGTACCGCCGGAAGGCGGACACGCCGAAACCGGTCACCAGGACGAGCAGGGCGCACACCAGGCCGCCGCCCGCCCAGGAGGGCACGAGCCCGAAGGCGTCCGCGGTGGCGCCCGCCCGCAGGTCGCCCAGGCGGGGCCCGCCCGCGACGACGACCATGAACACCCCCTGCAGGCGTCCGCGCATCTCGTCGGGCGCGTAGGTCTGCAGGATCGTCTGCCGCCAGACGGCGGAGGCGAGGTCGGTCGCGCCGCCGATCGCCAGCAACGCCACGACCAGCCACAACGGCTGCGCCAGCGCCGCCGCGGCCACCGTCACGCCCCACAGTGCGATCACGAGCGTGAGCGCCACCCCCTGGCGGCGTACGCGGCCGACCCAGCCGGAGAAGACGCCGGCGACGACCGCCCCGATGGCGATGCTCGCCGACAGCCAGCCGAACGCCACTGCCGACCCGCCGAAGCGCTCGGCCGCCATCTCCGGGAACAGCGCCCTCGGCATCGCGAACGCCATCGCGATGATGTCCACCACGAACGACATGAGCACGACGGGCCTGCTCACCACGTATCTGAGCCCGTCGACGACCGAGCGGAAACCCGGCCTGGAGATCTCGCCGACGGGCGCCAGCGTCGGCAGCCGTACGGCCGCGTAGAAGCCGGCGCCGAACAGGACGGCGTCGATGAGATACGCGGTGGCGTACCCGCCCTTGGCGAGCACCACCCCGGCCAGCAGCGGCCCGACCACCGTGCCGATGCTGCTGACGAGGAAGTTGAGGGTGTTGGCCGCGGGCACCCGCTCGGTCGGCACGATGCGGGGAATGATCGCGCCGCGCGTCGCCGAGGTGACGGCGAAGCCGATCGACTGCAGGGCGATGACGGCGAGGATGAGATGGACGCTGCCGAGCCCCGACCAGGCGTGCAGCAGCAGGGCGACGGTCGACAGCCAGGCCACCACCGAGCCGGCCAGCAGGAGCCGGCGGCGGTCCATCGCGTCGGCGACCGCGCCGCCCCACAGGCCGAAGACGACAAGCGGGACGAGGCTCACCGGCCCGAGCATGCCCACCCACAGGGACGACCCCGTGATGCTGTACACCTGCCCGCTCACGGCCACCGAGGTGAGCTGGAAGCCGATGAAGGAGACCCCCTGCCCCACCAGCAGCCGCCGGTATGCGGGAATGCTCAGGGGCCTGGTGTCAAGGGCGACACGCTTCAGGACTGCCTGTACCGCCACCCTTTACCTCGCTGATCTGGGCATATACACCATTTGGCGTACTTTACTCTGGCCGCTGACGGCGGCCGTTACCGGAGTCCTGGAAAGGATCAGACCGTAAGCACCTGATACAGGCAGCCCTGTATCGGCATGGATCTTCGCAGAAAATTTCGTAGTGATTCCGAATGTTTCTGACGCGGGTCCCGCCTTCGCGGGCAGCCGACGCGACCAGCCCTCACGGGAGGATCAGCGGCGGGATCAGGCGCGAGGATGCCGGTGCCGAAATTTCTGTCTGTGTTCCGAAACTTCAGGCCACGAGCGGGGCGGTGCTGCCGCGTACGACGAGGCTGGTGGTGAGTTCGAGGCGGTTCTGCGGCGGGGTCTCCCCGCGGGCGAGGGCGACCACCATGGCCGCGGCGGCGGCGGCCATCTCGGTCAGCGGCTGGCGGACCGTGGTCAGCGCGGGGATGAGCCACTGCGCCATCGGCAGGTCGTCGAAGCCGACCACGCTCAGCTCGTCGGGGATGCGCAGCCCCATCTCGTGGGCCGCCTGGTACACGCCCATGGCCTGCGCGTCGTTGAAGGCGAACACGGCGGTCGGCGGCCGGGGCAGCGCGAGCAGGGAGCGGGCGTGCGCCAGGCCGTCCTCCGCGCTGAAGTCGCCCTGCCGGACGAGCCCCGGGTCGGTCGGCACGCCCGCGGTGTCCATCGCGGCGCGGAACCCGTCGAGCCGGGCGCGGCTGGACAGCGCGTGGGCGGGGCCGGTGATGAGGGCGATGCGCCGGTGTCCCAGCTCAAGCAGGTGGCGCGCGGCCGACAGGCCGCCGCTCCAGTTGCCCGCGCCCACCGAGGGCAGCTCGTGCCCGGGATCGCCGGTGGGATCGACCAGCACCACGGGGATGTCCCGGGTCCTGAGCTGCTCGCGCTGGGCCCGGGTGAGGCCGGAGAAGACCACGATCACGCCGCAGGGACGGCGGCCGATCACCCCCTCGATCCAGCCCCTGCCGTCAGGGTGGTCCTGCAGCTCGGAGACGACCACCGCCAGGTCGTGCTCGCGCGCCACCTGCTCGACCCCCTTGATGACCTCCATCGCGTACGCGCCCTCCAGCTCGTTGAAGACCAGCTCGATGAGAGGAGCGGCGGTGGGGCGCTTCTTCTGCCGGCGGTACCCGTGCTCGCGGATCAGGTCCTCGACCAGGGCCCGAGTCTCGGGGGCGACCTCGGACCTGCCGTTGACGACCTTGGAGACGGTCGCGGGGGACACCCCCGCCAGCTCGGCGATCTGGGCGATGGTCAGCGGCCGGGAGGGCATGCGTTCGGGCGGTGTCGGCTCCCTGGTCGTGGTCATGGCCGCAGTTTAGCGTCATACTTTCGGACACTCACCCGAATGTTTCGGATATCTCACCGCCGCTTCCTTGACGACCTCCAGCGCAGCGGCCTAGAGTCCACATAAACTATCGGTCCTGATTGAGAAACTTTCGGACGACAGTCCAGACGACAGTTCAGATGAGCAGGGGGCGCTCGATGCGGTTGCTCGCGTACCGCCGTCTACCGCCGCCGCGGCGCGGGCACGGCCGGGCCGATCGCCGCCTGAACCCCGTACGGCGTCTTCCGGGGCCGAGCCCCATGCGATGGATCGACAAGCAAGGGATGTCATGACATTCGTAGACGCGCCGGGGCTCGCGCCCTGGCGGGACGGCGACCGGCCTCTCGACGAGCGCGTGGAGGCGCTGCTGGCCGAGATGACGCTGGAGGAGAAGGCCGCCCAGCTCGGATCGGTGTGGGTCGACATCTCGCCCGCCGGCTCGGAGGCGGCGGGCGGCAACGTCGCACCGTTGCAGGACCTGTTCATGAAGGACGGCGCGGACCTCGCCGACCGTATGCGCGACGGGGTGGGTCATCTGACCCGGGTGTACGGCACGGCGCCGCTGAGCCCGGCGGAGGGGGCGGCCGGGCTGCGGAAGCTGCAGGAGCAGGTGATCGCGGCCAACCGGTTCGGCATCCCGGCCATCGCGCACGAGGAGTGCCTGACCGGGTTCGCCACCTACGGCGCGACCGCCTACCCCACCCCGCTGGCCTGGGCCGCGACCTTCGACCCCGCGCTGGTTGAGCGGATGGCCCGGGCCATCGGCGACGACCTGCGCGCCGTCGGCGTCCACCAGGGCCTGTCGCCGGTCCTCGACGTGGTGCGCGACTACCGCTGGGGCCGGGTCGAGGAGACCCTCGGCGAGGACCCCTACCTGGTGGGCCAGATCGGCGCGGCCTACGTACGCGGCCTGGAGAACGCCGGGATCATCGCGACGCTCAAGCACTTCGCCGGATACGCCGCCTCCCGGGCGGGTCGCAACCACGCCCCGGTCAGCATCGGCCCCCGAGAGATGGCCGACGTCATCCTCCCGCCGTTCGAGACGGCCATCCGCGAGGGCGGCGCCCGATCGGTCATGAACTCCTACACCGACGTCGACGGCGTACCCGTCGGCGCCAACGCCGGACTGCTGCGCGGGGTGCTGCGCGACCAGTGGGGATTCGACGGCACGGTCGTGGCCGACTACTGGGCGGTGCCGTTCCTGGCCATGATGCACCACGTCGCCGCCGACGAGGCGCACGCCGGCGCGGTCGCGCTGCGCGCGGGCATCGACGTGGAACTGCCCGACACGGTCGGCTACGGCGCCCGCCTGGTCGAGCAGGTCCGGGCCGGCCACGTGGAGGAGGCCCTGGTCGACGAGGCCGTGCGCCGGGTGCTGCGGCAGAAGATCGAACTCGGCCTGCTCGACGGCGGCCCCCTCGTGCCCGAGGGCGCCGGCGAGGTCGACCTGGACAGCCCACGCAACCGTGACCTGGCCCGCACCGTGGCCGAGCGCTCGGTGGTGCTGCTGGCCAACCCCACCGGCGTGCTGCCCATCGCCGCCGGGACGACCGCCAGGATCGCCGTCATCGGCCCGTGCGCCGACGACCCGCAGACGCTGCTCGGCTGCTACGCCTTCCCCAACCACGTGCTCGACCGCTTCCCCGACCACGGCATGGGCCTGCCCATCGCGCCCGTCCTGGACCTTCTGCGGGCCGAGTTCCCCGATGCCGGCCTGCACTTCGCCCGGGGCGCCGACGTGTCCGGCGACGACACCTCGGGCATCGCCGAGGCCGCCGCCCTGGCCGGGCAGTCGGACCTCGCCCTGCTGTTCGTCGGCGACCGGGCCGGGCTGTTCGGCAACGGCACCTCCGGCGAGGGCTGCGACGCCGCCCACCTCGGCCTGCCCGGGGTGCAGGGGGAACTGGTCGAGGCGGTCCTGGCCACCGGCACGCCGACCGTGCTGGTCGTGGTGTCCGGCCGCCCGTACGCCGTGGGCGACTACGCCGGCCGGGCCGCCGCCGCGCTCCAGGCGTTCCTGCCCGGAGTGGAGGGAGGCACGGCGATCGCGGGGGTGCTCAGCGGCCGGGTCGAGCCCTCAGGCCGCCTGCCCGTCCAGATCCCCGGCTCCCCCTTCGTCAACCCCTCCACCTACCTCCAGCCGCCCCTGGGACTGCGCACCGACGGCATCTCCGTGTCCGACCCGACCCCGGCCTTCCCCTTCGGCCACGGGCTGTCGTACACGACCGTCACCTACGACGCGATGACGACCTCGGCGGAGCGGTGCCCCACGGACGGCACGGTCGAGGCGCGGGTGACCGTCACCAACACCGGCACCAGACCGGCGGAGGAGGTCGTGCAGCTGTACGCCTCCGACCCGGTGGCGCAGGTGGCCCGGCCCGTCGCGCAACTCGTCGGCTTCGCCAGGGTGCCGCTCGCGCCCGGGCAGACCCGCGAGGTGGTCTTCGAGATCCCCACGGACGCCTTCTCCTACACCGATCCCGGCCTGCGCAGGATCGTCGAACCGGGCGTCATCGCGCTCACCGCCGGCCCGTCCGCCGCCGACCGCCCCCTGCGTACGGACATCCTGCTGACCGGCGACACCGTCGTGCTCGGCCGGGCCCGGCGGCTCACCACACACGCGCGGGTGCCGGAACCGGCCTCCTGACCGTGGCACGCGTACGGCGGGCGGCCGGGCC
>NZ_BOOF01000019.1 GCF_016863095.1 Microbispora siamensis | reverse complement strand
GGCCGGGCCGCCCGCCGTACGCCGTCCCGCCGCCGCGCGCGGCGACCCCCGTGTCCCCCGCCGGGGGAAGATTGTCTGCCGCTGCTCCCCTCCGGGGCAGGAAACGCTGTGAACCCTCCCCGTGAAAGGAGCCTCCCCGATGGCCCGGACCGACCTCGACGCGCTCGCGCTGAACGCGCTCACCCTGGAGCAGAAGGCCTCGCTGCTGTCGGGCCGGGATTTCTGGACGACCAAACCGCTGGAGGAGGCCGGGATTCCGTCCATCACGCTGTGCGACGGGCCGCACGGCGTACGCCGCGAGGCCGGCGGATCCGACCACCTCGGCCTGAACGAGAGCATCCCCGCCACCTGCTTCCCGCCCGCGGTCGCGGTCGGGTCGAGCTGGGACCCCGAAGTGGCCGCCCGGATCGGCGCCGCCATCGGCAGGGAGGGCCGGGCCCTCGGCGTGGCGGTCGTGCTCGGTCCCGGCGTGAACATCAAGCGCTCGCCGCTGTGCGGGCGCAACTTCGAGTACTACTCGGAGGACCCCCTGCTTTCCGGCGTACTCGGGGCGGCGCACGTCGCCGCGCTGCAGGCGGAGGGACCGGGCGCGTCGGTCAAGCACTTCGCGGCCAACAACCAGGAGACCGAGCGCATGCGGGTCAGCGCCGACGTGGACGAGCGCACGCTGCGCGAGATCTACTTCCCCGCGTTCGAGCGGGTGGTCACCCAGGCCCGGCCGGCCACCGTGATGTGCTCCTACAACCGCGTCAACGGCGTCCACGCCTCGCAGAACCGGTGGCTGCTCACCGACGTCCTGCGCCGCGAGTGGGGCTTCACCGGCGTCGTCGTCTCCGACTGGGGCGCGGTCCAGGACCGCGTCGCCGCGCTGGCCGCCGGGCTGGACCTGGAGATGCCGGGGACCGGCGGCGCGAGCGACCGGCGCGTCGTGGACGCCGTCCGCGCGGGCGACCTCGACGAGGCCGTGGTGAACGCGAGCGTGCGCCGCGTCGTCGCCCTCACCGAACGCCACCACGGCGTGTCCGGCGCGTTCGACGCCGACGCCCACCACGCGCTCGCCCGCGAACTCGCCGCCGAATGCGCCGTGCTGCTCAAGAACGAGAACGGCACGCTCCCCCTCTCGGCGAGCGCCCGCATCGCCGTGATCGGCGAGTTCGCGGCCAGGCCCCGGTTTCAGGGCGGCGGCAGCTCCCACATCAACGCCACCCGGGTCGACGCGGCGCTCGACGCGATCCGCGCCCTCGCCCCGGACGTCGCCTACGCCCAGGGGTTCTCACTGGACGGGTCGGGCGACGCGCGGGAGCTTCGCGAGGCGGCGGCCGAGGCCGCGTCGTCCGCCGACGTCGCGGTCGTCTTCGCGGGCCTCGGCGAGCGGGAGGAGTCGGAGGGCTTCGACCGGGAGACGATCGACCTGCCCGCCGTCCAGGTCGAGCTGATCCGCGCCGTCGCCGCCGCGGCCCGCCGTACGGTGGTCGTCCTGTCCAACGGCGGCGTCGTCTCGATGGAGGGCTGGCACGACGACGTGGACGCCGTGCTGGAGGGCTGGCTGCTCGGACAGGCGGGCGGTTCCGCCGTCGCCGACCTCCTCTTCGGCGTCGTGAACCCCTCCGGGCGCCTCGCCGAGAGCATCCCGGTCCGGCTGCAGGACACGCCGAGCTACCTCAACTTCCCCGGCGAGGCCGGGCACGTGCGCTACGGCGAGGGCGTGATGGTCGGCTACCGCTACTACGAGACGGTCGAGCTGCCCGTGCGCTACCCGTTCGGCCACGGCCTGAGCTACACGACGTTCGCGGTCGATGGCCTCACCGTCGCCCGTACGGGCGACGACACGGCGACCGTCACGGTGCGGGTGACCAACACCGGAGAGCGGGCGGGCAAGCACGTCGTGCAGGTCTACGTGGCCACCACCGCGGGTCCCGTACGGCGGCCGGCCCGGGAGCTGCGGGCCTTCACGAAGGTCTCCCTCGCCCCCGGCGAGTCGCGCACGATCACCCTTTCCCTCGACCGGCGGGCGTTCGCGTACTACGACGTCCCGCTCGGCCGGTGGGTGGTCGCGCCGGGCGACTACACGATCCAGATCGGCGAGAACGCCTCGTCCGTCGTGGCCGAGACGACGATCAGCCTCGACGGCGACTCGGTCGTCCCCGTGGTGTCGCTCGACTCGACGCTCGGCGAGTGGCTCTCGCATCCTCTCGCCGGCCCCGCTCTCGTACGGGTCCTCACCGGCGGGAAGAACGAGCGGCCCGAGGAGGACGACGAGAACGGGTTGCGGATGGCCTCGTCGATGCCGATGGGAAGGTTCCTGACCTTCGCCGGCATCGACATCCCCCACACGACCCTGCGGGAACTGGTGAAGCTGGGCGGGTCGGACGGCGCGGCCGCCTGACCCGCGTCCCCCGGCCGGCTCAACCTCCCGTGCCCGTCTCTCCCGGCTCACCGCGAACCCCCGGGTGGGGTCGGGTAGGGCCGGCACCCAGACACGCCAAGACACCGAAGATGTCGGTGGCCACGATGAACAGTTCGATGAGCGCATCTTCCAGCAGCGGGCGTGGTCGCCTTCGACGGCGCGGACGCCACCCATGACCTGCCGGAACGCTTGCAGAAGCTGAACAACGCGCTGCGAGAATCCGCTTCGGCGTCGTGGACGATACCGAGGTCGAACAGGCGGCTATCGCCGCCCGTCCCGTCTCGGTGTGGGACGCGGCGCAACGCCGGAACGGCACGGTGCGCGCCCACGCCGGCGTCGCCGAGCCGCCCCGGCTCAACGCCCAGGACGCGGGGTCGCTGCGGGCGGGTGGAGGGCTTCACCCGACCAGCCGCTGCGTCATCGAGGCCGGCGGCAGGAATTCCCCCACACCAGATGTCCGAAACAGCGACCTCTAGCGACACAAAATTCGTCCTTAACGACCGAAAAACCTCCTGTGATTTGTATCACAATGTTTGCTACTTGCCGCCGCCGTTTCAACAAGATCAAGATCAGTATGCAACTCGCATCCGTCAAGGATTTACCGTCCGACCATTATCCGAGTCGGCGCATCCGGTGCATCAGCTCATCCTCGGGAGGAAGATTATGACTCGACGACGCTCTTGTTTGCTGACCGCTGTAGTTGTGGCCGGAATTGGAGCAGGACTGGCCGCGTTTCCGGCAACGGCCAACGCGGACGGGATTGACACATCTCCGGTCCGTCCGGATGCGCCGCAATCCTCCGATCGTCTCGCCGAGCTGGAAGTCCTCAAACGGCCGGCTCCCGCACCCCGCCCGATCGCGCCTGAGGACCTTCCTCTCAACGAGAAGGACAAGGCCTCCGCGTCCCTGCAGCGATCTAGCGAAGCGGTGTCCGCGGTCGCGGCCGCAGACGTATGGTGCGGCAGTTGGCTGAGCGACCCAGGCGCGGTGGAACTGCAGTCCGTCAACAGCCCATTGGATTTGGACGGCGTGTACTACTACCCCAACTCATGGGGTCCCTTCAAGTGGCAGAACAACGACGGTATCGCACCCGACGGAAAGCGCTACGCGTGGACCAAGATGTACGAGACGGTCATGGGCGAGTTCTACAACTATCCAGATAAGCGAGTCACCACAGGCTGGTGGGACAACTCGAACAATCCCCACTTCTGCGGTTGGGGGAGCAACCTGTACCGCAACGTCTACAGCACCAACGAGGCCTATAGCGCCGGAATCCGGAAGGACCAGGCCACCTTCGTCCGTGCGCACGGTTACGTTTACGACTCCGGCTGGCTGTACACCTCCCACAAGACCGCGTACTAATCATCAGATGAACGATACGTCGGCGCGGTCCATCATGTTTCGCTCGATGGCACGGTCCTACGCATCGCAGGCTTCATGATGGCCGGCTCCAACGTCCCCTGGCGGATGACAGGCGGGCTGCTTCTGGTTCTCGTGCTGGGCGCCGGGTGCGCCCAGCAATCAGAGAAGGATCCAGGTCGGTTTCCTGTGGTCTCCTCGGAGAAGGACCTGGTTCTTCCACTGGATGCATACGATCTTGACGCGCAAGGACGATCGGTCGTGCAGACGGCCCGGTACAAGCTGATAGCGCGCTGTCTGGCCCGATACCACTTCAAGATGAAGCCCCACGACACCTCGCCCGTGAACTATCCGAGGAATGCGGCTTACCTGGGCTGGCTCGGAGCCAGAGACGTGTCCCGTTACGGCTATATCGGCCCTCCGGAGCAGCAGGCCGGCATCGCCGCAGCCCTCGACGGGATACGCGGATATCAGATTCCACCGAGCTACGAACCCATCTTCACCGGCTCGATCTCCGAATACAAGGGCATGAAGGTTCCCAAAAACGGGTGCGACGGCGAAGCGCAATCCATACTCAACGGGAATACGCCCGGCCCCGACAACACGACGCCCGCTGCACCGTCAGCGTACAAGAATCTCTACTCATTCATGGAGGACGCTGCGACTGCCGGTTACGCCGATGATCGCGTTGAGCTCGCCGAGGAATTGTGGAGCCGGTGTATGAAGGACGCGGGCTTTCAATACCGGCGCACCTGGGAAGCCGAGACGGACAAGCGGTGGACCAAGCGGGGAGAGGTCTCGCCGGGTGGAACTCCCGCGGGTCCTGGACCAGACGAGATCAGGACGGCAACGGCCGACGAGCGATGCCGCCTGAAGGTCAACTACAGCGGAATCAGGCTAGCGGCCTATGCCGACAGCCAACGCGCGATAATCAGCCGGAACAAACCGGCGATAGAAAGGCTCAAAACCCTCATCAGGGTCCGCTATGAAAATAGCCTGAAGGTGCTCAACGGGAACTTCCCCGAATTGCCTTCCAGCCGTTAGTCCGTTCGTTCACCACGTTACCGGACGACACACCCCTACTGAACAGGGGGCGGGCGTCGGCATGCCGCCGTCGCCCGCCCCGTACAGCGCGGATCGCGGATGCCCCCAGGGCCGGGTGATGCTGTGGCAGGGCCGGATCGACAAGGGCACGAACTGGCCGAAGGCGAAGCGCCAGGCGATGATCTCCTCGGTCCGGTCGAGCCTCGCATCGCATTCGGGTCGGTGGATTCCTTCCAGGTGCGGGTCCGCCGGCACAGGCTTCAGCGGGTGAAGGGGCGGGCTGGCTTCCTCTACAACCGCCGTTGTCAGCCCGTCACGCGCAGGCCCTGCCATCCGGGGTAGATCAGTCGCCGCCCTCACCACCGCATGCTTATCGCTCCACTGGCTCTCACGGACGAACACCCATTGACGACCTCGGCTCGTCGTAGTGAATGCGCGCCACCGTCCGAGCACGTGCCGTGACTCCATCTTGACCGACCGCCACCGGATGTACCGGAATGCGAGTTTCCAGATACATCAACCAGATCGACAAAATCCGACAGTTGACAAGATCGACTAAAATAGGGAAAATCCATATTATTCGGTACGACCATCATGTCGACCTGGTTCACAGTCCCTACTGGACATAAGACTCGTAGCACCGCACCTCGGTAAGCGCGTTACTGCACTCACGACGACTTCTTTCGCGGATCGCACTGAGCCCTGATTTGGTAGAGGAGATGCAATGGATGAGATGGTGCTCCGAGCGCAACGATTCATCAATACCATTTACGGCAGTGTACCCGGCATCAACAAGGTCGCAGAAGACGGCATAACAGGCTGGTCGACGATGTATGCGCTGACCCGATGCCTTCAGCACGAGCTGGGCATCACCGCGCTGTCCGACAACTTCGGGCCGACCACCATGTCCACCCTCCAGAGCAAGTGGCCTTCCATCGGTCGCAGCACCGGGGCCCCGGCAAACCTTGTCCGAATCATCCAGTCGGGCCTGTACTGCAAGGGGTACGACGGCGGCGAGATTGACGGACTGTTCAACGATCGCGTAGCGGCTGCCGTTCAGAAGCTCAAGTCCGACGTAGGCGTAAGCAGCGTCTACCCAGGCGATGCAATGGTGCCGAAGCTGTTCAAGGCCCTTTTGAACATGGACGCCTACGTTGTCATCAGTGGGGGAAGCTCCACTGTCCGCTCTATCCAGCAATGGATGAACGCTCGATATGTGAATCGCGCCAACTTCTTCATCGTCCCCTGTGACGGGTATTTCTCCCGGGATGTGCAGAAAGCCTTGATGCTGGCCATCCAGTTCGAGCTGGGAATGAGCGATGCTCAAGCCACAGGAGTGTTCGGTCCTGCCACCCAGGCCGGCCTCAAGGCCAACACCCTATCCGTGGGATCGTCCGGTCCCTGGGTGCAACTGTTCTCCGCTGCGATGGTGTTCAACAGACGTGATGGCGTGACCTTCACAAGCACCTTTGATTCCAATCTCTCCGGCAAGGTCAGAACATTTCAGGACTTCGTCAAACTGCCTGTCACCGGCAACGGCGACTTCCAAACATGGGCGTCTTTGCTTGTATCCACCGGAGACGCGACGCGTAAGGGCAGCGCCTTCGATTGCGTGACGGAGATCACGCCTGCTCGCGCCGACGCCCTCAAAGCCGCCGGCTACAGCATCGCCGGCCGCTATCTGTGCAATGTGCCGAATACCACGCTGAACAAAATGATTCAGCCAGGCGAGCTGGCGGTCCTCGCCGCGAAGGGCTTACGAGTTTTTCCTATTTATCAGACATGGGGAGGGTCGGCCGACTATTTTCGATACGCGCAAGGCGTCAACGACGCGCTCGCCGCGATCGAGTGGGCTCGCTACCACGGGTTCAAATCCGGCACACGAATCTATTTCGCGGTGGACTTTGACGCACTGGATTATCAGGTGACGTCTAACATCATTCCACACTTCCGCGGGATCGCGGATACGGTCAGCGAGCATACCGGGGGCTATAAAGTCGGCATCTACGGACCCCGCAATGTCTGCAGCCGGGTGAGTGGCGAGGGCCTGACGTCGGCAAGCTTCGTCTCCGACATGTCCACTGGATTTTCCGGCAACCTTGGTTATCCCATGCCCACCGACTGGGCATTTGACCAGATCGCCACGATCAACGTCGGTTCCGGTGCAGGGTCGATCCAGATCGACAACAACATAGCCTCGGGTCTCGATGACGGCCAGAGCAGTTTCAACCCCGGAACGGTCGAGGCCAACCTGGACGTCGACTTCGACATGAGCAAGAGAGATGCTCTTCTCCATGACATACAGAACTACCTGATAAGTATCGGCGTTCCGGAGGAGGGTGGTAGCGATATATTCGACAAGGACAATGCCACCCTCGGCTGTAACACAACGACCGAGGCATTCGACATCACGCTGGCCCATGACAGACTGATCACCAGCCTGGCACGACAACTGAAAATGCGAAAGGCGCTGATCCAATGCCCAATCTTGTGGGAGATTCGCAAATGGAACATGGGGGATATGGTAGCCGACGGCGTCGTCCGAAGTCATTACACTAACGGCAGCCCCATCGATAAAAACGACTGCAGTACCGGGCTGGCACAGATCTTTGCCGAGACCGCGATCAAAGCCCGCAACTACTCAATCCAGCAGGGCATTATTAGCGGCACGATCCTGGACCCCGAAAAAGAGACCGATCTATGGCCTGTCTGGCAGAAGCTTCAGGACGAATCGTACAACATCAGCACTGTGGCGTATGTCCACATCTGGGGGGCGCACGAACTAGGTCTCCCGCGCCCGGGCCTCACCACAAGTGAAGATGACACCCGCAGGATATTGGCGCGATACAATGGCGTTACGGCCGAAGCCGAGCAATACGGTCGCGAACTTCTTGGCCTGTACAAGGTATTCGAGAAGTACCACGCGCCTCTCCGCAACAGCTAGGAAACGCCATGAACGACAAGGCCGCGCATCCTCGACGCATCGCGTGGATTGCGCCAGCCGTAGTCAACTTGATTCTCGGGTGTGCCGGAGTATTCCCACTGGGCTTTCTTTGGATTTTCCTCGCCCAGTACCCACTCGCCGCTCTGGGTCTGACCGACCGCGAACCGACCGACAATGACGGCATAGTGCCCTGGCTGATCTTACTGGTCGGTGGTGTTGGGACCTTCATCGTCGTCTGGATGGGAATCAACGCCGGCCTGCGGAAGCTGTCGAGACTCGCCAGGCCGCAATACTGGCTGTTCAGCACCGCCTTGTCGTTGCTCCCGTTCGCTGCACTCGCGATTTTCCCTGATATCGGGAAGTCCTTAGGCTTGTTCTGATCCCACTGACCCCCCACAGGAGTGCCGGAATGGACACATCGCGTCGAATATTTCTGCAGTCCATGGCAGGTCTCGCCGTCATGTCAGGTGTAAGCGCCATTATCGTACAACCTGCCATCGCCGAGTCGGCCGGCCCGGATCCAGTGCATTTCACCGAAGATACGCTCGCGCAGGCGCAGCGGGCGGTGGCCGAGATTACGCCAGGCAGCAAGTCGCCGAATGGCTGGTCGATCAACACCGCCGCCAATTCCGGAGGCAGCGTGTGGACGCGCCCCGTACCCGGCACGGCATTCGGCGTCGACGTGGCGCTGGCCGACGCCGAAGTGATCCTGATTCACGTCATTCGGCGATTCCACTACGAGATCGACACCCTACGTCCCGGCGAGGTCATCGGCTTCAAAAATCCCGACACAGTCAAGGGTTATGAATTGAATCACGCGTCCGGCACTGCGATCGACATCCGCCCGGACCAGTACCCGCCCGGCGTCCACGGCGGATTTTATCAACACGAGCTGGCCGTTGTCCGTGACATTCTCGCCGAGTGCAAGGACATCGTGAAATGGGGCGGAGACTTCACCGTGCCGGACGAGGCTCATTTCGAGATCGCGGTCCCACCCACTGACAGCCGGCTCAGAGAGTTCGCGGACCAGGTCCGTGGTTGGAACAGCACGCCCGGCGTTGGAGCCGGAGTAATCCAGGTTGTGTAAGCAGCCGACTGCGTGACGTCGTACCGATGACGCACGCCTCTCCCGCAAGGCCGGAGCACTACGAGAACTCTCTCTGATCTGGTGCGGCAGGATCTCCCGCACCCGGCAGGCGCCTCATGTCCCGGTGGGCGGGCATGAGCGCGGGCGTGCCTTGGCAGGGGCCGCCGCCGGCCCTGCCCCGGTGAGTCCGGGTGAAGCGAAGTCCCCAGAAGCCGCAACGGCGCGTAACCCGCTTCGGCCGGCGTCCAGTCGCACAGGACCGCACGACTGGACGCGTGGCCGATCCGCGGGTTCGTGCGGTACCAGGCGATCTCCGAAGGTGCCCCACGACGAGCGTGGGGACAGGTTTCGGGCGTCGGCAGTCAGCCGAGGCGTTGGGCTCTGCCGAGCAGCCGCTGGGCCACCACGACCAGGGCGAGGAACAGGCCGCTGACCACCTGCTGGAAGGCCGACGTCAGGTTGCCCACCTGGTTGATCAGGCTCTGGATCACCCCGAGCAGCAGCACGCCGGCGATGGTGCCGGTGATGCCGCCCGCTCCCCCGGTCAGCAGCGTGCCGCCGATCACCACCGCGGCGATCACGTCGAGTTCCAGGCCGATGCCCAGGATCGTGACGCCGGAGGAGAGCCGGGCCGCGTTCAGCACCCCGGCGAGGCCCGCGAGCAGGCCCGACATCAGGTAGACGTAGACCTTCGTCCGCGCCACCGGCACGCCCATCAGCGCGGCCCCCTGCTCGTTGCCGCCGACCGCGTAGACGTTCTGGCCGAAGGCCGTCCGCTGGAGCAGGACCATGGCGGCCACCGCCAGGAGCGCCGTGATGTAGACCGGCCAGGTCAGGCCGAGCACACCGCCCTGCCCGAGCCGCGCGAACGCGGAGTCCTTCACGAGGTAGGTGGTGGCGCCCTCGTTGGAGATCGCCAGCATCAGCCCGCGCACGCCCAGCAGCCCGGCCAGGGTGACGATGAACGGCGCCATGCCCGTCCTGGCGATGAGCAGCCCCTGGAGCAGCCCCACCAGCCCGCACGCGGCGAGCGGCAGCGCGAGCGCGACGAACAGCCCATACTGCGAGCCGTACGCCGCGAGGACCCCGCCGAACACGAACAGCGACCCCACCGACAGGTCGATGCCGCCACTGATGATCACGAAGGTCATGCCGACGGCGATGATCGCGGTGAACGAGGAGGAGACGAGGACGCTGGCGGCGTTGCCCGCGGTGGCGAAGGAGTCGAAGGCGACGCTGCCGACGATGACCAGCGCCGCCAGCACCATCAGCGCGCCGTGCTGCTGGAGGACGCGGCTCACCTGCTCGCGTCCGGGCGTTGCGGTCATCGGGTTCCTCGCTCCCTGGTGGCGTAAACGGCGGCCAGGATGATGACCGCCTGCACGATCTGCGTCCACGACTGCGGCAGGTTGTGCTTGATGAGGGTGGCCGACAGCAACTGCATGAGCAGCGCGCCCATGACCGTGCTGAGCACCCGGATCCGCCCGCCGCTCAGCGGCGTGCCGCCCACCACCACCGCCGTGATGGCCGACAGCTCGATGAACAGGCCGAGCGAGGTCGGATCGCTCGCCTGCAGCCGGGCGGTCGCGAGCACGCCGGCCAGCGCGGCCAGCACTCCGGAGATCACGTAGACCAGCAGCAGCACCCGGCGGACGGGCAGCCCGGACAGCTCGCTGGCCGCGCGGTTGCCGCCGATCGCGACCACCTGCCTGCCGAACGTCGTCCTGCGCACCAGGAACGCCATCAGCAGCGTCAGCACGGCCGCGATTACCACGATGACCGGCACGCCGGACAGCGAGCTGCTGCCGAGCGCGATCAGGTCGGGGTTGCGGAACTCGACGAGCTGCGGCACGAGCACGTTGGCCAGGCCCCGGACGCCGACCAGCAGCGCGAGCGTGGCCACGATCGGCTGCACGCCCACGTAGGCGACCAGCGCGCCGCCCGCCGTCCCGGCCACGGCCCCGCCGACGAGGGCGACGAGCAGCGCGGGCCACGCGCCGTACCCGAGGTAGAGCGCGACGAGCGCGGCGGCCAGCGACATGACCGAGCCGACCGACAGGTCGATGCCCTGGGTGCCGATGACCAGCGCCATGCCGAGCGACACGATCACGATCGGGGCGACCTGCACGAGCTGGGTGCGGAAGTTCGCCACGTCGAGGAAGTGGGGGGTGAACAGCACGTTGAACAGCAGGAGGACGCCGACCGCGGCGTAGACGCCGTACTCCTGGGCCCAGGCGAGCACCCGCCGCCCGGGCGGTGCGACCGCTTCAGCCATCGGACTCCGCTCCTCGTTCGGCGATGGACGCCATGATCTTGTCCTCCGTGACGTCGTCGCCGGACAGCTCGCCGACGACGGCGCCCTCGCGCAGCACCAGGATCCGGTCGGCGCCCTCCACCAGCTCCTCCAGGTCAGACGAGATCAGTAACACGCCCAGGCCCTCCTCGGCCAGCTCGTCCACGAGGGCCTGCACCTCGGCCTTGGCGCCGACGTCGATGCCGCGGGTGGGCTCGTCCAGCAGGAGGATCTTCGGCCGGATGGCGAGCCACCGTGCGAGCAGGACCTTCTGCTGGTTTCCACCGGACAGCTCCTGCACCGGCTGGTGCGGCGAGGCCGCCTTGATCCTGAGCCGGCGCATGAAGACCTCGACGACCTTGTCGATCTTCGCGTCGGAGACGACGCCGGCCCGCGACAGCGACGGCAGGGCGGCGAGCGCGATGTTCTCCCTGACCGACAGCGCCGGGATGATGCCCTCGGCCTTGCGGTCCTCGGGCAGCAGGCTGACCCCGGCCCTGATCGCCGCCGTGGTCGAGCCGGTGCGCAGGGGCAGGCCGGCGACGAGCACCCGGCCCGCGTCCAGCGGGAGCGCGCCGACGATGCCCTTGGCCGTCTCGCTGCGGCCCGCTCCCAGCAGCCCGCCGAGGCCGACGACCTCCCCCGGCCACACCGAGACGTCCACCCCGTGCAGCACCTGCCGCCGGGTCAGCCCCTCGGCCTGTACGACGGGCCGGGCGCCGTCCCGCTCCCTGGCACGGCGGCGGTCGCGGGAGAACCTGGTCAGGCCGCCCGTCCTGACCTCGTCGAGGTCGCGGCCCAGCATCAGGGCGATGAGCTTCAGCCGTTCGAGCTCGGCGAGCGGGCCCGTGTGCGCGACCCGCCCGTCGCGCAGCACGGTCACCCGGTCGCACACCTCGTACAGCTCGTCGAGGCGATGGCTGACGTAGACGACGGCGATGCCGTCGTCCCTGAGCTTCCTGATCACCGAGAACAGCGTCTCGACCTCGCGCGGCTCCAGGGACGAGGTGGGCTCGTCCATGATGACCACGCGGGCGTCGATCGCCACGGCCCTGGCCAGGGCGACCATCTGCTGGACGCCCATTCCGAGGGCGCGCAGCGGGCGGCGCACGTCGGTGACGACGCCGTATCCGGCGAGGATCCGCTCCGCCTCGCCGTACATCCTGGCGGTGTCGATGACGCCCAGACGGCCGCGCGGCTCGCGCCCCAGCATGAGATTGCGGGCCACGCTCATCATCGGGACGAGGTTGACCTCCTGGTAGATGGTCGAGATCCCGGCGCGCTGCGCGTCGAGCGGCGTCCCGAAGGCCGCCGGCGCCCCGTTGTAGATCAGTTCACCGCCGTCCGGGCGGTGGACGCCGGTGAAGACCTTGATCAGCGTGGACTTGCCCGCGCCGTTCTCGCCCACGAGGGCGTGCACCTCGCCGGGCAAGAGGGCGAGGGACACGCCGTCGAGGGCCACCACGCCGGGAAAGCGCTTGCTGATCTGCCTGGCCTCGAGCACCGGTGCAGCGGACTGGCTCAATGAGTTCCCTTCCTCGCGCGGGCCTCCGCGCGCGTGCGCGCGGAGGCCCGGGACGCACGCGGACCTTCGCGGGCGTCCGTGACGGGCTTCGGCGGGTCAGTAGGCCTCGCCGAGGGACGCCTCGGCGTTGGAGCCGTCGTATTCGCGGTCGGAGATGACGACCTTGTCGGGGATCGGCTGGCCGTCCAGGAACTTCTGCGCGGTCTCGAAGGCGAGCGGCCCGAACCTGGGGTTGGACTCGACCACCGCGTGCAGCCAGCCGTCGGCGATGGCCTGGACGGCGCTGCGGGTGCCGTCGACCGAGACGATCTTTATGGCGCCCGGATCCTTGCCCGCGCCCTTCAGCGCGGTCACCGCGCCCAGCGCCATCTCGTCGTTCTCGGCGTAGATGCCGTTGATGTCCGGGTTGGACTGGATGAGCTGCTCGGTGACCTGCTGGCCCTTCTCCCGGGCGAACTCACCGGTCTGCTCGAAGGAGATCTGGATGTCGGGCGCCTTCTCCTTGATCCGGTCCTTGAAACCGTTGGTGCGCTCGGTGGTGACGTTGTTGCCCGGCGCGCCGAGCAGGATCGCCACCTTCCCCTTGCCGCCGAGCGCGGTGATCATCTGGTCGGCGGCCCGCTTGCCCTGCTCGTAGAAGTCCGAGCCGATGAACGTCAGGTAGTCGCTGCACGGCTTGGCGTTGATCTTGCGGTCGACCGTGATGATGGGGATCTTCTTTGCGGCGGCCTGCTGGAGCACCGGCTCCCAGCCGTCGGAGTTCAGCGGCGCGATGACGAGCAGCTTCACGCCCTGGGCGATGAGCTGCTGGACGTCGGTGATCTGCTTGGAGAACTGCGACTGCGCGTTGGTGACCTTGAGGTCGGCGATGCCGAGCTTGGCCGCCTCGTCCTTGATGGACTTGGTCTCCGCGATGCGGAACGGGTTGGCCTCCTTCTCCGACTGGGAGAAGCCGACCGTGGCGGTCTTCAGGTCGAACTTCGTGCCGCCGAACTGGTCCAGCGTGCAGGTCGGGCCGGCCGAGCCCGCCGGGGTCTGCACCACCTGCTGCTGCGCGGACGCCGCCGCGCTGGGGCCCGCCGTGGCCTGGGTCTCCGACTTGGCGCAGCCGGCCGCGCCGAGCAGCACGGCGAGGGCGAGCGCGGCCGTGCGGGGGTAGGGCTTCATGGTCTTCCTTCCGATCCGGGGGGTGACGGCGGGGCCGCCCGCCTGAGGGCGGCCCCGCCGTGGGGGGTGCCGTGGGGGGTGCCGGTGGGCGGCCCGGACGTGTCGTCCTGGCCGCCGAAGGCCGTGCGGGTCAGGAGCAGGCCGGGAGGATCTCCGCGGTGAGCGCCGTGTTGGCGTCGTGCACGCGCTTGACGTCCGGCTTGGTCACGGCCCTGTCGTAGGTCATCAGGCCGTTGATCTCGGTCTCCACGTCGGTCGTCTGGGTGTAGACGGCCGCGCTGAGGCCGTTGCAGGCGTGCAGCTTGCGCAGGGCGTCGTCCATCTCCAGGAAGCGCTTGGTCAGCGACTCGGAGTCGGACTCGACCGCGTAGCCCCAGCCGCCGCCGGTCCAGGTGTGCCCGATCACCGGCAGGGCGAGCCCGCCGTACTCGCCGAGCACCGAGGCCCGGAAGAAGCCGGGCTTACCGGGGCTGCCGGGTCCGGGATAGATGTGGTAGTCCATCACGTCACCGTTGCCGCCGTCCTGGGCGCCGCAGCAGTTGATGCCGCTCATGTTGTCCACGAGCCGGGAGGGGTCCAGGCTCTTCACGTAGTCGGCGATCCTGGAGATGTCGTACTGGCCCCAGCTCTCGTTGAACGGCACCCACATGACGATCGACGGGCTGCTGCGGTGCTCGTCGACGATCTCCTTCAGCTCGCTCTCGAACTGCGTCTTGTCGGCCGCGCTCGCTGCGCCGAACATCGACGGCATGTCCTGCCAGACGAGCAGGCCGAGCTTGTCGGCGTAGGCGTACCAGCGGTCCGGCTCGACCTTCATGTGCTTGCGGACCATGTTGAAGCCGAGCGCCTTGGTCTGCTCCAGGTCGTACCGCAGCGCCTCGTCGGTCGGCGCGGTGTAGATGCCGTCCGGCCAGTAGCCCTGGTCGAGCGGGCCGAACTGGAACACCGGCTCGCCGTTGAGCAGGACCCGGGTCGTGCCGTTCACCCGGCCGACCGAGATGGAGCGCATGCCGAAGTAGCTCTCCACCTTGTCGCCGCCCTTGAGTTCGACCGTGAGGTCGTACAGGTACGGGTCGTCGGGCGTCCAGAGGTGGGGGTCCGGGATCGGCACGGCCAGTTCCTTGCCGGCCGGGCCGGAGACCTTGCCGATGACGCGCTTGCCGGCGCGGGCGGTGACGACGGCGGTGGCGTCGCCGTTCGCCCTGACCTTCACCCGCAGGGACTGCCCGAGCACCTCGGGGATCGTGTCCACGGCCTCGATGTGGGTCTTGTCGACGGGCTCCATCCAGACCGTCTGCCAGATGCCGGAGGCGGGGGTGTACCAGATGCTGCCCGGGTTGAGCCGCTGCTTGCCGATGGGCTGGCGGCCGTTGTCGGTCGGGTCGGTCACGCCGACGACCAGCTCCTGCGGGCCCTTGCGGGTGAGCGCGTCGGTCACGTCCACGGTGATCCTGTCGTAGCCGCCCTTGTGGGCGCCGACCTGCTTGCCGTTGACGTAGACGACCGACTCGTAGTCCACGGCGTCGAGGTGGAGCAGGACGCGGTCCTTCTTCCAGGAGGCGGGCACCTCGAAGGTGCGGCGATACCACATGCGGTCCTCGTGGCGGCCGATGCCGGACAGGCTCGACTCCACGGGGTAGGGCACGATGATCCGCTCGCCGAGGTCGCGGCCGAAGGGCGGCGCCTCACCGTCCTTGGCGGCGGCGAACTGCCAGGTGCCGTTGAGGTTCTGCCAGCGGTCGCGGACGAGCTGCGGGCGGGGGTACTCGGGCAGCGGGTTGTTCGCGTCCACGTCGCCGGACCAGCGGGTCTTCAGCACGTACGTGGAGCCGTTGGACACCGGGACCCAGGTGAACGCCTCGATCGCGGTGCCGTCCGCCTTGGCGAGGCCGCCCTTTCCGTCGTAGGAGGCCCGGATGTCGGCGGCGAGACGGGGGATGGGGAAGCCGAGCTTGAGCTTGACCTTCGTGGTCCCGTCGAGGGCGGCCGACGCGACCTGCCACTTGGTGCCGGCCACCGTCAGGCCGAAGTGCTCGGCGGCGCCTGCGGGCAGCGGCGCGAGCGCGGTGTCGCCGAAGTCGAGGGTGGCGGTGTCGCCCGCCGCGTCGACGGCGGCGCTGTCCGGCCCCGGCGGGTCGAAGCCCTCGGGCAGGTAGAACGCCTCCGCCGGCACGGCCTGCTTGGGCTGGCTGGCGCTCTGCCAGCGCAGGTGGAGGTTGGCGCCGCCGAAGTGCTCGAAGTACTCGACCTTGATGTCGTACTTCTGGCCGGCCTGCAGGGTGATCGGGGTGCCGGTCTGCTCCTTGTCCCAGTCGTCGACCCAGTGGTCGATGACCAGCGTGTTGTTCACCCAGAGCCGGAAGCCGTTGTCCCCGATGATCGAGAAGGTGTACGCCTCGGAGTACGCGGGCTGGATGCGGCCCGTCCACCGCACGGTGACGTCGTCCTCCCGCCCGGTCAGCGAGGTGAAGACCGGGTTGAGGTCGGGCAGCTCGAGATCCGGGTCGATCACGGTGGCCTTGAGCTGGGCGAAGTCGAACTTCCCTGCTGCCGAGGACAGGTAGTAGTCGCCGCGCAGGCCGTGCCGCTCGGCGCCGGCGGCGGTCGCGGGGACCTGGCCCGCGACCTGCCAGACGGCGCCGAGAACGACGGCCAGCAGTAAGAGGATGGGCTTTCTCACAGGGATCCTTTCCTGCGGGCAGGGCCGGGCGGACGCGCCGTACGGCGTGGCCGCGTCCGGCCGGCGCGGCGGTGCGCTTCGCGGCGCGCCGGCGACCACCTGCCATGACGTGGGGGGGAGGGTCGAGATCGGGCCCGCGGACGCCGGGCACGCGGGGAACGCGCCTTCCGAACGGGACCGATCAGATTCGGACAGGATCGAGTCGGTTATCGCCCTCAAATAAGCACCGCGAGCGGGCTCCGGTCAAGAGATCAGATCAGATTCGTTCATTTTCGGTCACTCGTGCGGCGCTTTGGCTGGTCGACTATGATCGGATCCGGTCACAGCGGAGGGTGGGGGCGTGGTCGACACGGACAGCGACGGGCGCCGGCCCGTGTTCGCGGCCGAGCGCCGCCAGCGCATTCTGGAGTTGGTGCGGGCCAACGGCGCCGTCTCCCTGCGCGAGCTCGCCCAGGCGGTGCAGTCGTCGGAGGTCACCGTACGCCGCGACCTGCGCGCGCTGGAGTCGGAGGGCCTGCTCAACCGGCACCACGGCGGCGCCACCCTCCCCGGCGACCTGAACCGGGAGGCCAGCTACGTCCAGAAGGTGACGCTCTCCTCCGCAGAGAAGTCCGCCATCGCCGACCTGGCCGCGTCACTGGTCGAGGACGGGGACGCGATCGTCGTCGGCCCGGGGACCACCACCCAGGAGTTCGCCCGCAGGCTGAGCAGGCACACCGAGCTCGCCGTGGTCACCAACTCGCTGCTGGTCGCACAGGCGCTCGCCAACTCCCCGCGCATCGAGGTGATGCTGACGGGCGGCACGCTGCGCGGGCCGATCCTCGCCCTCGTCGGCAGCGCGGCCGAGCGGTCGCTCGCCGGGCTGCGCGTGCGCCGGGCCTTCATCTCCGGCAACGGGCTCACCGCCGACCGCGGCCTGTCGACCCCCAACATGCAGGTCGCCTGCGTCGACCAGGCCCTGGCCGCCGCCGCCGAGGAGGTCGTCGTGCTGGCCGACCACACCAAGATCGGCATCGACGCGATGGTGCAGACCGTGTCCGCAGAGCAGATCGACCATCTGGTCACCGACGACGCCGCCCCGCGCGACGTGCTCGACGAGCTGAGCGGCAAGGGCGTCCGCCTGCACGTTGCTCAGATTTGATCGAATGTGACGGCCTCGTTACGGGTTTGTTTCCTGCCGGGCTCACCATTCGAGGCGGAGGCAACCGTGCTGCAGGCCGCAGGTATTTGCAAGAGCTTTCAAGGCGCGCCCGCGCTCGACCACGTCACCCTTGCCCTGCGGGCCGGGGAGGTCCACGCGCTCGTCGGCGGCAACGGCGCGGGCAAGTCCACCCTGGTCAAGGTGCTCTCGGGGGTGTGCAGGCCGGACGCCGGCCGGTTGCGCTACCTCGGGGAGGAGATCGCCCTCTCCTCCCCCACCGAGGCGGCCCGGCTCGGGATCGCCACGATCCACCAGGATGCCGGGCTCGTCCCCACGATGAGCATCGCCGCCAACCTGTTCCTCGGCCGGGAGCCGCGCGGGCGCTTCGGGCTGATCGACTTCGCCGCCATGCACGCGCGGGCCGCCGAGCTGCTGTCCTCCTACGGCCTGCGCGCCGACCCGCGACGCCCTCTCGGCTCGCTCGGCGACGGCGCGCGCCAGCTCGTCGCCCTGGCCAGGGCCGCGTCCGCGGACGCGCGGCTGGTCGTCATGGACGAGCCCGCCTCCGCGCTGGAGCGCGACGAGCTGGACGTCCTGTTCGGCGCGATCTCCCGGCTCCGCGACGAGGGCCGGGCGGTGCTGTACGTCACCCACCGGCTCGACGAGCTCTACGAGATCTGCGACCGGGTGACCGTGCTGCGCGAGGGCCGCGTGGTCCATACGGGACCGCTCACCGGCCTCGACCGCCGCAGGCTGGTCTCGCTCCTGCTCGGCCGGCCCTTCCACGCCGAGGGGGCGGACGCCGTCACCGGCGAGCCCGCCGGGCCGCCCGCCGACGAACCCCTGCTCGAAGCGCGGGGGCTGACCCGCCGCCACGTGCTCCGCGACGTCTCCCTCGCCCTGCGTACGGGAGAGGTGGTCGGCCTCGGCGGGCTGCGGGGCGCGGGGCGCAGCGAGACCGCGAAGGCGATCGCGGGCGCGCTGCGCGTGGACGCGGGCCAGGTGACGATCGCGGGCGCGCCCGCGGGCAAGTGGTCGATCAGGAACGCGATCCGCGCCGGAGTCGGGCTCGTGCCGGAGAACCGCCGGGTGGAGGGCATCGTGCCGACGCTGTCGGTCCGCGACAACATCGCGCTGGCCGCGCTCCCCCGCCTGTCCCGCGCGGGGATCGTCTCCGACGCGCACCTGGACCGGATCGTCGCCACGTTCATGCGGCGGCTGGGCATCCAGGCCGTCTCGCCCCGGCAGGCGGCCGGGGAGCTGTCCGGCGGCAACCAGCAGAAGGTGCTGCTGGCCCGCTGGCTGGCGATGCACCCGAAGGTGCTGCTGCTCGACGAGCCCAGCCGGGGCGTCGACATCGCGACCAAGCTGGCCATGCGGTCGCTCCTCGACGACCTGGCGGTGGACGGGCTGGCGATCCTGCTGATCTCCTCCGACGTGTCGGAGCTGGTGGAGAACTGCGACAGCGTGGTGGTCCTGCGTGACGGCGCGGTCGTCGGCGAGCTCGCCGGGCCCGAGGTCAGCGAGGACCGCATCATGGGAGCCCTCGCCGCGAGCTGACCTTCCGCCGCCGGACCGGTGGCCGCCGGATGGTGTGTCGGGGCGTGCTGTAACGGCATCGGGGGCGGCCGACGATAGCAGGGCGACACACGGCTCCGCCCGCGCGGCGCGGGCGAGGGGGCGAGGATGAACGGAAGTCCGGAGGCCGGCGGCCTGATCGGCATGCGCGTGGAGTTGTTGCCGGACGCGGACGTGGACGCCGACCTGCACGACCGGCTCACCCGGAGGCTCCGCCGGGAGCTGAGCGAGGTCGGAGTCGAGTCGATCCGGACGGCGCCCGGCGGCCCGGCTCCCGAGGGGGCGAAAAGCCCCGACCCGGTCACCGTGGGCGCGCTCCTGGTGGCCTTCAGCGCTTCCGGCGGCGTGTTCACCTCGCTGGTCGGCGTGCTGCAGGACTGGCTCGACCGGCAGTCGGCGCGGCACCGGATCGTGGTCACCGTCGACGGCGACTCCCTCGAGCTCGAGCGGGCCACGGCCGCCGAGCGACGCGAGCTGATAGGTGCCTTCATCCGGCGACATTCGGGCGGATAGCGCATGGGCCGCCGGTTGGCGCTGTTGATCGCCACCTACCTGTACGACGACGCGGGTCTGCGTCGCCTGACGGCTCCGGCCCACGACGTCGAGACGCTCGCCGCCGTGCTCCGGGATCCGGAGATCGGCGGCTTCGAGGTCACCACGCTGGTGAACGAGCCGAACCACCGGGTCGGGGAGGCCATCGCCGACCTGTATCGCGACCGGCGCGGCGACGACCTGACGTTGCTGTACTTCACCGGTCATGGCCTCAAGGACGACGACGGCCGGCTCTACCTGGCCACGCGCGACACCCGGCGGGACAGTCTGATCTTCACCGCCATATCGGGCGAGCAGATCGACTACGCGATGGAGGCATGCGCGTCACGCCGGAAGGTCCTCATCCTCGACTGCTGTTACAGCGGGGCCTACCCGGCCGGACGGCTGGCCAAGGCCGGTGACGACGTGCACGCGCTGGACCAGTTCCGGGGGCGCGGCCGCACCGTCCTCACCGCCACCGACGCCACCCAGTACGCCTTCGAGGGCGATCGGGTGCACGGGGAGGCTCCGCGATCGGTGTTCACCCGGCACCTCGTGGAGGGGCTGCGTACCGGCCGGGCCGACCTGGACGGCGACGGCGACATCACGCTCGACGAGCTGTACGGCTACGTCTACGACCGTGTCGTGGCCGAGATGCCGCAGCAGCGGCCCAAGCGGCAGGACAACGTCGAGGGCCGCACCGTCATCGCCCGGAACGTGAACTGGTCGCTGCCTCCGCACGTCGGCCACGCCCTTACGAGCCCCATGGCCGGGGACCGGCTGAACGCCGTGGACACGCTGGACCACCTCTACCGGGTCGGCAACGGCCTGGTCAGAGCCCGGGTGCGCGAGGCGCTCCTGCGGCTGGCCGACGACGACAGCCGCATGGTCTCGGCGGCCGCCGCCGCCAGGCTGCGCGCCCTCGGTGCCGAACCGCCCGCATCACCGGAACCGCCCGAGCCCGCCGAACCGCCGGTGCGATCCGAACCGGCCGAACCGGTCGGCGCGCGTGCCCCCGATCCCGAACCAGCCGCACCGCAGGCTCCATCCGAGTCGCCGGAAACGGAGACCGGGAGCCCCGCGGCGACGACGGCCGCGACCGCGACGGCACCGGCCTCGTCGCAGGCGGACGCGCTCACCCCGCCGGAGGCCGCCGGGCCGCCGCCTGTGCCCCCTCGCGTCCCTGCCGCCGAAGAGCACGCGGCCGCGACTGGTCGTCAGACGGTTTCTCCGGCGGCCGGAAGATTCTCCGTACAGGCGTCTCTGCCATCGGGCGAGCCGGCGTCCGGACGAGTGACGGCAGGCCGGCGGGCGCTCGCCGTCGCCGGATCCGCGACGGCGGCCGTCCTGACCACGATGTTCGGCGTGGCCGCGCTGGTCGGCGCGATCACCTACGGGAACAGGGACTTCTCCCCCACCCACGACACGTCCATGAGCATCGCGGCGGGGAGCTGGTTCCTCTCGATGGCGGCGCTCGCGGTCGCCTTCTGGGGATTCGTCCCGGCAGGCACCGGCCTGGGCCGCGCCGACCTGAGCCGCGCTGATCTGAGTCTGGGCCGGCGACTGTCGTTCCTGCTCGGCATCGCCGGGCTGCTCGTCGCGGCGGTCGCCGGGGCGCCCGTCGCGGCGCGCACCGGACTGTTCGGAGACGTCTGGACACTCCTGTCGCTGTTCGTCGTCCTGCTCGGCGTTCCGCTCTTCGCCGTGACGGCCTGGCGGATCTCGCTGTGGCCAGCCTGGGCGGCGGCGACGGCGGGGAGCCTGCCGGTGATCTGGCTCGTCGAGCTCCTCACCCGGGGCGCCCTGCTGGGCCTGCCGGAGCTGGTCGTCTACGTCGAACTGGTCAGGATCGCACGGTCCTTCCGAGCGCCGGCCTCCGCTCCACTCCCCACCGGCCGGGGCCCCGTGACGCGGCGCATGCTTCTTCTCGCCGGGCTCGCGGTGGCCTCGGCGGCCGTCACGAAGTGGGCGGCCTCGCTCGCTTCGCAGGGCGGCGCCTCCTCCGCCCACCCCCACGATGCGATCACCTCTGTGCTCTTCCTGGACGATCTCCTGATCACCGCCAGTTACCTCGAACCGCAGGCCAGGGTGTGGGACCCGGCCTCGGGCCGCTTGATCCGGACGATCCCGGGCTCCATGGTGGAGGAGCACGACAGCGGGATCTTCTCCATGGCGCTGAGCCCGGACCGGAAGCTTCTGGCCACGGGGCACGGCGACAACAAGATCCGGCTCTGGGACGTCGCCACCGGCCGTCTCGAGAACACCCTGGTCGGCCACTCACAGGGACTGGAGACTCTCGGCACCGACCCCAGCCCCAGCGTGGTCGGGGTCGGCGCCATCCCCGCGCTGGCGTTCAGCCCGGACGGCACGATCCTGGCCAGCGGTGGCGTGGACACGACGGTCAGGCTCTGGAACCCCCGGACCGGCGACAGCCGTCAGGTCCTGAACGCGCACAACGGGTTCGTCGAAGGGGTGGCGTTCAACACCGACGGCACGACTCTGGCGAGCGCCGGCCTCGACCGGACCGTCTACCTCTGGGACGTGAAGACCTCCCGCACCACCGGGGCCCTGATCGGGCGGTTCGGCGACGGCGGCCAGCTCTCGGGCGTCACCGTGGCCGCCTTCCGCCCCCGGCACAACCGGACGGTCGCGACGAACAGCCTGGCCACCACCACGGTCCTGATCTGGGACACCTCCACCCGTGATGTCGTGACGACCGTGAGCGATCACACGTTGGGACACGTGACCGCCCTGTGTTACAGCCCGGACGGCACGATCCTGGCCAGCGGCGGGTACGACCACACCATCGTTCTTTCCGACGCCTCGAACGGCCGGCGGATCCGCACCCTGACCGGCCACTCCGGGGAGGTCGCCGCGCTGGCCTTCAGCCGGGACGGCAAGGTTCTGGCGAGCGGTGGCTACGACGGCACGGCCCGGCTCTGGGACGCGGCCACCGGCCGCGCCCTCATCGTTCTCTCCAGCCCTGTCTCGCCCAGCCCGAGCTGACGTCAGCGGGCGGGGCAGCCGGCGAAGCGCGCCTCGACCTCCTCGGGGGTCAGCCCGAAGCCGGACAACTCGTACCGGTGGGACGGCCGGGCCTCCCCCGAGCGGCTCTCCTCGTGCAGGCGGGCCATGGCCGTACGGGCGGCGTCGCCGAGCGGCAGCCCGAAGTGGGCGTAGACGGCCTCGACCATGCCGAGCGGGTCGCGGACGAACTCCTCGTAGCGGACGTCGAAGAACCGCGCCGGGTCGTGCCGGGCGCGGGCGGCGCGGAAGCGGTCGAGACCCCGGCTCCACAGGTCGAGCTGGTCCCGCCCGATCACGGCGCCGGTGAACGCCTCCGACCATCCGGCGGTCGCCTGCGCGGCGAGGCTGCACATCGACGCCATGGAGGTGACCGGGTCGCGGTGGGTCTGGACGACCAGCGCGCCGGGGTAGACCTCCATGATCGCGTCCAGGGCGAACAGGTGGCTGGGGTTCTTCAGCACCCACCGCCGGCCGGGGTCGCTCAGCCCGACGAGCTGGAGGATCCGCCGGTGCCGCCGGTAGGCGGGCGTCCAGTCCTGCGCCGCCAGCCAGGCCGAGTACGCGGGCAGGTGGGCCAGGCACTCGAAGGAGACCGACCGCATCGACTGCTGGAGCAGCCGCCAGCACTCCTCGACCATGTCCGCCGACATGTAGTGCACGCCCATGAACTCCGGATGGCGCACGTGGTGCCGCTCGTACGCGGCCTGGGCGGCCCGATACTCCGGGTCGCCCGCCCAGGTCTCGCGCGGCGGCCTCGGCCGGGGCGAGTCGGTCAGCCACAGCTCCAGCCCCTGGTTGGCGGGGTCGGCGGTCAGCAGCCGGTGCAGGGCGGTGGTGCCGGTGCGCGGCAGGCCGGTGACGAAGATCGGCCGCTCGATCGGCACGGCCGTGTGCTCCGGGTGCCGCCGCCACGCCCCCTCGCACCGCAGCCGGGCGGTCAGCGCGCCGCGCAGCATCGCTCGGGCCGCCCTGGCGCCCTGTTGGGTGAGCGCGGCGTCCCGGGCGTACGACTCGAGCAGCACGCCGAGACCGTCGAGGTAGGGGTCGTCCCCGAAGTCGGTCAGCCCGGTGGCGCCGCTCGCCCAGGCGTGCAGGTCCTCGACCGTCCCGACGCCGTCGCGTCCCGTGCTCATCCGATCGCCTCCCGCACGTGTCAGTGGTGCCATTCGCCGCAGTTGACGTCGAGGCACTGGCCGGTGATCGCCCGCGCGAGCGGGGACAGCAGGAACACCGCGGCATCGGCGATCTCGTCGGGCTCGGGCAGCCTGCGCAGGTCGAGCGTGGCGGCGGTCTCGTCGTACACCTGCCGCGCGGGGACGCCGCGCCGCCGGGCCAGGTCCTCGAAGTAGCGCTTCAGGTTGTCCGCCCAGATGTAGCCGGGTGCGACGCTGTTGACCCGCACGCCGCGCGGCCCGAGCTCGGTGGCCAGGTTCTGGGCGAGGGCGAGCAGGCTCGCCTTGGCCATCTTGTAGACCCCGAAGGTGCGCCGCGAGTGCCGCAGCACCGCCGAGTTGATCATCACGACCGAGCCCGCGTGCTCGGCGAGCGCCGGCGCGAAGAGCTGGGTGAGCCGCAACGCGGCGAGCACGTTGGTCTCGAAGGCGGCGCGCACCGCGTCGAGATCCACGTCGACGAGGTCCGTCATCGGCGGCATCGCGAAGGCGTTGTTGACCAGGCCGTCGACCCGGCCGCAGGTCTCCAGCGCCGTCGCGACCAGCCGCCGCCGCGACGCCTCGTCGGTGACGTCGGCCCGCACGGGCACGGCGCGGCGGCCGAGCGCCGCGACCTCCTCGGCCACCGCGGCCAGCCGCTCCTCGCCGCGGGCGGCCAGCACGACGTCTGCCCCGGCCGCCGCGCACCGCAGCGCCAGGCCGCGCCCCAGCCCCGGCCCGACCCCCGAGATCACCACGACCCGGTCCTTCAGCGGCATCAGCCCAGCATCCTTCGGGCGACGGCGGCCTGCCGGGCGGCGATCCTGGCCGCCCACTCCCCCGGGCCCACCCGCTGCCGGTCGTGGTAGGGCAGCCGGGACGGCAGGTCCTCGAACCGCATCACCTCCACCTCGGGGCCGTCCCCGGGTCCCAGTGGGCGGGTCAGCCGCTGCCAGCGGATCTGCAGGTAGCCGCGGCGGTGCCCGGTGCGTTCGAGCCAGTTGGCGAGCCCGGGGTCGCGCTCGCCGATCACGTAGCGGATCTTCCCGTCGGGGTCGTGGCGGGCCTGGTCGGCGGTGAGGCTGGTCTGGTGGTTGATGTAGTCCAGCGAGACGTACCACATGCTGCCGAGCTGGAACCCCTGGTAGGGCGCGACGTCGCGGCCCGCGGCGGGCACGGTGACGACCATGACCTGGTCGTCGTCGAGGTCGTAGTGGCCGACGGACGAATACTGCGTCGCGAGGCCGCCGGGCGTGGGCCGCGGCTCGGTCATCGTGTTGACCGGCAGCGTGAGGTAGTGCCGCTCCGGGAACGCCAGGAACGTCCGCAGCCGCCCCAGCAGCATCTTCGCGGCCACCTCGTAGCGCCTGGCCATCCTGTCCACGGCCGGGGGCGGGGGCGCCGACCCGAGTGTGTCGGCGCGGTGGATGCGGATCTCGCCGGGCCGCTCGGCCTCCCAGTCGGAGAAGACCTCCCGCACGATCAGCATCGCCGCGCCCGTTCCCAGCGTGAAGCGGTTCGGGCCCGGCGTGAAGCGGTTCGGGCCCGGCATGGAGCGGGCCCCCGTGCCGGGCGGGCCGAAGCGCAGCTCGTACGACCCGTCCGGGGCGATCTCGATGTCGCGGTCGTCGAAGGCGGTGAGGCTGTCGGGCGACCGCGCGGGCGAGTAGTCGCCGTCGAGCACCTGGAAGCTCAGGTCGGCCGTGGTGCCGCGGCGGCCGGTGACCACGTATTCCGCGTCGTCCCGGATGTAGGCGTGGAAGTAGAGCGTGTCGGGGTTGTCCAGGCCGAGCTTGGCGTACGGACCCGTGGAGGCGGCGAAGAAGGGGAAGTCGCGGTCGTAGGCCCACGTCATGTGCAACGCCGCCTTGATGCCCCCCGCCAGGTAGTCGAGGCCCTCGGCCAGGTCCTGCTCGGACCGCACGTGGGGCGCGGAGCGGATGATCTCCTCGGCCTCGGCGATCGCCCGGGCGAACGGTTCCGTGGCCATCGGACTCCCTCGGGTTCGCGGTACAAATATGTACCGAAGCGGTAGCCTTTTTCTCATCGGAGAGTAGAACTCGTTCTAGGGGTGGTCAATGGCGGTGACGCGGCGCTCTCCGCCCGCCCGGCGGGTGGTCGCCGTGCTCGACCATCTGGTCGCGGCGGGCGGCCGCGGGCTCGGCCTGTCCGCGCTCGCCCGCGAGCTGGGCATCAGCAAGCCCACGTGCCTGGGCATCCTCACCGAACTGGTCGCCGCCGGATATCTCGTGCGCGACCCCGCCACGCTGACGTACGGCCTCGGTCCCGCGCTGATCGCGGCGGGAAGGGCGGCGCGGCGCGGTTTCCTGGCCGGCGACGTGGCCCGGCGTCACTTGGAGCCGCTGGCCGAGCGGTATCACGCGACCTGCACCGCCTCGGCCGTCGTGGGCGACGAGATCATGGTGCTCGACGCGGTCGTGCCGCCCGGCGCCCCGGCGGTCAGGGTGGGCGAACGCTACCCGTTCGCGCCGCCCGTCGGGCTGATGTACGTGCTGTGGGGACCCGACCGGGAACTGGAGCGCTGGCTGGCCAGGGAGCCGACGCTGCCGGTGCGGATGGACCGCGAGCACCTGCGCGCGGTCGTCGAGCAGTGCCGGGCGGCGGGATATCTCGTGGAGAGCCTCACCCCGGCCGGGATGCGGCTGCACTCCCTGATGGCCGGGGTGGCGGCGTACGAGCTGCCGCGGGAGGTGCGCGCCCTGGTCGGCGAGATGGTGTCGAGCCTGGGCGAGCGCGTCTACCTCGGCGCGGGCCTGAACCCGCGGAAGAAGCACCCGGTCAACCTCGTCGCCGCGCCCGCCTACGGCCCCGGCGGCGAACAGGAACTCGTTCTCACCCTGCACGTCGGCGCTTCCGTCACCGGCGCGGAGATCGCCCGGCGCGGCGCCGCCCTGGTGGCCGCGGCCGACGCCGTCACCGCGGAACTCGGCGGCGCGGTTCCGGACAGACCTGCGGCGCGGCCCGGCTCCGGGAAGGTCAGGACGCGGCCCAGCGGTTCGCGGTGAACCGCAGGCTGGGCAGGTCGTCGAGGGACACCGTGTACTCGTACGTCCGGCGGTAGCCGGTGCCGCTGATCCGCCAGCGCCCGTCGGAGCAGCGCCGGTAGGTGTCCTCGTAGTAGGCGGATCCGCGGATCATCAGGCGATGGCGTGGGATGAGCACGGTGTCGTCGAGGCACCAGGTGCCCCTCGCCTCGTCGCCGTCGATCTCGATCTCGGGGTGACCGGCGAGGTGCGTCGTGATCACTTCCGGCCCCACGCTGGCGCGCATGTAGCCGACGATGGCCGCGCGCCCGTCGAACCGCAGCGGGTCGCCGGCGACCGGATTGTCGTAGGCCGCCACGGCGTCGCCGGTCAGCGTGTCGGCGAAGTCGTCCCAGCGCTTGAGGTCCAGGCAGCGCAGGTAGCGGTACTTGGTCTGGCGGATCTCCTCCAGCGCGATCAGATCCATGCGCCCCAGCATGCGCGACCCCGGGGCCGCTGACAAGAACGCGTTCTACTCCGGCCACCCTGGAAGACCGGCCTCACGGCGTCGCGGTGACGGCGGCCGGTCCACTCTCCGCAAGATCCGGGACGCTAGGCGACCTTGGCGATCACCGCCTCGGCGAAGCGCTCCAGGTGCTCGATCTTCCGGCTCAGCGGCTCGGTGTCGGGCCCCTTCACGTACGGCCTGCGGAAGCCGACGATCACGTCGGTGACGCCCTTGTCGGCCAGCCGCTTCACGCCGTCCACGCTGTAGGCGTCGGGAGAGATGACGTGGATCTCGAAGGGCCGGTCGGCGGTGCCCTCCTCTGCGCGCAGCGCGGCGAGCCTGGCGAGCAGCGCGTCCAGTTCCGCGGGATCTCCCCCGCCGTGCATCCAGCCGTCCCCGAGCCTGGCGGCCCGGCGCAGCGCCCCCTCGCTGTGCCCGCCGACCAGGATCGGGACCGGCTCGGCCGGGACCGGGGACATCTTGACCGGCGGCAGGTCGTAGAACTCGCCGTGGTATTCGAAGTAGCCGCCGCGCGTCAGGCCGCGGACGATCTCGATGGCCTCGTCCATCCGCCTGCCCCGCCGCGCCCACGGCACGCCCGTCACGGCGTAGTCCTCCGGCCAGGGGCTCAGCCCGACGCCGAGGCCGAGCCGCCCGCCGGTGAGCCAGGCGACGGAGGCGGCCTGCTTGGCCACCAGCACCGGGGGACGCACCGTGAGCTTGAGGACGAACGGCGTGAACCGGATCGTCGACGTGACCGCCCCCATCGCCGCGATGAGGACGAACGTCTCGATGAAGCTCTTGTCCTCCAGGAACTCCCGGTCTCCGTCCGCCGTGTACGGATACCTCGCGTCCGACTCCCGGGGGTAGACCAGGGAGTCGGCCACGCTCATGCTCGCGTATCCGGCCGCCTCCGCGGCCCGGGCGAGCGGCAGGTAGTACGACGGGTCGGTCATGGCCTCGGCGTAGGTGAAACGCATACCCGGAGCGTACGAGAACGCGTTCTATTTTTGAATGCCCCGCTCGGCCTTTCCTCATCGCCCGGCGCGGCGGCGGACCAGCACGACGAAGTCGGCCGCGGCGACGATCGCGAGCACGGTCGCGACGACGGCCGGCACGACCAGGCCCGCCGCGTACCCCGTGATGGCGATGAAGCCGCAGACCACCAGCCCGAAGACGGCCAGCACCATACGCAGGCCGAGGGCGCTGCGCGGCGGTTCGGACGTCGGGGAGAACACCGACCAGAACCGGTCGCGCGGCGACGAGGAGCCGCGCGGAGAGCCGGTCCGCCCGTGGCGACGCTTCTCCATGCCGTCACCTCCCTCCCATATCGAGCCCTACCCACTCGGGCCCGTACCAGGTGCGGTCGCGGCGGAAGCGCTGGAAGACGACGGCGTCGCCGCGGTCCACGCGGAGGCCGTACGGCTCCAGCAGGCCGCCAAGGTCGTCACGGCGCAGATCGGGGTGGTGGGCGCATGAGCGCCGAGCACGCGCTCGAACGGCGCTACCGCCGCCTGCTCCGGGTCTACCCGAAGGTCTATCGAGAGTGGCACGGCGAGGAACTCATCGGCACCCTGATGGCGGCGTCCGGCCCTCACACGCGCCGTCCGCCGCTCCGGGAGGTGCTCGCGCTCATCGCCGGCGGTTTCGCCGCCCGTGCCCGGAACACCAGGGCCAGTGGCGTGCCCTGGTGGGCGGACGGGCTGCAGTTGGGCGTGCTCGCCGTCGCGACGACCACGTTCGCCATGAAGATCGAGATGCTGCCGCACCTCGTCCGGCCGCTCTGGACCCTCGGCGCGATCGCGCTGATGGTGGCGATCATCCGCGGATGGGCGCGGGTGGCACTCGCCCTGGCGCTGATCGCGGCGCTCGAGTCCAGCCGCTTCCTGGTCTTCCACGGCGACGCGTTCACAATGGCCGGCTTCGGCCCCGCGTACGTCGAGGTGTCGAGCATGGCGCCCTTCTGGGTGATCGTCGCCGGCCTGGCCGTACTCGCGGTGCGACCGGGGAAGGGCCTTCCCGTCCGATCATGGTCGTGGCTTCTCGTTCCCGCGTTCTGCTGGGGGCTGCAGTTCCCGCTCGGCCTGTCCTACCCGGAGACGCTGCCCTGGATGCTCGCCCGGGCCGGCGTCGAGGTGCTGGCGCTCGCGGCCGTGTTCTGGGCCACCGTCTCGATCAGGGACGCCAGATGGGCGCTCGCGGCGGCGGTCTACCTGATCCCCGGCCTGACCTACCTGGGCGAGAACCTCTCCATGCACGGCAGGAAGGGCCTCGCGTACTGGGGCCTGCTCACGGTGCTCGTGATCTCGTCGTTCGTCGTGGCCAGGCGGACCAGGGAGAAGGTCTGATCCCGCCGGCCAGGAGGCCGTGGCCGGACGCCGAGGGGACATCCGACATTGCCGCTTGTCGGATCAGACGGTCAAAAACGACACTCCAGTCTCTAGGATGGTCGTCGTCGCAGTGCCGCGGACCGGACCCGAGCAGTGGAGGGCAGAGCGTGCACGAGGAGCAGGCTCCCGCCTGGGTGGTGGACCCCGGCAGGCCGAGCGTGGCCCGGATGTACGACTACTACCTGGGCGGCAAGGACAACTTCGCGGCCGACCGCGAAGCCGCGGAGAAGATCATCTCGATCCTGCCCAACGCCCGCGAGGTCGCCCGGACCAACCGCGCCTTCCTCGTGCGGGCCGTACGGCATCTGGCGCGCTCCGGCATCCGGCAGTTCCTCGACATCGGCACCGGCCTGCCCACGCAGGAGAACGTCCACCAGGTGGCGCAGGCCGTGGCGCCGGAGTCCCGGGTCGTCTACGTGGACAACGACCCGATCGTGCTCGTCCACGCACGCGCCCTGCTCGCCGACAACCCCCGGTCGATCGTGATCGACGGCGACATGCGGAAACCGGAGTCGATCCTCGGCCACCCCGGCGTCCGCACCCACCTCGACTTCACCCGGCCGGTCGCGTTGATCATGCTGGCCGTCCTCCACTTCGTGACCGACGACGCGGAGGCGGCGCACGTCGTCGGCGCGTTCCGCAAGCCGCTCGTCCCGGGCAGCCACCTCGTGGTCTCCCACATCACCCGGGGCGACCTGGACGAGGACGCGGTCAGGCGGGGCCGCGACGTCTACACCGCGACAACCGCGGGCGGCATCGTGCCCCGCACCGCGGCCCAGGTCCTGGGCTTCCTCGACGGCCTCCACGTGCTGGAGCCCGGCGTCGTGCCGCTGCACCGGTGGCGGCCCGACACCGTGGAACCCGAATGGAACGGCGTGCCGGGAGGCGACATCCTGGGCGGAGTCGGGCTCGTCACCTGAGGCAACCGCACGGGAGACCTCATTGGCGTCGATCCGAGACGTTCGCCGGCCGCCGAGTCGCGCAGTTGAATCGTGCCGCCTGAACCCCGTGCCGGCGTGCCCTCAGAGCGCCAGTGCGCGCCTCCGGGGCGCCGCCCGGTGTGCCGTACGGCGCCGCATCTCGGCGAGCACCTCCAGGGGGTTGGCCAGGAGCCTGGAGAAGGCCAGCTCCGCGGCGCCGACCAGTGTGACGTCGTCGCCGAGCGCCGACACCCGCAGCCGCACCTGCTCGCGGGAGATCACCATGGCGTTCGCCTCGACCCTGCGCCCGACCTGCGCCGCCGAGCCCGGGTACACGTCCCGCAGCATCCCTCCGAAGATCACCATGCCGGGGTTGAAAAGGTTGATGAGGTTCGCCACGCCGATGCCCAGCCAGTCGCCGATCCGGTGCAGCGCCTCCTCGGCCGCCGCGTCCCCGCGTCCGGCGGCCTCCACCACGGCGCGTACGCCCTCACGGCCGCTCAGCTCGCCCGAGCGGCCCGCGGCCTCGATCAGGGCGTGCTCGCCGACCTCCGCCTCCAGGCAGCCACGCGAGCCGCACATGCAGGGCCGCCCGTCGTACGGGTTCACCATCATGTGCCCCAGCTCGCACCCGTAGCCGCCGTCGCCGCCGAGCAACTTGCCGCCGACGATGATCCCGCCGCCCACGCCGACGTCGCCGTGCAGGTAGATCAGGTTGTCGAAGCCGCGGCCCACGCCGCGGTCACGCTCGGCCAGCGCGCCCAGGTGGGCCTCGTTGCCCACGAGCACCGGGAGCCCCAGGCGGGAGCCGAGCTCGACGCCGAACGCCTGGTCCACCCACCCCACGTAGGGTCCGTACCGCACCGTGCCGTCGTCGGGCCTGATCATCCCGCAGTAGGCCGCGCCGACCCCCACGCACACCGAGCCCGGCCGGGCGCCGCGCCGCAGCTCGCGGCCGAAGCCCGCGAGCACGCCGACGACGTCCTCCAGGTCCGCGCCCGCGCGGGGCCTGACCGCCTCACGGCGGTCGAGGATCTCACCGCCCAGTCCCACCCGGGCCGCGACCAGGCGGTCGACCCGGACGTCGAAGGCCAGCACGTGCGCCCGGTCGCGCTCCGGGCGGACCACCAGCGACGGCCGGCCCGCCTTGCCGGTGTCTCCGGGCAGCTCCTCGCTGACCAGGCCAGCCGCGGACAGCTCGGCGGTCAGCGCCATGATGGTGCTGCGGTTCAGGCCCATCCGGTCGGCCAGCTCCGAACGGGACAGCGCGCCGGACAGGTGCACGTGCCGCAGCAGATCGCCCAGGTTGCGCCGGCGCATCTCCTCTTGGGACCGACCGGCTTTCGACATGGTGCGCAAATCCTGACGACTCGGAGGAATTCCTCGTTGGCGGGCCGTGGACAGGAGGACAGGGCCGTGACCCCTTCCTCATCTTGAGATTACCAACCGAGGCGTCCGCGGCGGAGCCCCGCGTTCACGGGGTCGCCCCCTCGCCCTGATCCCCCGACACCGGCAGGCGAAGCAACGAGCTTTTGAGCCCAGCCCAGCGCCGCATCTCCTCCGCCAGAGCGGCGGACGCGAGGTGCGGCACGAAAGGCTGCACGAGGTGGATCTGGTTGCGCAGACGGCGGGACAACCGCACGTCATCGGGGGTCAGTGGCCGCTCCGTGCACAGCCGCACGGCGTTGGCGAAGGCGGTCGTCGCCGCCAGCCACCGCTCCACGGCGTCGTCCATCGTCGGCAGCCCATCGGCGATGCCCGGCTCGCGGACCTTCGCAAGCGCGGTGATCAGGTCGACGGCCGCCTCGTCCGGGGCGCTCTTCCAGCGTGAACCCGCGGGCCTCCACGGCGCCGCGCAGTTCACCGACGTAGAGCCTGGAGCGGAAACCGCCGTAGCGGCCGAGCAGGGCGGCCGGCATGTCTTCGCGGGTGAGGTCCGGGAGCCGGTGCGCCTGCGCGCCGAAGTAGACGACGCTCCAGTCGTCCTGGGGCCGATCCCGCAACCAGCCGAACTCGACCAGGCCGAAGTCGGAGATCACCCCCGACGGGGCCTCGAACGTGCAGTCGCGCCCGAGCACCTCCTCGACCTCGTCCAGGCGACTCGTGTGGTCGAGGCCGAGCACGGTGCCCGTGATCACTAAATCGGCGAAGAAGTCGAGATCGCTCACCGGGGCATTGTCCGGCAAACCAGCACGGTACGCCGCCCGCGGTCACCTGGCCTGGTGCGTCCTGGCCACCGACGGCGGGCGAAGCAGCGAGCGTTCGGGCTCGGCGCTCCGCGCTCCGTGCTCCTGCTTCGTGCTCCGTGCTCCTGCTCCGGCCGGGCTGCGGGGCCGGGGCCCGCAGCGCCACGGTCCGTACGGCCCTCGCCGGGCGGGTGAGGGCTACCGGTGGGGCGGCCCGGAGACGGGCGGCACCGGGCGGGGCGCGGGCGCCGGCCGTGGGACAGCGCGCCCGCGGTTCGGCGCCGCCTGGAGACCGGCCCCCCGCCGGCCCGGAGAGACGGCCGCATGCCGAGACGCCGCCCCCGCACGATTCGCCACCCCCGCACGGGGGGCCGCTCCCGCTCGGGTCGCCGCTCCCGCTCGGGTCGCCGCTCTCGCTCTGGGCGGCGCCTGCGGGGCCGGGTTCGGCACGGGCGAAGCGCTCACATAGGGCGTGCCGAGCGCCTGCGCGATGTCACACGCCCGGTTGCCCCTGCACATCGCGTTCTGGATGCCGGTCCCGCCGTTCGCGACGTTGATGGTGATCTGCTGCGTCCCGCGGTTGGTCGTGGGACTCGAGGCGGTGAGCCCGGGCTGGGCGTCCCCGTCGGGCCGCACGGCCCGGGGCCCGGACTCCTGGTGGCGTGGCGTCTCCCGCCCGTGCGTGCGCGTGGCCCCGGCGGCAGGGCCGGCGACGGCCAGCGCCGCCACGACCGACGCGCAGGCGAGGAGACCAAGAGCGATCTTCCTCGTGGCCGTCCCGCCGTACCACTCACACTTCATCGCGCGCTCCCGCCAGTCGCCGCCGCAATGCTCCGGGCGGCCCCTTTTCGCCCAGGCCTTTTCAGGCTAGTGACCCACCGGTTTCCCGCGCCCGGCGCGCGCGGCGTCTTACGGCTTCATTGCCATATCAGTCAGCGCGACCCCGCATTCGTGGAATCGACGGCCCGTGGGTATTCGACCGCGATCACCAGCCACTGGCGTTGATGGGCATGTTCTGCCAGATCTTGCACTTCCTCGGGCCGGGACCGCAGAAGGCGCCCTGGGTGCTGATGCGCCCGCCATTCGTGATGCCGGTCTGCTGCTGGCCGATCATGAAGGTCGGGGCGAACACACCGTTGAGATTCTGGTTGAACTTGCCGTTGCCCGACTGGAACTGCCGCGCCGTGGCCGTCCCGCCCGCCGCCACCTGGCCCCCGCCGCCCCCGTGGCCGGTGACGACCCTCATCGGAGCACCGCGCAGGGACTGCGCGCTCGCCTCCTGGGCCGCAGCACTCCACGCGACCGCGACCACGAGAGTGGCCAGCGTCAGGCGACGGGCCGTCAGAACCCGAAACGGCCGGGAGCGGAACGTGCAGCGGCGAGACATCGTGGAACGCACCTACCTACCAAGGCCATGCGGCAATGGGCTTTCGTCGCGGACATAAGCAACGTTGGCCTCATACCCAACGCCATGGCCTCAGCCCCGCTCATGCCAAGCGCGGCATGGATGATGACGCATTTTTTGTCGTTATGCCTTCTGATCGGACATCATGCGTTAATGCCTTCAAATGCCACTATCGGCATAAATTTCGCGGGGGCTCAGCCGCCAATGGCGTCGAGATAGACCCAGGCGCCTTCGTGGCGGACGAAGCGGCTCTGCTCACGCATCTCGCCGGGCTGACCGCGGTAGGCGTACCGGGCGCGGAAGGTGACGGTGCCGTCCCTGTGGATCGGGCTCCCGCCGGTGACCGCCTCGATCTCCAGCCCGGTCCAGCGCATGCCCTGCTCGAACTCGACCCGTGCCGGACGGGTGGAGGGGTGCCAGGTCCGCAGCAGGTATGCCTCGTCCTCGACGGCGAAAGCGGAGAAGCGCGAGCGCATCAGCGCCTCGGCCGTCGGCGCCGCCTGTCCCGCGTGGAACCGGCCGCAGCAGTCGCCGTAGACGGCCGGCAGGCCGCAGGGACAGGGCTCGCCGGCGCGCGGCGCACGACGGGAACGAGAGGTACGGCTCACCCCGCGAGGCTATCGCTCCCGGCCGAGCGCTCGCTCCGCCCTCCCCAGCCCCTCACACAGACCGGGCAGACCGCCCTCCCCGCCCTTCGCACAGATCGTTCGGACGTCATCCGAGGGCAATTCCGGCCCGTCCGAATCCCGCGAGCACGCATTCTTTCCCGGCGACACCGAACAATATTTCTGAAACTTGCTGCAAGGTATTGCACGACTCAGGTCCGGTGAGTAACTTCCAGGCAACACCTGGGAAACCTGACGGAGGCCCCGATGGTGTGCCCCTCTCCCCGCGGCGCGAGGGCGCCGCCCCACCTCGTCCGTGTCCGGCTCCCGCGTGACGTCCGGCCCTCCGCCGGCTCCGGCCGTCGGCCCGCCCCTGGCCGCGACCGCCGGGAGACCCCCTGCGAACCCGCAGCATTCGTACGCCCGCAAGCAGGCGTACCTCATGGAAGCGGGCCGGGTGTTGACGCCACCCGGCCCGCCTTCACGGGATCCCGATCTCATGTCCAGGAGACCCGCTCTATGAGACTGTACAAAGCGATCGTCGTGGGCGCGCTGACCGCGACCACGGCGACCGGCACCGCGGTGGCGCTGCCCGCGCTCACCGAGACCGCCGCCGGCGCCGCCTCCGGCCCCGGCGTGACCGCCAACCTGTGGAACTGGAACTGGAAGTCGGTGGCCAAGGAGTGCACCGACGTCCTCGGCCCGGCCGGATACGGGTCGGTGCAGGTGTCCCCGCCCGCCGACTCCATGTCCAAGGGCGGCTCGGTGTGGTGGGACGTCTACCAGCCCGCGCGATACGTGCTGACGAGCAAGTTCGGCGACGAGACCGCCTTCAGGAACATGGTCGGCGCCTGTCACGCCGCTGGTGTGAAGGTCCAGGTCGACACGGTCGTCAACCACATGACCGGGCAGGGCGCCACCAGCTACGGCGGCTACGGCTTCAGCAAGTACGACTACCCCGGCCTCTACTCCTCCGGGGACTTCCACTCCCCCACCTGCGGCATCAACGACGCCGACTACGGCAACAACGCCTGGCGGGTGCAGAACTGCGAGCTCGTCGGCCTGGCCGACCTCAACACCGGCTCCGACTACGTGCGCGACCAGATCGCCGCGTACATGAACAAGCTGACCGACCTGGGCGTGGACGGCTTCCGCATCGACGCGGCCAAGCACATCAGCCCCGACGACCTCGCGGCGATCAAGTCGCGGCTCAGGGGCACGCCGTACATCCACCAGGAGGTCATCTACGGCGCCGACGAGGCGGTCCAGCCGAGCCAGTACACCGGCGTCGGCGACGTGGACGAGTTCGTCTACGGCCGCAAGCTCAAGGAGCAGTTCACCGGCCAGATCAGGTGGCTGCAGAGCTTCGGCCAGAGCTGGGGCCTGTCGGTGGGCAGCGACAAGGCCATGGTGTTCGTCGACAACCACGACACCGAGCGCAACGGGTCCACCCTCAACTACAAGAACGGCGCCGCCTACACGCTGGCCAACGTCTTCATGCTGGCCTGGCCGTACGGCAAGCCCAGCGTCTACTCCTCCTTCACGTGGAGCGACGGTGAGGCCGGGCCGCCCTCGGCCAACGGCGGATTCGTCACCGACACCGACTGCTCCAACGGCCGGTGGACCTGCTTCGACCGTCAGATGGCCGGGATGGTGGGCTTCTACAACACGGTCGCCGGGACCTCGGTCGGCAACTGGACCGACAACGGCGGCAACCTGATCGCCTTCAGCCGCGGCGACAAGGGCTGGGTGGCGATCAACAACGAGAACGGCAGCGTCACCCGCACCTTCACCACCGGCCTGCCCGCCGGGACGTACCCGAACGTCGCGGGCGGCGGCTCGGTGACGGTGAACCCGGGTGGAACGGCGTCGGTCACCATCCCGGCCAAGAGCGCCGTCGCCATCCGCGTCGGCACGACGGCCTCGCCGTCGCCCACGGTGACGCCCACGGGCAACAGCGCCACCGTTTACTACTTCACGAGCTGGAACCCGGCCAACATCCACTACGGAATCAACGGCACCTGGACCACCGTCCCCGGCGTGGCCATGGACACCGCCTGCACCGGCTGGAAGAAGAAGACCGTCGACCTCGGCACGGCCACCACCTTCCAGGTCACCTTCAACAACGGCTCCGGCACCTGGGACAACAACCAGGGCAGGAACTACACCATCGGCACCGGCACCAGCACCGTGAAGAACGGCGTGGTGACCGCCGACGCCACCGACCCCTGCGTGACGGCCACGCCGTCCCCTTCCCCCTCACCTTCGGGTGGAGGCAAGGCGACCGTCTTCTACTACAAGAAGACCAGGGGCTGGAGCTCGGTGCGGATCCACTACCAGCCCACGGGCGGCTCGTGGACGACGGTGCCCGGCGTCGTGATGGACGAGGAGACCTGCGCCGACTGGGCGAAGAAGACGATCGACCTCGGCAGCGCGGCCGGGCTCAAGGCCGCCTTCAACAACGGCTCCGGCACCTGGGACAACAACAACGGCGCCGACTACGCCATCGGCCTCGGCACCACCACGGTCAAGGACGGCGTCGTACGCGCGAACGCCCCGGAGCCCTGCGCGCCCGAGCCGCCGGACACGACCGCGCCCAGCGTGCCCACGGGCCTGGCCGCGACAGCGTCGGGCACGACCGTCACGCTCACCTGGACGGCGTCGGCCGACAACGTGGGCGTCAGCGGTTACGAGATCAGCCGGGCCAAGGGCGAGGAGACCCCCGTCATCCGCTCCGCCTCCGGCACGTCGTACAAGGAGTCCGGGCTGGACGCCAAGACGACCTACACCTACAAGGTGCGGGCGCTTGACGCCGCAGGCAACAAATCCGCCTACACCGATGCCGTCTCGGTCACGACGGGCGATGGGCCGCCACCGGTCACTCAGGGCACTCCGCTCGGCGGCGATCCGCGCAAGGACTCCATCTACTTCGTCATGACGGCGCGGTTCTACGACGGCGACACCTCCAACGACAGGGGCGGGAGCCAGAACATCCGCTCCGGAAACGCGGCGAACAACGACCCGATGTTCCGCGGCGACTTCAAGGGCCTCATCGAGAAGCTCGACTACATCAAGGCCCTCGGCTTCTCGGCGATCTGGATCACCCCGGTCGTGCTCAACCGGTCCGACTACGACTACCACGGCTACCACGGCTGGGACTTCTATCGTGTGGACACCCGGCTGGAGACGCCCGGCTCCACCTACCAGGACCTGATCAACAAGGCGCACGCCAAGGGCCTGAAGATCTACCAGGACGTCGTCTACAACCACAGCTCGCGCTGGGGCGCCAAGGGACTGTTCGTCCCCACGGTGTACGGCGTGCGTGACGAGCAGTGGAAGTGGATGTACAGCGCCAAGGAGGCGGGCCGGGAGTACGACCCGATGGTCGAGCATCAGGGCGACGACCCCGGCATGACCGCCGCGCAGAATCAGATGGCCAAGGGGAGGCCGTACAACGGCGACCTGTGGTCCACCGAGGAGCCGGCGGGCAACACCTGCCGGAACTGGGGAACGCCGACCCAGTACTACAGCCCCGAGGGATACCGCATCTACAACTGCCAGTGGCCGAGCCCGACCTCCGGGATGTTCCCGGCGAAGTACTACCACCAGTGCTGGATCGGCAACTGGGAGGGCGAGGACTCGCGTAGCTGCTGGCTGCACGAGGACCTGGCCGACTTCGACACCGAGAACGCCGAGGTGCAGAAGTACCTCATCGACGCCTACAACCGGTTCATCGACATGGGCGTCGACGGTTTCCGCATCGACACGGCCATCCACATCCCCCGCGTCACCTGGAACCGCCGCTTCCTTCCGGCGATCTACGACCACGTCAAGGAGAAGTTCGGCGAGGACAAGGCCAGGGACTTCTACGTCTTCGGCGAGGTCGCCGCGTTCGTGAACGACAAGTGGAACCGCGGCTCGGTCAACCACTCCGCGCAGTTCTACACCTGGAAGGAGCGCAAGGACTACAGCACCGACGAGAAGGCCGCGATCGAGCAGTACGACTACGAGGAGCAGCTCGGCACGGGCAACCAGCCCACCAGCACCAACGCCTTCCTGAGCGGCAACAGCTACCACGCGCCCGACCGCTCGAAGTTCTCCGGCATGAACATCATCGACATGCGCATGCACATGAACTTCTCCGACGCGCAGAACGCCTTCAACAACGGCAAGGACTCCGACGACAGCGTCAACGACGCCACCTACAACGCCGTCTACGTCGACTCGCACGACTACGGACCCAACAAGTCCGGCTTCCGCTACGCCGGCGGCACCGACGCCTGGGCCGAGAACATGAGCCTGATGTGGACCTTCCGCGGCATCCCCACCCTCTACTACGGGTCGGAGATCGAGTTCCAGAAGGGCAAGCAGATCGACTGCGGCCCCACCTGCCCGCTCGCCACGACCGGCCGCGCCTATTACGGAGACAAGATCGAGGGCACCGTCACCGCCGGTGACTACGGCGTGGTCTCCGGCGCGTCCGGCCCGGTCGCGACGACACTGAGCCAGCCGCTGGTCAGGCACCTGCAGCGGCTCAACCAGATCCGCCGGGCCATCCCGGCGCTGCAGATGGGGCAGTACTCCACCGACGGCGTATCCGGCTCGATCGCCTACAAGCGCCGCTACACCAGCGGGTCCATCGACAGCTTCGTCCTGGTCACCGTCTCCTCCGGCGCCACGTTCACCGGCATCCCCAACGGGACGTACGTGGACGCGGTCACCGGAGACAGGAAGACCGTCACCGGCGGAACCCTGTCGATCGACCTGAACGGCAAGGGCGACATGCGCGCCTACGTGCTCGACCTGCCCGGCAACCCGGCCCCGGGCAAGATCGGCGCCGACGGCCCGTACCTCAAGTAGTCCCTTCGACAAGTCGGGGCGGGGAGCGCGGGAGCTCTCCCCGCCCCGCCGCGCACGACGATCCGTGAACTACGGAGGGCAGGGCCCGGTGGAGTCGCGGATGACCAGCTCGGGGTCGAAGAGCCGCTCGCCGCCGTCGTCGCCGCGTCCCTTCACCTGGTCGGCCAGCGCCCGGGCGGCGGCCGCGCCGATGGCGAGCACCGGCTGGCGCACCGTGGTCAGGGCGGGGTCGGTGAACGCCATCAGCAGCGAGTCGTCGGCACCCACGACCGAGACGTCCTCGGGGACGCGCAGGCCCCGGCGGCGGGCCGCCCGGATCGCGCCGAGGGCCATCAGGTCGCTGCCGCACACCAGCGCGGTGGCGCCCTGATCCAGCAGGCGGGCCGCGCCGGACTGGCCGCCCCCGACGTCGAAGGAGGCCAGCTCGACCAGGTCGCCCGCGCCGGGCCCGGCGAGCCGCCGCATGGCGAGGCGGAAGCCCGCCAGCCGCCGCTGCACGGTGGAGTAGCGCTCCGGCCCGCTCAGGAACCCGATGCGGCGGTGCCCCAGCCCCGCCAGGTGCCGTACGGCAAGCCGCGCGGCCAGGGCGTCGTCGGACGACAAGGACGGCACACCGAGACCGGGCACCTGCCCGTTGACCAGCACGAAGGGCACCCGCTGCCGGGCCAGGTCGTCGTAGCGGGAGCGGTCGATCCGAGTGTCGGCGTGCAGGCCGGAGACGAAGACGATGCCGGAGACCTTGCGGTCGAGCAGCATGCCGACGTATTCGTCCTCCCCCGAGCCCTCCGGCGTCATCGTGCCGAGCATGGCCGTGAACCCGTGCCTGGCGAGGTTGGTCTCGATGACCTCGGCGTACAGGGCGAAGATCGGATTCTGCAGCTCGGGGACGATGAGCCCGACGAGCCCGAAGCTGCGCGGGCGCATGGTGCTCGGCCGCTCGTAGCCGAGCGCCTCTATCGCCGCCATGACGGCCGTGCGGGCTCGCACGCTGACCCCCGGGCGCTCGTTGAGCACCCGCGAGACCGTCGCCTTGCTCACTCCCGCCTGCCTGGCGATCTCGTCGAGCCGTGCTGCCATCGTCGCTGTTTCCGATCAGTCGCTGGAACGCCGCAAGGCATCTTGAAACAAAGCAGCAATTTTCTGCAACGTCTTCCAGGTGCGGAAACCCGCTGTTAACTTCGGGCCACGCCGCGCGGTTACCCCCCTCTTTCCGGGCTACGGCCCCTCTCACCTGGAGCGATCCTGTGCGCAGATCATTTGTCGCGCTGACCGCCTGCCTCACGCTGACGGCCTGCGGCGGCGGCACCGCGGGCGGCGAGACGTCCGGAGACGCGTCACCGGCCGGGCAAGCCGCCTCGTCGGCCACCCTCACCATCTGGGCCGACCAGATGCGGTCGGCGACCCTCAAGCCCTTCGCCGAGGCGTTCGCCAAGGAGAACGGGATCAAGGCCGAGGTCGTCGTGGTCGCGCAGAACCAGCAGCAGACCTTCGTCACCGCCTCACAGGCGGGCAAGGGCCCCGACGTCCTCGTCGGCGCGCACGACTGGATCGGCAACCTGGTCCAGAACGGGCTCATCGAGCCGATCCAGATGACCGAGGACCGGCTGTCCGGCTACGTGGACGTGGCCCGCAAGGCCGTGACCTACGACGGCCAGGTCTACGGCGTGCCGTACGCCGTGGAGAACCTGGCGCTCTACCGCAACACCGACCTCGCCCCCGAGGCTCCCAAGACGTTCGACGACCTCGTCGCCACCGGGCGCGAACTGAAGGAGCAGGGCAAGGTCAAGGAGATCGTGGGCTACCCGGTCAGCCAGCAGAACGGTCAGTCCGGCGACACCTACCACCTGTACCCGCTCTACACCTCCGGCGGCGGCCACCTGTTCGGCACCAAGCCCAACGGCGACCCCGACCCCGCCGACCTCGGCGTCGGCACCCCGGCCTCGGTCGCCGCGTTCGAGAAGATCGCCGCGCTCGGCGAGAAGGGCGCGGGCGCGCTGAAGCGCTCGTTCACCTCCGACAACTCGGCCGCCATGTTCGCCGAGGGCAAGACCGCGTTCCTGGTGTCCGGGCCGTGGCGCCTGGCCGACGTCCGTACGGCGGGGGTGAAGTACGACGTCACTCCCGTGCCGCCGTTCAAGGGCGGCGGCCCGGCCCGCAGCTTCGTGGGCGTCCAGGCCTTCTTCGTGGCGAGCAAGGGCAGGAACAAGGCCCTCGCGCAGGAGTTCGTCACCAACACGCTCGCCTCCGACGAGGTCGCCAAGGCGCTGTTCGACGCCGAGCCGCGCATGCCCGCGCTCAGGACCGCGCTGGAGTACGCCGCCGCGAAGGACCCCGACGTCGCCAAGTTCGAGGCCGCGGCCAAGGACGGCGTCCCGCTGCCCGCGATCCCGCAGATGGTCGCGGTGTGGCAGCCGTTCAACGCGCTGATCCACTCCGTCGTCAAGGGCGACCCGGTCGAGCCGGCGGTCAAGGCCGCGGGCAAGGCCATCGCCGAGCAGCTCGGGCAGGCGGGATGACCGTGACGCACGGCTCGGGGCTGCGGCCCGGCCGGCACGGCTCCCCCTCCGGCTCCGGCGGCGCCGCCTCCGGGGGCGGAGGCGCCAGGTCCGGGGCCGGACGGTCCCGGACCACCGGTCCGGGCTCCACGGCCGCGACGCTGGGCCGGGTGCTGGCCCTCGGCCTGATCGTCGGCGTGGCGCTGTGGGCCGCCGCGCCGCTGGTCTCCGCCGGGAACCGGTTGGGCGTCGGGATCGTCGCGGTGGTGACCGCGGCGGCCCTGTACGTCTACCTGTCGCCGCGCCGGCTTCCCGCCAAGTATCTGCTGCCCACGACGCTGTTGCTGCTCGCGTTCCAGGTGTTCCCGGTCCTCTACACGATGTCGCTGGCGCTGACCAACGTCGGCGACGGGCACCTCGGCACCAAGCAGGAGGCGATCGCCGCCATCGAGGCGTCGTCCGTACGCCGGGAGGCCGGGTCGGCCGAGTATCGGCTGACGGTGGCGGAGCAGGGCGGCGCGCTCGTCTTCCTGCTGGCCGACCCGGCCAGGCGCAGAGCGTACGCAGGGACCGCGGACGGGCTGCGCGAGATCGGCGGCGCGACCTTCGGCCCCGGAGGGCGCGTCACGGCGGCGGACGGGTACACGGTGCTGACCCCGGCCCAGGCCGCCGCCCGGGGCGAGGAGATCGGCTCCCTCTCTGTGCCGGTGGACGGCGGGGCGATCCGCGCCCAGGGCCTGACCCGGGCGTACGAGGGCAGGGCGACGCTCGCCTACGACGCGGACTGCGACTGCGTGAAGGGCGGGAACCGCGTCTGGCGGGCCGACGACGAGCACGGCAGGTTCACCGCCCCGGACGGCGGCGCGCTGCCGCAGGGCTGGAAGGTCGGCGTCGGCTGGGCCAACCTCACCGCCGCGGTGACCAACCCGAAGATCAACACGCACTTCCTCGGCGTGTTCGCGTGGAACCTCTTCTACGCGGTCGCGGTCGTCGGGCTGACCGCCGCGCTCGGGGTGGCCGCGGCCCTCGTGCTGCACCACCCCCGGATGCGCGGCGTCCGGATCTACCGGACCCTGATCGTGCTGCCCTACGCCATGCCGGCCTTCGCGATGCTGCTGGTCTGGCGGGACATGTTCAACACCGACTTCGGCCTGGTCAACCGGCTGCTCGGCCTGGACGTGGACTGGCTCGGCACGCCGCTCACCGCGCGGGCGTCGGTGCTGCTCGTGCAGCTGTGGCTGGGCTTCCCGTACATGTTCCTGGTGGCCACCGGCGCGCTGCAGACGATCCCGGCCGAATACCTGGAGGCCGCGCAGGTCGACGGAGCGAGCGCCTGGCAGCGGTTCCGCACGATCACCCTGCCGCTGCTGCTCCTCGCGCTCGCGCCGCTGCTGGTGTCGTCCTTCGCGTTCAACTTCAACAACTTCAACGGCGTGTTCCTGGTGACCGCCGGAGGCCCGTTCCCGTCGGACAACCCGACGGTCGGGGCGACCGACCTGCTCATCACGTACACGTTCCGGCTCGCCTTCGGCCAGCAGGGCGCGCAGTACGGCCTGGCCTCTGCGATCTCCATCTACGTCTACCTGATCGTCGCCGTGATCTCGGTCGCCGGGTTCCGGCGCACCCGGGCCTTCAAGGAGGTGCGCTGATGCGCGGTCTCGCCGCGCGGCACGCCGCCGCGGTCGCCGTCACGGCGTTCGCCGTGCTGCCCATCGTGTTCGTGGTCTCGGCGGCGCTCGACCCGATCGGGACGCTGAACTCGGCCACCCTCGTCCCGCGCGGGGCCGGGTTCGGCAACGCCGTGAAGCTGTTCACCACCACGCCCTTCTGGACGTGGTACCGCAACTCGCTGGTCGTCTCCGGGCTGACCGCCGCCCTGTCCGTCGCGGTCTCCGCGCTGGCGGCGTACGCCTTCAGCAGGTTCCGCTTCGCCGGGCGGCGGGCGGGACTGGTGAGCCTCCTCGTCATCCAGGCGTTCCCGCAGTTCCTGGCTATCGTGCCGCTGTATGTGATCTTCAGCGCGATCAGCGACAACTGGCCGGAGTTCGGGCTCGACAGCGTGTGGGGCGTCGTCCTGCTCTACATCGGCGGACAGGTCGGGGTGAACACCTGGCTCATCAAGGGCTTCTTCGACTCGATCCCGAAGGAGCTGGACGACGCCATGCTCATCGACGGGTGCAGCCACACCCAGGCGTTCCGCCGGGTGGTGCTGCCCCTGGCCGCCCCGGTGCTGGCGATCAGCGGACTGCTGGTCTTCATCGCCACCATCAACGAGTTCCTCATCGCGAGCGTCTTCCTGACCGGGGACGACGCGCGCACTCTGGCCGTCGGGCTGTTCGGCCTGCTCGCCGACCAGCGCAACGCCAACTTCGGCATGTTCGCCGTCGGCACGCTGCTCACCGCGATACCGACGGTCGCCGTCTTCCAGTTTCTCCAGCGTTACATCGTCCACGGGCTCACCGCGGGCGCAGTGAAGGGATGACAGTTGCTCGATCGGGGATTCCACCACGACGGCTCCTCCGACCACGTCAGCACGCTCGCGCCGGAGCCCGGCGAGACCGTGACCGTGTTCCTCCGCACCCCGAAGGACCACCGCACGGGGGTCCACGTGCGGTCGACGCCGGACGGTGAGGCGCACTACACCGAGGCGGTGGTCGACCGGGAGACACCGGACGAGATCTGGTGGCGGGCCGACGTGACCGTCCGCAACCCGGTGACCCGCTACCGCTTCCTGCTGACCGGCGACGGCGGTTACCGCTGGCTCAACGCCGCCGGGCTGCACCACCACGACGTTCCCGACTCCGCCGACTTCCGCCTGGTCTCGTACGCGGCCCCGCCGGCGTGGGCGGCCGACTCGATGGTGTACGAGATCTTCCCCGACCGCTTCGCCCGTTCCGGGGCGGACCGGACGTACCCGTCGTGGGCGGTGCCGGCGGGCTGGGACGACGCGGTCACCGGCGCGGGCCCGGACACGAGCGTGCAGGTCTTCGGCGGCGATCTGGACGGCGTGACGGCGCGGCTCGACCACGTCACCGGCCTCGGGATGAACACCCTCTATCTGACTCCGGTCTTTCCCGCGCCGTCCAACCACCGCTACAACGCGTCCTCGTTCACCGAGGTCGACCCGCTGCTGGGCGGCGACGCCGCCTACCGGACGCTGGTCGACGAGGCGCACCGGCGCGGCATCCGGATCCTCGGCGACCTCACGACGAACCACTGCGGCTCCACCCATCCGTGGTTCGTCGCGGCGGCGCGCGACAAGGACGCCGCGGAGCGGGAGATGTTCCACTTCGGCGACGACGCCCTCGGCTACGAGGCGTGGATGGGCGTGGCCTCCCTGCCGAAGCTGAACTGGACCGGCGAGCGCCTGCGCCGCCTGATGGCCGGCGACGCCGACTCCGTCGTCCGCAGGTGGCTGCGCTTCGGGCTGGACGGGTGGCGCATCGACGTCGCCAACATGACCGGGCGGCTGCGGGAGATCGACCTCACCCGGGAGGTCGCGGCCCTGGTCAGGCGGGCCGCGGCGGAGGAGAACCCGGAGGCTCTGCTCGTCGCCGAGCATGCTCACGACGCGTCGGGCGACCTGGACGGCGACGGCTGGCACGGCACGATGAACTACGCCGGTTTCACCCGGCCCGTATGGTCCTGGCTGCGCGGGCCGGACGTCCGCCTGCCGTTCCTCGGCGTGCCGGCGCCCATCCCGCGGCTCGGGGCGGACCGGATCGTGCGGACGATGCGCGCCTTCGCCGCCCGCACGTCCTGGCGCTCCCTCGTCCACTCGTGGTCGATCCTCAGCTCGCACGACACGGCCCGGATCCGTACGGTGTGCGGAGGGGACGAGGCGCTCGTGGAGATCGCCGCAGGCCTGATGTTCACCCTGCCGGGCGCCCCGATGGTCCTCGCCGGGGACGAGCTCGGGCTGGAGGGCGCCTGGGGTGAGGACGGCCGCCGTCCCATGCCCTGGGACCGGCCGGATCGGTGGCGGACCGCGACCCTGGACGCCTACCGGCGGCTCGCGGCGCTGCGCCGGGACGAGCCCGCCCTGCGGCACGGCGGGCTGCGCTGGCTGCACGCCTCCGGCGACGCGCTGGCCTTCGTCCGGGAACGGGCGGGGGAACGGCTGCTCGTGTTCGCCGCCCGCACGGCCCACGAGCCCGTACGGCTGCCGCTCGGGGCGGCCGGGACGCCGTTGTACGGAGGGACCGCGATCGTCCCCGGCCCGGACGACACGGTCGTCCTGCCCGCCGACGGCCCCGCCTTCCACGTGTGGCGGCTCGGATAGGAATCGTCGCCCATCGGCGGCACGGCCGGGCGCGGCTGAGTGGCACGGCTGAGTAGCACCGTGCGGCGTGCCGCGTCGCCGGAACGGCGACGAGGTCTCCGGCATCGGCGGTCCTTCGTGAACCGCCTGCCGGAGACCTCGCCGTTCAACCGTCCCCGCCCTCGCGGGCGGAGTGCGCGCTCAGTTGTAGGGGTTGTCGTAAGTGCCGGTGCTCTTGGTGCGCGTCTGGTACTGGCCGTTGCTGCCGAACCACCCTCCGGTCACGTCGAACCGGACGTTGCGGACGGTACTGCCGAAGTTCACCTCGCCGCTGTACAGGAAGGTCTGCGAGCACCCGGCGACGGACGTCGTGCCGGTCTGGGTCGGCCAGGACGAGCTCGTGCCGTTGACGTTGATCAGGAAATAGGGCGCGGGGTAGGCGTGCTGCCAGCACAGGCGCAGCGAGTAGCGGTACTTCGTGTTGCCGTCGTCGAACGCCACCGTGCCGTCCAGGAGGGCGAGCTGCGTCGCGTTGCCGTCGTTGCTCACCAACTGCAGGTAGACCGGCTGGTCCGCGCCGTACGCCGCGTGCGCGGGGCTGAGCGGCAGGAGCGCGGCGGCCATCGCCGCGATGGCGGCGGCGATCGACGTCGACAGGCGACGTCCTCGCGAGCGTGCGGTCAATTCACACCTCATCCGTTGCAGGAGTGCCGAGTGCCCGGAGGTTATTGCCACAGGCGCGGACCGATCCAGCACGGCGATCGGAGGGCTCGATCCGGTCGGGCGTTAAACACCGCGCCCCCGGGGACCTTGGGAACGGCGGTCCGTCACAACCAGGACAGAGAGGGCGGCGAAGCCGGTCTAAATCCCGGCGTGACCGCTGAATGTTTCATCCCGCGCGAGCCCCTGCGGTGTCGACCGGTCCGCCTCCTCGCCCGGATGGCGGACGGAACCGGCCCCGGCGGCTGCCTCGCCGGGGGCCGGTCACGTGTCCGGTCGCGGTCAGCAGATCTTGTAGTCCTGCCGCGAGGAGTTGTACGCGCAGGAGTCGACCAGCACGCCGGAGGCGTTCCGCAGGTACGCCTTGTCCTTGGTCTGGTTCCAGATGTAGGCGAGCGTCCCCCCGCTCCTGCCCCAGTAGAGGGTGGTGGCGGTGTCCTTCCCCCTGCCGGTCCGCAGGGTGACCGTCTTCCCGGCTCCGAGAGTGAACGGGCCGAACGTGTAGACGTGGTCCGATCGCTTCGTGTCGTCGCGCACGGTCCAGCCCTTGAGGCTGACGGCCTTCTTCGTCGTGTTCTTGATCTGCACGTACTCGCCGTTCAGGCTGCTGTTCGCGCCGAAGTCCGGCGAGCCGGGCGAGTCGTAGTAGATCTTGGTGATTCGTACGGCCGGGCCCGCCGCGTAGGCGGGCTGGGACGCGGCGACCACGCCGGCGGTCACCGCTGCGGCCGCCAGCAGAGATCGGGTACGCACAGGGATGCTCCTGGAACGGGGGGACATGATCGGTATCGATCATATTGATGACCTTTGGCACCGATTCGCCATTCCCGTATCGGTTCGGCATCCGATAGAGCGTCCTGCGAACGAGATCAGCGCGTCACCGGAAGATGCCCGTGTGGCCGAGTGAGTAGCGGCCCGGCTGGGGATACACGCACAGCCCGTGCGGCCCGGCGCCGACGGGGATGGTGCGGACGACCTTGCCGTCCCGGGTGTCGAAGACGTAGACGACGCCGTGGTAGCGGCCGCTGAGCCACAGCTTGGTGCCGTCGGCCGACACGCCGCCCATGTCGGGCGAGCCGCCGCCGGGGATCCGCCAGACGTCCACCACCTTCCGCTTCCGGAACGACACGACCGACACCGATCCCTCGCCCCGGTTGGACACGTACAGACGGCGCGAGTCGCGGCTCACGTACAGGCCGTGCGCGCCCCGGCCGGTCGGCAGGAAGCGCATGACCTTGTACGTCGCCGCGTCCACCAGCCACACCCCGTGCCGTTCCATGTCGGCGACGTAGAAGACGGTGCCGTCGGGCGACAGCTTCACGTCCTGCGGCATGCTCATGTGGCCCAGGTGGATGTGCCGGATCACGCTCGGCGTACGCCAGTCGAGCACGACCAGGTCACCGCTGAACTCGCAGCTCGCGAGGAACACCGAGCCGTCGGCGCTGAAGTCGCCGTGGTTGATGCCCCGGCAGGGCAGCGACAGCGAGCGCAGCAGCTTCATGCTGTGCGGGTCGCGCAGGTCGAGCTGGTTGTTCCGCTCCGCCATGACCAGCGCGTACTTGCCGTCGGGCGAGAAGTACAGGTTGTAGGGGTCCTCCACCGGCACCGGACGGCCGGGCTTGCCGGTGCGGGGGTCGATGGGGGTCAGCGAATTGCCCCGGTTGTTGTTCACCCACAGCGTCTTGAGGTCCCAGGACGGCACCACGTGCTGGGGCAGCGCCCCGACCGTGAAGTGCCGCACGATCCGGTACGTCTCCGGGTCGATGACGTCCACCGTGCCGCTCTCGCTGTTGGGCACGTACACGAGAGAGCGGAAGCCCTTGACGACGGGGCTGAGCATCCCCGGCCGGTCGGCCGCATAGATGTCGACCTGGTCCCGGCCCTTCGCCTCGATCGAGGCGGACGGTGACGGCGAAACGGACGCCGGTGGGGCGCTCGCGACCCGCGACCGCACGGCCCCGGGTGACGCGGCACGCGGCGCGGGCGGCTCCGCCGCACAACCGGCGAGGGCGGAACCCCCGATGATCGCCAGCGCCACGGTCACGGCACCGGTTCCACGCGCTCGTCTCACGCCTGCCCCTTCGTCGCGGCGGGCTTCGCCCGGCCAGCCCCCGTACGATCACGACGACCGGCCGCGTACGCGCGCGGGAGCGGCGCGGCGCGACGGGTCGGCGAGACGCTAACGCCCGCCGCGTGCGGCCCGAAGGCGGCTTTGCCTGCTCTTGCACGACTCCTTCCCCCTCGTCGAGGAAGCAGAGGTGCTCCAGGAGCGTCCGGGCTCTGCCGGGGTAGACCATCAGGCTGATGTGCTGAGGTGTCCAGGCGTCGTAATAGGCCGCGTCTTCGGCGTCCAGCTTCGCCTGCACGTCGGCGGCGGCGCGGGGGCCCGGTCGATGCCCATGTCCACCGCGAAGGCGAGCGGGGCGATGCCGTAGACGACCAGCATGAGCGCCGCCTGGACCCGCGCGACGACCGTGCCGACGCGCGGGCGTGGCGACACGGTAACGGCCGCCACCGACAGCCGCCGCCGGGTCTCGCGACCGGGGCGCCTCAGCGGGCGGCTCCCTCAGCCACGGCGTCGAGCAGTTCGTCCACCGCCTTCCGGTCGGGCAGCGAGGGGCTGGCGCCGGGCAGCGTGGTCGCCAGGGCTCCGGCGGCCATCCCCCGGCGGATGGCCGTGGCGGTGTCGAGGCCCGCCGCGAGGGCCGCGCCCAGGGAGCCGGTGAAGGCGTCTCCCGCGGCGGTGGTGTCCACGGGGGTGACCGGGTAGGCCGGGAAGTGCCGGGTGCGCTCCCGGGTGACCGACAGGGCGCCGGCCGATCCGAGCGTGATGAGCGCGTGCCCCACCCCGCGGTCGAGGAACCAGGCCGCGGCCCGCTCGGCGGACGCGACGTCGACAACCTCCACTCCGGTCAGGGCGGCGGCCTCGCTCTCGTTCGGGGTGACGACGGCGACGTGCGGCCACACCCGGTCGGGCAGCGGCTGCGCGGGCGCGGGGTCGAGCACCACGGTCAGCCCGGCCCGCGCGCCCGCCTCGACCGCGTGGCAGGCGACCTCGACGGGGATCTCGAGCTGGAGGAGAAGCACGCTCGCCCTGTCGCGCACGGCCCGGATGCTCTCGTCCACCATTTCGGCGCTGAGGTCGGCGTTGGCGAGAGGGGTCATGACGATGTCGTTCTCGCCCGACGCGTCCACCCTGATGTGCGCGACGCCCGTACGGTCGCCGACGGAGCGGACCTCCGTCAGCGCCACGCCGTGGGAGCGCAGTGCCGACGAGACGATCTCACCGAACGGATCCCTGCCGACGCAGCCGACCAGCCAGGTGGGCGCTCCCGCACGGGCGGCGGCGACCGCCTGGTTCGCGCCCTTCCCGCCGAGGACCAAGGTGACGTCGTCGCCGAGAACGGTCTCTCCCCGGCGCGGGAGGCGGCGGGTGAAGGCGGTGACATCCGCGGAGATGCTCCCGACGACGACGACACCTTTCGGTTCCATCACGTTCCTCCTGTTTCAGGCTGTTGGTGCTACGACGACGCTCAGGAGGGCCGGCCGAGCGTCTCGATCGCGCCGATCATGAGGTCCCAGAACCGGTCGCGGTCCAGCCCGATGCCGACGTTCGCGTTGGGCTCCCAGTCCATGCGACGGTGCAGGTCGGCCACGGTCGCCCCCCGGGTGTGCCGGCCGTCCAGCTCGATCCGCAGGCCCACCCGCTCGTACGCCAGGACCGTGGGATCGATCAGGTACGCCACCGTGATCGGGTCGTGGAGCGGCGGCGCGGGGAACCCCCACGTCTCGTGGTAGGTGGACCCGAAGAACGTGAGCAGTTCCACGCAGACGCGGGCGAGCGGGGTGCCGAGCGCCTCGATCCTGGCGAGCACGTCGGCGGTCACCAGCGCCTGGTGGCTGACGTTGAGCCCGACCCACGTCGTCGGCACGCCGCTGCCCAGCACCTCCGCCGCCGCCTCCGGATCGGCGTACACGTTGAACTCCGCGTATGGCGTGTGGTTGCCGCGATCCGTGGAGCCACCCATGATCACGACTTCCCTGATCCGCTCGCGGTCCTCCGGGTGACGGCGGAGCAGCGTGGCGATGTTCGTCAGCGGGCCGATGGCCACCACGGTCACCGGCTCCGCGGCGGCCGCCAGCGTGTCGTGGATGAGGTCCACGCCGTGGCGGGGGTCGAGCGGGACGCTCGGCTCCCCGAACGCCGGGCCGTCCAGGCCGCTCTCCCCGTGCACGTAGTCGCCGATCTCCAGCGGCGCCGTGAGAGGGCGGTCGCAGCCGGCGGCGACCGGCACGTCGGTGACGCCGGCCAGGCTCAGCATCCGCCGCGCGTTGAGCGCGGTCTTCTCCACCGTCTGGTTCCCCGCGACCGTCGCGACCGCGCGCAGGTCGATCGCCGGATGGGCCACCGCGAGCAGGATGGCCATGGCGTCGTCGTGCCCGGGGTCGCAGTCGAGGATCACCGGGATCGGCATGTCAGATCTCCTTCGCGAGCCAGCGGACCGCCCGCGTGAACAGCGTGCGGTAGCCGTCCCAGGAGACGAACTCGTCCGGGCACCAGTGCGGCGCGATGTCGGAGGCCCAGGCGAGCGTGCGGCCCGCCCCGGCCTGCCGTACGGCGAGCAGGGGGTCGCCGCCGACGGTCGCGAGCAGCGTCGCGTCCTCGGGCAGCGCGAACCGGTTGTAACCGAGCAGGTCGGGCCACTGGGCGGGAAGTCCGGCCACGATGGGGTGCGCGTCGTCGGCGAGCAGGCCGGGCACGCCCTGCGGGGTCTCGACGCGGTCGTCGTAGCGGGAGATCCGGGCGGGGAGCACCCGTTCGACCGCCGTGCCGGCGAACGCCGCCTTCGCCTCGAAGCCCTGGAAGCTCAGGTAGCCGCCGGCCATGGCGAGGCCGCCGCCCTGCTCCACCCAGTCGGCCAGCAGGTCGATCCGGTTGACGGTCTTCTCGCTGGCCAGCCAGGTGGCCGGGTGCAGCAGGATGCTGTTGGCCCCGATGTCGGAGAGCACGATCACGTCGTAGGCGGCCAGCGCCTCGGGCGTGCCGGGGAACAGCGCGGGCACGTCGTGCGCGGGCAGGTGGTCGACCTCGATGCCGTCGGCCACCAGGACGTCCCGCAGCGGATCGATTCCGGTGTGGTAGGTGGTCGTGGTGAACGCGTCGAAGCCCTTGTAGTGGGTCGACTGGCTCACCCACGATTCGCCGGCGACCAGCACGCGGGTCATGGAAATCGTCTCCTTCTGTCTGTGTGTGATCAGTGGCCGCGCGCGGCGGCGAGGAAGAGTTCGCGCGGGTTGTCCGCGAGCAGCCGGGTGGTGTCGTCGGCGGTCAGCCCGTGCCGGTGCAGGCGCGGGACGAAGTGCGTGAGGATGTGGGCGTAGCCGTTGCCGCCGTAGCGGACGAGCATGGTCTTCAGGAACACGTCCTGGGAGAGCAGCACCCGGGGTCCGAGCCCGGCGCGGACCAGCCACGCCACCGCGGCGGCGTTCTCCTCGTCGCACGGGGACTGGCCCTCGCCCGGGTAGAGGTAGTCCATGCCGCACATGTCGTAGCCGAGGTAGGCCCCGCGCAGGGCGAGGGAGACCTGGTAGTCGCGGTCCGCCCCGCTGGGGTTGAGGTGCGAGAGCACGGTCCCGGCGAGCAGGCCGCCCTCCTCGGCGATGACGTCGAGCACGCGATGGCCGTGCCGCACCCAGCCGGGGAGGTGGACCGAGAGCGGCACGCCGGTGCGGGCCTGCGCCCGGGCCGCGCCGCGCAGCACCTTCTCCTCCTCGGCCGTGAAGTCCGGCGAGACGCCGATCTCGCCGATCACTCCGGCCCGCACGCCGTCCACACCCTCGGTCAGGTCACGCTCGATCTCGTCGGCGACGTCCGCCGCGGTCATCGAGCGGACCCGGGCCGGATGGGTCTTCTCCAGGTAGAAACCGCAGCCCATGACGATGTTCAGCCCGGTGGCGCGGGCGATCGCGACCAGCTCGGCGGGCGCCCGCCCGATCCCCTCGGGGGTCACCTCGAGCAGGGTGCGCCCGCCGCGCTCGGCGAACCTGCGCACCTCCTCGATCGCGGTCCCCGTGTCGTCCAGCGACACGTTGTCGCGGGAGAGGTACGGGTCGTTGCGGAGCCTGCCGAGGAACTCCGTCCGCACGGGGTCGCGGGCGATCAGCTCGCCCTCGGCGTCGCCCTCGGGCGCGGGGTGCCAGGCGCGGGCGCCGTCGTTGCGCAGGTGCTCGTGGCAGAGCGTGATCCCGAGGTCGTCGGCGGACACCGGGCCGAGCACGGTCGTCACGGCCGCGGGCCGGGCTGAGGACGTCATTTCCGTATCGCTCCGAACTTCGCCCACACCTTGCTGTTGGCGAAGATGGCCAGCAGCAGGATGCCGCCCTGGACGATCTGCACGTAGAACGGCGAGACGTGCAGCAGCACCAGGCCGTTGGCGATCACGCCCAGCGTGAGCGCGCCGAGGATCGTGCCGAGCATGCTCGCCCGGCCGCCGAAGAGACTGGTGCCGCCGAGCACGACGGCCGTGATGACCTCCAGCTCGAAGCCGCTGCCGGCGTTGGACGAGCCGGAGCTGAGGCGGGTGGCGATCAGCACGCCGGCGACCGCCGCCGCCAGGCCGGTGAGCACGTAGACGGTCAGCCCGACCTTGCGCGTGTTCACACCGGTGCGGCGCAGCGACTCGCCGTTGGAGCCGAGGCCGATGACGTAGCGGCCGAACGGCGTCCGGGTGAGGACGAGCCAGCCGACGAGCGCGACGACCACGGCGAGGATGGCCGGGACGGGCACCCCGGCGATGCGGCCCTGGCCGATCTGGACGATCCAGAGGTCGCCGTCGATGGGGGTCGAGTAGCCCTCGGTGGCGCGCAGCGCCGTACCCCGCATGATCGACAGCATCGCGAGCGTGACGATGAACGGCGGGATGTTCTGGTAGGAGGAGAACCATCCGTTCACGAACCCGATCAGCGCGCCGAGCGCGAGGATCGCGACCAGGGCGAGGGTGGGGTTCCACCCGTGCTGCAGCACGATCGCGAGCAGCGACCCGGACAGCGCGACGGTGGAACCGACCGACAGGTCGATGCCGGACGTGCTGATCACGAAGGTCATCGCGGTCGCGACGACCAGTGTGGGGGCGATCTGCCGCAACAGGTTGAGCAGGTTGCCCGTCGTGGCGAACCGGTCGGCGGAGAACGCGAAGAAGATCAGCAGGACCACCAGCACGACCGCGATCGCGATCGTCTGCGCGTGCCGGCCGATGTGGGCGTTGGCCCGGGCCGACCTGGTGGTGACGACCCGCTGGCTGGTGACGGTCACCGTCGCCTCCCCTCCTTCTCTCCCTCGTCGTGGGCGACGATCTCGGACACGAGCCGTTCGAGGCTCGTGTTCTGGGCGTCCAGGTCGGCCCTGAGCGTGCCCTCGTACATGACGCACAGCCGGTCGCAGACCCGGAAGAGGTCCTGCAGACGGTGCGTGATGAGGATCACCGAGACGCCCTGGGCCGAGACGGTCTTGATCAGTTCGAGGACGGTCTCGACCTCGGCGACGGCGAGCGCCGCCGTCGGCTCGTCGAGGATGAGCAGCTTGGGCCCGAAGGTCACCGCCCGGGCGATGGCGACCGCCTGCCGCTGGCCGCCGGACAGCCCTCCGACGGGGATGTCCGTCAGCGGGATCCGGATGTTCAGGGCGTCCAAGTGCCGACGGGCGTCCGCGTGCATCTTGCGGACGTCGAGCATCATCCCGCCGGCCTTGCGCGGCTCCCTGCCGAGGAACAGGTTCCCGGCGACGTCGATGTCGTCGCAGAGCGCGAGGTCCTGGTAGACCATCTCGATGCCCAGTTCGCGGGCGTCCCTGGGGCTGGCGAAGGCGACCGGCCGGCCGTCGAAGACGATCTCGCCGGAGTCCGGCACGACGGCGCCGGCCAGCACCTTCATGAGGGTGGACTTGCCGGCCGCGTTGTCGCCGACGAGCCCCACCACCTCTCCAGGGCCGACGCGCAGCGTCACGCCGCGCAGCGCGTCGACCATTCCGTAGCGCTTGCGGATGTCGCGCATGACCACCCGGTCAACGCGACCCGCCTCTTGGTCCGTCATGCGAGTCCCTTCGCCGCTCACTTGAACGTGGCGCGGTACGGGTCGACGTTGTCCTTGGTCACGATCGTCACGGGCACGTCGATCTTCTTCTTCGCCTGGGCGCCGCCGACCAGGGCCTTGGCCTCCTTGACGGCCTCGTAGCCCTCGGTCTTCGGGTCCTGCTGGACCACACCGGCGACGAACCCCTCGTCGATGCCGTTGATGGCCTCCTTGGTCAGGTCCCAGCCGAAGACCTTGACCCGGTCGGCCGCGTTCTGCGACTTCACCGCGGCGACCGTGCCGAGCAGGGCCGGCTCGCCCGTGGCGTACACGATGTTCATGTCGGAGCGGGAGGTGAGCAGGTTCTCCGCGGCCGTCATCGCGGCCTCCTGCTTGTTCTGCCCGTCGACGGTCTGCACGATCTTGGCGCCCGCGGCCTCGACGGTCTTGTTGAAGTCGTCCTTGCGGATGTTCTGGATGAAGGAGTTCAGGGCGCCCACCACGCCGATCTTCGGCGCGGTCACGCCCTGCGCCTGGGCCCACTTGTTGACGAAGTCGCCCGCCTGCTTCGCCGCCGCCGCGTTGTCCACGCCCACCTGGGTGTCCACGGCGGGCGAGTCGACGATCGCGTCCACGGCGACGACCTTCAGCCCGGCGTCCTTGGCGATCTTCACGGCGGGCTTGATGCCCTCGACGTCGATGGCGACCACGATGACCGCGTCGAACTGCTGCTGGACGAAGTTGTCGATGGCCTCGTTCTGCTTGGCCGGGTCGTCGTTGGCGTTGAAGATCGTGAGATCGACGTTCGCCTCCTTCGCCGCCTGCTGGGCGCCGGCGTTCATCTCGTTGAAGAAGATCGCCTGCTGGTTGATCTGGACGAGCCCGACCCGCGGCCGGTCTCCGCCGGAGCCTCCGGAAGAGCCGGAGTCGTCCGAACCGCCACAGGCCGCCGCCAGCAGGCCGGTGGCCAGGATCGTCGTCGCCGCTGTCAGGCGGATGAGCCTCGTGGATCGCGCCATGAGAGATGAGCCTTTCGGGGGGGCCGGGAAGGAGTGAGATCGATTGGGTAATCGATTACCCGAGTTTCGGGCATGCTAGTGGGCCTAAAAAAGCACCGTCAAGGGTGCGTTTTCCTCACAGAACCTCTATCGTTCCGTGTGATCCTGGTGTCGCGATGGTCGAGAAGGTCGATCGTTGGCAAAGATCAAGGGAAATCGATTACACGATGGGCGTGACGATTCACGACGTGGCACGAGCGGCCGGCGTCTCCGTGGCCTCGGCCTCCCGTGCCCTCTCGGGGCGGCGCAAGGTCACGCCCGAGATCGCCGAGCGGGTGGCGCGCGCCGCCGCCGAGCTCGGTTACCAGCCGAACGCGGTCGCCAAGGCGCTGCGCGACCAGACCACCGGCACCATCGGCATGGTCGTCCCGGGCATCGGCAACCCGTTCTTCACCACGATCGTCGAGGCCGTGGAGCGTGAGCTGCAGAACTCCGGCACCGACCTGCTGCTGTGCGCGTCACAGTACAGTCCCCAGGTCGAGGCCCGGAGGCTGGAGACCCTGCTGGCCCGGCGTGTGGACGGGCTGATCATCAGCCCGTGCGACATCGAGGCCAGCGTCCCCGCGGTGCTGGACGCGGCCCGCCGGGTGCCGCTGGTGCAGGTCGACCGCTACATCGAGGGCGGCGGGGCCGACTGGGTGGGCGTGGACGACGAGGCCGGGCTGGCCCTCGCGGTCGAGCACGTGATCGCGGGCGGGGCCCGCTCCGTGGTCTTCGCGGGCAGCCGCCTGGAGAGCTCCTCCGCCCGGTTGCGGCTCAGCGGGTTCGAACGCACCGCCGCGCGGGCCGGCGTGGAGGTCCTGCCGCCGCTGCTCGGCGAGTTCACCCTCGAATGGGGCGTCGAGGCCGGGCGCAGGCTGCTCGACGCCGGCCGGCTGCCGGACGCGGTCGTCTGCGCGAACGACGAGATCGCGGTGGGCCTGGTGCGGTCGCTGCGGTTCGGCGGGGCGCGCGTCCCCGAGGACGTGGCGGTGGTCGGGTTCGACGACGTGGGACACGCGACGATGTGCGACCCGCCGCTCAGCACCGTGCGCCAGCCGGTGGAGGAGATGGCGGCGGAGGCCGTACGCCTGCTCGGACAGGTCAAGGCCGGCGACCCTCGGCCCGCACAGCGCATCGCCATCGCTCCCCGGCTCGTCGTACGGCAGACCAGCCGACCGGTGGCGGCCGGCGTCGCAGAGTAGGTGAGGGAAGGAGGCCGCGTGAACGAGGCGGTCGAACTGGCACGCGAGCTCATCAGGATCGACTCGGTGGGCGGGGGCGAGGCCGCGGTGGCCGGCCCGCTCGCGAGGCGGCTGTCGGACGCCGGTTTCGCGGTGCGCGCGCACGAGCACGCGCCCGGCCGCACCGGGCTGGTCGCCCGCTGGGGGACGGGCGAGCCGGTGACGCTGACCGGGCACCTCGACACGGTGCCGCTGGGCGGGCAGGCGTGGCGGCACGCGCCGCACGGCGCGGAGATCGACGGCGACCGCCTGTACGGGCGTGGTTCGAGCGACATGAAGGCCGGCGTCGCCGCGCTGGTGATCGCCGCCGAGCGGCACGTGCGCCGCACCGGGCCGAAGGTCGCCCTGGAGATGGTCTTCACCGTGGGCGAGGAGACCGGCTGCGAGGGCGCGGCCGGCATGGTGGCCGAGGGCCTGGTGGGCAGGTCGCGCGCCCTGCTGGTGGCCGAGCCGACCGCCAACCGGGTGCTGCTCGGGCACAAGGGCGCGCTCTGGCTGGAGGCCACCACGCGAGGCACGACGGCGCACGGTTCAATGCCGCATCTGGGCGACAACGCGATCTACAAGCTCGCCCGCGTGATCGGCGCCGTCGAGACGTTCGACACCGGGGTGCCGGACCACCCCTGGCTCGGCCCGTCCACGGTGAACGTGGGAACGGTGCGCGGCGGGATCAACGTGAACTCCGTGCCCGACCTGGCCGCCGCGACCATCGACCTGCGCACCGTCGCCGGCCAGGACCACGGACGGCTCCGCGAGCGGTTGCAGGCCGTGCTCGGTGACGAGGCGACCCTCGACGTGCTCGTGGACCTGCCCGCGATCTGGACGGACCCGGACGACCCCTTCGTACGGGCCCTGGTCGAGGCGGGGGCGGGCGCGCCCGGCGACCGCCCGGCGGCCAGCTACTTCACCGACGCCTCGATCCTCGCCGCCGCCTGCGGCGGGGCGCCCACGGTCATCTGCGGCCCGGGTGAGCCCGAGCAGGCGCACGTCACCGACGAGTACTGCCTCGTCCACCGGATCGAGGAGGCCGTCGAGATCTACACCGCCGCCCTCGGGCACTTCGCTTGACCGGGTGACGGCCAGACGGCATCGGACGCCGCCGCCTGGCCGGGCCTGACGCCGCACGGATCCGTCGTCGTCGAGAGCGGCATCCCGCGGTCCGGCCGCGTACGTCACCGCCAGAGTCGCCTCACGACCGTCCACGGCGGGCATTGGACGGTTATCGTCGGATTGTGGCAAGGCGATCATCAGACTGCCGGTGACCCGAGGAGGTCGCGTGCGCGACATGTCCCCACCCCTGCACATGCGACGGGACGGATTCCATCCCGCCCCCGAGCTCTCCGCACTGCGGAACGACGAGGGGGTCTCCCGGATCCGCACCGTGTTCGGCACCGACGCCTGGCTGGTCACCAGGTTCGAGGAAGTCCGTACGGTGCTGAGCCATCCCGAGCTGTACAGCAACGCGCTCGTGCCTCCGCTCCGGCCGCCCGGCGCACCGCCGCCCAGCGCGGAGGAGGTCGCCGAGATGCGCGCCGGCAACCTGCTCGGCTCCGACCCGCCCGAGCACACCCGGCTGCGCCGGATGCTCACGCCCCAGTTCACCGTCCGCCGGATGCGCCGGCTGGAGCCCAGAGTCCAGCAGATCGTCGACGACCATCTGGACGCCATGGAGCGCGGCGGACCGCCCGCCGATCTGGTGACGGATTTCGCCCTCCCGGTTCCCTCCCTGGTGATCTGCGAGCTGCTGGGCGTGCCGTACGCCGACCGGGCCGGCTTCCAGGACACGTCCAAGCGGATCCTGGACGTGTCCCTGTCTCCGGACGAACGCGCGGCCGCGGCGTCGGAGGCCCGGGCGTACATCGCAGGCCTGATCAAGACGATCCGGAAGGATCCCGGTGAGGACCTGCTCGGGATGCTCGTACGCGACCACGGCGACGAGTTGAGCGACGCCGAACTCTCCGGCATCGGCAGCCTGCTGCTGCTCGCCGGGCACGAGACCACGGCCAACATGCTGTCTCTGGGCACACTCGCCCTGCTGCGGCACCCCGGTCAGCTCACGCTGCTGCGCGACGAGCCGGACCGCGTGGACGCCGCCGTCGAGGAACTGCTGCGGTGGCTGAGCATCGTGCATTCCGGCACGGTCAAGATGACCACGACCGAGGTCCGGCTGGGCGGTCGGACCCTCGGCCCCGGCGAGACCGTGATCTGCTCCCTTCCCGCCGCCAACCGCGACCCGGGGCTGGTCTCGAACCCGGACGACCTTGACATCCGCCGGGATGTCAGCGGGCACGTCGCATTCGGACACGGCATCCATCACTGTCTCGGCGCTCCCCTGGCCCGCATGGAGATGCGGATCGCGTTCCCCGCCCTGCTGCACCGGTTCCCGGGCCTGCGGCCGGCGGGCGAGCCCCTGTTCCGCTCCTTCACCGTCGTGCACGGCCTGACCACGATGCCGGTCACCTGGTAGGCGTCCCGCCCAGGTAGTCGCCTTCATCGACGCTCATCGCGACGCCTTCGGTGTCGAGCCGATCTGCCAGGTGTTGCAGGTGGCCACGTCGACGTACTACGCGGCCAGGTCCCGCCCGCCCTCCGCGCGGGCGGTGCGCGATGCCCGGAAGGAACTCAACCGGCAGGGCATCGCCGTGGCCCGGTGCACCGTGGCCCGGCTGATGCTGCGCCTGGGGTTGCACGGTGCGGTCCGCGGCGACCACAAGCGGCCCACCACGATCGCCGAAGTACTCGCCGACCGGCCCGCCGACCTGGTCAAACGCGACTTCACCGCTCCGCCCCGAACCGGCTGTGGGTCGCCGACCTGACCTACATTCCCACCGCGGCGGGGTTCGTCTACCCGGCGCTGGTTATCAACGCGTACTCGCGCATGATCGTCGGCTGGCGGCTGGCCGATCACCTGCGTACTGGACGCCCTGGAGATGGCCATCTGACAACGCGGCGACGCAACCCGGCCTCCACGAAACTCGGCGCGGTTCACCTGCTTGCAGGTAGCGTGCCTGACTGCAGCGCCGTCAAAGCCGCCAGCCGTAGATGACGGAGGTGAACGCGCGGTTCTGCTCGTAGTTCGGACCGGGCCGCCGCGGCAAGACCATCCGATGTCCGCCGCCAGGCGACTGGGACCTGTTCATCGGCTGGATCCTCGCCGACCGGTACACGCGCGACACACCGGCGCACGCTCAGGCCCTGTCCCTCCGCCTGCCTTACGCGGCCAACCTCATGGTCGTTGCCATGCAGCACTCGAAAGAGCATGAGTATGATTCCGGGTATGAGCGGAGACCGGAAGGCGCGGATAACCATCACCGTGGACCCCGACGTCCTCGAATATGCCGAGCATCTCGTCGCCACCGGCAAGGCCACCAGCGTGGCCGCCGTCTTCAACGACGCCATCGCGGAAAAGCGCATCACTGACCAGCGTGCACTTGCCCTGCTGCGCGAACGCGCCCGGCAGGCCGACCCAGCGCGGGTGGCTCGCATGATGCGACACGTCAACCGCCAGCTCGCCGAACACGGGTTCCCGGCGGCACCAGGTGAGTGATTTCACTGCCACTCCCTACATCCTCGACACCAGCGTTCTCGCCGACGTCGCCCGCGGAGACGCCGACCTGATCGGCCTCCTGCAGGACTTCGACCGGGCAAGGCAACCGCTCATCGTCCCCGCGCTGGCCGCCTCCGGGGCGCTCCTCGACGGCCGCGGCACGCCGGACGCCCAGGCACTGCTCGCCGGCCTGGTCGCGTTCGAGCACGCCATCGTCGCCCCGCTGGACGGCATCGCCCAATCCGCCAAGGTTGTCGACATGATGTCCATCACCGGGCTCGACATCTATGACGCCCACGCCGCCGCCATCGCGGACGTGTCAGTCTGCCCGATCCTCACCCTGGACAGCGACAAATGGCAGCAGCCGTCCCACGCTCTGGACAACCCTCTGCACGTCATCGAGATCGCCGACCCCGACGAATAGCAGCCGACCTGCTCGACTACCTATTGCACGACCGCGCCCGGTCGTACGACTCCCGCAGCCCAGGAGAGTCGTAAGCATGGTTTATGCATATCTTGCTTTGCTGAACGCCTCGTGTTCAGCGACGCTGAAAGGTCTTCACGGGGAACCCACCGGTCTTTCGCTTCTGATCGACAGTGCGTGGGGCCACCTGCGGTGGCGGTATCTGAGCCAGGCGACCAGCGTGCTGTGCACGAACTCCGTCAGATGCTGCCGGTGTCCGCCGATCCTGAGGCGCTGGCGGGCCGGGTCGATGTCGTCGAGGGTGAGCTCGCGGATCGCCTTGGCGCGGGCGGCCGGCCAGGGCGATGACCAGCCGCTGGCCTGGTGTCACCGCGACGTGCTTGACCGCGGTGATCTATTCGTCGGTCATCGGCAGGAACGCGCGCCGTGGTGCTTGTCCGGCGCTGAGCCGGCGGGTCGGGTCGGCGAAGATCAGGCGGCGGCGTTTGGCGAACTGGAACAGTGACCGTAGCGAGGTGAAGGTGCCGGCCAGCAGGTGCCCGGTCAGAGCGTGCAACACGGCGGACACCTCGCGGAGGCGGGCGCCGGTAGGGGCCCAGGCGAGCAGATGCGGTCGGACGCGCCCGGCATACAGCGTCGCGTGTGACCGTGGCCGGGCGCGCTCGTCGCCCTCCGGCAGGACAAGCAGCCAGGCGCGGACCTCCTCCCGATAGCCCGCCGGGAGCGCGAGCACAGTTGCGTAGTGAGTCCTCACTACATAACATCGCGGTGTGAGTTCAGATGAGGCATCGCGGAAACGGGCGCCACGGCGCAGTGTCGAGGAACGGCGAGCGATGGTGGTTCAGGCAGCCATCCCGCTGCTGGTGGAGATCGGGCCATCCGTGACGACGCTGCAGATCGCGCGCGCCGCAGGGATCAGTGAGCCGACGATCTTCCGAGCGTTCACGGACAAGAACGAATTGCTGACGGCCTGCCTTGCCCACGTCTCCGATCCGGGCCACGTCGTGCAGGCGTTGGAGGCGATCGAGCCGACGATGCCCCTGCCGGAGCGTCTGGTCGCGGTCATCGAGACCATTCGCGCACAAGGAGAGCGGACCGGGGCGGTCGCGAACGCGGTCCGCCTGGCCGGGGCGGCCCGACCACGAACCCACGAGTCCATGTCGGAGGAGGAACGGGACCGGCTGTCCGAGAGTCGGAACTCCTCCTACGCCAGCCTGCACGCCGCAGTTGCTGCCGTCTTCGAACCCGACGCGGACGCGTTGCGCCTGCCGGTCGAGGACGTGGCCACGCTCGTGCTGGCCATCGTGATGGCCCTGGGCCGAGGCGGCAGCTGGGACACCGGGATCGCAAGTATCACCACCGACGGGCTGGCCGACCTCATCCTCCACGGCATCACAACACACCACCCGCCGTCCGCCGCCCCCTCACCGGGGGACTAGCACATCATGATCACTGCCGTCCGGGTGCCCGCCATCGCCCGGGATCGACATTTCCTCGCCCTATGGACAGCGCACAGCGTCTCGACCCTCGGCGACGCCCTGACCACACTGACCCTGATCCTGCTGATCACCGAACGGACCCACTCGGTCGCTGCCGTCGGCGGGCTAACCGTCATCATCGCCGTGCCCAGCATCGTGATCGGCCTGGTCTCCGGGGCCTATGTCGATCGTCACAACCGCCGCCGGACCATGATCGTCGCCGACGCCTCCCGAGCGGTCCTGCTGGCCGCCCTCGCGATACTCACTCTCGTCTCACCCGCCCTGCCCGCGCTCTATCTCATCGCATTACTCCAAGCGAGCGTGGGCACCTTCTTCAACCCCGCACGCGCCGGCCTGATGCAGATGATCGTGCCCGCCGACGAGCAGGTGCGCGCCAACTCGCTCATCCAGACCACCACGGTGATCGGCGAACTGGTCGGCACGACCCTCGCCGGCGTCCTGGTGGCCACTTCGCACACCTACTGGATCGCCTTCACGATCGACGCGGCGACCTTCGCGCTGTCAGGCGTCCTCATCGCGACGATCCGAGGCATCCACAGCACGCCTCCCGGACAGCAACAGACGACCTGGACAGCGATCGTCGACGGTATGCGCGCCGTCCGCTCCTCGCCCGCTCTCCGCGCGCTACTCCTGGTGTTCGGTGCACTCACCTTCGCGCTCAGCCCGATGGCCGTGCTGCTTGCCCCCTACATCGTCGACACCCTGCACGTCTCCACCGGATGGATCGGCGTGATCCAAGCCGGCGACACCGCAGGCAACATCGTCGGCGGAGCACTCGCCGCTGTAACCGCCAGACACCTCAAGCCACGCGGCCTGATCATCGCAGGAATGATGACGCTCGCGGCCTTGATCGCGTCGCTGACATGGGCTACCACAGTGGCCGCCCTCCTTATCGCCTACGTCGTGTTCGGCCTGCTCACCGTCACGATCCAAACGGGGATCGGCGCCCTGACCCAGACAGAGGTGGACAACGCTCTGATGGGCCGGTTCATCGGGCTGATGTCGATCACCCCTGGCGCCGTATCCGTGCTCGCCATGACCTTCGTCGGTTCACTGTGTGCCGCAGTGGGCATACGGACCGTCTTCCTGATCAGCGGCGGCAGTCTCGCCCTAGGCACAACCCTGGCCTGGCGTCAATTCCATCGCGCCACCCGGCAGGGCGCACAGCCACGGGCTCGAGAACGGCGACCCCTGACGTGACCGGGCGCCGGACACTGGATGAGCCCCAACCCGCGTCGCGCGTCGATCCACAGGTCTTGGCGGTTTCTCACGGGGGCCAGCTAAATCAATCGCCGAGCGCTTACGGTGGCCATGAATCATCGCCGAACCGATCCATTGGGCGCTCGGTCGGCGCGTCGTCCCCGGCGGCGCTCGTCCCCTGACACGTGGTCGCTCGAATCCGGTATTCGCAGCGCCGAAAACTTTTCGGACCTGTGGAAATTCCGGGCACCTCTGTCTGAAACTTTCCATGCGCGAGCCGCGTTTTTCCACGTTCTCCGCGAATTTCGGTGCGAGCCATTGACAGAGCCGGTCGCATTCATCACCGTACGCGGTTGTTAGCGTTCACAACATCGTGGTTCACACGCCCGGGAGCGCATTCGTGGTTGTTTCCGGGCGGTCGCGGTCGAACCGCGAAGTCGTGAACAACGGCGTCCGCAACGGAGGCATCAGATGCAGCAACGGCGATTACGCGCAGTCCTGACTCCCCTGGCCCTGGCCGCCTGCCTGACCGGCGCCGCCGCGGGGACCACGGTCGCGGCACACGCCGCCTCAGCCGCCTGCCAGGTCACCTACACCGTCGGTTCGCAGTGGAACGGCGGCTTCAGCGCCAATGTCGCGATCACGAACCTCGGTGATCCGGTCTCGGCCTGGACCCTGCGCTGGACCTTCGGCGCGGGGCAGACCGTCGGGCAGGCGTGGAACGCGAACGTGACCCAGAGCGGCAGTGCCGTGACCGCCGCCAACGTGGGCTGGAACGGCTCCCTGGCGACGGGCGCGAGCACCTCGTTCGGGTTCAACGGCAGCTGGAACAACACCAGCAACCCGGTGCCGGCCGGGTTCACGCTCAACGGCGTCGCCTGCACGGGCGGGACGACCGCCTCCCCCAGCGCGAGCCCGTCGGCGTCGCCTTCCAAGTCACCGTCTCCGTCGGCGTCACCCTCCAGGCCGCCGTCGCCGTCGCCGTCCGCGTCGCCCTCCCCCGTCACTCCCCCGGCGCGTACGGTGCGGGTCTTCTGGCTCAAGCCCTCCGACGTGGCGTACGACCAGCGATACCCGGACGGCATGGCCAAGGTCCTCCAGGAGGCGCAGCGCTTCTTCAAGCAGGAGCTGGGCAAGACGTTCACGCTGAACAGCCCGGTCGCCGAGGTCGTCAACGGCGACCAGCCGCGCAGCTGGTACGAGAACACCCCCAAGTGCGGTGACAAGTACTGGTGGGCGGTGTGCAACATGCAGGAGGAACTGCGCCGCAAGTTCGGCCTCGGCGCGCCCGACAGCCGGTGGATCAACGTCGGCGAGGTCAGTGCCGAAGGCGACGGCGCGGGTGGTGGCGGCGGCAACGGCTGGGTGATCCTCAGCGGCCACGACGCCGACGGCGCGGCCGGCCTCAACGGCCCGATGAACCGGTGGTACGGCGGCATGGTGCACGAACTGGGCCACGCGTTCGGCCTTCCCGACGCCACGTCCACCGACGGAACGTGCATGTCGGCGTCCCTCTACGACTACCCGAACTGTCACTTCAGTCAGGCGCAGAAGAACGCGATTCTCAACGGCCCGTACGGAAGCTTCCTGTCCTGAGGCTCCCAGCGGGCGGCGCGACCGGGCGGTCGCGCCGCCCGCGACGGCGTTCGATTAGCGGCACCGGCCGCGTTTCCTTTCGGGAGGCCGAAACAAAATCCGGTCCCTGTGGAAAATGAAATTTACAACACGGGTTCCACGTTTTCCCGGCTGCTGTGGTCGCACTCTTTCCAGGAATCCCGTGCGATGCCTATTGTTGCGTGCCCCTTTCCCCTCGACCAAAAAGGACATGGTGATGCGACCGACTCGGCTCTTCCTGGGAATGGTGTCCGTCCTCGTCCTGGGTACCACGCTCGCGTTCGGAACGGCGACCCCCGCCGGGGCCGCCGTCGCCTGCACGGTGACGTACGGCACCAACGACTGGGCGGCCGGCTCCGGCGGGGGCGGCTTCACCGCCTCCGTCACCATCCAGAACCTGGGCGACCCGGTGAACGGCTGGACGCTCGGCTTCACCTTCCCGAGCAGCGGTCAGAAGGTGACCGAGGGCTGGTCGGCGACCTGGTCGCAGAGCGGGCAGAACGTCACCGCCAAGAGCCTGGACTGGAACGCCGCCCTGGCCAGGGGCTCGTCGGTGAGCCTCGGCTTCAACGGCATGTGGTCGGGGAGCAACCCGAAGCCGTCGGCGTTCACCCTCAACGGCGCGGCCTGCACCGGCGTCGCGCAGTCCCCCACCCCCAGCGGCACGCCCAGCCCGTCCGTCACGCCGAGCCGCACCCCCTCGCCGTCCCCGTCCCCCACGCCGACCCGCTCGCCCAGCCCGTCGCCCACGCCGAGTCCGGGCGGGAACGCCTGGAATCCGCCGGCCAACCTCGTCACCCCGCTCAACGAGGTGTGGCGGCACGAGGAGACGACGTACACCGACCTCTACGGGTTCAAGAACTACATCTGGGACCAGATCATGGCGGGCCGCGGAAGCATCAACTACTGCGTCCGGTGGGACTCCTCCGCCACCGTGTCGGCCTCCCTGCGCGACCGCATCCAGGCGAGCCTCGCCCGCTCGTTCAACAAGTGGATCGACCAGCTCGAAGGCTGGAACGGCTGGCCGTATCCGGACGTGAACGTGAAGGTCGTCGGCTGGGCCGTACGGGACCGGAGCCAGTTGCAGTGGACCGACAACTCGGTCGACGTCTACGTGGGTGAGAACAACGAGGGCGCGCCGCAGTGCAGCCCGCCCTGCGGCCGGTTCTTCCACCAGAACGGCGACTACTCCGGCTGCCCGGGCGGCGCGGCGCACCACTACGACATGTCCCTGTGGCTCACCGCGGGCATGACCGGCGGCGCGGGCGGCGACTGGGGCCAGCGGATCGGCAGCGAGTATTACGTGGGCGCGCTCGACAGCGAGAACATCCACATCCTCCTGCACGAGATAGGCCACGGGTTCGGGCTCGACGACTTCTACGACTGGACGCCGACCGGCGTGTGCTGCTTCATCATGAACGCCGGCTCCGCGACGCAGATCACCGAGTTCGACAAGTGGATGCTGCGCGACTGGTGGCGTCACCTCAAGAGCCGCTACGGCTACTGACGCCGCCCGTGTGCCGAGGGACGGAAGCGGCCCTCCCGTCCCTCGGGCCGGGGGCCGGTCAGGCCCGCGGGGTGGCGAGGAGTTCCCGAGCCAGCCGCACCGCGCCGTCCACCGGGTCGGCGTCGAGCAGCATGAGGGGGAGGTCCGGGTGGCTCTTGCCCAGCGCGTCGGCCAGGGCGGTGAACAGCCGGGGTTGCGTGGTGAGCACCCCACCCGCCGCGACCACCGCCGTGGCGGACGCCCCACGGGAGACCAGCGTCTCGACCAGCTTCGCCAGCGCCCGTCCCCCCTCCTCGATGACCTGCAGCGCGACGCCCGACCCCTCCTGCGCCGCCCGAAAGACGACGGGAGCGTGACGGCCCCACTCCTCCGCACTGGGCGAGCGGGTCAGCGCGTGCGACAGCCCCGGCACCTCGTCGGTGTGGAAGGCCGCGAGCAGGCCCCGCGCCAGCTCGTCCGGCGGGAGGCCGGCGTCGTGCCGCAGGCAGGTGGCGCGCACGGCCTCGCGGACGAGCCCGGCGGCCGATCCCTCGTCGCCGAGCGCCCATCCCCAGCCCCCGGCGAGAAGCGGCTCGCCGTCGGGACCCGTGCCCGCGGCGACCGATCCCGTGCCGGCGATCACGCCGATCGCCCCCGGGACGCCGGCCGCGTACGGCAGCAGGTGGGCGTCGTTGACCACCCGCACCGGGACCGCGAGCCGCGCGCTCAGCAGGTCGCGCAACCTCCGGCACAGGGACGCGCTGTCGCACCCGTGCGCGCCCACGCCCAGGGCGTCGAACGGCACTCCCCACTCGCGCAGGTCCGACACCAGCCATTCGGCCAGGTCGTCCATGTCCGAGCCCAGGTCGCTGGGCACGACGCGGTCCGCGACGTGGCCCTCCTCCCCGGCCGCACGCCAGTGGGTCTTCGTCCCGCCCACGTCGACGCCGACGGCGATGCGGCTCATGCGGTCTCCGCGGCGAGGGTGTCCACCTTCGTGTCGTCCATCGAGAACAGGAACTCGCCCACCGGAACCTTCCGCGCGGCGGCCACCTTGACGACGAGCCGCTGGAGCACGGCGTTCTCGACGATCGCGCGGGCCACCGGGGCGAGGCGCGGGATCTCCACGTGCGGGACCTGCGCCGCGCACGGGCCCACGTAGAGAACCCGGTGGCCGGCCTCGGCCAGTTGCAGGGCCAGCGCCGCCTCGCGCTCGTCCCCGACGACGATGTGCGCGGTGCGGCCGGCCGACTCCATCGGCCCGTGGAGATACTGCCGGGTCTCGTACGCGGTGGCGGGAAGCCGGCAGGCCTCGCGCAGCATCAGCGCGCCCTCCTCGGCGGCGGTCAGCGACGCCCCGGCTCCGACGACGTCGGCGGCGACGCTCTCCGCGACACCCTCGACGAGGGCGTCCACGGTGTCCTCGGCCCGCCCGGCGGTCTCGTCCAGGTGGTCCGCCAGCGACCGCCAGACGTCGGCCGGCCCGCCGAGCGCCCACGTGTCGGCCAGCATCCCGAGCGCGGCGAGCGTGACGGTGAAACCGGAGGTGGACACCTTGGAATCGGGAACCGTCCCGCAGCTCAGCACGGTGCCCGCCAGTTCGGCCAGCGGAGACTCGGCGATGTTGACCACGGCCAGCCGCCGCGCCGCCTCCACCCCGCGCAGGGCGTCGATCGTCTCCGCGCTGCGTCCCGACTGGGACACCCCCGCCACCAGGTCGACGTCGGCGGCCGGGACGGACGCCGGGATCTCCCCGTATCCGGCCCTGCTCGCCCAGATGCCGTACGCGCGCAGTTGGTGAACGCAGGCCGCGAGCGCGGCGTGGCTGGCGCCCATGGCCACGAACAGCGGGCGGCGCGGCGCGGGCCAGGAGCCGGTGAGCTGCTCGCGCAGGGTGCGCACCGCGGAGGCCAGCGCCTCGGGCTGCCGGTCGAGCGCGTCGGACATGGAGATGTCGTGGGACATCGAACCTTCTCTCACAAGCGAGGGTTACTTGACGGCACCCGCGGCCAGCCCGCGGGTGATGTGCTTCTGGAAGATGAGCGCGATGAGCACCGGCGGCACGGCGGCGAGCAGGCCGCCCGCGGCCATCAGGCCGAAGTCGAGGCTGTAGCGGCCGGTGAACTCGGCCAGCGCCACGGGAACCGTCTTCGACGCCGGGGACGAGGTGAAGATGAGCGCGTAGAAGAACTCGTCCCACGCCATGAGGAACGCCAGGAGCCCGGCCGAGATCAGGCCCGGACGCGCCACCGGCAGCACCACCCGAATCAGCGCGCCGACCCGGCCGCACCCGTCGATGCGGGCGGCCTCCTCGAGTTCCGCCGGCAGGGCGCGGAAGTAGCCGGACAGCAGCCACAGGACGAAGGGCGTGGTGAAGGAGCAGTAGACCACGACGAGCGAGGTCCGCGTGTCGAGCAGGCCGAGCGCGGCGCCGGTCATGTACATGGGCACCACGAGGGCCAGCGGCGGCATCATGTACGTCAACATGAAGACGAACAGCACCAGCCTGCGCCCGGGGAACCGCAGCCGCGCGAACGCGTAGGCGCCGAGCACGCCGGTCACCAGGCTCACCGCGACGCTGCACCCGGCGACGACCAGCGAGTTGACCAGGGCCACCCGGAAGTCGCCGGCGACCCCGCCGGCCGCCTGGGTGAAGATCGCCGCGTAGCGGTCCAGCGTGGGCGAGTCCGGCCACAGGTCGGGCGGCTTGCCGAGCAGGCCGGCCTGCGGCGACACGCTGGCGAGCAGCAGCAGGGCGAACGGCCCGAGGACGACGACGGCCAGCAGCGCGCCGCACAGGTACATCGCGGGGCGGTAGAAGCGAGAGGGTCTCACGCCGTTCCCCCCGAGTCGGTACGGAGCATGCGCAGATACACCAGCGACAGCACGAAGATGAACAGCACGGTGAGGTAGGCGGCCGCGGAGCCGAGGCTGAACTCCTGGTTGGAGAACGCCTGCAGGTAGGTGTAGAAGGCGATCGTGGTGGTCCCGGAGTCGGGGCCGCCCCTGGTCATGATGTAGATGATGTCGAAGACCTTGAACGCCTCGATGGTGCGCAGCACCAGGACGACCGCGATCGCCGGTTTGAGCATCGGGATCGTGATGGACAGGAACCGGCGCACCGCCCCGGCGCCGTCCATGGCCGCCGCCTCGTACACGTCGTCGCCGATGGTCTGCATCGAGGCGAGCAGCAGGATCGCCACCAGGGGCGTGGTCTTCCAGGCGTCGACCAGCGCGACCACGAACAGCGCCTGCGTCGGGCCGCCGATCCAGTCCTTGTAGGAGTCGAGCAGGCCGAGGTGCATGAGGAGGCCGTTGAGCGCGCCGTACTCGGGGTGGAGGATCCACCGCCACATGTTGGCGCTGACGATGGTGGGCAGCGCCCAGGCCAGGACCACCAGGCTGCGGAAGAACCACTGACCGCGGATGCGCTGGTTGAGGAACTGCGCGAGCAGCAGGCCGACCACGAGTTCCACCGCCGTGGAGAAGACGGTGAACACCGCGGTGCGCCACACCGTGGCCCAGAACTCCGAGTTCGACAGCAGCGCCGTGTAGTTCGACAGCCCGGAGAACGTGAACTCGGTCTGCAGCGCCGAGGTGGCGTCGACGAGGCTGAGCACCAGCGTGCGGCCCATGGGATACAGGACGACGCCGAACACGACGATCATCGCCGGGGCCAGCAGCGCCAGGGCGAGCGGCCACTGGCGTTCGACTTTCCCCCGTCCGGGCCCGGCCGCAGGCGGCGCCGCGGCTGTGGGGCGTCGCGCTGTGAGGGACACGGTCAGCCCCCGATGATGTGGTTGACCTTGGCCGCGGCGTCGGACAGCGCCTGGGCCGCGGGTGTGCCGCCGACCAGGCAGGACTGCAGCCCGGCCTGGATCTCCTGGCTCACCGCGTTGTACTGCACGACCTGGGGGCGCTCGATCAGCGAGCCGTACTGGGCCTTGTCGGCCGCCACCAGCGGCGCCTGCGCCCCGCCCGTGAGCTTCGGGTCCTCGTAGGCGCTGTCCCACACCGGCAGCGACCTCTCGACGTACTGGAGCTGGTTCTCCTTCCCGCACAGGAAGGCGACGAGCTGCCACGCGGCGTCGGGGTGCTTGGAAGTCGCGGTGACCGACAGGCCCATCGACCCGTCGACCGCGGGCCCCTGACCGCCCGGCCCCTTGGGGCTGACCGCGGGCTTCAGCTCTCCGACGATCTTCGACTGCTTCGGGTCGTTGGACTCGCTGTACATGTAGTCCCAGTTCAGCGCGATCGCCGCGTCGCCCTGGACGACGACCTTCTTGACGTCGTCCTCCAGGAGCTTGGTCGAGGAGGGCGCGCTGAGCCCCTCGTCGAGCGTGCGCTTCATCCACTCCAGCGCCTGCAGCCCGCCCCCCTGGTGGAAGGCCGCCTTGCCCGCGTCGTCGAGGAAACGGCCGCCGAACGCGCCGAGGAGCTGCGCGTAGTCGCAGATCATCGCCTCGGCGTGCGCCCAGCTCCAGACGAGCGGATGCTCGACGACCTTCTTGGCCTTCAGCGTCCTGGCGGCCTCGAGCACGCCGTCCCAGGTCGCCATGGCCGACTCGTCGACTCCGGCGTCCTTCAGCATGCGGGTGTTGTAGAAGAAGAGCTTCCCGCCGGGGATCCACGGCATCCCGTACTTGCGGTCCTTGTACGTGACGGAGCCGAGCGTGCCGGGCAGGATGTCGTCCAGCCAGGCCTGCTGGTAGCGGTCGGTGACGTCGAGCAGCATGTTCTTGCTGGCCAGCTCCGCCGGCCAGATGCAGTCGATCAGCACGACGTCGTACGTGCCGGCCGGCGCCGAGATGACGATCTTGTCGTGCAGGGCCTCGTACGCGACGAAGGTCGGCTGGACCGTGATGTCCGGGTGGGCCTTCCGGAATGCCGCGAGCATGCCGCGGATGTCGTCTTCGCTGTAGCTGGCCTGCTTCATGAACAGGGCGTTCAGCGTGACGGGGCCCGAGGAGCCGCCGCTGCCGCGGGAAGGTCCGGACACGGCGCAACCGGGCAGGACCGCGGCCGCGCCGAGGACCAGCGGCAGGCTCAGGAGCCTCCGGCGTGAGATCGAGTGCATAACCAGCCTCCAGTTAGTTAGGTCATTTACCTAACGAAGTGGGCTAGGATATGTCAAGGGCAGGTACGAAAGGATCAAGTGGAGACGGGAGCTGCGGGGAGCCGGATGACATCACTGAGCACGAGCGCACGCGCGGTGCTGGCGGAGCTCACGCGGCGCGGCCGGGCCACCCGGCCCCAGATCAGCCAGGCCCTCGGCCTGTCCAAACCCACCGTCTCCACGGCGATGTCCGAGCTCGAGGAGCTCGGGCTCGTGCGGGAGGACGGCTCCGTCCAGGGGCACACCGGCCGGTCGGCGCTGCTGTGGCGCATCGGCGAGGGGGCCGGTCACGTGCTGGGCGTCGACGTCGGCGTCACCCGCACACGCATCCACGCGCACGCGCTGAGCGGCGAGCGGCTGCTGGGCGTCAGCCGCGACGTCACGTCCCCGGCGTCCCGGTCCGGCACGGCGGACCTCACGGCCAGCGCCGACGCCGCGGGCGCGCTCCTGCGCGAGACGCTGCCGCGGCTCGGCGACAGCGGGCCGCTGCGGCAGATCGTGATCGCGCTGCCGACCGTCGTGACCGACAGGGATCCCGCCGCCGCCTCGCAGTCGCCCGAGGTGCACGACATGCTTAAGGCGCTGTCCCTCCCCCAGGCCCCGCTGCTCCTGGAGAACAACGTCAACTGCGCGGCCGTCGCCGAGGGCAACCTCGGTGTGGCGCAGGGCGCCGCGCAGTTCGCGTACGTGCAGGCGGGTGTGCGGATAGGAGCGGCGCTGGTGCTCGGCGGGCGGCTGCTGCGGGGAGCGTCCGGCTGGGCCGGTGAGGTCGCCCACCTGCCCTTCCCCTGGGACGCCGGCCGGGAGCCCGTCCCCGAGGGCCTCGAACGCTTCCTCGGCGCCGAGGATCTGCTGCTGCGTACGGCGGCCGCGTGGCCGGCGTCGGAGGGAGAGCCGCCCACGAGCGCCGAGGAGCTGTTCCGGCGCGCCGGCGAGGGCTGCCCGCCGGCGCAGCGCGCCGTGACCGAGCACGCCACGCAGGTCGGGCGGCTGGTCGTCGCGGTCGTCGCGCTACTCGATCCCGGCCTGGTGGTGCTCGGTGGCGGGGTGGGCTCCAACCCGCTCCTCGTGCAGGGCGTCCAGGAGACACTGAGCACCCTGTCCATCCCCGTCGAGATCCGCCGGAGCGGCCTGGGAGCGACGGCCACCGTCGAGGGCGCCGCCGTGCTCGCCCGCGAGCAGGCCCTGCATCGGCTGATCCACGCCTGACCTCCCGCCCATGCCTCCGCTATCGCGGCGGCTGCGCCGGGACGCGTGAGGTGCGGCCGGCCGGGAGGCCGGCCGGCCGCGAGTGGCGGGCTACTTGCCGGGTTCGCCGACGAAGGTCAGGTAGCTGGAGTCGCCCCGGCCCGAAATGCCCGAATTGGGCCCGAGGACCACGCGACCCGCCGGCATCCGCTTCTCGAAGACGACGAGCGGCACGTCCTGGCGGTCGGCGGGGATCTCCCACTTCGACAGATCGCCCGAGAAGTCGTCGTCGAAGAGCACGGCGCCCTGGGGCGAGCTGACCTTGACGCTGTCGTACTCGCCGACGTCGCTGCCGCCGAGGTTGAAGCCGACCCGTCCGCGGGCGAAGGTGCCGTCGGTCCGGTCGTCGACCAGCTTGCCGTCGACGAAGGTGCGCAGGCGGTCGCCGATCGCCTCGATCCGCAGCGTGTACTCGTTCCCGGCCGCGGGCTCGATCGGGACGACCGAGCCGATGAGCGTGGAGCGGCCGTTGACCACCGTGCTCATGCGCAGCTGCCCGAGGCCGCCCGCGCTTCCGAGCGGGCCCCCGATGTTCCACACGTAGCCGTTGCTACGGTCCGGAGCCCGGAACATCACGCTCGCGCCCACCTGGATCTGGCGGACCTTCACCTCGATGATCTGGTCACCCCAGTCCGCCCCGGCACGCGAGAGGGTCGCTCCGCCGCCCGAGACCCGCAGCCGGCCGCCGTCGACGATCTCGGCCCTGCGCAGGAACTCGCGCTTGCCGACGGTCATGCCGGTCCGCGTGAAGCCCTGGTCGCGCAGCCAGGACGGCCACCAGGTGCCCTCGCCCCGCCCGTCGAAAGCGACGTACACGGGCGCGGGCCTGGTCAGGTCGAGCGTCAGGTAGTCGGCCGGGGCGTTCCGGGACGCGTCGCCGTTGGCTCCCCTGACCAGGGTCGATCCGGCGAGCTCGGAGGGAAGCGACGTGATCTGGTCGCTGCGGTCGACGTACGCCGCGACGCCCTCCTTCGCCGTCACGAGCGGGTGGAGCTTCTCTGGCGCGACGACGGACACGTCGTCGCTGCGGATCTGCGGCGTGGTCCGCGGGACACCGAGCGTCTGGACGCCCAGCCGCTTGACCGAGCTCGCCTGCCGGCCCTGGACCTGCTCGAACCGGAAGGAGCCGTGCGGCCGGTCGACCCGCTCCAGCACGTACGACTTCCCGGCCTCGACGCGCGCCGAGACGACGGCGTCACGGGTGGGAGTCACCACGGGCCTGCCTCCGGACCCGCCGTCCTCGACCAACCGCACCGGCGTCCCCGGCCAGGGGTTCTTGATCTTCAGGGTGTCCGTCGATCCGGCCTGGATGCCGACCAGGGTCGGCGTGCCCCGGCTCACCTGGGTGCTGACCCGGTGGCCCCCGTCGATCACGACCGTCCCGTCGACGGTCCAGTCGTCCGGCAGCGCGGTCGCGATCCGCACCGTCCCGTCGCCGGCCTGGACGAGGGCGTCCTGCAGGGCGTTGGCCACCACCGCGTTCCACGAGCTGTACATGTTGTGGATCGAGGCGGGGTCGTCGTTGCGGCCGTGCCCGGAGAAGCCGTTCGGGAACTTCTGCAGGTCCGCGGTGCCCTGGACGAGCAGCCGCTTCATGTCGGCGGCGCGACCGAGGTCGGCGGCCCAGACCGGCGACTCGTCCCACTCCCGGGTGAGCGGGAAGACGCGCTCCGCGAAGGTGTCCTGCATGACGGTGGAGTCGGGGCCGGCCAGTCCCCAGGGACTGAGCGGCTCCATGTCGGTGTTCTGGGTGTTCTTCGCCGGCTCGTTCGTGGCGGACCAGGCGTAGACCTTCTTGCCGTCGCGTGTGGTGGTGGGCAACTCGGGCAGCTTCCGCACCGCCGCGCGCAGCCGGCCGGCCAGGCCAGAGTCCCCGCGGGTGTCGGCGAGGCCGGCGATGACCGGGAACATGACCTTCATGCCCGCGAGGTCGGGCATGGGGTCCGTGGCGTCCCACTGGGTCTCGAACGAGTTGGCGTGTTCGAGGTGCAGGAGCCCGTCGTCACCTTCCTTCAGCAGGGAGAGGTAGAACTTCGCGACCTCGCTCATCAGGGGGTAACCCCGGTCCAGGACGGAGGCGTCGCCCGTGAACCGATACTGGCGCCACAGGTCGTGCGCCACTTCGAGGCCGCCGGTGAGGATCCTGTTCGTCCACGTGGGCGCGGCCCCGCCGACGCACCCGTCCGGTGTGCCGTCGAAGCGCAGCAGCTCGGGCACGCACACGCCGTCGGCGCCCGGCCAGTGGCTCTCGGTCCACGCCTTCATCTGCGCCAGATGCGAGGTGTAGAGGTTGAGGTAGGGCGCGTTGAAGCCGGCGGTCCCCGCTCCGTAGTTGGCGTTGACCTGCTGGCGCAGGTTGAAGTGGAACCAGGTCGAGGGCGAGACCGGCGTGTCCTGCCAGGGGTAGAGCATGTTGGCGGCGCCCGCCTGGCCCGTCGGCAGGTCGCCTCGCTGGGTGGCCGCCGTCGTGTAGAGCTGCTGGGCGCGAAGAGCCTCGAAGTACTCGCCGGTGCCGTCCGAGGATGTGATCTTCATCGGCGCGGCCTGCTTCCAGAAGCCGTGCCACCAGTCCAGGTGTGCCGCGTCGACCCGGTCCCGGGTCGCGCCCTCCACCGCCTGGCGGCCCGCCTCGCCGACGTCGCCGCCGGTGTACGAGGGGACCCCCACGACGATGCGATAACTGCCGTCGGCGCGTGGCGTGAAGGTCAGCCGGACCGTGTTCGCGTCGACCACCGCCGCGCTCACGTCACGAGCGTCGGCGGTGATGGCGGCCACGGCTCCGCTCTTCTTACCGGATGCGGAATCGGTGAAGGTCTCCGCGAGCGCGCCGATCCCGCCCTCGGCATAGGTGGCGGGGTTGCGCCCGTCCCAGAGGTCGAGGTCGGCGGTCTGCTCCTTTCCGGGCTCGGCGCCGGTGACCTCCAGCACGAGCTGATCGCGGTCGGCGCGGACGAACGTGCGCGCCGTCATGCCCCTCCCGCTCTGCTCGAGCACGGCGTCGGCCAGGTTCAACCGCCCCCGATAGTCGGGCGCGGCGGCGAGTTCGAAGAGCCCGGGAACGACGAGCCGGCCGGCCGACTTCAGGTCCGGGAACGTGTCGTTGCGGTTGAGCTGGGCGGTGAAGCCGTCCTGCGACCACACCGCCGCACCGAGATGGCCGTTCCCCAGGGGCATGCTCTGGTAGTCGCGCCAGGCCGGGCCCTCGATCACCAGGTCGGAGCGCGACACCACGGCGGCGGTGTCCACCTGGAACGCCCCGTCTCGCCACGCTGAAGTGGTCTTCTGATCCGCGGTCGAGGCCGCCGGCGCGGCGCCCAGGGCGGGAGGGCCGGCCGCGACGGCCGCCGTCACGGCGACCGCGACCGCCATCGTGGTCAGCGCCTTGCCCATGAGGCACCATCCTTGAAGTCAATCGTTTGACTAGTGAGCGTCATGGGAGCATGATTGTCGATCAAACGTTTGACTGCAAGAGTCACCTCTTTGCGGCCTCGCACAAGAGGCGGATCTCACCCGGCCGGACACCCTGGGATGCCGCGGTCCGGCACGGGGACCGGCTCACCCACCGATGGCCGGGGCGCCGATCCCCCGCACGTCATCGGCCCTGGTCATGGGTGGGGTCACCGGCGCGGTCCCGGGTCTGGCCCCCGATGTGGTCACGGGTGCGGTCCCGGACCGCGGTCGACACGCTCAGCCGGACGGCGTGGTCGAGCACGCCGTGGTCGTAGGCGGTCTCGGCGTGCAGCGCCAGATCGACACCGGTCACCTCGTCCTCCTCGCTCACGCGGAAACCCATCAGCCGGTGGATCAGCTTGCCGATCCCGTAGGTGACCGCGAAGGCGTACAGCGCGACCACGGGGACCGCGATCGCCTGCTTGCCAAGCTGGCCCAGGCCGCCGCCGTACAGCAGACCTCGCGGACCGTCGGCGCCGGTGAGCGCGCGGGTCGCCAGCAGCCCGATGAGCAGGGTGCCGACGATGCCCCCGACCAGATGCACGCCCACCACGTCGAGGGAGTCGTCGTAGCCGTGCCGGAACTTCCAGCCGACCGCCTGCGAGCAGATCATGCCCGCGGCCAGGCCGATCACCAGGGCGCCCAGCACGTCGACCGAGCCGCACGACGGTGTGATGGCGACCAGCCCGGCCACGACGCCCGAGGCGACCCCGAACGTGGTGGGGTGGCCGTCGCGGCGCTGCTCCACCAGCAGCCAGCCCAGCAGGCCGGTGCATCCCGCGGCCAGGGTGTTGAGGAAGACGGCGGCGGCGGTGCCGTCCGCGGCCAGCGCGGAGCCGGCGTTGAACCCGAACCAGCCGAACCACAGCAGCCCGGCGCCGAGCAGCACCAGGGGCAGGTTGTGCGGCCGCATGGCCTCGGCCTTGAACCCGATCCGCGGCCCGAGCACCAGCGCCAGGGCGAGGCCGGAGGCCCCCGAGGTGATCTCCACGACCAGGCCGCCCGCGTAGTCGAGAGTGCCCATGTCGTGGATCCAGCCGCCGGGGCCCCACACCCAGTGGGCGATGGGCGCGTAGACCACGAGCGCCCACACCGGGACGAAGACCATCCAGGCCGAGAAGCGGGCCCGGTCGGCGATGGCGCCGCTGATCAGTGCCGCGGTGATGACGGCGAAGGTGAGCTGGAACGTCGCGAACAGCAGCGTCGGCACCTGCCCGGTGACCGATCGGGTGGTGATGTCGTGCAGCCCCACGTGGGCCAGGCCGCCGATCAGTCCGCCGATGTCGGGGCCGAACGCCAGGCTGTAACCGGCGGCCAGCCAGACGAGGGTGACCAGGGCGATCGAGACGAAGCTCATCATGATCATGTTGAGCACGCTCTTGGCCCGGACCATCCCTCCGTAGAAGAAGGCCAGGCCCGGCGTCATCAGCAGAACGAGCGCGGTGCAGGCCAGGAGCCAGGCGGTGGCGCCGCCATCGATCTTCACCGGCATGTCATCGCCTCACACTCCTCAGGATGGCCGTCGGCAGGTTCCGCCACGGGCGCACCATGAGACTCACCGTTGGCCGTTTCATGGCGTATTCGGGAGTGTTACTGCGATGTTTCTTATTGCGAGGGCGTTACCGGCCCCTCACCACGTCTGCCGGACCGTCGGTTTCGCCAGGGCCTCCTCCCCCGGTCGTGGATCGAGGGAGGAGGCCCTTCCGACGTCCGATGTGGAGCGTCCGTCAGGCCACCGAGGTGGGGAACCGCTCCCAGACGCGGTGGGCGGCCATCAGCCGCTGCACGGCGGTGAAGACCTCCGTCGCGGAGTCACCGGAGACCACGCCCGGTGTGCCGGAGACTCCGGCCTGTGCGAGCAGCTTCGCGCCCGCGCCCCAGGCGCCGATCGCCTTGGCGTGCCACCAGCACTCCTCGATCATGAGCGTCACCCGCGGGTCGACCGCGGCGGTGTCGCCGGCGCCCGCCTTTGCGTCGCGCGCGGGCAGCGCGTCGGGGGCCGGCGCCGGCGCGGCCGCCACCAGCAGGGCGTCGAACTCGATCGACCGGGCGGTGGCGAAGGTCCGCTGCACGGGCATGTCGCCCAGCATGCCGCCGTGCGGTGCGATCAGCAGCGGCACCATGCCGGCGGCGAACACGGCCCTGCGCAGGTCGCGTACGCCGTCGAGGTCGGCGCCGTCGTCCACGACGATGCCGACGATGCGGCCGTCGGACGGCCACTCCTTGCCCACCTGCGAGAGCGCGGGGCTCGGCGCCGGGTCGGCGAGCGGCAGGGCCGGCTCGGGCGCGGGAAGGCCCAGCCCGGTGGCGACCTCCCGGCAGAGGACCGGGTCGATGTTCGCCAGGCACTGGAGCTGACGCTCCTTGATCGCCTGCTCGTAGCACTTGCCCAGCTCGAAGGTGTATGCGCGGATGATGTGCTCCTTCTCCACCGGTGACATGCTCAGCCAGAACAGGCGGGCCTGGCTGAAGTGGTCGTCGAAGGACACCGGGTTCGCGCGGACCTTCCTCGCCCGGGCGACCTCGACCGGTGTGTCGACGAACGCGTTCTCGGCGTCGCCGGCGACGAACGGGTTGCCGCCGTCCAGGGAGTTCGGCCGGTACGGCGCGACCCCGGCGTGCACGGCGTGCTGGTGGAAGCCGTCCCGGAACATGTCGTTGACCGGGCAGTGCGGCCGGTTGACCGGGATCTGCGCGAAGTTCGGGCCGCCCAGCCGGGTGATCTGCGTGTCGAGATAGGAGAACAGCCGTGCCTGCAGCAACGGGTCGTTGGTGACGTCGATGCCCGGCGGCAGGTGGCCGGGGTGGAAGGCGACCTGCTCGACCTCGGCGAAGAAGTTCGTGGGCGTCCGGTTGAGCGTCATCCTCCCGATGGGCTGCACCGGCGCGAGCTCCTCGGGCACGATCTTGGTCGGGTCGAGCAGGTCGATGCCCTCGAAGGTCTGGTCGGCGGTGTCGGGGAACACCTGGATGCCGAGTTCCCACTCGGGGTAGGCGCCGGCCTCGATCGCGTCGTACAGGTCGCGGCGGTGGAAGTCCGGGTCCATCCCGCCGAGCATCTGCGCCTCTTCCCAGGTCAGGGAGTGCACCCCGAGCTTGGGCTTCCAGTGGAACTTGACCAGCACCGTCTCCCCGGCCTCGTTGACCAGCCGGAAGGTGTGGACGCCGAAGCCCTCCATCATCCGGAAGGAACGCGGGATCCCGCGGTCGGACATGTTCCACATGGTGTGGTGCTGCGCCTCGGTGTGCAGGGAGACGAAGTCCCAGAACGTGTCGTGCGCGCTCTGCGCCTGGGGGATCTCCCTGTCCGGGTGCGGCTTGCCCGCGTGGATGACGTCGGGGAACTTGATGCCGTCCTGGATGAAGAACACCGGGATGTTGTTGGCGACGAGGTCGAAGGTGCCCTCGTCGGTGTAGAACTTCGTGGCGAAGCCGCGGGTGTCGCGGACCGTGTCGGCCGATCCGCGCGACCCGAGGACGGTGGAGAACCGCACGAAGACGTCGGTCTTCTTCCCCTTCTTGAGGAAGCCGGCCCTGGTCACCGCCGAGGCGGTGCCGTACGCCTCGAACACGCCGTGCGCGCCGGCGCCTCGGGCGTGGACGACGCGCTCGGGGATGCGCTCGTGGTCGAAGTGCGTGATCTTCTCGCGCAGGTGGTGGTCCTGCAGTAGGGTCGGGCCGCGCTCGCCCGCCTTCAGCGAGTGGTCGGTGTCGCGCAGCCGCGCCCCCTGCGCGGTGGTGAGGTGGGCGCCCTGCTGGCCCTTGGACGTGGCGGGCGCGCCGGTCTCCGCTCCGGTTGGCGTGACGGTCGCGGGAGCGCCCTGTTCCTTCTTCGGCGGCAGCGGGTCGCGTGGCGTCGTCGGCTCCTCGACGGTCGCCGGGGCGCTGCCCGGCGAGCCGGGAACGTCCGGCGTCAGGAAGTCGGCCACCTTCTCGGCGGCGTTCTCCACGACGTCCTTGACGGCCTTGGCAGGCTTGCTGGCATCCATTCGGCGAGTTCCTCCGTGGAGCGGTACGGGCACGTCCGCGCCGCAGTACCCGCAGGTAGGAGACCGAAACATGCGCCCGCGTCGCCGGACGCCCCGGTGGTCGTGCGCCGCGGGCGTCATGCCTCCCGGATGCTGACGGCGGCGCGGTGGTGGCGGGGTGCCTCGACCTCGTCGAGCAGCGCGATCGCGAAGTCCGCGTACGTGATCCGGCTGGCCATGTCGCCGTGATCGGCGAGCAGATACCGGCCGGCGGGCCTGCCGTCATGGTCGAAGTCGCCCGCTGGCGCCACGTACGCCCAGTCCAGGTCGCAGGTCCGAAGCTCCTCGAGGCCTGCGGCGTGGCCGAGGGAGAAGGCGCGGTACTCGTTGGGGTAGCCGGGCTCGTCCATCAGGGGAGCACCGGACGCCCCGGGCAGGACCGATGCGAGACCGACCACCACCAGGCGGGGTACGCCCGCCTTCTCCAGGCCGGTGGACAGGGCGCGAGCCGACGCGGTGAAGAAGTCGTGCGGTGACACGGACAGGTCCGCGGCGGCGCTGATGGCCGCGTCATGCCCGGCGGCCGCGCGCTCGACGCTCACCGGGTCCGTGACGTCGCCCGCCACCACCCGCACGTCGCCCAGGTCGCCGTGGCCTGCGGGGTCGCGCACCACGGCGGTGACCTGGTGACCACGCCGGCGCGCCTCCGCGACCGCCTGCCGCCCGGCCCGGCCACCCGCTCCGAAGATCACGATGTTCATGGCGAACCACCTCTCACCAGATGGCCGGAGCCCGTGTGCCCGGCCGATGCCCGGACGCTATCCGGAGCCGCGGTTACCGCCGGGATACCGGTTATCGTGAGGCCATGAGGGAACCCCTGCCCGCCGACATGTTCGACGAGCTGTGTCCGTCCTCGCTCAATCCGATCCGATTCGGTGACAAGTGGGCGCCGCTCATCATCCACTGCCTGGAGCACGGGCCGCGCCGGTTCTCCGAGCTACGCGTGCCGCTGAACCGCGTCACGCCCAAGGTCCTCACCCAGTCGCTGCGGTCCCTCGAACGGGACGGTCTGGTCCTGCGCACCGTCTACGCCGAGGCCACCCCGCATGTCGAGTACGAACTGACCCCGCTCGGCCGCAGCCTGCTCGAACCGCTGGCGGTCGCCTACGCCTGGGTGGCGGAGCACTGGGACGAACTGCTCGACGCCCGCGAGGCGTACGACGACGCCGCCCGCCTCGACCGCGCCGGCTGACACCGGTTGGCGCCGTGGCCGCCTGTCGGGCACGGTCTGACAGTGATCGAACTACGTGTCCTGAACGAAGACGACTGGCCGATCTGGCGCGAGGTGCGGCTCGCCGCGCTTGCCGAGGCGCCGCAGGCGTTCGGCTCGACATTGTCGGAGTGGCAGAGGGAGGCGACCGCGAGGGGGCCGCCTGGCGATTCCCGGCTCCCACAATGTCATCGCCGTGATCGACGACCGCCCGGCCGGAATGGTCAGCGGCATTCCCGCCGAAACGAGCTGATCTCCCCGTGCGTCGTGACCGTCTGGCCGCGCCGGCGCCGGAGCTTCGATTGCTCGATCCAGACGGTTATGCGTAGATCTTCCATCCTTATCAGCGATCAGGCATCAGTGAGCCAGCCGACTGATATAACCCCTGCGTGACCTACCGATTCACCGCCCGCGCAGCCGGCGGAGACGAAGAGCTCGATGAGGATTACCGCGACGCCGGAGTAGCAGAATTCGAGGATGGCACCGGCTTCACTCTGGTCTTCATGAGCGGCATCGAAGAGGCTGACGATCAGGACGTGGATCTCGGCCTGGACACCTACTGCCTGGTCACCGCCGATCAGGGCACCGCCTACGGTTGCGTTCGAGAAGTCGCTATTCGCGATGACACATTGCGCGTTGTGCTCGACCCCGCTGCTCTGCAGGATCTCGGTTTGGACGACCCGGTAATCGAAGCGGTGTTGGACGTCCCCGAGGCCGACGTGAACCGTATGCGTGAGGTGCTCCGCAGCATATTCAGCTATGGAAGAGCAGACGCAAGACCGGTGCTTGTCGACCTGTGAGATCGACCCGGCTCCGCCGCCCGCATTCTCATCGACAAGCACATTTCGGCGCATCCCCGCATCCTGAGGACAGGGCGAACGCGTGATCAAGAATCGCCGGTCGACGCCACGGTTGGCCGCCAAGGCGATGGCAACCGCCATCCGGATCCACAGGATCGAGACCGAATCTGGGATCGCTACCATGCCGATCATGGAGAGACTGGATCCTCGCCGTACCGCGTTGCTCCTCATCGATCTGATGACGCGCATCGTCGAGCAGCCCACCGCACCACACGCCGGATCCGACGTGGTCGCCCGCTCCCTCGCTCTGGCCGACGCGGTGAGAAAGGCAGGGGGTCTCGTTGTCGCCGTGCGGGTCGAACGGCCAGGCATCGCGGAGCAGCCACCGGGCAGCGAGCTGGTGGAAGGGGTGTTCGGTGACCTGGAGATCGTGAAGCGCACCTGGGGCGCATTTCACAACACCGGGCTGGAGGAGGCATTGCGTGAGCATGCCATCGACACCCTGATCATCACCGGGATCGCCACGAACTTCGGCGTCGAGCAGACCGCGCGCTTCGCCGACGAGTTCGGCTTCAAGGTGATCCTGCCCGAGGACGCGGTCACCGCACTCGACGCACACGCCCACGAGTTCGCCTTCGACTACATCTTCCCGCGCATCGCCACGGTCAGCACCACCGCCGAGGTCGTGGCAGCACTGGAGTGAGAGCAGTGCTGTCAGATACTACGACGATGGCATCCGCTGATCTCCGCTGTGCTCTCGTGTGAGCAGGTTCGCTGACGACCCTGAGCTACCAACGACCGACGCAGGGAGCGCCCTGCTTGCCTCTTGGGCCGCCTGAATGTGTCAGTCCTGTTCGTCATGATCGGTACGCATGGAACCGTACGTACCAGGGAGTGCCATGGCAGAGATCATCAAGAGGCTTCTCGATCCTCAGAAGATAGAGCGGTACCTGAAGGGGGTTGCAGACGTCGAAGCGCCGTGGAGCGTCGCCGGCCTCCTCCCCCGGGACATGTGGATCTCCAGGGGCCCCGACGGAATCGCACTCAGCGCCACCCGGTGTGAGCACGCTCTCATTGAATACGAACTCTGGGACGGCGAGCCACCTGCCTCGGACTGGGATGAGAGCTGGTCGGGAAGTGTTCACCTGACCTCCGGGAAGGTCTTGGCGCTCAGCGGCTATCAGGGAGACACCACTGAGTATGAGGAGTTCGATCTCGGCCGCCGTGATCACGAGTGGCAGGTCAGAGTCCACCGCAAGCTCCTCAGCCACGAGAATTTCACCGCGGACATCATCGGCTTCGCCCTGTTCAAGTTGCAGTTCTGGTCGCCCTCGGAGGCCGTTCAGCCCTCCCCAGAGGGCCGACCGACCACATGCCCCTGAACAGCGAGAACTACGGGAGGCAGGCGGTCATGATACGTGACCCCTGACTGATCCCCTCGTGCGCCGTCGCCCCACCGCGGAGCGGCGGCGGACCGGGAACGGAGGGGCAAGGCTGGCCTCGCGATGTACGTCAACCTGGTCATGGTTACACCGCGAGGAGTTCCCGACCCACCGAGAGGCCGTGGCGCACGTCGCCAAGCGCGCGGCCGAGGGGCTGCGGTTCCACGATCTGCGGCACCCAACGCCACGTGCTCGTCTCCGGCGGTGTCCCCGTGAGCGACGTGGCACGCCTCCTGGGGCGCGAGCAGATGTACACGACGCTCAACCGTTGCACGCACTCCTCGCGCGACCGCTACGGCAGGGCTCGGGCGGTCTTCGCTGACTTCTGCCCCAGAAACCGAACAGCTGCTCGTCGTTGATCTCCAAGGCGAGGAGGACCCGAGCTAGCGCCAAAGCTTTGAACAGCGAAAAGGCCCGTTGGAGTGGTGGACTCCGACGGGCCTTGATCGTGTGGGCGATACTGGGATCGAACCAGTGACCTCTTCGGTGTGAAGCAGATCGGCCACATCGCCGACGTGCCATTGAAGGGGCGTTGACCTGGGCTGACCGGCCACGGACGTCCGTACGGTTCTACGGGCGTCCGTGGCCGTTGTCACTCAGTTCGTCACCCAGGCGGACCACCGGACGCAACGCGGCTCTACGTCTCGAGTTACCCCGCCCACGTCACATTAAAGATCGTGATGAGTTCCTCGGCCTCGTCCACCTTGAAGTACAAGACGCCAAAATCCCCGAAGGTGCTCATGCGGAATTCAGGCTCGTCCTTGTAGAGGGCGCGCGCATCCCAAGGCTCTTCCACGAGATCCGTCGTGCGCAAGATCAGAGCATCGAGCGCCTCCTCTGGAAGACCCTTCATCTGAGACAACGCCGCCACGTGAAGCTTCACGCGGTAGCTCATCGGTGGTCGGCCCAACCAGGAAAAGCGTCCTCCATCGAAACGAACTCATCGCGCCGATTCTCACGAACCGCTTGCTCGGCCCGAGCGAAGTCCGGATTGGACACCGCAGCCGCATGTAGCCGCCACACACGCAACAACTCACGAAGTTGCTGGAACCGCCATACCTCGTGGGCCGCATCCAACGCGCTGTGATACTCGCTGAGAAACTGCTCATGCCACCGCTCCGGCAGCACACGCAAGATCTCCGCAGGGTCGTCCTCGGCGTGATGTACCGGCTCAGCAGTCATGCCATCAGGCTACCGCCGCAGCCTGGGGCACCCCGAATGTTCCGCCACTTCGATCGACTCACGTCGTCCCGGCAGACTGTCGGCATGCGCAAGGACGATCACCCCGGGGACGTCGAGGCCCTCCTCCTCGATCCCAACTCGCAGATCCGCGCCTCCCAGGACGAGTCGGCATGCGGCGAGGGCGCCTGGGCGGGTGGAGCCGAGGCCGTGGAGGGCTACCTGCGTCAGGTGGTGGCCGATCTCAATCGAGTCCCGGATTGGTGGTTGAGCACGCGGAGTTCGGACACTACGGCTCCGGCTACGCGTCATTTGTGGACGTCTTCATGACCCGGCGAGACGGATCCGCGCGTCGAGTCGATCCAGACGGCTGTACGACGGCTGAAGGATTGCCAGTGGCGTTGTGCCGCCTCGCCCCGATCGCCCGCATCCTGTCGCCCGGCGAGCCCTCCCATCACCCCGACGGTCGCGGGTACCACTCCAGGCCAATGCTCGATGCCGTCACCGACATGCCGATCCCCGGATGGGAGGAAGGCTGCCAACAGATCTCCCAGGTCCTGGATCGGCACCGCATCACTCTCGTCAGCCCTCACCTCCTCAGCCGGCCGGCCTTGCCCCACCTGAAGATCGACACGAACCTCGACGACGGGCCGCACTATTCGATCTTCGACGTCTGGTTCCACTGGATGGACTGACCGCCGCGACCAATCCATGGAATGCCGGGTCACCGGAACGGTAGTCACTCAGGCAAGACGAAAGCGCCACGAACGTGGTGGGCGATACTGGGATCGAACCAGTAACCTCTTCGGTGTGAATACTCGTCGGCCTTCATCAGGGGTGCCAGCGGCTGCCATGAAGTAGTCCTGCCTCGGCTGGCAGTTCTCATGGGTGACGTGTAGCGCGATCCATCGTCAGCCGTCTTGCTGACTTCTCGCTGACTCGTCAGGTGGTGGCAGAGCTCTCCTCGCTGATCACTGAAATAGGTCTAGCCTGTCTCGCGCGCGTTGCCTGTCCTCGCCCGTGAAGAGCTCCGCAAACTCCAGCTTCAGCACGTGTGCCTCCACGGTTAGATCAAGGCGCCCGTGGCTCCGGAGGGTTTCGAAGCCATCCGAGATCTGGTCGCTCCACAGAAGTTGCCTTGCGGTGGCGAGTCCACCGCGTTCCGAGACCATCTGGATGAAGCGCGTCGCGTTGTACCCGAGATCCCTCTTCGCAGTCTGATAAATCTCGACCATCGCCCGGTGGAACCGGCGCTCGGTCTCATTCACGCTTCCCCTCCTCCAGAGCAACGATGAGTTCCGATCCAGAGCTAACGGGTCCGCTCAACACGAGGACGTAAGGCGCACTCGTCGCAGGTAGAACTGACCGGCCTACCCTCTGCGTTCAGGAGGCCAAGTTCTCGGGCGCGCTCTTGCCGGCGCGCGATCCCATGTCCTTGTTGCCAGGGAATCTGTGTGAGCCTCCACCAGGTCATGCCATCCTGGTCGGGGTACCGCATGAGACGTTCGGCAGGCGTGTCGACCAACGAAGAACAGTCAGCGCGGTGATGAAGAACGCGGCCAGAACCTGCGCAGAAGACCTCGCCGTCTGAAGGCACGAGCCCGTAGGCGTCACCCTCGATGTGCTCGACCCTGACGATCTCGCCCTCGAAGGGAGAGATGGCTCCGCGGCCCACCCCCGAGGCATGGAGGTCTATCTGACCGGCCCTGGGTCGGCAAAGCCCACATGTCTCCACTGCCATCTCGTGGATACAGTCCTCAGACACAAGACCATGCTGGCAGTTAACCTTCCTTCCTGCCAGATCCCTCCGTGCCAAGCTCAACTGGGACACACAGGGCGAAGGACTCAGTGTGGTATGAGTAGGGCGAGACTAGGTGTAGCAGGCTGTGACGATGACGAAGCACGACCTGGAGGCCGGGGGCCTCGGGCTGATCGACCAAAGCGCCGGCGCTTCTCGGCCGAGTACAAACTGCGGATCGTCGCGGAATACGACGCGGCACCGCGCGTTCCTGTTTTGTTGCCCGCGTGGGCCAAGAGTAGTTCTTGGCCCACGCGGTTGTCCGGTTCAGCTGCCGGGGCCGGTGTACCTGCCCCGACCCTGACTGCCCCACGGACCGTGGTGGTCGTGACCACGGTTACCCAAAGTGCCATCGAACCCCTCTGGATCATCGGAGTAGTCGCCGTCGGCGATCAGCGTGTCATCGCCGCTGGGGCCGCCCGTCTTAAACGACGCAACGTGATCGGTGCCGGCGACGGTGCCGACGTCTGGCGGCTGGGAGCCTGCCGGAGTCCAATTGCTTCGACCGCCACGGTCACCGCGCCGGCGCCGCTGCGAACGTTGCGCATCCCGGTCGGCCGCGTTCGAGCACTTCAGGCACGCGCAGCCCGGCACCGGGAGACGGTCCACGTTCTCCCAGCATCCATAGTCATTCTTGTGCCGAACCATAATGGCCCGTCCTCTCCCGCGAATGATAGCGGAATAGAAGGAGATGCGAGATTCGCGCGCCCCATTACCACAGCATCCAACTGGGCAGGAAAGTCGCGCTACAGGTACAACCTGCAAGATCACGCCTGTTCTCAGCGGGCTATTATGGATGAAGATGAATATTAGTCAAGCATAAGCGCTAAGATCGACTATCGGACGCTTACCGCTCTGACTCACGCACGATATCTGCAATGCCATATGCACCGATCTCAAGCATCCGGTCTAACAAGTCCAGAACTGCCGATCGGCTATTCCTTGATGTCGCCTGAGCATAAGCCCGAATCAACAGCTCGCCGACGTGCCGTGCATCCCCAGCGGCACCAGTACGAATGTCTCCGGAGTCAACGCCAAAGACTTCAACGAAGCGTCGCGAGCACTGCAACACGAGGTCGTCGACCCTATCCGGAGCCCGGTCCAGGGTGATTAGTAGCTGAGCGAGAGCGTCACTAAACGCAGCCGACGAGATAAGGCTCCTAAGCGCATCTCTATACGGTCGTAGGCGCTGTCCCCTCAATGCCCCCGCTACTTCGGCGGCAGCCTTGCGTACCTCACCTTGACCATCCTGCATGAATTGCTCAAGCCCCCGCCTTGCGACCACCGTGTCAGAGGTATTTGCGAGTCGATGAGCGCAGGCACCCGCAGCCCCTTTGCGAAGAGCGAGATCATCGGAGGCGAGTACGAAGTCAAGCAGGTCTGGCATCTCCCACTGCATTGCCGCGAGCGCCGCCAGCTGCCCGCCAACCTCTCGCGTCTCAAAGACCGACGACCTGACCATGCGTTCGATAACCGGCTTGGCAAGGTCAGGGTTCTCGTAGCCGAGATAGGCGATTAGCCGACCGACCGTATGGGTTGCCAGTAGCATATCGTCGGCATCGACAAGTTGACTGAACGCCCTCAAAGCTCTTGGTCGATCATGACGCATGGCAACATGGAGGACATGTGCCACGCAGGAGCGTACAGCGGTGGACGGGTCCGCAGCCATACGGTCGAGAACAGGCACAATCAAGGCCGCCCGAGAGCCGTCCACATCGTAAACAAGGAGGTCTCCCAGTATCTCCGCAGAGCTGCCGCGTGCCGAGTTCATTCCGGAGGTGTAGAGATCCTCGCCTCCAGCGAATTCGCGGTTGGATCGCGAAACGGACAGACTCCCGTCAACTGGGTCGGCCGCATTGACCGCCCGGTCAACGACCATCTCTACGAGATCTTGGGGCACGACCTTGAGGTACTTCCGGAGCGCCCAGCCCAGCCACCGGTCGTTCGCCGCTTGCCCGAGAGAGGCTATATGCCGGACAGCGTCGAAGACTGGAGCCGGATCGGCGAGTGGGTCTGCGTCAGCCAGCGCAAGAAGGATGGCTCCGCTGTATGCAGGATTTGTACTCTCGGAGAATCGCAGCGCGAGACGTGTAAATCGGCCAAGGTCTCCTATGGCCTCGTCTTTGAGCACGTGAGATTGCTCTTGCGCGCCTCCCGTAAAAGTTCGCCAGTCCGTTCTTTCTGCATTGTGCTTGGCTATCGCGCCCAACCACTGGTCGTCATTCATCTTCTGGGCCGCATCGCGGGAGATCGGCGGACCTACGAAACCACCGGTCACTCCCTCCGGCTCTGGCGGCTGTTCCATGCCGGTCATTCTGCGCAACTCGCCAAGGCGGCGTCGGCCAACCTCCGAGAGGCGGCCCTCATCCATTGCCGATAGCAGGTTGAACATGTACCAACCCGGTCGCTGCTTCTCCCACGGGAACCGCAGGGCGAGAATAGCCGCCTCAACCTGCTGGAACGATTCTTCGGTGATAAAACGACTCGTAGCATGGATGACCTGACGGGCGGCCCACACCGAGTTCTCAATGTAGCCACTCATAAACCGTTGGGGTCCTTCGAGCATAATATCCGCTGCCCATTGCGCAAGTGGCTCACCCGCACTCTGTAGTCCCTGGTACAAGAGCCACTGTGCAGAATCGTGAGGGTCAGCGGCAAGGATGCCAAGTATTGCCCGCGCCGCAGTAAGATCATGCTCCACATGAAGTCGTATGGCGGATGCAGCACCGTCTAGCAGGGCGTCCTCTAGTTCATGCGGGGTATTGTTCGGATAACGCCAGGAGAAGTGTCTGTCGCGCAACGGGCGGTTATGCTTGCTTTCAAGAGGCGTGGCGGCCATCACCCGCAACATATACGGGATAATGGTTTCGCAGAACGTCTCCGGCGCTCCATGGGCTCCTTGTTGAGCAAGGCTGATGACGCTGTGGTCCCGATCGAGAAGCGCGGCTACCTTTCCGTCAGCATCGAGCGACATAGCCCCTGGACGATCAACAAGGTATGCGGCCAGCAACTCGACAGCCCACGCCGGTTGATGCTTGCCAAGATCATGAGTTGACAACCATAGCTCATGTTCCGCGCTCTCGTATGCGCCGCTTCGGACGGCCTCCAGCAGTAGCTCAAAAATTGGCCGACTCTCATAGACGTTAGCAAACCGCACAACCCAGCGAAGCCAGCTCGGATACGCCGCCCTATCCGTGTGTGGCTGCAAGATCTGAGCCAGCCGATCAGGGTCATGCTTGGCCACGCCAACCATCACGTCTAGCGCACGCGATTGCTCGGTCGCGTCATCCCCAGCCAGCCAGTCCTCAATCAAGCCTTCAGCATCAAGGCGTTCGAACCACTCGACTCCGCGTAGGGTGCGCCACAGTTGGTTCTCGAAGGCTGGATGCTCCTCCAGTACGGCCGCGATCATTCCCCATTCGCGTGTCGTCGGATTAGGCAACCCACCAAGTAGGGCGATGGCAACGTCCTTGATGTGGTAGCGGACGTCCGGGCTCAGTAGCAAACCTTCGACCTCACCCGCAAACCGGCCGGGCTCAAGGTCCCGCAAAAGATTCATGATCTGCCGAACTTGCGCTCGCCTAAAGAGTTCCTGCTCACCGTCGGTCAAAAACTCGACTAGCGTCTGGTTGCGCTCAATCCAGCCACGAGCAAAAGCGTAGTCAAAAAATGCTTCGTGGAAGAATGCGATTTGCTGACCGTCGCGAACCAGCACATGCTCCGACACGAGCACATCTGCGTCAACCGACAGATTCCCGTTGTCGAGTACCGTTGCTGGAACCGATAGGTGTTGGCGGGCACTTATGGCTTCAGCGAGAGTTGAAATTACTTCGTTGAACCGGACGGACTCCCGCCTCTGGACGCAATCGGTGAGTTTACGTCGCCAGAAAGCGTCGAACAGGTGATTTGTGGTCTGAAACGAAGGCGCCTCGGCGTCGTCGGCGACGCTACTAAGCAGGACAAGGTTCAGCGGGGAACGGAGGAGGTTTCGTTGGTGTGCGCTGAGGGCCGAGACGTCTAATCCTATTGCTCCGACCGCTTCCTCCACCTGCGTATCGGAAAGATCTGCGACCTCGATTCGCTTGCAGTGCTTGTCGTTCAGCAACTCGCGGATGCGGTAGTCGTTCTCCACGTCGAATTTCCGACAAGCAAGCAATACCTTCATGTTGGGAAATGCCGATGCCTCTCGGACCAGACTTGCGACAGCGTCGAAACTGCGCGGCGTCCGTCCCGACGCGAGACTCACGGCATCCAACTGATCGACAACGAGGACGCAGGGGAGGTTGCCTGCTATAGCCGCAAGTGCTGTGACGGGTGAAACGTCCAGACCAATCCGGCTGCCCAACTCGGTCGTTGTGGCAAAAGGATCAAGGCGGTCGATCCGGAAGCAGAGAACGGAGGTGTCTGTCGTTTGAAGAGTCCGAAGTACTTGGTGTAACACGGCAGTCTTACCGCCGCCCGCTTTGCCCGTCAGTAGTAACAGACTGTCTGTGCCGTCCAACGAATCGGCAAGTTGTTGAGCCTCGCTGCGCTCAATGGCTGGCTGGAGGAACTCACGCTCGACGCCAGCGGCCCAATTCTCGGTGAGCGATCGAGCCTGGTTGGCAATAGAAGTTACTCGCCTGACTTCTGTCCGCCGGAGGCCATATTTGCCCAGTTCTGCTTCAATCTTGGTGGCATCAAGCCGCACGCCGAGGTTGTTGGCAACCAAATCACCCAGTCCAGCAGCCGCCAGGACGCCTGTAGCGCCCTCCAACTGCAACTCGGCAAGCGTGGCATTCGTCTGAACGACATCTCGCTCGCTCGGCCAGTCGATCCAGAACCCTCGAAGCACCTTCCAGCTAACGTCCTGCGATCCAAAGATTCCCGGCGAGCATAGGTCGGTGAAGGCGTCTCGGAGTTCCCTGTTGGTCAGCCAATCACGCACGAACGACCCGGTACTATCGGACCGCCTTGCTCGATCCGCGAGGCTTTGCAGCGCTACGGCAGGCAGGATCGAGACGAAATGAAAGTCTCTACCGGCGTCAACATGATGCTGGGCATTCTTCCAGATTCCTTTATCCTGGAGAGACTTTACCGTCCAGCTGTTCGCTTTACTGTCCTGGCGCTTTAGCTGATGAACCTCGATAGCGTCTTGGCGACGATAGGTGAACTCAACGCCTTGTGCCAAGTCGCCAAAATCCTCGACGGTGACTGATTCCGCTTTTCCGGCAAGCACGAACAGGAGGTGCCGTACCGTCCAGGCTCCTTCGTAGCGGTTGCCAAACTTGTCAGCCTCGCCGCCGGCTCGTGGACTCACGATACCTCCTCACCAATCTCCAACCGGAATAGGCCGTGAATCAGCATTTGAAAAATTCTTCTCCGATTTTTATTGAACCAGTTTGGGCGCATGTCAATGTAGTGCTGCCTAACGCGAGTAGCCATCTTGAAGATACTGGACTCGTCCCGTGCGGAGGGCCCGGCCACCTCTACGGCTGTCCGCGCGAGCTCTGTCGCCTCGTGGGGGTCGCCTACGTTCGCCACCTGGTAGGCGAGCGAACCGATGAGGTTGGACTCAAGCGTGCGGTCTCCGGCTTCGTGGGCGGCCCTGATGCCGAGCCGGTAGGTGTGGGCCGCCTTCTGGTGCTCTCCCGCGTCGCTGGCCACCCATCCCGCGATCTGGGCGGTCTCCCCGATGATCGACAGTAGAGCCCGGCCGACAGCTTCGGTGTAGGTGCTCTGGCGGTAGGCGCGCACGGCGGCGTCCAGTTCTCGGAAGGCGGGCCGGATGAGGTCCTTTCCGGCGATCACGTCGTCGGCCAGGCGCACGCCGTGCACTCGGGCCGTCAGATTCTCGATGGTGCTTTGCCCTAGCCGTCGGCGCCTGCTGCCGGTGGCGGGCCTGAGCGGGTCGGGCTGGCGCAGCAGAGCGTTGAGGATCTCGGCGGGTGAGCGACCCACCGGCGTCTGCGGCTCGCCGAACAGCTCGGCCTCCTCGATGCCGAATGCTTTGCTGTACAGGACGCGGTAGGGGTCCTTGGGCTGGTGTCTGCCCGCTTCCCAGTCTTTGATCATGCCGATCAGGGATTCCCGTTCGGGGAGACGGTTGTGGGCGTCGGCGGCTTCGGCGAGTTGCCGGGCCATGTCGCGCTGGGTCCACAGCCGTTCCCGTCGTTCGGCGCGAAGTCGTGCCGCCCAGCCCGGTAGATCGCGCATCGCGTGCACCTCGGGGGAGATTCGGGGGCTCGCATGTCTCCTTCAGTCTCCCTTACTCGCACTGTCAGCGGGTGTGTCTGCGGCGATGTGATGGAAGCGACGCCCAAGAACAGCGGGACCCGCAGGCGATCTCACCGCCGTACGGGTCCCTGAACCGCACACTGGAGGTGCGATCTGTGGCTCACCTTAAGACCAGTCCGGGACAGCCGGGCAGCGAAGCGGGGCGGCATGCCAGTGCACGACAAGCGACGGGACGCCCAAGTGATGAGGTTCATCGCCGGTACTGGGACGCCGAGCAGCGGCTGGCCGCCGCCCGTCTCGACGAGGTCGAGCCTGCCTGGGCCATCTCCTACGGTCTGGGGAGTCGGCGGTTCTATGCCATCGCCACCTGGCCGGTGCCCCACCCGCTGATCCTCGACGCGACGAGCCTCGATGAGCTGCGCGAGCTGATGCGTGAAGCCGAAATGACGCCTGCCGCATACGGTCACGTCCGGCACATCGGCGGAGGGCTGGCGTGAC
>NZ_BOOF01000018.1 GCF_016863095.1 Microbispora siamensis | reverse complement strand
ACTCCGCCGCTTCCGTTAGATCAGCCCGTACGAAGGGTCTCCGGCGACTCGCTCGGAGGCCCTTCCGAGTCGGAACGCGCTGTCCGCGGCAGGCGAACGGTGTAACTCGATCCCAACCGGAAAGCTGACGGCAAGAGCGGAAGAGGGAGCAGGTCATGGACTGGTTGTGGCGCGCGCTGGCGATCGCGGGGTCCATGACCTGGGAGATCTTGTGGGCGCTGATCCTGGGGTTCGCCCTGTCGGCGATCGTGCAGGCGGTGGTTCGCCGGGAGGCGATCACCCGGGCGCTCGGGGACGACTCCCCCCGAGCCCTGGCCACGGCCACCGGATTCGGCATGGCCTCCTCGTCGTGCTCCTACGCCTCGGTGGCACTGGCCCGCTCGCTGTTCCGCAAGGGGGCGAGCTTCACGGCGGCCATGGCCTTCGAGATCGCCTCAACCAATCTGGTCGTCGAACTGGGCATCATCCTGGCCCTGCTGATGGGCTGGCAGTTCACCCTGGCCGAGTTCGTCGGCGGCCCCATCATGATCGTCCTGCTGGCGGTGCTGTTCCGCGTCTTCCTGCGCCGGCGCCTGGTCGACGAGGCGCTCCGCCAGGCCGAGCGGGGAGTGGCGGGGTCGATGGAGGGGCACGCCGCGATGGACATGTCCGTCACCGGACCGGGCTCGTTCTGGCGGCGGCTGACCTCGGCCAAGGGCCTCACCTCGGTCTCGCACATCTTCGTCATGGAATGGGCGGCCATCTGGCGGGACATCGTCGCCGGTCTCCTGATCACCGGTGCGCTGGCCGCCTGGGTGCCGATGGACTTCTGGAAGAGCTTCTTTCTGACCGACCACCCGCTGTGGGCCCGCATCTGGGGGCCGCTGGTCGGCCCGATCGTCGCGGTTGTGAGCTTCGTCTGCTCCATCGGCAACGTGCCGCTGGCGGCGGTGCTGTGGAACGGCGGAATCAGCTTCGGCGGGGTGGTCGCGTTCGTCTTCGCCGACCTGATCATCCTGCCGATCCTGAACATCTACCGGAAGTACTACGGCATGAAGATGGCCGCCTTCGTCGCGGGCACCTTCTACGCCACCATGGTGCTCGCCGGCTACGCGGTCGAGCTCCTGTTCACACTGCTGGGCCTGGTGCCGAGCCATCGCAACGCCTCCGTGGTCGAGGCCCACATCTCCTGGAACTACACCACGTGGCTCAACATCGCCTTCCTGGTGATGGCCGCGGTGCTGCTGATCCGGTTCTTCGCCACCGGCGGCCTGCCGATGCTCAAGGCGATGGGCGGCGGCCCCGACGACTCCCACCAGGGGCACCACGGCCACCACGGCGACGACAGTCCGGACGGGCCCTGGCACGCCGCCCCCGATGACCCCCACCGCCACCCCTAGCGTCCGGGCCGCTCTGGCGATCGGCCGCGCCTACGCCGGCCCCGGCCCGGAGGGGTGAGTGGGGAAAACGCCGTGGCGGCCGGCGCCGGCGGCGAAACGCGCGGCGCCGGTCACGCCCTCGCGCTCCACGATCGGGACGCCCGCCGCCCCCTCGGCGCGCAACGCCTCGTCCAGGGGCAGATCCAGGGAGGCGTAGGTGGAGGCCCGGTCGGCCAGGACGCATTCGAAGGGGAACGCCGCGATCTGCCCGGCCAGCTCACGGGCCGCCTCGACCGCCCGGCCCGGCTCGACGACCCGGTTGGCCAACCCGATCGCGAGTGCTTCGTCGGCCCGCACCGGACGGCCGGTGAGGATCATGTCCAGGGCGCGGCCCAGGCCGACGATCCGTGGCAGCCGGACCGTGCCGCCGTCGATGAGCGGCACCCCCCAGCGACGGCAGAACACCCCCAGCACCGCGTCGGACTCGACGATCCGCAGGTCGGCCAGCAGCGCCAGCTCAAGCCCGCCCGCGACCGCGTACCCGCTGATCGCGGCGATCAGCGGCTTGCTCAGCCGCATCCGGGTCGGCCCCATCGGGCCGCTGCCGCCTCCCTCGGGATCCAGTTCGTTGCGCCGCTCGGGATCCCCGACCGCGGTCAGGTCGGCGCCCGCGCAGAAGGTGCCGCCGCTGCCTGCCAGGATCGCCACCCGCCGGCCCGGGTCGGCCTCGAACTCCTCGAACGCCGCCCGCAGTTCCGCGGCCATGGCCCGGTCGACGGCGTTGCGCCGGTCGGGCCGGTCCATCCAGATCGTGGTGATCGATCCCTCGACCTCCACCCGCACGTCACCCATCGCTACTCCGGTCGGGTTCGCGGCCCGGCAGTCGTCCGGACCGGGCCGGTCCACGTGAGCTCGGGCAGGTTGACCACGATCGCCTCCTGGGTGCTCCGGGCGATGACGACCACGGCCTCCAGGTCGGGGTCGGGGTTCTCCTCTCGATGCGGCACGAACGGAGGCACGAAGATGTAGTCGCCCGGCTTCGTGTCGATGCGCACCTCGTGCGGCTCGTCGGCGTCGACGTCGAGGAACACGAACGACGGTGTGCCGCTGACCACGTAGATCGCGGTCTCGGAGTCGCCGTGGTGGTGGTTGGCGGAGACGGTCGCCGGAGCCACGAGGGTCTGGCCCATCCACAGCCGTCTCGCACCGACGGTGGCGCCGCTGATGGCGGCCTGGCGCCGCATTCCGCCCGTCTGCGCCGTATCGGAGGTCAGGCCGGCCGGTGCCACATGGTGCAGCCTCCGGTGGAACGGATCCTCGGGCAGGATGATGCTCACCGTCTCTCCTCCGGTGTCGGCAGGCGCGCCCACCGCACGCACTCGCGGACCGGGCGCGGCCCCGGTCGCCTGCCGGTGCGAGCGACCGCGGGTGCCGAGCGGTGGCGCCGGGGCTGTGACCCCGGTCGTCATGCTAGTTCCTCGTGAGGTTCCGCCGGGTCCCTCCGCTCACTCCCTCCCGCCGACGCCCCTGGCCAGGGGCGCGCGCCAGCGGTACCGCATGGCGAGCATGCGGAACGCGAAGGCGAGCACCGCCGAGGACAGGGTGGCGACGAACCCCCGCACCCCCAGCGCGTACAGCACGGCCATCGTCGCCGAGCCGAGCATCGCGGGCACGGCGTAGAGCTCCCGGTCGTACAGCAGGCTCGGCTTCTCGCCGGACAGGACGTCCCTGATGACGCCGCCGCCGACCGCCGTGCAGACCCCGAGGAACACGGCGTGCATCGGCGCGAGGCCGTAGTGCAGCGCCTTGGATGTCCCGACCGCGCAGAACAGGCCGAGGCCCGCCGCGTCGAAGACCAGCACCCCGGGCATCGCCCGCTCGACCTGGGGATGCCAGAAGAACGCGATGACGGCGGCCGCGATCGGCACGAGGAGATACCACGTGTCCCGCAGCGCGGCGGGCTGCACGCCGATGAAAAGGTCGCGCACGATGCCGCCGCCGACGGCGGTGAAGAACGCGAGCACCGCGATGCCGACCGCGTCGAGCCGTTTGCGTACGCCCTCCAGCGCGCCTGACAGGGCGAATACGAAAATTCCGGCGAGGTCGAGCACGGGGGTCACAGGGGCTCAGTCTCCCACATATCGGGCGAACCGCCGCGTCAAGATCGGCGCAATGGGACCCGATGGACGCCGTGGCGAGAGCGAGGAGCGGGGAGCGCGCCGGCGGCGGGACCTGCGGCGGGACCTACGGCGGGGTGCCGCTCGCGCCTCCGGTGTCCGCCGAGGCCCGGCGGCCTGCCGAGAGCAATGCCCTATTTCCCGTTCTTGTCGGGATCGACGGCGAACGTGATCACGCCCAGGTAGCCGTCGCCGTCCTCGCTCACCTTCATCAGCATGCTGGGCTTGTAGATGGCGTCGTGGTCGTTGAAGGTGTCCCTGCCCGTGTGCGCGGAGTACGGCTTCTCCTTGAACACCTTCGCGTTGAGGTCCTCGTCGAACATGACCTGTGTCGTCAGCGTGCGCTGGTCGCCGACATGCACCATCGCGTGGATGTGCACGGTGCGGCCTCGATACCAGCCCGGCCAGATCGTGGTGAACTCGACGATGCCGTTCTCGTCCGTGACCTGGGCGCCGCGCAGGTAGCGCTTGTCGTCGGTGGGGGTGAGGTCGGCCATCCCGTCGTTCGCGGAGGGCCCGCCGCCGGGTCCTCCCGGCGGCATGCCGGAGGGAGGCGCCCCGCCGGGTCCTCCGGCCGGCATGCCCGAGGGCGGCGGCCCGCCCGGGCCGCCGCCGGGCCCTGGCGCACCGCCGCCGCCCTGCCCGCTCGACTGCGCCTCGGCTCCCGAGTAGAGGCCCGCCGCGTCGCAGTGCCAGATCTCGACGACGGCGTTCGCCATCGGCGCGCATTTCTCGCTGTCCTGCATCCTGATGGCGACCTTGAGCCGCCTGCCCTGCCGGTCCTCGCGGATGTCGGAGCGGATCTTGTCGGCGTCGAAGTAGTAGGGCCCCTGGGTGGTCGCGGGCGTCAGGACACAGGTGTTGGAACCGGCGAATAGGCCGGTCAAGCCGGCCGACGTGCTCGTCGTCGGTGTGATCGAGACCGTGGCTCCCGACGTGGTCGTGACCGGGGCCGAGTCACCGGCCTTCGTGCCGCAGGCCGACAGCAGAGCGCCGAGCCCGATCGCGCCGATCCCGGCGACGGCGGTCCGTCGGCTGACCCTCTGGCCCTCGTGATCGTGTCCCGCAGCGCCCCGATGATCGTGTCCCACAGTGCCCCGGTGATCGTGTCCCACGATTGCCTTCCTCTCCTGAGGTGACGTCGGCGGGACGCTAGACCATCTGCATGAGGGTTGTCTTAAGAGCGGGCCGCGCCCGCCGGTGCTGGCCTCCGTACGCCCTGCACATTGGCTCCGCATGAAGCGGGGCCGGGTAGCGTCGGGAATGTGCCGCGGCAGGTCAACGGGTGTCCTGATGTCGGGCGCATCTGGGGCGGTCTGGTGCGCGATCATCATCTGACGCCGTTGGACGACCTGGCGCTCTCCGTGATCGAGCACGTCAAGCCGCTCGGTTTCACCGAGGTCATGATCTACGTGGCCAGCCTGCGGCCGCTGTATCTCGTGCCGCTGCCCGGGCAGCGCGACGCGTACGGCGAGCCGCTGAACCGCGTCTCCATCGACACGACCTTGGCCGGGCGCGCCTACCGCAACCTGGAGATCGTCCAGGCCCGTCCCGCCACCGACCCGTTCGCCGCCGAAGCCGCGGAACCGCTCGGCAGCGAGGGGGCGCGGCGTCTGTGGGTGCCGATGCTGAACGGCACCGAACGGGTCGGGGTGCTCGGCGTGACCGTGCCCGTGATGGACGAGACCACCGAGCGGATCGCGACCGAGCTGGGCAGCCTGGTCGCGCTGCTGGTGGTGAGCAAGCGCGCCTACAGCGACGCCTTCGTCCGGCTGGTACGCACCGAGGAGATGCACCTGTCGGCCGAGATGCTATGGACCCTGCTGCCCATCAGGAACTTCGCGACCGACACGATGACGGTCAGCGCCGCGCTGGAGCCGGCCTACCGCGTCGGCGGTGACGCCTTCGACTACGCCCTCGACGGCGTCACCCTCCACGTCGGAATCTTCGACGCGATGGGGCACGACACCTCCGCCGGGCTGACCGCGGCCATCGCCCTGAGCGCCTACCGCAACAACCGCCGCCGGCGCAGGGTCGGGCTGCTCGAGGTCAGCGACGCGATCGACGAGGCGATCGCCGGAGAGTTCGGCACCTCACGCTTCGCCACCGGGGTCCTGGCCGACCTGGATCTCCGCACCGGATGGCTGACCTGGGTGAACCGGGGGCACCCTCCGCCGCTCGTCCTGCGGCAGGGGCGGGTGGCCTCCGTGCTGGACTCCCCGCCGGACACCCCGATGGGTCTCCGCCTGGGCCCGGCCGCCGTGCTCGCGCGCCGCCAGCTCGAGCCCGGCGACCGGCTGCTGTTCTACACCGACGGCATCGTCGAGGCACAGACCCCGGACGGGGACAGGTTCGGGCTGGACCGCTTCGCCGACTTCGTCATCCGGCGGGAGACCGACGGCGTCTCCGCCCCGGAGACCCTGCGCCGCCTGATCCACTCGATCCTGTCCTACCAGCGCGGCCAACTGCAGGACGACGCCACGGTGCTGCTGGTCGAGTGGCGCACCGGGCGGCACCACCAGCTCACGATGTGAGCCGCGCGTGCGGCGGGCTCAGCCGCGTGCGAGCAGCTCCAGCGTGTCGACGACCCGGTTCGAGAAGCCCCACTCGTTGTCGTACCACGCCACCACCTTGACGTGCCTGCCGTGGACGCGGGTGAGGGCGGCGTCGAAGATCGACGACGCCGGCTGGCCGGTGATGTCGCTGGAGACCAGCGGCTCGTCGGCGTATTCGAGGATGCCCTTGAGCCTGCCGTCGGCGGCGGCGCGGTAGGCCGCGAGCACCTCGTCGCGGGTGACCTCGCGTGAGACGGTGGTGTTCAGCTCCACGATCGACCCCACCGGGACCGGCACGCGGATCGAGTCGCCCGACAGCTTGCCGTCGAGGTTGGGCAGCACCAGGCCGATGGCCTTGGCGGCCCCGGTGGTGGTGGGCACGATGTTCACGCCGGCCGCGCGGGCGCGGCGCAGGTCACGGTGCGGGCCGTCCTGCAGGTTCTGCTCCTGGGTGTAGGCGTGCACCGTGGTCATGAAGCCGTGCTCGATGCCGGCCAGGTCGTCGAGCACGGACGCCAGCGGGGCCAGGGCGTTCGTGGTGCACGAGGCGTTCGAGACGATCACGTGCCGGGCGGGGTCGTAGGCCTCGGTGTTCACGCCGTAGGCGAGCGTGACGTCGGCGCCGTCGGAGGGGGCGCTCACCAGCACGCGCCTGGCGCCCGCGTCGATGTGCGCGCGGGCGGCCTCCGCCTTCGTGAAGCGGCCGGTGGACTCCAGCACGATGCCGACGCCGAGCTCGGCCCAGGGCAGCTTGGCGGGCTCGCGTTCGGCGAGCACCGTGATGCGGCGGCCGTCGACCACGAGGTCGGTGCCGTCGACCTCGACGGAGCGGCCGAGGCGGCCGAGCGCGCTGTCGTACTTGAGCAGGTGCGCGAGGGTCTCGGGTGCGGTGAGGTCGTTGACGGCGACGACTTCGAGGTCGCTGTCACGTTCGAGCAGGGCGCGGAGGGTGTTGCGTCCGATGCGGCCGAATCCGTTGACGGCGATGCGGGTCATGGGCGTTCCTTTCGTTCCGCGCTCCATGATCGGCATCCGGGTGCCGGGCCGACAGTGGCTCGAAAGACAGCGTGCGCAAGGATCCAGCCAGAAGTTTCGCCACCGTTCGCAAGGATCTCGCCACATGACCCGGGTGCCGGGAAGCTCAGGCCGAGAAGGTGTGGCGGTACTCCGTGGGGGAGGTGCCGAGGATGCGCTGGAAGTGCAGGCGCAGGTTGGCGCCGGTGCCGAGCCCGACCCGGTCGGCGATCTGCTCCACGCCCAGGTCGGTGCGTTCGAGCAGTTCGCGCGCCAGGTCCACGCGTGCCCGGAGCACCCACTGCATCGGCGTGTAGCCGGTGTCCTCCACGAACCGCCGGGAGAAGGTGCGCGCCGACACCCGCGCGTGGCGGGCGAGGGTCTCGAGGGTCAGCCGTTCGGACAGGTGCGCCAGGGCCCACTCACGCGTGTTGGCGAACAGGTCGCCGAGCGGCTCGGGCACGCTGCGGGGAACGTACTGCGCCTGGCCCCCGCTGCGATAGGGCGCCGCCACCAGCCGTCTCGCCACGTGGTTGGACAGCCCGACGCCGTGGTCGCGCCGCACCAGGTGCAGGCACAGGTCGATGCCGGATGCCGCGCCCGCCGACGTCAGCACGTCGCCCTCGTCCACGAACAGCACGTTCTCGTCCACCCGCACGAGTGGATGCTTGCCGGCGAGGGCCTTCGTGTAGTGCCAGTGGGTCGTCGCCCGCTTGCCGTCGAGCAGGCCCGTCGCCGCCAGTGCGAAGGCCCCTGTCGAGATGGCCGCGAGCCGGGTTCCGCGCTTGTGGGCGGCCATGAGTGCGCCGACGACCGCGGCCGGCGGTTCCGTGGTCGCCGGCTCCCGATAGCCGGGGATGAATATGGTGTCGGCCTGCTCGAAGGCGTCGAGGCCCTCGGCCACGTGATAGGAGAGGCCGTCGCCGCCGGTCACCAGTCCGGGCGCGGCGCCGCACACCCGAACCTCGTACGGCATGCTCGGCCGGCTGGCGAACACCTGCGCGGGGATGCCGACGTCGAGCGGCTTCGCGCCCTCAAGCACAAGCACGGCCACGCGATGGTTCTTCCGGCTCATCGCCCTCCTTCGGCTCTTCAGCGGTCCGGCGGCGTCCCCTGCCGCCGTGACTGTCATGGCACCTGTCGCAAGCATCCTGCCATCGGCTCCGCCACGACCTCGGTCAGTGCGGCGGACTTCTTCGCGGCCGTTGACAAAGCATGGTTTTCCTACATAGTTAGTAGGTAAAGCCCTTTTGGGAGGTATGCGACCACGTGAAATTCCTCGCCATCACCCTCATCGCGCACGGCCCTGACCCGCTGACCGGCGAGACCAGGTCCACCACCGAGCGGTTCCGCGAAGTCGTGGACAACGCCGTACTCGCCGAAGAGCTGGGCTTCGACGGTTACGGGGTGGGAGAGCGGCACGAGCGGCCCTTCATCTCCTCCTCGCCGCCCGTCGTGCTCAGTCACATCGCCGCCCGGACCTCCCGCATCCGGCTGTTCACCGCGGTCACCACGCTCAGCCTGCTCGACCCCGTGCGGGCGTACGAGGACTACGCGACGCTCGACCACCTGTCGGGCGGCCGCCTGGAGCTGATCATCGGCAAGGGGAACGGGTCGGCCCAGGCGCGGCTCTTCCACGTCACCCCCGAGGACCAGTGGGACCGCAACCGGGAGGCGTACGAGCTGTTCCGCAGGCTCTGGCGGGAGGACAGGGTCACGTGGGAGGGCCGGTTCCGGCCGTCCCTCACCGACGCGGAGACCTGGCCGCGCCCGTTGCAGCAGCCGATCCGGGTCTGGCACGGCAGCGCCACCAGCAAGGACTCGGTCGACCTGGCCGCCCGCTACGGCGACCCGCTGTTCTCGGCGAACGTCACCAACCCCATCGAGCCGTACGCCGAACTGGTCGACCACTACCGCGAACGGTGGGCGCACTACGGGCACGACCCCGCCGACGCGCTGGTGGGCGCGGGCAGCGCCGGCTTCTACGCGGCGCGCACCTCCCAGGAGGCGATCGCGACCTACCGGCCGATCTACGACGCCCGGGTCGCGCTGTTCCGCAAGTCGGGCGTGGAGCCGGTCTTCCACTCGCTGGAGGACGCCATCGAGCGCGGCTCGATCCTCGTCGGCAGCCCGCAGCAGATCATCGACAAGGTCCTCCGCTACCACGACCGGCTCGGGCACGAGGTCATGCACCTCAGTGCGGACGCCGACGGCCTGACCCGGGCCCAGCACCGGGCGGCGCTGGAGCTGTTCCAGAGCGACATCGCCCCCGTGCTGCGCAAGGAGATCCCGAGCAGGCCGTTCCCCGCCGTGCCCGGGACCCCGCAGGCGGACGGCGCGACCCCGCAGGACGCCGTCGCGGCCCGGCAGAGCACCGCGCCAACCCCGCAGAGCACCGCGACGACCCCGCAGAGCACCGCGACGACCCCGCAGAGCACCGTCACGAGCACCGGAGTGCCGGCATGAGCGTTCCCCAGCCGACAGCACAGCCCACTGCGCAGCCGGGTAGCACAGCGCAGCCGGTCGGCACTGCGCAGCCGGGCAGCACAGCGCAGCCGGTCGGCACTGCGCAGCCGGGCAACCGGCCGGTTCCCCTGTCGATCCTCGACCTGTCCCCGATCCCGTCCGGCAGCGGCGCGGGAGACGCGTTGCGCAACAGCATCGACCTCGCCCGCCACGCCGAGCGTCTCGGCTACCTCCGCTACTGGGTGGCCGAGCACCACTTCGCGGCCGGCGTCGCGAGCTCGGCCCCGGCGGTGCTCATCGGCCTCATCGCGGCCGCGACGAACCACATCAGGGTGGGCTCCGGCGCGGTGCAGCTCGGCCACCAGACGCCCATCGCGGTGGTCGAGCAGTTCGGCCTGATCGACGCGCTCCATCCCGGCCGGATCGACCTCGGGCTCGGCCGGTCCGGGCAGCGCAGGGCGGAGGCCGTGGCGGAGGCCGTGGCGGAGGCCGTGGCGGAGGCCGGCCGGGCTCCCGAGGCCGCCCGGACCTCCGGACCCCGTGAGTCCCGGGTGGTGGACGGGCTGCTGATCCCGCCCGCGTTCTCCTTCGCCGAGCTGGCCCGCTCTCCGCAGCTCGCCCTCCAGGCCGCGCTGCTGCAACAGCCGGGCGCGCGGACCCCCGACTTCGCCGAGCAGGTCGACGAGGTCGTCGCCTTCCTGGAGGGCACCTACCGGTCGGCGGACGGGATCGCGGCGCACGCCGTGCCGGGTGAGGGCGCCGAGGTGGAGCTGTGGATCCTCGGCAGCAGCGGCGGGCAGAGCGCGAAGGTGGCGGGGGAGCGCGGCCTGCCGTTCGCCGCCAACTACCACGTCAGCCCGGCGTCGGTGCTGGAGGCCGTGGAGGCCTACCGGGAGGCGTTCACCCCCTCCAAGGTGCTGTCCGAGCCGTACGTCGTCGTCTCGGCGGACGTGGTCGTGGCGGAGGACGACGCGACGGCCAGGGAACTGGCCAAACCGTACGGCCTCTGGGTGCGCGCCATCCGCACGGGCCAGGGGGCGATCCCCTATCCGACGCCCGAGGAGGCGGACGCGCACGTCTGGAGCGATGCCGACAGGGAGCTGGTGGCCGACCGCGTGGACACCCAGTTCGCGGGCTCACCGGAGACGGTCGCGGAGCGGCTGCGCGTGCTCCAGCGGGTCACGGGCGCCGACGAGCTGCTCGTCACGACCATCACGCACGGGCACGCCGACCGGGTCCGCTCCTACGAGCTGCTCGCGGAGGCGTGGCACGGAAGACGCACGCCAGGGGCGAGATCGTGAACGTCCCCGGCCTTCGCGTGCCGCAGATCAACCGGCCCGATCCTCGCAGGCGCGCCTCGTGAGCGCGACGGCGGGGGAGCGCGGCCGCGCCGGCGGCGGTGCGCCCGACCACGCGGCGCCGGACTACGCGGTGCGGGACTACGCGGTGCGGGACTACGGGGTGCGGGACTACGGGGTGCCGGACTACGCGGGCTACGAGGTGCGCCACGTCGGGGTCGGCGATCCCGAGGCGGAACCGCTGCTGGCCGGCCTCAGTGCGGAGTACACGGCCCGCTACGGTCCCAACGACGAGCTCGCGCGCTTCCCGGCACACGAGTTCGCCCCGCCCCACGGGGCGTTCCTGGTCCTCGTCTCCGGCGGCGAGACCGTCGCGGGCGGCGCGTTCCGCAGGTACGACCCGGTCACGGCCGAGCTGAAGCGGATCTGGTCCCACCCTTCACACCGGCGTCGGGGGCTCGGCCGGGCCGTGGTGCGCGCGCTGGAGCGCGAGGCGGCCGTACGTGGGTATCGCCGCGTCTACCTCACGACCGGCCCCCGGCAGCCGGAGGCGGCCGCGCTCTACCTGGCCGCCGGATACACGCCGCTGTTCGACGTGGACGACCGTCCCGTCCGCGGCCCCCTTCCCTTCGTCAAGGATCTCTCCGGCGTCCGTCCCGGCATTCCCGGGCGGGACCCGCTGCCGGAGTCCGAGGCGTTCCACGCGGGCACAGCAGGAGGACCACTGTGAAGGTCATCAGGGGCGCGCTTCCCCTCATCCTCGTCGCGGCCCTGGCCGCGTGCGGTTCCGAGACGCCGGCCGCGCAGGCGGGCGGCACCTCTCTGACGTGGGCCGTCGAGACCGAGCCCATCACGTTCAACCCCCATCTGTGGGCGCAGAACAAGGCCAGGCTGCTGGTGTTCAACCAGTTCGACGCGCTGCTCGCGCGCGGGAAGGACGGGTCGTTCGTCCCGTGGCTCGCCCGGTCGTGGAAGGTCTCCGACGACGGGCGCACCTACACCCTGGAGTTGCGTGACGACGTCACCTTCCAGGACGGCACGAAGTTCGACGCTGCCGCGGTGAAGGCGAACTTCGACAAGCTGCGCGAGCCCGGCTACAACCCGACGGTCGCCGCCATCCAGCTGCACGCCTTCGACAAGGCCGAGGTGCTCTCGCCCACCACCCTGAAGATCACGCTGAAGGAGCCGGACGGACTGTTCCTCGACTTCCTCGCCTCGCCGTACGCCGGGCAGGTGTCGCCGAAGTCGCTCCGGGAGGCCAAGGACCTGAAGGCCGGCGGCCCGGACGTGGTCGGGACCGGCCCGTTCGTCCTCGACCGGTACGTGAAGGGCCAGGAGGTCCACTACCGGCGTAACCCCCGCTACAACTGGGCGCCGCAGGGCAGCGCCCACCAGGGACCGGCGTACCTGTCGGAGGTCACCTACCGCTTCCTGCCGCAGGCGGCCGTCCGCATCGGCGCGCTCACCTCCGGGCAGGTCCAGGTCGTCGAGGGCGTCCCGGCCACCGACGTCCAGTCGATCAAGCAGGACCCGGGGCTGTCCTTCCAGTCGGCGCTCAACTCCGGCACGTCGTTCTCCTACTACTTCAACACCTCCCACCCGCCCTTCGACGACAAGCGGGTGCGGCAGGCGTTCCGGGAGGCCGTCGACGTCGACGCCGTGCTGGCCTCCGTCTACCAGGGCACGGCCAAGCGGGCCTGGAGCGTCGTCGGCGACACCAGCCCCTTCTACGACCCGTCCCTGGAGAGGACGTACGGCGGGGACGCCGCCAAGGCGAACGCGCTGCTCGACGCGGCGGGCTGGACCGGGCGCGACGCCGAGGGCTACCGGGTCAAGGACGGCAAGCGGCTGACGGTCCGCTCGGTGGCGTCGGCGCCGTTCGTCCGCGACCGCAGGGACATCCTGGCCCAGGCCATCCAGGCGCAGGTCAAGCAGACGGCGGGGATCGACTTCCAGGTGAAGATCGTGGACCAGGGCACGGCGCAGAAGGCGCTCGACGACGACGCGTACGAGATCTTCGAGAACTCGCGCGGCGACTCCGACGTCGGGGCCGCGCTCAACCTCATCCTGCCGAAGGGCGGGGCCATCAACCGCACCCACTACGAGGACGCCGCCCTCGACGGATGGCTCGCCGACGCGTCGGCGAGCTCCGACGCCGCCAAGCGGAAGGCGCTGTACGCCAAGGTCCAGCGCAAGGTGGTGGCCGACGAGGCGATCGTCTTCCCCATCTACGTCCCCTCCGACCAGATCGCGGCGAGCAGGAACGTGCAGGGCCTGGGCTTCGACCCCGTGTCCGGCACGCCGCGCGGCGTCTACGACGTGCGGATCGCCGCATGACGGCGGCGCCACCGGCCCGGCAGCCCACGACACCGCCGTCCACGACACCGCCGTCCACGACACCGCCGTCCACGACACTGATTTCCGCGACACCGACCACCGCGACCCGGCCGCCCGTGGCCCGGCCGCCCGCGTGGCGGCGGCTCTCGGCCCTGCGCGTGCCCGGCTGGCTGGGCGCGCCGGTGCGGCGGCTCGTCTCGGCCGTGGCCGTGCTGTGGGCGGCCGCCACGACCGCGTACGCGGCCCTGCTGCTGGCCCCGGGCGACACCGTCGACATCCTCGTGGGCGACGGCGCCGACACGCCGGAGATCCGCGCGCAGATCATTGCCGAGTGGGGGCTGGACCGGCCCGGGGCCGTGCGCTACCTGAGCTATCTCGGCCGCCTGCTGCACGGCGACCTCGGCCGTTCCTACCAGCTGCAGCGCGGCGTCGGCGAGGTCCTGGCCGGGCAGGTGGGCCCGACCGTGCGGCTGACCCTGGCGGCCGCCGCGGTCGGCGTGGTGCTGGCGCTCGTCCTGGCGGTGGCGACGGCGGGCAGGTCGGTCTGGCCGCGCCGGATCGTCTCCGCCGCCGAACTGGTGGCGGTGTCGGTGCCGCAGTTCGTGATCGGCATCGTGCTGCTGTTCGTGTTCTCGTTCTCGCTCGGCTGGTTCCCCGTCTCGGGTGCGGCCGACCCGCAGGCGCTCGTCCTCCCCGCGCTGGCGCTCGGACTGCCCGTCGCCGGCGTGCTCGGGCAGGTGCTCAGGGAGGGCCTGGAACGCGCGCTTGAACAGCCGTTCGCGGTGACCGCCCGCTCGCGCGGCCTCAGCGAGCGGGCCGTGGTGGCCCGGCACGCGCTGCGGCACGCGCTTCTTCCGGCCGTCACCCTCACCGGCTGGTTCACCGGCGTCCTGCTCGGCGGGGCCGTCATCACCGAGGCCCTTTTCGGCCGTCCGGGGCTCGGCCGGGTGACCATGCAGGCCGTCAGCGCCAAGGACATGCCGGTCGTGATGGCCGTCGTCATCCTGTCCGCGGCGGTGTACGTGACGATCAGCGCCCTGCTCGACCTCGCCTACCGGCTCATCGACCCCCGGCTCAGGAGCGCATGATGGCCGTCGCCGCACCCGCTGTCAGGCCCGGCGCCCGCTCGCGCCCCGGCCTCGTCCTCGCCCTGCTCGTCCTGGCCGTGCTGGTCGTCGCCGTTGCGGCCCCCGGCCTGGTCACCCGGGTCGACCCGCTGGCGGCCGACCCGCTGCGGGCGCTGGCCCCGCCCGGCGGGGGCCATCCGCTCGGCACCGACCACCTCGGCCGCGACGTGCTCGCCCGCGTCGTGTACGGCGCCCGCCACTCGCTCGGCATCGGGGTCCTCGCCACCGCGCTCGCGGTGGGCGCGGGCTCGCTGCTGGGCCTGGCCGCCGGGCTGGCGACCCGCCTGGCAGGTGAGGCGCTCGCCCGCCTGTTCGACGTGCTGTCGACCTTCCCCGAGCTGCTGCTCGCGCTCCTGGTGATCGCCATCACGGGCCCCGGCACGTGGAACGTCGTCGCCGCGATCGGGATCGCCCAGATCCCCACGTACGCGCGGGTGGTCAGGGCGCAGACGTTCGTCGTGCGCCGCTCCGGCTACGTCGAGCAGGCGGTGACCTTCGGCCACTCGCGGGCCCGCGTCGTCGCCCGGCACGTGCTGCCCAACGTCGTCGGGCCCGTCCCCGTGCTGGCCACGATGGGGCTCGGCCAGGCCGTCATCGCCACATCGGGCCTCAGCTTCCTCGGCATGGGCCCCCAGCCGCCCGCCCCCGAGTGGGGCACCATGCTGGCCGAGTCGCGGGACTACCTGCGCGTGGCCTCGTGGGTGGCCTTCTCTCCGGGAGTGGCCCTCACCCTGTCGGTCGTGTGCCTGACGGTCGCCGGGCGGCACCTCCAGCGGCGTTTCGAGGGAAGGACACCATGACAGAGCTCGCGATCACCCGTGCCGACTCCGCCCCCGACTCAGCCCCCGGCCCCGCCGCCGCTCCGCCGCTCGTCGCGGTGGAGGACCTGCGGGTCTCCTTCCCCGCCTCCGGCGTCGAGGCCGTACGCGGACTGTCGCTGTCGATCGCGCCGGGGGAGTGCGTCGCCCTGGTCGGCGAGTCGGGGTCGGGCAAGAGCGTCACGGCCCGCGCCCTCATCGGCCTGGCCGGCCCGGGCGCGAAGGTGCAGGCGTCGGCCTTCCGCGTCGGCGGCGAGGACGCCCTGACCTTCGGCCCGCGCGAGTGGCGCCGCGTGCGAGGCCGGTTCGCCGGGCTGGTCCTGCAGGACGCCCTGGTCTCGCTCGACCCGCTGCGCACCGTGGGGGCCGAGATCACCGAGGTGCTGGCGGAACATGACGTGGTGCCCCGCCAGGCCCGCCCGGAGCGCGTCCGGGCGTTGCTGGAGGCCGTGGGCGTCCCGGACCCCGAGGTGCGCGTGCGGCAGCACCCGCACCAGCTGTCCGGCGGGCTGCGGCAGCGGGCGCTGATCGCCTCCGCCATCGCCGCGGAGCCGGAGCTGATCATCGCCGACGAGCCCACGACCGCCCTCGACGTGACCGTGCAGGCCCAGATCCTGCGGCTGCTCGCGGACCGCAAGGCGGCCGGGACGGCGCTGCTGATGATCAGCCACGACCTCGCCGTGGTGGCCGCGGTCGCCGACCGCGTCCTGGTCATGAAGGACGGCCTGGTGGTCGAGGAGGGGCCGGCGCGCGAGGTGCTGACGGCTCCGCGGCACGACTACACCCGGGCCCTGCTGGCCGCCGTGCCCTCCGCCTCCGCCGTGCCGCGCCGGCCGCAGCGCTCCCCGGAGGCCGCCCCACGCGATCCCGTGCTCGCCGCCACGGGGTTGTCGGTCGCGTACGGCTCGCGCAGGGCCGTGGACGACGTCTCCTTCCGCCTGCACGCGGGGGAGACGCTCGGCGTGGTCGGCGAGTCGGGATCGGGCAAGACGACCCTCGCGCGGCTGGCCCTCGGCCTGCTCGCGCCGGACGCGGGGGAGGTGACCCTGCGGGGAGGCCCGTGGAGCGGCCTGCCCGAGCGGCAGCGGCGCCCGCTCCGCCCCGCCGTCCAGGTGATCGCGCAGAACCCGCTGGACTCCTTCGACCCGCGTCACACTGTGGGCCGTCTGGTCACCGACCCGCTCTCCGCGCTGCCGAGGCGGCGACGCCGGGAGCGCGCCGTCGAACTGCTGGGCCGGGTCGGGCTGCCGCCCGAACTGCTCGGCAGGCGTCCCCGGGAGCTGTCCGGCGGCCAGCGGCAGCGCGTGGCCATCGCCCGCGCGCTCGCGTCCCGGCCCGAGGTGCTGATCTGCGACGAGCCCGTCTCCGCGCTCGACGTGTCGATCCAGGCCCAGGTGCTCGACCTGCTGACCGAGATCCAGGCCGAGGACGGCACGGCGCTGCTGTTCATCTCCCACGACCTGGGCGTCGTCCGCCACCTGAGCGACCGGGTCCTGGTGATGAAGGACGGCCGCGTGGTGGAGGAGGGGGACGCCGGCGAGGTCTTCCATCACCCCCGGCACCCGTACACCCGGGAGCTGCTCGCGGCCGTGCCCCGGCTCCCCGGCCCCGCGCCCTCGGCGTGAGCCGTGCTCCGCTGGGCGCCGGCAGCGAAACGCCGCCGCTGACGTCTTCAGGTGGGCCACAAACGCAATCCACGAGAGCTGCCCCGACATCGGACCGGACAGCCCGGGCTGGGTGTCGGGATCCCGCCCGCGTGGTCCCGGGTGAGGGGCGAGCGGTCGGCGCCGGCTCGCCCCTCACGCGGCTCTATGCCGCGTAGCGGCTCGCGGGGCGGGCCAGCCCGAGCCGCCCGCGCAGGTCCGCCGTGTCGTACGCCGTCCGGAACGCGCCCGCGTTCTGCAGCGCGGGCACCAGGCCACGGGTGATCGCCGCGAGGTCGTGAGGCAGCACGCCCGGCCGGAGGCGGAATCCCTCCAGACCCGCCTCCCGCCACTCCAGCAGCAGCCCGGCGAGCTCCTCGGGGGTGCCGGTGAAGACGTGCGCGTCCGAGTCGAGCTCGGCGCCGTCGAGGTCGTCCAGCCGGGCCTTGCGGCCGGCCGCGTCGTGGGCGTCGAGGAAGACCACCAGATCCGCGAAGATCCGCAACGGCGGCTCGGTGCGTCCGACGGCCGCCTCCGCCGCCCGGACGCTCTCGACGATCGCGGTGGCGTCCTCCCGGTCGCGTGGCGTGACGTACACGACGTCGGAGGACCGGGCCGCGAACTCGTACGGCAGCGTGTCGTGGGCCAGGGAGGTGACCAGCGGCTGGCCCTGCGGGGAGCGCGGCGTGATCGACGGGCCCTTCACGCTGAACCACTCGCCGCGGAAGTCGATGTAGTGGAGCTTGTCGCGGTCGATGAAGCGGCCCGTCGCGACGTCGCGGATCTCGGCGTCGTCCTCCCAGCTGTCCCACAGGCGGCGGACCACCTCGACCGCGTCGGTGGCCTCGGCGAACAGGTCCAGCACGTGCTTGCCGAAGACGGGATCCCGGTCGGGGGAGTAGTCCTGCGGCGGGAACGGGGAACGACGGCCGAAGTGCGCGACGTGGTCGGGGCGGCCGTAGACCTGGGGCCGCCAGCCGGCCCTGCCGCGGCTGATGTGGTCGAGCGAGGCGATGCCGATCGCGACGTGGAACGGCTCGGTGTGGGTCGTGCCGGCGGTCGGCACGAGGCCGATCCGCGAGGTCAGCGGGGCCACGCGCGACGCGATCAGCACCGCGTCGAGCCGCCCGCGCACCTGGTCGAGGCGCCCGTCGGGCTCGTTGAGGTGGGAGGACTGGAGGCCGAGCGCGTCTTCGAAGGTGACGAAGTCGAGCAGGCCGCGCTCCGCCTCCGCGACGAGTTCGGCCCAGTAGCCAGGGGTGAACAGCCGGTCCGGCCGCGCGCCTTCGGCCCGCCACGCGGCCGGGTGCCAGCCCGCCCCGTCAAGCGCGACGGCGAGATGCAGGGTCATGAGGTCTCCTCGGTACGGTTCGGAGTGCGGGGGGCGAGGCCGAGGTGGTCGCGGAGGGTGGGCCCGGTGTAATCGGTCCGGAACACGCCCTTCTCCTGCAACAGGGGGACGACCTTATCGACCAGGTCGTCCAGCCCGCCGGGAGTCAGGTGGGGCACGAAGATGAAGCCGTCGGCCGCGTCGGTCTGCACGAAGTGATCGATCTCGTCGGCGACCGACCGCGGCGTGCCGATGAAGGTCTGCGGCGCGGAGACCTCGATGGCGAGCTCGCGGATCGACAGGTTCTTCTCCTCGGCGAGGGCGCGCCACTTGGCCACCAGCTCGCCGCGGTCACGGCGGAACGCCGCGTGGCCCTTGGACACGCCCTCGTCCAGGTTCGGCTCGACGTCGGGCAGCGGGCCGTCCGGGTCGTATCCCGACAGGTCGCGGCCCCACACGGCCTCCAGGAAGTAGATCGCCGTCTGCGGGCTGACCTGCGCACGGCGGATCTCGGCGGCCCGTTCGGCGGCCTCGGCCTCGGTGTCGCCGAGCACGTACGTCACGGCGGGAAGGATCTTCAGCTCCTCCGGCCGCCGTCCGTACGCGGCGAGCCTGCGCTTGACGTCACGGTAGAAGGCGCGGCCCTCCTCCAGCTTGCTGTGCCTGCTGAAGATCACATCAGCCGACGACGCCGCGAACTCGCGGCCCTCGTCGGAGTCGCCGGCCTGGATGATCACCGGGTGGCCCTGCGGGCCGCGCGGCACGTTAAACAGCCCGGAGATGTCGAAGTGCCTGCCCTGGTGGCGGAAGGAGGTGACGCCGCCGGGCCGCAGGAACCGCCCCGACTCCGGATCCGCGGCCACCGCGTCCGATGCCCACGAGTCCCACAGCTCCCTGGCGGTCTGCAGGAACTCCTTCGCCCGGGTGTACCGGTCGGCCTCGGCCAGGAAGCCGCCCCGGCGGAAGTTCTCCCCGGTGAAGGCGTCGAAGCTGGTCACCACGTTCCACGCGGCCCGGCCTCCGCTCAGGTGGTCGAGCGTGGCCAGCCGTCGCGCCACCTCGTACGGTTCGTTGAAGGTGGAGTTCACCGTCGCGGCGAGCCCCAGGTGCGTGGTGACGGCGGCCAGGGCGGAAAGGACCGTGAGCGACTCCGGGCGTCCCACGACGTCCAGGTCGTGGATGCGGCCCTTCGCCTCGCGCAGCCGCAGTCCTTCGGCCAGGAAGAAGAAGTCGAACTTCCCGCGTTCGGCCGTCTGGGCCAGGTGGCGGAACGAGTCGAAATCGATCTGACTGCCCGATGCGGGGTCGGACCAGACCGTGGTGTTGTTCACGCCGGGGAAGTGCGCGGCGAGATGGATCTGCTTGGTCACGGGGGACTCCTGATGTCTCGGCCCGGTTTGCGCCTCCGCTAAACCTACTAACACAGTAGGTATAGAGGGTTTTGTCGTCAATCGCCCGGACTCGGGCTCATCCGACCGGCACGTCGGCGGGCACGCGGACGGCGACGAACGCCGTCCGCCGGCGGAGACGGAAGCCGAGCGCCTCGTACACGCGGATCGCCGTGGTGTTGCTCGCGGCGGCGTGCATGAACGGGGTCTCGCCACGGGCGCGGATGCCGGCGGCGACGGCCAGCACCAGCCGGGACGCCAGGCCCTGGCGGCGGAAGGCCGGATCGGTGCAGACCGCGCTGATCTCCGTCCAGCCGGGCGGGTGCAGCCGCTCCCCGGCCATCGCGACCAGCGCACCGCCGCGGCGGATGCCCAGATAGGTGCCCATCTCGATGGTGCGCGGCCGGAACGGGCCCGGCTGCGTGCGCGCGACGAGGTCCAGCATCTCCGGCACGTCCGCCGCCTCAAGGCGGACCGCCTCGTCGTCGGGTGCCGGGACCACGTCGTCGCCGACCAACTGCACGCCCGCGCCGTTCGAGACCACCTCCCATCCGTCCGGCACCGCGGCGGCGGCGCCGGTGACCGGGACCGTCGCGCCGGGCCCCGCGAGCGCGGCGAGGTCGCTCCAGTCCGCGGGGCCGGGCTCGTCGGGCAGAGCGAAGAACGGGGAGACGTCGTCCGGGTAGCGCGCCGCGTTGCCGTACCGTTCGGCGAAGTGCGCGTGCGGGCCGGTCAGCGACGCCCACGCGGGGTTGTCCAGAAGGTGCCGCTCGCTCACCGCGGCCCTCCCCGGGACGCGTCGCCGTGTCCGGTGCTCACGCGCTCACCTCCATGGCCGTCTCGCCGCGGGTGCCGCCGTACGGGGGGAATGCGCATGCCTTCGGCATCGGATCTCCTGTCACTCGTCCTCCTGCGGACGCATCCTAGGCAATTACCTACTAAACAAGTAGGTCTTGACGGTATTCCCTCCCTGTGCTGAAGATAGAGAAATGTCGGACGCCCGCGATCGGCGCGGTCGCCGGGAGGGTTGATCCATGACTGTCGAGCCCTTCGCGCTCAATCACGTCCACTTATCCGACGCCACGGAGGCACGATGACCGCGCCCGCCGTGCTGGAGGAGACGGCGGCGGAGTCCGCCGGCTCGCTGACCGTGATCAAGGCACGGCACCCGGGACGCTGGATCGCCGGCGCCGTGGTGGCCGTGCTGCTGGCGATGGCGGTCAACGCGCTGGTCACCAATCCGGCCTGGGACTGGCCGGTCGTCGGCGCGTACCTGTTCCATCCCTCGGTGCTGCACGCGGTGCTGTTCACCGTGGAGCTGACCGCGCTCGGCATCGTGCTCGGCTTCCTGCTGGGGACCGTGCTCGCGCTGATGCGGCTGTCGCGCGTCCCGCTGCTCGCGTCGGCGGCCTGGGGCTATGTGTGGCTGTTCCGCTCGGTGCCGCTCATCCTGCAGTTGCTGTTCTGGTACAACCTCGCCGCCCTGTACAAGCAGATCTCGTTCGGGGTGCCGTTCGGGCCCGCGTTCTTCTCCGTCGGCTCGATGGACCTGATCGGACCGGTGACGGCCGCCGCGCTCGGCCTGGCGCTGCACCAGGCGGCGTACGCCGCGGAGATCGTGCGCGGGGGCTTCCTGTCGGTGGACCCGGGCCAGCTGGAGGCGGCCGCCGCTCTCGGCATCCCGAGGGCCAGGCAGATCTTCCGGATCCAGCTTCCGCAGGCCATGCGGTCGATCGTCCCGGCAGCGGGCAACGAGATCATCGGCCTGGTCAAGGGCACCTCGGTCGTCTACATCATGGCGCTGCCCGAGCTGTTCTACCAGGTCCAGGTGATCTACAACCGCAACGGCCGGGTGATCGCGATGCTGCTGGTGGCCGCGATCTGGTACCTCGTCCTCACCACGGTGCTGTCGGCCGCGCAGTACTACGTGGAACGCAGGTTCGGCCGGGGCCTCGCGCGGGCCCTGCCGCCCACGCCGGTGCAGCGGGTGCGCCGGATCCTCACCGTACGGCGGGCCGCCCGGCGGCAGCGCCCGGCCGGGGACGGAGGCGGGCGGCGATGAGCGCACCCATGGTCGACGTGCGCGGCGTGCACAAGAGCTACGGCCCCCTGGAGGTCCTGCGCGGGGTGGACCTGCGGGTCCAGCCCGGCGAGGTGACCGTGATCATCGGCCCGTCCGGGTCGGGCAAGTCGACGCTGCTGCGCAGCATCAACCACCTGGAGAAGATCGACCGCGGGTACGTCGCCATCGACGGCGAGTTCGTCGGCTACCGGCGGTCCGGAGACCGGCTGCACGAGCTGCGGGAACGCGACATCCTGCGCCGGCGCACCCAGATCGGCTTCGTCTTCCAGAACTTCCACCTGTTCCCCCATCTCACCGTCAGGGAGAACGTGACCGAGGCCCCCATCTCGGCCCAGCGCCGCCCCCGGGACGAGGTCGAGGCGCTGGCGACCGAGCTGCTCGAGCAGGTGGGCCTGTCCGACAAGGCCGGCGCCTACCCGCGGCAGCTGTCCGGGGGACAGCAGCAACGCGTCGCGATCGCCCGGGCCCTGGCCCTGCGGCCCAAGGTCGTGCTGTTCGACGAGCCCACCTCGGCGCTCGACCCCGAGCTGGTGGGCGAGGTGCTGGAAGTGATGAAGGCGCTCGCCCGCAGCGGCACCACCATGATCGTCGTGACCCACGAGATCGGTTTCGCCCGCGAGGTCGCCGACACCGTGGTCTTCATGGACGCCGGTCAGATCATCGAGCAGGGCCCGCCCGGGCTAGTGCTCGACCGGCCGAGGCACGACCGTACGCGCGCCTTCCTCAGCAAGGTTCTCTGAACCTCTCAGCAGGGTTCTCTGAACCTCTTAGCAGGGTTCTCTGAACCCCTCAGCAAGGTTCTCCGAACCCCTCCGCATCGTGCTCTGAATCCCTGAGCAGAACGCTCCAACCCCTGAAGGACGATCCATGTCACCATCCCGGTTATCCGTGCTCGGCGTGTCCGCCCTGCTGCTGCTCGCCGCCTGCGGCACGGTGCCCGACGACGGCGCGGCCGGCAGCGGCGGCGCCGCCGCCGCTGCCGCGGCCCCGCCCGGCGTACTGAAGATCAACACGAGTCCGGAGCAGAACCGGATCCGGGCCGAGAAGGTGGAGGCGATCGCCGCCGAGGTGCCCGCCGCGATCCGGGCCAAGGGGGAGTTCCTGATCGGCACCTCCACGTTCGAGCCGCCGCTGTCGTTCGTCGCCGACGACAACGTCACCCCGATCGGGGTGGAGGAGGACCTCGCCTCCCTCGTCGCCGACGTGCTCGGCCTGAAGCTGCGCATCGAGGCCACGTCGTGGGAGAACCTGTTCCTCGCGGTGCGGTCCGGCAAGTACGCGGCCGGCTTCTCCAACATCACCGTCACAGAGGAGCGCAAGGACATCTACGACTTCGCCACCTACCGGCTGGACCAGCTGGCCTGGGAGGTGCCGAAGAACAGCAAGATCACGTCGATCGCCAAGCCGGCCGACGTCGCCGGTCTCAGCGTGGCGGTGGGCTCGGGCACCAACCAGGAGAAGATCCTGCTGGGCTGGGACAAGCAGAACCGCGCCGCCGGGCTGAAGCCCGCTCAGATCCAGTACTACAAGCAGGCGGCCGACACCTACCTGGCGCTCAAGTCCGGCCGGATCCAGGCGTACTTCGCACCCAATCCCACCTCGGCCTACCATGCCGCGGTGAGCGGCGACACGAAGATCGTCGGCACCTACTCCGGCGCCGGGCCCACGCTCCAGGGGCTCATCGCCGCGATGACGCAGAAGGGCAACGGGCTGGCCAAGCCGATCGCCGACGCCCTCAACGCCCTCATCAAGGACGGCACCTACGCCAAGGTCCTCGCCCGCTGGGGCCTGTCCAACGAGGCAGTCCCCGAATCCCTGGTCAACCCGCCCGGCCTGCCCCGCGAGCAGTAGGCCGCCTCGGCTCCGGCTCACACCGCGCAGCTTTCGCGGGTTCGGGCCGGAGCGGTTCTTCTCAGTTCCGCGGCGGGGCGGCGGGGCGCCCGGGGGACCGCCGGGCCGTACCCCAGCCGGATGATCATCTGGATGTGCCCGCGCCGGTGGTGGGGATCGCTGCGGCGGCGCATGTCGCGGAGGTCGAGCGGCTGGTTGAGGAACGAGGCCGAGACACCGTGGACGGTGGCGGTCAGCAGCAGGCGTTGCAACGCCTGTCCGGCACGCAGCCAGTCGAGGGGGCCGTCGCCCGCCGTGGTGAGCACCGCAAGCTGGGGACGGGACTCGAAGTGGACCGGCCCACGCTCCCTGTGCAGTCCGAAGTCCCGGACCGGCGCCGGGTCGTCGGCGCAGCCGGGCCCCTGCACGTAGGACGGCAGGCCGTCGCGGCGGTTTCCGCTCATCGTCCACGCCCGCAGCTCGGCCTGGTAGCCGCCGTCCTTGGCCAGCTCGTCGTCGGCGACGGCGACGTGCTCCAGCAGGTCCGCCGCGGCGTGCCGGCCGAGCATGACCAGGCAGGCCCCCTCACGAGCGGCCGCGTCGCGCAGGTCCGCGAGCACATGCTCGGGGACCCGCCGTTCGCTGAACGGCTCCCGGTTGGTCCGGCGCAGGCCGATGCGGTCGTACAGTTCGCGCGTTCGCACAGGGGCCGGCCGGTACGGCGACACGCGGACGGCGGCCAGGAGCCGCGGCTCCTCCGCGGTGTTCGGCAGCAGCCAGACCAGCGGCCGGTGACCGGCCGTCCGCACGGCGAGCCGGAGGTTGAACAGGGCGGCGCCACAGCTGACGTGCAGCGAGCGCCCGCGAGGGTCGCTGACCCGGAGCCGCCGGTCGGGGTCGGCCAGCAGTTCGGCGAACTCCCCGTGAACCGCTTCGAGCCGCCAGGGCTGCGTGTTGAGCACCGAGGGCGCCTGCCCGGCGGCGGTGAGCAGCCGGTGGAAGGCGAGTTCTGTGGCGAAGGGAGAATTCACGGCGCACCTTCTCTTGGAAGTCTTCCGCGGGGGCCCGCTGTCGTCACCTTGGAAGCGCGCTGGGCGGCCCGGCCGAGCCGGCGCCCACCCCCAGGGGGCAGGGGGTGGGCGCCGGAGTCTGCTGCGTGAGGATCGGTCTACTTGAGGATCGGGAGGCGGCGGACCAGGGGAGTGGCGGCCCACCACTTACCGAGTCCGAGGGTGGTGCCGGCGCCGGCGAGGGCGAGGCCCGCCAGGACGATGGCGTAGACGATGTGCTCGTCCATGAAGGGGTTGGTGGTCAGCGGCAGTTCGGCGGCCCACATCATCAGCAGGAGCAGTCCGCCGGTGGTGGCGGCGATGCGCATGCCCACGCCGAGGATGAGGGCGGCGCCGATACCGGCGAGGCCGGTCATGAACAGCCAGTCGACCCAGGCCTGGCCCGCGAGGGTGTTGAACAGGCCGCCGAAGGTGTGGTCGGCGGTGCCCTTCAGGAAGCCGGTGGTCGGGCTGCCGCCGTTGATCCAGGCCTTGGCGGCGGGAGTGGCGAAGCCCCAGCCGAACAGCTTGTCCAGGAAGGCCCACAGGAACACCCAGCCGATCGCGATCCGGGCGGCGGCCCACACGTACCGCACCGGGCGGGTGGTGGCGGGGATCGCCTCGCTGTGCGCGCGGGGGGCGGGGACGGTGACCGCGCCGGTGGGAGCGGCGGCGTCGAGGCGGTGGTTCCTCTGGTTACGCCCTTCGGTGATGGCCATGACCGGCCCCTTTCAACGTCTTTTCTCTTTCGACACCTCAAGGAAACCGCGATCACCGGCCATGCCGCAGGAGCCGTACGGCACGCTCCGGTCGTCTCGAAGTCCCGTGATCGTGGGACTTTCGGTCCAAGCCCGTCAGATCGGGCTTTCCGGGTCGGTGGCCGGGGCCGAGCCCGGTGGGGTGTACCGACGAGCGGTGTCCTGTTCGCGTGGAGTCGGGGCGGGCGCCGGATCACTGTCCGGGAGCGGTTCGGTCTGGTCGATGGTGGAGGCCCAGCTGGCCAGGAGGGTGAGCCCGTCGTGGGCCGCGGTATCGGGTTCGGCGCTCCGCCGCCACCGCGGTGGACTGTGCGCGGATGAGCGGGCCGGCCTCGATGCCCTGGCGACCCGTGTGGGGGTGGCCGGAGACCGGTACGGCGCGGTGCACATCAAGATGGTCGGGCGCTAGAACGACTTGATCGAGCGGCCCTGTGCCTGGTCGAGCGCGCCGCAGGGGTCTTGGCGGCGCCGGATCCCCGTAGCACGATCGGGGCATGCGGTCTCCGGCTGGCGGGAGGTCTGGATGGCGACCGTCCTGCTCCCCGGCGATCCGCGCAGGCTCGGCGGCTACTGGCTGGCCGGCCGCCTGGGCGAGGGCGGACAGGGCGTCGTGTACGAGGCCTACGACGAGGCCGGCCGCCGGGTGGCCGTCAAGGTCCTCCGCCCGGCGGGCGGGCCGGGGGACGCGCGGGCGAGGGCGCGGTTCGCCAAGGAGGTCGCCGCCGCGCGCCGGGTCGCGCCCTTCTGCACGGCCAGGGTCATCGCCGCCGACCTGGAGGGCCCCCAGCCGTACATCGTGAGCGAGTTCGTCGCCGGGCCGAGCCTGCGCGCGGCGGTCGCCCGGGACGGGCCGTACGGGCCGGGGGAGCTGCACCGCCTCGCCACGGGCATCGCGACGGCGCTGGCCGCCATCCACGGGGCGTCCGTGGTCCACCGCGACCTCAAACCGGACAACGTGCTGATCGGCCCCGACGGCCCGCGGGTCATCGACTTCGGCATCGCGCGGACCGCCGACATGTCGCTGACGACGACCGGCCACGTCGCCGGCACACCGGCGTTCATGGCTCCCGAGAGCGTGCTCGGGGCACGGACGGGCCCTGCCGTCGACGTCTGGGCCTGGGGAGCCGTGACGCTGTTCGCCGCCACCGGCCGGGAGCCGTTCGCCGAGGGGGCCGCGCGCCTGCCCGTACGCGGCGGCGGTCCGGACGCGGCGGGGCAGGCGCTGACCGGGGTGGCGGCCCTGCTGCACCGCATCCTGGCGGCCGAGCCGGATCTGACGGCTCTCGGGGAGCCGCTGCGCGGCCTGGTGGCTCGCGCGCTCGACAAGAACCCGGAGGCCAGGCCGGACGCGGACACCCTCCTCGCGACGCTGCTCGGGCACTCGTCGCCGGGAGGCGCGGCGCTGCTCGCGGAGGGCACCCGTACGGCCGAGGGTCTCGGGCCGTCCAGGGCCGTCGCGCCGCCCTCCCTCGCGGCCGTGGCCGAGGAGGCGTACGGCGCGCTCGTCCCGGCCGACCAGGCGCTGGTGCCGCGGATCCTGCTGCGCATGGTCGCGCCGGGGGAGGGAGGCGACGACCTTCCCCGGCCGGTGCCCGAGGACGAGCTCCTCGACGGCGTGGTCGACCGGGAGACGGCCGGCCGGGTGCTGTCGGGCTTCGCGCGCGCCGACCTCGTCGTACGGGAGGGCGAGACGGTCGCTCTCGCCGCGTCCGCCCTGCTGCGCGCCTGGCCCCGGCTACGCGAGTGGGTCGACGCGGATCGGGCGGGCCTGCGGGTGCAGCGGCCGCTGACCGAGGCCGCCCGGATGTGGGACCTGCACGGGCGGCGTCCCGGCGACCTCTACCAGGGGACGGCGCTGGAGACGGCACTCGGCTGGGCGGCGACCGCGCGCCATCACGTCACGCTGAACACGCTGGAGAAGGCGTTCCTCGACGCGTCCCGGGGCCTCGCCCGGGTCCGCGCCCGGCGGCGCCGCCGCCTCACCGCCGTGCTCGCCGCGCTCGTGGCCGTCACGGCGGCCTCGGCCGGGCTGGCCCTCGACCAGAAGTCGTCCGCCGAGCGGCAGCGGGACGTGGCCGTGGCCCGGCGGCTCGCCGCCCTGGCCGAGACCTCGCGCTCGTCCGATCCCACCCGGGCGATGGCGCTGAGCGTGGCCGCCTGGCGGCTGGCCGGGGTGCCCGAGGCGCGGGCGGCGCTCTACAGCTCGCTCGCCCAGCCGCTGCGGCGGATCGACCCGCCCCCGCCCGTCACCGCCGGAGCCCGGTTCGACCTGAGCGGGGACGGCCGGCTGCTCGCCGTCGCCGACGCCGGCCGGGCGGTCCTGTGGGAGGTGGCCGCGCACCGCGTGGCCGGGGGCGCCCGGGGCATCGGACCGGCCCCCGACGCCATCGCGCTCAGCCCCGACGGCCGCCGCCTCGCGGTTTCCGGCGGCGGGCGTCTGCGCGTGTGGGACCTGTCCACCGGCCGTCCGCTCGGGCCGGGGTTCGGGAACGGCGCACTGGAGATGACGTTCGGCCCGGACGGCCGGCGCCTCGCCGTGCTCGCGCCCGGCCATCGGGGCCAGGTCTGGGACGCCCTTCGCGGTGCCGAACTCCTCGACGTGCGCGACGAGCGGGCGGAGGGCGTCGTGGTCTCCGCGCGGCACGCCGCCGTGCTGCTGGACGACGGCCGATACCGGTTGTACGAGCCGGTCGCGGGGCGTCCGCGCGGCCCGCGGCGCCTTCCCGCCCCCGGGGGTGGCCGGGCGGACGCCATCGCCTTCAGTCCCGACGGCCGCACGATCGCGGTCGGCCGCGGCGAGGACGTCCGCTTCTGGGACCTGTCCACCGGCCGCCGTCGCGGCTCCGTCCTGGAGGGCGCCTCCGCCGTCTGGCTCGCGTACGGCGACGGCGGCAGGCTCGTCCTGACCTTCGACGGCACCGGCGCCGGGCTGTGGCGCGCGGACGGCGGCGGACTGCTGGCCTACTCCACGCCGGAGGACACCACCGGCATGCCGGACATCAGGGTCGCCGCCGGTGCGGCGGGCGGCCCGGTGCTGCGCTACCTGCTGAGCGGCGGCAGGGTCGCCACGGTGGACGCCGGGGCGGGGGCCCGCTCCACTGTGGTGTCCCCGTCGGCGGTCGCCGCCGCCTTCGCGCCGGGCGCGCGGACGCTCGCCGTCTCGCCGGCCGGGAAGGGGCCGCTCCTGTGGGATCCGGCCAGGGGCGTCGGTCTCGGGCCGCCGCTCGGCGGCACACCGTCCGGGGCGCTCGCCTTTCCCGACGTACGCACGCTCGCCTCCGTTCCCGCGGGCGAGGCGCCGGGGCACGCCACGACGGTGAGCCTCTGGAGCGTGCCGGACGGACGCCCGCTCCGCCGCGTCCCGGTCGCGGGCGCCGGTTCGGTGGGCGGGCTGGCGGTCGGAGGCGGGGTCCTCGCCGTGGCGCCCGTCGCCGAGGACTACGAGCCGGTCCGGGTGTGGGACCTCGCCCGCGGCGCGGAGATTCCCGTCCCGCGCCACAGCGGATGGGACGTCATGGCGGTCAGCCCGGACGGCCGGGTCCTCGCGATCGGCGGGCGGGACGCCGCCCTGGTCGACCTGGCCACCGGGACGGTCACCGGCCGCCCCTTCGGGCCCGTCCTCGACGGCGTGCGGTCGATCGCGTTCAGCCCCGGCGGCTCGGCGATCGCCACCGGCTTCCACGAGGCGGGCGTGGGCCTGTGGGACGCCCGCACGCTGCGGCGTACGGGGACGCTCGCGCCCGAGGAGGGACGGTTCGACGACGTCGTGGCGCTCGCCTACTCGCCCGACGGGCGGCTGATCGCCACCGGCGGCACGAGCGGCGAGGTCCGCGTGTGGGACGCCGGCACGCGGTCGCCGCTGGGCCTGCCGTACGCCGTCCACACCGGCCGGGTGCTCGCGCTCGCCTTCGGAGCGGACGGGCGCTACCTCTACAGCGCCGGGCAGGACGGGACGCTGCGGCGCTACACGATCGACCCGGAACGGGCCGCGGACGAGGTGTGCGCGCGGGCGGGCGGCGGCCTGGGAGATGACGACTGGCGGCGCCTCGTGCCGGAGGCGCCCTACCGGAAGGTGTGCCGAGCCACATGACGATCATCCGCCACCTGCTCGCGCGGCTCCTGCGACGGCCCGTCGCCGGCGCCGCTCTCGTGGAGATCGAGTCGGTCGAGGTCGATCCCGACCCCGTCCCGATCGGCGGCGAGGGCCGGGTCGTGGCGACCTTCGAGGTGGTCACCAGCGGGCCGTCCGCCGAGGTGAAGGGCGACCTGGTGGCCCCGGACGGGTCCCGTACGGGCCTGGGCTTCGAGCGCGAGGAGCGCACGCCCTTCGAGGAGCGCTGGAGGGCCGGGCACGCGTTCGGCCGGGACGCGGCGGCGGGGACCTGGCGCGTCGTGGTCGGCGCCGGCGGCGTGACCGGGGAACGGGAGTTCGAGGTCCGGTTCGAGGAGGGGCTGCGGCGGTCGAGGATCGGCGGCTTCGAGCTGTCTCCCGACCCGGTCGACGAGGGAAACCGGCTGACCTTCTCCGGCCGGCTGGAGGCGGTCACCGGGAAGGAGGACTGGGGCGGTCTTCCCGGCCGCACGGTCGCCCTGCTGTTCCGGGCCGATGACCTGCTGTCCCGCACGGAGGTGGCGCGCGTCGTCACCGGCAGGTCGGGCCGGTTCGAGGCGACGGTCACGGCGACCGAGTCCGGGTTCTGGTCGGCGGAGTTCCGCGCGGACGCCGAGGACCGTGGGCGCCTCACCGCGGCGCGGAGCGCCGAGGTCCATTCGGCGGTGAACGCCGCCGGGGCGCAAACCAAGATCACCTATTCGGCGCGCCCCAAGAGCGGCAGGCGGAACAGGCAGGCGACCCACATCGGCACGTTGTTCGTCCGGGTGCAGCCCGCTGGACAGCCCCCTCGCTGGGATCCGCTGCCCCAGCAGCGCGTCCGGCTCTGGTTCGACCCGTCCGGGGCCGGCGCCGAGAGCGTGCGGGGGTCGGCGACGACGGGCTCCGACGGCGGCTTCCGGCTGCGCGAGAAGGTGCCGTCGACCGGCGACTGGCAGGTCCGCTTCGACTCGCAGAGCCCGGCGCAGCGCCGGTCGTGCAAGTCGCCGGCCCGCAGGCTCACCACGAACTAGGTGGCGTAGCGCGCGACCACGCCCGTGAGGGCCGTGGCGATCCGGAGCCTGTCGGCCTCCGGCATCTCGTCGCCCAGGACGTCCAGCCGCGCGCAGATCTCCCCGTGCACCTTCTCGCCGAGCCGCGCGCCCTCCGGCGTGAGGGAGATCCGGCAGGCGCGGCGGTCGCGAGGATGGCTGACCCGTGTCACGAACCCGCGCCGCTCCACCCGGTCCACGAGCCCGGTGAGGCTGGACTTCTCCAGGTGGAGGAGGCGGCTGAGCTCGGTCATGCCGATGGGGCCGCCGGTCAGCACGCACAGCAACTGCGCCTGCTGCGGGGTGACGCCGTGCTCCCGGCTCACATCGGCGAAGACGTACTGCACCACGTGGGACATGCGCACCAGCGCGGTGGCGAACGCCGACTCCGTGCCTGCCTTCGTGGTCGTCGTCGTGGTCACCTGTACCTCCCGGTCCGAGCGTAGTTGACATCGGTTCGTACTGCCAACTAATTTGTGCGCACTACGAACTGTTGGTACTGCGAACTAAGGAGGCTTCGTGAGCACAGGTGACACGACGAGCCCCGCCGCGAGAGGCACCGGTCTGCTGGTCGCGCTCGGCACCGCGGTTTTCGGCTATGCCCTGATGCAGACTGTGGTGGTCCCCGCCCTGGGCCTGCTCACCAGGGAACTGCGGACCACGCCCGCCTGGTCGGCCTGGATCCTCAGCGCCTTCCTGCTCTCCAGCGCGGTGCTGACCCCGCTCCTGGGCCGGCTCGGGGACATGCACGGCAGGCGTCGGGTGATGATGGGCGTGCTCGTCGCGTACGCGGTGGGCATGGCCGGTGCGGCGGCGGCCCAGAACATCGGCCAGCTCATCGCCGCCCGCGTCGTCCAGGGCGCGGCGCTGGCGGTGGTCCCGCTGTCCATGGCGATCCTCCGCGAGGCGCTGCCGCGGGAACGCCTGCCGTTCGCGATGGGGCTGGTCTCCGGCATCGTCGGAGCGGGCGGCGGGGCCGGCCTGGTCGTCGGCGGGCTGCTCGCCGACCACCTGTCCTGGCGGTATCTGTTCGTCGTCGGCGCGCTGCTCGCGTCGCTCAGCCTCGCGATGGTCTGGCGGTACGTGCCCGCCCGCCACCACGACACCTCGGGCAGGCTCGACGTGCTCGGAGCCGTGCTGCTGGGCCTCGGCCTCGTCGCGGTGCTGCTCGCGCTCACGCAGGGCCCCTCGTGGGGCTGGACCTCGGCGCCGGTGCTCGGCCTGTTCGTCCTCGGCGTGCTGCTGGCGGCCGTGCTCGTCCTGGTGGAACGCGGCAGGGCCCACGCGCTCATCGACGTCGGCGAGCTGACCGACCGGCCGATGCTGGCCACGCACGCCGCCGCCCTGCTGTTCGGCGCCGGGTCGTACTTCTTCTATCTGGGGATGCCCCTGTTCGCCCAGCAGAAGCCCGGGGCGGACGGCGCCGGCTTCGGCGCATCGGTCACCGTGGCCGGTCTCCTGATGCTCCCGGGCATGCTGGCCATCGTCCCGGCCGGTGCGGCCGTCGGCCGCATCTCGGCGTCCCTGGGTTCGCGAGGGCCGCTGGCGTGCGGGTTCGCGCTGTTCGCCGTGGGGGCGGCGCTGCTGGCGCTCGGCCACGCCTCGTACTGGCAGCACCTGGTGTTCTACGCGGTCGTGGGGGCGGGCTCCGGGCTCGTCATGGGGGCGCTGCCCAAGCTGATCGCCGACATCGTGCCGCTGGCCCGGACCGGGACCGCCAACGGCATCAACAACATCGCCCGCACCGTGGGAAGTGTCATCGGCAGTCAGCTCGCCGCCGCCGTGATCGCGTCCACCACCTCCGGCCGCACCGCCGTGCCCGACTCCGCCTTCTCCCTGCTGTTCTGGCTGGGTGCGGTGGCGGCGGTCGCGGGCGTGGCGGTGTCGCCCCTGGCCGTACGGCGGGCCCTTCCCCCTGTTCCCCACGCCCAGGAGGAGGCACGGGCATGAGTGCGCACAACCGGCTGCGCTTCGGCGCGGGAGGGGCCGTCGGCGGCCTGTCGGCAGGCCAGACGCTCGACCTCGCGCAGAGCGCCGACGAGCTGGGCTACGACCTGTTCACCTTGAGCGACCACCTGCACGGCGGCCGTCCCAGCCTGGAGCCGCTGACCGCGCTGTCCTGGATCGCCGCCCGCACCAGGACCATCGAGGTCGGCACCAACGTGCTCGGGCTGCCCTACCGCGAGCCCCCCGTCGTGGCAAAGACCGCCGAGACGGTCGACCGGCTGTCGGGCGGGCGGCTGGTTCTCGGCCTCGGAGGCGGCGGCTTCGACCACGAGTTCGCCGCGTTCGGGCTCGCCGGGCGCAGCCCGGGACAGAAGGTCGCGGCGTTGCGCGAGGCGATCGGGATCATCCGCGGGCTGTGGACGGGGGAGCCGGTCTCGTTCGACGGCGACCACTACACGGTCCGGGACGCGGTCATCGCCCCGGCCGCCCGGCGGCCCATCCCGATCTGGCTCGGCTCCTACGGCCCGCGCTCGCTGGCGCTCACCGGGGAGCTGGCCGACGGATGGCTGCCCTCGCTCGGGCGGATCTCCCTGGCCCAGGCCGTCGCCATGCGCCGCGCCGTACGCCGGGCGGCGCGGGACGCCGGGCGCGACCCCGACTCGATCACGTGCGCCTGCAACGTCCGGGTCCTCGTCGATCCCTCCAGGCCGCCGACCCCGGAGTTCGTCACCGGCGGCGTCTCCGCGGTGGTGGACCAGCTCACCGGCATCGTCGCGGCGGGCTTCACCTCCCTGCTGCTCGCCCTGCCGAGCGTGCGTGAGCAGGAGTTCTTCGCCCGGGAGATCATCCCGCAGGTGCGCGAGCGGGCCGCGCAGCTCGGCCCCGAGCTCGTCGGCTCCGACCGCACCGGCGCCGAGACGGCGCCCGGGGAGGGCCGCAGCAGGTAGGAGATCGTGCCCGCGCGAGCGGAAGCGGCCGGCGTGCCCGTGCGGGGCACGCCGGCCTTTCGCATTCCGGCGTGCCCCGCTTTCGCATTCCGGCGGCATCGAGGCCGCCGACGTCGAGATCGTCTCGATACGCGAGACATGGTTGCTAAACCGACAATGCATGTAGGAAATTAAGGATATGTCCGGATCTGTCGCCCTGACTGTCCGCCGCGTGGTCGACTACATGCGCGTGACCAGCAACCGCTGTCGCTGACGGCCGTCGCATCACCGCACCACACACCACCGCGGCGTCCGGCAGCCGCATGTCCCGGCCGGGCCGGTCCCCATCCGGCTCCCGGCGCCCTTCCCCATCCCGTACGAGGCTTCGCGCCCGCCGACACGTCCGCACGGCGACGTCCGGACGCCGCCGGGCCGGCCTCGGTTGTTCCGCCCTGCCCTGCGGCTTCCGCCTGACCGGGGCGACCACTACTCCGTGACACCGGAGAGGCCCGGGCCGTACACGGCTGCCCGGCCTCCGACACGAAAGATGGCACATGTCTGGTTCTACGTCTTCGCTTCGGCATGCGACCGCGGACATCGAGGAGCTGCGCGAGCGGTTCCGCCCGGTCTTCGAGAAGATCGCCGAAGGCAACCTGGACCGCGAGAAGGGGCGGGTCTTCCCCTACGAGCAGGTCAGATGGCTGATCGACGCGCGTTTCGGCGCCGTCCGCATCCCCCGGGAACTGGGCGGGTTCGGCGCGTCGCTGTGGCAGACCTTCGACCTGCTGCGTGAGCTCGGCGCCGCCGACCCGAACGTCGCCCATGTGTGGCGCAACCACCTGGCGTTCGTGGAGGACCGGCTGAACGCCCCGCGTTCGGCGGCGACGGACGCCTGGATCGAGAGGTTCCTCGACGGCGAGTTCGTCGGCGGCGGCTGGACCGAGGCCAACAACGGGACGTACGCCAACATCCAGACGAAGCTCGTCCCCGAGGGCGACCACTGGCTCCTGACCGGGGCGAAGTACTACGCCACCGGCAGCCTGTACGCCGACTGGCTGGACGTGCTCGCCGTCAACCCCGACGGGGTGCCCACCACGGCGCTGGTGAAGGCGGACCAGCCGGGCGTGAGCCTGGTGGACGACTGGAGGGGGTTCGGCCAGAAGACCACCGCGAGCGGCAGCGCGAACTACTCGCGGGCCCGGGTGGAGGGCGACCACATCTTCCCCGCCACCGACCGCTTCGCCTACCAGGGGCTCTTCTACCAGACCGCGCTGCTGGCGATCCTCGCCGGCATCACGCAGGCGACGCTGCGCGACGGCATCGCGGCGCTGAAGGCCCGCAAGCGCAACTACGGGCACGGTCTCGCCCAGAGCGCCGGCGACGACCCCCAGTTGCTGCAGGTCGTCGGCAAGGTGTCCGCCGACGCGTTCGGCGCGCAGGCCGCGCTGTCAGCCTCGACCGCCACGCTGGACGAGATCGCCCACGCCCGCATCGCGGGCGACGAGGAGGCGGTGAAGCGGGCGCTTCTCGACGGGCACGTCGCCACCACGCGCGCCCAACTGGTGATCATCGAGGCGGCGCTGCGGGCCACGACCATCGTGTTCGACGCCCTGGGCTCCTCCGGTGTCTCCGAGGACCTGCTGCTCGACCGGCACTGGCGCAACGCCCGCACCCTCGCCTCGCACAACCCGCGCGTCTACAAGGAACGCATCCTGGGCGACTGGCACGTGAACGACGCCGACCCCGCCAAGGTCTACGCGATCTCCGCCGGTCAGAGCGAGTAGACGAGAGGTTCATCGATGTCCGACGTACGCACGGGTCACGTCATCCTCGGGGTCAACGTCCTGGTGCTGGGCTACCTGCCGGCCGCGTGGCAGTCAGACCTCCTCCACAAGGGCTCCTTCGTCGACGCCGACTACTGGAACACGATCGGCCGGGTGGCCGAGCGGGCCACCCTGGACGCCGTCTTCCTGGCCGACGCGCCGGCGCTCGGGAACCCGTCCTACGACGCCAACGCCGGCCGCCTGGAGCCCACGGTCAACTGGAGTCACGTCGCCGCGGCGACCGAGCGCGTCGGCCTGATCGCCACCGCCTCGACCACCCTGAACGATCCCTTCGACCTGGCCCAGCGCCTGCTGTCCCTCGACTACCTGTCCGGCGGGCGGGCCGGATGGAACATCGTCACGACGCGCGACGCGTCGGCCGCCCGCAACTTCGGCCTCCCGGAGATCCCCGCGCGGGACGACAGGTACGACCGGGCGGCGGAGTTCGTCGACCTCGTCCTCGCGCTGTGGGAGTCGGCGCGGACCGGCGAGGAGGTGCGCCACCACGGCGAGTTCTTCGACCTCGAGGGGCGGCTCCGGGTGCCTCCCTCCAAGCAGGGCCACCCGGTGCTGCTCCAGGCCGGCGGCTCGCCCAAGGGGCGGGCGCTCGCCGGCAGGCGGGCCGAAGGGGTGTTCGCCGCCGAGCTCACCAAGGAGGGGGCGATCACGCACTACCGCGAGGTGAAGCGGTACGCCGCCGACGCCGGCCGCTCGCCCGACTCCGTCAAGATCCTGCCCGGCCTCCTGCTCAGCCTCGGCAGCACGGAGGAGGAGGCCAGGCGCCGCAGCGACGAGCTCCACGACCTCGGCCCGGCGTCCTACTCCGTCCAGTGGCTCTCACAGGCGATCGGATACGACGTCTCGCGGCTCGACCTCGACGCGAAGTTCCCCGAAGAGGTCCTCGCCGCGATCGTCGATCCCGCCTCCTCGGGAGGCAGCATCGGCTTCCGGCAGTCCATCTACGAGCAGATCCGCAGGACCGATCCGACCGTACGCGAGTACCTGCGGCAGACCAGGTACACCGGGTCGGGGCACAGCGGGTTCGTCGGCACCCCCGAGCAGCTCGTGGACCACATCGAGGACTGGTATCGGTCGGGCGCGGTCGACGGGTTCAACCTCCAGCCCGACGTCCTCATCGACGGCCTCGAAGTGATCGCCGACGAGGTCGTCCCGCTCCTGCGCAAGCGCGGCCTCTTCCGGCACGAATACACGACCGACACTCTCCGCGGGCATTTCCGGGCCGCCTCGGCCTGAGCCCTGCCGGCTCACGACCACATGCCGGCACTCGACCACATCGGCACATCACCAGAGAGACCCCACATGGGTGACAGCACCACCACAGAAACCTCCGCCTACCTGGCCATCGGGCTCGGGGGAGACCACCTGGCCGCGCTGATCGCGGATCCCCGGCAGGCCTCCCCGCTCGACGGCACGGGGGCGGCGTTCGTCGCCGCGGGCATCGACAGGATCGACGGCTCGGCGCCCGACGGCGTGACCGTGGAGCCCACGGTCGCCGCCGCGTTCCTGGCCGCGCACGCGCCGGGAACGGCGTTCCTGGCGGCGGCCGCCCCGCACCGCGACCACCCGTACAACCTGGCGCGCCGGGTCGCCTCCCTCGACCACCTGTCCGGAGGCAGGTCCGGCCTGATCCTCGGCGTCCGCGACGGCTACGCGCCGGGGGACACGGCGTGGGGCGGCGCCGGGCTGACCGAGGGGGCGCCCCTGGGCGTCGGCACCACCCGCGACGTGGCCGTGGCCGTACAGAAGCTCTGGCAGAGCTGGCCGCAGGAGTCGATCGTCGCCGACCGCGAGAGCCGGATCTTCGCGCGGGCCGAGCAGATCGTGCACGTCGACCACCGAGGGGTGTTCGACGTCGCCGGGCCGCTCACCGTGCCGTCCACCGCGCAGGGCTCTCCCGTCCTGGCCTGGTACGCGGACTCCGTTCCCGAGGTGGCGGCGGCGGGGGAGGTGGCCGACCTGGTCGTGCTCGCCGACGCCGATCCGATCCTGCTCGGGCAGGCCGTCGCCGCGCTCGACGCGGCCCCGTCGTCGCGGTTCGCCGCCGACGGCCGTCGTCCGCTGCTGTTCGTCCAGGTGGCCGTCACCCGCGGGCGCGCCGCCGACGTCGTCGCGCGGGCCGGGTCGGTGGCCGCCCGCCCGGGAGTGGACGGCATCCTCCTGCGGCCGGACGCGGGCGTGGGCGTCGCAGAGATCGTCGGCGAGATCGTCCCCCGCCTCGCGGCCCTGGGTGCCGTACGCGCATCGGAGGGGCCGACGCTGCGCGACCGTTTGGCTCTGCCGGAGCCCGCCCGTCTTCTCGCCGGAGCCCGCCCGGTCTTCCCGGCCCCGGAGCCCCAGTCCGCGCCTCAGCCCGCGCTCTAGCCGGTGCTCGAAAGGAACGTCATGAAATTCGTCAAGCACGCCCGGTCGGCGGTCGTGGGCGCGGTCGCGCTCCTGACCGCCCTGGCTCTGGCGGCCTGCGGCGGCGGCGCGAACGGCGGAACCGCCGCCGGAGGGCCGCAGGGGAGCGGGACGCCCAAGGCGGGCGGCACGCTCGTGAGCGGCCTGTATCTCGAACCTCTCGCCCTCGACCCGCACCGGCAGGGCTACTGGGAGACCTACCGGGTATCGAGCAACGTCTTCGAGGGCCTGGTCAAGGAGGACCTGTCCGACCCGAAGGGGCCGACGAAGCTCCTCCCGGCCCTCGCCACGGACTGGAAGGCGTCCGACGGCGGCAAGAAGTGGACCTTCACCCTGCGCGGCGGCGTGAAGTTCCACGACGGCTCTGACTTCACCGCGGAGTCCGTGGACAAGAACGTCCGCCGGATCTCCGACCCCGCGTACGAGTTCTACGACAAGACCAGCGCGGCCAGGCTCGCGGCCTGGTTCGGCGACCTCGTGAAGGGCCGGGTCGTCGACGACCACACCTACGAGTTCGAGTTCTCCAAGCCCTTCCTCGGGTTCCCGAGGATCCTCGCCCAGTCGATGAGCACCCTCACCATCGGCAATCCGGCGACCTGGGAGAAGTACGGCAACGACGGATTCGCCGACCATCCCAGCGGCACCGGGCCGTACACGTTCGTCTCCCGGACGATCGGGGACCGGATCGTGCTGAAGAGGAACCCGAACTACTGGGGCCCCAAGCCCTACCTGGACGAGCTCGTCTTCCGCGTCATCCCGAACAACCAGACACGGCTGGCGACGCTGCTCAGCGGCGAGGCCGACATCATCAGCTACGTCCAGCCCGAGGACGTGAGCACGCTGGAGTCCCGGGGCTTCCAGGTGCCGGAGGGGCACGGCGCGGCCTTCCTCTACTTCACCTTCAACTTCAAGAACAAGGCCTTCCAGGACAAGCGCGTACGGCAGGCGGTCATCCAGGGCATCGACCGCGACCGGCTCGCGAAGGAGGTGTACAACGGCAACGCGATCCCGCTGCACTCCCTGGAGCCGCCGGGCAATGAGGCCTACGACCCGGACGCGCGCGACTTCGACTACGACCCCGAGGCGGCCAAGGCCCTGCTGAAGGAGGCCGGCTACGGCGAGGGCGGGCTGAGCTTCACCATCGTCGCCGACGTCGCCAATCAGAACCTGGCCGAGTGGCTGCAGAGCCGGCTCAAGGGCATCGGGGTGAACGTCAAGGTCGTCACCCTCGACCGCCCGAGCTACGTCGCCCGCGCGTTCGGCAAGCCGGAGCCGGACGACGGCCTGAGCATCGACGAGTACGGCGGCAGCTACGCCGAATGGCTCTACCAGGTCTACTACACGAACATCGCGGTCAAGGGCCTCGTCCCGGCGGACTTCCCCGAGATCACCAAGGCCCTGGACAAGGCGCGGTACGCCACGGACCAGGACAAGCGGATCGAGCTGTGGAAGGAGGCCGACAAGAAGGCACGCGAAGGCGCGATCGCCATTCCGGCGGTGTCGCTGACCAGGTACTACGCCCTTGGCCCGAACGTGCGGGGATTCGTGTACGCGGCCACCAACTGGTATGACCTGACCAAGGTCTGGCTGGCCGGCTGAGGCCCGATCACGGCGATGGGAACCGTCAAGCACATCCTGTGGCGATCGCTGAACATCGTCCCGGTGCTCCTCGTGGTGTCGGCCCTGACCTTCCTGGTCGGCCGGCTGACACCCGGGGACCCCATCGAGGCGCAGTTCGCGCGGGACCACACACCGGAGCAGGTCGAGGCCATCCGCGCGTCGTACGGCCTCACCCTCCCCCTGTGGCAGCAGTACGTGAAGTGGGTGAAGGACCTGTTCACGGCGGGCGGCGGGATGTCGATCGTGCAGAACCAGCCGGTCTTCGACATCCTCCTGCCGAATTTCGCCAACACCCTGATCCTGACCGCGGCCGGCGTCGTGATCTGCGCCGTCCTGGGCGTGGTCATCGGCGTGGTCGCCGGGACCAACCACCGCGGGTTCCTGGACCGCTTCGCGATGCTGTTCGTCCAGACCGGCAGCAACCTGTCGGTCTACTGGTTCGGGCTGATCCTCATCTGGATCTTCTCCCTGCGGCTGGGCTGGCTCCCGGCGAGCGGCATGGAGTCGAGAAACGGCGGCGGCTTCGGCGACCTGCTGGCCCATCTGGTGCTGCCGGGCCTGTCGGCCGCGTTGATCTCGACACTCGTGCTCGCCAGGTTCACCCGGCTCGGCATCATCCAGGAGTCGCAGAGCGACTACGTCCGCACGTTCGCCTCGCAGGGGGTGCCGCGCCGGCGGCTCGTCGCCAAGCACATCGGGCGCAACATCCTCCCGGCCGTGGTGAACATCATCGGCCTGGAGATCGGCACCCTGATCACGGGCGTGATCTTCGTGGAGAGCGTGTTCAACTGGCCCGGCATCGGCACCCAGCTCGTGAACGCGGTCAACGGGAAGGACTACCCGCTCATCCAGGGCGGCGTGATCCTCGTGGCGCTCTGCTATCTCCTGGTCAACCTGCTCACCGACATCACGGTGGACGCTCTCAACCCACGGCTGAGGAGGTAGTCCGGCAGTGGTTCTCACCGCAACTCCCGTCACCCGGTCGCCGAACCCGCTCAAGGGGACGGCGCCGCGCCGGCGACGCTCCCGGCTGCGCGTGAACGCGCAGGTGACGCTCGCGCTGCTGGTCATCGCCGGCTTCGTCCTCGTCGGCCTGCTCGCCCCCGTGCTGGCGCCGTACGACCCCGACCTGGCGGACGGCGGCGTCAAATACCTGGGGGTCGGCGCGCCGGGGCATCTCCTGGGCACCGACGAGCTGGGCCGCGACATCCTCAGCCGGCTGATCTGGGGAGGGCGCACCTCGCTGGTCGTCGCGCTCGCGGCGTCGCTGTCGTCGACCGTCGCCGGCAGCGTGCTCGCACTCGTCGCCGGCTTCTCCGGCGACCGGGCCGCCGGGCTGATCATGCGGACGGTGGACGTCATGTTCGCCTTCCCGGTGATCATCATCGCGCTGGTCCTCGCGGTGATCCTCGGTCCCGGCACGCCCGTGGTCGTCCTGTCGATCGTGTTCTCCGCCGTCCCGTACGTCGCCCGGGTGGTCTTCGCGGAGGTGAAGCTCCAGCGCGGCCGCGAGTACGTCGAGGCCGCGAGGTCGCTCGGTGCGGGGTTCTTCTCGATCCTCTTCCGCGAGGTGCTGCCGAACGTGCTCGCCCAGATCGTGGTGTACGGCACCGGCCTCGTCGGCGGGATGATCGTTTTCTCCTCCAGCCTCAGCGCGCTGGGCATCGGCGTGCAGCCGCCGACGGCGGACTGGGGCCGGATGATCTCCGAGGGCGCCAAGGTCATCATCAGCGGGAACGTGTATCCCGCGCTGCTGCCGGGGCTCGTGGTCCTCGTCGTGGCCCTGGCCTTCAACTGGCTCGGGGACGGCCTGCGCGACGTCTTCGACCCCCGACGAAGGAGGGCGGGACGATGACCGGCGCACTGCTGAGCGTGCGGGAGCTGTCGGTCGAGTTCGGGCGCGGACCGGCGGCCGAGCGTGTGGTGGACGAGGTCACCTTCGACGTCCGGCCCGGCGAGACGTTCGCGATCGTCGGTGAGTCCGGCGCCGGGAAGAGCCTGACGGCCTCGGCGATCCTGGGCCTGCTGCCGGACGACGCCGTGGTGACGTCGGGCTCGATCTCCCTCCACGGCGAGGAGGTGCTCACCGCCACCCGGTCGTCGGTCACCAGGTTCCGCGGTTCGAAGATCGGCATGGTCTTCCAGAACCCCTTGGCCTCCCTCGACCCGTCGTTCCGGATCGGCAACCAGCTCAAGGAGATCATCGGGCTGCACCGCCCGGCCGCGACGAAGCGGGAGCGGCACGAGATCGCCGAGACGTGGCTGCGCAACGTGGGGATCGACGACGCGGCCCGGGTGCTGTCCGCCTACCCCCACGAGCTCAGCGGGGGAATGCGGCAGCGCGTGATGATCGCGCTCGCGAGCCTGTCCGGCCCGGCCCTGCTGATCGCGGACGAGCCGACCACCGCGCTCGACGCGGTCGTGCAGAAGCAGATCCTCGACCTGCTCAGGAGCGTGTCCGAAGAGACGGGAGGCTCGCTGCTGCTCATCACCCACGACTTCGGGGTGGTCTCGTACGCCGCCGACCGGGTCGCGGTGATGAAGGACGGCCGGATCGTCGAGCAGGACCGGCGCGACCGCGTGCTCACCGCGCCGGCCGACGCCTACACCCGGTCGCTGATCCGGGCGGTCCCGGAGATCGGGGCACGGTTCCGGCTGGCCGAGCGCGGCCTGCCCCGCCGCCTCGGCCCCGCTGGCGGGGACCGCAGCCCGGCGAGCGCGGACGGCGGAGACGGCACGGCGGTCACGGCCGCCGGGCCCCGCGACGATGACCGGGACGCCCGGCCCCCGCTGGTGACCCTGCGGAACGTGAGCAAGGAGTTCGTGGTCGGCGGCCTGGGCACCGGGCAGCGCAAGCGGCGCTTCAGGGCCGTCGGCGACGTGTCGCTGCACATCGAACGGGGCGAGGTCTTCGGTCTTATCGGGGAGTCCGGCTCCGGCAAGTCGACGCTGTCGCGGTTGATCGGCGGCCTGCTGCGGGCGGACGCGGGTGAGATCGTCTTCGACGGCCGGGACATCGCGCGGCTGCCGAAGGCGGAGCTGCGGCGGCTGCGGCCGCGGTTCCAGTTCGTGTTCCAGGACGCGACGAGCTCCCTGAACCCCCGGGTGCCCGTCGGCGAACAGATCAGCCGTCCGCTCCTGCGGTTCGGCAAGGCCGCCTCGCGCGCAGCGGGCCGGGCCAGGGCGGCCGAGGCGCTCGACCTCGTCGGGCTCCCGTCCTCCTATCTGCACCGGTATCCGCACGAGCTGTCCGGCGGGCAGCGGCAGCGGATCGGCATCGCCCGCGCGCTCGCGCTGGAGCCGGACCTGCTGATCCTCGACGAGCCGACGTCGGCGCTGGACGTGTCCACGCAGGCGAACATCCTCAACCTGCTGCTGGACCTGAGGGAAGAGCTCGATCTCACCTACCTGTTCATCGGCCACAACCTGGCGGTCGTCGAGTTCCTGTGCGACCGCGTCGGGGTCCTGGAGCAGGGAGTCCTCCTCGAGACCTTCCGCGCCGGGGAGCTGTCCGCCGCGGGCCGTCACCCGGTGACCAGGGCGCTGCTCGACGCGGTGCTCCCGATGAGATTCACAGACGAGTCAGGCACACGCGGCCACGCGGCCGCGGGAAAGGCGGACCCATGACCGAGACGTTGCGGGGCCCGGCGGTGGACGGCGGGCTGTTCCGGCGGGCGCTGGCGGCGCACGCGGCCGGGGTGGTGGTCATCACGGCGCAGAACGAGGGGGTCCCGGCGGGGCTGACGGCGACGTCGTTCTCCTCGGTCAGCCTCGCGCCGCCGCTGGTCTCCTTCTACGTGGACCAGGGCTCCAGCACCTGGCCGTCGATGCGGCCGGCCGACCACTTCGCGGTGAACGTGCTGGCCGGCGACCAGGGCGAGCTGGCGGCCAGGTTCGCGCGCAAGGGCGCCGACCGGTTCGCCCCGCCCACCCGGTGGCGTCCCGGCGCGTTCGGGGCGCCCCTGCTCGCGGACGCGTCGGCGCACCTGATCTGCCGGCCCCACTCGGCGACCGACATCGGCGACCACGTGCTGGTGGTGGGCCTGGTCGTCGAGGCGACGGTGCACGGCGCCGACGGTCCGCTGCTGTATCACCAGGGCCGCTTCGGCAGTTTCGTCCCGCACGACTGACCACAAGGTCTCTTGCGCCGAATGCCGGATTCTGCTAATTTCCTACTATGTCTGTAGGGAAAGTCTCGATTGTGCGGCACTACGTCGACCTCGCTCGGCTCGCCGCCAGCCTCTGTCGCCAGTCCTGACCTCTCCCGCCCCCGCCGGGCGACGGCGCCCGGCGGCGCGTTCCCTACGCCCCCTCGTGGCACCGCCCGTCCCTCGACGGCTGCCCGCACCTGTTGCCCCTGTCTTCTGCCGCGGTGCGAGACCGCCCGGCCGCTCGTCCCCGCGCGAGCGCCGTGATCGCGCTCTGACCCCGCGCCTTCACCTGCACCGTGCCCCCGAAGCGCGCCGGCTCTCCGCGTACGGCACGGGCGCCCTGCCTCCCCACGCACGACCGCAAGGAATCCCATGAGTCTCATCGACCAGATACGCCCGCGTTCCGGCTCGGGCCGCTTCGAGGAATGGCGCGAGGCGGCCCTCAAGACGGCCGACCGGCTGCGCGCCGACGCCGCCGAGCGCGACATCGTCGGCGCCGACCCCGTCGCCGAGGTCGACCTGCTGCGCAGGTCCGGCCTGCTCGCCGTCCACCTCCCCGAGGAGCTGGGCGGAGGCGGCGCGACGTACGAGGAGGTCCTCAGGATCGTGCGCGTCCTCGCCACGGCCGACACCTCGATCGCCCAGCTCGCGGCCTTCCACTTCCTGGGCAGTCGGGCCGGGCTCGGCGGCGGGCGCGCGCTCGCCGAGCGGTGGGCGAAGGGCATCGTCGAGGAGGGCTGGTTCGTGGCGGCCGTCGCCCAGGCCGCGTACGAGCCGCTGGTCGTGGCCACGCCGGACGGCGACGGCTTCCTGCTGACCGGTTCCAAGCCGTTCACCAGCGGCGCGGCGGTGGCGGACACGCTGATCGTCTGGGTGCGGTTCGGTGAGGGCGCGGTGGTCGGCGGCGTGGACGTGTCGGGGCTCGTCGGCCAGTTCGCGGTCCGCTCGCCGGCCGAGGGCATCGAGTTCCACGGCGACTGGGACAACTTCGGCCAGCGGCTGACGGTCAGCGGCGGCACGACCCTCCGCGACGTCCGCGTGACGGCCGGCGACCTGCTCGGCTACACGCACCCGGACACCCCTGCGACGCCCCAGGAGACGCTCCAGGTCCCGCAGGGGCAGCTCGCCTACGGCAACCTCTACCTCGGCGCGGCTCTCGGCGCCCTGCAGGAGGCGTTGGAGTACACCCGGACCAGGTCCCGGCCGTGGCTCACCTCCGGCGCCGCCGCGGCGACCGAGGATCCCCTCGTGGTCGAGCGGTACGGCCGGCTGTGGGTCCTGGCCGAGTCGGCGGTGGCGCTCGCCGACAAGGCGGGGGAGTTGCTCCAGGCGGCGATCGACCGCGGCGGCGACCTCACCGAGGAGGAGCGCGGCCGGGCGGCCGTGGCCGCCTACCAGTCCAAGGTCCACTCGACCGAGGTGGCGCTCGAGGTCACCTCGCGGATCTTCGAGCTGACCGGGGCCCGCTCGACCGCCCGCGCGTACGGGCTGGACCGCCACTGGCGCAACGTACGGACGCACACGCTGCACGACCCCGCGCACTACAAGCTGCTGGAGATCGGTCACTTCGCCCTCAACGGCCGGTCGCCCGAGCCGACCTACTACTCCTGAAGGCGCGGAACGGAAATGAGTCAGTATCCCAAGCGCCTCATCCTCAACGGCTTCGCCATGACCGTGGTGGGTCACGTGTCCGCCGGGCTGTGGCGGCATCCGAGCGACCGGGCGAGCGAATACACCACGCTGTCGTACTGGACCGACCTCGCCAGGCTCCTGGAGTCGGGCGGGTTCGACGCGCTGTTCCTCGCCGACGCCCTCGGCCACCTCGACGTCTTCGGCGGCACGCCCGACGCGTCGCTGCGCAACGCGGCGCAGTCGCCGGTGAACGACCCGCTGCTGCTGGTGTCGGCGATGGCGGCGGCGACCCGGCACCTCGGCTTCGGCATCACCGTCTCGACGACGTACGAGCAGCCGTACCTGCTGGCGCGCAAGTTCACCACCCTCGACCACCTCACCGAGGGACGCATCGCCTGGAACGTGGTCACCTCGGTGCTGGACAGCGCCGCGCGCAACCTCGGCCTCGACCGGCAGATCGCGCACGACGAGCGGTACGACCGCGCGCAGGAGTTCCTCGACGTCACCTACAAGCTGTGGGAGGGGTCGTGGGAGGACGACGCGGTCGTCCGCGACCGCGAGCGCGGCGTCTACACCGACCCGGCCAAGGTGCATCCCATCGGGCACAAGGGGCGCTACTACACCGTGCCCGGCCCACACCTGTCCGAGCCGTCCCCGCAACGGACCCCGGTCATCTTCCAGGCCGGGACGTCTCCCCGGGGCCGGGAGTTCGCCGCGCGCAACGCCGAGGTGGTCTTCCTCGGCGGGACGAACGCGGCGTCGATCCGCCGGGCGGTCAGCGACATCAAGGAGCGCGCCGCCGCGCTCGGGCGCCGCCCCGAGTCCGTCAAGTTCATCACGTCGGTGACCGTCGTCACCGGCCCGGACGACGAGTCGGCGCAGCGCAAGTACGAGGACTACCTCTCCTACACCAGCGTCGAGGCCGCGCTGGCCCTGTTCTCCGCCTGGACCGGGGTCGACTGGTCGCGCTACGACCTGGACCATCCGCTGGAGTACATCGAGACCGACGCCGGGCGCTCGGCCTTGGCCACGCTCACCGGCATCGACGCCGACCGCAGGTGGACGCTGAGGGACATCGCCGAATACATCGGCGTCGGCGGCATCCACCCCAAGATCGTGGGCGGGCCGCGCACGGTGGCCGACCGGCTCGAGTCGTTCGCCGACGAGGCCGGTGTCGACGGGTACAACCTCGGCTACGCCGTCAGCCCCGGCACGTTCGAGGACTTCATCGAGTACGTCGTCCCCGAGCTGCGCCGCAGGGGCCTGGTGCGGGAGACGTACCCACCCGGGGTCTTCCGGGAGAAACTTCAGGGCGCCGGCAGGCGCAGGCTCGGCGACGACCACCCCGGCGCCGCCTTCCGACGCGTGGAGGTGCCGGCATGACTCTCCGGATCCACTGGTATCTGCCCACCAACGGCGACAACCGCGACATCGTCGGCTCGGGTGACCGCTCGGAGAAGACGCTCGGCGCCGTCGCCGACGGCTTCCGGGCACCGAGCGTCGACTACCTCGGCCAGATCGCCCGGTCGGCGGAGCAACTCGGCTACGAGGCCGTGCTCACCCCCACCGGCCTGTGGTGCGAGGATGCGTGGATCACCACGGCCGCGCTGACCCAGGTGACGAAACGGCTGAAGTTCCTGGTCGCGTTCCGCCCCGGGCTGGTCTCACCCACCCTCGCCGCGCACCAGGCCGCCACGTTCCAGCGGGTCTCCGGCGGCCGCCTGCTGCTCAACGTCGTGACCGGCGGGGACTCCGCCGAGCAGCGGCGTTTCGGCGACCAGCTGGACCACGACCAGCGCTACGCCCGCACCGACGAGTTCCTCGCGGTGCTGCGCGGAGTCACCGGCCTGCCGCCGGGAGAGACGTTCAGCTTTGCCGGCGAGCACTTCCGGATCGAGGACGCGCGCGTCGACGCCGGACCCTGGGGACGTCCGGAGATCTTCTTCGGCGGCGCGAGCCCGGCCGCGGAGCGGGTGGCGGCCCGGCAGGCCGACGTCTACCTCGCCTGGGGCGAACGGCCCGACCAGATCGCCGAGCGCCTCGAGCGGATGCGCAAACTCGCCGCGGCCGAGGGGCGCGAGCTGCGCTTCGGCATCCGGCTGCACGTCATCAGCAGGGACACCTCCGCGCAGGCGTGGGCGGAGGCCGACCGGCTGCTGTCGAGGATCACCCCCGAGCGGATCGCCGCGCTGCAGAAGGACTTCGCGAACAGCGAGTCGGTGGGCCAGCGGCGCATGTACGAGCTCCACGGCGGCGACCCGGGCAGGCTCGAGGTCTATCCGAACCTGTGGGCCGGTTACGGCCTGGTGCGCGGTGGCGCGGGCACCGCCCTGGTCGGCAGCCACGAGGAGGTCGCCGAGCGCATCGAGGAGTACCACGCGCTCGGCCTGGACCACTTCATCCTCTCCGGCCAGCCCCACCTGGAGGAGGCGTACTGGTTCGCCGAGGGCGCCGGCGCCGTGCTCCGGTCCCGGGGGCTGCTGGCGTCCCCGACGGCGGACGACCCCGCCCGCCCGACTCCGTGAAGAACTCCGTGCGAAAGACGACCATCATGAAGAAGACGCCCCGCGAACGCCGGCCGCTCCTGTCCCTGCTCGCCGCGTCCGCGTGCGCCGCCCTGCTGGCCGCCTGCGCCGGCCCGGTTCCGCCGGACAACCCCGGCGCGAACGGCGGCACGGGCGGCGGCGCGAGTGACGCGGCGGGCGGCGGAGCCCCCGCCGCCGGCGGCACGCTGCGCATCGCGTCGCTGCAGTCCGACCTCGACGCGCTCGACCCCCTCACCGGGTACAGCACCGACTCCTGGGAGATCATCCGCGCGCTCACCCGCCAGCTCGTCACCTACCCGGGCAGCGCCAAGGACATCAAGGACGACACCACGCTCGTGCCCGACCTGGCCAAGTCGTGGGACGTGAGCAAGGACGGCAAGACCTACACCTTCCACCTGCGCGACGGCATCAGATACTCGGGCTCGTCCACCCGCGAGATCGTGGCCGGCGACTTCGTCTACGCGATCAAGCGGTTCTGCGACCCGAACAAGCAGGTCGCCGCCATCAACTACTTCCAGCTCGCCTTCTCCGGCTTCCGCGACTACTGCGAGAAGTTCGCCAAGGTGCCCCCGGGAGACCCGGCCAAATCGAAGGCGTTCATCGACAGCCACGACATCCCGGGCGTCTCCGCGCCCGACGACAAGACGCTGGTGCTGCGCTCGGACACGAAGAACTACGACTTCCTCAGCATCCTGTCGATGAACTTCGTGTCGCCGCTGCCGGAGGAGGTTGCCGCCAAGTACGTCGGCGACTCGCTGGAGTTCCGCAAGAACTACCCCTCCAGCGGGCCCTACCAGATCGCCTCGTACGAGCCGGGACGCAGCCTGGTGCTGAAGAAGGTCCCCGGCTACGACCACGCGGGCGACCCGGCGCGCAAGGCGTACGTCGACGAGATCGTCGTGGACTTCACCACCAACAGCGAGGACGCGGTGGTGCAGAAGATCCAATCCGGCGACGCCGACCTGTCGCTCTACCTCGATGTGCCGCCGCTGTCGACGATCCAGCAGTACCAGGCGAGCAACAGCCCCTACCTGCACTCCTCCGACAGCGGGGCGGCCAACTTCATCACGATCAACGCCCGCCCGGAGGCGACCTCGCCCGGCGCCGAGGCGCTGCGCAAGCTCAAGGTGCGGCAGGCCCTGGCGTACGCCGTGAACAAGGCCAACCTCGTGCAGGCGCAGGGCGGCAAGATCGCGGCCAGGCCCCTGGGGCAGATCATCACCTCGACGATCCTCGGCCACCAGGACTTCGACCCGTACCCGACGCCGGGCAACGCCGGCGACCCCGAGAAGGCCAAGCAGTTGCTCGCCGAGGCCGGGTATCCGAACGGGCTCAAGCTCGACGCCGTCTACCGCGTCAACGCGCAGTTCGAGACGATCGCCGTCACGCTCAAGGCCGACCTCGCGAGGGCCGGGATCGAGCTGAACCTCATCCCCGTCCCGCCCGCCCAGTCCAGCGCGTACCTGCAGGACCCGAAGAGCCGCTGGGACGTGTTCCTGAGCGCGTCCTTCGCGCCCGACTGGCAGGGGCCGAGCACGCGGATGCTGCTCGGGGGCTGGCTCGACTCCGACGCCGCGCCCTGCGGCACCGGCAACGTCCACGCCATCTGCTACGACAACCCGGAGCTGAACAAGCTGGCGGCGAAGGCGTTCCCCTCCGACGACCCGGGGCCCGTCTGGGCCGAGGCCGACAGGCTGGTCTCCGCCGACCTCCCGTGGATCCCGCTGTTCGAGAAGCGCAAGGTCGCGATCACCTCCGACCGGGTGCGCAACTGGACCTGGTCGTCGCTGGCGACCCAGGCCGACATCACCAACATCGCCGTCGGCCCGGCACGTTAGGAAGCCGTCATGGCCCTGTTCTCCGTGGAGGATCTGCGCGTCACGTTCGGGCGGCGCGGACGGACGACCACCGCGGTCCGCGGCGTGTCGTTCGCCGTGGAGCCCGGCAGGACGCTGGCGCTGGTCGGCGAGTCGGGCTCCGGCAAGAGCGTCTCGCTGCTGGGCGCGACCGGGCTGCTGCCGAGCCGGGCCGAGGTGCGGGGGAGCGCCCTGTTCCGCGGCGCGGACCTCACCCGGCTGTCACCGGCCCGGTTGCGGGCGATCAGAGGCAGGCACATCGGGTTCGTCTTCCAGGACCCGCTGAGCAACCTGCACCCGCTCAAGACCATCGGCGCCCAGATCGGCGAGGCCGTCACGGCCCACGAGCGGGTGGGGCGGGCGGCGCTGCGCCGGCGCGTGCTCGACCTGCTCGGCGAGGTGGGCATCAAGGACCCGGAACGCCGGATCGACGACCACCCCCACCAGTTCTCCGGGGGCATGCGCCAGCGCGCCATGATCGCCATGGCGATCGCGCTGAACCCGGAGCTGATCATCGCCGACGAGCCGACCACGGCGCTCGACGTCACCGTGCAGGCGTCGATCCTGAGACTGCTGCGGCGGCTCCAGGAGGCGCACGGCACCGCGCTGATCTTCGTCAGCCACGACCTGGCCGTGGTGTCCGACATCGCCGACGACGTCGTCGTCATGCGCGACGGCGAGGTGGTCGAGGCCGCGCCGGCGGCGGAGCTCTACGCCGCCCCGCGCCACGCCTACACGCAAGCACTGCTCGGCGCGGCCCGGCACGGGCGGGCGCTCGTACGGTCGCCGGAGCCGCCCGAGTCCGAGCAGCCCGGGCAGCAGTCCGAGCGGCAGTCCGGGCAGCGGGCCGAGAGCGCGCCGCTGCTGCGGGCGAGCGCGCTGCACATGAGCTACCGCAGGCCCGGCCGCAAGGAGTCGTTCACCGCCCTCACCGACGTGTCGTTCGACCTGCGGGAACGCGAGATCGTCGGGCTGGTGGGGGAGTCGGGGTCGGGGAAGTCGACGATCGGCAGGATCGTGGCGGGCCTGGCCAGGCCGACCGCCGGATCGGTGTCGCTGCGCGGGGAGGTCTACAACGCGCCCGGTGACGTGCGGCTCCCGAAGAGCCTGCGCCCGGCCGTCCAGGTCGTGTTCCAGGACCCCTACGGGAGCCTCAACCCGCGGCGCACGGTCGCCGCCACGCTCGCCGAGCCCTTCGTGGTCAACACCGATCTACCGGCCGCCGAGATCCGCGCCAGAGTCGAGGCGCTGGTCGCGCGGGTGGAACTGCCCCAGTCCGTGCTGCACCGGCTCCCGGCGCAGCTGTCGGGCGGGCAGCGGCAGCGCGTGGCCATCGCCCGCGCCGTCGCCCTTGAGCCCTCGGTCGTCGTGGCCGACGAGCCGGTCTCCGCGCTCGACATCACCACGCAGACGCAGATCGTCGCCCTCATCCGGCGGCTGCGCGCGGAGCTCGGGACGTCGTTCCTGTTCATCTCCCACGACCTGGGGGTGGTCGCCGACCTGTGCGAGCGGGTCGTCGTGCTCAACCAGGGCCGGGTGGTGGAGCAGGGCCCGGTCCACCGGGTGTTCGACGACCCCCGGGATCCGTACACGCGGGAACTGCTCGACTCGATCCCGGGGCGGGTGGCGCATGTCTGATCTGCTCACCGCGGAGGCGTACGCCGAGGAGGCGGACGTGCGCCGGTTCCCGGTGCTGCGGGCGATCCTCGCCGAGCGCTCCGCCAGGACCGGGCTGATCCTGGTCGGCGTGGTCGTGCTGGCGGCGCTGCTCGCCCCGGTCGCGGCCGCGCTCACCGGGCACGGCCCGGACCAGCAGTTCCGGTCGGAGGCCCTGGCCGAGAACGGGCTGCCGATCGGCCCGAGCGCCCACTTCCTGCTCGGCGCGGACGGAAACGGCCGCGACGTGCTGGTCCGGACGCTGTACGGCGCGCGCATCTCCCTGCTGGTGGGGATTCCGGCGACCACCCTCGCCCTCGTCGCCGGCACGGCCGTCGGCCTGGTCGCCGGGTTCTTCCCGGGCAGGACCGACCGGCTGCTGTCCCTGGGCACCGACGTCGCGCTGTCGTTCCCGTTCGTCGTGACCGCGCTCAGCCTGGTCGCGCTCAACCGGGGCGGCGACGGGGAGCCCGTCGTCGACCCGGTGCTGCTCGTCGTGCTGGTGATCTCGCTGTTCGCCTGGACCTACTTCGCCCGGCTCACCCGCGGGCTCGTCGTCGTGCTGCGCAACCGGCCGTTCGTGGAGGCGGCGCTCTCGATCGGCGTGAGCCGCCGCCGCCTGATCGTGCGGGAGATCCTGCCCAACGTGCTTCCGGTGGTCGCGGTCTACTGGGCCGTCCAGCTTCCCGTGAACATCCTCGCCGAGGCGACCCTGTCGTTCCTCGGGGTCGGCGTCCAGGCGCCCACGGCGAGCTGGGGCAACATGATCGCGGAGGCCCAGCGGTCGTCCCTCTACCAGGTGCAGCCGTGGTTCCTGCTCGGGCCCGGCATCGCCATGTTCGTCACCGTGCTGGGGTTCAACGCGATCGGCTCCGGCATCCGCAACGTCCTCGATCCCCAGGGGTAGCCGGCGATGAGAAGGCACATCGCGGGTCACGCGGCCCGCGCCCTCGCGACCCTGCTGGCCGTGCTGGTCATCACGTTCGCGATGACCCGGGTCGCCTACCGCAACCCCGCCGCGGTGCTCGCGCCCCGCAACGCCACCCAGGAGACCCTGGACGGCATCACCCGGGCGCTGCGCCTCGACGAGCCGTGGTATCTGCAGCTCTGGCACTACCTCTACCGGGGGCCGGACATCCAGGGCGCGCCGATGGGCCTGTTCAACTGGCCGCCCGCCCTCGGCTACTCGTTCCGGCAGCAGCGGCCGGTCACCGAGCTGATCCTGTCGAAGATCCCGGTGACGCTGTCGCTGGCGCTGGGCGCGCTCGTCATCTGGATGACGCTGTCGATCCTCTTCGGCGTGGCGGCGGCCAGGAGGCCGGACTCCTGGGTGGACCGGATCCTGTCCGCGTTGTCCTACGCGGGCCTGTCCGTCCCGACGTTCCTGACCGGGATCCTGCTGTCCTACTTCCTGTACTTCACGCTCTCGACGTACGGCATCAGGTGGTTCCCGAGCAGCGGCTACGTCGGCATCACCGAGAATCCCTTCGAATGGGCCAGGCACCTCGCGCTGCCCTGGCTGACGATCGCCGTCGCCGAGATCGGGATCTTCCAGCGCGTCGTGCGGGCGAACATGCTCGATGTGCTCGGCTCCGACTACATCCGTACGGCGCGGGCCAAGGGCGTCACCGAGCGGAGGGTGCATTTCGGCCACGCGCTGAGCGCGGCGCTGAACCCGATCATCACGCTCGGCGGGCTGGAGCTGGCCGCGTTGATGGGCGGGGCCATCGTGACCGAGCAGATCTTCGGCCTCGACGGCGTCGGACGGCTCGCCGTCGAGGCGGCGGTCGGCGGGGACTTCCCCGTCGTCATCGGCACCACGATCCTCGCCGCCGCCATCTTCGTGGTCTCGACGTTCGCCGTCGACGTCGTCACCCGCCTGCGCGACCCCGCCGCCCGCTGACCCCTGAAGGAGAAGACATGACTTTCGACGTGCGCGTGCTGAGCGGGGAGGACGAGCTGCTCGCGGCGTCGGCGACGTTCCGCACCGCCCTCCTCGGCCTGCCGCCCCTCCCGGCGGGAACCGACGTCACGCAGTTCTTCGAACCCGGCCGCACCCTCGGCGCCTTCGACGGGACCGAGCTCGTCGGCACGGCGGACTCCTACGCGAGCACGCTGGTCGTGCCGGGCGGCGCGCGGGTCCCGCACGCCGCGGTCACGCACGTGGGCGTGCTGCCCACGCACACCCGCAGGGGCATCGTGACCGCGCTGATGCGCCGCCAGCTCGCGGACGCCGCAGCGAGAGGCGAGATCGCGGCCACGCTGCGGGCCTCCGAGGCGGTCATCTACGAGCGCTTCGGGTACGGCATCGCGGGGTCGGCCGCCCGCCGGGAGGTGTTCCGCAGGCAGGCCGTGCTCCGCGCGACCGTGCCGCCCGGGGGCCGGGTCCGGCTGGCCGACCCCGCGTCCTCCTGGAAGACGCTCGCCCAGATCTACGAGTCCGCCGCCGCCTGGACCGGGGCGATCGGCCGGCCCGCCTCCTGGTGGCGGCAGCAGGAGCAACGGCAGGCCGCGGACCCCGGCCCCGCCTACGTCGCCGTGCACGGGGAGGACGGTTCGGAGGACGGGTACGTCCGTTACCACCCCGCCGACACGGCGGAGTGGTTCACCAGCCGGGACCGGGCGATCGTCGTCGACGATCTCGTCGCCGCCACACCGGACGCGTACGCGGGGCTGATCCGGTGGTTGCTCGGCCTCGACCTCGTCGACCGGATCATCCTGCCGTTCACCGCCCCGGACGACCCACTGCCGCTGCTGCTGACCGACGACCGCGCCGTCCGCACCGTCTCCGTCCGCGACGAGACGTGGCTGCGCCTCGTCGACGTGCCCGCCGCGCTGGCGCGGCGCGACTATCGGGGCCCCGGCTCGATCGTCCTGGCCGTCACCGACGACCTGCTGCCCGGCAACACCGGGACCTACCTGATCAGCGCCGGCGGGGCCGCCAGGACCGAGGGCCGGGCCGATCTCTCTGGGGCCGATCTGTCTGTGGACGTCGCGACCCTGGCCGCCCTCTACCTGGGCGGTTCCCGCTGGTGGCAGCACGCCAGGGCCGGACGGGTGACCGTCCACAGCGACGGCGCCCTGGAGACGGCCGAGGAACTGTTCCACACAGACGCCTCGCCCTTCTCCGGCACGCTCTTCTGACGGCTGAGCTGCGGATATGACGGGTGTCACGGGTCAGGACACGACGCGCGGCACTTATCGCCGCATCGGCCGATCCGTACCGTGATGGTCATGACGAACACGCCTTCATCGCAGCGTACGGACTGGCGCATCTCCCTCCTCGGCGGCCTCAAGCGCCGGGGGCCGGGGCGGATGCCCGCGGACACGGTCGTCCTCACTCCCGTCGGCGGAGCCGACCTCGACCTGAGCGAGGCCGAGATCGCGCCGGTCACCTCGGTGACGAAGATCTCGATCGCGGGCGGCGTACGGCTGCGGGTGCCCGCCGACGTCACGGTGGAGGTCGAGGGCTTCAGCCTTTTCGGCGGCCGCCACGTGGAGCCGGGAACGCCGAGCCCTTCCGGCCGTGTCCTCCGCGTCCGCAACTACGGCGTCTTCGGCGGCGTCGACGTCACCCGCGGCTGAGCCCCTGCGCCCCGGAGCGGGGCGCAGGGCTCAGGCGGGCCCGCCGTCCGCCAGGATGCGTTCCAGGGTGCGCCGGCCCATCCGGCTCATGGCCGGGTTGGTCTCGCGGTAGTACCAGACGAGCCCCATCGCCTGCACGAAGGCCCACGCCCTGCCCCGCTCCCACTCGAGGTCGTCGCACTCGAGATCGAGGCGGAGCACCCGGCGCGGCCCGGCCTCCAGCAGGTGCCAGGCGCTCACGAGATCGAGTGCGGGATCGGCCGGCCCGAAGCCGCCGACGTCGAGAATCCCGGCCAGCCGGCCCTCGGACACGAGCACGTTGCCGGGGATGAGATCGCCGTGGTTCATCACGTCGGCCGCTTCGCGGGGCAGCGTACGGAGGTCCTTCCACATCCGGCGAAGCCGGGGAACGCCCAGCAGTCCCTCACTGCGCTCGAAGCAGGTCTCCATCCACGCGTCGTGGGACCGGAGGTCGCCTCCCCGGCCCGTGCCGCCGAACGTACGGCCACGCGTGCCGATCGCGCGCAGGTCGGTGATGAGATCGGCGAGGTCGTGGGCGAACGCGACCGACTCGCCCGGGTCCTCGTCGGCCGCCACGGCGCCGGGCAGCCACGTCTGCACCGACCATGGAAGCGGGTATCCCGCGCCGGGTTCGCCGAGCGCGACCGGCTCGGGCGTGGGAAAGCGGGTGCTGCCCGCCAGTTCGCGGGCCGCCTCCGCTTCGGACTCCAGCCAGCGTCGCGTCGCGTCGACCGGCCCGGGCTGCAGAGGGAACCGGGCCGTGAAGTGATCGCCGACGCGGAAGATGGCGTTGACCGTCCCATGGGCGGCGACGCCGGTGACGGGCAGGCCCCGCCACTGCGGGAACTGCTCGTCCACCAAGGCGCGCACCGTCTCCCGCGACACCGTCAGCTGACCGGGATGCATCTTCACATCGCGAGCGTTCCGCGTCCCCGTCTTCTCACGCAATGTGTTTTGCGGCGATGCCGCCTTGATCGAGCCGCAAGCGGAGTACAAGCGATCTTCAAGCCGCATATCGCACGCTTTTGCCCGCAAACAACGAGATAGCGATTTCGCACTGTCAATGGAGATTGGTGTGAAAAGGGGGCGAAGTGTCCGTTGGTGTGAGAAACGGGGCGTCGGTGACCGCGGGGCGGGGGGATGACCCGAGGGAGCCGGAACACTCGGTCCCGGGCCGCGTCCACGAAGCCATCGAGACGCGGTGCCGACGTGTTCCTGATCGCGTCGCCGTGGTGGCGGGCACCAGCAGGCTCACCTACGCGGAGCTGGATCGCAGGGCCGACGGCGTCGCCCATGCCCTGGCCGCGCGGGGGATCGGGCGGGGGCAACTGGTCGGGGTTTGCCTGGCGCGCGACGAGTGGCTCGTCCCGGCGCTCGTGGGGGTGTGGAAGGCGGGGGCGGCCTACGTGCCGCTCGACCCCGCCTATCCGGCCGAGCGGCTCACGTTCATGGCGGAGGACTCGGCCGTCGCCGCGGTGCTCACCTCCGCCGGGCTGCGCGGGGTGGTCGTACGGACCAGGGCCGAGACCGTCCTCGTGGACGACGTGGTGCCGGGCGCCGCGGCGCCCCGCGTGGCGGGGGATCCGAGCGACGCGGCGTACGTCATCTACACCTCCGGCTCCACCGGGACGCCCAAGGGCGTGGTCGTGGAGCACCGCAACACCCTGAACCTGCTGCGCTGGGAGGCGTCGGCGTACTCCGCCGAGGAGCTGAGCGGCATGCTGGCCGGCTCCTCGGTCTGCTTCGACGCGTCGATCACCCAGCTCTTCGTGCCGCTGGTCGCCGGCGGGACGGTGATCCTCGCCGACACCCTGCTGTCGCTGCCCACCCTGCCGGCGAGGGATGAGGTGACCACGGTGAACGGGGTGCCCTCCGCGCTGTCGGTGTTGCTGCGCGAGCCGCTGCCGAGCGGGGTGCGCACGGTGCTCTCCGGAGGCGAGCCGCTGACCGGAGCCCTGGTGCGGCGGATCTACGCCAACCCTGGAGTGCGCCGGGTGCTGAACCTGTACGGCCCCACGGAGTGCACCACGGCCTGCGCCGCCTTCGAGGTGGGCCGGGACTACGAGGGCGATCCCCCGCTCGGCGAACCGATGGCCGGCGCGGTGCTCACCGTACGGGACGAGGGAGGGAACCCGGTCCCCGACGGGGAACTCGGTGAGTTGTGGATCGGCGGGCCGGGTGTGGCCCGCGGATACCTCGGACGTGAGTCGTCCGCGTTCCGCACCGACCCCGACGGCAGCCGCGTCTACCGTACGGGCGACTTGGTGCGCCGGGTGAACGGCGAGTTGCGCTACGCCGGACGGACCGACGACCAGGTCAAGATCCGCGGCTACCGGGTGGAGCTGGGCGAGGTGGAGGCGGCGCTGGGCCGCCATCCCGCGGTACGCAGGGCCGTCGTGCTGGCCGCGACCGGCGACGACGGGATCGCCTACCTGGCCGGCCACGTGGCGGCGTCCGGAGTGAGCGAGCGGGACCTGCGGGACTGGCTGCGCGCCCGGCTGCCCGACCACCTGGTGCCGACCCGGATCGGTGTCGCCGAGGAGCTTCCGCTCGCCCCCACGGGCAAGGTGGATCGCGCGGCGCTGCCCAGGCTCGGCGCGGTCCGTCCGGCCGGCGCGGCGCTGGTCGCCCCGCGCACCGACGACGAGCGTCTGGTGGCGGAGGTGATCGCCGGCGTGCTGGGGCTGCCCGAGGTCGGCGTCCACGACCGCTTCACCGACCTCGGCGGGCACTCCCTGGCCGCGGCCAGGGTCGTCACCGAGCTGTCCCGACGGCTGGGGCACACCGTGCCGCTCGCCGCCTTCCTGACCGACCCGACCGCCGCGGGCATGGCCGCCCGGCTGCGCGAGCCGTCCAGCGGTCAGGACCGCCCCGCTCCCGTCCGCCGCGGCGACCCGACGCGGCATCCGCTGACCGACATGCAGCGCGAGTTCTGGACGCTGAGCCGGCTCCATCCCGACAGCCCCGTCACCACGGTGGCGGTCCGGTTCCGCGTACGCGGCCTGACCGGCGTGGCGCCGCTGCGACGGGCACTCGACGCGGTGGTGCGCCGGCACGAGGTGCTGCGCAGCACGGTGGCCGTCGACGATGACGGCCTGCCGTACGCAGTGGTGCACCCACCGGCCCCCGTGCCCCTGACCGAGCACGCCGCGGGGGAGGACCCGGAGAAGGTCGCCCAGGAGGCGGCGGCGCACGTGTTCGACCTGACCGGTGAGGTGCCGCTGCTGAGGGCGAGCCTGTGCCGGCTGGGCGAGGGGGAGGCCGAGCTGGTGGTCGTGGCCGACCACATCGCCTTCGACGGCGGCTCGGTCGGGGTGCTGATGAGCGAGCTGGCCGCCGAGCTCGCGGGCGAGGCGGTGACCGGGCCGGAGGTCAAGTTCGGCGACGTGGCCGTGCGGCAGCTCGACCATCCGGACCTGGCGCGGCTGCGGGAGTTCTGGCGGGCCGAGCTGGACGGCGCGCCGGTGACGGACCGGGCGCCCGCGGACCTGACGGCGGACCGGGTGATCCGGCCGCTCCCCGAGGAGTTCCTCACGCGTGTGGCGGGGCTGGCCAGGGACTGCGGCGCCACCCCCTTCGCGGTGTACCTCGCCGGTCTGGCCCTGGCCGCCGGGGAGCCGGACACCCTGGTCGGGGTGGTCGCGGCACGCCGGGCCCGGCCGGAGCTGACCGGCGTCATCGGCCCCCTGGTGGACACCGTGCCCGTACGGCTGCGCCCGACCGGCGAGCTGACCTTCCGGGGACTGGTCAGGGAGGCCGCGGCCGCGACCACCCGGGCACTGGTCCACCAGGAGATCCCGCCCGCCGACCTGCCCAGGGCCCCCGTGCTGCTCGCCATGCAGCACGCCGAGGTGCCGGTGCGCCTCGGCCCTCTGGAACTGCTCACCGAGCTCGGCTCGGGCGCGGCGGTGCACGAGCTCAGCGTCCTGGTCAACCGGACGGCGGACGGCACCGAGCTGCAGCTGGAGTACGGCAGGGCTCGTCTCGACCCGGCCGAGGCGGCGGCATACCTTGACCGGCTGATGTGGCTGCTGCGGTGCGCGCTGACCGACCCGGACCAGCCGTTGGCGGCCTTCGAGCTGGTCACCCCGGACGAGCGCTCCGCCCTGCTGGCGGCGGCGGCCGGGCCCGAGCCGGTGGCGTTCCCGGAGACGGTGCCCCGGGCGCTGGCGGCGCACACGGCCGGAACCGCGGTGACCGGGCCGGACGGCGCCTGCCTCACCTATGCGGAACTGCACGACTGGTCCGCCCGGGCGGCGGCCGGGCTGGTCGGGCAGGGGGTGGCGCCCGGCGAGGTGGTCGGGGTCTGCCTGCCGCGCGACCACCTCATGCCCGCGGTGCTGCTGGCGGTCTGGCGGGCCGGCGCGGCCTACCTGCCGCTCGACCCCGAGCATCCGCCCGCCCACCTGCGCGCGCTCGCCGAGGACGCGGGGGTCCGGGTGGTGCTCACCCGCGGCGGCGTGGCCGTTCCCGGCCTGCCCACCCTGGACGTGGACCACCTGGCGGCCGCCCACGACGGCCCGGCCCGGTTGCCCGAGGTGCGGGCCGGCGACCTGGCGTACGTGCTCTACACCTCCGGCTCCACCGGGGCGCCCAAGGGCGTCGAGGTCACCCACGGCAGCCTGGCCGCCCTCGCCGGCGGGATGGCCGCGGCGCTGCGGCTGGGCCCGGACGACGTCCAGCCGGCCGTCGCGCCCCTCACGTTCGACGCCTCGGCGTCCGAACTGTGGAGCGTCCTGGCCGCGGGCGGCACCTGCCTGGTGGTGGACCGGGCCACCGCGGTGGACGGGCACGCGCTGGCCGAGGTGATCACGGCCGGCGGGGTCACGGTGATCGACCTCGTGCCGACGGCGTACCGGATGCTGCTGGCCGCCGGCTGGGCCGGCGACCCGGCGCTGCGGGCCGTCGTCGGCGGGGAGACCCTGGACCCGGCGCTGGCCGAGCAGATCCTGGCCCGGGTCGGGGAGCTGTGGAACGCCTACGGCCCGACGGAGGCCACCGTCACGTCGACCCTGCACCGGGTCCGCCCAGAGGAGACCGGCCGGGTGCCGATCGGGCTGCCGATGCCGGGGGAGCGGGCGTACGTGGTCGACTCCGGGCTGCGGCTGGTGCCGCCGGGCGCGGTGGGCGAACTGCTGCTGGGCGGCGCGGGCGTCGCCCGGGGCTACCGGGGCCGGCCCGACCTGACGGCCGCCGCGTTCGTCGCCGACCCGTTCGTCCCCGGCGGCCGGTGTTACCGCACCGGAGACCTGGTGCGCCGGCGGCCGGACGGGGCGCTGGAGTTCCACGGCCGCAGGGATCACCAGGTGAAGGTGCGTGGATACCGGATCGAGCTGGGCGAGATCGAGGCGGTGCTGCACGAGGTGGCCCAGGGGGCGGTGACCGTCGCCGGCGTGGGCGCCCAGACGCACCTGGTCGGCTACGTCGCGCCCGAGACGACCGACCTGGCCGTCGTCGAGCGGCACGTCCGGTCGCGGCTGCCCGGTCACATGGTGCCCAGGCGGTGGGTCGCGCTGCCGGCCCTGCCGGTCCTGTCCAACGGCAAGGTGGACCGCGCCGCCCTGCCCGAGCCGCCCGACGCGCCCGAGGACGGAAGGCCGGCGCCCGGCACCGACGCCGAACGCCTGGTGGCCGCGATCTGGGGCGCGGTGCTCGAGCGCACCGCGGTCTGGGCCGACGACGACTTCTTCGCCCTGGGTGGGCACTCGTTCGCCGCGACGCGGGTGGTCGGCCGGATCCGGGAGACGCTCGGGCTGGCCGTGCCGGTGCGGTCGCTGTTCGAACGGCCGCTGCTGGCCGACTTCGCCGCCGAGCTGGAAGAGCTCCTGCTGGCGGAACTGACGGGGGAAAGCGAGAAATGACCGAAACTCATCAGGACCGGATCGCCGATCTGCTCCGGTCCCGGTTCGCCGCTGCCCAAGCGGCGGTGGAAGCGCCCGGAGTCACCGGCATCCCGGCGACGTCCGCCACGGAGATGCCGCTGTCGCCCGCTCAGGAACGGCTGTGGTTCCTGGCTCAGCTCGAACCGGACACTCCCGCCTACAACGTGCCGCTGGCGCTGCGGCTCACCGGGCCGGTGGACGTGGAGGCGCTCACCGCCGCGGTGGCCGACCTGGCCGAGCGGCACTGGATCCTGCGCGGCGTCGTTGACGGCGCGCGGGTGCGCCCGGCCGGCGGCGTGCCCGTCCGCGTGGTGGACGTGGAGCCGGTCGCGCTGGAGAGGGAGCTGGCCGAGCAGGCGTGGCGCCCCTTCCGGCTGGACGCCGAGCCGCCCATGCGGGCCACGCTGTTCCGGCTCGGCGGCGACGAGCACGTGCTCGCGCTGACCCTGCACCACATCGCCACCGACGCCTGGTCGGAGCGCCTGCTGCTCCGGGACCTGTCGGCCCTGTACGCCGCCCGGCTCGGCCTGGCGCCGCGGCCGGAACCCCCGGCGCTGCAGTACGCCGACGTGGCGGCGTGGGAGGCGGCGTCGGAGGTGGGCGATCAGCCCGAGGCCGACCTGGACTGGTGGACCGGTCACCTGAACGGGCTGCCGCCGGTGCTGGACCTGCCCGCCGACCGGCCCCGCCCGGCCACCTCCACCTGGGAGGGGGACGCGGTCGCGGTCGAGGTGCCCGAGGCCCTGTCGGCCAAGGTGCGGGCGGTGGCGGGTGCCACGCCGTTCATGGTCTTCCTGGCGGGCCTGCAGGCGCTGCTGTCCCGGCTGTCCGGCAGTGACGACATCGCCGTGGGCGTGCCGCATGCCGGCCGCCACCACCCGGACGCCGAATCGGTGGTGGGCTGCTTCGTCAACACCCTGGTGATGCGCGTCGACACCTCAGGAGACCCCACCGGCGCGGAGCTGCTGTCCAGGGCGCGTGCCGCCGCGCTGGACGCGTTCGCCCACGCGCGCACGCCCTTTGAGCGGATCGTGGAGCGACTGCGGCCGGAGCGGAACCTCGCGGTCACCCCGCTGTTCCAGGTCATGCTGAACGTGTACGACGCGGGACCGCCGGTGAGCCTGCCCGGGGTCGAGGTCCGGGAGGAACCGCTGGCGTCACCGGTGGCCAAGTTCGACCTCAACCTCGAACTGTGCGACGACGGCCGCCGGTTCTCCGGTGAGCTGCGCTACCGCACCGACCTGTTCGAGGAGGCCACCGTACGGCGGCTCGCGGACTGGTATCTGGCGGTGCTGGACGGGATGCTCTCCGACCCTGACGCACCGGTGCGGCTGCCCGCGGGGGACGGCCTGCGCGGCCCGGCCAGGGACCTGCCGACGGGAACCCCGCTGCACGCGCTGGTCGAGCGGGTGGCCGAGGCCCGCCCGGACGCGACCGCCGTCGGGTCACTGAGCTACGCCGAGCTGGATCGGCGGGCCAACCAGGTGGCGAACCTGCTGCTGGCTCGCGGCGTGCGGCCGCAGGAGCCGGTCGGGGTGCTGCTGGAACGGCGGCCGGAGCTGGTGGTCGCCATGCTCGGGGTGCTCAAGGCGGGCGCGGCCTACCTGCCGCTGGACCCGGTCTACCCGGTCCGGCGGACGGAGGCGGTGCTGGCCGACGCGGGCGCGCGCTTCGTGCTCACCGAGGCCGAGATCGCCGCCGCCGCGGGCGAGTCCTCCGAGCGTCCGGGCGTGAGCGTTCCGCCGGAACACCTCGCGTACGTCATCTACACCTCCGGCTCGACGGGCGCGCCCAAGGGAGTCGCGGTCGAGCACCGGCAGATCGTCCACTACCTGGGCGCCGTGGCCGAGCGCCTGCCCGAGGGGCTGACGTCCTTCGCGCTCGTGTCCACCGCCGCGGCCGACCTGGGCCTGACGAACGTGCTGTGCGCGCTGACCTCGGGCGCCACCCTGCACCTGATCGACCACGAGGCGGCCACCGACCCGGCGGCGTACGCCGCCTATATGGCCGCGCACCCGGTCGACGCGGTCAAGATGGTGCCCAGCCAGCTGGAGCTGCTGGGCATGGACGCCCTGCCGCGCCGGCTGCTCGTCCTGGCCGGCGAGGCCGTGCCGCACGACCTGCTCGAACGGGTGCGGCAGGCGCGCCCCGACCTGGAGGTCCAGATCCACTACGGGCCCACCGAGACGACGGTCTCGGTGCTGGCCTGCGACGCCGCCGAGGCGTCCCGCGGCGTCGCGGCGCTCGGCCGGCCGCTGCCGAACGTGGAGTGCCGGGTGGTGGACGCCGCCGGACGGCCCCTGCCGTACGGCGTGCCGGGTGAGCTGTGGATCGGCGGGCCGAGCGTGGCCCGCGGCTACCTGGGCCGGCCCGACCTGACCGCGCAGCGGTTCGCGGACGGCTGGTATCGCACCGGAGACCGGGTGCGGGTGAACCCGGCCGGGCTGGTGGAGTTCCTGGGCCGGGTCGACGACCAGGTGAAGGTGCGCGGGTTCCGGGTGGAGCTCGGCGAGGTCACCGCCGCGATCCGGGCGCTTCCGCAGGTGGCCGAGGCCTTCGTGCAGCCCGTCGGCACGGGGGCGCAGCGGCGCCTGGCCGCCTGGGTGACGCCCGCCACCGTCGACGCGGCGCAGGTGCGTGCCGCGCTGCGGGAACGGCTGCCCGACTACATGGTGCCGGCGGCGATCGGCGTGCTCGACGCGCTGCCGCTCACCCCGAACGGCAAGGTCGACCGCGCGGCCCTGCCGGTGCCCGAGGCCGCGCCCGCGGTGCGCGTGCCGCCGGGCACGCCGCAGGAGCGCCTGCTCGCGGAGATCTGGGCGGAGGTCCTGGACCTGCCGCAAGTGTGGGTGGACGACGACTTCTTCGCCCTCGGCGGGCATTCCTTCGCCGCCACCCGCGCCGCCGGCCGGCTGCGCGAACGGCTCGGCGTGCCGGTCCCGGTACGGCTGCTGTTCGAGCATCCGGTGCTCGCCGACCTGGCCGCCCACCTCCCCCGTACGACCGGGGAGACCGGGACGCGGCGGCGCAGGGTGACCGGCCCGGCGCCGCTGTCGGGGGTGCAGGCCCGGCTGTGGTTCCTGGCGCAACTGGAGCCCGGCTCGACCGCGTACAACGTGCCGCTGGCGCTGCGGCTGCGCGGAGAGCTCGACGCGGAGGCGCTGCTGGGCGCGGTACGCGACCTCGCCGAGCGGCACCAGGTGCTGCGCAGCGTCATCGACGACTCCGGCGCCGAGCCGGTCCTGGTGGTGCGGCCGGTCGCGGAGGTGCCGGTCTCCACGGCCGACGTCGAGGCGTCCGAGGTCGAGGCCGCGGTGGCCGCGCACCTGGCCACCCCGTTCAGACTGGACCGCGAGCCGCCGATGCGGGCGGTCCTGCTCAGGGCGGGGGAGCGGGAGCACGTGCTCTCCCTCACCTTCCACCACATCGCCACCGACGCCTGGACCCGCGGACTGCTGTTGTCCGAGCTGTCCGCGCTGTACGCCGCCAGGCTCGGCGCGGGCCCGCGGCCGGAGCCGCCCCCGGCGCAGTACGCCGAGGTGGCCCCGCTGCCCGAGCCGGCCGACCTGGACTGGTGGGCCGAGCGGCTGCACGGCCTGCCGCCGGTGCTCGACCTGCCCACGGACAGGCCGCGCCCGGCGGTCGCCGATCCCGGCGGCGCCTCGGTGGAGCTGGAGCTCTCGGCGGAGCTGAGCGAGCGGGTCAGGGCGGTGGCCACCGCCTATCGGGCGACGCCGTTCGTCGTCCTGCTCGCCGGTCTGCAGGCCCTGCTGTCCCGGCTCTCGGCCGGCACCGACATCGCGGTGGGCGTGCCGGTCTCCGGCCGCGACCACCCCGACACCGAAAGAGTGGTGGGCTGCTTCCTCAACACGGTCGTGGTGCGGACCGACACCGGCGGCGACCCGACGGGCCACGAACTGCTGGCCCGGGTCAGGGAGGCGACGCTCGGCGCCCTGGCCCACGCCGGCGCGCCGTTCGACCGCGTGGTGGAGCTGCTGCGGCCGGAGCGGAACCTGGCCGCCACTCCGCTGTTCCAGGTGATGCTCAACTACATCCCCGGAGCCGGCGGCGCGCGGCTGCCCGGCCTGGACGCGACGGAGATCGACCTGGAGGAACGGACGACGAAGTTCGACCTGAACTGGCATGTGGTCGACCACGGGCCGGGCGTGCGGCTGCGCGGCGGGCTCGGCTACCGCACCGACCTGTTCGACGCGGCCACCGCGGCGCGGTTCACCCGGTGGTACCTCGCCCTGCTGGACGGCATGCTCGCCGACCCGGACGCCCCCGTGGGCGCGGTGCCGCTCGAGCCGGTGACGGGCCCGATCCTGGCCGGGGAGCCGCTGCCGTCGGCGGAGGACGTCCCGGCGGTTGATCAACCGGTGCGTGACCAACCCGTGCACCGGCTGATCGAGCGCTGGGTGGACGCCACTCCCGACGCGCTCGCCGTGGTCGGCGCGGACCGCGGCCTGACCTACGCCGAACTGGAGACGGCCGCCAACCGGATCGCCCACTGGCTGCTCGCCGCGGGGGTGCACGCCGACGAGCCGGTCGGCGTCCTGCTCGAGCCGGGAAGCGACCTGGCCTGCGCCCTGTTCGGCATTCAGAAGTCGGGCGGCGGCTACCTTCCCCTGGACCCGGCCTATCCCGCCGCCAGGGTCGCGACCATGCTCGACGCCGCGGGCGCGCGGGCGGTCGTCACCACCGAGGAGTTCGCCCCGCTGGCCGGTGACGGCCGTCGGGTTCTCCTGCTCGACCGGCTGCCCGACCTGCCGTCGGACCGGCCGGAGGTCGACGTGCGGCCCGAGCATCTGCACCACGTCATCTTCACCTCGGGCTCCACCGGCACGCCCAAGGCGGTGGCCGCCGAGCACCGCAGCGTGGCCGGATATCTGAGCGGCATGCTGCCCCGCATCGGCGCGCCCGGCGCGTCGTACGCGGTGGTCTCCACACCCGCCGCGGACTTCGGCCTCACCTGCGTGTTCGGCGCCCTGACCACGGGCGGGACGGTGCACCTGGTGCCGAGGGAGACCGCCATGGACCCCGGCGCGTTCGCCCACTACCTCGGCAGGCACCGGATCGACGTGGTCAAGTGCGTGCCCAGCCACCTGGAACTGCTGGCCTCCGGCGGCGACCTGGCCGCCGTGCTGCCGCGCAGGCTGCTCATCCTCGCGGGCGAGGCGTGCCCCTGGGACCTGGTAGAACGGGCCAGGGCCGCCCGCCCGGGACTGCGCATCCAGAGCCACTACGGGCACACCGAGTCCACGATGATCTGCATGGTCTGCGAGACCGACGAGGTCCCGACCGAGCGCAGAACCGGCATCGTGCCGTTGGGCCGGCCCCTGCCGGGGGTCTACGGGCACCTGGTCGACGGCGGCATGCGACCGGTGCCGGTCGGGGTGCCCGGCGAACTGGTGGTCGGCGGCCCTGGGGTCACCCGCGGCTACATCGGCAGGCCCGAGCTCACCGCCGAACGGTTCGTGCCGGACCCGCTGACCGGGGAGGGACGCTGCTACCGCAGCGGCGACCTGCTGCGGGTCACCGCCGACGGGCAGGTGGAGTTCCGCGGCCGGGTGGACGACCAGGTCAAGGTGCGCGGCTACCGGGTCGAGCTGGGAGAGGTGACCACCGCGCTCCGCGCCCTGCCCCAGGTCGCCGACGCCGTGGTGCTGCCGGTCGGGGAAGGGAAGGCGAGGCAGCTCGCCGCCTGGGTGACGCCGTCCACCGTGGAGGTCGCGGCGGTCAGGTCCGCGCTGCGCGAGCGGCTGCCCGACTACATGGTCCCGGCGCAGTTCGTGACGCTCGACCGGCTTCCGCTGAACCCGAACGGCAAGATCGACCGGGCGGCCCTGCCTGCGCCGCGGGCGGAGGCCGCCGGGTTCGTGCCGCCCGCCACGCCCGGCGAGGAGCTCGTCGCCCGGGCATGGGCGAAGGTGCTCGACGTGGAGCGCGTCGGGGCGGACGACGACTTCTTCGCCCTCGGCGGGGACTCCTTCGCGGCGGTGCGCGCGGTCAAGGAGATCGGCCGCGGCCTGCGGGTCATCGACCTGTTCACCCGGCCCACGGTCGCCGAGCTGGCCGCGTTCCTGGACCACCCGTCCCCGGGCCAAGAGGACTGCGGCGGGCTGCTGCACCGCCTGGGCGGCAGCCGCACCAGCGAGTTCACCCTGGTCTGCGTGCCGTACGGCGGCGGGTCGGCGGCGGTGTACCAGCCGCTCGCCCGGGCCCTCGGCGAGCGCGTGGAGGTGCTCGCCGTGGAACTGCCCGGCCACGACCCGGCGCGGCCGGAGGAGCCGCCGGCGCCGCTGGACGAGCTGGTGGAGGCCCTGGCCGCGGAGGTGAAGGCGACCGCGTCGGGACCGGTGGCGATCTACGGTCACTGCGTGGGCTCCGCGCCCGCGGTGGCCCTGGCCCGCAGGCTGGAGGCGGACGAGGTCCCCGTCCTCGGCGTGATCGCGGCCGCGAGCTTCCCGAGCGCGCGGCTGCCCGGCCTGGTCCGGCGGCTGTTCGGCGGCGACCGCCTGGTCTCCGACCGGCTGTTCCGCGACGCGCTGCGGGCCACCGGCGGGCTGCTCGACGACATGGACGAGGCCGCCAAACAGGCGGCGGTGCGGGCGATGCGCCACGACGCCGACCAGGCGCGGGAGTGGTTCGGCCGCGAACTCGCCGGCGGGGGACCGCTGCTGCGCGCCCCCGTCCTGTGCGTCGTCGGAGAGCGGGACCGGGCCACCGAGCTGTACGAGGAGCGGTACGCCGAGTGGGCGGCCTTCGCCCCCAGGGCCGAGTTCGCCGTGCTGCCCCGCGCCGGCCACTACTTCCTGCGGCACCAGGCCGAGCCGCTGGCCGCCCTGATCACCGAGCGCGTCGGGCGCTGGGCGTCCGGGCGGTTGCCCGACCCCGTGAGCACGCCCGTACGGACCGGCCTGCGCCCGTTCTACACCGTCGCGAGCGGGCAGCTGGTGTCGGCCGTGGGCACGGCGCTGAGCTCCTTCGCCCTCGGCGTCTGGGCCTACCAGAACAGCGGCCGGATCATCGACCTGGCGCTGATCGTGATGCTGTCCCAGATCCCGACCGTGCTGCTCACCCCGCTGGGCGGCGCGCTGGCCGACAGGGTGGACCGGCGCCGGATCATGCTGGCCTGCGACGCCGTCTCCGGGATCGCCATGGCGGCGCTGGTCCTGCTGCTGATCACCGGCAATCTGGCGATGTGGAACGTGTGCTTCATCGTCGGCGTCACCTCGGTGGTCATGGCCTTCCAGCAACCCGCCTACCTCGCCGCGGTCGCGCAACTGGTGCCCAAGCCGTACCTCACCCAGGCCAACGCCCTGGCCAACCTGGGCTTCGGGGTGGGCAACGTGGTCGCGCCGCTCGCCGGCGGCGCGCTGATCGGCGTGTTCGGGCTGTCCGCGGTGGTGGCACTCGACGTCGCCACGTTCGCCGTGGGGGTGGTCACCCTGCTGGTGGTCCGGTTCCCCGACCGGCTGTTCCACCGTCAGGAGGAGACGTTCCGCGCGGCGCTGACCGGCGGCTGGCGGTTCCTCCTGCGGCGCCGGCCGCTGCTCGTGATGGCGGTCTACTTCGCAGTGGTCAACTTCTGCACCGCGCTGATGTGGGTGCTGGTCACTCCGGTCGTGCTGGCCATCGGCTCCCCGGCCGAGCTGGGGACGGTGACCGCGCTCGGCGGCCTCGGCGCGGCCGTGGGCACCGGTGTGGTGCTGGTATGGGGAGGGACCCGGCGCCGGGCCACCGGAATGATCGCCTTCGTGGTCGGGTCCGGCATCGGCGTGGTGCTGATGGGCGTGTGGCCGGCGGTATGGCTGATCGCGGCCGGGCTGTTCCTGCGGCTGGCCTGCATGAGCATCGGCAACGCGCACTGGCTGTCCATCATCCAGGTGAAGGTGGGCCCGGAGCTGCAGGGCCGCGTCCTGGCCGTCAACGTCATGCTGGCCACGGCCATGCAGCCGCTGGGCTTCCTGTCCGCGGGCCCGCTGGCCGACTGGGCCCAGCCGTACGCGTCCGGCCCGGGCCGGGGCGCCGCGCTGGTGCTGCTGGCCAGCGGCGTGTTCCTGGCCGTCTGGGGCCTGCTGGGGCTGCGTTACCGGCCGCTGCGTCACCTGGAGGACCGTGTCCCCGACGCCGCGCCGCCGCCCGAGGCCGCGGCCGACCTGGACGCCGTCCAGGCGGAGCTGCTGAACGCGGTAAGCGAGCGTGCCGAGGGGCGAGTGCCGCTGCGGGCCGAGGGTGAGGAGGTGGCATGATCCTGGTGACGGCAGCCGACGTGACCGCGGCCGCGGCCAGGATCGCGCCGTTCGTCCGGCGCACCCCGCTGCTGCGCCTGCCCGGCGAACGACTCTGGGTCAAGCCGGAGAACCGGCAGCCCACCCGCTCCTTCAAGGTGCGCGGCGCGGCCAACGCCGTCGGCCGGCTGGCCGAGCGCGGCGTGCGGCACGTCATCGCCCAGTCCTCCGGCAACCACGCCCAGGCCATCGCGTACGCCGCCGCCGAGCACGGCCTGCGGGCGACGGTGGTGCTGCCGGACACCGCGCCGGCTCTGAAGGTGAACGCGGCGCGCGGGCTGGGCGCGGAGGTGGTGATCGCACCGCCCGCTCTGCGGGAGGTCACCTGCCTGGCCCTGGCCGACCGGCTCGGGGCTACCGTGGTCCGCTCCGACGACTTCGACGTCATCGCCGGGCACGGCAGCGTCGGCGCCGAGATCGCCGCCGACGTGCCCAGCGCCGGCACGATCCTGGTGCCGGTCTGCAACGGCGGCCTGCTGGCCGGGGTCGCCGTCGCGGCCAAGGCCGCCTATCCGGCGATCCGCGTGATCGGCGTCGAGCCCGAGCTGGCCGCCGACGGCGCGGCCAGCTTCCGCTCGGGCCGGCGTACGGCGTGGCCGGTGCGGCAGACCTACCGCACCTGCGCGGACGGCCTGCGTGCTCCGGTCCTGGGCGCCCTGGCATGGGAGCACATCCACCGCTACGTGGACGACATGGTGACGGTGAGCGAGGACGCCATCATGGCGGCCGCCCGCCTCCTGCGGCAGGAGCTGGGTGAGCACGTCGAGCCCAGCGGCGCCGCCGCCACCGCCGCCTACCTCACCCATCGGGCGGCGCTGCCGCCCGGGCCCGTGGTGGCCGTCCTCTCCGGCGGAAACGTGGCCGTCCACCCCGACGTAGGCGAGGTGGAGGAGCGCGTGCTCGTCGGAGGCCCGTGAGGGGGCGTCCGCCGGCGGCCGGTGAACCCGAGAGGGACACCGTCCGCCGGCGGACGATCGCGGAGGCGCGTGGGCAGGCCTCGGGTGGAAACGGCCGGCGGACCGGTCTGACGCGAACGCCGGCCGTCAGGTGCCCGCGGCCACCTGGGCGGGCGTCCACGGAGGCAGGCCGAGTTGCACCGAGATGCCGCGGAGCAGCGAGTCGTGCATCCGGGCTCTGGTCATGCCGGAAACCTGTGTGGCCACGGCGATTTCGAAGCCGTCGATCTGGGTGAGGATCAGATCGACGGTCTCCTCCACCGTCGAGTGGACCCGGAAGACCCCGTTGGCCAGGCCCTCCTCGATCGCGGCGTGCATGGGGGCCCGCCAGCCGTCGTACTGGAGCCCGAAGAGGCGTCTGAGCTCCTTGTCCCGCGCGGACGCGGCGGCGTATTCCATGAACGCGAGGCAGCGGTTCCGGAAGCCGCGCGGGTGGGTGATGTACTCCACCAGGCTGCGGATGCGGTCCCAGGGGTCGCGATGGCGGGCCGCGATCTCCTCCAGTCCCTGAATGATCTTCCCGGTGTGGTGCGCGAAGGCGGCCAGCATCAGTCCGTCGCGGGTCTCGTAGTAGTGCTGCAGCGTGCCGATCGACACCCCGGCGTGCTTGGCGACGTCCCGCAGCCGGACCCGCTCGTAGCCCATCTCGGCGACCAGCTCGATGACCGAGGCGAGGATGCGCCCTCGCTGACCGTCGGTCCGTACCTCCAGTGCGGCGTCCACCCGTTGCCCTTTCTCGGCCCGTCCTGTGCCTGTCGCCTCCGGAGCGCACTATAGCGATCGTCGACGCGTAAAAGGAACCCGAAAAGCCCTATTGACAAGGGCATGAAGCCACTCCTCTAATAATGCGGTACTAACGGAGCCGGAGCGCTGACGCAGGTCGGAGCGCTCCGCGGAGCCATGGACTGGAGGGGGCGGTGGGCAAGACGATCATCTGTCCGTGCCATGACGTGACCGTCGAGGACATCCGGGCGATGTACGCGGCGGGCTACACCCACCCCGAGACGCTGAAGCGGGCGACGGCCGTCTTCATGGGCCCCTGCCAGGGCAAGCACTGCGCGGGCCCGGTCATGGAACTGCTGCGGGAGCTGGCGGGCGGCGACGAGGGACGGGTCGACCGGCGCCCCACGGCCCGGCCACCGCTGCGTCCCGTCCCTCTCGGCGTGCTCGCCGGCGCCGCCGGGCCGTCCGCCGAGACGAGCTCTGAGACGAGCCCCGTGAACGGTACGACGGGGGGTGCCTGACCATGGCGATCCCCGGAGCCTGCCGCTCCCCGCTCCGCCGCGCGTACGACGTCGTGATCGTCGGCGCGGGCGTGCAGGGCCTCGCGCTGGCGTACGAGCTGGCCAAGCTCGGCGTCCGGGACGTGGCGGTGCTGGACCGGAGCTATCCCGGAGGCGGCGGCAGCGGCCGCAACGGCGAGATGATCCGCTCCGCGTTCGGCTCCCGCGAGTGGACGGGCCTGTTCGACGAGTCGCTGCGCCGCTGGCGCACGCTCTCCGCCGAACTGGACTTCAACGTGCTGTTCTCCGGCAGCGGCTACCTGGTGCTGGCCTCCACGCCCGAGCAGGTCGAGCGGTGCCGGGCCGACGCCGTACGTCAGGCCGCGCTGGGCGTGCGCTCCCAGTTCGTCACGGCCGAGGAGGCGCGCCGGATCGTGCCCGAGGTCAACCCCGATCTCGCGCTCGGCGGCGTCTACCAGGACCACGCCGGGTTCGCCCACCATGACGCCGTCGTATGGGGGTACGCCCGGGCCGCCGCGCGTCTCGGCGTGGAGATCCACACGGGTGTCACCGTGACCGGCGTCGAGGTCGCCGGCGGGGCCGTACGCGGCGTCCGCACCGACCGCGGGGACGTCTCGACGCCGGTCGTGGTGAACGCGGCGGGCGGCGCGGCCAGGGCGATCGCCGAGATGGCCGGGGTGCGGCTGCCGACCCGCACCTGCCGCCTGGAGATGATCGTCACCGAGTCGGTCGCGCCGTTCCTGCGTCCCGCGCTCGCCAGCCTGGAACTGCTCGGCTACTGCCACCAGACGGCCAGAGGCGAGTTCGTGGGCGGAACCGAGTTGCCGTACCCCGACGTCAGCGACAGCCTCAACGGCACCTACACGCTGCTCGCCGACATGGCCGCGAAGTTCGTCCGGCTGCTGCCCCGGCTGGCCGGGGTGCGGTTGCTCCGCCACTGGGCGGGCTTGGTCGACCAGGCGGACGACCTGTCCCCGGTGATCGGCCCGGCGCCCGAGGTCGGCGGGTTCTACCTGACCTGCGGCTGGGTCTACGGCTTCATGGGCGCCCCCGCGACCGGCGCGCTGCTCGCCCGGGGGATCCACGAGGGCGTCATGCCGGAGCTGCTCCGGCCCTTCTCGGTCACCCGCCTGCACGAAGGACGGCTCATCCAGGAGGGCGCCCTCGTGGTGGCCGCGGAGGAGGGGAACGCGGCGTGAACCTGCGCATCACCACCCATCCGTCGGCGTCGCCTGCCAGGTCCAGGCGGGTCGCGTTCACGTTCGAGGGCCGCACCCTGCACGGGTACGAGGGCGAGCCGGTCGCCACGGCGCTGCACGCCGCCGGAGTGCGGGTGCTCTCCCGCAGCTTCAAGTACCACCGCCCCCGCGGCATCGGGCTGACCTGCGGCACCCCCTCGTGCCCCGGTTGCCAGCTCACCATCGACGGTCACTACGGCGTGCCGGGATGCGCCACTCCGCTGCGCGGGGGCGAGTCGGTGCGCCGGGAGCGTGCCTGGCCCGGCGCCGACTGGGATCTGCTCGGGGCGATCGACCGGTTCTCCGCGCTCGTCCCCGCGGGTTTCCAGTTCCGGCTGCTGCGCGGCTCACCCCGGCTGGCCCATCTGGCGGAACGCCTCATGGGCGTGATCGCGGGCGGCGGGCGCACGGTGGCGGCCGAGGTCGCCGCGCGAGCGCTGCGGCCCGGCCTGGGGGAGCGGCGGACCCCGCTCGCCGTCGTCGGCGCGGGCGTGGCCGGGCTGGCCGCCGCCCTGGCCGCCGCCGGGAGCGGGCTGGAGGTGGTCCTGGTGGACCAGGGCGAGGAGCCGGGCGGCGCGCTCCGGGCGGAGACGCGTGACGTGCGCGGCCCCGACGGCGTGGAGGTCCCCGGATTCCGGCTGGTGGCCGACCTCGCGGCCCGGGCGCGTCAGCACGCCTCGATCACGGTGCTCACCGCGTCGACCGCGCTCGGCTGGTACGAGGGCGGGGCGCTGCCAGTGGACACCCCGGACGGCCTGCTGGTGCTGCGCCCCGACCGGTTGCTGGTCGCGACCGGCGACTACGACGTCCCGATGCCGTTCCCCGGCAACGACATCCCCGGCGTGATGATGGCCGGTCCGGTCCAGCGTCTGATCAACGTCGATCGCGTCCGCCCCGGTGAACGCGCCGTCGTGGTGGCCGCCGAGCCGTACGGCTACGGCCTCGCCGAGCAGCTCCACGCCGTCGGCGTCACGCTCGCGGCCGTCGTCGACCCCCGGCCGGAACGGGAGATCCCGGCCGGGGCGTTTCCGGCGGCGCTCGCCGCCGCGCGGGTGCCGTACCTGCCGGGCCACGCCGTACGGGAGGCCACCGGGCATCGTGGCGTGCGCCGCCTGGTGGTCGCCCCGCTTGCGGGTCGCTCGGTCGTGCGGCTCGCCTGCGACACGGTGGTGGTGGCCGCGGGACGGCGACCGGCCGAGGAACTGCTCCTGCAGCGGCTCTACCACGGCGACGTCACGCTCGACGTGACCCGCGACGAGGCGGACGGGCCCTACTCCCTGCCGGGCGGCGTGGCGGTCGCGGGCGGCGCGGCGGGGACGACCGACCCCGCCGCCGCCCTGGCCCACGGCGCCGAGGCGGGCCGCCGCCTGTCCCGATGGAAGCCCGGAAGCGACCTTCCCCTCACCCCTCTCTCGCCCGGCGCGGCCGGGCGGCCGTCTCCTTCAGGAGGAACCAGTGACTGACACCGGCGCGCACGGGATGCTGTCCCGCCGTACGCTGCTCATCCGCGGCGGCCAAGGGCTCGGCCTCCTCGCGGCCTCCGGCGTGCTCAGCGCCTGCGGCGGCGGCTTCTCCGCCTCGTCGTCGAGCGGCGGCGGCGGTGGCGGCACGACCCTGACCGTCGTGAGCTTCGGCGGCGACTACCAGAAGGCGCAGGCCAAGACCATGTGGGCGCCGTACGCCGCCAAGAACGGGATCACCGTGAAGGAGGACGGCCCCACGGACAACGCCAAGATCAAGGCGCAGGCCGAGTCGGGCAACCCGTCCTGGGACATCGTGGTCGTCGGCAACGACTTCGGGAGCGAGTCGGACTCCCGGTGGCTGGAGCCGATCGACTACTCGGTCGTCGACAAGTCGTCCATCGTGGACGGCTACGCGCAGACGTACCGCGTCGCCGCCGACATCGAGGGCACCGTCCTCGCCTACCGCTCCGACAAGACCGGTGGCGCCGCGCCCACCCCCTGGGCGGACTTCTTCGACCTGAAGAAGTACCCGGGCAAGCGCACCGCCTGGAAGTCGGTGGGCGGCGGCATCTTCGAGATCGCGCTGCTCGCCGACGGCGTCGCCCCGGCCGACCTCTATCCGATCGACGTGGACCGGGCACTGAAGAAGCTGTCCACGATCAAGGACCAGCTCATCTGGTGGGAGACCGGCGCCCAGGCCCAGCAGTACCTCGAGAGCGGGGAGGCGGTCATGGGCATGGTATGGATCGCCCGCGCCGTGCTTTCCGCCGCGAACGCCCCCATCACGATCGCCTGGGACTCCTGGCTGTCGCAGGAGGCGTACTGGGTCGTGGTCAAGGGCAGCAGGAACAAGGCCGAGGCGATGAAGCTCATCGCCTACATGACGTCGGCCGGCCCCACCGCCGAGTTCACGAAGTACCAGCCGTACGGACCGGTGAGCAAGGCGGCGCAGGACCAGGTCGACCCCTCGGCGAAGGAGAACCTCCCGACCACCCACCTCGACACCCAGGTCAAGGTGAACGACGAGTGGTGGGGCAAGAACCGCGACTCCGTCAACGACAGGTTCCAGCAGTGGCTGCTCTCCTGAGCCCGCTGTCGCCGAGCGGCCCGGCGCCGGCCGCCGCGCCCGCAGAGAAGGGCGCGGGCTCCCGGCGCGGGACGCGGAACTGGCCGTTCCTGCTGATCGTCCCTGCCCTGCTGGTCCTGCTCGCGGTCTTCGCGTACCCGGTCGCGCAGACGTTCGTCAGCGCGTTCACCACGCCCTCGCCGGGAACCGGCAACTTCGCCTGGTTCTTCGGCTCCTCCGCCAACGTCGCCGTGCTGACCAGGACGTTCTCGACGGCCCTGTGGGCGACCGTGATCTGCCTGTGCCTCGCCTATCCCTACGCGTACCTGATGACGGTGGCCTCCCCGCGGGCCAGGGCGGCGCTGCTGCTGATCGTCATGCTCCCGTTCTGGACCAGCCTCATGGTCCGCACCTTCGCCTGGCTCGTGCTGCTCCAGGACACCGGCGTCGTCAACGGGTTCCTCGGGCTGCTCGGCCTGGGACCGGTGAGCCTGGTTCGCACGCAGGCCGGAGTCCTCATCGGGATGGTCCAGATCCTGATGCCGTTCATGGTGCTGCCGCTGTACTCGGTGATGAGCGGCATCGACCGGCGGCTGCTGACCGCCGCCCAGAGCCTCGGCGCCCGTCCGCTGGTCGCGCTGCTGCGCGTCTTCGTGCCGCTGTCCCTGCCGGGGGTCGCCGCCGGGGCGACGATGGTCTTCATCACCTCGCTGGGCTTCTACGTGACGCCGGCCCTGCTCGGCTCGCCCAGTGAGGCGCTGATCTCGCAGTTCATGTACACGCAGGTCAGCGGAATGCTGATGTGGGGCAGGGGCGGCGCCATGGCGGTCGTGCTGTTCGCCGCCACCCTGCTGCTGATCGGGCTGCTCGGCCTGGCCACGCGGGCCGGCCGCCGGAGCAGGGCGGGCGCCCGATGAGCGCCCGGCTCGCCCGTGCCGCCCTGTGGACCGCGGGCGTCCTGGTCGCCGCCTGGCTGGTGGCGCCCACCCTGGTGGTGATCCCGCTCAGCTTCACCGACAAGGTGTCGCTGACGTTCCCGCCGACCGGCTGGTCGACCAGGTGGTACGCCAACTTCTTCGGCGATTCGGCGTGGACCGCCGCACTGGCCAACTCGCTGCTGGTCGGCGTGCTCGTCGCCGTCGTCGCGACCACCCTCGGCACGGCGGCGGCGTTCGGGCTCAGCCGCTGGACGAACGGAAGGGGAGCGGCCGCCGCGAGCGTGCTGCTGCTCGCCCCGATGATCGTCCCGGGCATCATCCTGGCCATCGGGATCTACGCCGTCTTCCTGAAGCTCGGCCTCGCCGGGACGCTCGTCGGCTTCGTCGCCGCCCACACCGTCCTGGCCATGCCCTTCGTCGTCGTCTCCGTGACGGCCTCCCTGCGTACGTTCGACGAACGGCTGGAGACCGCGGCCGCGAGCCTGGGCGCCGGGCGGTGGGCGACGTTCCGGCAGGTCACCCTGCCGCTGATCATGCCGGGTGTGGTCTCGGGCGCCCTGTTCGCGTTCGTGACCTCGTTCGACGAGGTCGTGGTCTCCCTGTTCATCCAGAGCCCCACCCTCGTCACCCTGCCCGTCCAGATGTATTCGAGTGTCACCCGCGAGACCGATCCCACGCTCGCCGCCGCTGCGACCATGATCCTGGTCCTCACCACGGTCCTGGTCGGCGGTGGGCTCACGCTGGCCGCTAGGGCCTGTATCGAAGTCGGTCAGAGCCATTCGTTGATCGCGGCGATGAGGATCGTTGCTTCGTAGCGGACGGCGAGTTTGTCGTACCTGGTGGCGACAGCGCGGTGGCGTTTGAGCCGGTTGATGCCGCACTCCACCGCGTGGCGCCGCTTGTACATCTCGGGGTCGAAGGCGGGTGGCCGGCCGCCCTTGGATCCCTTGGCGCGACGGTTGGCGTCCTGGTCGGCCTTGCTGGGGATGGTGGCCTTGATCCCACGCCGCCGCAGGTAGGCGCGGTTGGCGGCAGAGGTGTAGGCCTTATCGGCCAGGACGCGGTCCGGGCGGGTGCGGGGCCGCCCCACGCCCAGCCGCGGCACCCGGATGCCGCCGATGACCGCGGTGAACTGCGGGCTGTCACCGCGCTGCCCGGCGGTCAGCACGATCGCCAGCAGCTTCTGCCCCTGCTCGCACGCCAGATGCAGCTTGCTGGTCAGGCCGCCACGAGAACGCCCCAACCCGTGATCGGCGGGCTCGGTGCCGCACCTGCCGCCGGGCGGCTCGGCTTGAAGATCCCCCTTTTCCGTGCCCCGGCGGCGTGCTGATGCGCCCGGGCGATCGTGGAATCGACGCTGACATCCCAGGTGATGCGCCCGGCCGCGTCCGCCAGCGCCTGCAAGGCGGTCAGGATCTGCTGCCAGGTGCCGTCCCGCTGATAGCGCCGGAACAGGGCGTACACCGCTGACCAGGATCCGTAGCAGTCAGGCACATCCCGCCAGGGCGCGCCACTTCGTACCCGCCAGCGGATCCCGTCGATCAACTGCCGTTTGCTGAACAGCGACGGCCGCCCCGACCGTTTGGGTGCCGGCAGCAGCGGCTCCAGTACCGCCCACTGGGCATCGGTGAGGTCGAACCGCCTCGTCACCGCTAAGGTGGCCACGAGGTCTCCGGTTTCAGGTTTGTCTTGGTCGATCAACCCTCTTACCGGAGACCTCTTGCGTTGTCGATCTACAACCTCTCGGACTCCCCGACGCCCCGCCTCAGACCAACTCACGCACCACCGCGAACTTCGATACAGGCCCTAGGAGGAACCGTGCCCGTTGACCGGCCCGAGGGGGCGGCCCTGCCCGCAGGCAAGGGCGCCCGCATCGACCTGAGCGGCATGACCAAGCGCTACGGCGGCTCCGCCGCCGTCGACGACGTCACCCTCACCGTGGAGCCGGGGGAGTTCATGACGTTCCTGGGGCCGTCCGGCTCCGGGAAGACGACGACCCTCAACATGATCGCGGGCTTCACCGACATCACGTCCGGGACCCTGCGGATCGACGACCGGCCCGTGGGTGACGTGCCCGCGCACAAACGGGACATCGGCGTGGTGTTCCAGCACTACGCGCTCTTCCCGCACATGACGGTCGCCCAGAACGTCGCCTTCCCGCTGCGCCAGCGCAAGGTGCCCAGGGCCGAGCGCGACCGCCTCGTCGCCGCCGCCCTGGAGACCGTGCAACTGCCGGGCCACGCCTCCCGCTACCCCCGGGAGCTGTCCGGCGGGCAGCAGCAGCGGGTCGCGCTCGCCCGGGCCATCGTGTTCAGCCCCCGCGTCCTGCTCATGGACGAGCCGCTCGGCGCGCTCGACCGCAAGCTCCGCGAGTTCCTGCAACTGGAGATCAAGCGCATCCACCGGGAGGTCGGGTCCACCTTCGTGTTCGTGACCCACGACCAGGAGGAGGCGCTGATCCTCTCGGACCGCATCGCGGTGTTCAACAACGCCCGCATCGAGCAGGTCGGCACCGCCCGGGACCTGTACGAGCGGCCGGCCACGCTGTTCGTGGCCCGGTTCCTCGGCGAGTCCACGATCCTGCGCGGCACCGCGACGCCGGACGGGCACCGGTCGCGGCTCGACCTGGACGGCTTCGCCGTACGGGCCTCCGGCGGGGTGCGCAGCGGACCGGCCGCGCTGGTCGTGCGGCCGGAACGGCTCCGCCTGGAGCCCGATGGGTTCGACGCCGCCGGGACCGGTGCGAACGCGGTTCCGGTCACGGTGGTGGAGGAGATCTATCTCGGGTCGGCCCGCAAGCTGGAGGTGCTGCTGCCCGGCGGCGGGCGCGGCCTCGTACGCGAGCATGCGGGCACGTCGAGCGACCTGAGAGTGGGCGACCGCGCCCGCCTGTGCTGGCATCCCGACGACTGCGTCCTGCTGCCCGACGACCCCACCACCGAAAGGATCTTCACGTGACCGTCAACGGCGGAGTGTCGTTCTGGTACCGCGAGACGGGGTTGCCCGCGCGACGCCCGCCCCTGGACCGGCCGATCGAGGCGGACGTCTGCATCGTCGGGGCCGGCTACACCGGCCTGTGGACGGCCTACTACCTGAAGAAGGCGCAGCCGGGGCTGGACATCGTCGTCCTGGAGCGCAAGTTCGCGGGCTACGGCGCCTCCGGCCGCAACGGCGGCTGGCTGACCGGCGCGCTCGCGGGGTCGCCCCGCAGGTTCGCCCGCACCCACGGCGGCGAAGGCGTGCACGCCCTCCAGCGGGCGATGAACGAGACCGTCGACGAGGTCATCGCGGTGGCGCGCGCCGAGGGCATCGACGCCGACATCGTCAAGGGCGGCATCCTCAGGGTGGCGCACGCCCCGTCCCACCTGCCGCGCCTGACCGCCCAGGTGCGCGCGGCCCGCGCCTGGGGCGACACCGACGTGGAGCAACTCGACGCCGAGCAGACCACGGCCAGGATCCGGGTGGACGGCGCCCTCGGCGCGTCGTTCAGCCCCCACTGCGCCAGGGTCCAGCCGGCCAAGCTCGTGCAGGGACTCGCGAAGGTCGTCGAGGGGCTCGGGGTGCGCATCTACGAGTCCACCCCCGTGACGGAGATCGTGCCGCACGAGGCGCGCACGCCGTACGGCGCCGTGCGGGCGGACTTCGTGCTGCGTGCCACGGAGGGGTTCACCGCCGGGCTGGCCGGCGAGCGCAGGACCTGGCTGCCGATGAACTCCTCGCTCATCGTCACCGAGCGGCTGCCCGACCGGGTGTGGGAGCAGATCGGCTGGGAGGGCCGCGAACTGCTCGGCGACATGTCCCACGCCTACATCTACGCCCAGCGGACGGCCGACGACCGCATCGCCATCGGCGGGCGCGGGGTGCCCTACCTGTTCGGTTCCCGCACTGACGACGACGGGCGCACGCACGCCACGACGGTGCGCGCCCTGCGTGACGCACTGGTGCGGCTGTTCCCCGCCGTACGGGACGCCGCGGTCGAGCACGCCTGGTGCGGCGTCCTCGGCGTGCCGAGGGACTGGTGCTCGACCGCGACGCTGGACCGCCGGACCGGGCTCGGCTGGGCCGGCGGTTACGTCGGCCACGGCGTGGCCACGACCAACCTCGCCGGGAGGACCCTGCGCGACCTCGTCCTCGGCGCCGACACCGAACTGACCCGGCTGCCCTGGGTCGGCAGGAAGGTGCGCAGGTGGGAGCCGGAACCGCTGCGCTGGATCGGCGTGCGCGGGATGTATGCCGCCTACCGCGCGGCCGACCGGGCCGAGATCGTGGGCGGCCGCACGACGACCTCGCCCATCGCCAGGATCGCCGACGCCGTGGCCCGCCGGCACTGAGCGGCCCAACTCGTACGAACACACACCAGACCAGCAGGAGATCGAATTGACCAGCATCGTCGTACCCGACGCGAGCACTGCCGTCCTCGGACCGGCCGCGCCCAAGCCGACCTCGGTCGAGGGTGACCAGCGCGAGGCGACCCTCGCCGTGTGGACCTCCGAGGACGGCAGGACCAGCGCCGGTGTGTGGGAGTGCACGCCCGGCAGGTTCACCGCCGTACGGGACGGCTACCACGAGATCTGCCAGATCCTCTCCGGGCGGGTGACCGTGGTCTCCGCCGACGGCACGGAGCAGGAGGCCGGCCCCGGCAGCACCCTGGTCATGCCGGCCGGCTGGCGGGGTGAGTGGCACGTCCACGAGACCGTACGGAAGACGTACGTGACCACGCGCCTGTGACTCTTCAGTCCGGGTTTCCCTGGTCTCCCCGGCCGTATCGGCCGAACAAAGCGCAACTTCAGGAGATTTCCACCAGTGTCTGACTTGCCGGTATTGAAGAACTTCGTCAATGGTCGTCACACCGACACGGCCGACGGCGCCACCTCCGAGCTGATCGATCCGTGCGACGGCGAGCCCTACGCCCTCGCGCCCGTGTCCTCGCCGCAGGACGTCGACGTCGCGATGCGCGCGGCGGCCTCCGCGTTCGAGACCTGGCGGGACACGACCCCGAGGGAGCGCGCCCGCGCGCTGCTGCGGCTGGCCGACGCCATCGAGGCGAACGCCGACCGGCTCGTGGACGTGGAGTGCCGCAACACCGGCAAGCCGCGTGGAGCGACCGCGTCGGGCGAGGTGCCGCCGATGGCCGACCAGGTCCGCTTCTTCGCCGGCGCCGCCCGGCACCTGTCCGGACTGTCCGCCGGAGAGTACGCGCCGGGCCACACGTCGATGGTCCGGCGGGAGCCGATCGGCGTGTGCGCCCAGGTCACGCCGTGGAACTACCCGATGATGATGGCGGTGTGGAAGTTCGCTCCGGCGATCGCGGCCGGAAACACGGTCGTGCTCAAGCCGTCGGACACCACTCCCGCCTCGACCCTGCTGCTGGCCGAGATCGCGGCGGAGTTCCTGCCTCCGGGTGTCTTCAACGTCGTGTGCGGTGACCGCGGCACCGGCCGCGCCCTGGTGGAGCACGAGATCCCGCAGTTCGTCTCCATCACCGGTTCGGTCCGGGCCGGCATGCAGGTGGCCGGCAGCGCCGCGGCCGACCTCAAGCGCGTCCATCTGGAACTCGGCGGCAAGGCGCCCGTCGTCGTCTTCGCCGACGCCGACATCGAGGCCGCCGCCCGGAAGATCGCCGGGGCCGCGTACTACAACGCGGGGCAGGACTGCACGGCCGCCACCAGGGTCCTGGTCGCGGAGAGCGTGCACGACGCGCTCACGGCCGCCCTGGTGGAACAGGCGCGCGCCCACCGCACCGGTCCCGGCGTCGCCGAGCCCGACTTCGGGCCGTTGAACAACGCCACCCAGCTCGCGCACGTCTCCGGGTTCGTCGAGCGGCTCCCGGCACACGCCTCGGTCGAGACGGGCGGCGGCCGGGTCGGCGACCGCGGCTTCTACTACGCCCCGACAGTGGTGTCCGGCCTGCGGGAGGGGGACGAGATCGTCCGCAAGGAGATCTTCGGCCCGGTGATCACCGTGCAGCCGTTCACCGACGAGGCGGACGCCCTGAGGATCGCCAACTCCACGGAGTACGGACTGGCGTCCTCCGTCTGGACCAAGGACCACGGCCGCGCGATGCGCATGGCACGCAATCTCGACTTCGGGTGCGTGTGGGTGAACACGCACATCCCCCTGGTCGCCGAGATGCCGCACGGCGGGTTCAAGCACTCCGGATACGGCAAGGACCTGTCGATGTACGGATTCGAGGACTACACCCGGATCAAGCACGTCATGAGCAACATCGACGTGTGAGAATTTCGAATTCGCGATTGATGCGGAGAGCGATTCGGCGTTGAATCGCCGGCTATTCCGTGCCCCCGCCGGGTGCTTTCGTGCCGGGCCCGGAAATGACGGATGGGGACTTCCGTGGCCGGTGGGGACGCGGCGTCCGGCCCGGCGCGGGCCCGCCAGGAACCTTTTTGTCGTCTGTTCACTGTCGAAATAAGTCTCACTACCGTGTCCTCCCGGCAGGGCGCCCGCGCCCTGCGTGAGAAAAGGAGGACGCTACCGATGACTGGTTCCGATAACGGGCTGTACGTGGGCCGGAGGTCCGTGCTGGCCGGTGTGGCGGGCTTGCTGGGAGCGGCGGCGCTGCCCGCGGCCGCCGCGCACGCGGACCCGAAGGAGTTGCCGAACGGGGGTGCGCCGAAGGGGCGGTACCCGTCGAACTGGCCCGAGCTCCAGCCGTACGGCCTCGCGGACACGCGGGTGGACCTGTGGCCGCGTGACGACAACTCCTTCATCCTCCCGCTGGAGCTGCGCCCCCGCGACGAGGAGCTCGGCCGGGTCTGGATGCGGGACACCTACGTCAACTGCTTCGACGTGGGCGGTCGTCCGGTCTACGTCGCCACGGGCACCACCCGGGTGCCCGGGCTGGAGGCGGCCGCCCCGTGGAACGACGGCATCTTCGTGTGGACGGCCACATCCCTGCACGGGCCGTGGAAGCTGGCCGACACGACCGGCATCCGGCCGGACGCCGAGAAGGGCAAGGTGTGGTCGCCCGAGTTCGCCGGCGAGAACCGGCCCGGGCGCACGGTCGTCGCCCCGTGGCAGGAGTACTGGTACGACGACCAGTTCGGCAAGCGCGGCAACGCGTGGGCGCCCGAGGTGCACTACTTCCGCGGCAAGTGGTACATCGTCGCGTGCATGGGCGACCACTCCCAGAAGGTCGGCTCGTTCATGCTCGTGAGCGAGGGCGGGGTGGAGGGCCCGTACCGGCTCGTCCAGGGCAACTACGACAAGCCCTTCGGCGACTCCTTCATCGGCGGGCCCGCCTTCATCAAGCCCGGCGCCTACCACCACATCGACGGCGGCCTCTACAGCGAAGGCGACGAGGCGTGGCTCGTGCTGCACAACAACCTGTACGCGAAGTTCCGGGATGACATGGAGGACATCATCCCGACGACGAACCTGCCGAAGTTCCAGCAGACGCCCTACACGCCCGAGCCGTATCTCGAAGGCGCGTACGTGTTCAAGTACGGCGGCAAGTACTACCTCATCCACGCCGCGTGGGACCGCTCGTCGGTCAACGCCGACGGCAGCACGCGGTACGCCTACGACACGGCCGCCGCCGGCCGCGTGCAGTACCAGTACGACGCGATCATCGCCGTCGCGGACAGCTTCGAGGGGCCGTACTCCAAGCGGTGGACCCTCGGCGTCGGCGCCGGCCACAACAACATCTTCGTGGATCGCAGCGGCCAGCTGTGGGCGACGTTCTTCCGCAACCCCAACTTCGGCTACTGGGCCGACCCGTCGCGCATCGGCGACGCCGCCGTGCCCGGTGTCGTACGGCTGGAGTGGACCGGGCCCGAGGGCAACCGCCTGTACGTGGCGCGCCGGAACCCGGGGCACAGCAAGGACTGACCACCGCGTGCCCGCGGATGGGGGTCCCGGCCGTACGCCGGCGGCCTGAACGGGCTCGCCCGGCCCGTCGGGCGCCGGCGGTGCGGCATCCGGAGTCCGGCGCTACCGTGTGGGACGTCCTGCACGATCACGCCCGCACCGATGTGGCGTCCCCGATCTCGACGGTGAGACCCTCCTCGGCGGCCAGCACGTCACCGCCGAACGCCGGCCTGGCGGCCGCCACGGAGGCGGCCGGTTCGGGGAAGGCACCACAACTGCCGAGCACGGTGACCTGTCGCATCCGCACAGGATGTCAGATCGCGTTCGCGGCCGGGATCGTCGCGCTCATGGTCCGGTCCCGCCACGAAACCGTCCAGCGACATGGTGAAGTGCCAGAGGACCTTGCGGTTCGCAATCGGTCTGGTGGTGCGGTGGAAGCATGGTGGCGCTTCCTTCTGGGAAGATGACCACTTCACGCATAGGCACTTATGCCGTGAGACGTCGCAGCAGCCCGACACAAGGACGAACCCCCCATGAGACGATGCACTGCCCTGGCAGTCGCCGTACTGATCACGTCCGCGTCCGTCGCCGCGGGCCCCGCCGCGGTCGCGCAGGGAGGTCCCCCCGATCCGGTGGACGCGCTCAAGCGGCAGTTCCGCGAGGAGCACGGCGTCCGCACGTCGGAGACGGCACGCGTGTTCTTCGGCGCGAAGTCCAGGAGCGCGTTCCGGATCAGCGGCAGGGTGCAGTTCGGCCCCTCGGGCGTGGTGGCGGTCGACCTGACCTGGCGCGACGTACCCGAGCCTGGGAACGGCCCGGGCGGGAAGCCGTCAGAGAAGGCGCCCTCCTATCGGGTGATCCGGGTCGGCAAGGACGTGTACTACGACGTCGCGCAGTATCCGGGGCCGGTCCCCGACGGCAAGAAGTGGATCCGGAGGAACCACGCCGCGGGCATGACCCGTTACCTCGCCCCGGCCGCCGGCCTGCAGCCCGTCAACGTCTACGACCCGTCCGTCCTGAAGGCGGTGCTGAAGCGGTCGAGGAGCACGCCCGTCTCCGGCGGCCGCCTCTATCAGGGCACCATGAGTCACAAGGAGATGGGCAGGGTCACGAAGGGTCGCTACGTCGACCCGTTCTCGGGACTGTCCGCCAGGAAGAGCAAGGGGAAGATCTCCTGGCGGCTCTGGACCGGCCGCGACGGCCTGGTCGCGCGCCTGGTCACCACCGACACCCTGGGGGCGGCGAAGACGTCGGTGTTCGCGCGGACGGACACGCGCTACACCGGCTGGGGATGCCGTCTCGTCATCACCGCCCCGCCCGCCGACGAGGTCGTCGAGCAGGACGACCTGGCGGGGTACGTCCCCGAGCCCGACCCGGCCCACTAGCTTCGGCCCGGGATGGAGGGGCCGCCGTCGCGGTCAGGCGAGCGCGAGCTCGGCGGGTGCGGTGACGGCGTCGGGGTCGCCCGCGTAGGAGGCGGCTTCGATCACGGCCGTGAGGGAGGCGGGGACGAACCCGGTGGGCGTCCACCTCCGCAGGGGCCGGGTCGAGCCGCGTACGGTGACCCGGGCGGATGCTCCGGCCGCCAGATCGACGGTGGCGAAGCCGAGCAGGACCCGCGTGGGGAAGTCGTCGGCGACCGCGTCGATGCCCGTGGGCCGTCCGTAGAGCTGCACGACGTGGCGGCCCGCGCGTGGGCCGGTGTTGGTCACGGTCACGACGCCGGTGAAGGAGTCGTCGTCGGGAGCGCTGAGCGTGAGGTCGCCGAGGGCGAAGCTCGTGTAGGACAGCCCGAACCCGAGCGGGAAGGCCGGCGTGCGGCCGTCCCGGTCCAGCAGCCGCTGGCCGAACCACTTGTCGTAGGTGATGGCGGTGGCGTCGCGGTCGAAGTACGGCAGGTGCTCCTCGGCGGCCGGGATCGAGTACGGCAGTCGCCCGGCGGCGTCGGCGTCGCCGAGCAGCACGTCGGCCAGGGCCCGGCCTCCCTCGCAGCCGGAGTACCAGGAGACCAGCACGGCGGGGACGGCGTCGCGCCACTCCTCGGTGATGACGGCCCCGGCGGTGACGATCACCACGACGGTGCGGGGGTTGGCCGCCGCCACGGCCCGGATGATGTCGGCGTCGACGGGCCGCAGCCGCAGACTCGCGCGGTCGCCGCCGGCGCTTCCCCCGCTGATGGAGTCCACCGCGCCGGGCTCGGCCAGGAAGGACGCGAACGACTGCCCTGCGGGGTCGTCGCCGGGAGGCGGGAACAGCGCCAGCAGGCCGGGGTCGGCCAGCACGTCCCCGCCGACCCATTCGCCCTCGTCGGCGGCGGTGTAACCCGCGACGACGACGGCGACGTCGGCCTGCGCGGCCGCGGCGGCGGCCGCCGCCGGGTCGTCGTCGGCCACATGCGTGATCCGGGCCTGGGGGAGCGCCTCGGTCAGGCCCCGCAAGGCGGTGACCACCTCAGGGGCGCGTACGTCGGAGGAGCCGTTGTCGCCGGTGTTGGCCACGTCCGCCAGGCGCCCGATGACCGCCAGGGAGGTGAGGGCGTCCCGATGCAGGGGAAGCAGGGGCGCGTCGCCGACCGGGTCGTTCTTGAGCAGCACCATGCCACGGGCGGCGACCTCGCGCGCCAGCGCGCGGTGTTCGGGGCTGAAGACCACGTCGAGCGGGGGCTCGGGCTCGGTGAGCGCGGCGTAGTGGCGCAGCTGGGTGCGCAGGACGCGGCGGGCCGCCCGGTCGACGTCGTCCCAGCTCGCCCGGCCCTCTTCCAGGTCGGCCGGCAGGTGCTGGGCACGCTGCTGGCGGAAGGGCTCCTCCACGTCCAGCCCGGCGCGCAGCGAGGCGGCGGCGTCGCGCAGGCCCCAGATGAAGTCGGAGACGGTGACGCCTTCGAAGCCCCACATCCCGCGGAGCACGCCTTCCATCAGGTGCTCGTTCTGCCCGGCCCACTCGCCGTTGACGGAGTTGTAGGCGGTCATGACACCCGACACGCCCTCGTCCACGATTCGGCGGAAGTGCGCCAGGTAGACCTCGTGCAGGGCCGCGTCGTCGGCGGTGACGTCGACTTTGAAGCGGGCGTTCTCCATGCTGTTGAGCGCGAAGTGCTTGACGACGGCCATGGCGTTGCGCTGCACTCCCCGGGTCAGCGCCGCGCCGAACTCGCCGAGCAGGATCGGGTCCTCGCCGTACGTCTCCTGGACCCGGCCCCAGGCGGGGTGGCGGGGCAGGTTGACGCACACGCCGCCGAAGAAGTTGGCGCCCTGGGCGCGCAGCTCGCGCCCGATGGCGGTGCCGACGCGCTCCTCGAGGTCCACGTCCCAGGTGGCGCCGCGGGCCATGGAGACCGGGAACGCGGTCGACTTACCCATGACCACGCCGCGCGGGCCGTCGGAGAACAACAGGCCGGGGATGCCCAGCCGTTCGACCCGGCCCATCGGGATGGGGGTGAGGTTGTACCCGTTGGTCATCATGTCGGCCATGCCCGGCCAGAACTCCAGGTCCCCGTCGAGCAGCCACAGGCGCTCTTCCCGGGTCAGCTGCGCCAGCAGGTCGTCGGCCGCCTCGTCCACGGGCCGTCCGGCACGCACTGCGGCGACGGCGGCGGAGAAGGCGGTCGGAGAGGTGGTGGGAGAAGAGGGCGTCGACATGCGCACACAGCTCTCTGAACAGGCGCGGCAGGGCTGTCCACCACGCTATCTACCAAACGGTAGATAACCTAGGCTGGTACCGTGATCGAAATCAACCCCCGCCTCCGAGGAGCCAGGACGGCATGACCGCCTCACCGGGACGGCGGCGGCTGCCGCCCGCAGAACGCCGGGAGGAGATCCTCAAGGCGGCCACCGAGCTGATCGCCGCCTCCGGATTCAAGGGCGTCACGCTGGAGGCGTTCGCGGCGGCCTGCGGCATGACCAAGGCGGGGTTGCTGCATCACTTCCGCTCCCGGGAGGAACTGCTCATCGCGGTACTCGAACGCCGGGACACCCTCGACCTCACCAGCGTGGTCGACACGCTGGAACCGGCGCCCGACGCGGCCACCGCCCGCGCGGTCATGTCGGGATTCGTCCGCCGCAACCTCGCGCAGCGCTCGCTCGTGCAGCTGTACACGGTGTTGTCGGCCGAGGCGCTGGACCCCGCGCACCCCGCGCACGCCTACTTCCGGACGCGGCTCCACGAGGGCCGCGCCATGCTGGAGCGCTACCTGCTGGCCTGGCATCCCCATCCGGGTCCGGCCGCCGTGGACCTGCTCGCCTTCCTCGACGGCCTGCAGCTCAACTGGCTGCGTGACGACGGCATCGACTTCCTCGCCCAGTGGGAGGCCTTCGCCGACCGCTTCTTCGCCGCCTGACGTTCAGGGGGCCGCCGGCGCGTACGCGAGGGTGGCGGTTGTCGGCCGTATCGGCGTGTAACCGCAGGTGGAAGGCGTTCGGCGACCTTCCGGAGTGGCGTAATCCCGCCGTTATCCAGGTTTTCCTACCTGGAAGATAGTCTTTGGCCTCATGGAGTTGGCGGACGCGAGACGGCGCCGGGCGGACAGGGCCCGCCAGGTCGCCGACCTGCTGCGGCGGGAGGTCGTGCACGGCGGTTTCGGCGGTGGTCACCTGCCGCTCGAGTCCGCCCTCGCCCGGGAGTTCGGGACCTCCCGCAACACGATCAGGGACGCCCTGGATCTGCTGCGCGACGAGGGCCTCATTGAGCGGTGCCCGGGTGTCGGCACCACGGTGGCCGCGGAGAAGTACCCGCACGGCCTGCACCGGCTGCTCGGCCTCGCCGAGACCCTCCGGGAGCACGGCGAGGTCACCAACGAGGTCCGCGCGATGGGGCTGATCCCGCCTCCGGCCGCCGTCCGGGGACGGCTCGGCCTGCCGCCGGGCGAGTCCGTCGTCTACGTGGAGCGGCTGCGCAGGCTCAACGGGCTGCCGCTCTCGCTCGACCTGACCTACCTCGTACGCGAGGTGGGGGAGCCGCTCTTCGACGCCGACCTCGTGCACAACGACGTGTTCGTGCTGCTGGAACGGGTCGCCGGCCAGCCGCTCGGCGTGGCGGAGCTGACGATCGAGGCCGTGAACGCCGACGCCCACACCGCGGCCGTCCTCGACGCGCCGCGCGGCGCGGCGCTGCTGATGGTCGAGCGTCTCACCCATCTGTCCGACGGCCGCCCGGTCGACCTGGAGTTCGTCAGGTTCCGCGGCGACCGCCTCACCATGCGCGGCCATCTCTGGAGGAACACCGATGACCCTGGTCAATAGCCGTGTCGACGTGCCCGTCACGATCGACGAGTCGCTGTGCATCGAGGGCTGCACGCTGTGCGTGGACGTGTGCCCGCTCGACTCGCTGGCCATCCACGAGGTCAGCGGCAAGGCGTACATGCACGTGGACGAGTGCTGGTACTGCGGCCCCTGCGCCGACCGGTGCCCCGCGGACGCGGTCACGGTGAACATCCCCTACCTGCTCCGATAGAAGGACACCTCCCATGCGTAAGCTCTTCGCCGCCGTGGCGCTGCTGGCCGCGGCCGGGTGCTCCGTGTCCGCCGGCGCCGACGACGGCAGGCAGACGGTCGTCGTCGGATACCAGTCGAAGACCATCAACACGGTGACGGCCGGGACGCTGCTGCGCGGCCTCGGCTACCTCGAAAAGCGCCTCGGCGACCGATACCGGGTCGAGTGGCAGGACTACGACACCGGCGCGCCGATCACCGCCAAGATGGTGGCCGGGAAGATCGACATCGGGTCGATGGGCGACTACCCGCTTCTCATCAACGCCTCCCGCACCCAGGGCGTGCCCTCCGCGCGGACCGAGCTCGTCTCGGTGACCGGCTACAACCTGCGCGGCGGGCTGAACTCGGTCGTCGTGCCTCCGTCGTCGGACGTGCGGACGCTCGCCGATCTGAAGGGGAAGAAGGTCTCGGCCAGCTCGGGGTCGGCCGGGCACGGCACGCTGGTCCAGGCGCTGGAGCGGGCCGGGCTCGACCCCGCGACGGACGTGGAGGTCGTGAACCAGCAGCCGCCGGTCGGCGCGTCCGCGCTGCAGTCGGGCAACGTGCAGGGATACGCCCAGTTCGTGGCCTGGCCGGGACTGCTCGTCTTCAAGAACCAGGCCAGGCTCGTGTACGACGGGTCGGCACTCGGCGTGCCGACCTTCCACGGCGTCGTCGTACGGCAGGCGTACGCGAAGGAGCACCCCGACGTGCTCCAGGCGTTCCTCCAGGCGCAGATCGACGCGACGAACTACCTCCACGAGCATCCCGTGGAGGCCGCCGAGGCGGTCGCGAAGGCCACCGGCCTGCCGCCCGAGGTCGTCTACCTCTACAACGGCCGTGACGGCATCGCCTCGTTCGACGTCACCGTGAAGCCGCGACTGCTGGCCGCACTGCAGCACGACGAGAAGTACCTGAAGATCATCGGCACCGACTTCAAGGACGTCGACGTGACGAAGTTCGCGAACGACTCCTACATCAGGAAGGCGTACGGCGCCTCCTACGAGGCCGGCGTCGCGAGCACCGTCAACGCGGCGAGGATCACCGGGACCGACGAGGCCTGCGGGACCGCCGTGAGCGACCCGGCGAAGGCGGGCGAGCTCTGGCTCGCGGGGGAGGAGCGGCTCCGTCCCGCGGCCACCCCCACGTGTCTGCTGCGCCAGATCGCCGCCGCCACCTCGGGCGGCCGGCCCGTACGGGCCGCCTACGTGCCCGACGCGGCCACCGGGACGCACTGGTTCGCGGACAGGTCCGTCTGGGTGCGCGATCCCTCCGCGGACGAGAAGGAGCGGTTCAAGCCCTTCACCACCGAGGACGGCGCGCAGGCGTACGTGAAGGAGCACCCCCGGGCACGGATCGTCGGCTACGACGAGGCGTTGAAGGCCGCGGCGGGAGGTGCGTCGCGATGAGCACCCCGGCGTTGGACGCGACGCTCGGCCCCGGTGCCCCCGCCGTGGAAAGCGCGGACGCCGCCACGGCGACGGGCCGCACGAGAACGGCGGCCGGCCTGCGCAGGTGGGCGGTCAGGTTCGGCTCCCTGGCGGTCGTCGTCGCGCTGTGGCAGTGGCTGACGACCGCGGACGCCCGCGTCGGGCTGCGGTTCGACCGGCTGCCCTCGCCCGCCGAGGTCGCGGCGGAGTTCGGCCGGCAGCTCGGCACCCGGATCTACTACCTCGACCTGGCCCAGAGCCTGATCCGCATTCTCACCGGGTTCGCGCTGGCGGCCGTGGCCGGCATCGCCCTGGGCGTCCTGGTCGCCCGGTCCCGGTGGGCCGCCGATGTGCTGCTGCCGCCCGTCGAGGTCGTCCGGCCGATCCCGGCGATCGCCCTCGTCCCGATCGCGATCCTGGTGTTCCCCACCGACGAGCAGGGCATCGTGTTCATCACGTTCGCCGCGGCGTTCTTCCCGATCATGGTGAGCACGCGGCACGCCGTACGGGCGCTGCCGACGCTGTGGGAGGACGCGGTCCGCACGATGGGCGGCGGGCGCGCGCACGTGCTGTGGAACGTCGTCCTCCCGGGCACGCTGCCGGGCGTCTTCGGCGGGCTGTCCGTCGGCATGGGCGTCGCCTGGATCTGCGTGATCTCCGCCGAGATGATCTCCGGGGAGTTCGGCGTCGGCTACCGCACCTGGCACGCCTACACCGTGGTCGACTACCCGGCGGTGCTCGTCGGCATGGCGTCGATCGGCGTGCTCGGCTGGGTCGCCTCGGCGTCCGTCGAACTGCTCGGCCGGCGTCTCACCCGCTGGCTTCCTCGTGCCGGCGAGAGCGCGGAAGGAGACATCCGATGAGCGCCCCGGCCGCGCCCGCCCTGGAGACAGGGCTCGCCATCCGCCTGGAGGGCGTGTCCCTCGGCTACGGGCGGCACGCCGTGCTGGAGGACCTGCGCCTCGACGTCGCCCCCGGCGAGGTCCTGGTGATCGTCGGCCCGTCCGGATCGGGCAAGTCCACCGTCCTGCGGGCGATCGCCGGACTGCTGCCGCCACGCGCGGGCCGGGTCCTGGCCCAGGGCGTCCCGGTCACCGGGCCCTCGCCCGACCGCGCGATGGTCTTCCAGGACGACGCGCTGCTGCCCTGGCGCACGGTCCTGCGCAACGTCGAGCTGCCGCTGCGCATCCGCGGCGTGCCGAGGCGCGAGCGCAGGGCGGCCGCCGAGAGCTGGATCGCCCGCGTCGGCCTCGCCGGTTGCGAGGACCGGCTGCCCCGGGAGCTGTCCGGCGGCATGCGGCAGCGGGTGCAGCTCGCCAGGTCCCTGGCGGGCGCGCCGCGCGCCGTGCTCATGGACGAGCCCTTCGGCGCCCTGGACGCGCAGACCCGGGCCGGGATGCAGCGCCTGCTGCTGGACGTGCTCCGCGACACCCTCGCCACGGTCGTCTTCGTCACCCACGACGTGGACGAGGCGCTGCTGCTCGCCGACCGGGTCGTCGTGCTCGGGCATCGCGGCGGACACGGCGGCATCGGACGCGTCCTGCGCGTGCCGGACCCGCGCACCCCCGACATCGACCGCGCCGGGCTGCGCGCCCGCATCATCGAGGAGCTGTGAATGGACATCCCTGCCCCGGCGGACCGTACGCATCTTGAATGCCAGGTCCTGGTGGTCGGCGGCGGCACCGCCGGGACCATGGCCGCGATCACCGCCGCCGAACGCGGCGCCGACGTGATCCTGCTGGAGAAGGCGCACGTACGGCACAGCGGCGCGCTGGCGATGGGCATGGACGGCGTGAACAACGCGGTCATCCCCGGCAAGGCCACCCCCGAGGACTACGTCGCCGAGATCACCAGGGCCAACGACGGGGTGGTCAACCAGCGCACGGTCTACCAGACGGCCACTCGCGGCTACGACATGGTGCGGCGGCTGGAGCGCTACGGCGTGAAGTTCGAGAAGAACGAGCACGGTGAGTACGCGGTGCGCCGGGTCCACCGCTCGGGCAGCTACGTCCTGCCCATGCCGGAGGGCAAGGACGTCAAGAAGGTGCTCTACCGCGTGCTGCGCCGCCGCGACATCCGCGAGAAGGTGCGCATCGAGAACCGGGTGATGCCGGTCCGCGTGCTGACGAGCGGGGGCCGGGCCGTCGGCGTCGCCGGGTTCGACACCCGTTCTGGCGGGTTCGTCACGGTCGCCGCCGGTGCCGTGATCCTCGCGACCGGCGCCTGCGGGAGGCTCGGCCTGCCCGCGAGCGGCTACCTCTACGGCACGTACGAGAACCCGACCAACGCCGGGGACGGATACGCGATGGCCTACCACGCGGGCGCGGAGCTCAGCGGCATCGAGTGCTTCCAGATCAACCCGCTGATCAAGGACTACAACGGCCCGGCCTGCGCGTACGTCGCCAACCCGTTCGGCGGCTACCAGGTCAACGCCGAGGGGGAGCGGTTCGTCGACTGCGACTACTGGTCGGGCCAGATGATGGCCGAGGTGGCCGGGGAGATCGCGTCGGCCCGCGGCCCGATCTACCTCAAGGTCAGCCACCTGCCGGACGAGACGCTCACCGCGCTCGAGAACATCCTGCACACCACCGAGCGCCCCACCCGGGGCACCTTCCACGCGGGACGGGGGCACGACTACCGCACCCACGACGTCGAGATGCACATCTCCGAGATCGGCCTGTGCGGCGGCCACTCGGCCTCGGGCGTCTGGGTGGACGAGAACGGCGCCACCACGGTCCCCGGCCTGTACGCCGCGGGCGACCTGGCCTGCGTGCCGCACAACTACATGATCGGGGCGTTCGTGTTCGGCGACCTCGCCGGCGCCCACGCCGCCGAGCACCACCGCACGCCGAGCGGCCTGCCGGAGGACCAGATCGCCGACGCGCACGAGCTGATCTACCGCCCGCTGCGCAACCCAGACGGCCCGCCGCAGCAGCAGGTCGAGTACAAGCTGCGCCGGTTCGTCAACGACTACGTCGCCCCGCCGAAGACCGCCAGGAAGCTGGACATCGCGCTGGAGACGTTCGACCGGATGCGCGACGAGATCGCGGGCATGGGCGCGAGGACTCCGCACGAGCTGATGCGCTGCGCCGAGGTGACGTTCATCAGGGACTGCGCCGAGATGGCCGCCAGGTCCTCGCTGATCCGCACCGAGAGCAGGTGGGGTCTCTACCACGACCGCGCCGACCTGCCCCACCGGGACGACGACGAGTGGCTCTACCACCTCAACCTGCGCAAGAACGCCGCCGGGGCGATGGAGTTCGTCAAGCGCCCGGTCGAGCCCTACCTCGTGCCCGTCGAGGGCTTCGCCCCCCGCCCGGCCGAGCCCGTCCTGCTCGGCGCGTACGGCACGACGGGCCCGGCGCGGCGCAGGGCGGGCGGGCGGCTCGCGGTGGAGGCGATCGGGCGCTCGCCCCGCATCCTCGAACTCCTGCGGCTCGCCGACGGCGAGCCCGCGCTGGACCAGATCACCCCCTACCTGGCGGAGGCCGACCCCAAGGTCCGCAGGGCGGCCGTCGCGACGCTGACCGAGACCGCGCCCCGGGGTGTGGAGACCGCGCTGACCCGGGCCCTCGCCGACCCGCACGGCACGGTGCGGCGGGCGGCGGCCACCGGCCTGCGCGAACTCGTCGAGGTGCTGCCCGCGACCGCCGAGTTCGGCGCGTCGCTCCGCGCCGTCGCGGGCTACCCGGAGGCGGACCAGGCGAGAGCGGGCCAGGACGGAGGGAGCCACGGCGGAGCGGGGGACCCGGTCGTCCGTGCGGCCGTCCTGGACGTCCTGCGGGCGCTGCGCCTCGGTGACGCCGCGTTGTTCGAGGCGGCGCTGGCCGACGCCGACACCCGGGTGCGGATCGAGGCGGTCAGGGGCCTGGTCGCGCTCGACGACGCGGAGCGGGTGGCGCTGGCCGCCGGCGACCGGGACCGCGAGGTACGCGTCTGGGCGGCCAGAGGGCTCGGCGTCATCGGCCTGCCGGACGGCGCCCCCGCCGTCGCGCGCCTCGCCGTCGACCCCGACCCGCTCGTCCGGGCGGCGGCCCTGGAGGCGTTCGCCGGGCTCGGCCCGGCTGTCCGCCAGCAGCCGGGCTTCGCGGAGACGGCCGTACGGGCCCTGGCGGATCCGGCCTGGCAGGTGCGGGTGGGGGCGGCGCGCGGACTGGCCGCCGCCGACCCGGCCCTGGCGGTGGAACCGCTGGTGACGGCGCTGGCCGACCCGCACCTCGACGTGCGCAAGGCCGCAGTGCTCTCGCTGTCCGGATGGGCGACGCGGCCGGAGGTCGCCGCGGCCCTGCACGGCGCTCTCGGCGACTCCGACGCCGACGTCAGGGCCTACGCCCGCAGGGCGCTGGACGCCGCGCGGGCCGAGGCGGCCGAAGGCTTGAGCACGGTCCCGGCTGGGGCCCGGGCATGAGCGAGCGAATCAGTAGGCACAGTGGGTTGAGCGCGCCAGGCACGTCTCCGGACCCTTTCCCCGGGGACACGCACTGGTACGACCTGCCGGACGACGACGCGGCGCCGGAGGAGGACGAGGGCGGCGTGTTCACGTGGTTGGGCCGGCGGCTCAGGCGACGGTGAAACCGCTGAACAGGACCGTGGCGAGCCCCAGGGCCAGCAGCACGTTGGCCACGGTGGCGGCGGCGAAGACGGCGACCGGACGCCAGCCCGCCTCCCGGAGCGAGGCCACCCGGAACTCCAGGCCGATGCTGACGAAGGCCAGGATGAGGAACCAGGTGCGCAGGTCGTTGGCGACGCCGACGACCGCCTTGCCCTCGGCCGCGCCGACCGTGGTGAGATACCACGTGGTCACCACCGAGGCCGCCACGAAGCCGAGCACGAACTTCGGGAACCGCCGCCACAGCTCGCCCGCGCCCGGCCGCTCGGCGCCGGGGCGGCGCTCGATCCGGAAGGCGAACCAGGCGGTCAGCGCGACCACCACGACGCCGATCAGGGCGTTCTGCGTGACCTTGACGATGGTGGCGACGGCCAGCGCGTTCTCGCCCGCGAGCGTGCCGGCCGCGGTCACCGCCGCCGTGGTGTCGATGTTGCCGCCGATCCAGGCGCCCGCGACCTCCGGGCTCAGCCCCAGGGCGGAGGCCAGCGCCGGGAGGACGAAGATGGACGGCAGGGCGAACGCGATCACCAGGCTCGCGCTGTAGGCGAGTTGCTCACGCCTGGCCTGTACGGCTCCCGCCGCCGCGATGGCGGCGCTGACGCCGCAGATGGACACCGCGGCCGACAGCAGCGCCCGCAACCTGTCGTCCAGCCCGAGCCGGCCGCCGAGCCACCAGGTGAACAGGAACACCGCGCTGATCAGCACGATGCCCTGGACGATCGCGGGACCGGCCGCCGTGACGATCACCTTCAGATTGATCGACGCGCCGAGCAGCACGAGGCCGGTCTTGATGAAGAACTCGGTGCGGAAGCCGGCGGCCAGGCGGTCGCGCAGCCCGGTCGCGGTGAGCACCGCGTTGCCCAGCAGGCCGAGTGCGATCGCGTAGACGGGGTACTCGATCGCCTTGGCCAGGTCGGAGCCCGTGAACCACTCGGGCACGCCCTTCTCCAGGGCCCTGGTGCCGGCGGCGAGGACGAGGACGGTGAGGACGCCCAGGGCGGGCCACTGCCACGCCGTGGCCTTCGTCGCGGTGGGGACGGCCGCTTCGCCGCTCATCACGGCACCAGCCCCGTCGGGATCACGCCGGTGATTACCAGCGCGAGGAGGACGAGGCCGACGATGGTGGCGGCCCAGTCCTCGTTGATCGCGGCACGGGTGTGCTCGCCGACGGTCGGGGGGTGTTCGTTGCTCACGCCGGACGCCTTTCTCGGGAGTGCGAGTGTTCGGCTCGACTGTGGGACGGAAATACCCATCAAGTCAATAGGGAATAGAGGGAAAGCCTGGGTAGATACTTGCTATTACCTACCAGGTTTGTGGGATAGTAGCTCCATGGGCCCGGACCCGATCCGCTCATCAGGTGAGCGCGCAGAGACCCCGCTGACGGCCGCCATCATGGCGGGACGGTGGATCCGTACGGCCGCCGTCGACGACGAGAGCGGCAGGCGATGGCGGGCCAACCCCGATCCGCACGGCCGGCCGGCGATGCCCGGGGGACCCGCGTCCCTCCATTCGGGGGCGGCCGGGATCGTGCTGTTCTTCCTGGAGCTCGCCGCCGGGACCGGGCACGAGGCCTACCTCGAGGACGCCCACGCGGGGGCCCGCTACCTCGCGTCGACGTGGCAGGGGCAGTCCGACGTGTCGCTCCACCACGGCCTCGCGGGTGTCGTCCTCGCGCTGACCGAGGCCGGCTGGGCGCTCGGCGAGGAGCGTTTCGAGAGCGCCGCCGTCGCGGTCGCCGACAGGATCGTCAGGAGCGCCCGCGCGTTCGACGACGGCGGCATCGGCTGGTCGGGGGATCCCACGCTGCGTGGTGACGGCGGCGTGGTGCTGGGGCTGCTGCGCGCCGCGGCGGCGCTCGGCGTGCCGGCCTATGAGGAGATGGCCGTCGAGGCGGGACGTCGGATCGCGCGCCTGTCCGCGCCCCGGGAGCGGCCCGCGGCCTGCCCGGCCCTGTCCGCGGAGGCGGCCCCGCCCACCTTCCTGGCCGGGACGGCAGGGACGGCCTTCCTCCTCGCCCGCCTGTACGGCGCGACGGGCGAGGAAGCCTTCCTCGACGCGGCACGCCGGGGCGCCGGCCTCGTCCGGGCCGCGGGCGTCCTGGCCGGCCGGAGCGCGATGGTCACCGACCACCTGGGCTACTGCTCGGGCTCCGCCGGGATCGCGCGCATGTTCTACGAGCTGTATCGGGTGACCGGCGACGGCGACGACCTGGAGTGGGTGAAGCGGCTGGCCGGGGGCGTCAGGGAGTCCGGCGCGCCGTTCCGGCAGACCGCGGGGCTGTGGAACGTCGCCTGCCAGTGCTGCGGCACCGCCGGGCTGATCGAGCTGTACGTGGGGCTGTGGGCGGCGACGGGGGAGCAGGAGCACCTGGAGTTCGCCCGCAGGCTCGCCGACCACCTGATCGGCCGGGCGACCGGCTACGACGGCAGGGGATACCGCTGGTATCAGGCGTACCGGCGGCACCGGCCCGGAGAGGTGTCGGCCGACACCGGCTACCTGACCGGGGCGGCGGGGATAGGGGCGGCCCTGCTGCACCTGGACGCGGCGGGGCAGGCGGACCGGCCGCGCCGCGTGATCCTGCTGCCCGACAACCCCTTCCCGCCCATCCCCATGCCGGCCGTCGCCCTGCGGAGGCCGGCCGGCTGACAGCGGCAGGTGAGGAGGCCCATGACTTTCACAGAGGACGGTCTCGGAGCACGGCGTACGGTCCCGGAGGCGGAAACCCCGCCCGGCATCCGCAAGCCGCTGCCGCCCCGCCTGTTCGCCGTGCACGGCACGAACGCGGAGACCCGCTGGGAGGCGCTGCGCGGCGAGGACTACCTGACGCCGGACGACCTCTTCTTCGTCCGCAACCACACGGCGACACCGCTGATCGACGCGGCCACCTGGCGGCTCACGCTGTGGGGCGGCGGGCTCGACGGCGGGCCGGTCGCGTTCACCTACCGGGACCTCCTCGGCATGCCGGCCGAGACCGTGACCGCGTTCATCGAGTGCGCGGGCAACGGACGCCGCCTGTACGGCGAGCAGCAGAACCAGGAGGTGTCCGGCACCCCCTGGCGGCTGGGCGCGGTGGGGGTGGCGCGCTGGCGGGGCGTGCGCCTCGCGACGCTCCTGGAGAGGGCGGGGATGAGCGGCAGGGCCGTCGCGCTGATGCCGCGCGGGCTCGACGCCGACTACGTCGAGGCGGGGGAGAACCTGGGGAGGGTGCGGCGCCCGCTTCCCGTGGCCAAGGCGCTGGACGACGTGCTGGTGGCCTACGAGATGAACGGGCGGCCGCTGCCGCCCGACCACGGTCATCCGGCGCGCCTGGTGGTGCCGGGCTGGGTGGGCGCCGCCTCGATCAAGTGGCTGGGGGACATCGAGGTGTCGGCGGAGCCGCTGGAGTCGCCGTGGAGCACGCGGCTGTACCGGATGCACGGCCCCGGTCACCCGCCCGGTGGCGGCCCGCCGCTGACCCGGGTGGGGGTGAAGAGCGCCTTCGAACTGCCCTGGCCGGCTCGCCTGGAGGCGGGGCGCGAGCACCTGCTGCGCGGCCGGTCGTGGTCGGGCGGCGGGCGCGTGGTCCGGGTCGAGGTCAGCGACGACGAGGGCGTGTCGTGGCGGCCGGCCCGTCTGCGCGACGACCGGCACCCGCGCGGCTGGGTCCGCTGGACCTTTCCCTGGACCCCGCGCGAGGCGGGGAACGTCCGGCTGCTCGCCCGGGCCGCCGACGAGACGGGCGCCGTGCAGCCCGACCGTGCGGCGTACAACGCCCTCGGCTACGGCTTCGACGCGGTGGTGCGCCACCCCGTCGTCGTCACCTGACCCGGTCGCGGTGATGTGGTGGATCCTCTCAACGGCCGGCAGAGGTGAGGGCGTCCGATGTCAGGGGTGATGCGTCCTGCTGCGGATGCCTGCGGCGCCGCTGATAGCAGATCGTGGCGGTGGCGAGCGCGGCGCCCCAGATCGGCCAGAAGCACTCCGGCAGCCAGGCGCCCCATTCATCCAGCGTGAACCGGCCCGCGATCGACCATCGGATGTAGGTGAGCCCGGCCACGGTGATGATGATCGAGACGAACCCGGCCGGGATGACCGCCAGCGACGGTGGCACCCGCCTGCCCCGCAGACCGGGGATCCAGCGCGGGAAGACCTCGCCCCACCGCTGGGTCAGCCCGAGGGCGAGCACGCCTCCGAGCGCCCCGAAGGTCGCCAGATAGGCCCCCAGCAGCCACAGGCCGTCCTCGCCCTCGGCCAGGAACTCCTTGCTCACGCCGAGAGGGATGCCCAGCGCCCACGCCCCCCGGGTGGCGCAGTACACCAGGGGAACCGCGACCGCCACGTACACCGCGATGCGTCCGCGCTCCGGAGTGAACCAACTCCCGCGCTGCTGGCCGCGTGTGTAGGCCAGCGCCGCGGCGGCCAGCAGCAGGCCGCCCAGCACGCACACGAGCTGGTTGAGCACCGGCCAGGGCCAGGCGTCGGCGATGGTGGCGCCGCCCAGCCCCCAGCCGAATACGGGGGCGACCAGCAACAGCGGCGTGTAGGCGACGCCCATCATCAGCCGGGAGTCGGGGATCACCAGGACCAGGAACGCGGCGATCGTCCAGGCCGGCCACAACGGCGCACGGCGGGCGCTCCTTCGGGTCAGCGCCAGCGCCGTCACCGCGGTGAACAGCGAAAAGGCGGCGATCCACCAACCGAAGCGCGGCGTCGTGCCGGCCAGGATCGACAGCGCTCCGTCGGGGTCGGGATCGGAGGCGCCCCAGGGGAAGCCGGGCATGCCCAGCGCCCACGCGGCGCCGAGGACACCGTAGGCCAGCGCCCACAGCGCCGCCGCGTGCCCCTGCCGGCCAGAGAGGAATGTTTTCATGAGATCAACCTCCCGGCGCGGCCGGGCGGTGAGCCAGATGCCGTTCGGCACTCTTCCGGGCAGAACCGGTGCCGTTCGGCACTCCTCGGCGCGGCCCAGTCTGCGCGTATCGTCACTGGGTGACCGTGATGTGGGGTGTTGCCCTGGTGCCGATGGTGATTGCCGTCGCGGGGGCCGTGACGGGGGCGTTCCTGCCGCGGTTCCGTTCGCGTCTGTCCTCGTCGGCGTCGCTCGCGGCGATCGTGTCGGTGGCCGTCACGCTGGCTCAGTCGGCCGGCATGGCACGGCCGGCGCCCGGCTCCGGCGTGCTGGGCATGGTCGAGAGCGCGGCGCTGATGGTGCTGGTCGCCCTGGTCATCCGATATGCGCCAGTTCGGCGGGCCATGGTGTCGGCGCCGATCGCGGGCCTGGCCGCGTCCGTCTGGTTGCTGCGTGTGTTCGCGCCCGTCTCGCCTCTGGAGGGGGTCGGCGCGTGCGCGTTCTGGGGTCTGGGCGCGCTGCTGGCCGCCGCCGTCGGCGGCTACCTGCGCTTGCTCGATGCACGGCAGGAGCGCGCGGTGGCCGACGCTCGTCTGGCCCTGCGGCTGCGGCTCGCCGGGGATCTGCACGATTATCTGGCGCACGACATCAGCGAGATGGTGGCGCACGCTCAGGCCGGCCGCGTCGCGGGCGATCCGCGGCAGGCGCTCGAGCGCGTCGAGGGCGCGGGCCTGCGGGCCCTGTCCATGCTGGACCGGACGCTGGACATGCTGCACCACGACCGGCCTCTTGCCCCCGGCGGCGACCTGGGCGGGATCCGCGAGGCGGCGGAACGGTTCTCCGCCGCCGGGCCGGCGCGGGTCGACCTGCGCATGGATCCGGCCGCGGCGGCTTCGCCGGACATCGCGGCACTGGCCTACCGGATCGTGATCGAAGGAATGACCAACATCAGGCGGCACGCCCCGCAGGCCAGACGGGTGGACCTGAGCGTCAGCGCCTCGTCCGGCATTCTGGAGGTCACGATGACCAACGACGGCGTGGTCCGCGCCCCGGGCCCCCGGCGTGGTGGCACCGGCCTGCCCGCCCTCGCCGCGCTCGTTCAGGCCCGGGGCGGTGAGCTGATCGCGGAACGGTCAAGCCCGACGTGGTGCTCGCCGACATCCGCATGCCGGGAACCGACGGCATCGAGGTCACCCGCGCCCTGGCCGGCACCGGCATCCACGTCGTGGTCGTCACCACCTTCGGGCTGGACGAGTACGTCGATGCCGCGCTCCGGCACGGCGCCGCCGGGTTCATACTCAAACGCTCCGGCCCCACGCTGCTCATCGAGGCGATCCGGGCCGCGATGAACGGCGACGTGCTCATCAGCCCGCAGCTCACCGTCCGGCTGCTGCGTCAGCGCGAACAGTCTCGGGAGACCTCCACCGTGGTCCTCACGGAGAGAGAGGACGAGATCGTGGCCCGGGTCGCGCAGGGCAGGACCAATGCCGAGATCGCCGCTGAGCTCTTCCTGTCTCCGGGCACCGTCAAGAACCACGTCGCCTCCATCCAGCGCAAGGTCGGCGCCGGGAACCGCGTCGCGATCGCCGCGTGGGCATGGGCGACCGGCAGGGTGGAGCCCTGATCGCGCCGCGGACAGGGATTTTCCTGCAAAGCTAGTAGGAAATATTGACATTTCGCTCAGGTGATCGTACGTTCGGTGGTATGAGCCAGGGCGTTCGTCTGACCCGGCGTTCGAGCGTGGACTACGGCCACGTCGCCAGCGCGCAGTGTCGTTGATTGTGAATCTTCCGTCGTCATCGTGCCGATGAGGGCCGGCCGGGAGCATCGGCCGTCCTCCTCGCGAGCCGTGCGTGATCGTGTCACGCACGGTCCCGCCTCCATCCGAATCCCTGATCCCGCGTGTCGTGGTGCCCGCGGCGGGCGGAATCGACCTTGAGAGCAGCCGCGACCTTCCGGAGGTTTGCCATGACGGAGACTCTGCTCGGCCCCGGCCTCGACGCCGACGACTACAAGCGCGGGCTGGACGCCGACGGCTATAAGCGCGCCCTCGCGGTGCACGCGGCGGGAGTCGTCGTGATCACTGCGGAGAGCGGGGGAGTGCCGGTGGGGTTGACCGCCACCTCGTTCTCCTCCGTCAGCCTGGACCCGCCCCTCGTCTCCTTCTACGTGGACCAGGCGTCCACCACCTGGCCGTCGCTGCGCGCGGCGGACCACTTCGCCGTCAACGTCCTGGCCAGCGACCAGGCCGATCTCGCCGCCCGGTTCGCCCGCAAGGGCGTCGACCGGTTCGCCGAGCCCACCAGGTGGCGTCCGGGCCCGCTCGGGGCGCCGCTGCTCGAGGACGTCTCCGCGCACCTGATCTGCCTGCCGTACGAGCGGGTCGGCGTGGGCGACCACGTCCTCGTCGTGGGGCTGGTCACCCAGGCCGAGGTGCGCGGGCCGGGGCGTCCGCTGCTGTACCACCAGGGCCGCTTCGGCCGGTTCATCGCCCACCCGTGATCCCGCTCCGCACGAACATCCGTCCCGATCTGGAGGACCGTCTGTTGACCACTCGTAAGCTCTTCTACGCGGAGACCGGACGCTCCGAGCGGCACGAGGCGGTGGCCTCGTGAGCTCTCTCGTGGTGCTGGTCGGCAATCCGCGCGGCGGTTCCCGGACCCACCTCGCGGCCGTGGCGGCGGCCGAGGCGGTGGGGCGCCGGATCGGGCACGAGGCGCCGCCCGAGGTCGTGGACCTGTCCGCGATCGGGCCGCACCTGTTCACCCCCGGCCCTTCGCCGACCGTGGAGGTGGCGCTGGAACTGGTCGCCGGAGCGCAGGTGCTCGTGGTGGCCAGCCCCACCTACAAGGCCACCTACACCGGGCTGCTCAAGGCGTTCCTCGACCGTCTCCCCGGCGGCGCGCTGACCGGGACGGTGGCGCTGCCGCTGCTGGTCATGGGCTCCCCCCGGCACGCGCTGGCCGTCGAGCTGCACCTGCGTCCCGTGCTGGTCGAGCTGGGCGCGCTCGTGCCCAGCCCCGGCCTGGCGCTGCTCGAGGCCGAGATCCCCGACCTCGACCGGGTCCTCACCGACTGGACGGATCGCGTCGCCGCACAGGTCGCCGCGGCGCTGGAGAGGCGGGCGACCGCGTGACGACCACCCACGCTCCCGTTTACGCGAGCCCCGCCGACGTCGCCGCCTTCGGCCCTTACGGGCCGGGCAGGACCGACCGGCCGGGACCCCTCTACCCCTTCCAGGGCCGGATCACCGCCGACGGTTCCGGCGGCCACCCCGCCGAGCCCGGCCGCTACCACCTGTACGCCGCGTACGTGTGCCCGTGGGCGCAGCGGGCGGCCATCGTGCGCGACCTGGCCGGCCTGAAGGACGTCGTCTCGCTGTCGTACGTCGACGACGAGCGTGACGCGCGCGGCTGGGCGTTCCGGGAGCGGCGCGGTCCCGACCCGGTGAACGGCTTCGCGCTCCTCGCCGAGGCGTACGACGCCACCGAGCCCGGCTATCCCGGCCACATCTCGGTGCCGGTGCTGTGGGACCGGCGGACGAACCGGATCGTGAGCAACAACTACCCCGACATCCCGGTCGACCTCGGCACCCGGTTCGCCGAGTGGGCCGACTCGGGCGTGGACCTCTATCCGGAGGACCTGCGCGAGGAGATCGAGGCCCTGGACGAGGAGATCGCCCGCGACCTCGCCCACGGCGTGCACGGGGTGGCCAGGGCCGCCACGCAGGAGGAGTACGAGCGGCGGCGCGGCGAGGTGCTCGCCGCGCTCGACCGCCTCGACGCCCGCCTGGCCGACCGGCGTTACCTGTTCGGGGACCGCCTCACCGAGTCCGACGTGCAGCTCTGGGTGGTCCTGGTCAGGTATGACCTGCTGCACAACCCGCTCGCCGGGATCGGCGAACGGCCGCTGACGGACTATCCCAACCTGTGGCCGTACGCGCGCGATCTCTACCGGCTCCCGGCGTTCCGGGAGACGACCGACTTCGCCGCCCTACGGCTCACCACCCGGCCCGCCTACCGGGGCGACGGGCCGGTGCGGATCGCGGTCGAGCCCCGGGAGGCCGACTGGGACGAGCCGCACGGGCGCGCGGCGCCCACCGGGCAGGGCAGGTGACCGTCCGCCGCGACGCGGCCGCCGGCGGGTCTTGATGAGGTGCGGCGGATAAGCGGGTTTTGCGAGTCTGGGGCGCATGCAGGCGACCCTGACCGTGACTCCCGCGCAGCTTCCGGACGTGCTGCTGCACGTCGCCGTCGTGCGCCCGGTGTTCCTGTGGGGTGCGCCGGGCATCGGCAAGAGCTCCCTCGTCCGCGCGTTCGCCGACTCCCTCGGCCTCGACTGCGTGACGCTCCTCGGCACGCAGCTCGCTCCGGAGGACCTCATCGGCGTGCCGCAGATCGTCGGGGACCGCAGCCGGTTCGCCCCGCCGGAGACGATCGCGAGGCAGGAGCCCTACTGCCTGTTCCTGGACGAGCTCAACGCCTCCTCCCCGGAGGTCCAGAAGGCGTTCTATTCGCTGATCCTCGACCGGCGCATCGGCACGTACGAGCTGCCTGCGGGGTCGGTGGTGATCAGCGCGGGAAACCGGGCGACCGACAACGCGCTCGCGAGGCCCATGCCGTCCGCGCTGGTCAACCGCATGATCCACATCCATCTGCGGGCCTCGGCCGACGACTGGCTGAGCTGGGCGGCCACGAGCGGCATCCATCCCTGGATCGTCGACTACCTCGTCCAGCGCCCCGACCACCTGCGGAGCGCGCCGCCCAAGACGGAGGAACCGTTCTCCACGCCGCGCGGCTGGCACATGCTGTCCGACGCCATGCACTCCTACGGTGAGGGGCTGGACGACGAGACGCTGGGCATGCTGGCCTACGGCACGCTGACCGCCGCGCACGCCTCGGCCTTCCGCGCGTACGTGAAGACGGTGCGGCACGCGTACGACCTCGACGCCGTGATCAAGGGGGACGCGACCTGCCGCGCCTTGCCGCGGCCCGCGACCTGCTGTACTTCCTGTCCGAGACCTTCCGGGCCCGGCTGGTCAAGGAGCTGCCGCAGTCGAAGGAGCACGCCTCGCCCGCCGGCCGGCAGCTCGCCTTCCGGGCCAAGAACCTGCTCGTCGAGCTGGCGGGGATCTCGCTCGAATGCGCGCAGCTCGTCATCGCGGCGGGCGACGACGGCGCGCCGGTGCTGCCGTCGTGGTTCCTGGTCGAGGTCGGCCGCGACCTGCCGCGCCTGGCCGCGGCCCGGACCTGAGGCGGCGGGGGAGCCGACAAGATCGGCATGGCGCCGGAGCCACGGCCGCAGGTCTTCCCGCCGGAGGACGAACGGACGCTGGCCGGTCTGTGGCGCACGTCCGGGGTGCCCGCCGAGTTCGACGTGCCGGCCTTCCCGGACTTCTTCGCAGGCACGGTCGAGACGGCCAAGGCCCACGACTACGAGGAGGCGTTCGCGCTCGGGGTCGCCGCCGCGGCGGCGACGGCGATCGAGGTGGCCGGAGGCGCGCGCGACTCCGTCCGGAGCGCGGTGAAGAAGCCGTGGGACCACGCGCTCGGCTGGTTCGTGTCGTCCTATCCGCTGCTGGGGGCGCTGGCGGCGGGCATGACGGTCGTGGCGGACGCCGATCTCGCCCGGGGCTGGGACACCATCTCTGCGCAAGCTCGCGACGCTGCGCGGGCGCGGTCGGGGCGACGTGCTCGGGCAGCCGCTGCCGCATTCCGGCGCGCCCGGACGCTACGTGGACCTGGACGAGTACTACCGCAACGCCCTCGTCACCGGCCTCGCCTACCACCACAGTGGGGGCAGGGGCACCCTGCCGGCCGGCCTCGAGCAGGAGATCCGGGCCCTGGACCACCCGCCGCTGCCCTGGGACGCCGCGCTCGCGCGCTGGTTCGAGGAGCACGTCCCAGCCGTCGAACGGCGCAGGTCCTACGCCCGGGCCTCCCGCCGCCAGTCCGCGACGCCGGACATCCCCCGTCCGGGGTGGCTGCGGCCGGAGGAGATGGTGCGCCGGGCCACGTTCGGGGTCGTGCTCGACACGTCGGGATCCATGAACACCCGGCTCCTGGGCAAGGCGCTCGGCGCCATCGCGTCGTACGCGACCGCGCGCGACGTGCCGCGCGCCCGGGTCGTGTTCTGCGACGCCGTCGCCTAAGACGCGGGATACCTGCCGGTGGAGGACGTCGCGAGCAGGGTCCGCGTGCGGGGACACGGCGGGACGATCCTCCAGCCGGGCGTGGACCTGCTGGAGCGGGCCGAGGACTTCCCACGGGACGGGCCGATCCTGGTCATCACCGACGGGCAGTGCGACGTGGTGCGGATCCGCCGCGAGCACGCGTTCCTGATCCCCGAAGGCGCCTTCCTGCCGTTCGCCCCGCGCGGCCCGGTCTTCCGCATGAGGTGACGGGAGCCTCCCGCGCCCGCGCCCGGTCCCGCCGGGGGCGGGCGCAGGTCACGGACGGCAGCGGTCCGGGTCGGCGTGCAGGAAGGCGTTCCGGTCCGTCTTCACGGTCTCGTCGCCTCCCGCCCAGGCCAGCACCTGCCCGCCGCCGAGGCCCGCCAGGTCCGCCGCCGTGAACGGCACCCTGCCCCGCAGGTTCCGGCCGTCCACGAAGCCGTTGACGGTCGCGACATAGGGCACGCCCTCCCGCAGCGCGGTGAGGCTGTCGTCGGTGGACCGCCAGCCCTCGGGCGGCGCCCGGAACGCCCGGACGTCCCGCACCGCCGCGCCGGTGCCGCCGTTGTGCACGCTCCAGGTGACCGTGTCGCCGCCCTCGGTGTCCTCCAGGACCGAGAAGTCCCGGGCGGCGTAGCCGGGGCAGTCGGCGAGCAGCAACCTGACGCCGCCGTCCTCGGCGCGTTCGACACCGAGGAGGCCCTTGGGCGCGGGCGTGCCGTCGCACGCCGCGGCGAAGAAGGCCAGGGCGGTCAGCGCGACCGCCGCATGCCCGAGCCCCGGCCTTCTTCCGCGCATCATCGTGGTCCTCTCTATCTGATTTCTAGTTCACCGGGCCCCAGTGGAGGGGTTGCCATTCGACGTAGCCGCCCCACCAGAGGTTGGCCCCGACCTCGAACTCGTTGGCGGCCACCTTGCTGCCGGTGGTCCGCTGCGAGTACATGGTGGCACCGGCGTAGGCCGCGATGAACTGGGTGGCGTCCCTGAAGCGCGCCCACTGCTCGGAGTGCACGGCCTCGTGCTTTTCGAGATTGGGGCCGTACTTGTCCGCCGTCTCCCGCCCGGCGACCCGCGCGATGTCGTCCCTGGTCTGCTTCTCGTCCCGCAGCCGGCTCTCGAACTCCTTCTTGGAGTGCGGGTAGAAGTGGACGTCGCCGACCGTCATCGGCTGGTCGCCGCCCGGAGAGCCGCCGTAGCAGACGTACTGCAGGGCCCGCTTTTCACACCCCTCGCTGGCGAAGATCTCGTACGTCAGCGCCAGCGCGTTCGCTCCGTTGAAATTGTTGTTCCAGTGGAAGGGGTGGATGAGCAGCGCCTTGAACAGGTTGACGCCGTTGTCGCGGTGGACCGGCTTGCAGTAGCAGCCGCCCGCCGGAGGCTTGGGCGACGGGCCGGGGGACGGCCTCGGCGTCGGGGAGCTCTTCTTCTTCCTCCGATTCTCGGCGCCCTTGGCGGGGTCGACCTTGCCCGTCTTGGGGTCGTACCCGACCTTCCCCTGCTCCTCCTTCGAGCAGTACTTCAGGTCGTACTGGCAGGAGTTGGGCCGCGAGCCGATCTCCTCGCCCGTCGGGTCGCTGAACGTGACGGGGTTGTTGTTGCCGTAGGAGTACCCGTTGAGCGACTGGGCCTGGTCGGTGGACAGCACCGGGTCCACGCTCAGGAACCTGCCGGCGACCGGGTCGTACATGCGGGCTCCGACGTAGGTGAGCCCTGTCGCGGCGTCGGCGGGCTTGCCGAGGAACCCCTTGTCGTCGGGCCAGGCGCCGCCGACCGTGTCCCCGCGCGGCGCGCCGAACGGGGTCGTGAAGCGCTTGCTGATCGCCTGACCGGCCGCGTCGACCGACAGCGAGGAGGTGCCGTGCTGGTCGCCTGCGAGGAAGGAGACCGCGTTCTTCCCGGCCTGCGTCGTGCGCACCGCGATCACCTGCGTGTCCGCGGCGTAGAAGCGGCTGGCCCAGGTCGTGACGGTGCTCCCGGTCTTCTTCGAGTGGATCTCGGTGGCGCCGAGGTAGAGCACGCTCTCCCCGTCGCCGACCGCCCGGCGGATCAGCAGCGCACCGTCGGCGTCGTACAGGTAGGCGGTCTTCTGCGCGCCCTGGGTGAGGGTCGCGATGCGGCCCTGCGCGTCCCAGGTCAGCACCTGGCCGTTGCGCCCGGTCGTGTTGCCGGACTTGTCGTAGGAGTAGGTGGCGGTCGCGCCCGTGCAGGAACCCGTGACGACCGCGGTCAGGGCGTGCCGCTTTGCGGTGTCGCCGTAGCAGTACGCCGAGGTGGTGGCGGTGGAGCCGGTGTACTTCGTCTCCGTCGCCCGCAGCCCCGAGGTGTTGTAGGTGTAGGCCGTCCGGTACGGCGCCGCGCCGCCCAGCGTCTTGCCGGTGCAGTCGTCGGTCGCCGGCGTCCACGCCTCGGTCAGCCGCCGCTGCCCGTCGTAGGCGAAGCACTGGATGTCGCTCTGTCCCGCGCCGTCCTGGGTGGGGGTGTCGGCGATCTCGGTGACGTTGCCCGCGTCGTCGTAGCGGTAGGTCAGGTCCTGCGGCTTGACCGGCGTGGACTGGGTGGTGACGAAGGACCGCTTCAGCCGGTCGGTCCCCTCCTCGTAGCTGTTGTTGAGGAAGGTCTTCTTGGCCTCCGTGGCCCCCGACAGGCCGAGGGTGAACTGCAGGGGCTGGCCGAGCGCGTTGTAGTCGGCCTTCTGCAGGTAGTCGGTGGTGCCGGTCACCCCGGCCACCTGCCCGGTCGGCGTGTAGGTCAGACTGATCTTCTCCTCGGCCAGGCCGCCGGCCGCAGGCTCGGTGGAGCTCTTCAGCGTGCCGTCGAGGTTGTAGTCGCTGCCGTAGATGTAGCTGGTCTTCGCCGCCCCGGAAAGGACCATCGGGTCGTTCGGGTCGATGTCGATCTCGGTGCTGGTGGCGCGGTACTGGCCGTCGTACGCGAGGACCTTCTTCGTGTACGCCTTGCCGGAGACGCCGCCGTCGTAGCTGGTGGACGAGGAGAGCCGGCCCTTGGCCACGGTGTCGTAGGTCCAGGCGGCCAGCTTGTTCGCGTCGGTCCGCGACCCCGACCACAGCCCGGTCTTTCGGCCGAGCTCGTCGTAGCCGTACAGCAGGACCGTGCCGTTCGCGCCGGTGACCGTGTCGGTCTGGTCGAGCGCGGTGTAGCGGACGGTGCTCGCGCCCTTGTCCGGGTCGCTGATGCCGGTCTGCCGCGCGAACAGGTCGTAGGTGTAGGACCACTTCGCGCCGTCGGGACCGGTGACGGTGAGCTCCTTGCCGTCGGGCCGGTAGGCGAAGGACGTGGAGGTGTACCCGCTGGAGGACAGCGCGCCGTACTGGGTGTCGGCGGGGGAGGGCGAGTTGTACTCGCGCCGCTCGACGGTGCGGTCGAGCGCGTCGGTGATGGTCCGGACGGCCGTGCCGCCGGTCAGCGCGCTGACGGCGGTGGAGTCACCGGTGTAGGTCGTGGTGGTCGTCCACTTCTCCACGCCGTACGACAGGAACGTGCTGCGGATCTGCCGTCCGGCACCGTCGAAGACGATGTTCGTCTGCTTGGGCGCCTCGCCGTACTCCTCCCGGGTGTAGGTGGCGTTCGGCGTCTGCTTGGAGTCGAAGATATCGGCGTAGGTCTCGTAGGCCAGGCCGCGCGAGTCGTAGCGGGTGTCGGTCAGGAGCCGCCCGCCGTTCGGGGTGGGCTTCTGCGTCTGCATCGGCCGCAGCAGCGAGTCGAAGATCTCGTACGACCAGCTGGCCGTGGTGGACGACTTGACGGTCGAGGTGCCGATGGCGGGCGCCTTGCCCCGCTCGTACACGTAGGAGTAGGCGTAGGTGGGGGTCTGCCCGCCGTCCTTGCTCCGGTCCGGCAGCCACACGCCGGTCAGCCTGCCGAGCGCGTCGTAGGTCTGCTCGGTCTTTCCGTTGTTGGGGTCGTAGGTGCGCACCGGAAGGCCGCGCGTCCCGTCGAGGAACGTCGTCACCTTCTGCTGCTTGGCGTTGGTCTCCACCTTCTTGGTGAGCACCCCGGCGCCGGTCGGCGTGTAGGCCGTGGTGGCGGGGTTGCCGCCCGCGTCGGTCACGGTCAGCGGCCTGCCCAGCGTGTCGTAGGTGGTCGACTCGGTGCGCTGCCAGCCGGTCGGCGGGCGGTCGTCGCCGGTGACGGCCGAGGGGTAGCCGGTGGCCCGTCCCGTCCAGGTGGCGTCGCCCTTCACCGGCTTCTGGCTCGCCGACCAGCCGGTCGCGGCGGTGTTGTCGTACACGGTGGCCGTGTCGGACAGCACGTCGCCCGAGGTGTCGGAGTTCGCGGGCAGCGACAGGTCGGCCTCCTTCACCGAGCAGGCGCGGCCGACCACGCGGGTGCGGGAGACGAGCGAGTTCAGGCCCTTGGCGTCGTCACGGGCATACCAGGTGCGGGTGCAGGTCTCGTCGCCGCTCTTGGCGGTGTCGCCCGTGCTGTCCTGCCTGACCGCCATGCCGTACGAGTCGTACGTCGTGGAGGTGGTGACGGTGCGCCAGGTCTTGGGGACGGTCAGATAGGTGTGCTCCGAGGTCTTGCCCATGCGCACGTAGTAGGCCTCGGTGTCGGCGTACGACTTGTGCTGGGTGGCGGTCTTCGCCGACCACGGCTCGTTGACCGTCACGTCGACCGGGTCGGCCCCGTCGTAGGTGACCTCCTCGCGGGTGAAACCGGCGTACTGCTCGGAGTCGGTGAGGTCGGGCACGTCGAGACCGGCGACGTCGAGGCCCGGCACGGTGGCGGCGCGCTGCCTGTCGGGATCGACGGTCCTCGGGTCGGCCGACTTGAGCAGCCGGTCGCCGTTCATGCCCTGCAGGTACACCTCGACCGACGTGGTGCGGGTGCCGTCGGCGTCGCCGACGTACGTCGTGACCTTCTGGTAGCCGCGCCACAGCGACCAGGTGCGCTCGTCGGCCGGGGTGAACGGGCTGTCGTTGTAGCGCCAGCCGGGCGTGGCGTACTCGTAGGCGTACTCGACGAGCGGATTGTGCCCGGCGGGGTCGGCGATGTTCACCGCGAGCACGCGGTATTTGTTGAACCAGTCGATGGAGGCGTCGGTGGCGCCGTTGATGTGCCAGAACTGCGGATAGCAGGACAGCGCGTTGTCGTCCTCGGCCTTCGGCATCTTCGAGCCGCGCACGCACTCGGGCTCGTTGTAGCTGACCGTGGTGATCGCGCCGGTCTCCGAGGTGACCGTCTCGACGCGCGGCCTGGTCAGCGGCAGGATGTTGCCGCCTCCCGGCTGGGTGCCGCCGGCCACGCGGTTGGGCCGCATGGCGTAGGTGAACGAGACGGGGTCGAGCGTCAGCGGCGTGTCGCCGGCCGAGCCCGTCCGCACGATCGACATCAGCGACAGCGTCTGGTCGGCGGAGCTGCCGATGTCGCCGCCGTCCAGGTACTTCTGCGTGAACGCCCACGAGTCGACCGGCTTGTACGCGGTGCCGGACAGGACACTCGTCTCGATCTTCACCAGCCGCTTGCGGCTGAAGAAGGCCGGGCTCTCGGCGTGGCAGTCGTCCTTGTCGGCGTCCTTCTTGCAGATGGCGTCGAAGGGGACGTCGGGCCAGTTCTCCGCGGTGTCCTTGGTGAGGCTGCCGCAGTCGGAGGCCGTGCAGCGCTCGGCGTAGGAGAAGGCGACCTGGTAGGGCGCGTCCACGGTGAACAGCGTGTCGGACCGCTGCCCGTAGAGGATCTTGTCGAGGTAGCCGCCGCGGACGTAGGAGGTGGTCGCGGTCGCCGACTTGTTCTTCCGGTAGTAGTTGGTCTCCGCCGTGTACCAGTACGTCATGGCGTTGCCGTGGGTGTCCTCGGCGTAGTCGAGGTTCCACCGCCACGCCTGGGTGACGGAGCGGTCGGCGAAGGCGTCGCCCTTGTCGTAGCCGGGCTCGCCGGAGTCGTCGCCGTACACCGGGACCGTGAACACCGAGTTGGTCCGCTGGCTGCCCGCGCCGCTCAGCTTGTTCAGGCCGAAGACGTACCTGGTGCCGTCGCCGGTGATGACGGTCCAGTACTCGCCGTCGTCGTCGCCGTTGTCGGCGCCGGTGGAGTGGACGACGGTGGAGGCGTCGTCGTTCTTCAGCCGCCACTTGCCGCTGGTGTCGTCCTTGACGAGCTCGGTGGCCTTGCCGTTGAGGACGAGCGAGGCGTTGTCGTACTTCCAGCACAGGTCGTACTGCTTGTCGTGGCCGTCCTCGCGGCAGGTGCCGAACTGGCGGTCGATGTAGGAGGTGGCGGCGGTGTCGAAGCCCTCGCCGATCGAGGTGCCCTGGTTGTTGGTGGTGGAGGTGCGCCCGTCCACGCTGCCCGAGTCGTACGACAGGTCGAGCGCGGGCGCCGGCCCCGCCGCCGGCTCCACCGGGGCGATCGGGTAGGACCAGGTGAAGGAGCCGGAGTTGCCGCCCGCCTCCCAGGTAGACGACGAGGAGAGCGGGGTGGCCGCGTAGTTGCCGCTGCCGTCCGCCGCCTCGCCGCCCTCACCGGGGGTGTCGGCGGTCACGGCCAGCACGGCCGGGGCGGCGTCGAACGCGACCTGCGCCGAGAGGGTCTGGGCCACGGCCTCGTTGTCGGTGTCCAGCGGGGTCCGCGTGCGGCACTCCTCCCGCTCCGGGGTGGTCGCGGCGCAGGCGGGCAGCCGCACGAGGCGCAGCCGGCCGCTCCACCCGCCTCCGTACGCCGAGGCGAAGGCGGCGTAGCCGACGCTCAGCGTCGCGGTGCCCGGGGCCTGCGCCGACGCGGTCAGCAGCACCCCGTCCACCCCGGCCGCCTCGGCGGCGGCGCGGTCGAGCACCCGCACGCGGGCCGTCCGCGAACCGGCGGCCTGCGTGTCCGGTGTTCGTGAATTCGACGCTTGCGCGTCCGACGCTTGCGCGTCCGACGCTTGCGCGTCCGGGGCTTGTGTGTCCGGGGCCTGCGGGGAGGCGGACGTGCCGGGTGCCGGGGCGGCGGCCTTCAGGCTCACCGGGAGCCCGCCCACGCTGACGCTCCGGTCGCCGCCGATCGGCACGTCGGCCTCGCCGGCCTCCGGCCACCGCGCGGCCTCGCGCTCCTTCGCGGCCCGGTCGGCGGCGGCGTCGTTGCGCGCCCTGGACGCCGCGACCCGCTCCCTGGCCTCCTTCGCCCCACTCGCGTCCATGGCCCTGACCTTGCTGGACCGTTGTTTCTGCACGGGAGGGGCGCCGGGTGGGCCCTGTGCTGTAGAGACAGTGGCGGCCGAGGCCGCCGTCACCCCGACGGGTAACGAGACCACCACCGCCAACGCGGCCACCAGGGCAGCACGAATTCCGGGCCGACGCATGACCCAACCTCCTCGAGAGGACAAGAGAGAACCCGCGGATCAACCGGGGGAGATGCGGGAGGTGCGGGGACCGGCGAGCCGGTCCCCGCACCGCCGTCAGTCGCCGATGACGGCGTCCATCTGGTCGGAATCGGCCATGGCGCCCGCCCACAGCCGCAGATCGGTGATCCTCGCGGGGAGGAAGTGACCCCAGGACGTCGCGCTGAAGCCCTTGCCGGCCGCGAAGTCGCCCGACCCGGGCACGGCGGTGTAGGCCATGTCGAGGTCGTTCTGCTCGTGGCCGACGTAGAGCCGCACCACCCGCCCGTTCGCCGCCAGGGCGTCGTACACGCCGGTCAGGCGGACCGGGCTGTCCAGACTGGCCGAGGTGTCGGAGCTCACCCAAGTCTTCGTGCCGTCCTTGTTGACCCGGCCGAAGCGCCAGAAGCCGACCGGGACGCTGATCTCGTTCCCGTCGTCGTCGAGCTGCGTCTCCTTGCCGGTCAGCTCAAACCACAGGCCCCACGACGAGCCGTCGGCCGTACGCTGCCCGGCCACCTGGCCGACGGTCCCGATCGGCTTCGCGAGGACCTTGTCGCGGTCGAGCTCGACCTTCACGGTCACCGTGAACGAGCCGGTGTCGTCCACGACCGGGCCCGCGGTGGTGGCCGCGTCGTCCACGCCGTCCAGCACCAGGCCCTCGCCGTCCAGCGACGCCCCGCCGGCCAGCGCCAGCGCCCGGCCGTAGCCCGACAGCGAGTCGGGCAGCTGCGCCCCGGCGGCGCCCGCCGGGTCCCAGTCGGCCACCAGCTCCACATCGTTGCGCCCGGACGCCGGGGACTCCGACCGCGCCTCCGTCGCGACCTCCTCCGGGGTCAGGACCCGCTGCCAGGCGGCGACCTCGTCGATCGAGCCGGGGAAGTAGAACTGGAAGACGTTGGCCCACTTGTAGCGGCCGATCTCGAACGGTCCCGTGGCCGACCACATGCCGGGCACGGTGGCGGTGCCCTGCGGCACGCCGTTGACGTAGAAGCTCAGCTTCTGCGTCGCCGGGTCGTAGGTGCCGGCCAGGTGGGTCCAGACGTTCGCCCTGGACGTGCCGTTCTTGCCGCAGACGCCGTAGTAGGCCTTGCCCGTCGCCTCGTCCTTCTCCTTGACCCCGAAGCAGAAGGCGCCGTAGTCCTTCTCGTGCCAGAGCAGGAAGGGGCTGTAGCCGCCAGAGCCGTCCTGCGACAGCACGATGCCGTCGTCGCTCACCTTGTCGAGCCGCACCCAGGTCGCGACCGTGTAGGCCGACCGGGTCTCCAGCACGGGCCCGGACGTCGCCGCGTACGCCGTCGTGCCGTTCAGGCCCAGCCCCTTGTCGACCTTCGGGGTGGTCAGCGCCGTGCCCGCGTCGTCGTACCAGACCTCGCCGCGGCGTCCCCGGGCGTCCCGTACGGCGCCGCCGGACAGCGTGGCGTCGTGGTGTCCGGTGCCCCGGTCGACGGCGACGCCGGAGTCCTCGTCGAAGTGCCACCTGCCGACCGGGCCCGCGCCCGCGGCGACGAGGAAGTCGACGACCGTGGTCGCGCCGTACCTGCCGACGTTGTCCTTGGCCCGGACGTACAGGCTGTACGTCCCGGCGGCCGGTGGGGTGATCACGGCCTTGGCCGTGGCGCCCGCGACGTCGGACGACCAGGTCGAGCTGGTGGACGCGCGGTACTGGTAGGCGACGTTGTTGGTGTCACCGGAGGCCGGGCCGAAGGTGACGGTGGTGCTCTGCCCCGGCCCGCCGGCCGGCGTGCAGCTCGTGGTGGTGCAGGCGGTGTACGGCGCGCCGAGCGTGACCACCGGCGCCTTCGGCGCGGTCGGGTCGACCTTGAAGTAGCACCAGCCCGCGCTCAGGTAGCTGCTGGTCCCGGCCAGCCACTTGGTGTAGTTGCTGTAGTACGAGCGCGTCCACGAGTCGTAGCGGTAGAGCACCCCTTCCGACAGCGTCGGCGCGTCGGCGGTCACCTTCACGTTGTCGCCCACGTGCCCGGTCGTCGGCCGCTCGATGGTGGAGAAGGCCTGCGTCCAGGTCCCGTCGGCGTTCTTCTTCTGCACGTAGAACGCCCCGCGCAGCATCGCGCCGGACTCGCCGCCCGCGAGGGTCTGCGGGATGGTCGCCATGGTGGGCGTGGGGTCGGAGACGACCGCGGGCGCCGACTCCTTGGTCTCGCAGACCGTGCCCGAGCCGGTGACCAGGCCGACGCCGGTCGGCACCCCCGGCATTCCGACGTAGTCGACGACGAGCACCGCGTCGTTCCTGAACCGCTTCCAGGCGGAGGTGTCGCCCTCGTCGTGCGCCCGCAGCTCCAGTGTGAGCTTGGAGAACTTGCCCGCCGCGAAGTCCTTCACGGTCGGGGTCAGGTTCTCGTTCGTCTCCTCGGGGTTGTCCTTGAACTCGATCGGCGCGGTCGGCTCGTCGGGATCGCACGCCGAGCCGCGGCCCGCCGACACGTTGCGGTCCACCATCCAGTCGAGCTCCTTCGGCCGGCCCGACCAGGTGGTGGACGACGTGAAGTTGTTCGTACGGACGAGGTCGACCCACCGGGGGTCGCACTGGAACGCCCAGGGCTCGGTGATGCGGAACGCCGCGCTCAGCACCTGCTTGCCCTTGAGGCTGGCGGGGGAGAACTGGAAGTACAGCCGCTGGGTGTATCCGGGCCCGCAGTAGTAGCCGTTCCAGGTGCCGCAGTGGCCGACGCCCTCACCCTGGTTGTTGCTGCCGTTGCCCCAGTTGTACGACTTGTAGCCGTCCGAGCGCAGCAGTGTCCTGTCGGTCTCGCCCCAGGTGACGGTCGGGTCGATGTAGACGGGGTAGGCCGACTCGTCCTTCTGCTTCAGCAGGCCGGCGTCGGGGACGAGTGTGAGCGTGTCCTTGCCGACCTCGATCGGCAGTTCGGCGTGCCCCGCCCCGGGGGCGGGACCGTCCGCGGCCTGCCCCTCGTCCGAAGGGGCGTTCGTCTCCGGCGCCGCCTGCGGGGTCGTCTGCGGTGTTGTCTGCGGTGTCGCCGGTTCCCCGGCGGTGGGAGCGCCCTGGGGAGTGCCGCCCTTGGCCGCCGGGGCCGAGGCGGACGGGGTCGCGGAGGCGTCCTCCGCCGTGGCCTGCCCGGCGGCGGGGTTCCCGGTGGAGTCCCACATCGCGGCCGGAGGCGAGGTGAAGACCTCGGTGGCGTTGCCGTCAGTGGCGGACATGCCGCCGTCCGCGGTCTCCTCCACCTTGAGCCCGGACGACTTGACGGCGTACCGGATCCGGGCGAGCGCGGGGTTCTCCGCGGCCTGCGGAGTCTTGACGATCAGGACCTGACGGAAGCCCTCGGTCGTCGCCGTCATCCTGAGGTCCACGTCCGGCAGGACGTTCGGGTACGTGGCGTTCCGACCGTCGAGCACCGGCGCGGGCAGGGTTCCCGGCCAGCCCAGCCCGAGGGTCCGGCCGTCCCTGGTCATCGTGACGAGGTTCCCGCCGTCACCGCCTCCGGAGAAGGAGATGCCCACGGCGGCGGCGGCCGGCCCCACGCTTCCGTCGGCGCGCCGCTGCAGCGTCGCGTCGGGTGACACCCACGCCCCGTCCGCTCCCTTGACCCGGACGGGGGTGGTCGACTGCTCCAGCCGGAACGACTCGCCGTCCGGATTGGCATAGGTGGTGGTGAACTCGGTCCGGGCCTCGGTCACCTCGACCGGTTCCCGGATCTCGGCAGCGCGCTTGAGCGCCTGCTGCCAGCCGCTGAGCCGGCCCGCGTCGGACCCCGTCCGACTTTCCTGTGCCGCCATCGCGGCCGGGGGTGCCCCGGTTCCCACCAGTACACCCGCCACGACCACGGCAGTGAGCGAACGCCAACTCCGCAGTCCGGGAAACCTAAACATGGGTTATCTCCCGTACGAAATCCGCAAGATCGCACACATTAAACGTTTACCGTCACCCCCTGTCAATGAATTCTTTTCGCCCACGAAGGCATGCGAGTCATGTTGCTGACATAAAGCGAAAATAAGTGATATTAGGGCGGTAAGTCAGACAAATTGACATTGTGGTGCACAGGGCGTACGTCGGCGTGCCAGACCTCCGCCGTCGATGTCATTGCACGAAGACCGCGCTCTCACGCTGAGTGACCGATGGCGTTCCTTCTCGGATCGCGGTGAAGCCGCCGTCCGCCGCGCCCACGGCTGCCGGACCGGGTTGTCCTGTCACCCGAATCCCGTGGTACGTTCCTGATCGTAAGGTGCGGCGCTCGTTCACGAGCGTGTCGGGACATCCGGCCGGCACGACAGCCTCGGCAAAGGCTGTCTGGATCTCTCAGCGGAGAGTTCGCCCTGCCATGTCCTCATCCTTGTCTCCACGTGCTTGTCTCCCCGCGCGTGGGCAGTCTTCCTGCTCGTGGTCGCCGCCACCGTCGTGCGAGACCTCGGCGCCTCCTGGTCGCCGGCTCCCCGGCTCGTCGCGAGCGACAACCGCGGCGTGCGCGATGAGCATCCCGTTGCCCGCTCGCCGGGGAACGCTCACGCACTGAGCCTTCCACGCCTCCGCCGCAAGGCACTCGCATCCACAGCCGTACCGATCACCGGAGTATTTCCATGATTCTCGTCACCGGAGGCCGCGGCGCGGTCGCCACCCACCTGCTGACCCTGCTGCTTCAGGCCGGTCGCCCCGTACGCGTGGCCTCCAGCGACCCCGCACAGCTGCGGGTCCCCGACGGCGTCACGGCCGTCACCTGCGACCTCCGCGATCCCGCCACCTTCCCGGCCGCTCTCGCCGGCGTCACCGAGGTCTTCCTGTACGCCGAGGCCTCGCACATCGCCGACTTCGTCGACGCCGCCGTCACGGCCGGGGTCGAGCACGTCGTCCTGCTGTCCTCCGCGAGCGTGCTGGATCCCGGCGCGGCCGGCAACCCGCTGGCCAAGTCCCATCTCGACGTCGAGACCGCACTGCTCGCCGCACCGCTCACCACCACGATCCTGCGCCCCGGCTCCTTCGCCGGCAACGCGGGCGCCTGGGCCTGGCCCATCAAGGCCGGGCGCCCGGTGAGCCTGCCCTACCCGGGCTCCCACACCGACCCCATCCACGAACGGGACCTCGCCGAAGTGGCCTTCACCGTGCTCACCGACCCACGCCACCAGGGCCGGCGCCTCCACCTGACCGGCCCGGAGAGCCTCACGTTCAGCGAACAGATCGAGCAGCTCGCCGAGATCATCGACCGGCCGGTCACCGTCGACCACGTCACTCCCGAGGAATGGAAACAGGAGATGGCCGATTACCTCCCCGGTCCTTATGCGGACGCCCTGCTCGACTACTGGGAGGCCAACGACGGCCGCCCCGTGCCCTTGACCGGCACCGTCGAACAGGTCACCGGCCACGCTCCCCGCACCTTCGCCACGTGGGCCCGCGACCACGTCGCGGACTTCGCCGACTAGCACCTCCGTAGCGGCCCGCCGGGGCGGGGCGGTCGCCGGCGCGCCGCACCTCCCCGGTACGGGGGAGCACGTGAAGAGCCGCCGCGGGGCGTGTGAGACGATGATCGGCCCCGGGCGGTGGCACCGGGGAGCACGGTGACGGGACGCCGACGGAGGGGCTTCACGGTATGGCTGTCATCCATCGCACCACGCTGACGCCCAGCAAGCTGGAGCTGCTCACCACGTGGCTGCCCGCTCAGCCCTGGTACGAAGGCGGGGGACGCCCGGAGCTGACGAAGGCCGGGGGCTTCCGGCTCGACGACCCGCGAGGCGAGGTCGGCATCGAGTTCATGGTGGTCACCGACGTCTCCGGCGAAGCTCCGGTCTTCTACCAGGTGCCGTTCACCTACCGGAGCGCGCCGCTGGAGGGGGCTGATCACGCCCTCATCGGGACGGCGGAGCACGGCGTCCTGGGACAGCGGTGGATCTACGACGGCACCCACGACCCGGTCCTCGTCGCACAACTCCACGCCCTGTTCCAGGGCGACGCCGAGGCGCAGGATCAGAACGTGAGCCACACCCCCGACCCTTCGGTCACCAGGAGCTTCGCGGGAGCCGCCGGGTCGGGCCCGATCCGGCTGACGGCCGTGACCGACGCGCCGCACGCCACCGACATCGTCGTGGACCGCGACGGGGGCGGACGGCTGACCATGCGGGTGACCCGTGTTCTGCGGCCCGGCGAAGCCGGCGTCGCCGACGCCCTGGGTCACGTGACGGCCGGTTGGCGGCTGCCGGACGGGGCCGAGGTCCGCGGCGTGTTCGCCGTCGTCACGGACACGTCCCGCTGACAGTTCCCGGCCGGCGACCTCCGATGAGCCGTCCCTAGGAGGAGGCGGTCAGGAGTCCGGCGTCCTGACACAGGTCGTGGCGGCGAGGGCCGTGGCCGCCGCGGACCGTAGCGCCACGTCGTCGTCCTCCTCGGAGGCCCAGGCGACGTGCCCGTCCGGGCGGACGAGCGCGGCGCGGACCCGTCGCCATCCGGCCCGGGACTCGACCGGCTCGTCCGCACGCACGGTCAATCCCGGCGGGGTGGGCAGCGCCCGGGACGTAGTCACCCCACCAGGGAGGGCGCGGCCCGCTCCCGTGAGGTCGAGCAGCACGTAGCGCCCGGGGACGAGCAGCGCGAACAGCCCCGATCCGTCGGACAGCCGCAGGTCCGGCGCGCGTGTCCCCACGAGCGGGTGATCAGCCGCGTTCCGTCCGTACGACACACCGATGCCGGAGACCTGCTCCGCCAGGAAGCGGGAGAACTCCGGCACCCGCGCGATGGCGTCGTCCAGGACCGACCGCAGGGCGAGGTTCTCGGGCGTGAACGTCGTCATGAGCGCGGTCTGCCCCCGGGTCAGGCGCAGCGTGGCCGCGCCTACCGGGTGCCTTTCCGCGTGGTAGCTGTCCAGCAGCCCGTCGGGAGCCCATCCCCGCACGGTGGCGGCGAGCTTCCAGCCGAGGTTCCACGCGTCCTGCACGCCGAGGTTCAGGCCCATGCCCCCGGCGGGGAACAAACGGTGCGCGGCGTCCCCGGCCAGGAGGATGCGACCGCTGCGGTATCGGTCGGCGAGGCACGAGGCGGATCCCGTGCCGGACACCCAGACGGGGTCGCGCAGGCCGAAGTCGGTGCCGGCGACGGCCACGAGCCAGGCGCGCAGTTCCTTCTCCGCGGGCCTGCCCCCCCACCCGAGGGCGCCGGTGCCGTCGACGCCCGCCACCCGGTGGAGGCCGGGTCCGATGGGCACGACCAGCACCTGGCCGGCCGCGTCGGTCTTCTGGAAGTACGGCACCGCCGGAGGATCGTCGAGCGTCGCGTCGGCGACCCAGGCGTACGCGGTGGAGCCGCTTCCCGGGAAACCGATCCCGGCGGCCGAGCGGACGGCGCTGCCCACTCCGTCACAGCCGACCAGGAAGCCCGTCTCCATCGTGTAGGGCCCTCCCGGGCCCTCGGCCCGCACCAGGATCCGGTCCACCTCCTGGGTCAGCGCGGTGAAGGCGTGCCCGCGCCGGACGTCCGCCCCCAGGTCGCGGGCGTAGCCCTCGGTCAGCTCCTCGACCTTCGGCTGCGCGAGCAGGAGGACGTACGGGAAAGGGGTGTCGAGCGTCGTGTAGTCCATCCGATGGTCGAGGAGACCGAAGTGCGAGTCGGGCACCCGGATGCCCTGCGCGACGAACGACTCGCCGACGCCGCGCGACGCCCACAGTTCCATCGTGCGGGGGTGGACCGTGAAGCCCTTGGAGTGCGGGTCGCGTTCCGCCCGCCTCTCCAGGACCGTGACCTCGACCCCCGCGAGACGTAACTCCGCCGCGAGCCACAGCCCGGTAGGGCCGCCTCCGACGATGACGACTTCTCCCATGTGCCTCTCCCGAGAACGATCCGCTGACCGTGATCTTCGGTGCGAGGACGGTGGACCGTGCGGCGCCGGCCCCTCGTCGCCCCGTCATCCTCTCCCGGCGGAGGGAACGGCGCCAGACGTCGAGGACCCCGCTGTCGGCCAGCTATCCGCGGGGCCGCCGCAGGACGCGGACCTGCCGGGGGGCCAGGGTCGTGTCCGGCGCCAGGGAGGGGCCGTGGAGGGGGTCGCCGGGGACCGCGGACAGGTCGACGTGCCGGTCGGTACGGTTGATCAGGAACCAGTAGTCGTCCGTTCCGTCGGTGCGGACGGCGACGTCCACGAGCCCGCGGGCTTCGGAGGGCAGCTCCGAGGAGACCCCGGCGACGTCCAGCAGGTGGGGGAGGACGACCCCGAGACCCTCCGGGCCGAGGCGGGTGGAGACGTACGACGCCGAACCCGCTCCCGTACGGCGCGTCGTGACGGCGGGGCGGCCCGCGTGGTCGCCGGACTTGTACGTCGCCAGCACCTCGGTCGCCGGGTCGGCGAGGTCGATCCGGTCGGTCCACAGGGTGCCGGTGACGCCGAGGTCGAGGTCGACGGCGTCGCCGTCCAGCAGGGGGCCGAACTCCTCGATGCGGATGCCGAGCAGGTCGCGCAGCGCCCCGGGATAGCCGCCGAGCCACACGTGGTCGTCCTCGTCCACGATCCCGGAGAAGTAGGTGGTGACGAGGTGCCTGCCGGAGGCGACGTAGTCCTCCAGCCTGCGGGCGAGCGCGCCGGGCACGACGTGCAGGATCGGCGCAACGAGCAGCCGGTAGCCGCTGAGGTCGTCGTCCACGTCGACGACGTCCACCCGGACGCCCGCGTCGAGGAGCGCGGTGTACCAGTCGAGGGCCTCCTGCCGGTAGCGCAGCAGCGAGGTGGGGTGGGAGTCGAGCTCGCTGGCCCACCAGGAGTCCCAGTCGAAGACGATGGCCACAGGGGCGCGCAGCCGCCGGGTGCCCGCGACCGGCGCGAGGGCGGCCAGCGTGGCGCCCAGGTCGGCGACCGACCGGAACACGTCGCTGTCGGTGCCCGCGTGGGGGACCATCGCCGAGTGGTACTTCTCGGCGCCGCCCGCCGACTGCCGCCACTGGAAGAAGCAGACCGCGTCGGCGCCGTACGCGACGTGGGTGAGTGAGTCGTGAGCCAGGCCGCCGGGCCGCTTCGCCAGGTTGACCGGCTGCCAGTTGACCGCGCTGGTGGAGTGCTCCATCAGATACCAGGGCCGGCCGCCGGCGAGTGAGCCGGTGAGGTTCGCCGAGAAGGACAGCTCGTCCTGGGCCTGGGGACCGGTCAGCAGGTAGTGGTCGTTGGAGACGAAGTCGACCTCGGCGGCCCAGTCGGCGTAGTCCATGCCCTTGGTCTCGCCCATGACCATGAAGTTCGTGGTCACGGGGATGTCCGGGGTCAGCTCGCGCAGGACGTCCCGTTCGGCGCGCAGGTAGTCCTTCAGGGCGTCGGAGGAGAACCGCTTGAAGTCCAGTTGCTGGGTGGGGTTGGGGTAGGAGGCGGCCAGGCGCGGCGGCAGGATCTGCGACCAGTCGCTGTAGCGCTGGGACCAGAACGAGGTCGCCCAGGCGCGGTTCAGCTCGTCCAGCGTGCCGTACCGTCCTCGCAGCCAGTCGCGGAAGGCGGTCGCGGCGTCGTCGGAGAAGTCGTAGACGTTGTGGCAGCCGAGTTCGTTGGAGATGTGCCAGGCGGCGAGGGCGGGATGGCCGCCGTACCGCTCGGCGAGGGCCCGGGTCAGGCGCAGCGCGTGCTCGCGGAAGACCGGCGAGGTCGGCCGCCAGTGCTGCCGCGCGCCCGGCCACAGCGTGTGGCCGTGCTGGTCCACGGGGAGGATCTCCGGGTGCTTGGCGGTCAGCCACGGCGGCGGCGAGGCCGTCGCCGTGGCCAGGTCGACCGCGATGCCGTTGGCGTGCAGCAGGTCCATCGCCTCGTCGAGCCAGCCGAAGTCCCAGACGTCCTCGTCCGGCTGGATCCGCGCCCACGAGAAGATCGCCAAGGAGACGATGTTCACCCCGGCCGCCCGCATCGCGCGCATGTCCTCGTCCCAGATCTCCCGGGGCCACTGCTCGGGGTTGTAGTCGGCCCCGAACCCCAGGCGGGCCCGTCCGGGGTCGGACGGCCAGCGCACCCAACGGTGTCGGTCAGCGTTCACAACGACTCCTTCAAGTGATGGTTACGTGGTCTTCCACTGCTGGTTGGCGCCGCCGTTGCAGGTCCACAGGATGACCGGGGTGCCGTTGGCGGTGCGGGCCTGGTTGACGTCGAGGCACCGGTTGGAGGGCACGCCGCGCAGCACGGAGGTGCCCCCGGAGCCGGAGCCCCAGGCGTACCTGATTCGGTCGACGCCGCTGCTGTTGGGCGTGCTCAGCGTGAGGTTGACGCCGCTGCCCTGCAGCGTCTGCAGGGTGTAGGGGTCGCCGCCCCGCAGCCCGGGCCAGTAGATCGCGCCCATGCCGAGGGAGCGGATCGTGTCGGTGTCCGCGCGCAGGTAGCGCACGAAGTTGTCGGTGCTGTTCGCGTCGTTGTAGTTCAGGCCCGTCGTCATCGGCGCGCCCATCTCGTCGACGACCGTACGGGACGCGCACGAGCCGATCCGGTTCCTGAAGTCGGTGACCCAGTCGTTGTAGGTGTGGGTGCCCCAGAAGCCGTAGTGGTGCAGCGACAGGTAGGTGCCGTTCAGCCGGCTGTCGGCGCACACGGAGGTGACGTTGTCGTTGTAGCCGGTGCCGCTGACGAAGATCCGGTTCTTCGGGATCGACGGGTGGTCGCCGATCCAGCCGGCGGCGACGTCCGCCCACGCCGACTGGCCGTAGCCGAACGGCTCGTTCATCGGCTCGAAGTAGACCAGGCCGTTGCCGCCGTACCTGGCGGTGACGGTGTTCCACATCGAGGTCCACGCCGCGACGTCGTCGATCCTGCCGTCCTTGGCGGAGGGGCCCTCCCAGTAGGCGAGCACGACCTTGAAGCCCTTGGCGGTCGCCGCGTCGATCGCGCCCGTGTACGAGTTCCACCAGCCGGTGCCGACGGAGTAGGGGTTGACCGGCAGCCGTACGGTGTTGGCGCCCAGGTTGTTCTGGAAGCCGGTGAGGATGGCGTCGGCCTTGGCCTTCACCGTGGCATAGCTGTCGGAGGCGGACAGTCCCGAGGGGATCACTGGATCGTCGGCGTAGTTGTCGCGGGGGTCGGCCCAGTTGACGCCCTTGAACTGGCTGGTGTCGGCCGCTGCGGGCGTCGCGCCGGCCAGCACACCGGCGGAGACGACGGCCAGTGCCGTGAGCGCGCCGGCCAGCGAACGGCGGTGTGCGTGCGTTCCGGGGTGCTTGCGGGGGTGGGAGTGCATGGTGCTTCCTTTCGGGGGGAGGACCGGCAGCCGGGCGAGGTCCGCTGGACCTGTCTGTTCGACCCGTCGGGTCAGGGGGATCGGCTGTCGGTGGCCGGGACGACGCCGCCGGTCGGCGGCGCCGCGGAAGTACGTATGCGGTGGACTCGGCGCAGTTCAATCGGCCGGGTGGAATCGGCACGTGCGCCGGGAACGCACGGGCCGGGGTGTGTCTAGCCGCCCGGCCCGTCCTGCCGCCGCGCTCCCCGCGGAACGGCGGCAGCGATGGCCCCGGCGACTACGGTGGCCGCTACTTGACGGTGAAGCCCTGCTCCTCGCCGTACTTCAGAGAGGCGTCCTGCCAGGCCTTCAGGCCGTCCTGCAGCGTGGTGGAGGAGGTGTACGCCTTGCCGACCGTGTCGTTGAAGATGCTGTTGGCGTAGACCTGGAAGGGCAGGTAGGACCAGCCGCTGACGACCTGCGAGGCGGACTCGGCGAGCACCTGGTTGACCTTCTGGCCGCCGAAGTAGGGGAACTCCTTGTCCTGGAACTTCGGGTCCTGCAGCTGGGCGGTGGTGGCGGGGAAGGCGCCGCCGTCGACCCGGGTCTGCACCCCCTCGTCCACGTTGGCGTACTTCAGGAAGGCGTAGGCGAGGTTCTTGTTGGCGCTGGCCTCGGGGATCGCGAGCGAGCTGCCGCCGTTCTCGGCGGTGGACCTGCCGCCGGCCTCCCACTGCGGCATGGGCGCGACCTGCCACTTGCCCTCTCCGGCCTTGACCCCGGACTCGAGGTTGGCGGGCATCCAGGCGCCGATGACCAGGGTGGCGATGGTGCCGTCGCCCAGGCCCTTGTACCAGGCGTCGCTCCAGCTGGTGACCGGCGCGAGCAGCTTGCCGTCGATCAGCTTCTGCCAGAGGGCGGTGAACTTCTGCGTGCCCGGCTCGGCGAAGTTGATCCCGACCGTGGTGCCGTCCACGGTGTACGGCTTGCCGCCCGCCTGCCAGATCATGCTGGTGGTGAAGCCCGCGTCGCCGGTGTCGTTGGTGATGTACGCCTTCGGGTTCGCCTTGTGCAGCTTCTCGGCGTCCGCCGCGAACTCATCCCAGGTGGTGGGCACCTTGAGGTCGTACTTGTCGAAGACCTCCTTGTTGTAGAACAGCGCCATCGGTCCGGAGTCCATGGGCAGGCCGTAGATGCCGTTGCCCATGTGGACGGAGCTCCACGGGCCGGGGGTGAAGGTGCCGTCCAGCTTGCCCGCGCCGAGGGCGCTGAGGTCGGCGACCGACTTGGCGAGGGCGAACTGCGGCAGGGCGTAGTACTCCACCTGGGCGACGTCCGGCACCCCGGACCCGGCCTTGATCGCGTTCTGCAGGGCCGTGTACTGGTCGTTGCCGGTGCCGGCGTTGACGAGGTTGACCTTGACCTTCGGATACTTGGCCTGGAAGTCCGCGACGACCTGCTTGAGCGTCGGCTCCCACGCCCAGACGGTGATGGAGCCGCCGGTGTCGAGCGCCTTCTGGATGTCGGCGTCGGAGACGGCCGCGGACGCCGCGGGGGCGGCGGGCGCGTCGGCGCCGGGGGCGGAGCCGTCGTCGCCGGAGCCGCAGGCGCCGGCGGTGAGCGACACGGTCAGGGCCGCGCCCAGCAGGAGGGCGCGACGGCGGGTTATCGCCATGGGATGTGCCTTTCTGAGTTATCCGGGGAGACAGACGTCGGTGGGGGCGGCCATGCCGTGCCGGTCACGCCGTGCCGGTCATTCCTTGACGCTTCCGGCGGCCAGGCCCGACTGCCAGTAGCGCTGGAGCAGCAGGAACGCCGCGATCAGCGGGATGATGGTGAGCAGCGAACCGGTGATCACGAGATTGAAGATCGCCTCGCCGCCCGCCGTGAGGGCCTGCTGGTTCCATTCCTTGAGGCCGACCGTGAGCGGATACCAGTCGGGGTCCTTCAGCATGATCAGCGGCAGGAAGTAGTTGTTCCAGGTCGCGACCACGTTGAAGAGCAGCACCGTGACCAGGCCGGGCGCCAGCAGCGGCAGGCTGATGCGGAAGAAGGTGCGGAACTCGCCCGAGCCGTCCACCCGCGCCGACTCGAGGATCTCCTTCGGCACGGCGTCGTTGGCGAAGGTCCACATCAGATAGAGGCCGAACGGCGAGACCAGCGACGGGATGATGATCGCCCACGGGGTGTCGGTCAGGCCCATCTTGGCGAACATCAGGAACGTGGGGACGGCAAGCGCGGTGCCGGGCACCGCCACCGCCCCGATCACGACGGCGAACACCGCCTTCTTGCCGGGGAAGTCGAACTTCGCCAGTCCGTAGCCCGCCAGCGTCGCCAGCAGGGTCGCGCCGCCCGCCCCGACGACCACGTACAGCAGGGTGTTGAGCAGCCAGCGGACGAAGATCCCGTCGTTGTACGTGAAGGTCGTGCCGATGTTGTCGAACAGGGCGAAGTCGCCGTCGAACCACAGGCCGAAGGAGCCCAGCAGTCCCTCCTGGGTCTTGGTGGCGTTGATCACCAGCCAGACCAGGGGGAGCAGCGTGTAGACGAGCATGAGCGCGGTCAGCACGGTCAGCGTCGCGCTGCGGCGGTCCTGCGGGGACCGGCGCCGCCGGATCCCGTGCCTGATCACCAGGGGGGCATGGCCCGGGGTGGTCTTCCGGCCGGTGACCGGAGCAGTGGTCGCCATGGGTCAGACCGCCTTCCGCATGCCGCGCAGCTGGACGAGGTAGGCGACGATCATCGTGATGATCCCCATGACGATGGCGACCGTCGCCGAGTAGTTGAACTGCTGGCCCGCGAAGGACAGCGAGTAGGCGTAGTAGTTCGGCGTGAAGTAGGTGGTGACCGAGTTCGGCGCGATCGTCTTGAGGATGCTCGGCTCGTTGAACAGCTGGAAGCTGCCGATGATCGAGAAGATTGTGGCGATCAGCAGCGCGCCGCGCAGGGCGGGAAGCTTGATCGCCCAGATGATCCGGAGCTGGCCGGCCCCGTCGAGCGCGGCCGCCTCGTACAGCGAGGGGTTCACCACCTTCAGCGCCGAGTAGAGGATCAGCATGTTGTAACCCACGAACTCCCAGGTCACGATGTTGCCGATCGACGCGAGGACCAGGTCGGGCGACAGCGGGTCGGGCAGCGAGATCCCGAACGCCTCGTTGATGTTGCCGATCAGGCCGAACCTGGTCCCGTACATGAAGCCCCACATCAGCGTGGCGACGACCGCGGGCACCGCGTACGGCAGGAACACCGAGATCCGGAAGAACGCCGTGCCGTACAGCCTGCCGCTGTCGATCGCGAGCGCGACCAGCAGCGCGAGGAACAACATGATCGGCACCTGGACGACCAGGAAGAGCGCGACGCGTCCGAACGCCGACCAGAACTGCGGGTCCTGCAGGACCTTCAGGTAGTTGTCGGCGCCGACGAAGGCCGTCCCGCCGATCAGCCGGGTGCGGAACAGGCTGAGGTTAACCCGGCTGCACGGCGGTGTTCGCCTCCAACGACCAGATGGCCCTCGGCCTGCTGCGCGCCTTCCACGAGCGGGGGCGCGCGGTGCCCGCCGACGTCAGCGTGGTCGGCTTCGACGACATCCCCGACGCCTCCTGCTTCGTCCCTCCGCTGACGACTGTCCACCAGGACTTCGCCGAGGTCGGGCGGCGCTGTGTCCAGGGCGTGCTGAGGCAGATCCGCGAGGGCGGGGCGTCCCGGCCCGGCACCGACCTCGTCCCCACCCGCCTGGTCGTCCGCGAGAGCACGGCGGCGCCGCCGCGCGTCAGGCCGTGAGGCGGCCACGTGCCGGCCGGCGAGCGGCCGGCACGGGCGTCAGGTGGCCCTCCCGGCGGTCAGCGACGGCATGGCGGGGATCACGGCGGCGAGCCATCCGGCGGGGTCCGCGGTGAAGCGCGGCGCCGCCTGCGTCTCCCACCACGACCGTGCGGCGAGGATCGTCTCCGCCTTCCCCGTCCGGCCGTCCCGGTAGGCGACCTCGCGCTGCCCGGTCTCCCGCACGACGACGCGGCCCCGCTTCGCGCCGGCCTCGTAGTCGTTCCAGTTGATGCCGTGGCCGGCCCACAGCATCTCCTGCATCTGCCCCGTGGACCTGCCGTGGAGCTCCCGGTGGGAGAACTTCGCCTGCGCGGCCATCGTGATGCTGTTGCGCACGCAGTCGTTCTGCCGCCACAGGAAGTAGTTCGCGACTTCGAAAGGGTCGGCGAGGGTGAACGCGCGGGCGTCGAACGTGGCACGCCGGCCGTCCGCGGGCCCGGTGCCGTATGCCTCGTTGAACGCGATCGTCGCGATGCTCGCGGCCACGCTGACGACCTTCTGGGTCACACCGCCGAACCACGGCTGCGAGGACGGGGTGGCGAAGTCGGTCATGAGGACGCTGCACTCGTCGGACTGGACGTACGCGAACACGCTGCCGGTGATCTCCTCGCACAGCGCCCTGCCGACCTCGTTCATGGCGTCCATGACGGCGCGGTCGAACGGCCGGTGGGCGTCGCGGAGGAAGGTGTGGAACGCCCGCCCGTCGACGCGGAGGATCGTGTACGCCCGGCGCGGCAGCACGCTCCTGGTGGCGTGCTCGTACGCCTTCATGCGGTCGCCGAGCGCGGTCTTGTCGCTCATGCCGGTCTCCTTGGCCTCCGCCGCCTGGCCGGTCTCGGGGTGGGGTGCGATGCAGGATCTCACGCCACGGGGGAGGGGCCGCCACCGCTTATCGCCACCCTTGTCGCGAGCGAGGACGGAGACCGGCGTTCCTCGATGGCAGGTGCGTCAGGCGCCGGGATGTGAGGCAGCGCGGCCTGTTCAGCCCTCTCCCTCTTCATCGGGGACCTGGAGCCTGCCCAGGAGCATCAGCAGGAGCTCGTCCACGATCTGGTCGCGGGTGGCGTCGACCCAGCCGACGGCCCAGTCGTGCATGAGCCCGTTGATCGCCCCGATGAACGCGGCGGCTGTGATGCGGAAGTCGCGCGGGGGGATCTCGCCGCGGCCGGCGGCGTCGTCCAGTTGCTCGCACAGGAAGTCGATCCAACGGGCGCGGCGGTCCAGGCGCTGGCGGTCCAGCCGGGGGCTCACGCCGATGATCTCCACGAACGCGATGCGGGTGTGACGGGGGTCGGCGGTGGCCCCGGCGGCGTACGCGCGGAACAGCCGGGTGCAGCGGTCGATGGGCTCCAGGTGCCGCACCTGGGGGAGCACGGCGAGGACGGACCGCTGGGCGACGTCGTTGACGTACAGGTGCAGCTCGGCCAGCAGGTCCTCCAGGGTGTGGAACTCCTCGTAGAACTGGCGGCTGGACAGGCCCGCGGCCCGGCACACGTCCGTGATCCTGGTGGCGCGGTAGCCGGGGCCGCCGCCGAACAGGTCCAGGCCCGCCTCGAGGAAGCGCCTGCGGCGCTCGGCCTGCCGTTCTTCCGCCGATCTGCCGCCGTACCGGCCCGCCGCCGGGGTGATCCTGCCCGCCACCGCGTCCTCCGCTCCGTGATGCATGAATTTTGGGCCTTGTAGGCGGGCGTCACACGTGCCTACCATCCAGTAACAAGTCTGAATATCGAAATGTTCAGACTTGCGCGGGTCCGCGCGCCGAGGCGTGCGGACCCCCACGGCCGGCCATGCTCGATCTCCGTCCACCTCCCACCCCCCGGAGGAAGAACATGCACGCTTCGGCCCCCGTACGCCGGCGCGGATCACTGCTCGCCGTCGCCGTGGCGGTCACCGCCGCCGTCGTCTGCGGCGCTCCCGCCGGTCCCGCGCGCGCCGCCGACGGACTGCGCGAGGTGATGTTCGTCGGCAACAACTGGGACGGCACCGCTGACGTTATCGAGTCGAGCGGGAGCTTCGCCAGGATCGGCCGGATCAACGTCATCCCCGACAAGGCCCGGCGGCTGGCCGAGATCTACCTCAACCCCGTCAAGCTGGCCTTTTTCCTGGGCATCCGGCAGGGCCCCGGGGAGGGGCACGACCAGTTCGTCGACGACATGTACGCCACCCCGGACGGCACGGCCATGGTCGTCTCCCGCCCGAGCTTCGCCGACGTGGTCTCGATCGACCTGGCCACCGGCGCGATCAGGTGGCGGTTCCCGGTCTCCGGCTTCCGCGCCGACCACATGGCCGTGTCGCCCGACGGCGCCAAGGTCGCGGTCTCGGCCTCCACCTCCAACACCGTGCACGTCCTGGACATCAACACCGGCAGGCAGCTCGGCTCGTTCGGCGCCGGCGACAAGCCGCACGAGAACATCTTCACCGGCGGCGGCAGGTACATCTGGAACATGTCGATCGGCGAGGTCGACAACGACTTCGACAGCCCGTCGCAGGACTGGCTGAAGGGCGACCGCCACATCACGATCGCGGACGCCTCGACGTACAAGGTCGTCAGGACCATCGACATGCAGGACCGGCTGGACGCCTTCGGCCGCAAGGACCTGTCGGACGCGGTGCGGCCCGCCGTCTTCACGCCCGACGAGTCGAAGCTGTACTTCCAGGTCTCGTTCTTCAACGGCTTCGCCGAGTACGACACGGCCACGGACAGGATCACGCGGATCAAGACCCTGCCGAAGAACCCCGCCACCAGCGAGGACCGCACCACCTGGGTCAACGACTCCCGCCACCACGGGCTGTCGATCAACCCCGCCGGTGACAAGCTCTGCGTCGCCGGGACGATGGACGACTACGCCACCGTCGTCGACCGGGCCACGCTGCAGGAGGGCCCGCTGGTGAGCGCGTCCAAGCCCTACTGGGCCACCGTCAGCGGCGACGGACGGGCCTGCGTCATCTCCGAGAGCGGCGCCGACCGGGTCACCGCCATCGACTTCGCGACCGGACAGAAGATCACCTCGGTGCCGGTCGGCGACCACCCGCAGCGCGTCCGCATCGCCCGCATCCCGGCCGGCTGGACCCCTCCGGCCGCCGGCTGAACCCCCGCGAGTGCCGGGACGGGCCGCCCCGTCCCGGCACCCCCGGTCGCGCTCCGGGTTCGGAGCCGATGGGGACTCAGGAGCCCTCGGCCAGTTGGATGGCGGCGCCGGGGCAGACGGCGGCGGCCTCGCGGACCGCGCTGTGCCGGTCCTCGGCGGGCTCGGGCTCCAGCAGGACGACGATGCCGTCCTCGTCGCGCTGGTCGAACACCTCAGGTGCGATCAGCACGCACTGGCCGGCGCCGCAGCACTTCGCCTCGTCGACGATGACCTTCATGTCCATGTCCTCCTTGCCATCGGGTCTTCGTGGTCGGGGGTCACCAGCGGACCGGGACCTCGCGCAGGCCGCCGACGGCCAGCCCCTCCACGCGTTCCAGCTCCTCCACCGGAACGGCCAGCTCCAGCGTCGGGAGCCTGCGCAGCAGCACCTCCAGGACGACCTGCAGCTCGGTGCGGGCCAGCGCCTGCCCGAGGCAGGAGTGGGCGCCGGAGCCGAAGGCCAGGTGGGGGTTCGGGCTGCGGGTCAGGTCCATCTCGGCGGCGTTCTCGAAGGCGGTCTCGTCGCGGTTGGCCGCGGCCATGCTGCACACCACGGTCGTGCCGCGGGGCAGGACCGTGCCGCTGACCTCGGTCTCCGCGTTCAGGTAGCGGGGCAGGCCGAAGCCGGAGTTGGCGTCGAATCGCAGCGACTCCTCCACCGTCGTGCGGATCAGCGACGGGTCGGCCAGCAGCCGCTCCCACCGGGAGCGGTCGGCCAGCAGCATGGAGACCATCTTGCCGATCATGTTGGCGGTGGTCTCGTGCCCGGCGACCAGCAACGCCATACCGGTGACCAGGATCTGGATGTCGGACAGCCCGCCGTCTTCCGGGCCGCCGACCGCGATCAGCTCGCTCAGCAGGTCGTCGCCGGGCTCGGCGCGCTTCCTGGCGACGAGGTCGGACATGTACTGGAAGAACTCGCCCTGGGCGGCCTCGATCTCGTCCTTGCCGTAGCGGGTGAGGTTGAGCAGTGTGTCGGACCAGTAGGAGAACCGGTCCCGGTCGGCGGCGGGCACGCCGAGCATGTCGCAGATCACGTAGACCGGCAGCGGGAAGCCGAGGCTCGCCCTGAGGTCGCCCGGCGCACCGCGCTTGACCATGTCGTCGATGAGATCCTCGGCGATCCGGATCATGGCGGGCCGCATGGCGTTCATGCGCTTGGCGGTGAACCACTTGCCGACCAGGCGCCGCCAGTGCTGGTGCTCCTCGCCGCTGTCGGGGATGATCGTCGCCATCTCGCTGCTGAACACCCCGCCGCCGTCCGCCGACAGCCGGGCCGCGTCGGGCGCGTTGAGCTGGCGGGTGAAGCGCGGGTCGGCCAGCACCTGCTTGACGTCCTCGTAGCGGGTCAGCAGCGTCGCCCCGTCGCCGCTGGGCAGCGTGACGTGGGCCACCGGGCATCGGGCGCGCAACTCGGCCCATTCCGCGGGCGGGTCCAGCGCCGCGTCGTTGGGGATCGGGTAGCTCAGGACCTGGTCGTTGACAGTCATTCGGCATCTCCTCTTATGGATGGTCGGTCGCCGTGCACCCCCGGATGGGAAGGACGGCGCCCATCACGTATGCCCGGGTAAGCGTGAAGGCCGGTCGTGCCGGTGCCCGTCTGCATGCAAACTCCGGGGCGTCTTCGGGACGGGTGTCTCAGCGTCGGGTGTGTCAGGGGCGGGCGGCGGCCGTGCTCACGGCGTGCGCCCACGCGGCGCCGGCCGCGATCATCGCCCGCCAGGCGCGCAGGGTCTTCGGCGGCATGCCGACGGAGAGCACCCCGGTCAGCCGCTCGTCCGTGCGGTAGGCGAGCAGGAAACGCCGCTGCGCGATGTCGCCGTCCACGACGACCGCCTCGTCGTGGCCGCGCAGGTGCCCGTACGCCTGGATCTTCATGTCGTACTGGTCGGACCAGAAGTACGGCACCGGGGCGAACGGCCGCCGGGCCTCGGGGGAGAGCAGGTTGCGGGCGACGGCCATGCCCTGCTCGGCGGCGTTGGTGCGGTGCTCGAGCCGCATCGCCGTGCCGAACAGCGGGTTGTGCCAGCGGGCCACGTCCCCGGCTCCGTACACGCCGGGTGCGGCGGCGCTGAACTCGTCGCACACCAGCCCGTCGGCCAGGGGAAGCCCGCTGCCCTCCAGCCAGCCGGTGTTGGGCACGGAGCCGATGGCCACCAGCACGTCGTCGGCCGGCAGGACCGTCCCGTCGCCCAGGCGCACACCGCTGACCGCGCCGCCGGCTCCGACGACCTCGCGGACGGCGGCGCCGGTGCGCAGGTCGACCCCGTGGTCACGGTGGACCTGGGCCAGGAACCGGCCGGCCTGCTCGCCGACGGCCTGCGCCATCGGGACCGGGCCCGCCTCCAGCATCGTCACCGCCACCCCCAGGCCGCGGGCGACGGCGGCGACCTCGGCGCCCACGAACCCGGCGCCGACGATCACCAGTCGCCGTCCCGGACGCAGCCGGTCCTTCAGCGTGAGAGCGTCGTCCAGGGTGCGCAGCGTGTGGATCCCGGTCACCCCCTCGCTTCCCGGCAGGCGGCGGGAGCGTACGCCGGTCGCGACGACCAGCCCGTCGTACGGCACACGGGCGCCGTCGGCCAGCTCCACCGCCCGCCCGGCCACGTCAAGCCCGGTCGCGGCCACTCCCAGGCGCAGGTCGAGGCCCAGCGCCTCGATGTCGTCGTCCCGCCGCAGCGGCAGCCGGCCGGGCTCCCATTCCCCGGTCAGGATCTGCTTCGACAGCGGCGGGCGGTCGTACGGCGGATGCGGCTCGTCGCCCACGAGCGTCAAGGCGCCCCGGTAGCCGGCCCTGCGCAGCGCCTCGGCGGTGATCAGTCCGCCCGCCGAGGCGCCGACGATCAGGACCCGGTTCACGACTGCCCCAGCGTGTTCATCGCGTTCCCTCCGATAGCTGGTGAGACCGGCGACGGTGGCGCCGGTCTGGGCTCGGGGGGACGCCCACGACCGGTTCAACCGGACAACGTTGTCCGGAACACCGTAGCCCGCCTGACAGTGATATGTCGAGTAAAGACGAAGTCGATGTCGAAAAATCGGACATTGATGTCCGGTTGCTATCCTGACCGCATGGCTGTAGCGCGCCGGACGAACAGGGGACCCAGCGCCGCGGCGGGGAACCGGGCGGCGCTGATCGCCGCGGCCCGGGAGGTGTTCGCCGCCGCCGGTTACGACGCGCCGCTCAGCGCGGTCGCCCGCGCCGCCGGAGTCGGCCAGGGCAGCCTCTACCGGCACTTCCCCGACCGAACCAGCCTCGCCCTGGCCGTGTTCGAGGACGGCGTCGCCGAGTTGGAGGCGCTGGCCGCCGAGCCCTGTGCGACGCTCGACGACCTGCTGGCCCTGATCAGGGAGCAGACCATCGCCTCGACCGCGTTCATCGAGATGGTCAGCGCGTACGCCGACGACCCGCGGATCATCGCCGTACGCGACCGCGTGGCCAAGGTGCTCGACGGCAAGCTCGCCGAGGCCCGGCGCGCCGGGCACGTCCGTGCGGACCTCACCACCGAGGACCTGATCCTGGCCGTCGGCATGTTCGCCGCGGTCCTCACCATGAGGCCCGCGCCGGCCCGGCGCGTCGCCGCCGCACGGGCGTGGGCCCTGCTGCGCAAGGGCATGGACGCCTGACCGGGCGGTCCGGCGACAACTGAGCGAACCACGCTCGCCCGTGCGGCGCGCGTAAGCGCACCTCCTCGGGGACACGACAACGGGGAGGCGCATGGAGGACGGGTGGACGCGATCATCAACTGGCTCTGGGGCCTGTCGGGGGCGGTGCTCTACGCGGTCGTGGCCGCGCTGGTCTTCGCCGAGGACGCGCTGTTCGTGGGGTTCGTCGTGCCGGGGGAGACGGCCGCCGTGCTGGGCGGCGTGCTCGCCAGCCAGGGCAAGCTGTCGGTGTACTGGCTGGGGCTCGTGGTGACGCTGGCCGCCATCGCCGGCGACAGCGTGGGTTACCTCATCGGCCGCCGCGTCGGCCCCAGCGTCCTGGACGTACGGGTTCTGCGGCGCCGTCGCGACCGCGTGGAGAAGGCCCAGGCGCTGATTCGCCGGTGGGGCCCTCAGGCGGTGCTCATCGCCCGGTTCGTCGCGTTCCTGCGCGCCATGATGCCGACCCTGGCCGGGGTGTCGCGCATGCACTACCGGCGGTTCTTCCTGTTCAACGTCCTGGGCGGGGTGCTCTGGGGCGTCGGTTACACCCTCCTGGGCTTCTTCGCCGGGGAGGCGTACGAGCAGGTGCAGTCGGCCGTCGGCGGTGTGGTCGCGGCCGTTCTCGCCGCGGCAGTCGTGACCGCTCTGGTCGTGTGGCGCGTCCGGCGGCACCGCAGAGGCTCCTGCGAGCGCGGGAACTCCGGCCGCTCGTGATGTCGTCGCCGCGGCTTTTTGTCGGTCCCGTCTGACAGGCTGGCTCTCTCATTCGAGTGCCTGTAAAGGAGGACGTGTGGCCAACTGGCGTGAAGTGGCCGAATCGGCACCGGAGTTCGCCGCCCGGGTCAGGGAGTCGTTCGAGTCGCACAAGCACAAGACCATCGCGACGCTGCGTAAGGACGGCTCGCCGCGGGTCAGCGGCATCGAGGCGTACATCATCGGTGACGAACTGTGGTTCGGATCGATGCCTCGTGCTCTGAAGGCCCGTGACCTGCAGCGTGATCCGCGCTTCGCCCTGCACGGCCCTCCGGTCATCCTCGGCGCCGGCGAGGCCGCCGGCTCATCGGGGGGTGACACGAAGCTGTCCGGCTACGCGGTCGAGGTCACCGATCGAGCCCGACTCGCGCCGATGCTGGCCGCGCGCGGCTTCGGTCCCGATGACTTCAGCGAGTCCCATTTCTTCACGGCGGACATCCGCGAGGTCGTGTTGACGCAGATCGAGGGATCCGCCATGGTCATGGACCTCTGGCGCCCCGGGCAGGGAGTCCGCCGCCTCGATCGCCCCTAGGGCCGGCATCAGCCCTGTGAGATCGGCTGCAGGCCTGCTGGGGCGGTATCGGCGGGGCCGGCGGCAATGACCGCGTCGAGCATGCCCTGTGACGCCTGCAGATCTTCGATGGTGTGGGTGATGCGCTCGCGCTCGCGGCGCAGTTGCGCCACCAGCTCGGAGCACACTGGCGCGAGGTTCGGGCCGTCGTCGCGGACGCAGGGCAGGACCTGGGCGATGGTGGTGGTCGACAGCCCGGCTGCGAGCAGGATGCGGATGCGCCGCACGGTGTCCACGTCCGCGTCGCTGTAGACGCGGTAGCCGCTGGGCAGCCGTGCCGGCGCCAGCAGACCCTGTTCTTCGTAGTAGCGCAGCAGCCGCTCGCTGACCCCGGTCCGGCGGACCATCTCCCCGATGCGCATGTGATCTGCACCTCACCGCATTGACTCTCACATTGATGTGAGACTTTAGCGTCTCGGTCATGACCACCGGCACAGCTCTCTTGGTTCTCTCGGCGACCCGGTCATCCCTGCTTTCCGCGCCGCGCCTGGCTGTGCACTCTGCTGACCGCCCTGGCCGCCGCGCCCGAGGCGCCCACCCTGGTCACCGCGATCAGCGCCTCCGCCTTCAATCTCGGCGTCGCCGGCGGCTCCCGGTTCGGCGGCCAAGCCCTCACCACTGGCCTCACCCTGCCGACCTGCCCTGGGCCGGTGCCCTGGTGGCAGGAGGCGCCGTGCTCCTCGCAGCGGTGGCCGCCCGCCGATCATGCACCACCACGGTCACCGCGTAGTGATCCCTCACAGAGAAACAGAAGGAGAAACAGCCTATGTCCACTGCTCTGCCCAACTCCCGCCTCGGCCGGGTGGTGCGCGGCACCGGCCCCGGCCTGTTGCTCGCCCATGGTGCCGGCGGCGGTATCGACGCCAACTACGGCCCCATCCTGGACACCCTCGCCGTGGAGCACACCGTCGTCGGGCCCGACTACCCCGGCACCGGCCGAACCCCGCGCGCAGCAGCTCCGCTTTCCCTGGACGGTCTGGCCGATGAGCTGGTTGCCACCGCCGTGGAAGAGGGCGTGGAGACCTTCGCCATCGCCGGTTACTCGCTCGGCAGCCCGGTCGCCATTCGGGCCGCCACCCGCCACCCTGACCGCGTGACCGCTCTGGTCCTCACCGCGGGCTTCGCCCACCCCAACCCGCGGTTCCTGCTCGCGGCCCGGATGTGGCGCGACCTGCTCCGCGCCAACGACCTGGAGCGCCTGGCCGGTTTCCTATCCCTCATCGGCCTCAGCGCCCCCGCCCTGGACGCGATCGACCAGGACGCCCTGGACACGGCCATCAAGACCACCGCGGCCACGATCCCGCCCGGCACGCCGGAGCACCTCGACCTGATCATCGACCACGTCGACGTACGGGCTGACCTCACCGCGCTCACGGTGCCGACCCTCGTCATCTCCACCACGCTCGATCAGCTCGTCACCCCGTACCATCACCGCCAGCTCAGCAACGCCATCCCCGGGGCGCGCTACGCCGAGATCCAAACCGGACATCTCCCTTTCATCGAGCAGCCCGAGCAGTGGGGCGCCCTCATCCGCGACTTCCTGCGCGACAGCCGCGCCTGAGCCCCGCACCACAGGCGTGCGGGCCCGTCCGCGTGGACGGGCCCGCACGTGCCACGGCCGGTGCTCGGATGCCGCGTACCCCGATCGCCGTCGGGATCAGGCGGGAGCGGTCCCGTGACCGGGCCGCTCTCACGCTCGACCGAGCGGGCGGGAATCAGTCCTTGTTCGACTGCCGCCAGTCCCGTACGGCGTCGCGGATCTTGTCGAACACGGCCACCGGCGGGCCGAGCAGCATGTTCGCGGTCGCGGACTCCCCGGCGCCCGGATGGGGCCTGGTCGGCGAGATCGCCTCGGCGGCCCGGACCGCGCCGGCCATGCGGCGCAACCGCTCCGGGGGCGTCTCCCGACGCAGCCGGGGGAACTCCTCCCGCTCCTCGTGCGTGGCGTGGTCGACGACCGCCTTCTCCAGTGCGGCCAGCCGGGTGTCGAACTCGGGGTGGTCGACGCCGAGGTCGTACAGGTCGGACAGGGCGTGCTTGGCCTCGTCCTCCTCGTGCAGCCGGGCCTCGACGACCTCCTCTCCCGCCTTCGACCGCGCCGCCGGGTGCACGACCTGCTCCTCCGCGCTCTCGTGCACCGCCAGCAGCCGTACGAGCTCGTTGAACAGTTCGCGTTTGCGCTCGCCCCGGGCGGCGGCGACCTCCACGAACATGGTCTTGATCTGGTTGTGCTGCGCCAGCAGCAGGTCGATGACGTCATGTTCCGTAGCAGTGGTCACTTTCGTCACCTTTCGAGTCGGAGACTCCGACCCGCCTGCCCGAACCCGGATCGCCTACACCCGCGCCTCGACCGGACGTCTTCCGTGAGCCGGAGGGCGCCGTGATGCGTCATAGAGAGCATGAGGATTTCGCGAATCGCGTTGCTGCCGTTGGCGGCCCTGCCCGTGCTGGCCGTCACCGCTCCCGCCGAGGCGGCCACGGCACACAGGAAGCTGCTCGTGGAGTTGCGGGAGGAGGGCGGGTTCGCCGGGCTGCACAACCGGGTGGCCGTCTACACCGACGGCTGCGCCGTGCTGAGCCGCCGCACCGGCCCCACCGTCCGCAAATGCCTGACCGCAGCCGAGTGGCGCGGACTGAGCGGCTCGCTGAAACACCTGCGGCTCGGGCGCTCCGAGTCCCAGCCTCCGGGGGCCGACTTCATCGCCTACCGGTTGTCCTACAAGGGGCACCGGGCAACCCGCTACACCCTGCCCCCCACCTGGCAACCGGTCGTGAGCAGGCTGGAGAAGGTCCTGGTCAAATACTGGTCCCCCAACTGACCGTCCCGGCTCAGCTGCGCAGGTAGGAGGCGCCGTTCAGGTCGACGATCGTGCCGCTGGCCCACTCGGCGTCCGGTGACGCCAGATACAGGACGGCGGCCGCGATCTCCTCGGGCCTCGCCACTCTCCCGAACGGGCTCTGCGCGCGGATCTCGTCGCCCCGCGGCGCCTTGAGATGCTCGTCGGTCATGTCGGTCTCGACGAAGCCGGGCGCCACGGTCGCCACGGCGATGCCGAGGGGCGCCAGGGCGATGGCGAGCGACTGGCCCAGCGCGTTCAGGCCCGCCTTGCTGGCCCCGTAGGCGGGACTGTCGGGCTCCCCGCGGAAGGCGCCGCGGGAGGAGACGTTGACGATCCTGCCGCCCGGAGCCATGTGCCGTACGGCGTTCCAGGTGACGTTGGCCGGTCCGACGAGATTGACGGCCAGCGTCTCGCGCCACACCTCCTGCCACTCCTCGTACGAGGTCTCCATGATCGGGTGGTGCAGGAAGACCCCCGCGTTGTTGACCAGGACGTCGATGCCGCCGAGGGCGGCCGCGGCCTCCTCGACCATCCGCCGCGCGTCGGCGGGATCGGCGACGTCGGCCTGGACGACGGCGTGGCCCGCTCCCGGCAGTTCGGCACGGACCCGTTCGGCCAGTTCGGGGGAGCCGCGGTGATGGATGGCGACGCGGTCGCCGGCGGCGGCGAAGGCCGTCGCGATCGCCCGTCCGATTCCGCGCGACGCGCCGGTAACGAGGACTGCTCGCTCACTCACAGGGGGAGACTAGCGTCCCTTCTGTTCCGATCATCACGGTGTGGTGCCCCTTCGAGGGAAGATCCGCTGAGTTTGCCGCGGCATGAGACAGGAGCGGTGATCGAGCGGCCACGGTTTGGCGTTGCGGCGGGCCCAAGGAAAGCGATGGGTGTTTCTCTGCAAAAAGACAGTCATAGGTGCCTGTTGTCTGAAATGTGCCGATTTATCGTGGTGCCTTCCCCATGCAGCTTCGCGTCGACCGGGAGGGAGGGCTGTGAGATCCGGACGACTGAGACTGCGTCCCCACTCCATCCGTACTCGTTACACCCTCACCGTGGGGGTCCTGGCCCTGATCGTCCTCACGGTGATCGGTGTCAGCCTGGACCTCGGTGCGCGCGGCCGGGTCCAGGACCGTGCGTTCGGTGAGACGCAGCGCGTCGGCATCGCCTGGGTCTCGTTGATGCGGCCCGGCCGGATTCCCCAGCCCTACCCGGTCGATCACGTCGAGTTCCTCCAGCTCGTCGACTCCAAGGGGAGGGTGGAGGCGGCCACCCGCGCAGCGGCGAACAGGCCTCTCAGCGAGGTGCGGCCGTCGGTGCGCGACCGCGTCCGGTATCTCACCGAGTGTCCGTCCGAGGGGCGCTGCCTTCTGGTCACGGCCATGCGGATCCTGCCGCAGGCGGCCGACGTGCTGTGGGCCGGCGAGCCGCATTTCCTGTACGCCGCGACCGTACAGCCGTGGATCCTGGCGGCGCACCGGCTGGAGTTCGGCATCCTCGCCGCGGTCCTGCTGGTCTCCGCCATCGCCGCCTGGACCACCTGGCTGGTGGTGGGCCGGACGCTGCGGCCCGTGATGGCCATCCGCGAGCAGGTACGCGAGGCGACCCGCAGCGACCTGCGGCTGAGGGTCCCCGAGCCGCCCGGCGACGACGAGATCGCCCAGCTCGCCCGCACCTCGAACCAGTACCTGGAGCGACTGGAGGAAGCGGTGACCTACCAGCGCCGCTTCGCCTCCCTGGCCAGCCACGAGCTCAGGTCCCCGGTGGCCGCCCTGCGCACCCAGCTCGACGAGGCGCTCACCTACCCCGAGGATGTCGACCCACGCGAGACCATCCGCACCGCGATGCGCACGACGGAGCGGTTCCAGGCGATCATCGACGAGCTGCTGGCCTACACCCGGCTCACGAACGCCTCCACGTCGCGCCCCGAGCCGCTCGACCTCATCGCGCTCGTACGTGACGAGGTCGCCGCCCGATCACACGGCACCTCGGTGACCCTGCGTGCCACGGGCGGCCCGCTGCTCGTCGAGGGCGTGCGGCTGCACCTGATCGGCGTCGTGAACAACCTTCTGACCAACGCGCAGCGGCACGCCTGCTCCCGCGTCGAGGTCACGGTGGAACGGGCAGGGGATCACGCCGTGCTGGCCGTCCAGGACGACGGCGACGGCATCGCCCCGCAGGACCGCGAGCGGGTCTTCGAACCCTTCGTCCGTCTCGCCGACGGGCGGCGCCGCGACCCCGGCGGCAGCGGCCTGGGCCTCGCCATCTGCCGCGAGACCGCCAAGGCCCACAACGGATCCCTCACGATCGAGGACGCCCCGCGCGGGGCCCGGTTCGTGCTCCGCATCCCCGTGCTGTCCGGAGCCCCGGACGCCGGGACGGGGACGGCGCCCGCCCAGGCGGGCAGCACGACGGAGCGCCCCAGGACCCACGTCCCCACGTGACCGGCGCCCTCCTACCTACCCGAGGGTGCGTACGGTGACCTCCAGCCGGGAGGCGAGCTCGGCCACGCTCGTGCCGTACGTCTCTGCCACGGTGACGCCCTCGGGGCCGATGTGGAAGACGGCCAGGTCGGTGTAGACGCGGCTCACGCAGGCCAGCCCGGTGAGCGGGTAGGTGCATTCGGGGACGAGTTTGGGCGTGCCGTCCTTGGCGAACAGCGTCATCATGACGAACACCTGCTTGGCGCCGGTGGCCAGGTCCATGGCGCCGCCGACCGCGGGGATGGCGTCGGGAGCGCCGGTGTGCCAGTTGGCCAGGTCGCCACGCTCGGAGACCTGGAAGGCGCCGAGCACGCATACGTCGAGGTGACCGCCGCGCATCATCGCGAACGAGTCGGCGTGGTGGAAATAGGAGGCGCCCGGCAACTCGGTGACGGGCATCTTGCCGGCGTTGGTCAGATCGGGGTCGATCTCGTCGCCGTGGGCGGCGGGTCCCATGCCGAGCATGCCGTTCTCGGTGTGCAGGACGACCCCGGAGCCGGCCGGGAGGTGGTCGGCGACCGTCGTCGGCTGGCCGATGCCGAGGTTGACGAAGGACCCGGGCGGGATGTCCCGGGCGACGAGGGCGGCGAGTTCGTCGCGGCCGAGCGGGCCGCGGCCGAGGTGTTCGACGGTCTTCACAGGGGTTTTCACAGTGGTTTTCACGACGTCGCCTCCGTCGCGCTCAGGTCCAGGATCCGGTCGACGTAGATGCAGGGGGTGACCACGGCCTCGGGGTCCAGCTCGCCGGTCTCGACCACGTGGTGCGCCTGCGCGATCGTCAGCGTCGCTGCGGTCGCCATGACCGGCCCGAAGTTGCGCGCGGTCTTGCGATAGACGAGGTTGCCCATCCGGTCGCCGACATGGGCGGCGATGAGGGCGACGTCCCCCTTGATCGGATACTCCAGCACGTAGTCGCGGCCGTCGATGGTGCGCGTCTCCTTGCCCTCGGCCAGCGGCGTGCCGACCCCGGTCGGGCAGTAGAAGGCGCCGATGCCGGCCCCGGCCGCACGCATGCGCTCGGCGAGGGTGCCCTGCGGGACGACCTCCAGCTCGATCTTGCCGGCCCGGTAGAGGCCGTCGAAGACCCACGAGTCGCTCTGGCGCGGGAACGAGCAGATCATCTTGCGCACCCGCCCGGCGGCCAGCAGCGCCGCCAGGCCGGTGTCGCCGTTGCCCGCGTTGTTGCTGACCACCGTCAGGTCCGTGGCCCCCTGCCGGATCAGCGCGTCGATGAGCCGTACGGGCATACCGGCCATGCCGAAGCCGCCGATCAGCACGGTGGAGCCGTCCGCGATGCCCGCGACCGCCTCGGCGGGGTCGGTGAACACCGTGGTCATGACGCGCTCACGTTCTCGAGCACGACGGCCAGGCCCTGGCCGACGCCGATGCAGATCGCGGCCACGCCCCACCGCTCGCGCCGTTCGCGCAGCACGTGGGCGAGCGTGCCGAGCACGCGCCCGCCGGAGGCGCCCAGGGGATGGCCGATGGCGATGGCGCCGCCCCTGGTGTTGACGATCGCGGGGTCGACCTTCCAGGCGTCGAGGCACACCAGCGACTGCACGGCGAACGCCTCGTTCAGTTCGACGGCGCCGACGTCGTCCCAGCCGATGCCGGCCCGGCGCAGCGCCTGGTTGGCCGCCTCGACCGGCGCGTACCCGAACATCTGCGGTTCGAGCGCCGTGGCGCCGCGACCCGCGACGCGGGCGATCGGGTCGGCGCCGATCCGCTCGGCGGCGGCACGCGAGCCGAGCACGACCGCCGAGGCGCCGTCGTTCAGCGGGGAGGCGTTGCCAGCCGTGATGGCGCCGTCGGGGCGGAAGGCCGGCTTGAGCCCGGCGAGGATCTCCGGCGTCGTGCCGGGCCTGATGCCTTCGTCCCGGGTGAGGTCGGCGCCCTCGACCGGGACGACCAGGTCGTCGTAGAAGCCGTCGTTCCAGGCCGCGTCGGCCAGCACGTGCGACCGCGCGGCGAAGGCGTCCTGCCGCTCGCGCGAGACGCCGAACCTCTCGCCGAGCTGCTCGTTGGCCTCGCCGAGGGAGACCGTCCACTCCTTGGGCATGCGCGGGTTCACCAGCCGCCAGCCGAGCGTCGTGGAGACCGCGGTCACGTCCCCGGCGGGAAAGGCACGGGAGGGCTTGGGCAGCACCCAGGGGGCCCGCGTCATCGACTCCACGCCACCGGTGACGACGACGTCGGCGTCGCCGCTCTCGATGGCCCGCGAGCCGATCATGGCGGCGTCCAGGCTGGACCCGCACAGCCGGTTCACCGTGGTGGCCGGCACGGTCACCGGCAGCCCGGCCAGCAGCACGGCCATCCGGCCCACGTTGCGGTTGTCCTCGCCCGCGCCGTTGGCGTTGCCCCACACCACGTCGCCGATCTCCGCCGGATCCAGTCCGGGGAGCTTGGCCAGCACACCGCGCAGCGCGGTGGCCGCCAGGTCGTCCGGCCGGACACCCGCGAGCGCCCCGTTGAACCTGCCGAACGGCGTACGCGCCGCGGCGTAGACGAAGGCCGAGCCCATCACGTTCCCTTCTTGTTCGCTATGCGAACGTAGGTTCATTTTGCGAACGCCACGAGCATAGTCCATGCCGTCGATGCGCCACCGAGGCAGCGTCCGGCACGCTTCCCCGCCGCGCCTGCTTCTACTAGGGAAATGACGCCGGACGGCCTAGCCTGGGGCGATGTCGGTCGACGGTACGGCGGCGTACGCCGATCTCACGGGGTTGCCTCCGCTGGTCGGGCGTGCGGTCCAGGTGGCCCGGCAGGCGGGCTTCGGTCCTTCCTGCCGGCCTGAGCAGGGGCGGCTGCTGTACGCCATGGCGGGCGGCGCCGAGGTGATCGGGGAGACCGGCACCGGGTGCGGAGTGGGCCTGGCCTGGCTGGCCTCGGGCGCCCGGCCCGGGACCCGGCTGGTCAGCGTCGAACGGGACGCGCATCGAGCGTCCCTGGCCGCCCAGGTCTTCCTCGATCATCCGCAGGTCTCGGTCTTCTGCGGTGACTGGCGGGAGATCTATCGGGACGGGCCGTACGACCTGCTCGTGCTCGATGGCGGCGGCCAGGGCAAGAGCGGCGAGCAGCCGGCTGATCCGCACCGGCTGCTCAGGCCGGGAGGCACGCTGGTCGTCGACGACCTGACCCCGGCTCGGCACTGGCCGCCGCGGTTCGACGGCGCTGTCGACCGGGCGCGGATGCACTGGCTCGGCCACCCGGGGCTGGACGCGGCCGAGCTTCGCCTCGCGCCGGATCTGGCCGCGCTCGTGGCCACTCGCCGGTTCGCCGAGACGTCCGGCACGGCGGATCACTGAACCGGGTCGCGCAGCGCGACCCTTTCCCTCCGGGTCAGGGCTTCGTGGCGGTGACGGGCTCGGGGACGTCGTGACCGGCCGTACGGCCCGCCGGACGTGCGGGGAGCGCCATGGTCACTGCGGCGGCGACGAGGGCGGCGGCGCAGCCGATCAGCATCCCGGCGCGGAAGCCGCCCTCCGACGGCAGCACGTGCCCGCCCAGCCGGATGGTCATCTGCGACAGGACGACGCCGACCACCGCGGCCGAGACCGTGGTGCCGATGGAGCGCATCAGCGTGTTGAAGCTGTTGGCGGCGGCGGTCTCGGAGCGCGGGACCGCGCCCATGATCAGGGCGGGCATCGCCCCGTAGGCCAGGCCGACACCGATGTTGCAGACGCAGGTGACGATCAGCAGGCCCCAGGTGGAGCCCAGCAGGACCGTCGAGGAGCCGTATCCGAGCGCCATGACCAGGCTGCCGGCGATCAGGGTGACCTTGGGGCCGCGAGCGGCCGACAGACGGGCGCCCAGCGGCGAGACGGCCATCATCACCAGGCCTGAAGGGGCCATCCACAGGCCGGCCGCCAGCATCGACTGGCCCAGCCCGTAGCCGGTCGCCGCGGGGAGCTGCAGGATCTGCATCACGATCAGCGCCTGGGCGTACATCGAGAAACCGACCACGATCGAGGCGAGGTTGGTCAGCAGCACCTGCCGCCGCGCGGTGACGCGCAGGTCGACCAGCGGGTCCCTGACGCGCAGCTCCCACCAGCCCCACAGCAGCAGTACGACCAAAGCGGCGGCGAGCAGGCCGAGCGTGGTGCCGCTCGCCCAGCCCCAGTCGGCGCCCTTGGAGACGCCCAGCAGCAGGCACACCAGCCCGGCGCCCAGGCCGAGCACACCGGCGGCGTCGATCCGGCCGGAAGCCCGGGCGGGTGTGGCCGGGACCAGCAGCCAGATCAGCACCGCGACCAGCACGCTCAGCACGGCCGAACCCCAGAACAGCGCCCGCCAGCTCGCGTACTCGGCGACCGCCGCCGCGATCGGCAGGCCGAGTGCGCCACCGATCCCCATGGACGAGCTCAGCAACGCGATGGAGGGACCCAGCCGCTCGGGCGGCAGCAGGTCGCGCAGGGCGCTGATGCCCAGGGGGATCATGCCCATGCCCATGCCCTGCAGCCCTCTTCCGATGATCATCGGGACCAGGGAGCCCGCCGTCGCGCAGACGGCGCAGCCCGCGATCAGCGGCACGGAGCAGACCAGCATCATGCGGCGCTTGCCGTACAGGTCGCCGAGCCGGCCGGTGACCGGAGTGGTGACCGCTCCCGCGAGCAGCGTGACGGTGATCACCCATGAGGCGTTCGACGCGGTGGTGTGCAGCAGGTTCGGCAGTTCGCCGACCAGCGGCACCACCAACGTCTGCATGAGCGACGCGACGATGCCGGCCACCGCCATCACGCTGACGATGCCGCCGGGGCGAGCGGCGGACGTGGAGCCTCCCACGTGGGTCTCCCTCGAATCGATGGTCAAAACGATGTGCACCCTACACATCATGTGTTACAGGCACAATTCGTGTAGGGTGCACACATCTGTACGAGAAGGAACCGGCATGGACAAGCCCACGCACCTCATCGAGTTCGAGACCATGCTGCTCGGGCGGCACCGGCACCTCGACCGCAGTGCCTACCTGCTGCTCAGCCGCATCCACATGACGGGCCCGATGTCCATCGGCCAGCTCAGCGACGCCTTCGGACTGGACGTGTCCACGCTCAACCGGCACACCTCGGCCCTGCTGCGCGCCGGGCTGGCCGAACGCATTCCCGACCCCGACGGCGGCATCGCCCGGAAGTTCCGCCTGACCGAAGAGGGCGAGCGGTGGCTCGGCGAGGAGCGCGAGAAGAACATCCTCGGCCTGGAGAAGGTGCTGGCCGACTGGACGGCCGAGGACGTCGCGGCCTTCGCCGCCTACCTGAAACGGTTCAACACCGACATCGAAAGTCTCGCCGGACGGCCCTGGCCCCGACCCTGAGCAGCGGACTCGCAGGCACCGGCCTCACTCGGCGGGGAAGCCGGACAGCTCCTCGACCGCCGCGTCCAATGAGGTGTCCACGCCGTCGTCGACCAGCTTCCGGTACGCCGGGTCGCCCGCCACCGCGAGACGCCGGATGCCGTCGGCGGAGGCGCCGACCCGCCGGCGGACTGTCTCGACGAACCGCCCGGCCGGGCCGTCCCAGCCGTAGGCGTCGAGGAACAGCCGCAGTCTCCGGGGCCGCTCGGCGAACGCGGTGAACCCCTCCGCCGCCGCGACATGGCGGGCGTGCAGCGGCACCCAGGAGAAGGCGGTGAAGGCGAGGTCCCACTCCGGCGTGACCGGACCGGCGAAGTCCCAGTCGAAGAAACCGACGAGGCGCCCGTCGGCCCACGCCGCGTTGTACGGCGCCGCGTCGTTGTGGCCGACGACCAGGCCGGGCCGCCAGGTTCCTCCCTCGCGCCAGACCGCGTCCGGCGGAGGGACGAAGCTGGACACCGCGGTGTGGAAGTCGCGCAGCCAGCCGCCCACCTGGCGGAGCGCGTCGTCACTGTGCACCCACGCGGGCCATGGCCGCGCGGTGCCGAGCACCTCTCCCGGCAGGTATGACAGGACCTCCCGGCCCTGGTCGTCGAACCCTCGTGCACGCGGCGCCCCTTCGAACCCCACGTCCTCCAGATGCCGCAGCAGCGCGTGCACGGCGGGCGTCCACGGGCCGGGGACACGGCGGACCGTGTCGCCGACCCGGACCGCCCCATTCGTGTTCCCGCCTGGAAGAGGTCTCTCCTGGGTCATGTCTACTCCGTGTATCCCTCCGCGCCTGACAGCCCCGGCGCGCGAACGAGCGGCAGGCCCGGGCGGGCGGCAGTGTACTGCCGCGCCGTCCGCGCGGGACCGGAGAGAGCGAGGAGGCCTGTCCGCCTGGCTCAGCCCTCGGCGCCACATCGGGAAAGATCGGCTACCGGGAAAGTCCGTTCAGACGAAGATCGGATCCACTACGCTCTGCCCGTCTGAAACCGGAGGATACGGAATGCCCCTCATCTATGGCGGGTTCGGTCTGGTTCTGCTCGCCTTATGGATCTTCTGCCTGTTCGACGTGATCGTCGCGGCGGAGGAGGACTGCCGCAACCTGCCCAAGGGGTTGTGGATCCTGATCGTCCTGTTCCTCCCCGAGGTCGGGTCGATCCTGTGGCTGGTCGCGGGCCGGCCGCAGACTGTGACGCGGCCCGGCGGGCTGCCGTACAAGGGCAACAACGGGCGCTTCCCCGAGTACGACCGGCCGGGCCGGTTCGTCCCCTCCAACCCCGACGACGACGAGGAGTTCCTCCGCCGCTGCCGGGAGCGGGCCGAGGAACAGCGCCGCGCCTACCGAGAGCAGCAGCGTCAGGCGGAGAAGAACCAGGACCAGTAGTGGCGGGCTCCCGGGCGAGCCCGATCCGGCGCGACGCCAGCGAGGCGAAGCCGAGCACGGACCGGTCCCAGGGCATCGCGACGTCCGCGGGAACGAGACTTTTGACTCCGATGCTCGTCGCCCCCGAACCCGCTCGTGGCGCTCCTGCCGCGCGGGTTCTTCCCGGCGCTTCGCTGGATTCGCTGGGGCGTCCTCGGGCGTCATCTTCCGGCGGCTGCGGCGGGGCCTCCTGCCGATCAGTGGTGCCGTGGGAGACGAAAAGGATGACTATGTCTCCATGAAGTCAGCCGCTGCTTTCCACCACGTCACCCGATCGAAGTCGTCTCCGGTCGCGGCATCTCACGCTGCCGAGACCTGGCGAGAGTCGTCCCGGTAGGACTGAGCTATTCGTCCCGGTACCGGCCCTGCCGTTCTGCAGAGCCGTCAACCGCTGGTAGGGGACGGCGCGCGAACGTACCCTGAGTGGGGCGGTGGCCCTTGCCCGCGCTCCTGGGGTTCGCGAATGAGGTGACCCGGCGATGGAACATCGATCAAGCAGCGACGTGCCCGACCCGAACGAGATCGCGGAGTTGCGGGCTCGGGCTGATGCCGGCGACCAGAACGCGGCAGGGCGGTTGGGGGAGTTGCTTGCCAGGAGCGGCGATCCGCAAGGCGCACTGCGGGTGTGGGCTCGAGCCTACGGCGACTCCTCGCCCACGACGAAGCGGTTGGCTGAGTTGAAGGCCGAGGACGGCGATCTGCAAGGCGCGGTGTCGACGTGGCAGGTTTCTGACGCTGTGCGGCAGAACCGGGAAGGTCTTCATCAGGAGTACCTGGACACCCTGGATGCCTACGAACGGCTCGAAGACGATGACCCCGAGGATTGGGCGTTCATAGAGGAGGAGGAGTTGACCCGGCTGCTGGCCGAGCGGGGTGACGAGGCGGCGATCGCGAAGCTGCGGGCCCAGGCCGACGCCGGCGACTCCGCCGCGGCGATACTGCTGGCCAGGTGCGAAGAACGCTACCGCCGCAGACAGAACGCGACGGCGCGGTCCCGAAGCCCCCATGGGGAGTGACCTTCGATCGGTGGGAAGACCTCGCCCGGCGTTTGGGCGCGAGGTTCGGCATGTCGCGGCTTCCTTCTTACATGTGTCCGGCTTCCCGATCCCGCCCACGGTCGCGGGAACGAGGGCCGCCGAACGCGGATGAGCCCTGGCCGCATGACCAGGGCTCGCGCGTCCGCCGCCGCGTCACACCTCCAAGAGCCGGGACAGCCGGACGATCGCGCCGGCCGCGAGGTCCACGACCACCGGGCCGGACGCCGCCGGCCGTACGCTGCCGTCGTCCCGCGTGAGCGTCACGGACACGGCGACCTTCCGGTCGAACGTCGAGCGGTCGGCGACCAGCGGTTGCACCAGGGTGACCTCGAGCGTGGGCGCGTCCGCGGGGAGGACGGCCCGCGCGACCTCGATGCCGGACACCGCGAAGACCAGCCCCACGCCGGCGATGCCCGCGGCCCGCAGGTCCACGTCCCGCCGGATCAGGACGGCCGTGTGCAGGTTCTCCAGGTAGACGTTGCGGACGACCAGCTGGACGGGGTCCGCAGGGTCGAGCAGCGCCTGCGGCACGACGGCCCCGTCCCGGACGGCGGCGGGCAGCGCGACGTCCCCGTGGGCGGGCACGCGCGCCGGCGGGTCGAGCGGGACACGCTCCCATCCTCCGACGGCCGGCCGCACCCAGAGAGCCGTCACCGTGGCCGCCGTGTCGGCGTCGTTGCGCAGCCCGGTCGCGGTGACCCGTACCGGCCCGCCCGGGTACGGGCCGGCCAGCTCGTCCACGTCCAGGTGCACGGTGGTCGCGATCGAGGTGGAGGAGTCGCCGGTGTCGAAGACGACCTGCGAGACCGCGTCGCCGCCGCGCAACTGGGTGACCGCCACGACAGCGTCGTCGTAGTCCACGTGCAGCGCCAGACGGATCGCGTCGTCGTCCAGGACGGCGCGCAGGCCGCCCTCCAATGTGCTCGACCGCACCGACACCCCGGTCGACCCCACCGAGGGGGACGTCGGGAGCAGCACACGGACGTCGCGCCCGCCGGCGTCCGCGCGCAGCAGCCACTCCAGCTCGGTGAGCTCGGCCGCCGACAGATCGGGCACGCACCGGGCCTGCAGCCGGCACGGCAGGCCCGCGTCCACGGTGGCGTCGAACACCTGCAGCCACTCCAGCTGGGGGCGGCCGGCCACGTCGCGGGCCACCCGGTAGTGGGTGGGCACGACGAGGTACGTGGCCGGCTGCTGGAGCGACTCCCACACCGAGTACCGGTGGTCGCGGTCCAGGCGCGGAGCCGGCGCGAACCGCCGGGCCGGGACGCGGCCGAGCTGGAAGGCGTCCTGGCAGCCGACGATCACAGGCTCTCCGCCCTCGACGTCCTGCCGGTACAGGCCTGGGTTGTCCCGGCACGGCACCAGCAGCGGCAGGCGGTGCGAGCGGGTCACGGACACGCCCATGTCGATGGTGAACGACGGGGGGTCCGTGGCGAACCCGTCGGGGTCGAGCCCGCCCGATCCCGTGGTCCCGGTGAGGATCCCGCCCCGCCGCCCGCCGAGGTCGTCGCGGAGCACCAGGCGCCGACCGGCGCGCGGCAGGGGGAGCGGAACCCGGGCGAGGGCCAGCGGGGCCGAGAGGTCCTGCGCCGGCGCCTCCACCTGTGCCTCCAACCGGGCCTCGGCCGGCGACGCCGCCGGCAAGGCCGGCCCCGCCACCGCCGAGTCCGCGAGCGACGCTTCCACCGCGCCCGGCGCCGCCGCGGAGGTGCCCGTGAGCGCCGACTCCGTGAACGGCGGCGACACCTGAGTCAACCGGACGGCGCCCCGCCCGGCGATCGTGAGCTCGCCGGGGACGCGGACCTCGGTGGTCACCACGTCCGACCAGTTCGGATGCTCGTCGGGGATCGGGTGCTCCACGCGCAGCGGCTCCTCGAACGGCCATCCCCGTACCGGCACGACCTCGAGAGTGCCTGGCCTGTCGTGGTTCACCACCGAGGTGGCCCACGCGGCGAGCGTCTCCTGCACGCCGACGAAGCTCGTGCTGACGATCATCCCCGCCCCGTCGTCCGGCTGGAAGCCCGGCGTGCTCAGCGCGCCGTACGCGGCCCTGGCCACGGCTCCGCTGATCTCGGCCCGGCAGTGGACGACGTCGTCGCGCCGGTCCACGTCGACCGGGAGCTCGGTGGAGGCCGGCCGGCCGGTGTCGGCGTCCACGAACGGGATGCGCAGCCGTACGCTGACGTCCGTCCACGGGACGGGCCGGGCTCCGGCGGGCGGCGAGGGGAAGCGCAGCACGGCGGTGAGCGTCGCGCTGAGGACGGGTGATCCCTCGTCGTCGTGACCGGTGACGCGGAACAGGAACCGAAACGTGCCCTCGGAGGCGGGCACGAGCTCCGGCGCGGGCGCCCACCAGGGCGAGCCCAGCTGCGAGTCCGGCAGCAGGGGCTCGCTCCGGTCGGCCGCTCCGACGCGGGGGCCCGGCTCGTCGGCCGGGACTCCTGGCGTGTTCATCCTGGTCAGTCCTGGCTCACGACGGTGACACCGGGAGCGGTCTTCTTCGGCACCCGCACGGACAGGTCGCCGCTGCCTTCGCCGTCCGTCCAGGGCCCGATCCACTCGTCCCCGTCCTCGAACAGCGTGCCCTTGATGATCACGCGCGCCCGGTACCGGTACGCCGGGGGCCGTCCCGGCTGTCCCGTGTAGAGGGCGAACCGGCGTTCCTTGTAGTTCTCCCCGGTGTCGGCCATGGTGAAGGTGAACGTCACGATCGGGCGCTCGCCGCCGTCGGGGCCCTCGCCCTTGGGCTGCACCTGCACCTCCACGATCTGGTTGCTCGCCGTCAGGTCCCGGTTGATGGAGATCGGGGCGAGCACGAGCGCGCCGGCGTTGTCGGCGCGCACGGCGACGTTCAGGCTGTCGGTGAGTGTGCCGAACGGGCCCGGGTCGAGGTCCACCTCGTTGGCCTCGACGATGATCCGGGAGAACCGGTCGTCGAGGGCGGACGGCGCCTCGTCGAACTGGATGGTGCGCCGGACGAACACCTTGTCCGGACGCCACCCCTCCGGCGCGCCGGCGACCTCCTCCGCCTTCTTCTGGGTCTGCCGGGCGAAGAAGACCTCGCTGGTCGCGCCGCTGGCGTAGACGAGGGTCGGCGAGGAGGCGGGGGCGAGCGGGGTGGTCTCCCCGACGGGGGCGCCCTCGCCGTGCACGTCGGTCGTCGCGTCGACCTCCTGCGGGCGCGGCGGCGGCAGGAAGTCGTGGGCGGACCACGCGATCTCGCCGTTCACGCTCGGGTAGCCGATCTGGACGCTGGCGAACTTCACCGGGTCGCCGCTCACGCCGTGGTCCGGGTCGGGCCACTTGATGACGGGCCGGCAGACCGTGGTGATCTTGCGCTCCCAGTTGTCCAGGTACAGCGTGCGCATGTAGCGGCTCTTGAGCTCCGGGTGGGCGGCCAGCAGGTCGGCCACGCCGTCCACGTTGCCGCCCATCGTGCTCGGCTGCGCGTACATCTCGTCGACCTCGAACGTGAAGGAGTTGGCGATCTCCACCCGATCGTGGCGGAAGTTGAGGTTGAACCCCGCGCCGAAGCCCCAGCCGAAGAGGTTGAGCAGCCCGCCGGGCTTGGGCGGGCCCGGGTCCTGGACCTCCGGCATCGGCTGGAAGATCACTTGCTTCGCCTGATCCAGCCACATGGCCACGAGCATGTCGATGTACTTGGTGACCATCGCCTCCTTGTTGTCCGCGCCGGGAATGGTCCGGTCCATCTCCAGCTCGACCTTGATGTCGCCGTTCATCCGCAGCGTGTTCCAGGTGGCCTTGAGGTCGCCCGAGCTCCACCACCAGCTGGCGTTGGCCTGGGCCGTGAAGTGGCTGAACACCCGCTCCCAGTCGGCGGTCATGTGCAGCCGCGTGATCGGCGCCCACAGCGGCAGTGTGAGGTCGGCCGTCACCCCGATGGGCACCTCGGTGCCCAGCAGTCCCTGCTCCACCTGCGCCGCCGCGAACGTGCCGAGGTTGACGACGAACGGGTGCTCGGCGGTGGGGATCAGGCTGCCGGTTCCGGCGCCCTGGGCGGTGACGAAGAACGGGTCGCCCGCGTTGCCGCCCTGCGTGCCGTCCTGGTCGGTGATCATCAGGCGCAGCGTGGAGCTCCTGATCGGGATCGGCCGGATGTCGGCGATCGTGGACCGGCCGGCCACGCCCGGCTTGACCTGCCAGAACCGGTCCCGGCTGCCCTGCTGCATCCGTTCCAGGATCTGCTTGTGCGCGGCCTGCAGGACGCCCTCGGGCGGCGCGCCGGTCATCGCGAAGCTGAGCACCCCGCCCGAGGTCTCCCGGGTCTGCCCGGGGGCCACGCCGAGGTTCGTCTGGCCGTCCTGCACGCCGAGGAAATGCAGGAAGCTGAGCCTGAGGTCGCCGTTCGGCTTGCGCGCCAGGCGCATCCGCTCCGGCAGCCAGTAGAAGACGGGGTTGGCCCCCTGAGCCTGGAGCTCGTCGTTGTGCTTGTCGGGGAGGAAGACGAGGGAGTATTCGACGCCGGCGTCGTTGAGGGTGACGGTCTCGAAGCCGCCGGCCATGATCGGTCCTGCTGGGTTCACCATCGCTGGCTCCTGAACTGTGTGGGAAGGCCGCTCACAGGGCGGCGGGGTAGTAGATGAGGGACCGGTCGAGGCCGCGGGCGACCACGGCGGCCGCGTTGCGGAACAGCCGGAGGTTCGCCCGGTTCCGTGGGGCGAGGCCGGGGTTGCCGTCCTCCCGCAGGTGGGACTGGGCCGCCGCGTCCTCCCACCGGCCGGCGTTCGCGGCGGCGTTGAAGCCCGGCCAGCGGGTGGGGAAGAACGAGCCTGTCCAGGCGATGCTGTGCGCCCCGAGCCGGGCGTCGGCGGGCCAGTCCGCCCACCCGGGGAAGAAGGCCGAAAGCCGGGCCTCGTTGACGTCGAACCGCTCGCGGACGAGCTCGTCGATCGCGGCGTCGGGCAGCTCCAGGGTGTGGATGGCCTTCGCCGCGAGGTGGCCCTTCTTCGCGAGGTCGGGCGCGTCCTTGATCCGGTGCCACTCGGCCACGATCTCCGCGCGGGTGGCGGGCGTCCCGGTGTCCTTGTGCACGAACGGCAGGGCGGCCGCCTCCTCGGGGGAGTCGACGAGGTTGCCGACGCCCGTGGTGACCAGGCCCTTGACGTCCTGGTACAGGTAGGGGAGCCGGCCCTCCAGCGGGGCGCTGAACTCGGGGAAGAAGTCCCTGACCGATCGCGCCGAGCCGGTCGGCCCGCCCGGTGCGGCAGGCTCGGGAACCTCCTCGGCCAGCGACCCGATCGGCAGCCCCGGCCAGTCCTCGATGGGCCGGGGGAAGCCCTCGGCCACGGAGCCGTCGTCCGGGTCGAGCCTCGCGTACTCGTTCCCGGAGAAGATGTACGGGTTGCCGCTGGGCCACCACAGCGCCGTCTCGATCCGCGGGAACGCTCCAGGCCAGTCGTCGGCGACCGACTTGGTCTCCGGGTCGATCCGGCCGGTTGTGCCGTCGAACTCCTGGTACTCCTCTCCGGAGAAGAAGTAGGCGTTGCCGCTGCCCCAAAGGATCGCGGCGTCGATGCCGGACTCGAACAGCCCGGGCCACATCTCGGCGATCGGCCGCGGGCCGTCCAGCACGATCCCGTTCTCGAGGTCGTACGACAGGCACTGGTCGCCGCGGAAGAAGAAGACCGAGCCGTCACTCCACGGCAGGGCGGCGTCGATGTCCGCCTCGAACAGGCCGGGCCACTGGTCGGAGATCGCCAGCGGGTAGCCCTCGTCGGCGCCGTCGGCCTCGACGTCGTACCGGATGTAGCGCTCGCCGGTGAAGAAGTACGCCTTCGCCCCGGACGGGGCGACGAACCCGCAGAGCTTGTCCACGGCCGTCACCCCCCGGCCCGGGGCGCGGGCTCGCCCGACACCGTGCCGACGTGGCGGAACCCGCGCGACTCGACCAGCGTGCCGCCGGCCGCCTCGATCCGCTCGACCGTCCGGGGCCGCAGCCGCAGCTCGGCGAAGTCGCCCGTCGCGGCGACGAGGTACTCGACCCGGCCGTGGACGGCCTCGTCGTCGCGGGTCCAGATCGCGCCGGACACCGCGCTGAACCGGGACGGCACGGTGACCTCCTCCTCGATCGCGGCCACCAGCTCCTTCTCGAAGGTCTCCTGGATCATCCGCAGCGGGAGGTGGACGGCGGCCATCACCAGCGAGTGGCCGTCCTGCGTCCGCAGCACGTCAAGCGCCGTCTCGTCGTCCGGCGCCGCGCCCGCGACGAGCCGGAAGCGCGGCTCCTTGGTGTCGGCGCCGAGCCGGGCGATCCGGGGGCGCATGCCGAAGAACCCGGTGTCGCTCACCAGGATCGAGTTCACCACGCAGCGGTACGCCGGCGGGAACCCGTAGCCGGCCTCGCGGTACAGGCTGCGCGTGAACAGCGTGCCGGGAGGGTGCGGCAGGTCGCCCGCGCCCGGCATGACGTCGCCGGTCATGGCCTCCTCGAAGACGGAGTCCACCGTCGAGGGGTGCAGCCGGATGTCGCAGAAGGTGAGGTTGCGCATGCTCAGACCGCCGTTCCGGTGACGCCGATCTGCATGTGGATGTGGTTCTTGTGGGCCTCTCGGCCGTGCGGCGTCCCGGGGGCGGTGGCCGGGTGGTCGGGGTGCATGATGAAGCTGCGCTCGCCGATGGACGTGGGCGTGTCCAGCCCATCGGGGCCGTCGGTGCGGTCCTGCCACTCCGAGGCGACGAACTCGTACACGGCGCGCCAGAAGTCGCGCGTGAACGGGTCGGCCTCCTCGTCGTCGAGCCGGTAGGACGTGTCGGACCCGGTCCCGGGCGGCCAGTTCCCGCCGGGGGTGGCGGTGGTCGACACGGTCCCCCAGTCGTCGTTGACGGTGAGCGTCCACTCCTCGCCGTCCTCGGCGACCGCCTTGACGCCGACGAAGTCGACCGCGCGGCCCTGGCCGTGGCAGTCGGTGCGCGGGCGGCCCTGGCTGTCGACGCCGCCGCCGGAGATGCCGAGGTGGTACAGCTCGACGACGTTGTAGGTGTCCTTCAGCCACTGGCACAGCCGCACCAGGGCGAGGGCGTTGCGGGGGTCCAGCCGGTCGGGCGCCGCCGGGTGGCTGGGCTGCCCGAACGTCACCGTGCCCGACGCCAGGTAGCGGACGACGACTCCGGCGACGTTGCCGTCCTGGGGCTGCTCGCCGTCCCAGCCGTCCAGGCTCACCCCGTCCGGGCCGCCCTCCCCCTCCAGCCGGATCACGTCGCTCGACTGCAGGTCGAGCAGCTCGGCGTAGGCGTCTTCCTTGCTGATCGCGCGTGCGGGATCGCTCACGATCCTGGTCCTTCCGGTGCGGTACGTCACCGCTGACGCGGTGGTCGGTCGCAGGACGGATGGCGCGGGGGGACCGGTGATACAGCGAATCTCCGCGAATTTTCCGGCGGGCCGCGGTCGGTCTACGGCCGGGGCCGATCCGGCCGGGGCGCGGTCGTCTACGGCCGGGCGTCGATCCAGCCGGTGATGACGGAGGCCCCGGCGGACGTGCGGACGTGCAGCCGGAAGCGCCGGGCCGGGACCGGCTCGATCACGAACCAGCCGACCTCGTCGACCGGGACCTCCCGGACGGGGCCGTCGTCGTCGCGCACGAGGACCGCACCGGACTGCGCGGGCACCAGTTGCCCGCGCACCGCGTCGGGATGGATCTCGGCCTCGATGGACAGCTCGCCGGCGGCGAAGCTCAGCACGCGCGGCCCCGAGCCGTCCGGCCGCGGCTCGTCGCGCAGGCCCGCCGGTTCCCGGGCCGGGAGCAGGGAGTCGAGCTGCAGCTCGGCCAGCTCGGCGTCCACGGTCCGCCACGCGAAGGCCGCCTTCCCGGCACGCACGAAGGACTCGGGCACCCGGGCCTCGCGCACCGCGTGCCCCAGCTCCTCGAGCAGCCGGTCGTCGTCGTCCCACCAGCTCGGTGCGTCCGTCACGCCGTCGCCCCCGTCCACGTCGACCGCCTAGGCCGGCTGGAGAGCGGCCAGCGCCCGGCTCCTGCGCAGCCTATCCAGGCAGCGCCCGCGGCTGGGGCCGATCGCCCCCACCGGGACGCCGAGCGCGGCGCTGATCTCGGCGTAGGAGGCCGGCGGTTCGGCGAACAGCATGCTCAGCAGCTCCCGGCACCGGGCCGGCAGCTCGGCGAAGGCCGTGCGCAGGGCGTGCCGCCGCTCCGCCACCAGTATCTCGCCGTCCACGCCGTCCTCCTCCCCGCGGGCGCCCGGCTCGGGGGCGTCCACCGGAACCTGCCGCTTACGGGCGCGCAGCAGCTGCAGGCACTGTCGCTGGGTGGTGCGGACGAGCCAGCCGGGAAGGGCGGCCGGCTCGTGCAGCGTGTCGAGGCGCTCCACCAGCCGCAGCCAGACGCCGCCGGCGACGTCGTCCGCGTCGCTGCCGGTCACGCGGTATCGGCCGCACACCCCCCAGACCAGCGGCGCGTACCGCTCGACTATCGCGTCCCACGCCGCGGCGTCGCCCTCGCGCGCCCGGAGCACGAGGTCGACGACGACCGGATCGTCGCGCATGACCCGTCAGCCCTCGAGCGGGTACGGCCGGACCTCGGCGGCCTCGGCCAGGAGCTTGTCCAGCGCCTGCCGGGGCGTCACCGAGCCCGGGACCGTGCGGGCGGCGACCGCGCCGGTGACGAGGGCGGCCGAGAAGGAGGTGCCGCTCCACCGGGCGTGGCCCTGGAAGGTCTGGCGGCGGCCGTCGATGTCGACCTCTCCCGTGAGGTACGAGCCAACGACCCCCTCCCCGGGCGCCAGGCACGCCACCCACGGGAGGTCCGGGCTCCAGCCGGGCATGACCGGGTGCCCGTCCACCGTGCCGTACGCGCCGACCGCGACGACGGGCGGGACGGCGGCCGGCCAGCAGGCCGAGCGCCGGCTGCGTCCGGAGCTGAGGTGGGGGAGCGCGCCGTGGTTGCCCGCGGCGGCCACGACCAGCACCCGCGGGGCGAGCCGCTCGATCGCGCGGGCGATGACCAGCGGCGGCCCCCCGGACAGCGTGAAGCAGCCGAGGGAGAGGTTGAGGATGTCCGGCCGGAAGGCGGCCGCCAGCCGCAGCATGGCCCGGGCCGTGTCCCAGGAGTCGGCCCGGCCCGTGCCGGGGTCGAGGACGCCCTCGACGGAGAGCTCCGCGGCCGGCGCCTGCCGCTGGATGAGGCTGCGCACGAACGCGGAGTGCCCCGAGCGGTACGGAAGCGGATGCTCCGCCGTACCCGGTTCCGTGGACGCGAGCGGGGTGTCGACGACGCCGACCCGCACGCCGCGCCCGGCGTCCTCGTGGCCGGCGAGCGACTGCGGCACGTCGGCGGGGCCGGCGGGCTCCGGCTGCCCGCCGTCCATCGGCTTGTGCCCCAGCACGTCGAACTCGCCCAGGGACATGGGCTTGTGCCCGAGGGCGGAGAACTCGCCGCTCACCAGGTGCATGGGCTTGTGCCCGCTCGCCAGGACCGCGCCGTCCGGCAGGGACATGGGTTTGTGGCCGTCCCCGATGACCGCGTCCACGACCCGGTTCTTGCCGATCGTCGGCACCCAGCCGCCGCGGTCGGCGGCCGCCTTCTCCCGCAGCAGGGCGAGGAGCTCGCCGACCTCGACGGAATCGTCGTCGGCGTCCTTGAGGTCGCGCAGGCGGGCCAGTCCGAGGAGCTCGTCCCGGTCGTCGGGGGCGAGGGCGGCGTGCACGACGCCGAAGTCGTTCAGCATGCGCTCGACGACCTCCAGGTGCAGGAGGTCGACGATGAGTTGGTCCGGTTGGTGCGATGTGGTGCCCGCGTCGACTGGCATCTGGATAGTGTCCTTCCCGGGGTCATGACTTGTCCGGAACGCGAACTTCCTCAGACGGAGCCACGAGGGCCTGGCCGTGATACATCCAACGCAGGAAACGCCGCCGGGCGCAAGGGCCCACGGGAACGCTCCAGCACCCGCTCCCGCCGTTCCCGCCGACGGCGGCACCGGCGGCCCGCCGCGCGTGGACGGGTCGCCGGAGCCGGCGGATGAGCCGCTCGCCGAGGCCGAGGCGGCGCTGGCCGCGGTCGACCGCGACCCCGTCTCGGGCCTGCCGACGGCCGAGAGGGCCGCCCGGCGCGCGGCCCGTGCGGGCCACGCCGTGGCGGCGTCCACCGCCGAACGCGCCTGGGGCCACGCGCTCCTGCACGTGGGCGAGCTCGACAACGCCGTCAGGCACCTGAGCCGCGCCGCCGCCTGGGGTGTGCGGGCCGGCCGCGCCGACCTGGCCGCCGAGGCGCGGTACAAGCTCGCCTTCGCGATCCTGCAACGGGGCAGGCCGCAGGCCGCGCTGCGCGAGATCGACGCCGCCCTGCCGGATCTGACCGGCATGGCGGCCGCCCGCGCCCGCGCGCAGCGCGCGATCGTGCTGCACGTGATCGGCCGCCTCGACGAGTCGCTCGCCGAGTTCGAGGTGGCGCTGCAGGTGCTGCGCCGGCACGCCGACCTGCTCGGCGTGCAGCGGATGCTGATCAACCGGGCCCTCGTCCACTCCGACCGGCACGCCTTTTCCGCGGCCGAACGCGACCTGCTGGAGGCGGAGACGCTGGCGCGCGAGCTCGGCCGCCCGCTGACGATCGGCCTGATCGCCAACAACCTCGGTCTCATGGAGACGCTGCGGGGCGACGTACCGGCCGCGCTGCGCCACCTCGACCGGGCCGAGCGCATCATCGGCGCGCACGGCGCTCAGCTGGGCACGCTGCACCAGGACCGGGCCGAGCTGCTGCTGTCGGTGGGGCTCACGGCCGAGGCGAAGGCGGCCGCCGCCCGCGCGGTGGACGCCTACCGCCGCGAGCGCCGCTCGCTCAAGGTGCCCGAGGTGCAGGTGCTGCTCGCACAGGCCGAGATCCTGTCCGGCGATCCGGCCGCCGCGCTGGGCCACGCCCGTGCGGCGCTGCGCCGCTTCCGCGCCCAGGGGCGGCGGGAGTGGGCGGAACTGGCCCGGCTGTCCGCCCTGTCCGCCCAGCGCGCCGCCGGCCGCCGGCCGCGCCTCCCGGCGGCGGTCATCGACGTCATGGTCGCGACCCTGGACGCGGCGGGATGGCCCGCGGCGGCGCTGGACGCCGCGATCGTGGCCGCCCAGGTGACCGCCGAGCGCCGCGTCCGGCGGGGTGAAGAAGGGCCCGGCCGCTCCGGAGACGCTGGTGACGCGCGGGCGGGGGCGGAGCCCGCCGCAGAGGGGCGTTCCCGGACGGCGGACGTGGCCGCCGGCTACCTGAGCCGGGCCGCGGCGGCGTCCCGGTCCCGGGGACCGGCGCTCGTCCGGGCGCGCGGCTGGTACGCGCGGGCGCTTCAACGGCGTGCCGAGGGGGACGCGCGCGGCGTGCTCGCCGCCGTACGGACAGGCCTGCGGGTCCTGGACGAGCACGCCTCAGCGATGGGGGCCACCGACCTGCGGGTACACGCGGCGGCGCACCGGGCCGACCTGGTGGCGCTGGGACTGGAGGTGGCCTTCGAGGCCGGCCGCCCCGACGGCCTCCTCGAGTGGTCGGAGCGCGCCCGGGCCAGCCGTCTGCCGGCCGCGCCGGTCCGTCCGCCCGACGACCCGGTGCTGACCGCGCTGCTGGCCCGGCTGCGCTCCGTCACGAGGGACCTGGCCGGTCAGGCGGCGGCGCCCGCCCCGCTGCTCGCCCGGCAGGCGGACCTGGAACGGCGCATCCGCGACCACAGCCGCCGACTCGCCGGCACTCCCGGCGACGCGCCCGCGGCCCCGGTAACGCCCCGGGACCTCGCCGCCTCGCTCGGTCCGTGGGCGCTGGTCGAGTACGTGCGCCGGGGCGCCGACCTGCACGTGCTCACCGTGGTGGACGGCCGCGTGGGCGTCCGGCGCCTCGGAGCGACGGCCGAGGCGGCCGACCTGATCGAGCGGCTGACGTTCGCCGTGCGGCGCGGCGCGCGCCCGGACGCCCGGCCCGAGCTGCTGGCCGCGTCCGCCGCGCTGCTGGACGCCGCGGCCGCCCGGCTCGACGCCCTGCTGCTCGGGCCGTTGGCCGAGATCGGCGACCGCCCGCTCATCGTGGTGCCCACCGGACCGCTGCACAGCCTGCCGTGGTCCCTCCTGCCGTCCTGCGCGGGACGGCCCGTGACCGTCGCGCCGTCCGCGACACTGTGGCACCTCGCCCGGACCCGCCTCGCGTCGGCGGACGGAACGGACGGTGACGGCAGGGGCGGCGCGGCCCTGGGGCGCGCGGGCGTCGCGGCCGGGGGACGGGTGGTCGCGGTGGCGGGGCCGCGGCTGCCGGCCGCCGGGCCCGAGGCGGCGGCGGTCGGCGCGATCCACGACGGCACCGTGCTCGCCGGGGCCGCGGCGTCGGTCGAGGCGGTCTCGGCCGCCCTGTCGCGGGCCGGGCTCGCGCATCTCGCCGCGCACGGCCACCTGTCGGCGGAGAACCCGCTGTTCTCCGGCATCGCCCTCGCCGACGGGCCGCTGATGGCCTACGACGTGGAACGGCTACCGCGGGTGCCGCACACGCTGGTGCTCGCGGCCTGCGACAGCGGTCGTTCCGTGGTCCGCACCGGCGACGAGCTGATGGGCCTCGCCGTGGCGTTCCTCGCCCGCGGCACGTCCCAGCTCGTCGCCTCGGTGCTGCCGATCCCCGACGCGGCGACGACCCCCGTCATGGTGGCCTTACACGAACGGCTGGCCGCCGGGCGCACGCCCGCCGCCGCCCTCGCCGAGGCCCAGCGGGCCGTCCGGGGCGACGACCCGCGGACGGCCGCCGCAGCGGCCGGCTTCGTGTGCATCGGCGTCGGCGCCGTCCCGGTCTTCGGCCGCGATCCGGGCCGTGATCGGGCCGCTGCCGGCGCCGGCTGACGAGGCGGTGGTCGCCTCGCCGACGCGTGCCTCGCCGCCGGCAGCTCGTTCAGGTCCGGGTCAGCCCTGCCCCTGCGGGACGTTCAGGGGGAAGCTGCCGGGGGCCGTGTCGGTCCACGCCGAGGTGTACGACCGGAGGTAGCTGGCGAGGAACGGCGAGACGTCGCCCTGCGCCGGGGTGTCGAACCGGACGTTGTCGAGCGCCAGCGAGAGCGAGGCCGAGCCGACCGTGATCGTCTGGTTCGACGGGGTGTCCGACCACGACCGGGTCGTGTTGGTGCCGATGCCGACGACGAGCTGGTGGCCCTTCGCCAGGGTCCACTCCGTCGACTTGAGGTCGAACTCGACCGTGCCGGTCCTGACGAGCGACATCTGCTCGTCGAACATCACGGCCGTCCCGTCGGGGGCCACGTCCCACATCCGGATCAGGACGTTGCCCTCGCCCTGCGCGGTGAAGGACACGCGCGGCGTGCCGGTGACCCGGACATCGCTGTTGACCGGCTTGGACCACGAGTAGAAGCCCTTGCCGTCGTCGGTCGTGCGCGGCTTCGGGCCGTAGCCCTGGTCCTGCGGTCCCGTGGGCAGGTCAGGCGCGTGCTCCATGTCCCACACGCCGGCGTCCTCGGCCGTCTGTGGCGCGGCGGTCCGCGCGCGGCCGTTGTCGACGTAGCTGCCGGGCTGGAGGCGGACCGTCGTCTCACGCTTCGCCACCGGCCACGAGTCCTGGGCGCGCCACACGCCGTCGCTGCCCTCGACGAGGAAGTTCGGATCCTCGACGGACGGGGCGACGCCCTTCAGGTGCAGGTCGTAGAAGCGCATGACCTCGTCGAACCAGCCGGCGCGGCCCATGAGGAGCCTGCCCTGGCTGTCGGTCTCGTTGCCGCGGACGTGCTCCCACTGCCCGAGCCAGCCTCGCGTCGGGCCGGCGTGGTTCGTCAGGTACCGCTGGATGTCCTCGGGCTTGGTGTTGTTCTCTATGAAGCCCTGCGTGACGAAGAGCGGCACCTGCGATCCCTTCGCCATCGCGGCGAGGTCACGGGCCTTCCAGTAGCCGGAGGTGCGGTCCGGGTCCTGGGTGTCCTTGAGGTTGTTCGCGAGGCACTCGGGGTGGGTCTTCTCGTAGTCGGCGTTCTGCTTGTAGTGGTCCGAGTCGTCCTTCATGCCGGGCAGGCTCGCGATGCCGTTGTAGGCCCGCGGGGTGCCGAGGTAGTTCGGGCGCCGGACACCGTTGCTGAAGAGGTAGTTGTACATGTCCCACAGCGGCTCCGAGGCGACGACGGCCGCGAGCCCCGGGCGGCCCTGGTTCGCGCCCACGAGGCCGGTCACCGCGTCGTACGACTTGCCGTACATCCCGACCTTGCCGGTCGACCACGGCTGACTCGCCGCCCAGTCGACCGCGGCCCGGATGTCGGCCTGCTCGCCGGGGCCGACCCAGTCGAGGCAGCCGGTCGAGCCGCCGAAGCCGCGCAGGTCGACCATGACGACGGTGTACCCGCGCGCCATGAGGTCGGCGCCCTCGATGAGGTCGTTGAAGCGCGCGGACGGGCCGGTTCCCGTGAAGCCGTCGTTGCCGGTCTGCCCGATGTGGCCGAAGTACGGGCCGACGGACAGGATGACCGGCGTCTTCGCATCCGAGGGCAGGTGGGCGGGTCTCAGGACGTCGGCGTGCAGCTCGACATCGCTGCCGTCCGAGGACGGGAAGTACTGCTCGGTCCACAGCGCTCCGGCGGGGACCCGCACGTTCTCCTCGTGGGAGACGGCGTGACCCGGTGACGGGATCGTGGCGGCCTGTGCCGGGGCGGACATGGCAAGGGGTGCCAGGCCACCGCACAGGAGCGCCGCCGAGGCGAGCACGGGGACAGTACGTTTGTGACGCACGTGGGGGTTCCTATCGTGGGGGGCGTCGACGCCGGCTCCGACGTCACATCGACGCTATGGGTGCCACCGCAGGCTCGCATCCTGCAGATGTCGGAAATTCAGCTCTGCGCACTTCGATGAATGCAGTATCAGAGGACCACCCCGTGCCTACGAGGATGTCGTCCTGCTCGCCGCGCAAGACGACGATGGGGGTGCTCGCAACCCGCTGTGCGACGCGAGCGAGATCCGCTGGAAGGCCGTGGACACCACCAACGGCCACTGGCGGGCTGAGCGGCCGGTCCGCCGGTGAACCTTTCATCCCCATCTTGCTGGTCGGGCATCGGCATCACGGCCGCCTGGCCTGGACCTCACCTGCGGGCGACCGCTACTCACGATCAAAAGGGCTCAATGCGGATGTCACACTAAAGCCGGATCTTCGCTCTTTGATGTCGTCCATAGCGTCATCAGACCGGAGAACGGGGATCGACTCATGCTGACTCGCAGGGATTCTCTGCGCCTGCTCGCGGGCGCCGTCGTGGGAGCCGCCGCATCGCCCGCCCGCTCGGCGATCGCGGCCGACACTCCTCCCGCCTGGACGGTCACCGGCTCGAGTTCGCCGTCGCTACAGCCCTTCGACGACCTACTGAAAAGCTTCATGGAGGCGCGGAGCATCTCGTACGCCTCGCTCGCCGTGGTGCGGCAGGGCAGGCTGGTGCTCGCGCGGGGATACAACTCCACGTCGGGCCCGGTCCTGGCCCAGCCGACGTCGTTGTTCCGCCTGGCCAGCCTGAGCAAGCCGGTCACGGCCACCGCGATCATGAAGCTTGTCCAGGACGGCAGGCTCAGCCTGTCGGCCACGGTGGCGCCGATGCTGGGGCTCAACACGGCCGTCGACTCCAGACTCGGTGACGTCACCGTGCTCCACCTGCTGCAGCACCTCGGCGGCTGGGACCGCTCCGTATCGTTCGACCCGATGTACCAGTGGGACTTCAATATCAGCAGCCGGCTCCAGGTGCCGCTGCCGGTGACACAGGCGAACATCATGGACTACACGTCGAGGTACAAGCTCGACTTCAAGCCCGGAGACAGGTACGCCTACTCGAACTATGGTTACATGCTGCTCGGCAAGGTCATCGAGAAGGTCACCGGCCTGCCGTACGCGACCTACGTCCAGCAGAACGTGCTCGCCCCGGTGAAGATCACCCGCATGACGCAGGGCCGCACGGCGCAGAGCCTGCGGCGGCCCTCGGAGATCGCCTACTACTCGCAGTACAGCGGGACGACCGTGCTGGACAACTCCGGGGCTCAGGTGCCGATGCCGTACGGGACGTTCAACCTCGAGAACATGGCCGCGCACGGTGCCTGGCTCTCCTCGGCCGTCGACATGGCGAAGTTCACCACGATCTTCGACGCGCCCGGCCTGCTCACCTCGTCGACGATCGCGCAGGTGTTCGCCCCGCCCGCCGTCGACTGGAGCGGCTCGTACTACGGCATGGGCTGGTCTGTCCGCCCCGTCAGCGGCGGCCTGAACACCTGGCACGACGGGGCGTACCCCGGCACCTCCACCCTCATGGTCCGGCGGTATGACGGGCTGAGCTGGGTCGTGCTCTTCAATCAGTGGAACGACGCCCTGGGCCAGAACTACACCGCTGACATCGACTACCCGTTGCACGTGGCGGCAGACAGCGTCACCTCCTGGCCGACCACGAACCTGTTCCCGTCCTACGGCCTGTGACCCTCGCCTGATCAGACCCTGCACGCCCCCGAGCCGATCGCCGTCGGCGCGAAGATCGGGGTGCGCGGACACCCCGGAACCGGCGGCGGCGGTTCCGGGGCGGGCGGTCGTTCCGGGATCGGCCTCCGGGATCAGGTCGCGAGGGCGGTGCGGCGGCCGCGGCGGGCCACTTCGCGCTCCAGGTACCACTCCACGGCCAGCAGCGGGATCGTCCAGCCGAGCCAGCCGGACAGACCGGAGATCGTCCACGCCATCAGGTCGGGGTCGCCGTGGAAGACGGTGTCCTGCAGCGGGGGCAGGGCGATGATCAGGATCCCGGTCCACAGCCGGTTGGTGATGATGGAGTAGGTCAGCACGGCGCTGCGCAGCATCCAGCGCCGGTGGTCGGCGTATCGGCGGGCGCGGGCAGCGCGCCAGCCGCTCACGGTGAAGGCGAGCCACAGCAAGGCGAGGAGCACGTCGCTGACCGCGAGGAACGGCCCGAACGGGGTGCGCGCCCCGATGACCAAGCCGGTCAGCCCGGCCGGCAGCACCCCGGCGAACACGTAGACCCGCCCCGCGCGCCGGTGCCATGCCGGGTGCCGCCGGCGGAACCACGGCCACACCTGGAAGAACGCGGTGACCATGGCGACCGTGGCGAACAGCACGTGCGCCACGAGCAGCGGGTAGTGCAGGCCGAACCCCTCCGGTTGCGGCACCCGGGACAGCGACGGGTTCCCGGTCAGGTACGGCGGCAGCGAGAAGGCGAGGAACCCGGCCGTGACCAGGCCGAGCGGCACCGTCCAGCGGCGCCGCCACCACGGACGCCGGCGGGCCGATACCGGCGGAGGACTGTCGATCGTCGTGTGCATGACGGCTCCAGGGGGACGGTCGGAGAGATGCGTATGCCATACGCTTAATGCGTACCATATACGCAAGGCGTAGGCCATACGCAAACTGGTAAGCTTCCTGGAATGCCGGACGACATCGCAGACGAGCTGCCGCACGCGCTGAACGTGCTGTGGGGGCGGGCCAAGCCGAAGGGGCGGGGACGCACGCCCGCGCTCAGCCTGGAACGGATCGTGGCGGCGGCCATCGCCCTCGCCGACGAGGAGGGCCTGGCCGCGCTTTCCATGGCCCGGCTCGCCGAACGGCTCGGCTGCGCGCCCATGTCGCTGTACCGGCACGTAACGGGCAAGGACGACCTGCAGCTGTTCATGCTGGACGCCGCGCCCGGCCCCCCGCCGGAGTTCGGCACGGCGCCGGCCGACTGGCGCGGCGCACTCACCCGGTGGGCCGTCGAGCTGTTCGGCGTCTACCTGCGGCATCCGTGGATCGTGCAGCTGGTGAGCTCTCCGCCGGTGGACCCCGGCCAGCTCGCCTGGCTGGACGCCGCGCTGCGCACTCTCGGCGGGACACCCCTGGACTGGCGGGCCCGGTTCTCGGTGGTCATGCTGGTGCTGCACTACGTGCGCGGCGCGGCCCAACTCGTGACGTCCGTGACCGCCGAACCAGAGGAAGGGGCCGACGGGGCGTACGCCGCACTGCTCACCGAGTTCGCCGACCCCGGCCGGTTCCCGGCGCTGGCCCGCGCCGTCGAGGCCGGAGTGTTCGCCCCCCAGGCGGGGCCCGGTCCGGACGACGACTTCCGCGTCGGGCTGGACCACCTGCTCGACGGGGTGGGAGTGGCGATCGAACGCGCCGCCCGGGCCTGAGCCGGATCAACCGGCCGGCGCGGCGCCGCAGGAGGCGCGGACCTTCAGCCGCTCAGGCTGTGGGTCGGCAGCGGAGCCGGGCCACCCTATCGATCAAGCAGGGTGGCGAGGAAGTCCTGCGTCCTGGCGTCGACGGAGTAGACAGCCGTGCCGATCATGCCGCGGGTCAGCAGCACCTTGTAGGTGTTGCGGATCAGCCGGTCGGCCTGTTCGTCCGTGACGGATTTCTTCAGCAGCGCGGGGTCCTTGCTGGCGGCGCGTACCGTGATCAGACGGCCGTCCCGATAGATTAGGTCGGGGCCGAAGACGACGCCGTTCCAGTCGTACTCGAAGCCCTGGGCGGTGTACACGCAGCCGACCTGCTCGAAGCCGCCCGGCATCGTGGCCCACAGCGCGCTGGGAGGGGCGTCACCGACGGCGCGGTCGCCCTTGACGTTCCACGGCTTGAACCAGCCGTCGATCCGCACGTCGGAGACGAGGCGGTCGCCGTCCGGGTCGCTCCATCGCCAGCAGAAGCCGGCCGTCATCCGTGCCGAGTAACCGTCGTTCAGCTTCCCCCGCAGCAGCCCCTCCAACTCGTACGGCGAGTCGGCGAGCGTGACCTCGAAGTGGGGGTCGCCGGTCCACGGCTCGGGATCCTCACCGTTCAGGCCGAGCAGTCGCAGCACCCATTCCTCGTACGCGCGGCTGCCGCCGCAGCGGAACTGGGCGTCCAGGTCCACCTGCTGTACGGCCAGCCCGCGGGCCTGGGCGTGCGCCCTGATGTCGGCGACGGTCCCGGTCTCGCCCGGCCGCACCACCTGGTGTTCGTCCAGGAGGAAGACGGGGACACGGGCGGCGCTCATCAGCTCGTCGAGCTGGGAACGCCCCGTCCGGTCGGCGGCCTTCGTGAAGCGATTGGCCGAGGTCTCGCGGATCCGGTGGGCCTCGTCGCAGATCAGCACGTCGAGGTCGTTGGGCTTGGCGGCCATGAAGTTGTTGAAGTACTTGAACATCGCCTTCGTGCGCGTGGATCCCCTGGCCACGTGGCGGCGCATGGTCTCGGTGAAGGACCGCGATCCGGTGGCGTGGTGTGCCGGATAGCCGCGCTCGGCGAGTTCGCCGAGCAGCGACAGGGCGATGACGCTCTTGCCCGAGCCGGGACCTCCGGTGACGATGACGACTTCCTTGGAGTCGGACGCCCTGGCCTTCTCCACCGCGTGCAGCACGATCCCGTACGCCAGGCGCTGCTGGTCCAGCAGGACGAACTGGTCCCGATGCTTGATCTCGGCCGCGGCCACCTTCAGCAGTTGCTTGGACGGCCGGATCGCCGACGCCAGCAGCCTGTCGGCGGCGTGCGCACCGGGTTCGGGCGCGAACTGCGCACGAAGGTAGTCGATGAACTGGCCGCGACGGCTCTGGCTGAACAGACGGGTCCGCTCGTCGTCCACGCGGTCGTAGAGGTCGTGGATGTCCAGGTCGTTCGCATTGTGCAGGTAGGCGACGCCGCGTACGGCGTGACGGCGGTCCTCCAGGGCGCCGACGAAGTCGGCGAGGTAGTCGCAGTAGCCGTGCACCTGCACGACCGGGTGAAGTTTGGGGTGGTCGCCCATGCCGGGGACGAGAACGAGGTCGGCGTCGTCCTCGTACAGCTCGGCGTGGCTCCACTGCTTGAGCTCCACGACGACGTATGCGTCGTCGCCGCTGTGCCGGTCCACGCCGGCGAGGATCACGTCGGCCCGCTTGCTGGTGAGCGGTAACTGGTATTCCAGCAGCATCTCGACGCCGCCGAGCCCGGCGTCGACGAGGTCACGGGCGAGCACGGGCAGGCTGCGATCCCAGGACCTTCGCTCGCTCCTGCCGGGGTTGACGCCCTGAGTGATGCGAAGCTGTTCGGCGATCACCTCGCTCAGCACCCTCTCCGGCACGGACGCGAGCTGAAGCAGACCTTCCGCGGAATGCCGGACAACGGCCACGGACCTACCCCCAGGCAGCACGAAAGACTCGTGCGGTATGGGGGCGTGTCCGTTCTCGAACGAGAGAACGGAAGCCCGTCGGGCCGCATCACCAGTACGTCCGGAAGATTACAACGATCCACCGACATGATCCCGGCGGAGCGTGCGTCTCACGCGGTTCGGATTCGTTGCGGTCAGCCGCCGGGGTACTTGTCCCGGTCGACGCGGCCGCCGGTGAACTGGGTGGTGAGGTCGTCGGCGAGTTCGACGACGGTGTCCCTGCCCTCCAGCCGGGACACCCAGTGCCGGGGGAGGGCCGCGTCGCCGTGCACGGTGCCGAGCAGGTTGCCGCAGAGGGAGCCGGTGGAGTCGCTGTCGCCGGAGTGGTTGACCGCGAGCAGCAGCGCCCGCTCGATGTCGTCGCCGCTCACCAGCGCGCAGTAGACCGCGATGGCGAGCGCCTCCTCGGCGACCCACCCGCCGCCGAGCGTCTCCACCGTCTCGGGCGACGGCTCCGCCGTGCCGGCCAGGGAGACCGCCGCCTCGATCGCGGCGGTGGTCTCCTCGTGCGCGGGCCGTTCGGCGAGCAGGCCGAGAGTGTCGCGTACGGCCTTCGCGAGCGGCGCGCCCTGGGCCAGGAAACAGACCAGCGCGGCGAAGGCCCCGGCCGCCAGATAACCGGTGGGGTGTCCGTGCGTGATCTGGGCGCAGTCGGCCGAGAGCGTGAAGGCCGCCCGCGGGTCGTGGGTGGCCAGTCCGAACGGCGCGGAGCGCATGACGGTGCCGCAGCCCTTGGAACCGGGGTTGACCGGCCCGGGCAGGCCGGGGGCGGCGAGCGGGCCGAGGTCGGCGCGCAGGCCGGACAGACAGGCGTTGCCGGGTGCGCGACGGGAGTAGAGCCAGGTCTGCTCGCGCAGCCAACCGGTGCGGACGAGGTCGTTCGCGGGCGGCGGCACGCGGTGCTCCTGCGTGTCGAGCCAGCGCAGGTAGGCGTGGCGGACCACCTGCACCTCACCGCCGCCGATGCCTCTCTCACTGACGCGTACGCCGGCGCGGATCAGCCCCTCGACGGTGAACAGCGTCATCTGGGTGTCGTCGGTGATCAGGCCGGTCTTGCCGCGCCAGTCGGGCGCGAGGTCGGTCAGGCCCGCCTCGCCATGGTTGCGGCGGATGGCGGCGATCGAGTCGAACTCCACGGGCGCGCCGAGGGCGTCGCCTACGGCCCCGCCGAGCAGGCAGCCGCGCACCCGGGCCCCGAACGGAATCTCGCCCGTTCCGGCATTGCTCACGATGGTCCCCTTTCTGCCTCGAATGAACCGTAGCGGTCTTGTCGTGGGGCCGCCGATCGGATAGAAACGGCTCACCTCGAGTAGGAAACTTTCCGACCTACTCGGGCCGGACGCGAGGTGAGCGTGAGCGGGAACTACCTGGCCGGGCCGCAGGGCCTGCTCTGGTCGATCAACGCCCGCGCCGTGCTCGACGTGGTCGACCGCGAGGGGCCGCTGGGCCGGCCGGAGATCACCAGGGCCACCGGCCTGTCCAAGACCACCGTCGCCCAGACGCTGCGCGAGCTCGTCGCACGCGGGGTCGTCGAGGAGGCGGGCGCCGACACCACCCGTCGCGGGCCCGCCGCGACCCTCTACCGGGTCGCTCCCCGCTGCGCGCTCGCGCTCGGTGTCGACATCGGCCACCTGCGCGTCCGCGCCGTCCTCGTCGACGCGGTGGGGGAGACGCTCGCCCAGGCGGAGACCGAAGCGCCGCGCCGCAGGGTGGCCGACACAGCGGCGGCGGTGACCGCGCTCGCCGCCGAGTGCGCCGGACGCGCCGGGACCGAGACCGGCGCCATCGGCCAGGCCGTCGTCGGAGTCCCCGCGGTCGTGGCACGCGACGGCCGCACCGTCAGGCGGGCCTACGGGCTGCCGCAGGGCGGCCGCGGCCTGGCCGAGGCGATCGAGCGCGACCTGCCGGTGCCCCTGCTGCTGGAGAACGACGTCAACCTCGCCGCCGTCGCCGAGCAGCGGTTCGGCGCGTGCGCCGACGTCGCCGACTTCGTCCTGCTCGGCCTTGGGGTCGGCCTCGGCGCCGGGATCGTGCTCGGCGGCCGTCTGCATCGGGGCTTCGCCGGAGGAGCTGGCGAGGTCGGATTCCTGCCCCATCCCGCGACCGAGCTCGGCACGGAGGTGCTCGGCGCCCGCCGCATCGCCGAACAGGCCAGGCAGGCGGGCATCGAGGGCAGGCCGTCGCCGCGCGAGATCTTCGAAAGCGCCAGGGGCGGCGACGAGAGGGCGCTCGCCGTCGTCGACGCGACCGCCCGCAGGATCGCCCACGTCGCGGCCTCCATCGCCCTCGTGATCGAGCCGGAGCTGTTCGTGCTCGGCGGCGCGTTCGGCGCCAGCGCCGACCTGCTGCTCGGCCGCATCCGCCGCCACCTGGCCAGGGACGCCGCGCCGCTCCCGATCAGGATCATCGCGAGCGGCGTTCCCGGGGACGCGGTGCTGCGCGGTGCGGCCTGGCTCGCCCGCCATCGGGCGCGCGAACGCGCCTTCGCCGCCGTCGTGGGCGGGCGGCCGTACGACACGGACCCGGCAGGGTCCGAGGAAGGGGACATCGCGTGAACCTCGCGCAACGGCTCGGCGCCGGGCCGGACGACCGGCTGCTGATCGTGAACGCCGACGACTACGGCATGTGCCGGGCGGCCAACACGGGCATCACCGCACTGCTGGCCGCCCGCGCCATCAGCTCGGCGACCGTCATGACGCCGTGCCCGTGGGCCCCCGACGCGGTCCGTACGGCTGTCGCGGGCGGCTACGACGTGGGCGTCCACCTGACGTTCACCAGCGAGTGGGAGGGATACCGGTGGGGACCGGTGACCCGCGACCGCGCGGTGTCCTCGCTCGTGGACGACGCCGGCTACTTCCCGGCCGACTGCCGCACAGTGGAGGAGCGGGCCGACCCCGAGGAGGTCCGCGCGGAGATCGACGCGCAGATCCGCAGGGCCGTCGCCCTCGGCCTCGACCCGTCGCACGCCGACAACCACATGGGCAGCCTGTACGGCCTGGCCACCGGCAGGGACTTCCTCGACGTGGTCTTCAAGGCGTGCGCGGAGCACGGCCTGCCGTTCCGCCTGCCCCGGACCCTCGACGGCATGGGCCTGCCGGAGGAACTGGAGCCGTTCGCGCGGGCCAGGGCCGAGGCCGCGGACGCGGCGGGCGTGGTGATCCTCGACCGGCTGTGGACGCTGCCCTTCGAACTGGCCGAGGGGGAGACGTACGAGAGCGTCAGAAGCGACATGATCGCGCTGATCCGGGCGCTGCGCCCCGGTGTCACCGAGATCTACATCCACCCGTTCGAGGACACCGGCGAGCTCCGGCAGATCATGCCGCATCACGCCAAACGCGGCATGGAACTGCGGCTGTTCACCGATCCGGAGGTCCGCCGCGCCATCGCGGAGGAGGGCGTCCGCCTCATCGGCTGGTCCGACCTGCGAACCCTTCAGAGGGCCCGATGACGGGCCCCGTGACGGGCTCATTGACGGGCTCGTTGAAGCGCGGCCAGGTGCTGGCCTACGGGTCGGGCAACCTGTCGGTCAATCTGCTCAGCCAGGCGTTCGCGACGTTCGCCACCTTCTACTACGTCGACCACCTGGGCGTCGACCCGTCGCTCATCGGCGTCGCCATGGTGATCCACGGCATCGTCAACGCGGTGCTCAACCCGTTCGTGGGGCACGTGTCCGACCGGACGCGCACGCGCTGGGGCAGGCGGGTGCCGTACATCGCGATCGGCATGGCGCCGCTGGCCGCCGCGTTCACCATGATCTGGATCCCGCTCGTGGACGGCGCGACGGCGAGGTTCTGGTACTTCCTGGTCGTGGTCCTCGTCTACGACGTGCTGTTCGTCGTCGTGGTGCTGAACTACGTGGCGCTGTTCCCCGAGATGTTCACCACCATCGCCGAGCGGGCCGCCGCCGCGTCGTGGCGGCAGATGTTCGCCATCGTCGGCATGATCGTCGGCGTCGCCGCGGCGCCCCTGCTGTACGGCGCCATCGGATGGGCCGCCATGGGTGTGTCCTTCGGCGTCGTGGCGCTGGCCTTCTTCGCGCTGTCGCTGCGCGGCTCGGCCGAACGGGCCCACGCGGAGCGCGAGAGCTTCGGGTTCCTCGCCGCGCTCCGTTACACGCTCGCCAACCGCGCCTTCGTCACGTACGTCACGGGCAGCTTCCTGCTGCAGCTGACCTTCGCCCTGCTGCAGGCGGGGATCCCGTTCTTCACCAAGTACGCCCTGGGCGAGGCCGACTCCGCCAACACCGTCATCCTGGGCGCGGTGTTCGTCACCGCGATCCCGATGGTCTACGTGTGGAGCCGGGTCACCATCCGGATCGGGCCGCGCCGCGCCGTCCTCGCCGCGATCGTCGTGTACGGCGCGGCGCTCGTGCCGTTCCTGTTCGTCGGGAACCTCGCCCTCGCGGCGGTCACCGGGGCGGCGGTCGGCGTCGGCATCGCGGGCATGCTCGTGCTCCTGGAGATCCTGCTCGCCGAGGTCATCGACGACGACGAGCACAGGACGGGCACCCGCCGCGAGGGGATGTACTTCGGGATGAACGGGTTCATCGTCCGCTGGGCGGTGTCTTTGCAGGCCGTGGTCATCACCGTCGTGCTGTCCCGATCGGGCTATCGCAGCGGGGCCGCGGTCCAGCCGGAGTCCGTCGTGACGGGCGTCCGGCTGACGATGGGCGTGGTGCCCCTGGCCGTGCTGGCGCTGGCCTTCGGCTGCTACCTCCTCTACCCGCTGCGCCCGGGCACCCGCCCACGCGACGAGAGCGCCCCCGCGCCGGTCGCGAACGGGCGGCCCGGCGCGTAGCAGCGGCGGGAAGCCCCGTGACCGCCGGAAGATCGGTTTCCCTTGCGCATTCGCTGTGTCCGTGTTAACGCTAACTGTGCCTTTGGAGACTGTGATGACCTGACCCAGCACAGGAGCCTTCGATGACAGACGCTCGCATGCGCGCCTTGAGAGACCGGGTCGGCGGCCTGGCGTACGGCGGGGACTACAACCCCGAGCAGTGGGACCGGTCCGTGTGGCGGGAGGACGTCCGGCTCATGCGGGAGGCGGGGGTGAACCTCGTGTCGCTCGGCGTCTTCGCGTGGGCCTCGCTGGAACCGGAGCCCGGCACGTACGAGTTCGGCTGGCTCGACGAGGTCATGGACCTGCTCCACGAGAACGGCATCGCGGTCAACCTGGCCACTCCCACGGCCGCGCCGCCCGCCTGGCTGATCCACCGGCACCCCGAGGTCCTCCCGGTCATGGCGGACGGCGAGCGGTTCGGCTTCGGCAACCGCCTGCACTACGACCCCTCGTCCCCGATCTACCGCGAGCACGCGGCGAACATCACCAGGCGGCTCGCCGAGCGCTACTCCTTCCATCCCGCCCTGGCCATGTGGCACATCAGCAACGAGTACGGCCCTACCGCGTACAACGAGGCCGCCTCGGCTGGCTTCCGGCGCTGGCTGCGGCGCAGGTACGGCGACCTGGAAACCCTCAACGAGGCGTGGACCACCCGCTTCTGGGGGCAGGTCTACACGGGCTGGGACCAGGTCGAGGTGCCGAGCGTCCCCCGCACGTGGATGAACCCCAGCCGCATCCTGGACTTCAAGCGCTTCACCTCCGACGCCCTGCTGGAGTGCTTCGTCGCCGAGCGCGACATCGTCCGCTCCTTCCGCGACGACATTCCGATCGTCACCAACTTCATGCGCTTCTACCGGAACGCCGACTACTGGCGCTGGGCTCCGGAGGAGGACGCGGCGGCCCTGGACATCTACCCCGACCCCGCCGAGCCGGACTCGCACGTGGCGTCGGCCTTCCAGTTCGACCTGTTCCGGTCGCTCAAGGGCGGGCGGCCGTGGCTGCTCATGGAGCAGGCCACGAGCGCGGTCAGCCAGTGGAGGCTCAACGTGGTCAAGGAGCCAGGCCGGATGCGGCTCGGCTCGCTCCAGGCGGTCTCGCGCGGAGCCGACTCCGTGATGTTCTTCCAGTGGCGGGCCGGTCGCGGCGGGCACGAACGCTTCCACTCCGCGATGCTGCCGCACTCCGGTCCGGAGTCGCGCACCTTCCGGGAGGTCGCGAACCTCGGCCGTGAGGTCGGGCTGCTCGCACCCGTGGCGGGCACGACCACGCGGGCCGAGGTCGCCGTCCTGTTCGACTGGAACGGCTGGTGGGGGCTGGAAGAGCTGTGGGGCCTGCCCCGCAACGACTTCAGCTACGTGGAGACCGTCATGCGGCACTACCGGCCGCTGTGGGAGCACCACTACGCGGTCGACGTCGTGTCCACCCGGAGCGACCTGTCGCCATACAAGGTGCTGGTCGTGCCCAACGCGTACCTTGTCGACGACGAGGGCGTCGCCGCCGTCACCGAGTTCGCCCGCAGTGGCGGGACGGTCGTCATGTCCTTCTTCTCGGGTGTAGTGGACGAGTGCAACCGGGTCCGGCCGGACGGCTACCCGGGCGCCTTCCGCCGCCTCATCGGCGCGAAGATCGACGAATACTGGCCGGCGCGTCCCGGCGAGCGGTTCACCGTCGAGTTCGCCGACGGACGTACGGCGACGGCGGACTGGTGGCGCGAGGACATCCACCTCGAAACCGGGACCGCACTGGCGACCTACGCGGACGGGCTGCTCAAGGGGCGCGCCGCGGTCGTCGCCAACCGCTTCGGAACCGGCCGGGTCGTCTACTTCGCCACCCTCCTGGAACAGGACGCCTTCGACCGGGTGCTGATCGGCGAGCTGAGAGCGGCGGGCGTGGGGAACCGCTTCGACGGCCTCCCCACCCACCTGGAGTGCACGGTCCGCGAGGACGAAGGGCACGAATACCTCTTCCTCCTCAACCACGACGCGGAGGCGGCCGTCGCCGTCCCTCTCGGAAGCCCCGGTACGGATCTCCTCACCGGCCTGCCGGCGTCAGGGGAGGTCAGCGTGCCTCCTCTCGGAGCGGCGGTCGTCCGCCGGGCGCGGCCGGCGTGACCGTGGCCCGGCCGCCCGGCGGCTTCCCTGGAGGCGCGGTGCTCTCGCGGACCACGAGTTCGTTCGCGAGGTCGATGCGGTTTACGGCGACGTCCAGGCCGCGGGCGAGGTCGAGCAGCGTCTGGGTCGCGACGGCCGCCATGTCGGACAGCGGCTGGTGCACCGTGGTGAGGGCGGGGTCGATCCAGGCGGCGGCCGGCACGTTGTCGTATCCGACGACCGACAGGTCCCCCGGGATGTCGAGGCCGAGCCGCCGCGCCGCCCGGATGACGCCGAGTGCCTGCAGGTCGGAACCGGCGAAGATCGCCGTCGGCCGGTCCGTACGCGTCAGGAGATCCATGCCGTGCTCGTAGCCGGCGTTCACGTAGAAGGTGCCGTAGCGGACCAGGTCGGGATCGACGGGGAGCCCCGCCTCGTCATGGGCGACTCGGAAACCGGCGACGCGTGCCCTGCTGCACAGCACGTCGCGGGGGCCGGAGACGACCGCGATGCGGCGATGGCCCAGCTCCAGAAGGTGACGCGTGGCGAGCAGGCCGCCGTCCCAGTTGTTCGAGCCGACCACGGGCACGGACGCCGAGGTCTCGCCGTCGGTGTCGACGACGACGAACGGGATCCGCTGTCGCCGCAGCCTCTGCTGCTGGGCCTGCGACAGACCGCACAGGACGAACAGCACGCCGAGAGGCCGCCGATCGAGCACGCCGTCAAGCCATTCGTCCGAGGGCCGGTGCGCCCCGCCCAGCTGCGAGAGGACGACATCGATCCGCGCGGCGGACGCGACGGAGTCGACGCCGCGGATGATCTCCATGGACCACACGGAGTTCAGCTGGTGGAAGACGAGGTCGATCTGCCCCTTGAGCGCGCGCCGCTTCGGGCGGCGGCGGTACTGGTGCCGCGCGAGGCCGGCCTCGACGCGTTCCCGGGTGTCGGGCGCCACGTCGGGCCGGCCGTTGAGGACCTTGGAGACCGTGGTCACCGAGACACCGAGCTCTTCGGCGATGGACGCGATCGTGGCGGGGCGTGGATCGCGGGCGGGGGAGGGGCTGGTCATCTGTCCGCTCGTCGGTTTTTCCGAAAGTTTCGCGAAACTCTACCATCGAAAGGCCCTGAGATATGCCGAGATCCAGGGTGTATTCGGCTCGGCTAGGGCGGAGTCTCGGCAATTGACTGCCCTCTTGACGCACCCATGTCCGGGTCTTATATTTCCGCAATATTACTGAGAACTTTCGAAACTTTCGGTTCGCGCTGTCGTGCCGTTTCCCGGTGCGGGGTGCGCGAAGCCGCCCCCTTCGGCGGCCGCACGCGCCGCCGTGGATCCGTTCGGATGGCACCGGAGGCACGGGATGAGCACCACCAGGACGATCGACGCGTCGCCGGACACCGGGGATCCCCGGCGGGCGCGGCCCGATCCCGCGCGTAAGCAGCGCCCGCCGCGCCGCACGTGGCGACAGGCGCTGCGCCGTGACTGGCAGCTCTACTCGCTGGCGATCCTCCCGCTGCTGTTCTTCGTGGTCTTCCGGTATCTGCCGATGATCGGGAACGTCATCGCCTTCCGGAAGTTCGAGCCAGGCGGCAGCGTGCTGGGCGAGGAATGGGTCGGCCTCCGCTACGTGAAGATGTTCCTGAACGACCCGTCGTTCTGGCAGGTGTTCACCAACACCGTGGTCATCGGCGCGCTGACCCTGCTGTTCTGCTTCCCGACGCCGATCGTGCTCGCGCTGCTGATCAACGAGCTGCGCGGCCGCAGGATCAAGCGGTTCGTCCAGTCGGTGTCCTACCTGCCGCACTTCCTGTCGATGGTGGTCGTGGCCGGGCTGGTCATGGAGATGCTGTCGGTGGACGGGCCGGTCAACCAGCTCCTGCGCGCGGCGGGCAACGAGCCCATCGCGTTCCTGCAGGAGGCCGGCTGGTTCCGGACGATCTACGTCTCCTCCGAGATGTGGCAGACGGTCGGCTGGGGGACGATCATCTACCTCGCCGCGCTCACGACCATCGACGAGCAGCTGTACGAGGCGGCCAGGATCGACGGCGCGAGCCGGTGGCGGCAGGTCTGGCACGTGACCCTCCCCGGCATCCGGCCGACCGCGGTCACCCTGCTGATCCTCAACATCGGCACGTTCATGGCGGTCGGCTTCGAGAAGATCCTGCTGCTCTACAACCCGCTCACGTATCCCACCGCCGACGTGATCTCCACGTACCTCTACCGGATGGGCATCGTCTCCAACAGCTTCAGCTACGCCGCGGCGATCGGCCTGTTCGAGGCCGTGATCGGGCTGGCCCTGGTCATGTCGGCGAACCTGATCTCCCGGCGCACGGTGGGGACGAGCCTGTGGTGACCGTCGACAGGACCCGGGGCTACCGGGTGTTCCGGGTGGTCAACGCGATCATTCTGACCGGCGTCGTGGTCGTGACCGTGTACCCCTTCGTCAACATCGTCGCCCGGTCGCTCAGCGACGAGTTCGCCATCCGCGCCGGCAAGGTCAACCTCGTCCCCGTCGGGTTCACCTTCCGTACGTACGAGTTCGTGGCCTCCGACCCGACGTTCTGGACCAACTACCGCAACACGGTGGTCTACACGGTCGTCGCCACGGCCATCGCGATGGTCATGACCACGTGCTACGCGTACGTCCTGTCGAAGAAGCACCTGAAGGGCCGCACGTTCCTGATCGGGATAGCGGTCTTCACGATGTTCTTCTCCGGCGGGCTCATCCCCAACTACATCCTCATCTCCAGCCTCGGGCTGAAGGACAGCATCTGGGCCATCGTGCTGCCGAACGCGGTCAGCGTCTTCAACCTCCTGGTGATGAAGGCGTTCTTCGAGGGCCTGCCCACCGAACTGGAAGAGGCCGCCGCGATCGACGGCATGAGCACCTACGGCATCCTGCTCCGGATCGTGCTGCCGCTGTCGAAGGCGGTCCTCGCGACGATGGTGCTGTTCTACGCCGTGTCGTTCTGGAACTCGTGGTTCGCGGCCTTCCTCTACATGAGTCAGAACGACCTGTTCCCGGTGACCGTCTACCTGCGCAACCTCATCGCCGGCGCCACCACGGGCACGTCCGTCGGCGCCGACGCCACCGACATGACGGTGGCCACCAACATCAAGTCCGTGACGATGGTGCTCACCGTCATCCCGATCCTGGTGGTCTACCCCTTCGTCCAGCGGTACTTCGTCAAGGGCGTCATGCTCGGCGCGGTGAAGGGATAACACGCCGGACCTCTCATCTCGCTTCCACCCAGCCCGTTTCCCCAGCTCATTTCCCAGGGAAAGGACCCCCCTTTCATGTATGAGATCAACCGGCGTCAGGCGATGGTCGCCGTGGGAGCCTTCCTCGCGCTCGCCGCCTGCAGCAGCGACGGCGATTCCGGCGGCAAGAAGAGCGGCGACGGCTTCGCGGCGAACCGCGACGGCGCGATGGCCGACTACGGCGTCGGCACGCAGTTCAAGGCCACTGCTCCCTTGTCGTTCAGCATCCTCTACAACAACCACCCGTTCTATCCGATCAAGAACGACTGGTTGTTCTGGTCCGAGCTGAAGAAGCGGACCAACGTGACGCTCCAGCCGAACGTCGTGCCGCTGAGCGACTACGAGAACAAGCGCAGCCTGCTGATCGGGGCCGGCGACGCGCCGATGATCATCCCGAAGACCTACCCCGGCCAGGAGACTCCCTTCGTCGCCTCCGGCGCCGTCCTGCCGGTCAGCGACTACCTCGACCTGATGCCGAACTTCAAGGAGAAGGTCGCCAAGTGGAACCTGCAGCCCGACCTTGACACGCTCCGGCAGGCCGACGGCCGCTTCTACGTGCTCCCCGGCCTCCACGAGGACTACTGGGTGGACTACACCATGGCGGTCCGCGCCGACGTCCTCGACAAGCTCGGCCTGGAGATTCCGCAGACCTGGGACGACGTGCACACCGTGCTGAAGGCGATCAAGGAGGAGCACCCGGACTCCTACCCCTTCTCCGATCGGTGGGGGACCGTCTCCACGCCGGGCGGCGCCCTGATGAACTACCTCGGCACGGGCTACGGCGCCCCCTGGGGGTGGGGCTACACGAACGGTGTGATGTGGGACCCCACCGCGCAGAAGTTCGCCTACGTGGGCGCCATGGACCAGTTCAAGCAGGCGCTGCAGTTCCTCAACACGCTGGTGACGGAGAAACTGCTCGACCCGGAGAGCTTCACGCAGCAGGACGACCAGGCGATCCAGAAGCTGGTGTCCGGCAAGTCCTTCGCGATCAGCACCAACGCGCAGACGCTGGTCAACGAATACCGTCCGCCGTTGAAGAAGGCGGACCCGAAAGCCAGGCTGATCAAGATCCCGGTGCCCATCGGGCCGCTCGGCCCGATCAAGGCGGGGTCCAACACCACCCGCCTGGAGAACGGCGTCATGATCTCCAAGAAGGCCCGGGACAGCAAGAACTTCGTCGCGATGATGCAGTTCATCGACTGGCTCTGGTACTCCGACGAGGGCCAGGTGTTCGCCAAGTGGGGTGTCGAGGGGACGACGTACACCAAGGACTCCTCCGGCAAGTTCCAGTTGGCGAAGGACGTCGACTTCGTCGGGCTCAACCCCGGCGCGCCCAAGCACCTGCAGAAGGACTTCGGCTTCTCCAACGGCGTGTTCGCCTACGGCGGCAGCACCGAACTGCTCCAGTCGACCTTCTCCGACGAGGAGATCGAGTTCCAGAAGACGATGAACGCCAGGAAGGCGTTGCCGGTGGCGCCTCCCCATCCGCTCACCGACGAGGAGCGCGAGCAGGCCTCGCTGTATGAGACGCCGCTCAAGGACCACGTCAGCCAGAACATGCTCAACTTCATCCTCGGCAAGCGGAGCTTCGACGAGTGGGACGCGTACGTCAAGGAGCTCGAGGCGAAGAACGTGTCGTCCTACATGAACCTCGTGAACGGCGCGTACGAGCGCTACAAGAAGGAGCACGGCTGACCGGCCCGGGCCGGCCGTGCCTGTCCCACGGCCGGCGCGCGCTGTCGGCAACGGTGAGTGAAGGATGACGATGCGCGATCCTGTCCCCGATGTTCCGGACGAGACCCCCAACCGGCTCACGGACGCCTGGCGGTTCTGCGTGGGCACCGGCCGCTTCGACCTGGCCCTGCGGCGCGACTACCAGGAGTCGCTGGCGCTGGTGCAGCGGGAGATCGGCTTCCGGCACATCCGGGGGCACGGGCTGCTGAGCGACGGGGTGGGCGTCCACCGGCCGTACGAGTATCGGGGGACCCGGCACGTGCGGCACGTGTTCACCTACGTGGACCAGGTGATCGACGCCTACCTCGGCCTCGGGATCAAGCCGTTCGTCGAGTTGGGCTTCATGCCGTCCGGGCTCGCGTCCGGCGACCAGACCGTGTTCTGGTGGCGCGGCAACATCACCCCGCCCCGCGACTGGCAGGAGTGGGCCGCGCTGGTGCGGGCCACGGTGACGCACCTGGTCGACCGGTACGGCCTTGAGCAGGTGCGCACCTGGCCGATCGAGGTGTGGAACGAACCCAATCTCAAGGAGTTCTGGCTCGACGCGGACCGGGACGCCTACCACCGTCTGTACGAGGTGACCGCGAACACCGTCAAGGACGTGGACGCCTCGCTCCAGGTGGGCGGGCCTGCCATCTCTCCCGGCTCCGACGACTGGCTGGTGCGCTTCGCCGACTTCGTCGTCGAACGGTCCCTGCCGATCGACTTCGTCAGCCGGCACGCCTACACCTCCGGCCCGGCCCAGCACGTGCCGTTCGGCGTGCACCAGACGCTGGCCCCGCCGTCGCGGCTGCTGGAGCAGTTCGCCACACCCCGGCGGCAGCTCCGGGGCGGTCCGCTGGCGGACCTGCCCGTGCACATCACCGAGTTCAACTCCTCCTACCGGCCCGACAACCCGATCCACGACACGGCCTTTCACGCCGCGTACCTCGCGCCGGTGCTGGCCGCCGGGGGAGACCTGGCCGACTCCTTCTCCTACTGGACGTTCTGCGACGTGTTCGAGGAGGCAGGGGTGCCGACGTCGCTGTTCCACGGCGGCTTCGGGCTGCTGACCCACCGCCAGATCAAGAAGCCGACCTACCACCTGTACGCCTTCATGGCCCGCATGGGCGAGGAGATCCTGGCGCGCGGACCGGACCACCTGGTCACGCGGGACGACTCCGGCCGGGTCACCGCGCTGGCATGGGCGCCGGTGGACGTCACCGGCGGCCCGCCCGTCGACGGGCACAACGTGCGGCTGTCGATCCCGGTCGGCTCCCTCTCCGGGTCACGGCCCGGCCGCGCCTTCCTGCTGCGCTCGTCGGTGAGCGAGGAGAAGGGCAACGCCTGGAGGGCGTGGTGCGAGATGGGCCGCCCCGCGTCCCCCCGGCCCCGGCAGCTCGACGCGCTGCGGGAGGCGGCCGAGCCGGTCCGCAGCCATCGCAGCCTGCCGGTCGAAGGCGGGCGCGTTGGTCTGGACATCACCCTCGACCGCCACGAGGTCACCCTGCTGGAGATCACGCCCGTCGTGGACGAGACCCCGCCCTGGGGGGACGGATGGGACGACGGCCGCCTGCTGGGCCTGGACGCGCTCGCTTCGAATGGGGAAGCCGCGCCATGACCGAGACGACGATGCGGCGGTTCGGCCAGGGACCGCTCTCCCGCGCCTCCGCGCTGGTCTACACGCTGCTCGTGGTCGAGCTCCTGGTCCTGGCCACCACCGTGCCCGGCCTGGCCGGGCTCGTCCTGCTCGGCCACGACGCCGCCAACGTCCCGCTGGCCGCGGCCTGCGCGCTCCCGGCCGGCCCGGCGCTGTCCGCCGCGCTGTACGCGGTGCACCACCGCCGGCTCGACCTGACGGACCTCCATCCGGCGGCGGCGTTCTGGCGCGGCTACCGGATGAACGTCCGCGGGGTGATGAAGCTCTGGATCCCGTGGCTGGCGTGGCTGACCGTCGTCGGATCGACGCTCGCGAACTTCGGCGCCGCCGGGGTCCCGGGGTGGTGGGCGATCCTGCTGGTCCTCATCGCGCTGGCGGCGGCCCTCTGGGGCGCGAACGCACTTGTGATCACATCGCTGTTCGCCTTCCGGGCGAGGGACGTCGCCCGCCTGGCCGCCTACTTCCTCTTCTCCTCGCCCCGGGTCGCGCTGGCCAACGCCTGCCTGCTGGTCGTCGCGGCCGGCGTCACGCTGGTCGCCACCGAGGCCGCGCTGGCGCTGCTGGCCTCGGTGTTCGCGTCGGCGCTGCTGCTGAACAGCCGCCCGATGATCACCGAGGTCACCGAGCGGTTCACCGTCGAGGGGGCCTCGTGACGACTCCTGATGCCGTCCACCCGGCGTGGCTGCCGCCGGAGGCGTTCCGGGCGATCGGCTCGCGCCGCACGCTCGTGCTCGGCGACGGGCTCCTCGTCGAGACCGTGCGCGACGAGGTGGCGCGGGCCTGCGCGCAGTACGGCGGACGCGTGCGCCGCGGCGCCGACGGCGGGGCATATGATTTCGTGCTCGCGCTCACGACGGCGGAGCCTCAGGCGGCGATCGGGGTCCGGCCCGATTCCGCGATCGGCACCGAGGGATACCTGCTCGCGCGGCACGACGGCGTCACGGTGGTCCTTGCCGACGATCCCGCCGGGCTGCTCTACGGCCTGTTCCACGTCGTACGGCTCGGGGAGTCGGCGTTCACGGGCGAGCGGCAGGCCGAGCACCACCGGCCCGCGACGCGGCGGCGCACGCTCGACCACTGGGACAACGTCGATGTGCACCCGGTGATGGGCCAGGTCGAACGCGGCTACGCGGGCGGGTCGATCTTCTGGCACGACGGCGGGCCGCGCGGCGACCTGACCCGGGTGCGCGCCTACGGGCGGCTGCTGGCCGCCTGCGGGATCAACGCGGTCGCGGTCAACAACGTCAACGTGCACGCCACCGAGGCCCGCCTGCTGACCGACCGGCTCGGCGACGTCGCCGTGATCGCGGACGTGTTGCGGCCGTACGGGATTCGGGTCCACCTGTCGGTGAGCTTCGCCTCGCCCGTCGTCCTCGGGGGGCTGCCGACCGCCGACCCCCTCGACGAGGACGTGCGCAAGTGGTGGACGGACGTCACCGATCGGGTCCACGACGCGATCCCCGACTTCGGCGGCTACGTGGTGAAGGCCGACTCGGAGGGTCAGCCCGGCCCGTTCGCGTACGGGCGCGACCACGCCGACGGCGCGAACGTGCTCGCCGAGGCGCTGGCGCCGTACGACGGGGTCGTGCACTGGCGCGCCTTCGTCTACAACCACCGGCAGGACTGGCGCGACCGGACGACCGACCGGGCCCGCGCCGCGTACGACCACTTCGCCCCGCTCGACGGGCGGTTCCGCGACAACGTGATCCTGCAGGTGAAGCACGGCCCGATCGACTTCCAGGTGCGCGAGCCGGTGTCGCCGGTGATCGCGGCCATGCCCGCCACCCGCCTGGCCGTCGAACTCCAGGTGACGCAGGAGTACACCGGCCAGCAGCGGCACGTCTGCTACCTCGCCCCAATGTGGCGCGAGGTGCTCGGCTTCCGCCCTTGGGGACCGGACGGAACCGCCGTGGCCGACGTCGCCGGGGGAGCCGACGGAAACGGCGGCGGGCTCGTCGGGGTCTCCAACGTGGGCGACGACCCCTACTGGACCGGTCATCCGCTCGCCCAGGCCAACCTGTACGCCTTCGGCAGGCTCGCCTGGGACCCGTGGTCGGACCCGGCGGCGATCCTCGACGAGTGGATCGACCTCACCTTCGTGCCCGTGAGCGAGTCCGGGACGAGCGCAGACGTCGAGCGTTTGCGCCGCACCGTGCATTCGATCATGGACGACTCCTGGCGCACTTATGAGCGGTACACCGCGCCGCTGGGCGTCGGGTTCATGGTCCGTCCCGGCCACCACTACGGGCCCGACGTGGACGGATACGAGTACACGCCGTGGGGCACCTATCACTTCGCCGACCGGGACGGCGTCGGCGTGGACCGCACCCGCGCCACCGGGACCGGCTTCACCGGCCAGTACCCGCCGCCGTGGTCGGAGGTGTACGAGTCGCTCGACCGGTGCCCCGACGAACTGCTGCTGTTCTTCCATCACGTCCCGTACGGGCACGTGCTGCACAGCGGATCGACCGTCATCCAGCACATCTACGACACCCACTTCGCCGGGGCCGAGCAGGTGGAACAGGCCCGGCGACGATGGGAGGAGGCCGCCGGACTGTTCGACCCGTCCCTGCACGCCCGGGTCAAAGAGCTTCTCGACGAGCAGGTCCGCTGCGCGGAGGAGTGGCGGGACCAGATCAACGCCTACTTCTTCCGCAAGTCGGGCATACCCGACGTTCGCGGCCGCCACATCCCATGACGGAACCACGACGCGACGGCGTCTTCAGGGCAGAAGGACGCTGGGTCGCGACCTGGACGGCGATGCCGCAGCTGACGGAGCCGGACAACATGCCGCCTTGGCCGTTCGCCCGGGACGACCTCGTTCTCGCCGATGCCACGCTGCGGCAGACGGTCCGGGTCTCGGTGGGCGGGCGGCGGACACGGCTGCGGTTCTCCAACGCCTTCGGCGGCGCCGCGCTGCCCATCACGAAGGTCACCGTCGCGCTGCCGGTCGGCGGGCGGGCCGGGGTGAGCGCGATCCGGCCGGAGACGGTGCGGCCGGTGACCTTCCACGGCCGCCCGTCGGTGACCGTCCCGGTCGGGGCACAGGCGGTCTCCGACCCGCTGACCGTCGAGCCGGCGCCTGGGTCGAACCTGACGGTGACGGTCCATCTGGCCGACGGCCAGCGCTCGGCGAGCATCACCTCGCATCCGGGCTCGCGAACCACCTCGTTCCTGCTGGCCGGCGACCACGCCGACGCCGCGGACCTGCCCGGCGCGACCGCGGTGGACCACTGGTACTTCCTCAGCGGGGTGGAGGTGTGGGCCGAGCCGCCGGTCGCCGCGGTGGCGGTGGTGGGCGACTCGCTCACCGACGGCCGGGGCTCGACCACCAACGGCAACGACCGCTGGCCGGACCGGTTGTTCGACCGCCTCCAGTCCCGGCGCGCCACCTCCGGTGTGGCGGTGGTCAACCAGGGGGCGGGCGGCAACCGGGTGCTCAACGACGGACTGGGCCCCAACGTGCTGGCCCGGCTGGACCGCGACGTGCTCGCCCAGAGCGGCGTGGCCTGGCTGGTCCTGTTCGAGGGGGTCAACGACATCGGCACCGCCGAGGCGAGCCCGGCCGCGCAGAAGCAGGTGACCGACGAACTGATCTTCGCCTACGACCAGATCGTCACGCGGGCGCACGCGCGGGGCGTCCGCGTCTACGGCGCCACGCTGACGCCGTTCGGCGGCAACGCCTCCTACGACGACGCGCGGGGCTACCGGGAGGCGGCCCGGCAGGCGGTCAACCGGTGGATCCGCACCGGCCGCCGGTTCGACGCGGTGATCGACTTCGACCGCGCCGCCCGTGACCCGGCCGATCCCCGCCGGCTGCTCGCGGCGTACGACGTGGGCGACCACCTGCACCTGAACCCGGCGGGCTACCATGCCCTCGCCGACGCCGTGCCCGCCCATCTGTTCCGGCGGGAGCCGCTGCCCCCGGGCTTCGGATTCGACTGACGCGGTGGCTAGAGTGACGTCCTGCTGTGGGTTCCCCGGCCACCGATCACCGAGCACCCTGGATGAGCGAGCGCGATGAGAATCGTCGAGGACGACCTGTCCGGCCCGCAGATCGCCGAGTTCCTGCGGGAACACGTGCGGGAGATGCGGTCCATCACGCCCCTGGAGAGCAAGCACGCCCTCGACCTCGACGGCCTGCGCACGCCCGATGTCACGTTCTGGTCGGTGATGGACGGCGACACGATCGTGGGCTGCGGTGCGATCAAGAGGCTCGACCCGGCGCACGCCGAGTTGAAGTCGATGCGCACCTCGGCGGCGCGCAAGCGCAGCGGGATCGCGTCCCTGCTGCTGGCGCACATCATCGCCGAGGCCGGGCGGATGGGCTTCACGCGGCTGAGCCTGGAGACCGGCTCGGCCGACTTCTTCCTGCCCGCCAGGAGGCTGTACGAGAAGTTCGGGTTCGGCTACTGCGAGCCCTTCGCCGACTACCGGCCCGATCCGCACAGCGTGTTCATGACCAGGCTGCTCTGACGACCTCGTCAGTACGCGTCGGGGCGTAGGGCCCGCGCGCACACGGTGAGGCCCTCCCTGAGGGTCTCATGGGTCGCGTCGTCGACCTTCTCGAGCATGACCGCTTCGATGTCGTCGAGCGAATCGTCGCACCGCCGCAGCACGGCCACCCCTTCGGGAGTGAGGCGGGCGCACAGCGTGCGGCCGCCGTCCGGGTGCGGGTCGCGGCGGATCAGGCCGCGCCGTTCCAGGTCGCGGATGACGAGGTTCATCGCCTGCGGCGTGACGAAGGCGATGCGGGCCAGCTCCGCCGACGACACCCCGTCGCGCGTGCGCAGTTCGCTGAGCGCCATGTATTCGGTCGTGGTGACGCCGTGCCGGGCGAGCGCGTCGTCCAGGCGGGCGCGGATGCGGCGTTCCAGGCGGAACACCAGGTAGCTCAAGCGTGCCGCGGGCGCGGACGGCTGGGCGGCGGGACGGGAGCGGCGGGCGGTCACCGGACGACCATACCGCGCGATCTCCGGAATGTAAGTTTCGCGATTTGCTATCAAGTCACTTGATAGCAAGTACCTTGATAAGCAGGAGAAACGCCTGTTTGATCGCCGGAGCCCTTGGGGCCGTGTCTTGACCGCCGGGCGCCTCCGCTCCTATACCGGCTGACGTCACTACCTGCGAGTGAGCGGCGGTTCCGCGAACGTGCGTGGAAAAGGCGCGAAAAGAGGGAACCGCCGCCGATCGGAAAAGGAGGAGCGGATGAAGCGATTACTCACGGCGCTCGCCGGCGCGGTCACCGCGGTGCTGTGCGCCGCCGCGGTCCTGGTGTCGGCGCTGGTGTCCGCGCATCCCGCCGCCGCTGCGACGCTGACCGAGGTGACGAACTTCGGCGCCAACCCCGGCAACCTGCGCATGTACGTGTACGTCCCGAACAGCGCCCAGCAGAACCCGGCGATCGTGCTGGCCATGCACACCTGCGGCGGCTCGGGGCCGGGCTTCTACTCGTCCACGGAGTTCGCGTCGCTGGCCGACCGGTACGGCTTCATCGTGATCTATCCGTCGGCGTCGAAGAAGATGAACTGCTTCGACAACTGGTCCGACGCGTCCAAGGTGCGCGGCGGCCAGACCGACCCGGTGTCGCTCATGTCGATGGTGACCTATGTCGAGCAGCAGTATCACGGCGACCCGAACCGGGTGTTCGCGACCGGCGCCTCCTCGGGCGCCATGATGACCAACGCCATGCTCGCCCTGTATCCCGAGGTGTTCAAGGCGGGCGCGGCGTTCATGGGCGTGCCGTTCACGTGCTTCCCCAACGAGGCGGCCTACAGCCCGGGGGGCAACTCCTCCCCGTGCGTGGGCAAGACCGCGCAGCAGTGGGGCGACGCGGTCCGCAACGCGAACCCCAATTATCGGGGGCCGTGGCCGCGGATGCAGCTGTGGCACGGCACCAGCGACACGGTGGTCTCCTACGCCGAACTGGAGGAGGAGATCAAGCAGTGGACGAACGTGCACGGCCTGAGCCAGACGCCGACCTCCACGGACACGCCGCAGTCCGGGTGGAGCCGCCGCCGCTACGCCGACGCCTCGGGGACGGTGCGGGTCGAGGCGTACACCATCCAGGGCGCGGGCCACAGTCTCCCCATGAGCGGCATGGCCGCGGTCGCCATCCAGTTCTTCGGCCTCACCGGTAGCAGCCCGAGCCCGAGCGCCACCGTCAGTCCGTCCCCCAGCCCGTCCGCCAGTCCGTCCGCGAGCCCGTCGCCGAGCCCCTCGCCGTCCGCGAGCCCGTCGAATCCGCAGCAGGGCGGCGCGTGCCGGATCACCTACAGGGCCAATTCCTGGAACAACGGCTTCACGGCGGACGTCACGATCACGAACACCGGCACCGCTCCCGTCAACGGCTGGACCGTCACCTGGACGTGGCCGGGCAACCAGCAGATCACCAACGCGTGGAACGCCGGCGTGACCCAGTCCGGCGCCCAGGTCACCGCGCGCAACGTCTCCTACAACCCCGCCATCCCCGCCGGAGGCAGCACGAGCTTCGGCTTCCAGGCCTCCTACAGCGGCAGCAACACCGCACCGGCCGGTTTCGCCCTCAACGGCGCGGCCTGCACCGTCGCCTGACCGGGCCTCGGCCCCACCCTGTCCCCTGCCGTCCCCTGCCGCGCCGCGAGCCGTCAGGGGGCGGCGCGGCCGGGTGTCAGACGGCCAGCGTGTCCAGGACGGTGGCGGCCAGCTCGGCGGCGGGCGGCTCGTACCGCTGGGCGAGCGCCTGGAAGGTCTGCTCGGCCTGGATCGCCGGCCAGTCCCGGGGCAGGTGCTCGGCCGGCAGGTGCGGGTCCTGGCGGACGAGCTGCAGCCAGTCGGTGTGCAGCAGCAACTGCCGCGCGAGGTCGTCGGCGCCGGGGAGCGGCCGGGAGACGTCCCACTGGGCAAGGAACGCCCGGTAGCGCGCGGCGATCTGCTCGATGTCGAACGCCTTCCCGACGAGGTCGGCCGCCTCGGTCGGCTTGAACGCCCTGGCGGTCAGCACGGTGACGTGGTCGCCCAGATCCAGAGAGGCAAGGACGTCGCTGACGTCCTTGACGCCCGGCGCGATCCACAGCCCGCTCTGCAGCAGGCCGAACCCGTGCCAGATGAGCCGGGACCGCAGGTCGTGCCGGGTGCTGCGGCGGCTGTCCGGAATGGAGAAGCCGACGAGCGTCCAGGTGCCGTCCCAGTCGCGGTTCACCGCGCCGGTCTCCCACACCCGCCTGCGCCCGTCCTCCAGGACTTCGACGGCACGCGGGGTGAGCCCGAAATACACCTTCCGTCCCTGCCGGTGCCGCGCCAGCAGGTTCCGCTTCACCATCCGCGCGAGCGTCGACCGTACGGCCTCCTCGGAGACGCCGAGGCGGGCGAAGACGTCGATGACGCTCCCGGAGTAGACGGCGATGTCGCGATGCAGCACGTAGATGCCGAGGAAGCTGAACATCAGGGACTGCGGGCGCAGGGATGGCGCCGTCTGGTCGTCTTCGCCGCCAAGGGTCACAGCAGAAGGGTAGACCGTCTCCGACGTCATGCAAATCTTTGACGACCGTCACATAGTTGCCATACATTCGACGAAGTCACGCTGCCGAGCGAAGGGCGCAACTATGGATCTTTCCGGCAAGGTGGCCGTCGTCACCGGCGCGGGCCGCGGCCTCGGCCGCGCGTACGCCGAGGCGCTGGCGGCGGCGGGGGCGGCGGTCGTCGTGAACGACGTGGACGGCGACGCGGCCACGGGGGTCGCCGGCGGGATCACCGCGAAGGGAGGCAGGGCCGCGGCCGTCGTGGCCCCGGTCGGCTCCGCCGAGGTCGCCGAGCGGCTGGTCGACACGGCCGTCAAGGAGTTCGGCCGGCTCGACGTGATGGTCACGAACGCCGGCATCCTGCGCGACCGCGTGCTGTGGAAGATGACGGACGACGACTTCGACGCGGTGATCGGCGTGCACCTGCGCGGCACGTTCACCTGCGCCCGGGCGGCGGCGGTGCGCATGCGCGAGCAGGGGAGCGGAGGACGACTGATCCTCGTCTCCTCACCGGCGGGCCAGCGCGGGAACTTCGGCCAGACGAACTACGCCGCCGCCAAGGCGGGCGTGGTCGCCATGGCCAGGACCTGGGCGATGGAGCTGGCCAGGGCGAACATCACGGTGAACGCGGTGGTCCCGGTGGCGGCCACGGAGATGACCAAGACCATTCCCGCGTTCGCCCCGGTCATCGAGGAGGCCGAGCGGACCGGCCGCCCGTTCCCCGACTGGCTGCGCAGGGACGAGGGGTTGGGCACGGTCGAGGACGTCGCCCCGCTCGTCGTCTTCCTCGCATCCGACGCCTCCGCGGGTGTGACCGGCCAGGCGATCGGCATCGGGGGCGACCGTCTGGCGCTGTGGGCCCACCCGAAGGAGAAGGCCGTGGCGTTCGCCGACGGCGGGTGGACGGCCGAGGCCATCGCCGCCGCCTGGGAGGCGGGTGTCGGCGCCGACCCCGAGACGTACGGCATCCCCGCACCCGGGAACCCCGTGCCGGAGGCGCCGAAGACGACGGAGGCCCGGTGAACATCGAGGACCTGGTCGCGATCGACGTGCACACGCACGCCGAGGTCTCGGCCGCCGGGCACGCCTCGCTGAGCGCCGAGCTGTTCGGCGCCTCCGAGAAGTACTTCAAGGAGCACCCGAGACCGACCATCCCCGAGATCGCCGCCTACTACCGCGAGCGGAGGATGGCCGCGGTGGTGTTCACCGTCGACGCGGAGCACGCCACCGGGCACCCCCGCATCTCCAACGAGGAGGTGGCCGAGAGCTGCGCCGAGCATCCGGACGTGCTGATCCCGTTCGGCAGCGTCGATCCCTGGAAGGGCCGGGCGGGGGTCCGGGAGGTGCGCAGGCTCGTCGAGGAGTACGGCGTGCGCGGCTTCAAGTTCCACCCCAGCATCCAGGGATTCGCGCCCGACGACAGGATGGCCTACCCCCTCTACGAGGCGATCCAGGAGCTCGGGGCGGTCGCCCTGTTCCACACCGGCCAGACGGGCATCGGCGCGGGAGTCCCCGGCGGGGGCGGGATCCGGCTGAAGTACTCCAACCCAATGCTGGTGGACGACGTCGCCGTGGACTTCCCCGAGCTGCGGATCATCCTGGCCCACCCGTCGTTCCCCTGGCAGGACGAGGCGCTGGCCGTGGCCACGCACAAGCCGTACGTCTACATCGACCTGTCGGGGTGGTCGCCCAAGTACTTCCCGCCGCAGCTCGTCCGGTACGCCAACACGCTGCTCAAGGACAAGGTGCTGTTCGGGTCCGACTACCCGGTGATCAGCCCGGACCGCTGGCTGGCCGACTTCGACAAGCTCGAGATCAAGCCCGAGGTCCGGCCCAAGATCCTCAAGGACAACGCCGTACGCCTGCTCGGGCTCGGGACGGGAGAAGGCGCACAGGACGGCTCCACGGAAGGGACGGCAGGCACATGACCATCACGGTGAACGGGCTCGACGAGATCAAGGCGCTGGCTGGTAAGGATCTCGGCCACAGCGGCTGGCTGCAGATCACCCAGGACCGGGTGAACACCTTCGCCGACGCCACCGACGACCACCAATGGATCCACGTCGACCCCGGCAGGGCCAAGGACGGGCCGTTCGGCGGCCCGATCGCCCACGGTTATCTGACGTTGTCCCTGGTCATCCCGCTCTTCACCGAACTGCTGGAGATCCGGGGCGTGAAGATGAGCGTCAACTACGGCCTGGAGAAGGTGCGCTTCCCCAGCCCCGTGAAGGTCGGCGGCAAGATCCGCCTCGCGGCCGTCGTCGTCTCCGTCGAGGATGTCCCCGGCGACGGCGTCCAGATGCTGCTCGACTTCACCGTCGAGACCGACGGCTCCGCCAAGCCCGCCTGCGTGGCACGGGTGATCTACCGGCACTACGCCTGACGCCTGACGCCTGAGACCCGGTGGCCATCCCGGCCGCCGGGTCGTCCGCGTTTGTTCTCATCCACAAACCTGCCCCCGACTCTCCGTTGCTGCACCAATTGCCGGTTTAGTCCGTTTGCGTGCAGACTTGCCCATCCATAAGCCCCTGACCTGGGGCTTCGCGGCGGAGAGAAAGGATCAGGTATGAGCGTGCCCCGGGGGCCCGTCGACTCCTCACGGGTTCCGCGATTCGCCGGGCCGGCGACCTTCGCGCGGCTGCCGCGGCTGGACGAGGTCGGGCACGCCGACGTGGCGGTGGTGGGCGTGCCGTTCGACAGCGGGGTCTCCTATCGCCCCGGCGCCCGGTTCGGCCCCTCGGCCGTCCGCGAGGCCAGCCGCCTGCTCCGGCCGTACCACCCGGGCCTGGACGTCTCGCCGTTCGCGGCGATGCAGGTGGCGGACGCGGGCGACATCGCGTGCAACCCGTTCGACATCCGCGAGGCGGTCGAGACCGTCGAGGAGGCCGCCTCCGGGCTGATGGAGGCCGGCACCCGGCTCGTCACGATCGGCGGCGACCACACGATCGCGCTGCCGCTGCTGCGGGCGGCCGCCCGGCGGCACGGCCCGGTCGCGCTGCTGCACTTCGACGCGCACCTCGACACCTGGGACACCTACTTCGGGGCCGAGTACACGCACGGCACGCCGTTTCGCCGGGCGGTCGAGGAGGGCATCCTCGACACCGAGGCGGTGTGCCACGTCGGCACCCGCGGCCCGCTGTACGGCAAGAAGGACCTCGACGACGACCGCCGGCTGGGCTTCGGCATCGTGACCAGCGCCGACGTGATGCGCCGGGGCGTGGACGAGGTCGCCGACGCGCTGCGGCAGCGGATCGGGAACCGGCCGCTCTACCTCTCGATCGACATCGACGTGCTCGACCCGGCGCACGCGCCCGGCACCGGCACCCCCGAGGCCGGGGGGCTGACCAGCCGGGAACTGCTGGAGATCCTGCGCGGCCTCGCGGGCGCCGACCTGGTCGGCGCCGACGTCGTGGAGGTCGCGCCCGCCTACGACCACGCCGAGATCACCTCCGTCGCGGCCTCCCACGTGGCCTACGACCTGATCAGCCTGCTCGCACTCAAGGAGGAGAAGTGAGCGACACGAACGCGACGAAGGGGCTGCCCGCCGCCTTCGCCTGGTCCCCGAAGGGCTGGCCCTCGGAGCGTGCCTTCAGCACCCCGGACGCGGCCGAGGTGTGGTGTTACACCGACCGGTTCTCGTACTTCCCCGGGGAGACCGTCCGCTTCCATCTCAGCACGAGCGTCCCGTCCTTCGACCTCGAGGTGGTGCGCGACGGGCTGGAGCCGCGCGTCGTCTGGTCGCGCGAGGGGCTGTCGGCCGGCCGGTTCGAGGCGCCGGCCGACGCCCACGCCGTCGGCTGCGGCTGGCCGGTCGGGCTGGAGCTGGAGATCCCGGACGACTGGCGGAGCGGCTTCTACATCGTCACCGTGCGCGCGGTCACGCCGTCCGGAGAATTGTGGGAGCGCGAGCACTTCTTCGTCGTCAAGGCACCGGCCGGGCGGCGCGCCCCCGCCGCGCTCGTGCTGACCACGGGCACGATGCTGGCCTACAACGACTGGGGCGGCGCCAACCACTACCGTGGCCTGGGCGACGACCCGCGTTCCGACAACGGATCGCCGCTGGCCTCGACGCAACGCCCGATCGCCCGCGGAATGATCCGCAAGCCGGCGGGCGCGCCCCGGGAGGCCAACCCCGGCACGCTGCCGATCAACGGCGCCCCCCGCTACCCCTCGTACGAGTGGGCGCGCCTGTTCGGGTACAGCCGCCACCACGCCGACGCGTTCTGGGCGACCTACGAGCGGCACTTCGTGGTGTGGGCCGAGCGCAACGGCTACGAGATCGACTACCTGACCCAGCACGACCTGCACTTCGACCCTCACGCGCTGGACGGGTACTCCTGCGCGATCGTCGTCGGGCACGACGAGTACTGGTCGTGGCGGATGCGCGACACGGTCGACGCGTTCGTCGACGCCGGCGGCAACCTGGCCAGGTTCGGCGGCAACTACCAGTGGCAGGTGCGCCTCAGCGACGACGGGACCACGCAGTACTGCTACCGGCTGCCGTCGCTGGACCCCGAGGCGGCCACGACGCCGCACCTGGCCACCACGGTGTGGGAGGCGAAGTCGGTCGGACGGCCCGGTGCCACCACCATCGGGCTCAACGGCCTCGGCGGGATCTACAACCGCTACGGCGTCGCCACGCCCCGCTCGTCGGGAGGCTTCACGGTCTACCGGCCGCACCACTGGGCCTTCGAGGGGACCGACCTCTACTACGGCGACCTGCTCGGCGGGCCCCCGTACTTCCTGGCGGCCTTCGAGCTCGACTCGGTCGAATACACCTTCCGGCGCGGCCTGCCGTACCCGACGTTCGAGGACGGCGCCCCGGAGACGCTGGAGATCCTGGCCCTCGCGCCGGCCGTACGCGGGGAGGAGGACCGCTTCGGCGGCCGGGTGCCGATCGGCGGGCCGGAGGAGGAGGTCTACAACTACAACGCGGACCTCGGCGACGACCTGCCCGACTACGTGCACGAGGGCGAGATGCGGGGCGCCGGGATGATCGCGGCGTTCACCCGCGGCGACGGCGAGGTCTTCAACGGCGGCACCACCGAGTGGTCCCACGTGCTCGGCCTCGGCGACCCCTTCGTGGAGCGCATCACCCACAACGTCCTGCGCCGCTTCGGCCTGCGCGGCCGCGTTGAGAACAGCCACGTGAAGAACCAGGGAGGAACCGCATCGTGAGCGACCCGCAGAGCCGGACGGGCATCGACGCCGTCCGCGCGATCACGGCCGGGAACGGCGAGCGCTTCGTGCCCCCGCTGAGCGACTACCATCTGCTGTCCGCCGAGTGGACGGAGGCGGAGTTCCGGGTCTTCGGCGGCACCGCGAGCTCGTTCACCGGCGGTTTCTGGACCGGCGAGCCCGGCGCCGTACGGTTCGACTCCTGGCCCTATGACGAGATCTGCTTCATCCTCAAGGGCCGCGTCGCCGTACAGGACGAGTCCGGGCGGCGCAAGGAGTTCGGCCCGGGGGAGTCGTTCCACATCCCGCAGGGCTTCCGCGGCGACTGGATCACCCTGGAGCCGAGCGAGAAGGTCTTCGTCGCGGTCAGCCGCTGAGCTCCCCCCTTCCTGCCTTCGGGCCCCACCCGCCTTCAGCCCCGAGCCGACCCGCAGTAAGGAGCACACACACCATGCCAGGTCATCCCCCCGGGAGCTCCGCGAACGCGCCCGACTCCCTGGCCAGCAACGCCATGGGCACCAAGGACCTCGTCTTCACGGTCCTGGCCGCGCTGGCCCCGCTGACGCTCATCGTCGCGGTCGCCCCCCTGCACTTCCTCAAGGGCGGTGCCGCCGTCCCCGGCGGCTACCTGGTCGCCGGGGTGGTCATGGCGCTGTTCGCCGTCGGTTTCATGACCATGAGCCGCTACGTCCGCAACGCGGGCGCGTTCTACGCCACCATCTCGCGCGGCCTGGGCAAGCCGGCGGGCTCGGGCGCGGCGATGCTCGCCGTCGTCGCCTACAACGCCCTGCAGATCAGCACGTACGGCGCGCTCGGTGTGTACGCCAACGAGACGTTCAAGAACTACTTCCACCGCGACGTGCCGTGGTGGGTGTTCGCGATCGTCGGCCTGGTCTTCGTGGGGTGGCTCGGATATCGGGGCATCCACACCAGCGCCCGGATCCTCGGGGCCCTGCTCGTGCTGGAGACGGCCGTGCTCGTCGTGCTGGCGGTCTACGTCCTGGCGAAGGGCGGCGCCGGTGACTGGTCCGCCGAGTCGTTCGCGCCCAGCAGGGTCTTCGACCCGGGTAACGGTGCGATGTTCGCCCTGGTCGCCGGGGCGTTCATGGGCTTCGAGGCCACCGCGATCTTCAGCGAGGAGGCGCGGGGCGGCATCCGTACGGTCCGCCGGGCGACCTACATCGCGGTCGCCTTCATCGCCGTCTTCTACGCCTTCGTCACCTGGGTCATCGTCATGGCCTACGGCGTCGACAAGATCGGACCCGCGGCCGAGGCCGACCCGGTCAACCTCGTCGTCGCCGTCTTCGACAGGTACGTGCCCGCCCCGATCACCGAGGTGATGCACATCCTGCTGCTGACCAGCGCGTTCGCCGCGCTGCTCGCGCTGCACAACGCGGCCAACCGCTACTTCTACGCGATGGGCCGCGAGGGCCTGCTGCCCCGCGCGCTCGGCCGCACCCACCCGCGGACCAAGGCCCCCTGGACGGCCGGCCTCGTGCAGACCGTGCTGGCGGCCGTGGCCGTCGTCGTGTTCGCGGTCTTCGGGATCGACCCCTACCTGGGACTGCTGCTGTGGGGCAGCGCGCTCGGGTTCCTCGGGATCATCTGCCTGTGGGCGTTCTGCTCCCTGGCGATCATCCGCTTCCTGCGCAGGCAGGCGCCCCAGGCCGGGATCTTCCGGACCACGATCGCTCCCGGGCTCAGCTTCGCCGCCCTGGCCGTCGTGCTCTTCCTCGTCCTGAGCAACCTGCCGCTGCTGACCGGCGCCGGCACCACCACCAACATCCTGATCGTCGGTCTCGGCGTGGCCGCCGTCGTCGCCGGCGTGGCAAGGGCCCTGTATCTGCGGGCCCGCGCACCCCGGCTCTACGCCGGGCTGGCCCAGACGTCCGTCGACGAACCGCCCGCGGGGCGGAGAGAGCCCGCCATCGGAAATGCCTGATCACGACACGTCATCGCCCGGCGGCTGCCGGGGCTACCTGCCGCTCGACCTGGCCGGCGTGCTGAACGCGCCGCGCTCGGTACTCGACGACGGCGACTCCTATCCGCTCGGGCCGCGTACGCTCTACGGCCTGCCGTTCCTGTTCGGCGACGAGGGGAACGCGGGCGCGGCGCTGCTGCGCGTGGGCGGCCCGGACCCGGCGACCGTCACGGTCGAGGTGGACCGCGCGTTCACGTGGATGGTGGTCGCCCACGCCCTGGAGTCCCCGGACCTGTTCGACGGGCAGATGGCCGGTCAGCTCTGCGGGCACTACACCCTCGTCTACGACGACGGGACCACCGAGCGGCTGCCGGTGCGCCAGCGCCTGGAGATCGGGCCCACGCCCCGGCTGTGGAGCGACCGCGCCATCCCGCTCGACTGGGGGCAGACCCCGTTCCTGGCCGTCCCCGACGCCCAGCACCGGCTCATGCCGCGCACCCACGGGCGGTTCGACGCCGCCGGGGCGCGGTTCGTGGACATCGACGACCCGCAGGCCCGGTCGCCGTACGTCCTGCCCTACCGGTTCTACCTGTGGCCCTGCCGCAACCCCCGGCCCGAGAAGACGGTCCGCGTCCTGGAGATCCACTCGGCGGGCCCGGCCATCCTCGTCGGCGCGCTCACCGTCAGCGAGCTCGACGAGGACCCCTTCGGGCGTACGGTGTGGCGCGACGTCCTGCTCGACCTCGGCCCGTCGGCGGGGCCGATCTCGGAGGACCTGGCGGTGACCGTCGACCGGGGATCGGCGACCTACGTCTACCGCACGGTCGGCTCCGGCGACGTGGCCCCAGGAGAGACGCCGGCCTGGGGGACGCCGGCGGGGGAGCACCACCAGGGCTACGTACGCGTCACCGCCACCCCGTCGGCGCGGCTGACGCTCACCCGCGGGGAGACGGTGATCAGCGCCTGCGGCTGGGAGGAACTGCTCACCGCCGGGCGGCACAGCGACGGCGGGGTCACCTGGCGCGTCCCCGACGCCGGGCGGGCCTGGGTGCGCACCACGGTCAGGGACGCGGCCACCGGTGAGCCGGTCCCGTGCCGCATCCACTTCCGTTCCGCCGACGGGGTGCCCTACCCGCCGCACGGCCACCACGGGCACATCAACTCCGACGGCAACACCTGGAACCTCGACATCGGCGGCGACGTCCGCCTCGGCACCACGACCTACTCCTACGTCGACGGCACCTGCGAGGGCTGGCTGCCGCTGGGCGAGGTCACGGTCGAGGCGGCTCGCGGGTTCGAGTACGAGCCGCTGCGCACCACGGTCACGATCCGGCCGGGCCAGACCGAGCTCGAGCTGACCCTGGCCAGAGTGACGGACCTGGCCGCCGACGGCTGGTACAGCGGCGACACCCACGTGCACTTCGTCTCGACCCTCGGCGCGGAGCTGGAGGCCCGCGGCGAGGACGTCCGGGTCACCAACCTGCTGCTCAGCCAGTGGGGGCATCTGTTCACCAACACCGAGGAGTTCACCGGACGCCCGCACACCTCTCATGACGGCCACACGCACGTGTTCGCCGGCCAGGAGAACCGCAGCGGCATGCTCGGCCACATCAACCTGCTCGGCCTGCGCCGCCCGATCATGCCGTGGTGCACCGGCGGCGCCGAGGAGTCGGAGCTCGGCGGCGGCCTGGAGACCACGCTGTCCCACTGGGCCGACGAATGCCACGAACAGGGCGGCACCGTCGTGCTGGCGCACTTCCCCGTGCCCAACGGCGAGGCCGCGGCCCTGCTCGCCACCGGCAGGCTCGACGCCGTCGAGATGATCGCCTACGACCAGTACAACATCCAGGAGTACTACCGCTACCTCAACGCCGGTTACCGGATCACCCTGGTGGGCGGCACCGACAAGATGAGCAGCGAGGTGCCGATCGGCCTCATCCGCACCTACGCGCACGTGCCCGCGGACGAGGAGTTCGACTACTGGGCCTGGTGCCGGGCCGTCCGTGCGGGCGCGACCTTCGTCACCAGCGGCCCGCTCCTGTGGCTCGACGTGGACGGCCGCCGGCCGGGCCAGGACGCCCGCGTGCCCGCGAGCGGAACCGTACGCGTCGAGGCCCGCGTTCAGTCGATCTTCGACGTCGACCGGCTCGAGATCGTGGTCAACGGCCACGTCGTCGCCGAGCGCCGGATCGACACTCCCGGCCGCGTGCTCGAACTGACCGCGGACGTGCCCGTGACCGAGGACAGCTGGATCGCCGCGCGCTGCTATGGGCCGGGCGCCGACGTCGCCCGGCACCACGACGTGTGGGCCAGGCCGATCATGGCGCACACGTCTCCGGTCTACCTGCGCACGGGCGAGGAGTACGCCCGCTTCGACGCGGCCACGGTCGACCACATGCTGAACCTCGTCGACGGCTCCCTCGCGTACATCGACGAGCGCAGCCGGCGTCTGTGGCCCGGCCAGGTCTGCCACCGGCACGGGCAGGAGGACCACTTGGCCTTCCTGCGGGCGCCGTTCCTGCAGGCGCGCGAACTGCTGCGCGAGCGCAAGGCGGCCGGCTGAGGCCGCGCGCCGGCACGATCAGGTACGGCCGCCGCCCAATCGCCTCGACGGGCGGGCGGCGGCCGTCCTGGTCCACGTCGCCACCGGCGTTCACCGAAAGGGGGAGCGGGGTCTCGGCTCGTCACCGATCTTCTTGATCGAGCTTGCCCTGAGCCTCCCTCGAAAGATCCTGCCAGTCGGCCCAGGTCTTGAGCCGGTCGGCGTAGACCTGCTGGAGCATCGGGTAGAAGCCCTGGCCGAAGAGCACCCGCAGCGGCGGGTTGTCGGAGTCGACGATCTTGAGAAGTGCCCGGGCCGCGGCGGCCGGGTCGCCGGCGGGCTGCTTTCCCGCGAACGCGGCGAGGCGACGGCGGAGACCGTCGTAGATCGGGTCGGGCTCGGCCACGTGGCCGTTGTCGAGGGGATCGGGGTTCTTGCCTGACCGGGTGGCGAAGCCGCCGGGCTCGATCACGGTCACCTTGACGCCGAAGTCCGCCACCTCGTGGGCGAGGGTCTCGCCCAGGGCTTCCAGAGCCCACCTGGAGGCCTGGTACGCGCCGCCGAGCGGCATCGCGATGAGCCCGGCGGCCGAGGACATCTGGATGACGTGTCCCGATCCCTGCTCGCGCAGGTAGGGCAGCGCGGCCTGGATCACCCACACCGCGCCGAACAGGTTGGTCTCGAACTGGTCGCGCAGGTGCTGCTCGGTCAGCTCCTCGAGCGCGCCGATCTGGGCGTAGCCGGCGTTGTTCACGATGACGTCGAGACGGCCGAAGTGCTCCTTGGCCCGCTTCACGCTCTCGAAGACGGCCGCCTTGTCGGTCACGTCCAGTTCGAGTGCGAGCACCGCGTCGCCATAGGCGGCGACGAGCTCGTCAAGGCTCGCGGTGTTCCGCGCGGTCGCGGCCACCTTGTCGCCGCGGGACAGCGCAGCCTCGACGAAGTTGCGGCCCAGACCGCGAGACGAGCCGGTGACGAACCAGACCTTGCTCATGATGTCTTTCCGTTCTTTCTGCGGTTGTCTGCTGTTCCACCCCCTAGACAGACGACCCGGCGCGGATATGACAGCGGGCGAGTGTGACCTGCGTCTCTCCGGTAGTCGCGGCACGGCGCGCCTGTGGCCCGTGGGCACCGCGGCCGGGCGGGGTAGGCCGGAATGGAGGCCGAGGCCCGTGGCCCGGACCGGCCCGAGGGCATCCATATTGGGCAAAGTCTTGACCTCCGTTAGAAATCTGCCTAACCTCCGGACGAGAAGGCGAGAGTCTCAGCTCGCTCCCGGACGAGGAGCTCGGTCATGCCGAACCTGTCAGTCGCACCCCCCAGCCCGATTCAGCTCCGCCGCGCGGTGGCCTCCAGCTTCCTGGGCAGCGTCATCGAGTACTACGACTTCCTGCTGTACGCCACGGCCTCGGCCGTGGTCTTCAACAAGGTCTTCTTCTCCTCCCTCGACTCGCTCACGGCGACGGTCGCCAGTTTCGGCACCTTCGCCACCGGCTACCTGGCGCGACCGCTCGGCGGCGTCGTCTTCGGTCACTACGGCGACCGGCTGGGACGCAAGCGCATGCTCGTGCTGACCATGACCCTGATGGGCGTCGCCAGCTTCCTCATCGGCCTGCTCCCCACCTACGCGCAGATCGGCAGCCTCGCGCCCATCGCGCTCGTCGTGCTCCGGGTCCTGCAGGGCGTCGCCGTCGGCGGCGAGTGGGGCGGCGCGGTGCTGATGTCCGCCGAGCACGCGACCGGCAGGCGCGGCCTGTGGGCGAGCTTCACCAACGCCGGAGCCCCTTTCGGCATGGTGCTGTCCACGGCGGTGCTCAGCGGCACGGCCGCCGTCATGGGCGAGCAGGCGTTCCTGAGCTGGGGGTGGCGGGTGCCGTTCCTGATCAGCATCGTGCTGCTGGCGGTCGGCCTGTTCGTCCGGCTGCGGGTGGAGGAGACCCCGGTGTTCGAAGCCGCCAGGGAGCGGGTGTCCCGGGTGCCGCTGCTGGACGTGTTCCGCGACCACCCGAAGGCCCTCCTGCTCGGGGTCGGCGTCGGACTGTCCGCGTTCGTGGCCCAGGGCACCCTCACCACCTATCTCATCGCATACGGCGTGCGCGCCGGCTTCGCCCGGCAGGCGGTGCTGAACGCGCTCACGCTCTCGTCCGCGCTGGCCGTGCTGGGCATCGTCGGCTGGTCGGCGCTGTCCGACCGGGTCGGGCGCCGGCCGGTGGTGCTCGCCGGCGCGGTGCTCATGGCGGCGTACGGCTTCGCGCTCTTCCCGATGGTGGACTCCGGGAGCACCGCCGTGCTCGCCGTCGCGCTCGTGCTCGGCCAGTCGCTCGTCCATCCGCTGATGTACGGCCCGCTCGCGGCGCTGTACACCGAGCTGTTCGCCACCGGGAGCCGCTACACGGGAGCCTCGCTCGGCTACCAGATCGCCGGTCTCGGCGCCGGTCTCGCGCCGCTGCTGTTCGCCCAGCTCGACGCGTCGACCGGGGGCGGGACGACGACGATCTCGGTGATCATCGCCGCCTGCTGCCTGCTGACCGTGGTCTGCGTGTTGGCGCTGCGCGAGACCAGCCGCCACGACCTGGCCTCGGTCACCACCGCCGTGCCCGCGTCCGGCCGCGTCGCGGACACGGCGAAACCGTCCTCCGCCTGACGAGGGGTGCCATCGATGCGCAACGCCGGACTGGGAGGCTGGCCGGCCCGCCGGGCCCAGATGAGCCCGAACCGCACCGCGTTCGTGTACGAGGACCGGCCGCTCAGCTACGCGGAGGTCCACGAGCGGACGACGAGGCTCGCGTCGCGGTTGCGTGACGCGGGGGTGCGGGCGGGGGACCGGGTCGCCTACCTCGGTCCCAACCACGTCGCCTTCGCCGAGACGATGTTCGCCACCCACGTGCTCGGCGGGATCTTCGTGCCGCTGAACTTCCGGCTGGCCGCGCCCGAGATCGCGTACATGCTCGAGCACTCGGGCGCGTCGGTCCTCGTCTACGCGCCGGAATGCGCGGAACAGTGTGCGGCGGCGGTCCGCGATCTCCCCGGGTTCCCGGGCCTGCGCACGGTCGTGGCGCTCGGGTCCCCGGCGGAGGGGGAGCGGCACTACGAGACCTGGCTGTCGCAGGGCGACCCCACACCGATCGACACCCCGGTGGCGCTCGACGACATCGCCCTCATCCTCTACACCTCAGGCACCACCGGACGGCCCAAGGGCGCCATGCTCAGCCACGCCAACCTGGCGTGGAACTGCTTCCACGTCCTGATCGGCGTGGACGTGGCGAGCACCGAGGTCACGCTGATCAGCGCGCCGCTGTTCCACGTGGCGGCCCTGAACCAGACCCTGCTGCCGACCTTCCTCAAGGGCGGGACCTCGGTCATCATGCCGTCGTGGGACGTCGAGCGGTGTTACGACCTCATCGAGAAGCACCGGGTCACCTGGATGTTCGGGGTCACCGCGATGTTCGCCGCGTTCGCGCGGTCGCCCCGGTGGCCCGGCGCCGACCTGTCCTCGCTGCGCACCCTCATGTCCGGAGGCGCGGCCATCCCGGTCGCGTTGATCCGCACCTACCAGGAACGGGGCCTGGTCTTCTGCCAGGGCTACGGGATGACCGAGACCTCCCCGGGCGCGACCTTCCTGGAGGCGGGCGAGAGCGTGCGAAAGGTGGGCTCCGCCGGGGTCCCGGTGTTCTTCGCGAACGTGCGCGTCGTCCGGCCCGACCTCACCCCCGTGGCGCCCGGCGAGCCGGGCGAGGTGCTCGTGCAGGGGCCGAACGTCACCCCCGGCTACTGGCGCGATCCGGAGGCGACCGCCGCCGCGCTGGCCGAGGGCGGCTGGTTCCACTCCGGCGACATCGCCACCCTGGACGACGAGGGCCACCTCCACGTCGTGGACCGGGTGAAGGACATGTACATCTCCGGCGGCGAGAACGTCTACCCGGCGGAGATCGAGGCCGCGATCTTCGAGCACCCGGCGGTGGCGGAGGCCGCCGTGGTCGGGGTGCCCGACGACAAATGGGGCGAGGTCGGCCGCGCCTTCGTCGTGCCGCGCTCCGGCGCCGCCGTCACCCCCGGCGAACTGCGCGACTTCCTCCGCCCCCGGCTCGCGAAGTACAAGATCCCGGTCTACGTCGACGTCGTCGACGCGCTGCCGAAGACCGGTTCCGGCAAGATCCGCAAACCCGACCTGCGCAGGCGGCCTCTGCCCGCCGACCCCGAGGAGTGACCTGTGATCGTCACCGAGTTCGCGCGCAACCAGTGGTACGTGGCCGCCTACGGCCACGAGGTGGGCCGCCGTCAGCTCGGCCGCACCATCCTGAACGAGCCGATCCTGCTCTACCGCACCGAGGACGGGCGGGCGGTGGCGATGGCCGACCGCTGCGTGCACCGCCGGTTCCCCCTGTCGGAATCCCCCAGCCACCTGGTCGGCGACCGCGTGGTCTGCGGCTACCACGGCTTCACCTACGGCCCGGACGGCGTCTGCGTCGCCGTGCCCGCGCAGCAGCGCATTCCGCGCACCGCGCGGCTGCGCACCTATCCGGTGGTCGAGCAGGACTCGTTCGTCTGGGTGTGGATCGGCGACCGCGAGCCGGGCGGCACGCTGCCGCCGCGCGCGCCCTGGCTCGTCTCGCCCGAGTACGCCACGGTGTGCGGGATGGAGCCGCTGAACGCGCGCTACGGCCTGCTCGTGGACAACCTCCTCGACCTGTCCCACGAGACGTACCTGCACGGCGGGTACATCGGCACTCCGGAGGTGGCCGAGACCCCGATCACGACGGAGGTGGACGAGGACGCGGGCGTCGTCTACGTCAGCCGCCACATGGACGACGCGGCCTGCCCGCCGTTCTACGCCGAGTCGACCGGCATCAAGGGCCGGATCACCCGCTGGCAGGACATCGAGTATCACCCGCCGTGCCTGTACCTGCTGCACAGCCGGGTCGCCCCGGTCGGGTCGCCCCCGCCCGCCGACGACGGCACGGACCCGCACGCCTTCCACGTCGAGGTCGTGTACGCGATCACCCCGTCCACGGAGAACACCACGTACGACTTCTGGGCGGTGGCACGCGACTTCGCGCTCGACGACGAGAAGGTCTCGGACTTCCTGCGGGACAGCAACCGCACCGTCGTGCTGCAGGACGTGGCCGCGCTCAACACGCTGGAGCAGGTCCTCGCCGCGGAGCCGGACCGATACCAGGAGCTGTCGGTGAACATCGACACCGGCGGGCTGGCCGCCCGCCGCCTCCTCGCCCGGATGGCCGCGGCCGGCGCCGTACGACCGGAGGCCGCCGCCCGATGAGCGCGGACGACGCCGGCGCGCGGGCCGGCCGCACCGTCTACCGCATCCGCTGGCTGCCGGGTACGGACCGGCTGCACGCCTCCTGCTTCTGCGGGGCGGAGCGCGAGTTCGAGGACCCGGTGGCCTTGTGGGACTGGTTGCTCGGCCACCCCGAGGGCCACCGGCCCCGCCCCGTGGAGGCACACGACTCCCCGGCCCCGGCCGCCGCGCTCGTCTGAGACGACCACCCACCGGAAAGGAAGCCTCGGCGACCATGCCCGTCACCGAACCGGAGTTCGACGTGAAGGTGGCGGGCAAGGTGCCCGTCGCCGAGGGAGTCGTCCTCCTGAGCCTCGTCCGCCCCGACGGCGGCCCGCTGCCCGCCTGGACGCCGGGCGCCCACGTCGACCTGCTGCTCGGCCCGGGACTGGTCAGGCAGTACTCGCTGTGCGGCGACCCCGGCGATCCCTCGGTCTTCCAGGTGGCGGTGCTCAGGGAGCCCGGCGGGCGGGGCGGCTCCGCGTACGTGCACGACCGGCTCGCCGAGGGCGACACGATCCGGGTGCGCGGTCCCCGCAACCGCTTCGGCCTCGCCGAGTCATCGCGCTACCTGTTCGTGGCCGGCGGCATCGGTATCACCCCGATCCTGCCCATGATCGAGGAGGCGGCGCGGCGCGGATCCGACTGGCGGCTGGTGTACGGCGGGCGCACCCGGGCCTCGATGGCGTTCGCCGACCGGCTCGTCCGGAAGCACCCGGGCCGGGTGGAACTGTGCCCGCAGGACGAGACGGGCCTGCTCGACCTCGACGCGCTGCTCGGCGTCCCGCGTGCGGACACCCTCGTCTACTGCTGCGGACCGGAGCCGCTGCTGGCGGCGGCCCAGCAGCGGTGCGCCTCCTGGCCGAAGGGAGCGCTGCGCGTGGAACGCTTCGTGCCCGCGGCCCGGAACGGCGCGGGCACGGCGGAGAGTACGGCGGAGGGCGCCTTCGAGGTGGAGCTGGTCCTGACCGGAACGACGCTGACCGTGCCGGCGGGACGCTCGATCCTGGAGGTGGTCGAGGAGGCGGGGGTCGCGGTGCTGTCGTCCTGCCGCGAGGGCACCTGCGGCACCTGTGAGACGGCGGTCCTCGGCGGGGTCCCCGACCACCGCGACCACCTGCTCACCGAGGAGGAGCGCGAGGCCGGGGACGTCATGTTCATCTGCGTGTCGCGGGCCCGGTCCGGCCGCCTCGTCCTCGAACTCTGACCCGCTCCGGAGCGGCGTCGACGGCGATGCGGGTGATCTTCCCGCCGCTGACGGCGAACGTGAAGACGGCCTTCGGCCGGCCGCGGTGCGACCAGACGGCCGCCGGAACGCCGTCGACCAGAGCGAGCCGGGCGGCCTGAGCTCGTCCGGAGAAGAAGGCCGCCACCGCCTCGGCGCCGCGGATCTCGCCGGCCACGGCGTCCGGATCGAGCAGATCGAGCAGGGCGGCGAAATCCCCCTTCCGGGAGGCGGCCCCCGCTTAGTGGGGCGGGTACTTCGGCTACTTCAGCGACCCGGACGGCTATCTGTGGAAGGTCACCACCTACGCCTCCTGACCAGGTAGAACCTCACACGGAATCCCCGGACGCGCCACACCCGGCGAGGCCGGGGATTCGCCTGTCAGCCACCCCAGGTGCCGACGGTCTCGCCCGAGGCGATCGCCGCGTCCTTGATCCGCTGGTGCACCGCTGTCGCGTCGCCGCCCGGCGTGATCGGGCCGCGCAGCGCGTACACGATGAAGTGGTAGTGATGCACTCCACTCGGCGGGCAGGGCCCCGCGTAGGCGGCCTTGCCGTCGCTGCCCGGCAGGACCTTCCCCGGGGCGCGGCCCTCGGGCACGCTCGTCACGGTGACGGGGATGCCGGTCACGATCCAGTGGATGTACGTCCCGCCGGGAGCGTCCGGGTCGTCCACCACGATCGCCAGCTCGCGAGCGGAGGCGGGAACACCGCTCCAGGTGAGCGGGGGCGAGACGTCCTGACCTCCCTGCCGCGCGCACACGTGTTTCCTGGGGATCCTGGCGCCCTCGGCGAAGGCCGGGGTGCTCACCTTCAGAGCGTCCGTGGGCGATGCGCCCTCGGCCGAGCATCCCGGGAGGAGGACCGCCAGGAGGACACCGCCGACCAGCTTGCCGATCTTCATTGGGCCAGGATAGGCGGCCGGAGCCCGCCAACCCCGTCATCGCGTCCGGCGTGTGCGACACCGGACCGCCGGGATCGGAGCGACGCGAGCCGTCCCGCTCCCGGCCGGGAGCGGGACGCCCGGTGAACTCAGCCGTCGATGCGGTGGGTGGTCCAGAACGACGACAGGTCGACGGAGGTGGCGGCCTGGGCGGCGGCCTTGAACTCCGCGGTGGTCGAGACCCCGTACCAGTGGGCCGCGGCGTAGTTCTTCAGCAGGTTCTGCATCGCCGTCGTGCCGATCGTGCGCCGCAGGTCGTGCAGGGCGCACTTGCCGTAGGTGTAGACGACGGTGCCGTACCGGCTCGAATGGGCGTCCCAGTAGGCCATCGAGTTGCTGATCTTCTCGGCCGACGACTGCCAGGAGACGCTGTTCCAGCAGTTGGTGCCCGAGAGGCCGTTGTAGAGGTCGGTGGCGTAGTCGGTGAACGACTCGTCCAGCCACGGGCTGGCGTACTCGTCGTCGCCGACGATCCCGTACCACCACTGGTGGGCCAGTTCGTGGGCGAGCGCGGTGGAGCTGACCACGTCGAGCACGAAGCCCGGGTACTCCATGCCGCCGAACCAGAAGTTGTTGTCCAGCACCACGTCCGCCTCGCCGTACGGGTAGGCGCCGAACCGTCCCGCGTGTGCGACGAGCGCGTTCTTCGCGGTGGTCATCATCGAGCTCGCGCTGCCGGAGCTGATCGAGCTCACCCGGTAGACGTTCACGACGACGCCCGTCGTGGTGGTGCTCGTGGTCTTGACGAACGGCCCGGCCGCCCATGCGAACTCGCGGACCTTCTGCGCGGTCGCCGTGGTGATCGTACGACCGGACGCTCCCGGCGTGTCGACGGAGGTGCCGGTCGCGGGCACGAGCAGCGACGTCGGGTGGTCGAGCGTCACCGAGTAGTCGCTGGTCAGCGCGTAGAAGGACTCGCCGTTGTTGCTGTAGGGGTCGAGGTGCCAGCCGCTCGCGTCGCGGACCGCCAGGACCGGCAGCGCGTTGCCGATGAAGTTGTAGGACCCGTCGCGCCCGAACCGGTCGGCGCCGCTGGGCACGACGATGCTGAGGTCGAACCCGATCGAGGCGCTCTGGTTCTGGGCGAGCGGGGCAGGCAGGGCGATCTTCATCGCGGTGCAGGAGACTGAGAGCGGGGACGGCGTGCCCCCGGTCACGTTGGTCACGGTGACCGGCGTGGACGGGCATGCCCCGTGGTAGTTGTCCCACAGGCGGAGGTAGACCTCCGTCAGGGGGTCCGCCGACGGGTTGGCGAAGGTGACGCTCTCGTGTCCCGTCCACGTGCTGCCCGAGGCGTTGCTGGTCAAGGTGACCGTGTAGGAGGGCGATCCGGGCGTCCTGGTCCCGTCCACCGCGTGGGCGGCCGGCGGAACGCCCCAGACGAGGACGAGCACGGCCGCCGCCGTGGTGATCAGGAATCGTCGCACCATGAGGAGGGTCTCCCTTCGAGCGCCCGAACCCCCGATCTGCCGACGTAATGTAACTTTTTGTCAAATGCCGGTCAATGATTGCTTTTTGGCCGTTCTAGTGCCTGTATCCGCAAGATTTGCCCCGACCGGCGCTGATTGTTCGTTCACCTAATGCGATTGCATGGACACGGACCGTCATCGATACTCGTCCGGGTGGCAGCCGTACTCGGGGGAGGTCCAGGGTGATTCGAACCAGGCATGGCAGGACCACCACGGCGATCGTCGCCGCGGCCGTGCTCCTGGCCGTCCCTTCCGGCGCGGCCTCCGCCGGCCCCGCCGGTGATCGGCCGATCGACTGCCGCGCCTGGCCGTGGCCGAGCCCCGAGATGGTGAAGAACGTCAGGCCCGTGTACTCACTGACGAGCGGGAAGTGGGGCGACGAGGTGGACGTCACGCTCTGGCGCGGCGACGCGGGCCCGCGCGGGGAATGGCACTACTGGGCGACCCTCACCGGCCGCACGCGCCCGGGTGACGAGGTCTGGCTGAACGTCTGGCCGCCGGGTGGCGGCCCGTGGCATCGGTGCGGCCCCTTCCCGGTGAGCCGCGACGGCCAGGCGGTCTCCTCGCCGATGGCCGTCTGGCGTGATTTCACCCTCGTCAGAGCCTGCGGCCGGCACGACGGCGTCAGCGCGTGCGGACGCGACAAGGGCGCGATGGTGGACTGACCCCCGGCGGTGCCGGCCGGGGAAGGCCGGCACCGGGACGGGTGGGTCAGCTCGTCGCGCAGGGCGAGCCGTTGAGCGTGAACTGCTGGGGTGCGGGGTTGGCGCCGTTGTCCCAGCGGCCGAGGAAGCCGAAGGTCACGCTGCCGCCGTTCGCCGCGATCGTGGCGTTGTAGCCGGCGTTGGTCACCGTGACCTTCGATCCGCTCTGGGTGTACGAGCCGTCCCACAGCTGGGTCACGGTCTGCCCGTTGCCGTACGTCCAGCCGAGCTGCCAGCCCTTCACGGCCGCGGTCCCCCGGTTGACGATCCGGACCCCGGCCTGGAAACCGCCGGGCCACTGGTTGGTGACCGCGTACGTCACCGTGCAGGTGGCGGCCGGCGTCGGCGAGGAACTGGGAGAGGGGCTGGGGCTCGCGGAGGGCGACGGGGAGGGCGACGGGCCGGTGCCGGCGGGGATCACGATGGTGCTGATCGAGTTGGCCGGGAACGTGCCGGTGAAGCCGCCTGCCCCGACCTGCACGTCGGCGTCGCGCCTGATGGCAGACGTGTCGGCCGCCCCGTAGCGGTAGACCTGGGCGGTCGCTCCGCCGTCGCGTCCCTTGACGGCGACCTCGCTGGTCAGGTCGTCGCCGGTCTTGTTCACCACGACGAGCGTGAGCGCCTTGTCGGAGGCGCGCTCGGCGGCGTACACCGCCAGCTTGCCCTGGTCGGCGCTGGTCGCGCCGACCGCCGTCTCGCCGAACCGGCCGCCCTCGCCGTCGTAGTTGAGGTACATCCGGAAGGCGTACGCGCCGGGCTGGGAGGCCGTGGGCGGCCCCCACAGGGTGGCGAGGTCGAGGCCCTCGCGGCCGAAGATGCCGAGGATGTCGGCCTGGGCCAGGGCGCCGTTGATGTGGTCGAGGGCGCCCCAGTTGTACTCGGTGATCGCGGTCTTGGTGCCCGGATACTCGGCGGCCACCAGTTCCTTCATCCGGGGGATGAGCCGCACCTGCGTGTTGATCCAGCTCTCGTCCGTGTACGACGGGTCCCACAGCGCCCGAGTGGAGCGCAGCCGCAGGGCGTCGGTGGCCGGGTCGCCGCCGGAGCCGAAGGCGACGCCGGACGCCTGCGGGTAGAAGTGCTCGTCGAAGTAGTCGAGGACGCGCAGGCCGTGCTCGTCCTCGTACTTCTTCATCTGCCGGAGGTACCAGGTGGTGAACGGAAGGCCGCCGCGGGCCTCCTTGTCCGGGGGGTTCGACCAGCAGTTCGTCCGGCCGCAGGTCTCCTGGTCGAGGCCGGAGTAGTCCCAGGAGGACCAGCCCCAGCCGACCGGACCGAGCGTCTTCGCCCCGGGGTCGGCGGCCTTCACGGCGGCGCCGATGAGGTAGGCCTTGTCGCGCAGTTCGACCGAGCTCGCGCCCTCGGGGTGGACGTCCCGATGTGTGCTGTGCCAGATGTCGGGCTCGTTGTCGAGGTTGTAGAACTTCACGCCGCCGCCCGAGGCTGTGCCGTACCTGCCGGTGAGGTGGCCGATCCAGTCCTTCACGTACGCCGCCCCGGCTTCGACGCTCGTGTCGTGGGGGTCGTTGCCGGTGATCTTCGTGCCGTCGGGCTTCACGCCGTTGCCGCAGTCGGGACGCCACTGGTCGGTCTGCTGCTGGGGGCCGTACTTGGCGACGGAGAACCCGCAGGAGGCGTCGCGGCCCTTGGGGACCCAGCCGATCAGCGGGACGGTGAGGATGGTGTCGGTGCCGGTGCGCCGGTCCTGCTCGACGAACCGGTCGGTCGTCGAGCCGTCCGGCAGTTTGGACGGGTCGGCGTTGTCCTCGGCGATGTTCTCGAAGTACCAGTCGGAGGCGCGGTTGCTGGTGTCGTACAGGTAGTTGTAGCGGGTCGTCGCGTTGCCGCCCCACCGGCGTACGGGGAGGCGCAGTTCCTTGGTCAGCGCCTCGTCGGCGAAGTTCATGCCGTAGATGTACGGGCTGATGGGGTGCCGCCCGGTGGTGGTGTCCACCGTCAGCGCCGGGCCGTCGGCGGCCGCGAGGGCGGGCACCTGTCCGGCCGCGGCGATCGACAGGGCGATCGCCGCGGTGAGGGCGATCGGGAGCGTTCGCGTTCGCACGGGTCTCCTCTCGAGTCCCTGGGGGTCGTGGAAGTCCTGGGGCCGCCGGATGCGAGGGGAGCACCCGTCGCGCGGCCAGGCCATCACGCTGGCCAAGACCCGGGCGGGGGAACAAGAACGCGGTTCGCCGGAGTACGGCGGATAGGCGTTGAGCAGCCACACCCTCTCACCTGCTGGTGGAAGTTTCACGAGGACACGGGAGACCGGGCGGCCCGACGCGGGCAGGGCACGGAGGTCCCGCTTCCGCGTCGGGCCCACGAGGGCGTCAGGCGGCCACGAGGTCGAACGACTCCCATGGGCCGATCGCGTCGCGGTTGGCGATCAGGGGCTGGGCGCCTCCGCTCTCGGCACAGACGTACCTGCCGTTCGCCTGCGCCCTGAGGCTGATCGTGCCGTCCGGGTTGGCGACCTGCCGGAAGGTCTCCCAGGGGCCGATCGCGTCGCGGTTGGCGACCAGGGGCTGCGCCCCGGCGCTCTCGGCCGTCACGTACTTGCCGTTCGACCGGGCGCGCAGCGCGATGTCGCCACCGCCGAGGTCGATCCGGTCGAACTGCTCGTTCACGCCGACGCCGGACCTGCTCGCGACAAGCGGTGACCCGGTGACGGCGGTGACGTACAGGTTGTTGGCCCGGGAACGCAGGCTGACGGCGGGGGAGCCGCCCTGCTGCGTGCGGATCCGGAGGGCGTCCACCATGCCGACCGAGGTGGTTCTGTTCACGATCTTGATGGTGTGCTGTCCGTTCGCCAGGCCGGTCTTGCTGTAGACGACCTGCTGGACCTGCCTGGCGCCCGGCACGTACAGGTTCACGTTGGCTTGGAAGACGTCGTCGATGTAGACGTCCACGTTGCCCATGTCGCCGTTGCGCTCGGACAGGTAGTCGACGCCGGTGCCGGTGAAGGTGTATCGCGCGGTCGCCCCCGCCGTGGTCGTGTGGTGGGTGTCGTCGTTGTGGTCGCCGTAACCGCGGGACGTCGTGTGGTGCCAGTTCGCGTCGTAGGTGAGCTCGGTGTCGTTCACCAGTCCGCTCTGCGTGGCCCCCAGGCCCAGTGTGGACGCGGTGCCGCTCAGGGTCTTCACGCCCTGGTTCGCCGTGCCGGTCAGCCGGGCCTGCGCGTACGAGCTCAGCGGCTTGGCCGTGCGCTCGACCACGTACACCGCGCCGGGGGCCGTCGCGAACGTGATCTCGGTCCCGGAGCCCGTGGTCAGTATCGCGCCGTCGGACACCCGCCGGACCCGCGCCTGCTGGCCGTTCCACGGGTTCACGACCGTGGCCTGCTTGCCGTACAGGCTCTTCAGACCGACGTACTTGACCTCACCGGCCTCCCGCTCGGAGCTGACGAGGAAGCCGTCCTTGGCGAGGAGCGTGAACTTCCCGGCGAACGACGCGTCGCCGGGCACGGCCGGGAACACCCGGATCCTGTCGTTGTAGCTCTGCATGAGCGACTCGTTCAGCGCCGTCAGGTGCACCCCCAGATACTCGAAGACGCCGTTGGTGTTGTTCGTCATGCCGTTCGGATAGTTCTGGTACTTCTGCAGCATGGTCTTCATGCCCTGGTAGGCCTGGTCGCCGAGGCCCAGCCGGGCGGCCTGCACGGCGTCGTTGGACCACACGTTGCCGTAGGGGAAGGGCCGCTGGTTCCAGGTGTTCAGGGCCGTCTGGTAGTCGGGGGAGCCGATGCCGGTCACCTCGTACGGCCAGATCAGCTCGGCCGCCACGTTCTCGTTGTTGCGGGTCTGGGAGAGGGGCGGCTGGTGTGGCTGGTAGGCGCCGTTGGAGACGGCGTACGGCGTCAGGTGGTCGAGCACGTCCTGCCACGTCGACCGCAGGCCGGAGTCGGCCCCGAGCTGCGCGCTGACCCGTATCGCCAGCGGGAACAGGCTGCGCACGGCCGCCAGGTCGGTGATCGCGTTGCGTACGTTCCAGTACGTCTCGTGGGAGTTGGAGTTCGCCATGAAGTAGGTGCCGGTGGCCGTGTCGCGGGACAGCATGGCCGAGTAGAACTTCGCGGTCTCCCGCATGAAGGGATAGGCCACGTTCCGCAGGTAGTCCGCGTCGTCGGTGTAGCGGTACCGCATGTACATGCTGTAGGCGGCCTCGTAGCCGGTGGACAGGATGTTCTTGGTGTAGTCGCTGCCGACCGTGCCTCGCGCGTTGCCGTCCCAGCCCATGGTCTCCGGCACCCACAGGCCGTCCACACCGTACCTCGTCCGGGTGTACGCCTTCAGGGCGGCGTAGTTCCGGCTGTACAGGTTGTCGTGCCGGTCGATGAGATCGGTGTGGTTGGAGGCGAGAAAGGACAGATAGACGTCGCGCTGGTTCCAGTACCAGTACGCGTTGCTCCACTTCGTCTCGTCCCGCGTCGCCCGGAAGACGCCGTTGATGAAATGGAAGGGGTAGTTCCCGTGGCCGCCGGCCGCGATCATGTAGGTGGACAGGTAGTACACGTTCTCCAGGTAGTCGGCGTCGCCGCCCAGGCCGGAGTACTGCACGAACGACCTGGCCCAGAACGCGTGCCACCAGTTCTTGTAGCCGGTGAACGTGGTGGCGTACCCGGCCGACCTGACCGAGCTCAGCTGGGTGCGGGCCTGCGCCACGGAGTCGCGGCCGGGGGCGTTGATCCGGCTCGCCGCGGTGAACCAGATCGTGTAGCTGGAGGCCGGCGTGACGGTCAGCCGGACCGTCCGCGAGTCGACCACCTGGGTGGAGAAGCTCGCGCCCTCGACCGTGGCCGCCAGCGTGTAGCCGAAGCCGTTCGGATCGGACTGCCCCCGGCTCAGCCCGGCGACGCCGGCGTCCGCGAACGTGGAGATCGTCCTCCATGTGTTCAGATCGGGCACGTCGCCGCTGTTGGTGACGGTGGCGGGGTCCCACATGCTCAGCGTGAGGGTCACACCGGACACGCCGCCACGCGCGTCGTCCACATGGATGCCCATCACCTCGGAGTTCGGCGACCCCATGACGGTGACGGTCCGGTCGTCGTCGTACTTCGTGACCAGAGTGCCGTCATAGAGGGACAGCCGCTGCTGGTAGGTGGAGTAGCCCGAGTCCATCGCCGGGGTGGTCGCCAGGTTCACCAGGCCGGCGGCGTACGCGGACTGCTCGGACAGGTCGACCCCTGACGTCTGCATCGTCAGCCCGTTCTGGCTCCACACCATGGCGCCGGTGCGGCCGTTGCCCACGGTCAGGCCGTACAGAGGGTTGGTGTTGGGCCGGTTGTAGACGACGTCGTGCTTGGACAGGTAGCTCGCGTAGTCGACGTTCAGCGTGCCGCTCGCCTGGTCGAAGGCGGCGTCGGCAGCCGAGGCGCGCGCCGGGGCGGCGACCCCGCCGGTCAGCAACCCCGCGAGGAGCGCGGGCAGCGGCAGGAGCCGCAGGAGCCTCATCACATGGCTCACCCTTTCGTGATGGTGGCCGCCCCCTGACGGGTGGACGCGTCGCGGCATGGCGGATCCGCCTCCCGCGGTCCGGCGGGAGACGGGGAGTCGGTGCGGCGGTGAGTGAGGACGGGAATCACGGGGTGGAGAGGCCGCGCGGTGCCGTGCCGGCTGTCGGCGACCGGATCGGCGCCGCGCGGGCCTCTCCCCGTGTGTCACAGCCCGGGGGCTTCGCGCGCCGCCTCCGGCACGAGGTGGCGCACAACCGCGGTCTCCGGACTGTCAGCCGCAGTTAACATCGGATGTTTCTGTCCGTCAAGGGCCTGTGATGTCCCGATTTGTTGTGATCGTTCACAATGTGGAAAACAGAGAGGTCGGATGTAAGCAGCGATCGACGGTCGGCGATTATCGCCTTGACTCCCGTCGCCGGGCGCACGCATGCTGCTCTCACGGTACACAAAACGTTTTGCGGGTCAACGGACAGAAGTGGGGGGCACATGGCGGAACTGCCGCGCCGGGTCCTGGTGACGGGCGCCGCCGGGCGGGTGGGCCGTGCGACGCTCGACCTGCTCGCCCGGGAGGGCGTGCCGGCCAGCGCACTGGACCTGCGCGATCCCGGCGACCTGAGGGCGGACCGCGTCGTCGCCGGGCGCGCCGACGACCCGGAGGCGGTGCGCGAGGCGCTCGACGGCGTCGACGCCGTGATCCACCTCGCGGCGATCCCCGCACCCACCCTCGGCACCCCGGAGGAGGTGTTCCTGGGCAACGTGGGGGCGACGTTCGTCGTGCTGGAGGAGGCGGGCGCGGCCGGCGTCCGCCGGGCCGTCGTCGCGAGCAGCTTCAGCGCCCTCGGCCTGCCGTGGGCGGCGCGGCCGCTCCACCCGGCGTACGTGCCGGTGGACGAGGCCCTGCCGTTGCAGGTGGAGGATCCGTACGGGCTGTCGAAGCAGGTGGACGAGACGACCGCCGCCATGATGGCCCGCCGCCACGACATGACGGTCGTCGCGCTGCGCTACCCGCTGCTCGGCGGTCCCGGGGACAAGCTGGACGAGAGGGCGGCCGGATACGCCGAGGACCCGGGGCGCGGCGCGAGCGAGCTGTGGACCTACCTGGACACTCGCGACGCGGCACGGGCCGCCTGGCTGTCGCTGGTCCGGCCGGTCGAGGGCTTCCGGGTCGTCTTCGTGACCGCCCCCGTGACGCTCGCCCCGCAGCGGACGGAGGACCTGCTGGCCCGCTTCCACCCGGCCGTGGAACGGCGCGCCCCGCTGCCCGGCAGGACCGCGCCGGTGGACCTGACGGCGGCCGAGACCCTGCTCGGCTTCACCGCCGAGCACCTGTACGAGCCCGTTCCGGCCGGGGAGGCGTCGTGACCCGCCCCCTCGACGGCGCGGCGGTCATGCCGGAGACGCAGGCCCCCTGGCCGGCCCGCGACGGCCTGCGGATCACCGCGGTCCGGTCGATCGTGACGGCCCCCGAAGGAGTGCCGCTGGTCGTCGTCCGCGTCGACACCAACGACCCCGGTCTGTACGGCCTGGGCTGCGCCACCTTCACCCAGCGCTTCCACGCCGTGGCGGCCGCGGTGGACCGGCACGTCGGGCCGATGCTGACCGGCAGGCACCCCGCCGACATCGAGGACATCACCCGGATGGTCCACCTGTCCTCCTACTGGCGCGGCGGGCCGGTGCTCAACAGCGCGCTGTCAGGGGTGGACCAGGCGCTGTGGGACATCGCCGGCAAGCGGGCCGGCATGCCGGTGTACGAGCTGCTCGGCGGCAGGGTGCGCGCGGCGGCCGACACCTACCTGCACGCGGGCGGGGCGACCGTGGAGGAGACGATCGAGCACGCGGCCGCGATCCTGGCGGAGGGCTACCGCCATGTCCGGCTGCAGACGGGGGCGCCCGGGCTCGGGAACTACGGCGCGCCCGGATCTCCGGGCGGCTATCCCGCCTCGCCGTACCCGGACGGCTGGGACGTGCAGCGTTACCTGCGGGAGACCCCGAAGCTGTTCGAGCGGGCCCGGGCCGAGCTGGGGGAGGATCCCGGCCTGATGCACGACGTGCACTCCCGGCTCACCGTCAAACAGGCCGTGGCGCTGGCGCGGGCTCTCGAGCCGTACCGCCTGTTCTTCCTGGAGGATCCGATCCCGCCGGAGCTGTACGACCGGCTGCCGGAGGTGCGCGAGGCGGCGCCGATGCCGATCGCGGCGGGGGAACAGGTCGCCTCGGTCGCCGACGCGGCCCGCCTGGTCAGGGACGGTGGGGTCGACCTGCTGCGCCTGCACGTCTCCGCGGTCGGCGGCCTCACCCCGGCGCGCAAGCTGGTGGCGTTGTGCGAGCTGACCGGGGTGGGCACGGCCTGGCACGCGCCCGCGGACGTGTCACCGATCGGCGCGGCGGCCAACGTGGCCCTCGACGTCACGTCCCCGGCGTTCCAGATCCAGGAGGGGCACGTCTACCCCGAGGCGGTGCACGAGGTCTTCCCCGGGACCATCAGTCCGGTGAACGGCTACCTCTACCCCAGCGAGCGGCCCGGATGGGGCATCGACGTCGACGAGGCCGCGGCCGCCCGGCATCCCCCGCTCACCCACCTGCACGAGCGGTGGGCGGCGCGGGTGAGGCGGCCGGACGGCGGGATCGAGGCCCCGTGACTCCCGCAGGGGAAACCCCCGCAGAGCCCGCCCCCGGCTCTCCGGCGGTGAGGGGGCAGCGGCCGAGCATCCGGGGCGTGGCGCGGCTCGCCGGGGTGAGCGCGACGACCGTCTCCCACGCGCTCAACGGCCGCCGCCCGGTCGCCGAGGACACCCGGCGGCGGGTGCTCGAGGCGATCGAGCAGCTCGGCTACCGGCCGAACGCGCTCGCCCGCGGCCTGCGCACCAGCAGGAGCCAGACGATCGGGCTGGCCATCCCCGACATCACCAACCCGTTCTATCCGGCGCTCGCCCGCGGCATGCAGGACGTGCTCGGCGCCGCGGGCTACGAGCAGATCATCAGCAACACCGACGGCGACCGGCGCAGGGAGCGGGCCGCGATCGAGCGGATGATCGCCCGGCAGGTCGACGGGCTGGCGTTCGCCGTGTTCCATACCCACGCCGAGGACCTGGCGCCCGCCATCGAGGCCGGTATCCCCGTCGTACGGCTCGGCGGCAGGCTCGCGCAGCACGGCGTCGACGTCGTGCGCAGCGACGACGAGGGCGCGGCGGGCGAGGCGGCCCGCCACCTCCTGGAGTGGGGATACCGGCGAATCGGCTTCGTCAGCGGGCCTGCGGCCGAGGGGCCGGCCGCAGAGCGCGTCGCCGGCTACCGGGCCGCTCTCGCGGCGGCCGGGACGCCCCCCGACCCGAGCCTGGTCGTGCACACCGACTTCGACCGTGCGGGCGGCGCCCGGGGCGCCGCCGCGCTGCTCGACCTGCCGGACCCGCCGGACGCCGTGCTGTGCGCCAACGACGTCATGGCCATCGGCGCGCTGGACACCGCCCGCGCCCGCGGCCTGCGCGTCCCGCAGGACCTCGCCGTCATGGGGTTCGACGACATCGAGGCGGCCGCCATGGTCGTGCCCGGCCTCACGACCATGGCCAACCCCGCCAGGGAGATCGGCCGGGCGTGCGCGCGGCGGCTGCTCGACCGGCTGTCGGGCGGCGCCGGGCCGTCCGCGGAGGTGGTCATCCCCGCCCGCCTCGTGCGACGTGGCTCCGCCTGATCCGGCCCTTGACACCCGGATGGTCCCGTGCGACTTTCGGGATCAGTCTTAACGATTTGCACGACGCTCTCGACGACGAGAACCAGGCGTGACGTGCACCTCCGGCGGCACCCGGAGACGACGTCGCCCACCCGGACACCATCCCCGCGGATCGCGGGGAGCCCCTGTCCGCCGGCCCGGAAGCGGCACCGGGCGGGCCGGGCGGCGGGCCCGGGCGGGGACGGACAGGCCGACGGAGAGAGGAAGATCCATGGACGTGGCACGCGGGCGGCTCCGCCGCCTGCTCGCACCCGCGCTCGTGCTCGCGGCGGCGGCGGTCGCTGCGGCGGGCTGCACGGGCGACACCGGCGAGCCGACCCGGGGAGGTGACCGGACGCTGACGATGTGGACGTTCAAGAAGTCCCACGCGGAGGCCCTGACGACGGCGGCCGCGCAGTTCACCAAGGAGACCGGGATCGCCGTCAAGGTCGAGGCGGTGACCCCCGACGACGTCTTTGTGAGCAAGGTGCAGAGCGCCGCGCAGACGGGCGGGCTGCCCGACGTGCTCGAGGTGCACTCCGGCGGCGAAGACCTCGAGATGGGCGCTTCCGGCCTGCTGCAGGACATCCGGGACGACGTCACCGAGGCATGGAAGCAGCGGCTCCTGCCGACCACCCGGGAGAGCGGCGTGCTGACCCGGCAGCGCATCGACCAGGCGGCCGCCGACTCCCCGTTCAAGAACGCCGCGGCCGGGCAGCGGTTCAGCGTGCCGTTCACGGCCGGCGCCTTCGGCATCGTCTATGCCCACAAGGACAAGCTCAAGGCGGCCGGGCTCGCCCCCGGCACGCCGCCGAAGACCTGGGAGGACTTCCTCGACGCGCTGAAGGCCACCACGGCCCGCGATCCGCGGCAGGGCGGCCTGGCCCTCGGTCTGAAGGTCAGTCAGACCGGCTTCAACTGGATCTACCAGCCGCTCGCACACTCCTACCTCGGACGGGACCGATTCCACGCACTGTGGGCCAAGGGCGCGGCCCGGGGCTTCGCCTCGCCGGAAGGGGTCGAGACGCTGGAGCTCTACAGCAGGCTGACGCCGTACTGGATGCCCGGCGCGACCACCCTGGGCATCGACGAGGCCGACATCGCCTTCGCCCAGGGCAAGGCCGCCTTCGACGTCGGCGGGACCTTCACCCTGGCGTTCCTCGCGCAGAACGGCGTGTCCCCCGCCGAGCTGCTCACCTTCCCCGTCCCGCCTTCGGCCGGGGGAGTGAACAAGGAGATCTCGATGTCGCCGCTCGCGCTGACCGGGCTCGGCCTGACGGCGACCGCGAAGGACCGCGGGGCCGCCGTCCGGTGGATCGACTGGCTCACCTCGCCGGCCGGCGCCGGCGCCGTCGCCAGGAAGTCCCTCGACCTGCCCGCCACCGACCTCGGGGCGCAGGCCGAGTCGCTGGTCGGCCCCGACCTCGCGGCCATGCAGAAGTTCTTCAGCGGGCCGCCGGCCGGCGCGTACGACGCCGCGGACGTGAGCTTCCAGCCGTCCGACTACGACCAGGTCAAGCCGGGGGACGTCATGGTGCGGCTGAGCCCGCTCGGGGAACTGACACCCGGGCAGGCGGGGGCCGAGCTCGACAAGGCCATGGCCTCGATGTGGAAGGCCACCGGATGAGCGTCCTCACGCTGAGGGAGCGCACCCGGAAGACCGCGGCGGGCGCGTCCGGCGGCGCCCGCCGGTGGTCGTCCCGGCTGACCGGCGTGGCCTTCGTCCTGCCCGCCGTCGCGCTGTTCCTGCTGATGGGGGTCTACACCATCGCGAGCGGGCTCGCGCTCAGCTTCGCCAAGTGGAACGGGTTCACCCCTCGCTGGATCTGGGTCGGTGTGCGTAACTACCTCGACCTGCTCTACGCCGACCCCGTCCTCGCGGCCGAGCTGCGCCGGGCCGCCGGACACACGCTGCAGGTCATGGTGGCCGTGCCCCTGCTGACGGTCGCGATCGCGCTGCCGCTGGCGGTCGCGCTGAACTCCGTGGGGCGCCTACGCGCCGTGTTCCGCACGGTCTACTTCCTGCCGTACGTGACCACGGGCATCGCCGTCTACTTCGCCTGGCGCTACGTCCTGGAGCCCGACGGGGCGGTGAACCTCCTGCTGCGGGCCACCGGCCTGGGATCGCTCGCGCAGCCGCAGGGCTTCCTCGGCAACCCCTCGACCGCGCTGCCGACCCTGATCGTCGTCCTCGTCTGGTCGAGCGTGCCGGTCGCGACCCTGCTCTACCTGAGCGGCCTGCAGGCGATCGACCCGAACCTGCCCGAGGCGGCGCAACTCGACGGGGCCGCGCCGCGTCATGTGCTGCGCCACGTGACCTGGCCGCTGCTGCGGCCGATCACGGCCGCGATCGTGCTGCTCGGCATCCGCGACGCGCTGCACGGCTTCCAGGTCTTCCTGGTCATGACGCGCGGCGGGCCGGGCGGGCACAGCGACGTCCTCGGACTGATGGCCTACCGGCTGTCGTTCTTCAAGGGTCTGGCCCAGACCCTGGGACTGGCCAGTGCGCTCGGCTGGCTGCTGTTCGCGGCGGCGCTGCTGCTGACGCTCGTGAACGCGCGGCTGCTCAGGGCGGTGCGATGATCAGGGCGGTGCGATGAGCGGCTCCCGCACGGCCCGGCTCCTGGCGTACGCCGGGCTGGCCGGCTACGCCCTGGTCAGCCTCTACCCGTTCCTGTGGATGGTGTCGGGTGCCTTCAAGGACCGGCTGGAGATCCTGCGCGGCGGCGGGCTGATCCCCGAGGCGCCGACCCTCGCCACCTTGACGTCCACGTGGAGCCGGCTGCACTTCTTCGACTACTTCCTCAACAGCCTGAAGGTCACCGGGCTGACGGTCGCGGGCGTGCTCGTGGTCTACAGCCTGGCCTCCTACGCCTTCGCCGTGCTCGACTTCCCGGGGCGGCGGGCGCTGTTCTGGATGTTCGTCTCGCTGCTGTTCGTCCCCGGCATCACGATGCTGCTGCCGGTGGTCGTGCTGGAGAAGCATCTTGGCATCCTCGGCACGCACCTCGGGCTGGTCCTGCCGTTCGTGAACGGCACGGCGCCGCTCACGGTGCTGCTGCTGACCAACTCCTTCCGTGCCGTGCCGGGGGAGCTGCGCGACGCAGCGCGCTGCGACGGGGCGGGCGACCTGCGCATCTACCTGTCCGTCTACCTGCCCCTCGCCAGGCCGGCGCACGTCACCGTCGCCGTGCTCACGGCCGTGCCGACGTGGAACGAGTACCTGCTGTCGCGCGTGTCGCTGTCCGACCCCTCCCGCTACACCCTGCCGATCGGCTTGGAGTCGCTGATATCGAGCGAGGTGCCTCGCTACAACGAGGTGATGGCGGCGTCCCTGATCATCGTCCTGCCCGTCGTCGCGCTGTTCCTGTTCCTGCAGCGCTACTTCGTCAACGGCCTCGTCGGCGCGCTCAAGGGCTGACGACCGGATGCCCGGACGCGAGGGGGTGACAGACGGATACCACCTGTGTTAGAAACCGGTAAATTCCTCTACGGTTCTCCGCAAGAACTGGACAGAACAGCGGAGGAGAGAAACAGGGGCGGCACCCCTCACCGGCACAAGGGCAACAGCGCGGCGGCGCGCGCCTTGCCTGACATGAGTCTTCAGGTCAGGAAGGAAGAGTCCCCATGTCCCGACGTCCGTGGCTGACGAAACTGGCCACGCTGGCGCTGATCACCCCGGGAGCCGTCGCGTTGACCGCTCCCGAGGCGAACGCGCTGACCATCCCGGCCTCCGACTACCAGCAGGTCGCCCTCGCGGCAGGGGGAGCGGAGCTCGGCGAGGCCATGTCGCTGGCGGTCCTCCCGAACCGGTCGGTCGTGCACACGGCCCGCGACGGGACGGTGCGCGTGACCGACGCGAACGGCACCACCAAGGTGGCGGGCAAGCTCAACGTCTACACCCACGACGAGGAGGGCCTGCAGGGTGTGGCGGCAGACCCGGGCTTCGCCGCCAACCGCTACATCTGGCTGTACTACTCGCCCCGGCTCACCACTCCGGACGGCGACGCGCCGACGAACGGCACCCAGGCGCAGTTCGACCAGTGGAAGGGCGAGCTGCACCTGTCCCGGTTCACCCTGAAGGCGGACGACACGCTCGACATGGCCAGCGAGAAGGTCGTCCTCGTCGTCCCCAACGACCGCGGACAGTGCTGCCACGTCGGCGGCGACATCGACTTCGACGCGGCCGGCAACCTCTACCTGACCACCGGCGACGACACCAACCCCTTCGAGTCGAACGCCTACTCCCCGCTGGACGAGCGCACCGACCGCAACCCGCAGTTCGACGCGCAGCGCTCGTCGGGCAACACCAACGACCTGCGCGGCAAGGTCCTGCGCATCAAGCCGCAGCCCGACGGCACGTACACGATCCCCAGCGGCAACCTCTTCCCGCCGGGTACGGCGAAGACGCGGCCCGAGATCTACGCGATGGGCTTCCGCAACCCCTTCCGGATGTCCGTCGACAAGGCCACCGGCATCGTCTACCTGGGCGACTACGGGCCGGACGCGGGGGTGAGCGACCCCAACCGCGGGCCGGGCGGGCAGGTGGAGTTCGACCGGATCACCGGTCCGGGCAACTACGGCTGGCCGTACTGCACGGGGACGAACACCACCGCGGAGACCTACAACGAGTACACCTTCCCGAGCGGCCCCTCCGGCGCCAAGTACGACTGTGTCGGCGGCCCCACCAACGACTCCTTCCGCAACACCGGCCTCGCCAAGCTGCCCCCGGCCAAGCCGAGCTGGATCAGGTACGGCGGCGACGCCGGATCGCCGCCGGAGTTCGGCAGCGGGTCGGAGTCGCCGATGGGCGGCCCGGTCTACCGCTACGACCCGAACCTGAACTCCAGCGTGAAGTTCCCGCAGGCGCTCGACGGCCGGTTCTTCGCCGGTGAGTACGGCAGGAAGTGGATCAAGGCGATCGAGGTCAAGAGCGATGGCTCCTACGGGGAGATCTCGGCGTTCCCCTGGACCGGCACGCAGGTCATGGACATGGCCTTCGGCCCCGACGGCGCGTTGTACGTCCTCGACTACGGCACGGGAAGCAACAATCAGGCGCTCTACCGGGTCGAGTACATCGGCGGTGCCAACCGCAACCCGATCGCCAAGGCGTCGGCCGACAAGACCTCCGGGCCGACGCCGCTGGCGGTGACGTTCTCCGCGGCCGGTAGCTCCGACCCCGAGGGCGGCGCGCTGACGTACTCGTGGAACTTCGGCGACGGCGGCACCTCCACCGCGGCCAACCCGAGCCACACGTACACGGCCAAGGGCACCTTCACCGCCACGCTCACCGTGAGGGACCCGCAGGGACTCACCGGGACGGCGAGCGTCCTGATCACCGCGGGCAACACCGCCCCTTCGGTGACGCTGACCACCCCGGCCGACGGCCAGCTGTTCTCCTTCGGCGACACCGTGCCGTTCCAGGTGCAGGTGAGCGACCCCGAGGACGGCACGATCGACTGCACCAAGGTCACGGTCACCTACCTGCTGGGACACGACAGCCACGAGCACCAGATCACGTCCACGACCGGCTGCTCCGGGTCGATCGCCGTACCGAGGGACGGCGAGCACGACGCCGCCGCGAACATCTACGGCGTGTTCGACGCCGCCTACACCGACAAGGGCGGGCTCACCTCCCACAGCAAGCGGATCCTGCAGCCGCGGCACCGGCAGGCCGAGCACTTCGGCGCCCAGCAGGGCATCCAGACGGCCGGTCATGCGGGGGCCGAGGGTGGCACGACCGTCGGCTTCACCGACGACGGCGACTGGATCTCCTTCCGGCCGTATGTCCTGAGCAACGCGACGAAGATCACGGCACGGGTGTCGTCCGGCGGCCCGGGCGGCCGGGTCGAGGTGCGGGCGGGCTCGGCGACGGGCACCCTACTGGGCACGCTCAACGTCGCGAACACCGGCGGCTGGGACACCTTCACCGACGTCTCGGCGAACCTCAGCGGCGCCCCCACCGGCACGACGACGCTCTACCTCGTCTTCCGCGGGGTGACCGGCCAGGGCAACCTGCTCGACGTCGACGCCTTCACCTTCGACACCTCGGCCCCCACCAGCCAGACCGTCGAGGGCGAGGCGTACACCTCGCAGTCGGGCGTCCAGCCGGCCGATCACGCCGGGGCGAGCGGCGGCAAGACCGTGGGGTACATCAACAACGGCGACTGGGCGGCGTACGCGGGTGTCGGCACCGCGGGTCTCAAGTCGTTCAGCGCCCGGGTGTCCTCGGCGGGGTCGGGCGGCACGATCCAGGTCCGCTCGGGTTCGGCCACCGGGACGCTGCTCGGCTCGGTGACCGTGCCGGTGACCGGGAGCTGGGACACCTTCCAGACCGTGTCGGCCACGCTGACCGGCTCGGCCTCCGGCCCGCTGCACCTGGTCTTCACCGGCACCGGCACCGACTACCTGTTCGACATCGACACCTTCACCATCACCAAGTGACCCGGCGGAAGGACCCCCCATGCTGCGACGTCTGACGCTCACCGCGGCGGCGCTCATCACCGCTGCCGCCACCGCCATCCCCGCCGTGCCCGCCGAGGCCGCCGCCTTCAAGGTGCTCGTCTTCTCCAAGACGGCCGGGTTCCGGCACGACTCCATCCCCGCGGGCGTCCAGGCCATCCGCGACCTGGGCGCAGCCAACGACTTCGCGGTGGACGCGACCGAGGACGCCGGCGCGTTCACCGCGAGCAACCTCGCCCAGTACAAGGCCGTGGTGTTCCTCAGCACCACCGGCGACGTGCTCGACGCCGCCCAGCAGGCCGCCTTCCAGTCGTACGTCGACGGCGGGGGCGGCTACGCGGGCGTGCACGCCGCCGCCGACACCGAGTACGACTGGCCTTACTACGGCCAGTTGGTGGGCGCCTGGTTCGCCAGCCATCCCTCCATCCAGCAGGCCAACGTCAAGACCGAGGACGCCGCACATCCCGCGACCTCCGGCCTGCCGGCGACGTGGACGCGGACCGATGAGTGGTACAACTACCGCACCAACCCGCGGCCCAACGTGCACGTGCTGCAGAGCCTGGACGAGTCCAGCTACAGCGGCGGCACCATGGGCGACCACCCGATCACCTGGTGCCACCCGCAGGCGTCCGGCCGCGCGTTCTACACCGGTCTCGGCCACACCGCCGAGTCCTACGCGGAGCCGAACTTCCGCAGCCTGCTGCTCGGCGGCATCAGGTACGCGGCCGGAGCGGTGCAGGCCGACTGCGCTCCCCCCAGCGGCGGTCCGGGCGGCGGGACGATCGAAGCGGAGTCCTACACTTCCCAGTCGGGCGTCCAGCCCGCCTCTCACGGCACCGCCAGCGGCGGCACGACCGTCGGGTTCATCGACAACGGCGACTGGGTCGGCTACGCCTCGGTCGGCACGGCGGGCGCGACCGGGTTCACCGCCCGGGTGTCCTCCGCAGGAGCGGGCGGCACCATCCAGGTCCGGTCAGGCTCCCCGACCGGCACCCTGCTCGGCTCGGTCGCCGTCCCGGTGACCGGCGGCTGGGACACCTTCACGACCGTCTCGACCACGCTGACCGGATCGGCCTCCGGACCGCTGTACCTGGTCTTCACCGGCGGATCCGGTTCCCTGTTCGACGTGGACACGTTCTCGCTCACCACGTCGGCCACGACGACCGTCGAGGGGGAGGCGTACACCTCGCAGTCCGGCGTCCAACCCGCCGACCACGCCGGGGCGAGCGGCGGCAGGACGGTGGGGTACATCAACAACGGCGACTGGGCCGCGTACTCGGGCGTGAGCACCTCGGGCCTGAAGTCGTTCGGCGCGCGGGTGTCCTCGGCGGGCTCCGGTGGGACGATTCAGGTCCGTTCGGGTTCGGCGACGGGGACGCTGCTGGGGTCAGTGAACGTGCCGGTGACCGGGAGCTGGGACACCTTCCGGACGGTCTCGGGGACGCTGACCGGCTCGGCCTCGGGCCCGCTGTACCTCGTCTTCACGGGAAGCGGCGGCAACTACCTGTTCGATCTCGACTCCTTCACGGTCACGAGGTGACGGCGTGACGAGACGCATCGTCCTGGCACTCCTGCTCGCCGCCGGCCTGCTGGGCCTGCCTGTCTCGCCCGCCCGGGCGGCGGCCCCCGACCTGTCGGCGAACACTCACATCTTCTACTACCCCTGGTACGGCTCGCCCTCGGTGAACGGAAGCTGGCGGCACTGGCAGCAGGGCGGCCACACCCCGCCCGCCGACATCGGCTCCGACCTGTACCCCGCGCTGGGCGCGTACGACTCGGGCGACGTCGCAGGGACGGTCGCCCAGCACATGAAGTGGATCCGGCAGGCCGGAGTGGGTGTGCTGGTCTACAGCTGGTGGGGGAGGGGCAGCTACGAGGACACCCTGGTCAGGCGGGTCCTGGACGCCGCCCAGGCGCAGGGACTCAAGGTGGCCTGGCACCTCGAGCCGTACGAGGGCCGCACCGCCGACTCGACCGTCGCCGACATCCGCTACATCGACGCGACGTACGGCGGCCACCCGGCCTTCTACCGGGCCGCCGACCAGGGGAACCGGCCGGCGTTCTACGTCTTCGAGAGCCTGCGCGTCGCCGACTGGTCCGCGCTCGACCAGGTGAACCGGGACAACATCGTCCTGGCGCAGACCACCGACACCACGAAGATCGCGCACTTTTCCGGCATGTACACCTACGACGCCATCGCGGGCGCCACGGCTCCCGGCTGGAAGAACGCCTCCGACTACGCCAAGCAGCACGGGCTCGTCTGGGCGCCGTCGATCGGCCCCGGGTACGTCGACGACCGGGCCGTACCCGGCAACACCACGCCCACCCTCGGCCGGGCGAACGGCGCGACATACGACAAGGAATGGGCGAACGCGCTCGACCCCGCGACGGGCGGGCTGCCGACGTGGGTCTCCATCACCTCGTTCAACGAGTGGCACGAGGGCAGCGTGATCGAGCCGGCGTCCGGCACGCCGCCCGCCGGGTACGGCTACCAGACCTACGAGGGCGCGTACGGCAGGACCGGCGCGGCGGCCGAGACGGCCTACCTCGACCGGACGAAGTACTGGACGACGGAGTTCGAGAACCGGCGGGCCGGGTCGCCGGCCAACCTCGCGCTCAACCGGCCCGCCACGGCGGACAGCGCCTGCGCGCCGTCCGAGGGCCCCGCGAAGGCGGTCAACGGAAGCTGGACCGGCGGCATCGGCGACAAGTGGTGCTCGCTCGGCGCCGCCAAGTGGCTGCGCCTCGACCTGGGCTCCGCCGTGACCGTGGGCCGCCTCGTCGTCCGGCACGCCGGCGCGGGCGGGGAGAAGGCGAGCTGGAACACCCGCGACTTCGACCTGCGGACGAGCATCGACGGCACCACCTGGACGACCGTTGCGTCGGTCCGTGACAACACCGCCGACGTGACCACCCACGCGATCACGCCGGTGACGGCGCGGTACGTCCGGCTCGACGTCCTGACCCCGACCGGCGACGGCGACCGGGCCGCCCGGGTGTACGAACTGGAGGTGTACGGCCGCTGACCGAAGGCCGGTCGCGCGGAACGGGCTCCGGGGCGGCGCGCCCCGGAGCCCGTTCAGCGGCGGGAGGTGTCAGAAGGCCGGGTGTCAGAATGCGAGGTCTCGCCAGGTCTTCACCTGCTCCGGTGGCAGCCTCGTGGCGAAGATCGCCATTCGGTCGACCGCGCCGGACAGTCGCTGGCCGCCGCCCTGGTCCGCCGCGAAGCGCAGCGGGCGGGACGTGCAGCCGGTGATGCCGTCGCCGGTCGCCTGGCCTCCGGCCACCCGTACGCCGTCGACGTAGACGTCGATGGCCCCGCCCTTGGCCAGGGTGACGACCAGGTCGATCCAGCGGCCGGTGGGGATGGTCGTGTTGATCCCCACGTTCAGGCCGGCTCCGATGAACCGCAGCGTGTTCGACGGCGTCAGGTCGACGATGATCCCGTCGGTGCCGGGGTTGCCGGAGGGCTGGGAGTCGAACAGCCGCCGGTAGCCGCTGCCCGCCACCTTGACCTCGGCGGCGAAGGTGGCCTCGGGCAGGTAGCCGAGGGTCGTGTTCCCCGTGGTCAGGTAGGTCGAGCCGGACAGGACCAGCCCGCTGCCGCTCGGCGCGCCGGCGTCGTAGGCCGCACCGCCCACGATCCGCGCGTCGCGCCCGTTGCCCGACGCGTCGGTCACGGTGTCGCCGGAGGAGGGGTCCCAGGCCACCAGCGGCCGGTCCGGGGAGGGGGTGGCGCAGGGGTTCAGCGCCAGGGTGGCGGCGGCGCTGCCGGTCCAGTCGTCCCCGGTCGCCGTGGCGGTGATCCGCGCGCTTCTGGTGCCGTCGGCGGGTCCGCTGGTGACCGTGAACGTCGCGGTCCGCGTCCGCCCCGGAGCGGACGCCGGCAGGTGGACCGTGGCGGGGGCCGCCGTCCAGCCCTTGGGCAGGGTCAGCGTCACGTCGGACGCCGGCACCGACCGCTTCCGGGTGGCGGTCACGGCGACCTCGACGGGGAAGGAGGCGTCCGGCCCCGTCGCCGCGGGCGCGGTGAGGATGATCGCGGTCTCGTTCTGGATGGTGTACGCCGTGCCGGCCGTGGCGTTCCACGTCAGCGTGTCGCCGTCGCGGTGCGGGCCGACCTCGTGACCGCGTCCGTCGTGGACGCGGTAGCGGCCGGCGATGAAGCCGGACTTCACCGTGATCGGCCCGGTCTTCCCGGGGTGCACGGTGATCGTGTCGGCGGCGCCGTTCTTCCAGGTCGCGTCCACGGTGACGTCGCCGCGGGCGCGCAGGCCGGAGAACGAGCCGTTCTTCCACGCCGACGGGAGCGCCGGGAGCACGTGTACGTAGTCGTGCTGGCTCTGCACCAGCATCTCCGCCATGCCGGAGGTGGCGCCGAAGTTGCCGTCGATCTGGAACGGCGGGTGGGTGTCCCAGAGGTTGTCGAGGGTGGAGGTCTTGATCTGCTCGCTGAGCATCTTCAGCGCGTGGTCGCCGTCGAGCAGCCGGGCCCAGAAGTTGATCTTCCAGGCCTTGCTCCAGCCGGTGCCGCCGTCGCCGCGGGCCGCGAGCGACACCTTGGCGGCCTCGGCCTCGGGCGTTCCGGCGACGATCTGGTTGCCGGGGTGCAGCGCGTACAGGTGCGAGACGTGCCGGTGGTCGTCGGTCTTCGAGTCCCAGTCGCTCTTCCACTCCTGGAGCTGGCCCCAGGAGCCGACGCGGATGCCCGGGTCGAGCGTGGCGAGCTTCGCCTTCACCTCGGCCTGGAAGTTCTCGTCCACGCCGAGCTTCTTCGCGGCGGCGAGCGCGTTGGTGAGGACCTCGCGGACGATCTGCTGGGACATCGAGGCGCCCGCGGAGAAGTCGCCGTGCTCGGGGGAGTAGCTCGGCGACACGACCAGCGTGCCGTCGCGCGGATCGGTGTGCAGGAAGTCGAGCCAGAACTCGGCGGCACCCTTGATCACCGGGTAGGCGGTGTCGCGCAGGTAGGCCACGTCACCGGTGAACCGGTATCTGTCGTACAGCTGCTGGGTGGTCCAGGCCGCCGCCTCGGGGAACCAGAACGCCGTGGCCCAGTCGTGCACGCCGGTGAAGCCGAACGGGTTGGTCTCGTTGTTGACCACCCAGCCCCGGGCGCCGTACATCTCCCGGGCGGTCTTCGCGCCGGGCGCGACCATCGCCGAGACATACCGGTCGTACGGACGGGTGGTCTCGTCGAGGTTCGTCTGCTCGGCGAGCCAGTAGTTCATCTGCAGGTTGATGTTGACGTGGTAGTCGGCCGACCAGGGCGGGCTGGTGGAGTTGTTCCACACGCCCTGCAGGTTGGCGGGCAGCAGGTCGTCCTCCCGGGAGGAGGAGATCAGCAGGTAGCGGCCGTAGGCGAACATCAGCGCCTCCAGCGCCCGGTCGTCGGCCGAGCCGCCGCCCGTGTAGGCGCGGCGCAGCTGGTCGGTCGGGACGGCCGGGGTGCTCTGGCCGATGTCCAGCTTCACCCGGTCGAACAGGCCGCGGTAGTCGGCCAGGTGTGCCTGCTTGAGCTGGTCGTAGCTCTTGCCGGCCGCGGCGTCCACGGCCGCGGTCACCTTCGCATGCGGGTCGGGGCCGCGGTAGGCGGGGTAGTCGCCGGCGTAGTCGGTGCCGGCCGACAGCACGAACATCGCGCTGTCGGCGCCGGTGACGGTGACCTTGTCCCCGTCGTCGGTGCGGGTGCCACCCTGGTTGATCACCTGCACCTGGGCCTCGAACTTCATTTTGTTGTCCGACAGGGCGCCGCGGATGGTGAGCCGGCCACCCGACGCCGTGACCGTCTTGTCGCTGCGCGGCGAGGTGTGCCGCAGCGTGAAGGAGACCTTGCCGTCCTGGTCGGCGGAGAGCCGGCCGACGATCACGTTGCCGGGGTGGCTGGCGAAGTACTCGCGGGAGTACGTGACGCCGTCGGCCGCGTAGCTCACCCGGGCCACGGCGTCGCGCAGGCTCAGCTCGCGCCGGTACGCGGTGGGGTTCCGGGGCGCGCCGGCGAAGTCGAGATACAGGTCGCCGAAGGTCTGGTAGGCGCCGAAGCCCGTCTTGGGCTGGCCCAGCTTGGCAGCCACGGCGTCCGGCGCCATCCTGCCGTCGCGGTCGATCTGCCGCTGGACCTCGGCGATGGCGTCCGGCCGGGGGGTCTTCCAGTTGCCGAAGTCGTAGCCGGGCGAGCCGGGACCACCGGTCCACAGGGTCTTCTCGTTGAACTGGAGCTGCTCGGTCGCCACGCCGCCGAAGATCTTGGCCCCCAGCGGGCCGTTGCCGATCGGCAGCGCCTGGGTCTCCCAGTCGGTGGCGGGCCTGTCGTACCAGAGGGTCAGGTTGTCGGGAGCGCCCGCCTGCTGGGCGGGTTCGGCGGCCGCCTGCTCGGGCGGTGCGAGACCCGCGGCCAGCGCGAGGACGGCCGCGAGGACGGCGGGGAGTCGTAACGAGGGGTGAGGCACACATTCCTCCGATCACAGGCTGACCTTGAGACAATGAGATAGCACCGAAACCCTTATGTAACAAGGCACTGATCCGATGTATCTGGCACCCATGAGCGGACTCAGCACGTATTTGCCCGGGAATTCTCGACATCGTGCGCATAGCAGATCGGATGTATTGGCCGAGAGGTGTGGGGTGAAGCTGCGGTGCGCAGGGCATGAGAAAGGCGGCCCGGAGTGACCTCCGGGCCGCCTCCGTCCCGCGCTATCCGCCGTTGATCACGAAGCTCGTGCCCTGCTCGCGGACGATGTCGCCCTTGGCCGAGCCGGTGATCGTGACGCCGGTGAGCGTCGCGCTGCCGCGGGCGCCGTTCTGGGCCAGGATGCCGGCGCCGTTGTTCGACTTGTCGATCTTCACGTTGGTGATCGCCACGCCCGGTGTCGCGCCGCCGCCCGACTTGAACTGGATGCCGTCGTAGGTCGAGTCGTGGATCTCGGTGTCCCTGATCGTGACGCCGGGGATGTCCCTGGTCGCCGCGAACAGCGTGATGGCGCCGAACTTCTGGTTCTCGCCCCAGAAGGCGCCGCCGGTGCGGTAAAGGGCGTTGTTGGCGATCAGCGTCTGCCCGGAGAAGGGCAGGGGGTCGTGGTCGGTCGCCAGCATGATGCCCGGGTAGTTCATGGTGTCGTAGACGAGGTTGTTCTCGATCGTGTTGCCGTAGCCGCCGTAGATCGCGATGCCGTTCGCACGCCAGGGCAACTGGATGGTGTTGTTGACGAAGCTGTTGTCGTGGGCGATGTCGACCGAGGGGTCCTTGACGTACCGGTTGGCCCAGACCGCCAGCGAGTCGTCGCCGGTCGTACGGAACGAGGAGTTGAACACCCGCGAGTTCCGCGTGCCGTTGGTGAAGTTGATGCCGTCGGCGTAGGTGTCGCGGATGCGCATGCCGCTGAACTGCAGCCCGTCCGCCGGGCCCCACAGGGCGGGGATGTTGTCGTAGTCGCGGCCGACCCACACCCCGACGTTGGCGTGTTCGATCCACACGTTGGTGATCTTCGTGTTCCTGCCGAACCGGCCGTTCAGCCCGACGCCGCCCTCCGCGCCGCCCGGCCCGCCGCGGATGCGGCCGGAGCCGAAGATGGCGATGTCGGAGATCTGGACGTTGTCGTCGATGTCGAAGCCGAAGTTGCCCTCGTGCGGGTGGTTGATGCCGCCCGCCAGGTGCGGCTCGGTCAGGGTGTACAGCTGGGAGTGCCACATGCCCGCGCCGCGGATGGTGACGTCCCTGATGCCCACCTGGTTGTACTGGCCGCGGTTCAGCGGGTCGTCGGTGAGGATCTTCTGCTCCTGCCGCCACTGGCCCGGCGGGATCCAGACGCAGCCGATGACGCCGTTCTGGTCGTCGGTCACCGCCCGCTGGATGGCGGCCGTGTCGTCGACCCCGTCGTTGGGCACCGCGCCGTACGCCGTGATCGAGGTGCAGCCGGCCGGTTGGCTCGCCGGCGGTGCGACCTGCTCCAGGTCGACGAAGTCGATGACGTAGAAGGCCGCGGTGTCGCTCGCGTCGCGCTGCAGCCGGAACTTCGTGCCCGCCGGGTAGGTCTGCGGCAGCAGGGCGTGCGCCTCGTCGAACAGCCGCCGCGCGTCGGTCTGCGGCGTGTTCGTCAGCCCCTCGGGGTCGTCGGTGTTCCCGTACAGCCAGCTGTGCCGGGACGAGAGCGTCAGTTTCTGGACGAAGGCGTCGTCGACGTACAGGCTGATCGTGGCGTCGATGCCGCCGCCGTTCGGCGCGTCGGGGATGGAGTTGCGCACCACGATCGAGTTGGCCTGGTTCGTCGAGGTGAACTCCACGAACTGGCCGGTGCCGTTCAGCCGCACCGACTTCCGGCCCGACGACTCGGTGGCGAAGTTGGTGTGCCCGAACGTCCGCAGCGGGTCGGCCTCCAGCAGGGTGCCCTGGTAGCGGGCGGCCTCGGCCTCGTACTCGACCCACGGCACGGCGGCGCCGCGCCCGACCACGATGGCCTGCGAGAACGTGTTGTTGTTCTCGTTGGTCTCGGCGACGACGCCGGTCGCGTCGGCGGTGGCGGTGATCGTCGCGCCGCCGTCGGCCGCGGTCCAGCTCCCGCCGACGGCGACGGAGACCGTGGCCCCGGCGGCGATCGAGGGAGTGGAGCCGTTGAGCGTCGTGCCGCCCACCACCACGCGGGTGACCGTGGTCGCCCCCGTGGCGGTGGTCCCGCGGTTCTTCACCGACACCGTGAACGTCACCGGGGTCCCGGCCGCCGGATTCTGCGGGTTGGGGGTGAGGCCGAGGACCTGCAGGTCGGGACCGGGAGCCTGCGCGACGACCAGCGACGACGAGGCGTTCAGCAGGTTGTTGTTCTCGTTCTGCTCGAAGACCGTGTTGTCGGCGTCCACCCTGGCGCTGACCGTGTACGTCCCCTCGGCGCGCGTGCCGATGGCATGGGTGACGGTCGCGGTGCCGCCCGGCGGCAGGGCGGGGACGGCCGGGGCGCCGGCCAGCGCGCCGCCGACGTAGAGGTTCACGCTGTCGGCGGCCGAGGCGGCGGTGCCCGCGTTCTTGACCGTGGCCGACAGCGTGATCGTGTCCGTCTCGGTCGGGGAGGCCGGGGTCCACGACAGGTTCGTGACGGTGAGGTCGGGGTTCGGCGCAGGGACGCCGATGACCTGGAACTCGGCGACCTGGCCGCCCGGCGCGCCGGTGTTGCTCGCGAACCTCAGCTGGACGTCGGCGACGGTCGCGGACAGATCGATCGTCACGGAGTTGCCGGAGGCCGGATTGAAGGTGTAGTCGGCCGCCGGCTTGAGGGTCTGGTACGTCGTCGCGCTCTGCTCGCGGCCCAGGATCTGGATGTTCTGCGTGCGCGTCGCCCAGGCCGGGTCGGGATTGAGCTTGAGCACGACCGCGCTGAGGGTGGCGTTGGCGCCGAGCTTGACGGTCAGCGTGTTGGGATACGCCCCCGGGTTGGCCTCCCAGTAGGTGGCCGGGTTGTTGTCGTTGGCGTTGGCCGCGACGAACGTGTACACGTGGCCCGACTCGACCATCTCCTTGCCGATGGCCAGGTTGGAGCCGGGGTCGCCGGTGCCGTCGCGGGTCACCGCGTTGCTGTCGGCCGACTGGTTGCCCGCCGCGTCCCTGGCCCGGACGACGTACGTCACGGTCGCCGACGCCGGCTGGGTGTCGGTGTAGGTGAGCACGTCGCCCGCGACGCTGGCCCGTAGCCGGCTGTTGGCGTAGACGTCGTAGCCGGTCACGGCCACGTCGTCCCTGGAGGCGTTCCAGGTGAGCTTGATCTGGCCGGAGGCGGGCTGCGTGTAGGCGAGGTTGGTGGGGGCGCTCGGCGGCTGGGTGTCGGCCTCGGTGCCGCTCGCCGCGTAGATCTCGAACTCGGAGATCTGCGCGGCGGGCCAGCCGGTGTTGGCGGTGACGTTCACCCGCCAGAACCGGTGCGTCGCGGCGGTGAAGTCGATGGTGACCTTGTTGCCGGTCGCCGGGTCGAAGGTGTAGCCGGCCGAGGCCACGACCGTGCTGAAGGCGGAGCCGTCCGCGCTGCCCTGCACCGAGAGCGTCTGGGTGCGGGTCTGCCAGACGCTCGGCGAGGGCACCTTGAGGACGATCCGGTCCACGCTCCTGGCGGTGCCGAGGTCGACCTGCGCCCACTGCGGGAAACTGTTGTTGGCGCTCTCCCAGTAGGTGTCCTGGTTGCCGTCGTTGAGGGCCGGCACGGGATAGCCGACCGTGGAACTGCTGGCCTGGGTCGCCTTGCCCGGCGACAGGTTGGGCCCTCCCGCGGCGGCGGCCGGGACGACCCACGCCAGGAGGGTGAGCATGCCGGCGACGACCAGGGTCGCGAGCAGCCGTAATGGTCCGTGCGATGTCCTCATTCGCGCTCTTCCATCTCTCGTACGGGGACGGCAGGCCGGTGCGGGAGGACGTGCGGTCTCCACGGCCACCGGTGGCGAATGCACGGACGCGATGCACTCAGGGTGTTGCGGTGAACGGCAAAGGTTTTGACGCGACTTGCACAGTTATTGCAGTAGTTTGGCCAGATGTTACATAGGCGCTACTGCGCCGTCAACGCTCCGAAAAGGCGATGGTGAAGCCGGGGGCGGCGGCGCGCTCGGCGCCGGCCCGCCTGAGCAGGCGCACCCGTCATCGGGCCGCAGGCCGAGGCGCGACCCGGGACTGCGCCGTTTCAGAGCGTGCGGCGGAGCCATTCCTCCACGCCCGCCACGTGGACCGTGGCCCACGCCCTGGCCACCTCCGGCCTCCGGGCCGCGATCGCGTCGCAGATCATGACGTGCTGCTCCCGGGTGTCGTCGAGCGCCCCCTCTTGAGTGAGGCCGCGCCACACCCGGGCCCGCGTCGTGGGCCCGGAGAGGCTGTCGATCAGCGAGCACAGCACGGGATTGCCCGACCCCGCCGCGATGTGCTGGTGGAACCGCAGGTCGTTGGCGACCAGCTCCTCCACGCTGGGATCGGCGGGCAGCGCGTCGAGGATGGCGCGGAGCTCCTTGACGTCCTCGTCCGGCATGTTCATCGCGGCCATCGCGGTGGCGGCGGGCTCCAGGACCCGCCGCACCTCCAGGAACTGCAGCACGGTGTCGTCGCGGTGGAAGTCCACGACGAACGACATCGCCTCAAGGAGCAGGTGGGGCTGGAGGCTGGTGACGTAGGTGCCGTCGCCCTGCCGCACGTCGAGTACGTTGATCAGGGCGAGGGCGCGTACGGCCTCCCGGAGGGAGTTGCGGGACAGACCGAGCCGTTCGGCCAGATCGGCCTCCTTCGGCAGCCGGTCACCCGGAGCGAGCTCGCCCGACGTGATCATCTGCTTGATCTTGTCGATCGCCGCGTCCGTGACCGCCACGGAGCCTCCTCCAGTGTTTCCTCGCGAACGAGGCCGCATACATCGGATGTCTAGCAGTCTAGGGGCCGCGCCGAGCGTGCCGTCCGGGTTGTCGGCCATGCCTCCACTGCCGCCCACCGTCGACCCCGGCAGGAGGAAGCCGCCTTGAGGGGTCGGTCTGGAAATCAGCCAGAACGTGTCACGAGCGGTTCCGGAAATTTTCTCCTCGCCGGGCCGAGTCGGTGCTTGTACGCTGCACTGACGTGTCAACGGCCGGGGTAACTTTCCTGCCTGCATGGCCGGCGGTCCGCCGCCCACCGTGGTCCGGATGAACGTTTCATCCGCACACGGCCACCGGCCCGGGCACCCGCGGCGCGTCGTGGCGGGTGAGACGGGGTGCACGGAGGCGACGGCGGTGCCAGGCGGAGGCCGCCGCCTTGACAGGTGCTCGCCGCCTCGGATTTGCTCCCGCGCACCACCACCTCCCGTCGGCGCGAGAGAGGAGCGAACGTTTCCCGCTCGATGTTAGCGCTAACAACAGCTGCCGAACCGTCCGGCTCGTACTGGGACGAGCGCGTCCTCAGATGACGAGCCGGCTCCGGCCGCGCCGCCGGTGACGCACCGGCTCGTGCCTCACGGCCAAGCCCTGCCGCGGAGCACGGGCGGAGCCTCGCCGGCGCCATCCTCCGGAGACCACTCGCAGGTTCGGACCTGCCAGGAGGCCCGGAGGTCGCTCCACCCGCGGAGAATCCGCACGCGCTCGGAATCCGCCGTCCGAAGGCGGGCATCCACCGCGACGCCGGACGGAACGGCCCGCCGTGTCCCACCTTCACAGGAGAGAAGATGCACTCACCCCCCGCTCGCGTGGCGGGTGGCCGGCGACGCTCGCCGGCCACCCTCGTCACGTGTCTGCTGGCGGCGCTCGCGACCGTCCTCGCCACCGCCCTCACCTGGGTGGCGCCGGCGTCGGCGGCGAGCGTCGACACCAACGCCTGGTACGTCCTGGTCAACCGCAACAGCGGCAAGGCCCTGGACGTCTCCAACTTCTCGACGGCCGACGGCGGGTCGCTCGTGCAGTGGTCCCGCACCGACGCCAACAACCAGCAGTGGCGCTTCGTCGACTCCGGCGGCGGCTACTACCGCGTGCAGTCACGCCACTCGGGCAAGGTCCTGGACGTCTACAACTTCTCCACCGCCGACGCCGCCGATGTCGTGCAGTGGAGCGACCACAACGGCACCAACCAGCAGTTCCAGCTCGCCGACTCGTCCGGCGGCTACGTACGGCTGATCAACCGCAACAGCGGCAAGGCCGTGGAGGTCCAGAACGCCTCCACCGCGGACGGCGGCAGGATCGTGCAGTACTCCGACTGGGGCGGCAACAACCAGCAGTGGCAACTGGTCCGCGTCGGGAGCGTCTCCGACCCCTCGCCCTCTCCGAGTCCTTCAGCGTCGCCGTCGCCGTCGCCGTCGGC
>NZ_BOOF01000017.1 GCF_016863095.1 Microbispora siamensis | reverse complement strand
GGCCTCGGCCACACAGATGTCCACATCATCCGGAAGCGGAGTCAGCGCCAACTCCTGCGCCGACTCCCGCAGCGAACCCACCAACACCCACGACGACCGGGCCTTGTCCCGACCGGCGCTGTCAGCGCCGGCGGCACCGGGCGCGCCCTCGCTCGGGTCCTGGCTTGCCTGCTCGCGAGCGGCTGAGCCCTCGGACGACCACAACGGGGAACCGGAGGTCAACCGATCCCACCAACCGTCAGAGCCATCAGAGCAGCTATCAGAGCTATTCGAACGACGAAGGCGCTCAGGATCGAGATCGAACAGATCCATCACACCTCCTCGCGGAATTCGAAATTCTGTTTTAATTCTCCCCTGCATGCTCACCTTGAGCAACCACGCGGAAGCGATTTGTTGGAGCTACAGGATCACGGGGCAGTAGGCAGGAGATCGAGCAGGGTGTGGAACACGTGGGAGAGCCCGACCGCGATGAGGACGGGAATCGCCAGGCCGAGGCAGAGAGCCAGAGCGCAGCCACGACCTCCGCCCATCGGGTTGGGAACCGGCTCCTGAGGCTCCAGCCCGTACCACAGCGATCGGGGTTCGAGGAGGAGGAACAGCATCGCGCCCACCTCTCCCACCGTGAACAGCCAGAACCAGGCCCATCTGTTTCCCAGCCTGGGCCGGCCCGTCCCGATCATGGTGAGGAGTGCGGCGAACCAGGCCCCGCCGACGAGCCAGGTCGCGCCGTGGAACGGCACGCGGAACGGCCACCCCGAGAAGAACCCTTGATGCGAGTGGGCAAGCCCGGCCTCCGGGCGGGGAACGGTGGCGTTCAGGTCGCGGAGAAGTTCGCTGGGGGTGTAGGCCCCGATCTCGGAGCGTTCGACGTGATACCAGAACAGAGGGCCCGTCGACCACCGCAGATCCATCGGGGTGCCGTAGTAGATGACGTACGTGACCTGCCCGGCCCGGAGCGCCGTGTGGAAGTCGGCGAGGGTGCGCTCGCGCGGGGTCATGCTGAGCACGGTCACCAGAGCGCCCCACAGCAGCACGACGAGCAACGCCACACGTACCCATAGCCCCGCGATTCGGTACGGAAGTCGCATGACGCGAGCTTCCCTCAGTGAGCACCGCGACGGCACCCTCTTCCGGAAGACGGCTACAGCCGGTCCTGGCGGGGCAGCACCACCTCGCGAGCCAGGAGGAGCAGGGCCGCCGCCAGCGGGATGCCGAGCAGGGCCCCGACGATGCCGAGCAGCGCCCCGCCGAGCAGGGCCCCGACGATGGTCGCCACGGGGGGCACGTCGACCGACGACTTGAACACCTTCGGGGAGATCCAGTAGTTCTCGACCTGCTGGTACACGACGAAGAAGACCACGCAGGCGATGCCGACCTGCACCGAGGAGAGGAAACCCACGCCCGAGGCCACGACCGCGCCGATGACGGCGCCCACCAGCGGGATCAGGTCGGTGACCGCGACGAAGATGGCCAGCGCGAGCGCGTACGGCACCTTCAGCATGGCCAGGAACAGGTAGGTCACCACCCCGGCGATCAGCGAGATGATCAGGTTGCCCGCGACGTAGCCGCCGATCTGGTTGATGATCTCGTCCCCGAGGAGGCGGACCCGCGTACGGCGTGAGCGGGGCACGAACCGGTAGGCCGTCTCCTTGATGGAGTTGAGCGACCCGAGGAAGTAGAGCGTGAGCACGAGCACGGTGAAGGCGCTGAACAACGCACTGATCACCACGCTCGCCACACCGAGGAGGCCGCCGAACATCTGGGTGGCCAGCCCGCCGCCCGCGACGTACTGCTGGATCTTGTCGAGGATCTGGTAGCGCTCGTCCACCGAGCGGATCAGTGGGTGGTTCTGGAGTTGCTGCACGTAGTCGGGCAACTGCCGGACGAACCCGGTCGTCTGCTCCGTGAGCGGCGGCACGACCGCGAGCCCGAAGACCACGAAGAACGCGATGACCGACCCGAACACGATCGTGATCGCGAGGCGGCGGGACAGGTTGCGCCGCTGGAGCGCCTCGACCGCGGGGTTGAGTCCGATGGCAAGGAACAGCGAGACCACGATGAGCACGAGCGCCGAGCCTGCGCTGGCGATCGCCTCGACCAGGAGCCACGCGGTGAGCACGCCCAGGGCGCCGGTCAGGCCGAACATGAACGGGTTGCTCCGCAGTGGGCGTCCCGGCCTGCCGAACGGCTGATCGGTGGCCATGGCACCGTTGACAGCGCTGTCGCCGACACCGTTGCCGACAGGATCTCCACGGTCGACGCCCGGCCGGCTCAGGCCGTCAGGGGCCGCTGAGGGGCCGGTCTGCTCCGGCGTCGTCTCCCCCTGGCCGGGGAGCGAGGGGAACACGCTGGAGATGCCGCTTCCTGGGGACAGGCCGCTGTCGGACACGCCCCCACTGCTGCCCAACCAAGGTCACTTGACACGGATTTATCCGGACAAGTCCTCCATATGGCGCTCGATCGCTCCGTTGACCTCGGCGCCCAGCAGCACGATCAGCGAGGAGAGGTAGAGCCAGAGCATGAGCACGGCCACGGCCGCGACCGCGCCGTACGTCTGGTTGAAGCGCCCGAAGCTGGTCACGAAGGCCGACAGGCCCGCCGAGACCACCACCAGGGCGGGCATGGCGAGCCCCACCCCCCAGGCGACCGACCGCCACCGCGACTCCTTGCGGCTGCCGGGGACGAACCGGTAGAGCAGCGCCAGCCCCGCCCCGATGAGCAGGACGAGCACCGCCCAGCGCGCCACCGAGACGGCCACCCGGGCCACCCGGCCGAGGCCGATGTGTCCCAGCACCACCGGAAACGCGGCGACGAGCGCCAGCAGAACCGACACTCCGGCGATCGCGGCGACCGTGTAGAACAGCGCCAGCAGGCGGGTGCCGATGAGGCCGTGACTCTCCCGACCTCCGTACACGGTGTTCAGGCCCCGCATGAGCGCCTGGACGGCCCTCGACGAGGCCCACAGCAGCCCGACGAGGCTCAGCGCGAGATTGGCGCTGAGCCCTTTCTCTCCGGTGCGCACCGCGGCGGAGAGCTGGGAGACCAGCAGGTGGGCGACGGGCCCGGGCAGCGGCCGGGTCAGCGACGCCAGTTGCCCGGCCGCCTCGCGAGGGTCGGCCACCAGCCCGTAGACCGACACCACGACCAGCAGCATCGGGAAGATCGACAGCGTCCCCCAGAAGGCGATGCCGGCGGCCAGCAGGGACAGCCGCTCCCGCTTCGCCTCCTCGCGCACCCGCCCGGCGATCCTCTTCCAGTCGTCCGCCGGCACCCTCATGACCGGTGCGACGATCGGGCGGCCCGCAGCAGCACGGCGCCGGCGAGGTAGACGGCGAGCATCGCCGCGGGCAGACCCTCCGAGCCGGCGCGCGCCGCGCCGAGCAGGCCCACGACGACCAGGCCGGTTCCCGCCAAGGTCGCGACCACCGTCCCTGCCCCCGCCCTCCCCGCGCCCGGCGCCCGGCAGGAGCCCCCACGCCTCTCCACGAAGGCGAACATGGCGACGAGGACGGCGAGGGTCGCCGTCAGGAACGCGAGCCAGGGCACACGCAGGAGCAGCCAGGCGGCCGATCCTGGAGGCGGCTGCGGCAGCAGGCCGGTGATGTAGAGGGCGGGCACGGCGATCACGACCGCGGTCATGTGCCAGAGGAACACCGTCATGATCACGGAGTTGGCCGCGACGACGGCCGTCCACGGGCGAGTACGGCGCAGCATGCGCCCGCCGCGCTCGTGCAGGAGCAGGGCCGCCCCCGTCTGCGCGACCGCCAGGGCGAGCAGCGCCAGCGTCGGCGGCGAGGTGTTCTGCAGACGGTCACCGGGATCGGCCACCATGCTCACCGGGTAGGGCCCCGGGACGGTGAGCAGCACGAGCGCCCCCAGGCCGCCCGCGATCATGGGCACGGCCACGCGGGGACGGGCGGCCAGGGCCCCCTCCCGCCAGGCGATGCCGAGCTGGTAGACCGCCGCCCAGGCCAGCAGGTAGTTGGCCGCGCCGAACACGGCCGGGCCGCCGAGCAGTCGCGCCGCGTCGCCGAACGCCACCATCACCGCGAACGTGGCCGGCACCGCGAGGCCCGCCCTGCGATGCAGCGCGAGCAGGACCGGGGTGAGCAGGACGACCGTGACGTACGCGATGAGGAACCACAGCGGCAGGCAGGCGAGCCAGACTCCCCTGCCCACGATGGCGGGGTCGGCCCCCAGGAGGACCGCGAGCAGGGCCGCGCCGCCCAGCGTGAGCAGGAACGCCGTCGTCGGGCGGAGCAGCCGGTCGGTGCGGCACAGGAACCAGCCGATCGCGTCGCCGCCCCGCCGCCGGTAGGAACCGAGCGAGGCGGCTCCCGCGAAGCCGCCCACCAGGAAGAACACCGGCATGACCTGGAACAGCCAGGTGAGCGGCCGGGCCCAGGGGACGAACGCGAGGACCGTGCCGCCGCCGACGCGATCGCCGTACGTCACGACGACGGCCAGCCAGTGCCCGAGCACCACCAGCGCGATCGCGACGGCGCGCAGCAGGTCGATGTGACGGTCGCGGCCGGGCGGCGTGCGTTCCGCCGTACGCCGCAGTGGCGTGAACATCTAGTCGCTCTGATGCTGCGGCTCGCTGATCTCCTTGACCACCGGCGTGAGCAGGTCGGCGGTGAGCTGGTGCATCTGGAGGAGCAGGTCGTCGATCGTCAGTATGCCGACCACGGCCCCCTCGGCGGCCCCCTCTTCAGCCACCACCGGGAGCCTGCGGAAGGAGTGGCGGCGGAACGTGTCGAAGGCCACCTCGACCTCGTCGTCCGCCCGCACCACCACCGGGTCTTCCGACATCACCTGGCCGACCGGCGTGTCACCGTCCTTGTCCTCCTGGGCGAGCACGCGTATGGCGAGGTCACGGTCGGTCACGATGCCGGCGATGCCCCGTCCCTCCGACACCACGACGCAGCCGACGCCCGAGTAGTCCATGTGCCGCGCGACGTCCCGCACCGGCGTGATCGGGGGGACGATGACCACCGGCGTGGACATGACTTCTTTGATCTTCATGGCCGGCTCTCCCCCTCGTACGGAAGTCCGCCCCGCTTGTGACCTTATGCCCTATTTATCCCCTCAAGTCCGAATAAACGTGGAGATGGAGGTGGTCCCCATGATCACGCTGAGCGTCATCAAGGCCGACACAGGGGGGTTCGTCGGCCACTCCGCCGTCCATCCCCGGCTGATGGCCGAGGCGCGGCGGGAGATCGAGCGGGCGAAGTCCTCCGGGCTCCTCATCGACGGCCACGTCGAAAGCTGCGGGGACGACATCTCGCTCATCATGACCCACACGTACGGCCAGGAGGCGGGGCTGATCCACTCCTTCGCCTGGGACACCTTCCAAGCGACCACCCACCTCGCCAAGGAACTCGGCCTGTACGGCGCCGGCCAGGACCTGCTGTCGGACGCCTTCTCCGGCAACCTGCGCGGCATGGGCCCTGGTTACGCCGAACTGGAGTTCGAGGAGCGGCCCTCGGAGCCGGTGCTGTGCTTCCTGGCGGACAAGACCGAGCCGGGCGCGTGGAACCTCCCGCTGTACAGGATGTTCGCCGACCCGTCCAACACCTCCGGACTGGTGATCGACGAGAAGATGCACGCCGGGTTCGCGTTCGAGGTGTACGACCTGCACGAGGACCGGCGCATCGTCTTCGACTGCCCGGCGGACCTCTACGACATGCTGATGTACATCGGCGCCCCCGCACGCTATGTGATCCACGGTGTCCGGTCCAAGACGCTGGGCATGACCGCGGCCGCGACCAGCACCCAGCGGCTGTCGCTGATCGCCGGGAGGTACGTCGGCAAGGACGATCCCGTCATGATCGTGCGCTGCCAGTCGGGCCTGCCGGCCGTGGGCGAGGCCCTGGAGCCGTTCGCCTTCGCCTACTCCGTGGCGGGGTGCATGCGCGGCTCGCACCACGCGCCGCTGATGCCGGTGGCCACCGGGCAGGCGCACCCGTCGCGGTTCGACGGCCCGCCGCGGGTGGTCGCGCTCGGCTTCCAGATCAAGGACGGCAAGCTGATCGGCCCGCGCGACATGTTCGACGACCCGGCGTTCGACGGAGCCCGGCGGCAGGCCGTCGAGGTGATGGACTACCTGCGCCGCCACGGCCCGTTCGAGCCGCACCGGCTGCCGCTGGAGGACCTGGAGTACACCACCATGACCTCCCTCACCAAGCGCCTGGCACACCGCTGGACGCCGATCACGACCGAGGTCGCGACCCCGGTCGGCGGCTGACGAAGCGGCTGAAGAAAGGGGGTCCTGCTGATGAAGGCGTCGGTCGGCGACCGCCTGATCGTCGAGAGCATCCACCGGGGCAGGGCGGGCCGCATCGGGATCGTGGTGGCGCTCTACCACACCGACGGCTCACCCCCCTACCTGGTGCGATGGCTCGACGAGGAGCGGGAGACGCTGTGCTTCTTCCCCGGGCCCGACGCCCGCGTCGAGCACTACGTCGAGCACTACTGGGAGCGGTTCCCGGAGAGCCCCTGACGACCTAACAGGGCCCACCCAGCAGGTCGCGCACCTCTCTCGGTAGCTGACCGAGCGCGTGGTCGACGACCCCCGGCGTCAGCTCCTCGTACATCACGGAGGTCACCGCCTTGGCGAGCTTGGGCACGTCGGCGTTGGCGACGCGGCCGGTGGCGGCGAAGTGGGCGGTGAACTCCTCGCGGTCCCGGCGGATCGGCACCGCCGCGGGGTCCCAGCCGTTGTAGTAGATCCCGCGCAGCAGGTCGGGCAGTTGCGCGGCGAGGTGCGCCGCGGCGGGCACCGGGAGGCCGTCGCGCACGGCGTGCAGCCAGGTCCGCAGCACGCGGTGGGCGAACTCCCGGTCCTCGGTGCCGATGGCCCCCGCGACGGCGGCCAGCCATCGGTTGGTCGTCTGCATCGTGTGGTCAAGGCTGTGCACGTGGTGGGTGGTGGACATCACGTCCTCCTCCGCTGACAGTCGCTCCATCCCACGCTGCGCACCCGGCCGCGCCCTCTACCAGGGCCGATGGTCCCTATTCTGTGGCGCGCCGCAAACAATCGACCACGTCCTCGTCGCTCGTCTGGGTGAAGTCGTCGTACCACGCGCCGATCGCGTAGAAGTGGTCGGGCGTGTCCAGGCAGACGACCTCGTCGGCGTCCCTGCGCAGGCTCGCGATCGTCTCGGGGGCGCCGACCGGCACCGCGAGCACCACCCGGGAGGCTCCGTGCGCGCGGGCCACCTGGCAGGCGGCGCGGGCCGTCCCGCCCGTCGCGATCCCGTCGTCCACCACGATCACCGTACGGCCGGCCAGGTCCACCGGCTCGCGGCCGCCCCGGAAGCGGCGGGCGCGACGCTCCAGCTCGGCCCGCTCGCGCCGCTCCACCTCGGCCATCTCGGCGCGGGTGATGTTGGCGAGCCGTACGACGTCGGGGTTCACCACCCGCACCCCGCCCTCGCCGATGGCGCCGAAGCCCAGCTCCGGCTGGTACGGCACGCCCAGCTTGCGTACGACGATCACGTCCAGGGGGGCGCCGAGGGCCCTGGCCACCTGGAACGCCACCGGCACGCCCCCTCGCGGCAGGCCGAGGACGACCGCGTCCTCCGTCCCCGGGAGGCCGCGCAACCGCTCGCCCAGGCGCAGGCCGGCGTCACGACGATCGACGAACACGACAGTCACCCCTGCCCTTCCCCTGTCTTTCACCGTCGGCCTCCGCCGCCGTCCGCGGTAGGGCCGAAGGGCCCGGGGAAGACTTGGAGCATGTCCAATCCCGGAGAGATCGACGAGCTGAAGGCCAGGCTCGACGCGACGGAACGGCAGGTGCGCTCGCTCGCCGAGGCCGTACGGGTGCTGGCGGGCGGCCTGGAGGGCGGACCGCTGGAGGAGGCCGGGCGGGCCCGGCCCGAGCATGCCGCCCGGCTCGCCCACGAACTGCTACTCGCGGCCGGCCTGATCCAGCCGGAGGAGAGCGAAGGCCCATAGACTGTCGCCGTGACCTCGACCGACCCGGCCCTCGACGGGGAGCTTCCGCGTCAGAGGCTGACCGTGGCCGAGATCGCCCACCTGGCGGGAGTGTCCGCGCCGACCGTGTCGCGGGTGCTCAACGGCCACGCGGGAGTCGCCCTGGCCACCCGGCAGCGGGTGGAGGCGGTGCTGCGGGAGCACGGCTACCGGCGCCGCGACAGCGAGCCCGCCGCGATCCTGGAGCTGGTCTTCCACGCCCTGGAGAGCCTGTGGGCGCTGGAGATCATCCAGGGTGTCGAGCAGGTCGCGCGGGAGCGCGAGCTCGCCGTGGTGCTGACCGAGATGCAGGGCCGGCTCACCCCGGGCAGGGCGTGGACCGAGCAGGTGCTCGCCCGCCGCCCCACCGGCGTCGTGGCGGTCTTCTCCGAGCTCACCGTGCAGCAGCAGTCGCAGCTCGCCACCCGCTCGATCCCCCTGGTCGTGCTCGACCCGACCGGCGAGCCGCTGCACCAGACCCCGTCGGTCGGCGCCACCAACTGGAGCGGCGGGATGGCCGCGACCCGCCACCTGCTCGACCTCGGCCACCGCCGCATCGCGATGCTGAGCGGGCCGACGCAGTGGCCGTGCTGCCGGGCGCGGCTCGACGGCTACCGCGCCGCGATGGACGCCGCGGGCGTGCCCGTGGACCCCGCGCTCGTACGGGTCAGCACCCTCTACGTGGAGGGCGGCCTGCGGGACGGGGCCGAGCTGCTGCGCCTGCCCGATCCCCCGACCGCCGTCTTCACCGCCAACGACCTGCAGGCGCTCGGCGTGTACGAGGCCGCCAGGCGGGCCGGGGTGCGCATCCCCGAGGACCTGAGCGTCGTCGGGTTCGACGACCTGTCGTTCACCCAATGGGCCGGGCCGCCCATGACGACCGTACGGCAGCCGCTCGTGCAGATGGGGGCCGCCGCCGCGCGGATGGTCCTGGCCCTGGCGGATGGCGAGCGGCTCGAACAGCATCGGGTCGAGCTCGCGACCACCCTCGTCGTACGGGAGAGCACCGCACCGCCATCCCGATAACAGTACTTTCGGCCGGTTCTGCGCGGGCGGCCGATCTCGTAGCCTCGCTGCTGTGCGTGTAGGGGGATGGGCGGCCGACGTCGGACTGGGCGCCGTGTTCGCCGCGGTGCTGGCCTTCTGGGCTTCCCGGATCGCCGGCAGCTGGGGCGGCGGCTACTGGCGGTTCGACTGCGCCGCCGGGGCGGTGGTGTGTGTGATCGCCCTGGCACGCCGGTTCGACCCGGCACGGGCGGCCGCGGCCGGTCTGGCCGTCGCCGCGACCGCCGTCCTGGCCGCCAGGTTCGCCGACCTGCCCAGCGAGCCCGGTCCCGGGATGGCCCTCGGCCTGGCCGTGCTGGTCGGCACGGCGGTCAGGGCGCTGCCGGTCCGTACGGCCTGCGGCGTGGCGGCCGGCGGGCTGGCCGTGGCCGCCGGCAGCCTGCTGACGGCGCACGCGCTCGCCGCCGGGGTACCCTCGGTCACGCTGATGAACGTCCTGGCCTGGGCCGCCGCCGTCGTGGCCGGGCTGTGCCCGCGGCTGCTCGACGCCCGCAGGCGGGCCGTCGCCGAGGGGGTGCGCCGGGCGGAACGGCTGAGGCTCGCCCGCGAGTTGCACGACGTCGTCGCCCATCACGTCACCGGCATCGTGGTGCAGGCCCAGGCCGCCCGCCTGGTCGCGCGCAAGAGCCCCGAGAAGGCGGGCGACGCCCTGGCCGACATCGAGGCGGCCGGGTCCGACGCGCTGGCGGCGATGCGCCGCGTCGTCGGTCTGCTGCGCGACCCGGACGAGCCCGCAGGACAGGCCGCCACCCCCGCGGGGCTGAGCGAGCTGATCGAGCGCTTCGAGGCGGGCGGCCGTGCGGTGCGCCTGCGGCTGCCGGGTGAGGAGGAGACGGCGACCTGGCCGCCCGAGGTGGCCGGCACGGTCTACCGGGTCGTCCAGGAGTCGCTGACCAACGTCTCCCGCCATGCCCCGAGCGCCCGTTCTGTGACGGTCAGCGTGGAGCGGGACCGCGACACGCTCACCGTCGAGGTCGCCGACGACTCGCCGCGGACCCCCTCGCGGCACCACCAGCGTGGCGGATATGGCCTGATCGGGATGCGCGAGCGGGTCGAGGCCCTCGGCGGCACGCTGCGCGCCGGGCCGCGTCCGATGGCAGGTTCGGAGTCCGGCTGGTCGGTGCTCGCCACCCTGCCCGTCCCCGGGCGTGACCGTAGATGACGATCAGAGTGCTGGTGGCCGACGACCAGGCGATGGTCCGCGGCGGCCTGCGGCTGATCCTGGAGGACCAGCCCGACATCGAGGTGGTCGCCGAGGCGGCCGACGGCGCCGAGGCCGTGGAGGCGGCCAGGCGGCTGCGGCCGGACGTGTGCCTGGTGGACGTGCGCATGCCCCGGCTCGACGGCATCGAGGTCACCCGCGCCCTGGCCGGTCCGGGCGTGCCCGACCCGCTGCGGGTGGTCGTGGTCACCACGTTCGACCTGGACGAGTACGTGTACGGCGCGCTGCGCGCGGGCGCGACCGGCTTCGTCCTGAAGGACTGCGGCCCCGCCCTGCTCGTGGAGGCCGTGCGGGCCGCCCACCAGGGGGACGCCCTGGTCTCCCCGTCGGTCACCCTGCGACTGCTGCGCCATCTGACGGCTCGTCTGCCGGACTCCGGCCGGGTGGACCATCCGCTCTCGAACCGGGAGTTGGAAGTCGTCCGGGCCGTCGCCCGGGGCCGTACGAACCAGGAGATCGCGGCAGAACTGTTCATCTCGCTGAGCACGGTCAAGAGCCACGTGGCCGGCATCCAGGCCAAGCTCGGCCTGCGCAACCGGGTCGAGGTCGCCGCCTGGGCCTGGGAGAACCGCATCACCGGCAGCGCCTGATCATCCTATTTATCAGGTTTTGTCCGTTTTCGCCTGGGCAGAAGGGAGGCAGCCGAACACAAGGAGGGTGGCAGCATGGCCGTCAGCGGCATCATCTCCGCCATAATCATCGGACTCATCATCGGCGCTCTCGGCCGGCTGGTCGTTCCGGGGCGCCAGGCCATCCCTATCTGGCTGACCGTGATCATCGGTATCGTCGCCGCTCTCATCGGCACGGCCATCGCCGGAGCGGTGGGAGTCGCCCCGTCGGGCGGGTTCGGCTGGATCCAGCTGATCATCCAGGTCGTCCTGGCCGCCATCGGCGTCGCCCTGGCCGCGGGGGTGTACCACCGACGAAGCGTCGGTTAGGCCCCTCACCCCGCCGATGGCCCCGACACGTCCGGGGCCATCGGCATGTCCGGACTTAGTGGTCTTTACGAAATCACCGACATCTGTTGATTCCCCCCGTCACGGCTCGGCGTACGGTCGTTAACCAGGGGATTTCCTGCGGGGAAGACGCGATCCGGGGGAAGTGGTCCGCGATGGACCAGGCGGTCCTTGCACGTGTTCCGGAGGTGTTCGCCCGTCGTGTGGGGCCGGCGCTCGGCCTGGCCGACGAGGCCGACGTGGTGGCCAGGGCCTGCCACGCGATGGCGACGCGCTTCCACGGCGGCGGCAGGCTCATCGTCTTCGGCAACGGCGAGGCGGCCACCGACGCCCAGCACATCTCCGTGGAGTTCGTCCACCCGGTGATCGTGGGCAAACGGGCGCTGCCGTCGTTCTCGCTCACGAGCGACGTGGCGACGATCACGGGGGTCGCCGCGACGGCGGGCCTGGAGGAGGTCTTCGCGCACCAGCTTCGCCGTCTCGCCGCGCCGCGGGACATCGCACTGGGCATCTCGCCCGACGGGGGCTGCGTGAACGTGCTCAGGGGCCTGGAGACGGCGCACCGGCTCGGGCTGCTCACGCTGGCGCTGACCGGCGGCGACGACGGCGGCCCGATCGGCCGCAGCCCGGCCGTCGACCATGTCCTGATCGCCCGCTCCGCCGACCCCCGCGTGGTCAAGGAGGTGCACGTCACCACCTACCACATCCTCTGGGAGCTGGTGCACGTGTTCTTCGAGCAGCCCGGCGTGCTGGATCCGAGGGTCATCCCATGAACTGCCACGACGAGACGTGCATCACCTGCTCGGACGAGGCGGTCGCGGTGACCGTCGTACGGCTCCTGGAGCGGGACCTCGCCCTCGTCGACACCGGCCGGGGCCGGGAGGTGGTCAGCGTCGCGCTGGTGGAGGCCGAGCCCGGCGACACCGTCCTGGTCCACGCCAAGGAGGCCATCGCGGTCGTGAGGGAGGTGAGGCAGTGAGCGACATCGAGGCGCTGTACCCCTTCCTCTACTCCGGATCCACGGACCTCGACGCGGTCATGACCTCCGTACGCCAGTCGACGGTGGAGAAGGTCGACGAGATCGTCACCCTGCGCCGGACGGTGCTGGAGCGCGACGGGGAGCGGATCGCCGCCTGCGCCGAGGCGATGGCGGAGGCGTTCGCGGCGGGGGCCCGGCTGTTCGCCTTCGGCAACGGGGGCAGCTCGACCGACGCCCAGGACGTGGCCACGCTCTTCATGAACCCCGGCCATATGAACGGGGGCGCCGCGCACCCTTTGCCGGCGTTCGCCCTCACGGCCGACATCGCGGTGGTGACGGCGCTGGCGAACGACATCGGCTTCGAGGTGGTCTTCGCCCGGCAGCTCGCCGCGTCCGCCTTCGCGGGCGACATCGCGCTCGGCCTGTCCACCAGCGGGAACTCCCGCAACCTCATCGCCGCGTTCGAGGAGGCGGAACGGCGCGGCATGCTCACGGTCGGGCTGGCCGGCTACGGCGGCGGCCAGATGGCCGAGCTCGGCACCATCGACCACCTGTTCGTGGTCCCCGCGGCCTCGGTCCACCGGATCCAGGAGGCCCAGACGACCGTCTACCACGCCCTCTGGGAGCTCACCCAGCAGGCCTTGACCCGTATGGAAGCTGGTGACGGCGATGACGGCGCCTGACGGACAGCCAGACGGACAGAAGGAGCCCGTCGTCCACATCCTGTGGATAAACGCCGGACTGAGCTGCGACGGCGACTCGGTCGCGCTCACGGCCGCGACCCAGCCGAGCATCGAGGAGATCGTGCTCGGCGCGCTGCCCGGCCTGCCCAAGGTCGCGGTCCACTGGCCGCTGATCGACTTCGAGTGCGGCCCCATGCAGGGCGCCGACACGTTCATCGAGTGGTACTTCAAGGCCGACCGAGGCGAGCTCGATCCGTTCGTGCTGGTCATCGAGGGATCGATTCCCAACGAGTCGATCAAGCGCGAGGGCTACTGGTGCGGGTTCGGCAACAACCCCGACACCGGCCAGCCGATGACGACCAGCGAGTGGCTCGACCGTCTCGCGCCCAAGGCGACCGCCGTGCTCGCCGCGGGCACCTGCGCGACGTACGGCGGCATCCACGCGATGGCGGGCAACCCGACCGGGGCGATGGGCGTGGCCGACTACCTGGGCTGGGAGTGGCGGTCGAAGGCCGGGCTGCCCATCGTCAACGTGCCCGGCTGCCCGATCCACCCGGACAACCTGTCGGAGACGATCCTCTACCTGCTCTACCAGCTCGCCGGGCAGGCGCCGATGATCCCGCTGGACCACATGCTGCGCCCCACGTGGCTGTTCGGCCAGACCGTGCACGAGGGCTGCGACCGGGCCGGCTACTACGAGCAGGGCCAGTTCGCCACCGAGTACGGCTCGCCGAAGTGCCTGGTGAAGATCGGCTGCTGGGGGCCGGTCGTCAAGTGCAACGTGCCCAAGCGCGGCTGGATCAACGGCATCGGCGGCTGCCCCAACGTGGGCGGCATCTGCATCGCGTGCACGATGCCCGGCTTCCCCGACAAGTTCATGCCGTTCATGGACGAGCCGCCCGGCGCCCGCGTCTCCTCGACCGCGAGCGAGGCGTACGGCACGGTGATCCGCGCGCTGCGGACCATCACGTTCAAGACGGTCGACAAAGAGCCGAAGTGGCACAAGAAGGGCCGCGAGCTGCTCACCGGCTACAAGGCCCCCTGGAGTTAGCGATGACCCTGGAACGCGAACTGGTCGAGATGGCCTGGGATCCGATCACCAGGATCGTCGGCAGTCTCGGCATCTACGCGAAGGTCGACTTCGCCAACCGCGAGGTCGCCGAGTGCTACAGCACCTCGTCGGTGTTCCGCGGCTACAGCATCTTCATGAAGGGCAAGGACCCGCGCGACGCCCACTTCATCACCAGCCGCATCTGCGGGATCTGCGGCGACAACCACGCCACCTGCTCGGTGTACGCCCAGAACATGGCGTACGGCGTGCGCCCGCCGCACATCGCCGAATGGATGATCAATCTCGGCGAGGCGGCCGAGTACATGTTCGACCACAACATCTTCCAGGAGAACCTGGTCGGGGTCGACTACTGCGAGAAGATGGTCCGCGAGACCAACCCGGGCGTGCTGGCGCAGGCCGAGCGCACCGAGGCGCCGCACGCGGCCGACCACGGATATCGCACGATCGCCGACATCATGCGCTCGCTGAACCCGCTGGAGGGCGAGTTCTACCGCGAGGCGCTGGCGATGAGCCGCACCACGCGGGAGATGTTCTGCCTGATGGAGGGCAGGCACGTGCACCCCTCCACGCTCTACCCCGGCGGGGTGGGGACGGTGGCGACCGTGCAGGTGTTCACCGACTACCTCACCCGGCTGACGCGGTACGTCGAGTTCATGAAGCGGGTCGTCCCCATGCACGACGACCTGTTCGACTTCGTCTACGACGCGATGCCGGGCTACGAGCAGGTGGGCCGGCGGCGGGTGATGCTCGGCTGCTGGGGCAGCTTCCAGGATCCCGAGCACTGCGACTTCGACTACCGGAACATGAACGACTGGGGCCGGAAGATGTTCGTCAGCCCGGGCATCGTGGTGGACGGGAAACTCGTCACCAACGACCTGGTGGACATCAACCTCGGCATCCGCATCCTGCTGGGCAGCTCCTACTACGACGACTGGACCGACAGGGAGCCGTTCGTCACCGAGGACCCGCTGGGCAACCCGGTGGACATCCGCCATCCGTGGAACCAGCACACGATCCCGCATCCGCAGAAGCGGGACTTCACCGACAAGTACAGCTGGGTGATGTCGCCCCGCTGGTTCGACGGGCGGAACCTGCTCGCGCTCGACACCGGCGGCGGGCCGCTCGCCCGCCTGTGGGTCACCGCCCTGTCCGGCCTGGTGGACATCGGCTACGTCCGGTCCACCGGCCACAGCGTGGAGATCAACCTGCCGAGGACGGCGACCCGGCCGGAAAAGACCTTCGAGTGGCGGATCCCCCAGCGGAACGGGGAGCTGCTGTCCAACGCCATCGAGCGCAACCGGGCCAGGACGTACTTCCAGGCGTACGCCGCCGCGTGCGCGCTGCACTTCGCGGAGCAGGCGCTGGGCGAGGTCCGCCAGGGGCACACCCAGACGTGGTCGCCGTTCACCGTGCCCGACGAGGCGATCTCCTGCGGCTTCACCGAGGCCGTGCGGGGCGTCCTGTCGCACCACATGGTGATCAGGGACGGCAGGATCGCCAACTATCACCCGTACCCGCCGACGCCGTGGAACGCCAGCGTGCGCGACTTCAACGGCACGCCGGGGCCGTACGAGGACGCGGTGCAGAACACGCCGATCTTCGAGGAGAACCCGCCGGAGAGCTTCAAGGGCATCGACATCATGCGCACGGTCCGCAGCTTCGACCCGTGCCTGCCCTGCGGCGTCCACATGTACCTCGGCCGGGGCAGGCAACTGCGCGTGGTGCACAGCCCGCACGCGTTCACGGGGACGCCATGACGTACGACGTGGCCGTGTCGGGCGAGCGGATCGAGCGGCTGCTCGGTGCGCTGGTGGACTCCGAGATCCGTGCCACGGCGGAGGAACTCCTGCGGGAGATCGTCGGCCTGTACGGCGCGGGCCTCGAACGCGTCATGGCGATCGTCACCGAGGCCGGGGCGGCCGGCGCGCTGCGCGATCTGGTGGAGGATCCGCTGGTCGCGGGCCTGCTCGTGCTGCACGACCTGCACCCGCTGACCACCGCCGAGCGGGTGCGGGCCGCGCTCGACGGCCACCCCTATGGTCACGAGGTCGAGCTGCTGGGCGTGGAGGGCGGCGTCGTACGAGTGCGCCTGAAGGGGGCCTGCGGCTGCCCCTCGTCGCGGATCGCCGTCACCGAGTCGATCGAGCGCGCCATCGCCCGGGTGGCCCCCGAGGTGGCGCGGGTGGACGTCGAGAGCCCGGTCAGGGATGCCGTGACACTCCTGCAGATCGGCAGGCGCCCGGCATGAGCACCGGCCTGCGCCGCTTCCGCGAACCGGCCCGAGCCGAGTCCGTGGAGCGGTGCGAGATGTGCGCCGAGCTCCTGGAGGGGGAGCACGGGCACGTCGTCGACCTGGAGAGCCGGGCGCTTATGTGCGTCTGCCGGGGCTGCCGCCTGCTGTTCGTCCGGCCGGGTCAGGGGCGGTATCGGGCCGTGCCCGACCGCTTCCTCTACGCGCCGTCCTTCCGGGTCTCCCCCGCCGACTGGGACGACCTGGGCATCCCGGTGCGTACGGCGTTCTTCTTCCACAACTCCTCGCTCGGCCGGACCGTGGCCTTCTATCCCAGCCCGGCCGGGGCGACCGAGTCGCTGCTCCCGCTCGCGACCTGGGAGCGGGTGCTCGCGGCCAACCCGGCGCTGGCGGAGGCCGAGCCCGACGTCGAGGCGCTGCTGGTCGACCGGGCTCCCGACGGGTCGTTCTCCTGCCATCTCGTGCCGATCGACGCCTGCTACCGGCTCGTCGGCCTCGTACGGCTGCACTGGAAGGGCTTCGGCGGCGGGCAGGAGGCGTGGGAGGCCATCGACGGCTTCTTCGCCGCCCTGCGCCGGCGGGCCCGTGTTCTGAAGGAGGTTTGACCTTGGACGATGGTCTCCGCTTCGACTGCCTGGACGCCCGGCCCGAACCGTACGCGGCCTCGCCCACGCTCGTCTTCCGCCTGCGCGTCACCGACCCCTCCCCCGAGGGCGTCCACGCCATCGCGCTGCGCTGCCAGATCAGGATCGAGCCGCACCGCAGGCCGTACGGGCCGCGGGAGGCGGCGCTGCTGGCGGACCTGTTCGGCGAGCCGGCCCGGTGGGGCGACACGCTGCGGCCGGTGCAGTTCGCCATGGCGCAGGCGATGGTGCCCGCCTTCACCGCGAGCACGGAGATCGACCTGACCGTGCCGTGCGGCTACGACCTGGAGGTGGCCGCGGGCCGGTACTTCGCCGCGCTGGACGACGGCGAGATCCCGCTGCTGCTGCTGTTCAGCGGCACCGTGCTGGCCCGCTCCGGCGGCGGGGTGAGCATGCGGCAGATCCCCTGGCACTGCGAGACCCGCCACCGCCTGCCGGTCGCGGTGTGGCGCGAGACGATCGACACCGCCTTCCCCGGTGCCGGCTGGCTGCGGCTGCGCCGCGACACCGTGCGCGAGATCCTCCGCTTCAAGTCCGAACGCGTGCTCGCGACCGTCGACGAGGCGATCGAGCTGCTCATGAAGGAGGCGGGCCGGTGACCGCGCCGATGGAGGCGGCCCGCCGCGTCGCGGACGCCGTGCTGTACGAGGGCTACCTGCTCTACCCCTACCGCGCCTCGGCCGCCAAGAACCGCATGCGCTGGCAGTTCGGCGTGCTCGTGCCGCCGAACTACCCCGGCGAGCCGTCGAGCAGCGTGACCGAGTGCCTGCTGGAGGCCCCCGGAGACGCCCAGCTCGATCTGCGCCTGCGGTTCCTGCACGTCAGGAGCAGGACGGTCGAGCGGGAGGAGGACGACGGCTACTGGCCGGTGCCGAAGCTGACCGTCGGCGGGCGCGACTACCTCAGCTTCGACGAGGCCACCGAGCGGGAGGCCCGGACCGCGGTGTCCCTGGCGCACGTGACGGCCAGGCGGTGCACGATCGAGGTCCGGGTGCCGGGCGACCGCCTCATCGAGCCCATCGACGACCCCGGCGGCGAGCGGACCGGCCGGATCGTCTGCGAGCACCAGCCGCTCGACGCGGAGATGCGGATCTCCGCCGAACGGCTGCCCGGGCCGTACGGGCTGGTCCGCCTGCGGGTCGAGGTGGAGAACACGGCCCACTGGGAGCGGGCGGACGCGCCGCGCGAGGAGGCCCTGCGCCGCTCTCTGGTCGCCGCCCACCTGTTGATCGGGGTGAGCGGAGGGGCCTTCGTCTCGCTGCTCGACCCGCCGATGTGGGCCGAGGCGGCGGCGCGGCAGTGCCGCAACGAGAACACCTGGCCGGTCCTGGTGGGCGAGCCCGGCCGCCGCGACGTCGTGCTGTCCTCGCCGATCATCCTGTACGACCACCCGGCCATCGCCCCGGAGAGCCCGGGCGACCTGTTCGACTCGACCGAGATCGACGAACTGCTCACGCTGCGCACGCTGACCCTGACCGAGGAGGAGAAGCGGGAGGCCCGGGTCACCGACCCACGCGCGGCCGAGATCCTCGAACGGGCCGCCGACCTGCCGCCGGAACTGCTCGAACGCCTCCACGGCGCCATCCGTCACCTGGAGGTCCCCGCCAGGACGACGCCGGAGGACGACGCCGTGACCGTGGCCGGGGTCCGGATCGCCAAGGGCAGCCGGGTGCGGCTGCGGCCGGGCCACCGCCGTGCCGACGCGCACGACATGTTCCTGGCCGGGCGGATCGCCCGGGTCGAGGCGGTGTTCCTCGACGTGGACGGGGTGCGCCACCTGGCCGTCACGCTGGAGGACGACCCGGGCTCCGACCTGCAGCGCGAGCAGGGACGGTTCCTCTACTTCGCGCCGGACGAGGTGGAACCCGCATGAGAACCCTGGTGGCCGGCGTGGGCAACGTCTTCCTCGGCGACGACGGTTTCGGTGTGGCGGTGGCCCGCCGCCTCGCCGACATCGGGGTGCCCGACGGGGTGGAGGTCGGCGACTTCGGCATCCGGGGCATCCATCTCGCCTACGAGCTGACCTCGGGATACGACCTCACGATCCTCGTGGACGCGATCCCGTCGGGGCGGGCCCCCGGCACGCTGTCCGTCGTCGAACCGGCACCGGAGTCCCCGACGCCGGCCCCCGGTGGATGTTTCGTGGACGCGCACGCGATGACCCCCGACGCGGTGCTCACGCTCGCCTCCGGCCTCGACCTCCCGCGGGGAGACAGAGTCCTGCTGGTCGGCTGTGAACCCGCCGACGTGTCGCCGGGGATGGACCTGAGCCCGCCGGTCGCGGCGGCCGTCCCCCAGGCCGCCGACCTCGTGCTCGAACTGATCGCACAGGAGTTCGCGGAGGAGGAACCGCGATGCTGAAACGCCTGGTCTTCGTGCTGCTGGTGACCGGGGTGGCCGTGCTGGTCGTCCAGTCGCTGCCCGACATCCGACGTTATTTGCGAATCAGAAGGATGTGACCCCGATGCACGAGTTCGGGATCGCCGAGGCCGTGGTCGACGCCGTCGAGCGCCGGGCCGACGGCAGGCGGGTGCGCCGGGCCCGGGTGCGGGCGGGCGCCCTGCTGCGCATCGCTCCCCAGGCCCTCGACCAGGCCTTCTGCCTGGCCTCCGCCGGCACGGTCGCCGAGGGCGCGACGCTCGACCTGGTCATCGAGCCCGTACGGCTCATCTGCCGGGGCTGCGGGCACTCCGCGATGTGCGCCGACCCGCTCACGATCTGCGGATTGTGCGGCGGGATCGACGTCGACACCGAGGGCGGGGACAGCCTCGTCCTCGAATCCATCCAGCTCGACCCCGACACCACTGCGGAGGCGTCCTATGTGCCTGGGCATTCCGGGCGAGATCGTGGAGATCCCGCCCGGCCAGACTGACCTCGCCAGGGTCGACGTGAGCGGGGTCCGGCGGGCCGTCAACATCGGCCTGCTCGACGGCCAGCCCCTGGGTCCCGGCGACTGGGTCCTGATCCACGTCGGCTTCGCGCTGTCGAAGATCGACGAGGCCGAGGCCAGGGCCGCGCTTGAGTTCCTGGAGGGCATCGGCCAGGCGTACGAGGACGAGCTGGCGGCTCTGCGCGACTCGTCCATAGAGAGGTGAGCGGCGGTGCGTTTCGTCGACGAGTACCGCGACGCGGACAAGGCGCGGGCGCTGTCCGCCAGGATCGCGAGCCTGTGCGAGCCGGGCCGGGCCTACAAGTTCATGGAGGTGTGCGGCGGCCACACCCACACGATCTACAAGCACGGGCTGGAGGACTACCTGCCCGAGACGATCACACTGGTGCATGGTCCCGGATGCCCGGTCTGCGTGATCCCGATGGGCCGCGTGGACGACGCGATCCACATCGCCGAACGGCCGGACGTGATCATGACGTCGTTCGGGGACATGATGCGGGTGCCGGGCGGGCGCGGGTCGTTCTTCGACTCCACGGCCCAGGGAGCCGACATCCGCATGGTCTACTCGCCGCTGGACGCCCTGAAGATCGCCCGGCGGGAGCCGGACCGCCAGGTCGTCTTCATGGCCATCGGGTTCGAGACCACCGCGCCGTCGACCGCCATGACCGTGCTGCGGGCGGCGGCCGAGGGCGTGCGGAACTTCTCGGTCTTCTGCAACCACGTGACGATCATCCCCGCGATCAAGGCCATCCTGGACTCGCCCGACCTGCGTCTCGACGGCTTCATCGGCCCCGGCCACGTCTCCACGATCATCGGCTGCCGGCCGTACGAGTTCATCGCCCGCGGCTACGGCAAGCCGCTGGTCGTGGCGGGCTTCGAGCCGCTGGACATCCTCCAGTCGGTCTACATGCTGCTGCTCCAGCTGGCGGAGGGGCGGTCGGAGGTCGAGAACCAGTACGCCCGGGTCGTGCCGTGGGCGGGCAACATCCGTGCCCTGCGGGCCGTCAACGAGGTGATGGAGCTGCGGCCTTACTTCGAGTGGCGCGGCCTGGGCTTCATCTCGCACTCGGCGCTGCGCATGCGCGAGAAGTACGCGGCGTACGACGCGGAGCGGCTGTTCGACATCCCCGGCAACCGGGTGGCCGACCCGAAGGCGTGCCAGTGCGGCGAGGTGCTCAAGGGCGTGCTCAAGCCGTGGGAGTGCAAGGTCTTCGGCACTGCCTGCACGCCGGAGACGCCGATCGGCACCTGCATGGTGTCGTCCGAGGGCGCCTGCGCGGCCTACTACAACTTCGGCCGCTTCTCCCGGCAGCGGGTGAGGGAGGCGACGCGGTGACCAGCCGTGAGGAACAGGTCCTCGAACGCATCGACCGGGCCAGGCAGCGCAAGGCCCGTGTGCGCGAGGAGCACATCACGATGGCCCACGGCGCCGGCGGCAAGGCGACCCAGACCCTGATCGAGGCGGTCTTCCTCGACGCGTTCCGCAACCCGCTGCTCGAACCGCTCGAGGACGGCGCGGTGTTCGGCGCGGGCGGCGCGCGGCTCGCGTTCACCACCGACTCCTACGTGGTCTCCCCGCTGTTCTTCCCGGGCGGCGACATCGGCGACCTCGCCGTCAACGGGACCGTGAACGACCTGTCGGTGTGCGGGGCCCGGCCGCTGTACCTGTCGGCCGGCTTCGTCCTGGAGGAGGGGTTCCCGGTCGAGGACCTGCGGCGGATCAGCGCGTCGATGGCGCGGGCCGCCGCGGCGGCGGAGGTGTCGATCGTGACCGGGGACACCAAGGTCGTGCAGCGTGGCAAGGCCGACGGCTGCTACGTCACCACGGCCGGTGTGGGACTGCTGGAGCGGGACACGCGCCTCGGCGTCGCCCACGCCCGTCCCGGCGACGCCGTCCTCGTGTCCGGCCCGGTCGGCGAGCACGGTGTCACGATCATGCTGGCCCGGGGCGAGCTGGACATCGAGGCCGACGTGACGTCGGACACCGCCCCGCTCAACGGTCTGATCGCCGCACTCCGGGCCGCTGTCGGCGAAGGGGTGCGGTGCCTGCGGGACGCCACCCGGGGCGGTGTCGCGACGATACTGAACGAGATCGCCCGCGCCTCCGGCGTCGCCGTCGTCGTCGAGGAGGACGCGGTGCCCGTACGGCCGGCCGTACGCGGAGCCTGTGAGCTGCTCGGGATCGACCCGCTCTACGTGGCCTGCGAGGGCCGGATGGTCGCGGTCGTGGACGGGGGCGCGGCCGAGTCCGCGCTCGCCGCGCTGCGGAGCCACCCGCTCGGCGAGGGCGCCGCGATCGTCGGCCGCGTCCGGGACGATCCCCCCGGACTGGTGCTGCTGAAGACCTCCTTCGGCGGCACCCGGATCATCGACGTGCTGGTCGGCGACCCGCTGCCGCGGATCTGCTGACCGGGAGGTGACTGCATCATGAGCGAGACCGAGCACGGCTACTCCCCGGATGTCGGAGGCGGCAGCGAGGAGGCCAAGCGGGCGGGCGACCTGGCGTTCCGGCCGGAGGCCGCGGGCGAGCCCGGGCCCGGGCGGAAGCCGTCCGCCGAGGAGGAGTCGGGCGTGACCGCGGGCGAGTCGCTCACCAGGGGCGGCGAGGAGCTCGCCAAGCAGGAGCAGGAACCCGGCCGGGACCAGGTGGGGGTCAAGGGCAAGACCGACCGTCCGCACGGCCGCTCCACCCTTGAGGACTCCACCGGTATCGCACCGGAGGGGCCCATCGACGAGGAGAGCCCGTCCCTGCCCGCGGGCGACCAGGGCGGCTAGATCGCGTCGCGGGCCGCGGCGACGGCGGCCTGGCCGAGGCTGACGCCGCCGTCGTTCGGGGGGACGCGGTGGTGGGTGAGCACGGTGAAGCCGCGCTCCTCCAGCAGGGTCACGGCCCGGCCGAGCAGCAGCAGGTTCTGGAACACGCCGCCCGACAGGGCCACGGTGGACACGCCCGTGGCCTCGCGGATCACCGCGCATCCGGCGGCCACGATCCCGGCCACGGCGTTGTGGAACCGTGCGGCCACGACGTCACGCGGCACACCCGCGCGCAGGTCGTCGGCTGCCCAGCGGACCAGCTCCACGCCCGGCACGGCGAACCGGGCGCCCGCGGGAACGAGGCCGCCGGGAACGAGGCCGCAGGGATAGGCCTCGTCCACCGCCGGGTCGGCGAGCTGCTCGAACTCGACCGCGGCCTGGCCCTCGTAGTTGATCGTGTCGCGTACGCCCGCGATCGCCGCCACCGCGTCGAACAGGCGGCCCATGCTGGAGGTGAGGGGCGCGTTCCCGCCCCGGCGGGCCAGCGCGACGACGGCCGGCCACCGCCCGGCGTTGCGCCGTACGACGTCCAGGTCCTGGGGGACGTCCCCGTCGTAGGCGAGATCGAGGTAGGCGGCCGCCATGCGCCAGGGCTGCCGGATCGCGGTCGCGCCCCCGGGCATCGGCACCGGCGCCAGATGGCCCGCCCGCTCGAATCCGGCCAGGTCGGCGACGAGGAACTCGCCGCCCCACAACGTGCCGTCCGAGCCGTACCCGAGGCCGTCGAAGGCCACCCCTACGACCGGCCCCGCGACGCCGTTGTCGGCCAGGCAGGAGGCGACGTGGGCGTGGTGGTGCTGCACGCCGACGAGGTCGGCGTCCTGATCGAGAGCCCACTTGGTGGACAGGTATTCCGGGTGCAGGTCGTGCGCGACCACCTCGGGCGTGATGTCGAACAGCCGCCGGAAATGCTCGACGCCCTCGGTGAACGACCGCAGGGTCTCGTGGTTCTCCAGATCGCCGATGTGGTGGGAGACGAACGCACGGTCCCCTTTGACCAGGCAGAACGTGTGCTTCAGCTCGGCGCCGCAGGCGAGCACGGGCCGGGGGGCCGCCCGGGCGAGCGGCAGCGGGTGCGGCACGTATCCCCGCGACCGCCTGATCGGCAGGTCGCGGCCCCGGAAGACCCGTACGACCGAGTCGTCCGTACGGATGTGGATGGGGCGGTCGTGGGTCAGGAAGGCGTCGGCGATGCCGCCGAGCCGTTCCAGAGCGTCCTCGTCCCGGTAGGCGATCGGCTCGTCGGACACGTTTCCGCTGGTCAGCACGATGGGCTGGCCCAGCGCCCCGAGGAGCAGGTGGTGCAGCGGGGTGTAGGGCAGCAGCACGCCCAGCCACCGGTTGCCCGGCGCTACGGAGGGCGCGACGGGCGCGTCCGGCAGCCGCCGCAGCAGCACGACGGGGCGGGCGGGCCCGGTCAGCAGGCGCTCCTCGGCCGGGTCCACCGCGCACAGCAGCCGCGCCGCGGCCAGGTCGCCCGCCATCACCGCGAAGGGCTTGTCCTCGCGGTGCTTGCGCGACCGCAGCGCCGCCACGGCGGGCTCGTCCGCCGCGAGCGCCGCCAGGTGGTAGCCGCCGAGTCCCTTGACCGCCAGCACCCCGCCTTCCCCAAGCAGCCGTACGGCCCGCTCCAGCGGGTCGCCGGCGCCCGCGGGACCGACGAAGCGCAGCCGGGGCCCGCAGGCGGGGCAGCACACGGGCTGGGCGTGGAAGCGCCGGTCGGCGGGGTCGTGGTACTCCCGGGCGCAGTCCGCGCACATCGGGAAGCCGGCCATCGTGGTGTTCACCCGGTCGTAGGGCACGTCGCGGACGATGGTGAAGCGCGGACCGCAGCCGGTGCAGTTGGTGAAGGCGTAGCCGCACCTGCGGTCGGCCGGGTCGGTCAGGTCGCGCAGGCACGCGTCGCAGGTCGCCACGTCCGGCGAGACGAGCGCGTGCCGGTCCCCACCGGCCGCGCTCGGCGCGATCACGAAGGTGCTGCGGCCGGTGACGGGCGCCGGGCCCGTGCTGATCCGCTCGATGACCGCCAGCGGCGGCGGGTCGCCGGTCAGCGCGGCGAGGAACTCCTCGACCGGCGCGCTGCCGCCCTCGACCTCGATGAAGACCCCGCGCTCGTCGTTGCCGACCAGCCCGGCGAGGCCGAGCCGCGTGGCGAGGCCGTACACGAAGGGCCGGAAGCCGACCCCCTGCACGATCCCCTCGACCCGGACGGCGACGGCACGCCTGCTCACCCCCACATTGTCTCAGCGAGGGAGGTCCAGCACGTCGTCGAGGGCGACGACCTCGATCAGGTGACGCACAATCAGACGCTCGTCTCTGTTCGTTGGTCGGCACAGCACGTCTGCGCCGCGGCGACGCCCTCCTCCAGCAGCGCCCGGGCGTGGGGGCAGTCCGTCAGTACATCACGGAAGACCCCCAGACCGAGCACGACGGACTCCGCAGGCACCTTCCTGGCCACCAGCACCTGGCAGGTCCAGGTGACGAATTCGGTGAACAGCGCGGCGTCGTGGACGTACATCGCGGCGATCAGGAAGTCGGCGATGTGACCGAGATCCTCGGCGGTGTGCTCCAGTTGCCGGGCGCTGTAGCCGCCCATCGGGGCGTACGCCTCCCTGAGCGCGTCCGTGACGCGGGCCAGCAGGTCGGCACGGTGCCGGGTCAGGTACGCGTACTCCTCGCCGCCGAGATCGGCCGCGGCGCCGCCGGGGCCGTCGTGGGCGGCGGGAAAGGACGGCAGCCCGGCGGCGAGCCGGTCGGCCGCCGCGTCGGCGGTGGGCGCCCACGCCTCCGCGCCGAGCAGGCGGGCGAAGCGGCCGTCGGCGCCGAACCCGGCCCCACCGGCCAGCACGGGGATGCCCACGGCCTGGCAGGCGGCGATGGTGGCGTGCGCGCGGGGCAGCCGGGTCGGCAGCGTGCAGCCGAGCGCGACCACGTCGGGCCCGGTCTGGTGCAGGTGCGTGATCAGATGCGGGCCGGGCACGCTGGCCCCCAGGAAGTCGACCTGCCACCCCCGCAGGCGCAGCACCTCCGCCATGATGCGGGTGGGCAGCGCGTGATACTCGCCGTCGGCGCAGGCCACGGCCACCCGGCCGCGGGTCGGAGTAGGCCGGACGCGCCCGCTGACGGCGGCCACGGCGCGCTCGCTGATCGCGGTCGCCCCGTGCTCGCGCGCCACCGACCACTCGTTCGACGCCCACAGCTCGCCCACGCGGCGCTGGCCCGGGGCGATGATCCGCAGCAGCACGTCCTCGGCGGACACGCCCTCGTCCATCAGGCCCAGGACCAGGTCGACCGCGCCGTACTCGTCGGCCCGGCCGATCAGGTCCAGGTAGCGCCCGGTGGCCGCCTCCAGGTCGTGCATCACCACGATGTCTCCGTCCGCCCCGTCCCCGCCCGTACGGCGAGCAGGGCGCGGTCGTCCTGCTGCCCGCCCCGGCCTCCGCCGAGCCACTCGGTGCTGAGCTGCTCCAGCCGCTCCACCAGGGCCTCGGCCGGCATTCCCGCGCAGGTCGCCAGCGCCTCCTTCAGCCGTGCCTCGCCATACATCTCCCGGCCGCTCGGGCCGCCGAACGCCTCGGTGATGCCGTCGCTGTACAGCAGGCACACCTCGCCGGGCGCCAGGTCGAGCGTGGCGGGCCTCAGGGTGATCTTCTTCAACGCGCCGAGGATGGAGCCGCGGACCGCGACCTCCTCCACCGTGCCGTCCCTGCGCAGGACCAGCGGCGGCGGGTGCCCGGCCACGGCCAGGTCGACCAGCACGTGATCGCCGGGTGCGGTCCGCAGCGCGGCGAGGATCATCGTGACGTAGGAGTTCGGCGACGGGGAGGCGAGCAGCGACCGGTTGAGCAGTTCGAGCAGCCGGTCGGGACGGCTTTCCAGCAGCAGCAGCGTACGCAGGCTGTGGCGGACCTGACCGGCGAGGACCGCCGCGCGGGCGCCCTTGCCGCAGACGTCGCCCAGGATGACCAGCGGCGGCCGTTCCACGATCCCGCTGTCGGGCGCCGCGTCGGGCAGGTAGACGTCGTAGAAGTCGCCGCCGATGGCGCCCGCCTGCTGCGAGGCCCGCAGCCGGCCGGCCAGCCGCATGCCCTCGATCTCCGGAAGGTCGGGCGGCAGCAGGTCACCGGTCAGGATCGTGTTGATCGTGCTCTGCTCCCGGAACAGGGAGGCCGCCGAGATCGCGGCGCCGGCCCGGGTCGCGAGGTCGCGCGCCATCACCTGGTCGTCGTCGTCGAACGGCGACCGCCCGGCGCCGCGGGCGAGCACGATCGCCCCGGCGGGCACGCCGTTGCCGGGCAGCGGGAGCACCAGCAGGTGGCCCGCCGGGCCGAACCCCTCCGGCAGCAGCCAGTCCGGCGCGCCGCCCGGGTCCTGTTGTCCCGCGACGCCGTGCCGCAGGCCCGCGAGCGCGTCGGTCAGACCGGGCACCTCCGCCGCCGCGGCGGCCGGCAACGTGCCCTCCTCCGGTCCGTACCGGCCGGCGACGGCGCGCACCCACCCCATCCGGCGGCGGGAGGTGGGCGGCAGCAGCACGATCGCCACGTCGGACAGGAAGTCGGCGCCCAGCTCCGTCGCGGCCCGGGCGCACCGGTCCGGGTTGAGCGAGGCGGACAGGCGGCGTCCCGCCTCCAGCAGGAACTCGGTGCGCCGCGCCGCGCTCAGGTCGGTCAGATACCAGGCGAGCCGGCCGTCGCCGACCGCCTCCGCGCGGATCCGGATCGCCCGGCCGCCGTGGATCACGGTCCGGCCTTCGGGGGCGGACGGGACGGAGTCGAGCGGCGCGGGCACGTGCAGGCCCGGCTCGACCCGCGGCACCAGGCGGACCGCCACCGCGTTGGCCAGCGTCACGACGCCCTCCGCGTCGCTCAGCACGATGCCCTCGCCGCTGCCTTCGAGCAGCGCCGCCACGAGATCGGGGGACAGCCGTACGGCGCCGGTGGCGCCTTTCACCCGTGCGTTCCCGTCATGGCCGCGTCCCCCGATTCCGATTCGTTCCTCCAGCCTACCTTTGCCCCATAAACGGAAATATGCACTGGTTGCCGCGGGCCGGGGCGTGTCCCGGCCCGCGGCGGGACGGGCTCAGCCCTTGGCGCAGACGGCGCCGTTGAGCGTGAACTGTGCGGGGACGCCGTTGGTGCCGGTGGTGGACCTGCCGTTCAGGCCGAAGTTGACGGAGCCGCCGGCCGGGATGGTGCCCGTCCACGACTCGTTGACGGCCGTGACCCGCTTGCCGCTCTGGGTCGCCTTGGCGTTCCAGACGCTGTTGATCGTCTGGTCACCCGGGAAGGAGAAGACGAGCGTCCAGCCGTTGATCGCCGTCGCGCCGCCGTTCTTGATCGTGACGTCGGCGTTGAAGCTGCTCCCCCAGTCCGAGAGCCGGTACGTCACCGTGCACGCGGCGGGCGTCACCGACGGCGAAGGAGACGGGGACGGAGAGGCGGAGGGAGAGGGAGAGGGTGAGGGTGAGGGCGACGGGGACGGGCTGTTCGAGGGGCCGGCGCCGTTCCTGGCCGCCTGCCGCTGCGAGTGGGCGCGGAAGGCCGCCAGTTCCGGGGCGCCCGCGGAGACGCCGAACTTCCCGTCCACGCTGCGGTCCTGATACCACCAGAACGCGCTGCCGTCGCCGTCGGCCGCCTCGAAGTCGGGGAACAACGCGCTCCACCAGGCGGAGCGATCGACGTTGTGCACGTTGAACTCGCCCATGAAGAACGGCTTGCCGACGAGGGTGTGCGAGTCGGAGATCCAGGCCCGGATCAGCGCCTTGGTCTGGTCGATGCTCAGGTTCGCCCAGGACTCGGTCGGATAGGGGTGGGCCGAGGTGAAGTCGACGTACGGCGACTGATGGATGAAGACGAACGGATTGCCCTCGTCACCGCCGAAGCCGTATTTCGTGCCGTGTCCCTCCAGGCCGGTGCCCAGCATGTGGTTGGGGTCGATCCCCTTCACGAAGGCGCCCATCTCGTCGACCCACGCGCGCAGGGTCGTTCCGCTGACGTTCTCCGAGGCGCTCTGGTCCTGGTAGCGGGGCTCGTTCATCAACTCCCAGGCGAAGATCGTCGGGTCGTCCTTGTATTTGATCCCGCTGTAGTGGTTGACGCGGTTGAGCGCGTGGCTGACGTAGTTCTTGTACGAGGTGAAGCAGCCGGGGCACCTCGTCTTGTCGAAGAACGCGGCCCGTCCCGGGTGGCCGCCCGACAGGCCCTCCCACTGGAGCCGGGTGTCGATGCCGCCGTAGGCCTCCCAGTAGTTCTCGAAGACCGGGATCAGCCGGACGCCGTGCGCCTTGGCCGACTGGATGATGTAGTCGAACTGGGCGAACTCCTGCTCGTTGTAGACGCCCTTGGACTTCTCGAACCCGTGCCAGTCCTCGTGGCTGAACATCCACACCCGCAGGACCGTGACCTTGTCGGCCTGGAGGTTCGCGAAGTGCGCGTCGATCCGCGCCTTGTCCATGTACTGCGTCTCGGTGTCACCCGAGCCGCTGCCGAAGGTGAACAGGTCGTAGGTGTTCGCGCCGGCGAAGTAGAAGGTCCTGCCGTCGAGGCAGAAGTGGATCCCGCAGCGATAGGCGAAGCCGGCGGGAACGGCCGCGGCCCCGGCGCGCCGCGCCGACGCGCCGGTCAGAACCGGCACGAGAGCGAGCAGGGCCACGGCGATCACGACGAGGACGGCGGGCAGACGGCGTAAGGCAGGGGGGTGGTCCTTCACGTGCTTCTCCCTGAATCGGTTGAGCGCCGGAATCAGAAGGTCTTCCGGTTGCCCTTGAGTCAAAAACTTAACCAGTTAAGTTTCAAGACCCAAAGTGGGGCGGCCGGGAGGCGCGGGCCGGGGGTCGGGACCGGCCCGCGCCTGCTCCTGCTCCGCCCCCTACTCGGCCCGGATGTCGTCGATGTGGAAGGTGCCGGGGCTCATCCAGACGAACATGCCGCGCACGTCCTTGAGGTCCTCCGTCGTGCAGGACATCGCCGAGGTGAGGTCGATCTCCACCGTCCCCGTGCCGTCCTGGTTCTGCCAGCCCCAGGTGGACTGGCACCAGGCCCAGCCGGAGCCGGTCTGCAGCGCGACGCTGGTCGAGGTGCCCGCGGCCCCCGTCTTGATGTCGTACTTCAGCGTGCCCTTGGCCGACAGGTCGACGGGCTCGGGGAAGGCCGCGCCGAACCAGCCGCCGCCGGTCGCGTCCACCCGCAGTCCGTACGTGCCGTCGGTGGCCCACTCGGCGGACTGGGCGACCGTGCCGGCGTCGCTCTGCCAGTTGCCGGGCGCCCAGCCCTGCACGCCGTCCTCGAAGGAGAACAGCCTGATCGCCGCGCCCGGGTCGGGCTTGACGGTCACCGTGATCGTGGCGGTGCCGGACCACCGCAGCAGGCTGTCACGCACCCGGTACGTCGCCGAGGCCCGGCCGCTGAAGCCCTCCGCGGGGGTGAAGGCGACCTTCCCCGACGCGTCGGCGGTGAACGTGCCGCCGGTCACGGTCAGGCTCGCCTGACGGCCCGCCGTGGCCGGGTCGAGATCGAGCGTCTCCGGCCTGATCCTGGCGAGGTACGCGACGTCGTTGGCGGTGGCGTCCACCGTGACCGCCGTGCCGAAGGTCGTGACGGCCGTGTCGTCGTCGGCCACCGGCGGGAAGAGCGGCAGCCTGCCGCGGATCGCCGCCGAGGCGTTGGTGATCGTCGTGCACACCGGACTGGGACAGTAGACGGTGAAGCCGTCGTAGTCGGGGTAGAGCGTGCCGTCGTCCTGCGTGCCCGCGATCAGCCAGTACAGGAAGCCCGCGCCGCCGCCGGACACGAAGGCGTCCGTCCACTCCCGGTAGACGGGGTTGCGCACGGCCTTGCTCAGCAGGCCGAACTCGCCGAGCATCACCGGCTTGCCGATCCTGCGGCCGTCGGCGAGGTGCTTCTTGATCCAGGTCGTGCCCCAGGCGGCGTCCTTGCCCCATCCGTCCGGATAGAGGTGCAGGGACATCAGGTCCATCTTCGGCAGCTTCGCCAGCGCGACGGTGTCCACGCCCTCGCCGCAGTTGTCGGTCCAGTCGGAGCCGCCCGGGTCGGTGCAGTAGAAGCCCTCGTCACCCGCGCTCACCAGGTGCTTGGCGTCCACCGACTTGATGTGCCGGGACATCTCGTCGGCCCAGGCCGTGACGGTGGCCGTGGTGCAGCCGGACGAGGTCGGGTAGTTGCCCGACCCCTTGCACCGGGGCTCGTTGGCCAGCTCCCAGGCCATGATCGTGGGGTCGTCCTTGTAGGCGACGCCGGTCAGCGTGTTGACCCGGTTGAGCAGGTGCGTGATCCAGCCCTTGAACCAGCCCTTGATCGTCGCGTTCGTGTAGAAGTCGTCGTGATACTGGCCCTTGGCCCAACGGACGTACTGGTCCATGCCGCCATAGGCGTTCCAGTTGTTGACGAACGGGATGACCAGCTTGATCCCGGACTGCCTGGCCTTCCACAGCACGTAGTCGAGGTGCTCCAGGCCGTCCGCCCCGTCGTTGTAGGCGGGTTCGGTTCCGTCCCAGTACTGGAAGTAGACGCCGTCCGCCTTGCCCTGGATGGAGTCGGACCCGTCCCGGTCGCCGATGTCCAGCGACCCCCAGTTGCGGATCACGGACAGGTCGGCGGCCTTCGCGCGGGCGAACACGTCGTCCACCATCGCGTGCGACTTGTACATCAGGTAGTAGTTGTTGCTCCCGGCGAAGCGGAACGGCTTGCCCTTCAGCACGAGCCGGGCGCCCGCGCGCTTCACGAAGCCACCGTCTCCCGTGGCGGCGCTCGCCGCGGCCGGCGCGGCCGTCAGCCCCACCAGCACGGCGGCCAGCACGGCAGCCGTACGCAGTCCTCTCATCGACGCTCCTCGTGGTCGGGGAGGCCCGGGCCGGTCAGGTGCCCGGGTCGTCGTCCTGCAACAGGACGAGGGCGGCGGCGCCGAAGAGCCCAGCGTCGCGGCCCAGGGAGGTCGGGTCCACCCGCAGGCGCCGCAGGAAGCCGAGCCCGGCGTTCCTCTCGATCGCCTGCCTGAGCGGGCCGAACAGGATCGGCCCCGCCGCGGCCACGCCCCCTCCGATGACGACGTGGTCGAGGTCGAACAGGGCGGACGCCGTGAGCACGGCGGTGGCCAGCGCGTCGGCGGCGCGCCGGAATGCGAGCGTGGCGGTGGGATGCCCGGCCCGGGCGTCGGCGGCCAGCGCCCGGGCGTCCTCACCGGTCCAGCCGTTCGCGACGGCCCACCGCACCATGCCGGGCCCGCTCGCGATGGTCTCGACGCAGCCGACGCCGCCGCAGGGGCACGGCTCGCCGTCGGGATCGACCGTGATGTGGCCGATGTGCCCGGCGTTGCCCGTCGGGCCGACGTACGGCACGCCGTCGAGGACGAAGCCCCCGCCGACGCCGGTGGAGACCACCATGCCGAGCATGGCGCGGCTCCGGGCCGCGCCGTCCTCGCTCAGGCCGCGCCACCACTCCCCGAGCGCCATGCACTGAGCGTCGCCCGCGAGCCGTACGGGCCGGCCAGGCAGCACCTCGCCGAGCGCGTCCACCAGCGGGAACTCACGCCAGGCGGGGATGTTCACGGGGCTGACGGTGCCCCGGCGCGGGTCGAGCGGCCCGGCCGAGCCCACCCCGATCCCGTCGAGGCGGGCGGGCGGCACGCGCTCGGTGATCCGGTTCACGACCTCCGACAGCGTCCGGTCGGCCGAGCCCGGGCCGCGCAGCGGCACCTCGGCGCGGGCCAGCATCTCGCCGTCGGGCGCGACGGCCGCGGCGGCGAACTTCGTGCCGCCGATGTCCACCGCGAGGACGGTCATCGCCGCATCCCCAGCCCTTCACCACATGTACCACTTAACCGGATAAGTCCCGGCAAAGGTATTGGGTGCGTGACCACCACGTCAACGGGTGATCAGCGGTGTGATCCTCCCGCGACCTCCCACAGTCTCGATCACGGCGGGAAAGCGCAGCCAGGCGCGGGTGACCGGCCCGTCACGGGGTACGCCGCGACAGATCGGCCGAACCGGTTCAGTCAGAAAGGTTCACCACGACAGGGGGTATCCATAATTCCGATGGGTTAGGTAGGGTTAGCGGGTGCATTTCGACTACACCATGGCGATCGGCTCATTCCTGGTCGCCGTCGTCGTCGGCCTCACCGGTATGGGTGGCGGCGCGCTCATGACGCCCATGCTCGTGACGTTCTTCGGCGTGCCGCCCCTCGCCGCCGTCTCCAGTGACCTCGTCGCCGCCGCCGTCATGAAGCCGGTGGGCAGCCTCGTGCACCTGCGCCGGGGGACGGTCAACCTGAGGCTCGTCGCGTGGCTGTGCGCGGGCTCGGTCCCCGCGGCGTTCTGCGGGGTGCTCATCGCCCGCGCCCTCGGCAAGGGCGAGGCCGTGCAGGAGGTGATCCAGAAGGGTCTCGGCGTCGCCCTGCTCATCGCGGCGGGGGGCCTGGCCGTACGCGGCTACCTCGCCATGCGCGACCGCGCCGAGGGCCGCACCCCCGAGACCGGCCGCCGCACCGCCGCCCCCGGCGAACCGGCCGCGACCGAGATGCCCTCCGTCACCGTACGGCCGCTGCCGACCGCACTGGTCGGGGCCGTCGGCGGGCTGGTGGTCGGCATCACCTCGGTCGGCTCCGGCTCACTCATCATCGTGGCCCTGCTGGCGCTCTACCCCGCGCTGAAGGCCAACCAGCTCGTCGGGACCGACCTCGTCCAGGCAGTGCCGCTCGTCATGTCGGCCGCGCTCGGCCACCTGCTGTTCGGCGAGTTCACGCTGTCGGTCACGGTCGCGCTGCTGGCGGGCTCCATCCCCGGCGTCTACCTCGGCTCGCGGATCTCCTCGCGCGCCCCCGGCGGGCTGATCCGCCGCGTCCTGGCGTTCGTGCTGCTCGCCTCGGCGCTGAAGATGTTCGGCGTCGGCAACACCGAGACCGTCTGGGTGCTGGTCGCCGTGCTGCTGCTCGCCCCGGCCTTCTGGATGGTCCTGCGTGTGCGGTGCGGCCTGCCCGCGCTTCCCCGGAAGCGGGAGGCTCAGGCCGCCGGGAGGTGACGGCGCAGGAAGTCCATGGCCAGCCCCCATGCCGTACGGCCCGCATCCGGGTTGTGGAACATCGGCGCGAAGAAGTTGTGGAAGGCGTGGCCGGCCTCCTCCTGCACGTGGACCTCCACGTCCGGCCGTCCGGCCGCCGCCTCCTCCACGACCGCCACCCTGTCGCGGGGGATGTAGGGGTCCCGGCCGCCGAAGTGGAACTGGATCGGGCAGCGGATGTCGCCCATCAGCCGCGGCGCGTCCGGCACGGCCGAGCCGTAGAAGGACACCACGGCCGACAGGCCGCTCCCGTCGGCGCGGGCCGCGATCGCGTAGGCCAGCGAGCCGCCGAGGCAGAAGCCGAGCGCACCGGTCCCGCCCGTCACCTCGGGCCGCGCCGCGAGCGCGGCCAGCGCGGCGGCGCAGTCGTCCGCGCCCTTCTCCGGGTCGAAGTCCGCCGACAGCTCCAGTGAGGCGCGCAGCCCCTCCTCGTCGTGCGCGGCCGCCCAGCCGGGCCGCAGCCGCCAGAACAGGTCCGGCACACCCACGACATAGCCGAGGGCGGCGAGGTCGGCGGCGACGGCCCTGATGTAGTCGCTCACGCCCCAGATCTCCGGGATCAGCAGCAGCCCCGGGCCGCTCCCCCGCTCCGGAATCCACAGGCGCAGGTCGAAGCCGCCGTCCGCGACCGTCACCGTCTGCGTGCGCTCGGGCATCGTTCCTCCCATCCGCGGTGCCGACCGCGATCATCTCACGCGCCGTCAGACCTCCGGCGTACGGCCTCGCGGCGGCCATACGGGCGAGGTAGCGACGGTCCCGCCGGACGGACGATCCCGAAGGCCGCCCGGGCCGGGAGGATCGGGAGACGTGATCAAAGCGATGGCCGCGCTCCTCGCCGCGGCCGCCCTCCTCGCCTCCCTGCAGGCCTGCGCCTCGCCGCCCCGCCCGCGCCCGGCCTCCGACTGCGGTCCCGGCGCGACCTGCGGCACCCTGCGGGTGCCGCTCGATCGGACCGACCCGGCGGCGGGCACGGTCACGATCGGCTACACCCTGGTGCGCCACCTCGACGGCTCGCGGCCCGCGCAGGGGACGGTCGTGCCCAACCCCGGCGGCCCCGGTGCCTCGGCGACCGCCGCCCTCGCCATGTACGCCACCGGTTATCGCGACCTGCTCAAAACCCACGACCTGCTGCTGGTCGACCCGCGCGGGACCGGTGTGTCGGAGCCGCTGCGCTGCCGCGCGGCCTCCGGGCTGACCACCGCGAGCCCGCGGGCCGAGATCGTGGCGGCGATCGGCGCCTGTGGTTCCGAGCTGGGTGACCGGGCCCGCCACTACACGACGGCCGCCGCCGCGGACGACATCGACGCCGTCCGCGCTCACCTGGGGATCGACCGGATCGACCTGCTCGGCCAGTCGTACGGCACCTATCTGATGACCGTCTACGCCCGGCGCCACCCTGACCACGTCGGGTCGATCGTGCTGTCGGGGGCCTACCCGCTGCGGTTCGACCCGTGGGCCAGGCAGAACGCGCGGGCCCTGCGCCGGGCGGTCGGCGCGTTGTGCGACCGCTCACGTGGCGCTTGCGAAGGGCGGGCGGTGCTGGCGGACCTCGGCGCGGTCGCCGCCCGCCTGCGGCGGAGCCCGGTGCCGCTTGAGGGCGGTCTGCTGGACGAGGCGGCCCTCGCCGGAATGGTCTACCAGGTCGCGTCGGACGACCCCGAGCTGTTCGGGCGGCTGCCCGCGATCCTGCGCCGGGCCGCCGGCGGCGACACCGGGCCGCTCGCGGCGCTGGCCGGTCAGGTCCGCGACGGCGCGGTGCGAGACGGCGACGACTTCAGCGTCGCCCTGTTCGCCGCGGTGGTCTGCGGCGACTACCCGGCGCCGTGGGACGCGGGCACGCCGGTCGCGGACCGGCCCGCACGGTATCGCGCCCGGCTGGCCCGGCTCGATCCCGAGGACTTCCGGCCCTTCAGCCCGCAGGCCTGGGTGAGCGGCATTCCCGACCGGGGCGACGTCTGCGCGGGCTGGCCGGGTGCGTCGGCGACGCCGTCCGGCGGGCCGCCGCCCCGCGTGCCGGTGCTCGTGGTGTCGGGCGAGTTCGACCTGAACACCCCGGTCGAGGAGGGACTCCTCGCGGCCCGGCAGTACCCGCGAGCCGAGTCGGTGACGGTGCCGAACAGCGGGCACGTGCCGGAGAGCGGCGGGAGCGCGGCCTCCTGTGTGGTCGCGCTGCAGACCGCCTTCGTCCGCAGCGGGAGGCTGCCCGCCACCGGCTGCCTCGGCGGCATTCCGGCCGTCGTGGTCGAGCGGGACTAGTCGTGGTCGAGCGGGACTAGAGGTCGCGCAGCGCCGGGAGGAGCTCCTTCTCCGACCACTCGAAGAACTCCCGCTGGCGCTCCCGTCCGACCTGCACGAGCGCGAGGTGGGTGAAGCCGGCCTCGGTGTACTGCCGCACGGCCTCGACCACGGCGCCGACGTCCGCGCCGCAGGGCACCTTCTCGGCCACGTCCTCCGGCCGTACGGTCTCGGTCGCGGCGGCGAAGTTCACCGGCGCGGGCAGCTCCGACATGACCTTCCAGCCGGCCACCGACCAGCGCCACAGGCGGTGCGCCCGCTCGATCGCGGCGTCCTTGTCGGGGTCGTAGCAGACGGCCAGCTGGCCGTAGACGGGCTTGCCCTCGCCGCCGGACGCGGCGAACTTCTCCACCAGCGACCCGTCCGGGTCCGTCGCCACGAGGCCGTCGCCGAGCTCGCCCGCGATGTCCACCGACTGCTCGCCGGACGCCGCGACCGCGATGGGCACCGGCCGTTCGGGCAGGTCGAACAGCCGGGCCGAGTCGATGTCGAAGTACTCGCCGCGGTAGTTGCGGTAACCGCCCTGGAAGAGCTCCTTGATGACCTCGATGGCCTCGCGGAACATGTCGTGCCGGGTGTTCACCGGCGGCCAGCCGTGCCCCACCACGTGCTCGTTCAGGTTCTCGCCCGCGCCCACGCCGAGGGTGAACCGGCCGTCGCTGAGCACGCCCATCGTGGCCGCCTTCTGCGCCACCACCGCCGGGTGGTAGCGCATGATCGGGCACGTCACGTAGGTCATCAGCGGCAGCCGTTCGGTGGCCTGCGCCACCGCGCCCAGCACCGACCAGGCGTACGGAGAGTGGCCCATCTCCTCAAGCCACGGGAAGTAGTGGTCGGAGATGACCGCATAGCCGAACCCCACTCGCTCGGCCGTGACCGCGTCCTCCACCAGCTCCTTCGCGGGTGACTGCTCGCACATGAGTGTGAATCCGATCTCTGCCATACGGCCACCCCTACCCACTGGCGCGCGGTCAGACCGCGCGGTGGTACTGGTCGGGCCACCGCCCGGGCACACCCAGTCCCCGAGAACCCAGCTCGCGCGCCGCCAGGTTCGGCCAGTAGGGGTTGCGCAGCAGCTCACGGCCGAGCATGACCGCGTCGGCCTGCCCGGAGGCGACGATCTCCTCCGCCTGGCGCGGCTCGGTGATGAGGCCGACGGCCGACGTGGGCAGGTCGGTCTCCGCCTTCACCCGGGCCGCGAACGGCACCTGATATCCCGGCTCCACCGGGATCCGGGCCTTCGGCGCGTTGCCGCCCGTCGAGACGTCGAGCAGGTCCACCCCGTGGGCGAGCAGTTCCTTGGCCAGCCGCACCGTGTCGTCGGCCGTCCAGCCCTCGCGGGGGTCCTCGGGGTTCTCGCTCAGCCAGTCGGTGGCCGAGACCCGGAAGAACAGCGGCAGCTCGTCCGGCCACTCGGCGCGTACGGCGTCGACCACCTCCAGGGCGAAGCGGGCGCGGTTGGCGAAGGAGCCGCCGTACGCGTCGGTGCGCCGATTGCTGAACGGCGACAGGAACTCGTGGATCAGGTAGCCGTGGGCGCCGTGGATCTCCACCACCGTGAAGCCCGCCGCGAGCGCGCGCCGCGCGGCCGCCGCGAAGTCCTCCACCACCCGCCGGATGTCCGCCTCGCTCAGCTCCTCCGGCACCGGGTGGCCCTCGTCGAACGGGATCGGGCTGGGCGCGACCGGTTGCCAGCCGTGCTGCTCGGGGCCGACCGGCGCGCCGCCGCGCCAGGAGCGGTCGGTGGACGCCTTACGCCCGGCGTGGCCGAGCTGGATGCCGGGCACCGCGCCGTGCTCGGTGAGGAACCGGGTGATGCGGCCGAACTGCGCTTGTTGGCGCTCGTTCCACAGCCCGAGGTCGGCGGGGCTGATCCGGCCCTCGGGGGACACGGCGGTGGCCTCGACCACGATCAGACCCGCCCCGCCCACCGCCCGGGAGCCGAGATGGGTGAGGTGCCAGTCGGTGGGCACGCCCTGCTCGGGCCCCTCCACGGCCGCGCTGTACTGGCACATCGGCGCCATCCAGGCGCGGTTGGGGATGGTCAGGCTCCGCAGGGTCAGGGGCTCGAACAACGCGCTCACGCCGCGCTCCTCTCTCATCGGGACCCTTGTACGATAGCTTTCGTAGTACGGCATCTGTCAAACTACGAAGACCTTCGTACAAAGGGAGGCCCGATGACCTCACAACCCCGGACGCTCGACCATCCGGACCGGTCCGAGATCCGGCTGGAGGACGTGCTGCACGCGCTGTCCGACCCCGTACGCCTCCAGATCGTGTGCTTCCTGGCCGCCGAGGGCGAGTCCTCCTGCTCGGCGATCGACCTCGCGGTCAGCAAGTCGACGACCACCCACCACTTCCGGGTGCTCCGCGAAGCGGGCGTGATCAGGCAGGTCTACCGGGGAACCGCGAAGATGAGCTCCCTGCGCCGCGAGGATCTCGACGCCCTCTTCCCCGGCCTGCTCGACACCGTGGTCACCGCACACGAGGCCCAGCAGGCCAGGACTGTGACCGTTTAAACGGACTTGACCAGTCACACCCTTTGCCGTACCTTTGTAACTGCCAAAGAAATTTAAGACAGTTACAACGGGGACCTGGACGGTAATGATGTTCTACGACTACTCCCTGGCCACCGAGCGCGTCACGCAGTTGCACCGCGAGGCCGACAACGCACGCGTCGCCAGCCGCCTGGTCGCGGCCCGGCGCTGGTCGCGTCTCGCGTCCTGGGCACAGCGTCAGGCCCGCAGGGCGAGCCACGACCTGGGCTGACGGCCGTCACCGCGTCGGTCCGGAGGGGAAGGGCCGATGCGTACGACACGCGACATCCGCACGGCGGTGGTGAAGCCGGTCATCGCCGCCCTCATGGAGGACGCGGGCACCGGCCTCGACTACGGCACCCGGCCCGACCGCCTGCCGGGCCTGCTCACTCCCCTTGACCGTTTCTTCGTCCGCAACCACGCCCCGACTCCCCGTCTCGACGCGAGAACCTGGACGCTGCGCGTCGAGGGCGGCGGCGTGCGCCGCACCGTCCGCTACACCTACGACGACCTGTGGCGCCGGTTCCCGCTCGTGTCCGTCGTCCGGACGCTGGAGTGCGCGGGCAACCGGCGCGCCCTCTTCGGCGCCGAGCACGGGCGCCGCTTCGGCGGGGTGCAGTGGGGCCGCGGCGCGATCGGCACCGCCGAGTGGACCGGGATCCCGCTGCGCGACCTGCTCGAACCCGCGGGCCTGACGGACGCCGCCGTCGAGGTCATGCCGGAAGGGCTCGACGAGGCGCGCGGACGCCGCCCGATGCCCCTCGCCAAGGCCCTGGCCCCCGACACCCTGCTCGCGCTCGCCATGAACGGCGAGATCCTGCCGCCCGACCACGGCTTCCCCGCCCGCGTGGTGGTCTCCGGCTGGCTCGGCGCCGCGAGCATCAAGTGGGTGGGCCGGATCGAGGTGTCCGACCGGCCGCTGCGCGTGCCGTGGAACACCGAGGACTACGTGATCGTCGCCCCCGGCCGTCCGGCCGTGCCGATCACCTCCACGCCGGTCGCGAGCCTGGTCGAGCTGCCCTGGCCCGCACGGCTGCATCCCGGCCCGCAGACGATCCGCGGCCGGGCGTACGCCGGGGAGGACCGCGTGGCCGCCGTCGACTACCGGATCGACGACGGCCCCTGGCGGCCGGCCACACTCGACGGGCCGGACCTCGCGGGCGCCTGGACCCGCTGGCGGTTCCCCTGGGACCCCGCCCCCGGCGCACACGTCCTGCGGGTGCGGGCCACCGACGAGCACGGCCGCTCCCAGCCCGAGGCCACCCCCTGGAACGACCTCGGCTACTGCCACAACTCGGTGCTCCCCCACCCGATCCTGGTCGCTTAGGGGACGAGCACCACCTTGCCCGTGGTCGCACGGGTCTCCAGCGCGGCGTGCGCGGCGGCGGCGTCCTTGAGCGCGATGCTCTGCACCAGCGGGACCAGCGCCCCCGACCCCGCGGCCGCCAGCGCCCGCTCCTCCAGGCCCCGCAGGCCACCCGGCCGCTTCAGCACCCGGGGGCCGACCGCCACCGCCGCAGTGATGCCGCGCGCGTACAGGTCCTCCGTGGTCAGCGCGGTCGGGCCGCCCTCGGCGTCCGCCCAGCCGAACAGCACGATCCTGCCGCCGACGCCGAGCAACTCCAGGGTCTTGCGCCCGAGGTCCCCGCCGACGCCGTCGAGCGCCAGTGTGACCTCCCGGTCGCCGAGGAGCGCCCGCACCTCATCGGGCCAGCCGGGAACGGCGTAGTCCACGGCGTGGTGCGCGCCCAGCGCCAGCACCCGGCTCACCTTGGCCGCGCCGCCCGCGAGCCCGACGACCGTGGCCCCGGCCCGCACCGCCGCCTGCACCAGCAGGTTGCCGATGCCCCCCGCCGCCGCCGTCACCACGACGACGTCGTCCGCCCGGATCTCCGCGACGTCGAGGATGCCCATGGTGGTCCGGCCGGTGCCGATCATCGCCACCGCCTCGCCGTACCCCAGGCCGTCCGGGATCTCGTGGATCGCCGAGACGTCCCGTACGGCCAGTTCGGCGTAGCCGCCGGGAGCCATGCCGAGGTGGGTCACCACCCGCCTGCCGACCAGGCCCGGGTCGACCCCGGAACCGACGGCGTCGACGACCCCGGCGACCTCGCGGCCGGGGATCGTGGGCAGATCGGGAACTGGGATCGGACCGCCGGCGTACTTCCCCGCCCGCAGCGTGGTGTCGACCAGGTGCACCCCCGCCGCCCGTACGGCCACGCGGACCTGGCCGGGCCCCGGCTCGGGATCCTCGACCTCCTCGTAGACGAGATTCTCGGCGGGACCAAAGGCGTGCAGTCGTATGGCGTACATGTGTCCCGTTATAGATCTCCGGGACACGCCCCCACATCGGACGATGGTCCTAGGTCGTATGTAGGCCGATAGATGGAGTCACAGAGTTATGGCGTTCTTCGTTGGGTTTTTCCTCGGCGGCCCTTATGCTCGCACCAAGTCCTCTTTACTACCGTGAGTGAGGAGATGTTGCGTGGCTGATGACGCGCCGCCACCTGGTATCGATGCGCGCGTCCCCAATCCCGCGCGCATGTACAACTACTTTCTCGGCGGAAAGGACAACTTCGCGGCCGACCGGGAAGCCGCGGAGAAAGTGCTGAAGGTCGCGCCCGAGGCCCCCGCGCTGGCCCGCCGCAACCGCGCCTTCCTGCGCCGGGCCGTACGCCATCTGGTGGCCGAGGCCGGGATCCGGCAGTTCGTGGACATCGGGACCGGACTGCCGACCGAGGGCAGCGTCCACGAGGTGGCGCACGAGATGGACCCCGGTGTCCGGGTGGCGTACGTGGACAACGACCCGGTGGTGCTCGCGCACTCCCGGGCCCTGCTGTCGGGCACCGCCGCCACCACCGTCACCGTGCGGGGGGACCTGCGGCGCCCCGAGGAGATCCTGGCCGATCCGGAGCTGCGGTCACTGATCGATCTTTCCGAGCCGGTCGCCATCCTGCTCGTGGCCGTGGTGCACTTCCTCACCGACGACAAGCCGGCCGAGCTCGTGGCCCGCCTCAGGGAGTCCGTGGCCCCCGGAAGCCACCTCGTGCTGTCCCATGTCACCGACGAGGAACGGGCCGGCGACGCCCGCGAGGGGGCGGCCGTCTACCGGCAGGCCAGCACCGGCGTCACGCTGCGGAGCCGCGAGCAGATCCGCGAGCTGTTCGACGGCTTCCACCTCATCGAACCGGGCCTCGTCCCGCTCGACGACTGGCGGCCCGACGACGAGAACCTGCTCGCCCGGCAGGCCCGCCGTCACCTGCCCACGTGGTTCCTCTGCGGGGTCGGACACGCGCCCTGAAAAGGCCGTGAATATTGTGTTACGTCCTGCGTGTACTTGTTTCTTCCTTTAGGGGCGATACGCCAGGCTATGCGGCATGCTCAAGCGCACCAGGTTGTTCGGGCAGAAGACCCGAGTCACCTTCACCCTGCCCGTTGACGAGCCCTCGGGGACGGTCAGCGTGGTGGGCGACTTCAACGACTGGCTGCCCGGCCGCCACGAACTGCTGCGGCGCAGGAACGGCACCCGCACCGTGTCGGTGATCCTCCCGCCCGGCGCGCACCGGTTCCGCTATCTCGCGACGGGCGGCGTCTGGTTCGACGACGACAGCGCCGACCAGGTGGACGACCAGGGCAGCGTGCTGCACCTCTGACTGTTTCTCCGGCTGGAAGCAGGGCAGACGGGGAAACCATGAAGGCAGTTACCTGGCACGGCAAACGCGACGTACGGGTGGAAGAGGTCCCCGACCCCGCCATCAAGGAACCCACCGACGCGATCATCCGGGTCACCACGACCGCCATCTGCGGCTCCGACCTGCACCTGTACGAGGTGCTCGGCCCGTTCATCGGCGAGGGCGACATCCTCGGCCACGAGCCGATGGGCATCGTGGAGGAGGTCGGCGCGGAGGTCACCCACATCTCCCCCGGCGACCGCGTGGTGATCCCGTTCAACATCTCGTGCGGCCACTGCTTCATGTGCGACCGCGCGTTGTACGCCCAGTGCGAGACCACCCAGGTCCGCGAGTACGACACCGGCGCCGCCCTCTTCGGCTACACGAAACTGTACGGCGAGGTGCCCGGCGGCCAGGCGCAATACCTGCGCGTCCCGCAGGCGCACTTCGGGCCGATCAAGGTGCCGGACGGGCCGCCGGACGAGAGGTTCGTCTACCTCTCCGACGTGCTGCCCACCTCCTGGCAGGCCGTCGAATGGGCCGAGGTGCCCGACGGCGGCAGCGTCACCGTCTTCGGCCTCGGACCGATCGGGCAGATGTCGGCCCGCATCGCGCGCCACCGCGGCTACCGCGTGATCGGCGTGGACATCGTCCCGGAACGCCTGGAGATGGCCCGGCGGCACGGCATCGAGGTGATCGACGGGAACGAGACCGACGACGTGCCCGAGGCGATCCGGTCGATGACCGGGGGCCGGGGCACCGACTCGGTCATCGACGCCGTCGGCATGGAGGCGCACGGCTACACCGTGGGCAAACTCGCTCAAACGGTCACCGGGATGCTGCCCGACAAGGCCGCCGCCGCCATGATGACCCGCGCCGGCCTCGACCGGCTCGCCGCCCTGCAGGACGCCATCGAGACCGTACGCCGCGGCGGCACGATCTCGATCAGCGGCGTGTACGGCGGGATGACCGACCCCATGCCGATGCTGCAGATGTTCGACAAGGGCATCACGCTCAGGATGGGCCAGGCCCACGTCAAGCGGTGGGTGGACGACCTCATGCCGCTCCTGACCGGCGACGGCGATCCCCTGGGGGTCGAGGACCTGGCGACCCACCGCCTGCCGCTCGACCAGGCCCCGCACGGCTACGAGATCTTCCAGAAGAAGGAGGACGGCGCGATCAAGGTGCTGCTCAAGCCCTGACGATCAAGCCCTGACGGCCGCGGCCCGCCTGACCCGGCCGCGTACGGCGGTGCCGAGGAAGACCGCACCGAACACCAGGCCCACGAACAGGGCGATGGAGGCCCCGGTCGCGACGTTCCACAGCGTGGAGACCCACACGCCCGCGAGGGCGCACGCGACCCCGATCGCGGCGGCGAGCGGGAACAGCGGCGCGAGCCTGTCGGTGAGCAGGCGGGCGGTCGCGGCCGGGCCCACGATCAGCGCCACGGCGAGGATCGTCCCCAGCGCGGGCACGGTGGCGACGACGGTCACCTCGACGACCGCGAGCAGCGCGAAGTCCAGCAGCACGGTGGGCAGCCCGAGCGCCGCCGCCCCCACCGGGTCGAACGCCGCGAGCAGCAGTTCCTTGCCCATCAGGGCGAGCAGGAGCAGCACGCCGGCGGCGACGGCGGTGGTCGCCACCAGGTCGCCCGTGCCGACGGCGAGGACGTCCCCCACCGTGTAGGCCGCCAGGTCCTTGGTGAAGCCGTCCTGGGCCGACACCAGCACCACACCGAGCGCGAAGCCGCCCGACAACGCGATGCCGGTGGCCGTGGTGAAGTCCTGCCCGCGGCCCCGGCCGAACGCGAGGACGGCGGCGACCACCAGCAGCCCGAACAGCCCGCCGCCGAGATAGAGGTTCACCCCGAGCAGCGCCGCGATGACGATGCCGGGGAACGTCGCGTGGGTGAGGGCCATCGTGAAGAACGGCAGCCGCCGCGCGATCACGAAGACCCCGACCACCCCTCCCAGCACGCCGACCAGGACGGCCTCGACGAGAGCCCGGTGAACGGTGGAGTCGAGCCAGTTCACGCCGCCTCCAGGACCGAGCGGCGGCGGGCCCGGCTCAGGCCGGCCTTCCTGCGGACGAACCCGGCGGCGTGGGCCAGGCCGTACATCGCCACCAGGACGAGCACGACGGTCGCGCCGGAGGCGAGCCTGACGCCGTACCCGACCGACGCCTCGTAGCTCACGACGAGCCCGAGCCACCCGGCGGCCGCGCCGACGAGGCAGGCGAGCGGCACGATGACCGCGAGCCGGTCCGACAGGCTCCGCGCCGCCGCGGCCGGCACGATGAGCAGCGCGATCACGAGGATCGTGCCGACCGCCTTGACGGCGGCCACGACGACCAGCGCGACCGCGACGTTCAGCACGAGGTCGAGCAGGCCCACGCGCACACCGGCCGCCTGGGCGCCCTCGGGGTCGAAGGCGCGCAGCAGCAGCGGCCGCCGCAGCACCGCGAGCAACGCCACGACCACGACCGTCACGACGGCGGTCTGCGCGAGTTGCGCCTCGGTGACCGTCAGCACCCGCCCGAACAGGAACGCGGTGAGGTCGGAGGTGAAGCCCGTCTGCCGCGACACCAGCACCACGCCGACCGCGAACAGCGTGGTCAGCAGCATGGCGAGCGCGGCGTCCTCGCTCACCCGGCGGCGCTGCGTGAGCAGCGTGAGCAGGACGGCCGTGGCGACCCCGGCGGCCAGCGCACCCCAGAAGATGCCGCCGTCCCCGGCCATGAGGTGGCCGATGACCACGCCGGGGAAGACGGTGTGCGTCAGGGTGTCGCTGACGAAGGCGAGCCGGCGCAGCAGCACCAGCACGCCGACCGTGCCCGCGAGCGCGCCGAGGACGACCAGTTCGACCAGCGCGCGGGCCATGAACGGCAGGTGGAAGGGTTCGAAGAGAATCATGTCTGGGTCACGATCACGCGGTCGCCGCGCAGTTCGAGCGCGTGCCCGCCGTACGTCGCCCGCAGCCGCTCGGGCGTCAGCACGTCGCCGGTCGGGCCGAAGCCGAACTGGTGCCGGTTGAGCAGGCACACCTCGTCGCAGGCGAGGTGCGCGATGGCGAGGTCGTGGGTGCTGACGACGACGGAGGCGCCCTTCGCCTTCAGCGAGCCGATCGCCTCCAGCAGCGCGTGCTGGCTGACCGCGTCCACGCCGTTGAACGGCTCGTCGAGCAGCAGCATCCGAGGCTTGGCGGCGATGGCCCTGGCCAGCAGCACCCGCTGGCGCTGCCCGCCCGACAGCGTGCCGAACCGGTCGCGCGCCCGCCCGGCCAGCCCGACCCGCTCCAGGGCGTCGGCCACCTCGGCCCGGTCCTCGGCGGAGGGGCGGCGCAGCCAGCCGATCCGCCGGTAGCGGCCCATCATCACCACCTGCTCGACCGACACCGGGAAGTCGGGGTCGAGCGTGTCGGCCTGGGGCACGTAGGCGACGTCGCGGCGGGCCTGCGCCGGGGGCCGGCCCAGCACCTCGATCCGGCCGCGTACGACCGGCACCAGGCCGAGCAGCGCCTTGATGAACGTGGACTTGCCGGCGCCGTTCGGGCCGATCAGCGCCACGGCCTCGCCCTCGTGGACGACGCCGTGCAACTCCTCCAGGACCGGGACGTCGCCGTAGGCCACGCTCGCCCGGTCGAGCACCAGGGTCGGCGCGCGCTCACTCATGCGGCGGTCCCCCTCAACGCGTTGACGATGGTGTCGGTATTGTGCTCCTCCATCTGCAGGTAGGTCGCACCGGCCGACCCCTCGGGGCCCAGTGAGTCGCCGTACAGCGCGTCCTCGCCGGCCACGACCGTCACCCCGGCCTCGCGGCCGATCGCCTCGGCCGTCTTGGGCGGCAGCGACGCCTCCGAGAAGATCGCGGCCACCCCGGTCGCCTTGATCTTGGCGACGAGGTCGGACACCTGCTTGGCGGACAACTCGGCCGAGGTGTCGAAGCTCGGGATGATCGAGCCGACGAACGTCAGCTTGTAACGGTCGAGGTAGTAGCCGAAGGCGTCGTGGTTGGTCACCAGCTTGCGCCGGTCGGCGGGGACGGACTCGATCTTCTTCGCGATCTCGGTGTCGAGCGCGCCGAGCTTCGCGTCGTACGCCGCCCGGTTGGCCTGGTAGGCCGCGGCGTCGTCCGGATCGGCGGCGGCGAACCCCTTCTCGATCGTGGCGACCATCGTCTTGACGTTCAGCGGGTTGTGCCAGATGTGGGGATCGCCGTTGCGGATCCGTACGCCCTGGGAGGCGTCGACCACGGGCCCGTCGAAACCGGCGGCCGAGATCGTCTCGTCCAGCCACTTCTCCAGGCCCACCCCGTTCTTGACGAGCACGTCGGCCTCGGCGATGGCCTGCATGTCGGCCGGGGACGGCTCGTAGTCATGGGGATCGACGTTCGGCTTGAGCAACTGGTGGACGCTGACCCGGTCGCCGCCGACGTTGCGGGCGAAGTCGGCCACCTGTGTGGTGGTCGCCACCACCTTCAGCGGCCGAGCCGGGTCGGAAGAGGAAGTGGGCTTGTCCGCGCCGCCGCACCCGGCGGCGAGCAGGACGAGCAGGGCGGCGGACGACAACGTACGGGCAAGCGGCGAGAGCACGACGAATCCTCAAGTCGGCATATCAAAGTCGGTGCATCAGGGGAAACATCCCTTCCAAATGTCTCGCAAATGAAAATCATTGTCAACTTAGGACACTTCGGCCGTTAGTACGGCCGTGCCACCAGTCCACCGGCAGCGCCGGCCGTCACCCAGGGCGACTGCGAGTACGTTCAGACGGCACGCCGCGAGCTCGTGACCGCGTCCGAGCAGAGCGTCATGGACATGACGCAGATCTTCAAGCTGGTCGAGCTGGGCAGTATCGTCTGGTTCCTCCCCGCCTCGATCGCACGGCGCTACCCCCGGCCTGAGATCGCCTACCGCGCCGTCGCCGGCCTCGATCCGGTCACGCTGTCGGTCGCCTGGCCGCAGGACGCGCGCTCGGGTCCGTCGCCGCCTTCGTCCGCGCGGCCATGGCGGTCGCGGACATGGCGGTCGCGGACAGCACGGCCCGGGCCGTGCCGGGGTTGTCGGCGAACACGCCGTCCACGCCGAGGTCGTAGAGCATCGCCAGCCAGCCCATCACGTCGCCGGTCGCCCGCGCGTACGCCGGAGAGGCCGGGTCGCCGCGCCGGAAGTCGGCCGGGAGATGGGCGTTCTCGTCGCGGACGGTCCACACGTGCACGTCGAGACCGGCCCGGTGGGCGTCCCGCACCAGCGTCGTGGGGGCAAGGAGGCGGCCGTCGGGTCCCGTCGGGACGACCCGCGAAGTCGCCACGCCGATGCCGTCCGCGTACGTCGCGACCTCCGCGAGCCCATCGGGCGTGACCATCCGGTCGTACGGCGTGCCGGAGCCGCTGACGAGCTGGATCAGCGGCAGCCGTGTCTTCCCGCGCAGCTCGCGCAGGTTGGCCGCTTCGAACGACTGGATGAAGACCCGATCGTCCCGGTCGCGCCGGCCGTGCCGGCCCAGCACGTCGAGCAGCGGCTCCTCCAGCGGCAGGCCGATGGAGGCGAAGTAGGTGGGGTGCTTGGTCTCCGGGTACACGCCCACGCCGTGCCGCGTGGCCAGCTCCACGACCTCGTCGAACGTCGGGATCGGGGCCAGTCCGTCGAAGGCGGTGTTGCCCGGGCGCAGGTCGGGGATGCGCTCGACGGCCCGCAGCGTGCGCAGTTCGCCGAGCGTGAAGTCCTCGGTGAACCAGCCGGTGACCGCGACGCCGTCGATGGTCTTGGTGGTGCGGCGGTCGGCGAACTCGGGGTGGCTCGCCACGTCGGTGGTCCCCGAGATCTCGTTCTCGTGGCGGGCCACCAGGACGTGGTCCCTGGTGGAGACCAGGTCGGGCTCGATGTAGTCGGCTCCGAGCGCGATCGCCGTCTCGTACGACGGCAGCGTGTGCTCGGGGCGCAGGGCGCTGGCGCCCCGGTGGCCGATGACGACGGGTTCCGGCTGGTGTGACACAGCGGCCACCGTACCGCCACCGTCATACGCGTACGGCTCCCGCGCCTGGACGCGGGAGCCGTACGGAGATGGGGGAACCGTGTCAGTTCCTCGTGGAGCCGATCAGACCTGGCCGGCCTTCTCCAGAGCGGTGCAGCAGGTGTCGACCATCAGGCGGGTGACGACGTAGGGGTCGACGTTGGCGTTGGGGCGCCGGTCCTCGATGTAGCCCTTCTTGTCCACCTCGACCTGCCACGGGATGCGGACCGAGGCGCCGCGGTCGGAGACGCCGTAGCTGAACTTGTCCCACGGGGCCGTCTCGTGGTGGCCGGTGAGGCGGTCCTCGATGCCGTGGCCGTAGTTCTTGACGTGCTCCATGGCGTTGTCGGCCAGGGCCTCGCACGCGGTGATGATCGGGTCGTAGCCCTCACGCATGGCCTTGGTGGAGAAGTTGGTGTGCGCGCCCGCGCCGTTCCAGTCGCCCTTCACCGGCTTGGGGTCGAGCGTGGCGGCGACGTCGAACTCCTCGGCGGTGCGGTAGAGCAGCCAGCGGGCGACCCACATGTGGTCGCCGACCTCCAGCGGACCCCCCGGACCCACCTGGAACTCCCACTGGCCGGGCATGACCTCGGCGTTGATGCCGGAGATCTTGAGGCCGGCGGCCAGGCAGCGGTCGAGGTGCAGCTCGACGATGTCACGGCCGAACACCTCGTCGGCGCCGACACCGCAGTAGTAGCCACCCTGGGGGGCGGGGAAACCGCCCAGCGGGAAGCCGAGCGGGCGGCCCTCCTTGAAGAAGGTGTACTCCTGCTCGATGCCGAACCACGGGTCCTGGTCGGCGAACCGCTCGGCCACCTCGGCGAGCGGGGAGCGGGTGTTGCTGGCGTGCGGGGTCATGTCGGTGTGCAGGACCTCGCACAGGACCAGCACGTTGTCGCCGCCGCGGATCGGGTCGGGGCAGGTGAACACCGGCTTGAGCACCAGATCGGAGGAGTGACCGGTGGCCTGGTTGGTGCTGGACCCGTCGAAGCCCCACAGCGGCGGCTCGGCGCCGTCGGCAAGGACCTTGGTCTTGGAACGGAGCTTCGCGGTCGGCTCCGTGCCGTCGATCCAGATGTACTCGGCCTTGTAGGTCACGTCGATCCCTTTCGAACGAGGCGGCCTGGCGTTCGTCCGCCACGCTCGAGATTGCCCTTTTGGCATTTCGTAGCTTTTGCCCGTTTGTGAACACGGTGTTAACGCGGATTCTTTGCCTTGCCCTCCCGGTGACCTCGTGTGAGCTGAGGCACATGATCCGCGCCTGTGCGGGCAGTCGGAGAGCGTCCACGAATCGCAACCGCACAGCAACCAGTGTTTGGGAGTGAAGGCAGATGGTCTTATTGGGCCTGCTTCTGGTCCTGATCGCCGCGGCTGCCGTCATCGAGGTGTCGGTCAACGACACCGCGAACACCATGCCGATCACGGTCCTGGACCGCACGTTCAACCTCAGCCCGTTCGAGCTGTTCATCGCCGGCGTCGTGACCGCCGCCGTGTTCGTCGCCGGCCTGCTGCTCATCACCGGCGGCATGCGCCGTGCCGCCGTCAAGCGCCGCCGCCTGCGTGAGGCGCGCCTGGCGGAGCGGGACCGCGTCTCCCGCCTGGAGGCCGAGAAGCGCGACCTGGAGCGCCGCCTGGAGACGACCTCGACCACCTCGACGGCCCCGACCGCGACGTCCACCCCGGCAGCCGCCGAGCCCGTCACCAAGCAGTATCCGAAGGTCGACCGGGACCGCGACGGCGTCGACGACCGGGCCGAGCGCACCGACCGCACCGAGCGCACCGAGCGCACCGAGCGTCCCACCGCGCCGCACAACCGCCTCTCCGTGCCCGCCCAGCAGTCGTCCCCCGACCAGCTGGTGGCGGGCGGGCGTCACGCGGCCGACGAGCGCCGCGCCTGACCCGTCATGTCGGGGGTGACACTCGCCCGTCCGGTCATGACCGGACGGGCTCGGGGGACCGCTCGGGAAGCCGCGCCCTGCTGACGTCCCGCCCCTGCGCGCACGCCAGCTCCGCGAAGGTGATCGCGTTGCGTACGGCGGCGCCGCCGGGGTCGTTGTTGAAGTAGACGTAGGCGTCCGGCACGTCCCCCAGGCGGTCCACCCAACTGCGCAGCGCACGCCGGCCGTAGTTGGGCCAGGGTTCGGCCCCTCCCTCGTGGAAGCGCAGATAGACCCAGTCGGCCGTACGCCACAGGGGTCCGGCCGGCCGGCCGAGACGGTCCGCCCAGCACAACGCGGCCCCGAACTCGGTCAGCAGGGCGCGGATCTCGTCGGTCCACCACGAGGCGTGCCGCGGCTCGACGGCGACCCGTACGGCACGCGGGAACCGGGCCAGGCAGCCCCGCAGCCGCTCGACGTCCACCTGCAGGGTCGGCGGCAGTTGGAGCAGGATGGGGCCCAGCTTCTGGCCGAGCCCCTCGGCCACGCCCATCAGCCGCTCGACCGGCTCCTCCGGGTCCTTCAGCCGCTTGATGTGCGTCAGGAAGCGGCTCGCCTTGACCGCCATGACGAAGTCGGGCGGCGTACGGTCCCGCCACGACTCAAACGTCTCCCGTTTCGGCAGCCGGTAGAAGGCGTTGTTGTTCTCGACCGTGGCGAAGATCTCGCCATAGCTCTCCAGCCACAGCCTCTGGGGTACGCCGCGGTAGACGAGGTCGCGCCAGTCGGCGTACTGCCACCCAGAGGTCCCCACCAGCACGGGCATGTCCTTCCCCTACCCAGCGGACGGCATAGATCGCGGTCAACGGGGCACGCGACGTCAAGAACGAGCAAAAACGCCAAGAAAGGGGAGCACGATGATCCAGGGCAAGACGATCGCATTCCTCGTCGCCCCCGAAGGAGTCGAGCAGGTCGAGCTCACCGAGCCGTGGCGGGCCGTCCAGCAGGCGGGCGGCACGCCGAGGCTGGTCTCGGTGGAGCGCGGGGAGATCCAGGCGTTCAACCACCTCGACAAGGCCGACACCTTCCCCGTGGACGCCGTGGCCGGAGAGGTCTCCGCCGCCGACTTCGACGGGCTGGTCCTCCCCGGCGGGGTCGCCAACCCCGATTTCCTGCGGATGCGGCCGGAGGCCGTACGGTTCGTCAAGGAGTTCTTCGACGCGGGCAAGCCGGTCGCGGCGATCTGCCACGCGCCGTGGACCCTCGTGGAGGCCGACGTGGTGCGCGGGCGCACCCTGACCTCGTGGCCAAGCCTCCAGACCGACCTGCGCAATGCGGGGGCGACCTGGGTGGACCAGGAGGTCATGGTCTGTACGGGCGGCCCGAACACGCTGGTGACCAGCCGGAAGCCGGACGACCTGAAGGCCTTCTGCCAGGCCGCCGTGGACGCGTTCGGCGCCTGAGCGAGGGCTTTCCCGGCGGATCAGGCTCTGTCATGCTTTCCCGGTGCAATCCCGCGGACTTACGGCATGACCGAGGTTTTCACGCTCGGAGAGGCATTGGGGGTCGTCTCCGGCGACCGGCTCCGGCATGACATGACCATCCGCCTCGACGTGGAGGGGCCCGAGCTGACGACGGCGGTCGGCCTGGCCCGGCTCGGCCACACGGTGAGTTGGCTGGGCCGGGTCAGCGCCGACGAACTCGGCATGCGCACGCTGACCGTGCTGCGCGGCGAGGGTGTGGACGTCTCCCACGTACGGGTGGACGAGACGGCGGCGACCGGGCTGATCCTCCGCCAGCGGCGCATCGGCCGTTCGTCGCATGCCGTCCACTACCGGGAGGGCTCGGCCGGGTCGCACCTGTCGACCGGCGACGTGCCCGGTGAGGCCGTCCAGTCGGCGCGGATCCTGCACGTCACCGGCGTCACCCTCGGGCTGAGCGGCCTCGCGTGGAGTGCCGTCCACCACGCCGTCAAGCTCGCCAGGGACGCCGGCGTGCTCGTCTCCGTGGACGTCAACCACCGCGCGAACCTCTGGGAGAGCGCCGAGGAGGCCCGGCAGGGGCTCACCGAACTCGCCGCCTCGGCCGACGTGCTCTTCGCGACCCAGGACGAGCTCATGCTCGTGGAGCCCGTGCTCGCGTCCACGCCCGAACTGGTCGTGACCCGAGGCGCCAAGGGCGCAAGCGCCACCGTCGAGGGCCTGCGCTACGACACCCAGGCCGCCCCCGTGACCGCGGTCGATCCCTCCGAGGTCGGCGGCGCGTTCGTCGCGGGCTACCTCAGCGCGATCCTGGACGGGCTGCACCCTGCGGACCGCCTCAAGCGCGGCATCTCCGTGGCCGCCTTCGCGGTCGCCAGCCACAGCTCCTGGCAGGGCCTGCCCACCCGCGGCGAACTGCCCCCGTGACGATTGGCACGCCGGCACCACGATCTACGCGTCAGGCGAGTCGTTTGCGCAGGCTTCAGAGTTAGAGAAGCCGAAGCTACTCGGCAGTAGCGATACTTGGATGTGAGTGGGGTGACCCACGGCGTCCGGCGTCCAACTCATCAGGCTCATACCGAGGCCGAGCCGATGCGACCGGATATGCCCACACAGGCCCTGTGGCTCCGCCGTATTTCGATTCGCGAACGGCCGACCCGGCCTGCAAGCACCAGATCTCCGTCGTGCAGGAGGCAGAGCCATGAAGAAGAGGGCCCTTCTCGCGTCCACCTTCAGCGCGGTCAGCGTCGCCTTCGGCGTCATGCCGCAACTCGCCGGCGCGGCCCAGTGGTCCGCGGTCAACCCCAATCCCGCACCCCCCTCGCCACCTGCCAACCCGGAGGCTCCGCCCGCCAACCCTGAGGCACCCCAGGCTCCGCACACAAAGGCGCCTCCTTTACCGCCGCCGCATGGTTCGGCTCCGCCACCTCATAGCCCGTTTCCGCCGCGCCACAGCCCATTTCCGTCACCGGGCAGTCCGCGGCCGTCACCCCACAGCCCGCTCACGACGTCGCCTGGCTCGCCCTCGCCGTCTCCCTGTGCGGTTCAGCCGCCGCGGTGCCAGGGTCGGTATCGGTCGCCCCACTGTCCGGTTCGGCCGCCTCACTGTCCGGGTTGGCAGCCGGACGATTCGGGACAACGGCAGCGCCAGGATGGGCCGCCGGCCGTGCCGTCCGGCTCCGGCTGCTCGGCCGTGACCGGCACCGAGGCCATGAGCGGGCAGCCGGTGGCCACCGCGATCGCCGGCGTTCCCGACCTGTCGAAGATGGCGTCGGCCCTTTCGAAGGCCGACCTGGCTCAGTATCTCGATTCGACCAAGGACATCACCGTGTTCGTGCCGGTGAACGAAGCGTTCGGGAAGCTGCCGAAGTTCGAGCTGGACCGGATGTTCTCCGACGACAAGGACTGGGAGCGCCAGGTCCTGGCATACCACGTGGTCGAAGGGCGCAAGACCCGAAACGACCTGACCAACGCCAAGCTCACCACCAAGGAGGGCCGCGAGCTCACCACTCGCCTGTCCGGTCAGGACCTCATCGTCGGCAACGACGCCAAGGTGCTCTGCGGAGAGATCCAGACGGCCAACGCCACCGTTTATCTCATCGACAAAGTGCTGATCCCGTAGTGAATGCGGAGCCGCGGGACACGCCGGATCCGGCCGCACCGGATGCCGTCCAGGGCTCGGCCCTGACTCGGGTGCCCTCGGGGTCGTAGAGCGGCTCACGGGTGATGGTGGCGCCCACGCGACGGCCGTTGACGCCTACCTCGACACGTCCGCCGGGCTCGACCTCCACCGGCAGGTAGGCGTACGCGATTGAGCGGCCGACGCGGTGGCCGAACCCGCCGCTGGTGACACGGGAGACCGGACGACCGTCCAGCCGGACGGGCTCGCCGCCCAGGCAGACGTCACGCTCGTCGTCGAGCACCAGGCAGCGCAGCGCCGTACGGGGACGCGGCAGGGCGGCCCGGCGCTCTGCCCGTACGGCGAAGCCGAGCCCGGCCTCCAGCGGGGTGGTTTCGGGCGTGATGTCGAGGCCCCAGACGCGGTAGCCCTTCTCCAGCCGCAGCGAATCGAGCGCGCGGTAGCCCGCCGGTCGCATGCCGTACGGCAGGCCCGCCTCGACGAGGGAGTCCCACAACGTCAGCCCGTACTCGGATGGGCAATAGAGCTCCCAGCCGAACTCGCCCACGAACGTGACCCGCTGGGCGAGCACCGGGACGTGCCCCACGCTGATCTCGGCCGCCCGCAGGTAGCCGAAGGTCAGGTCGTCGTCCGTCAGCGACGCCAGGATCTCGTACGCACGAGGCCCCCACAGGCAGTAGCACGCGTAGGCGGAGGTGACGTCGGCGACCGACAGCCCGTGACGGCGCAGCAGCGCGGCGTCGTGGACTCCGAACGCCGTGCCGGTGACGAGGCGGAACCGGTCCTCCGCCAGCCGGGTCACGGTCACGTCCGCCTCGATGCCGCCGCGTTCGTTGAGCAGTTGCGTGTAGACCACCGGGTAGACCGGCGGGTGAACCTCTGCGCCCACGGGCCGATCCAGGGCGTTGCCCGCGAGCCGCTCCAGGTCAGCGACAGATCCGGATATTTCCAGCTTGGCGAAGGACGTCTGGTCGAACAGCCCGGCGGCGTCCCGCGTCGCCAGGCACTCCTCGCGGATCGCCGGAGACCAGACCCGGCCCGCCCAGCCCCTCGGCCGTACAGTCTCGGCGTCCGACGTGGGCGGATACCAGTTGACCCGCTCCCAACCGGCCTTCTCGCCGAAGGTCGCGCCCAGCGCCTCGTGCCGCACCCAGGCGGGCGAACGGCGCAGCGGCCGGGCGGCGGTGCGCTCCTCGCCGGGATAGACGATGTCGTAGTACTTGCTGTAGGAGTCCAGGGCCCTGGCGCGGGCCCAGCGGGCCGACCGGGCATGGACACCGAAACGGCGCACGTCCATGCCGAAGACGTCGTATTCGGGAGCGCCCTCGACGATCCACTCGGCCATGACCTTGCCCACACCGCCGGCGGCGGCCAGGCCGTGCACGCAGAAGCCGGCCGCCACCCACAGTCCGCCGACCTCGGTCTCCCCCAGTAGGAACTCCCCGTCGGGCGTGAAGGCTTCCGGCCCGTGCACGACCTTGCGGAACGCCGCCGGGTCGTCGCCGTCCCCGACCGGCTTCAGTGACGGCACCCGCCGGACCGCCGAGTCCCACGACTCGCGGAACTTCGGCATGTCGGGCGTGAAGAGGGTCCGGGGCTCGGACAACGGCCGGTTGGCGTCCCAGATCTGCGGGCTCCTGATGTAGCCGCCGACGAGGATGCCGCCGTCCTCCTCGCGGAAGTACACGATGTTGTCCGGGTCCCGCACGGTCGGCGTGTCCGCCGGGACGCCGGACTCCGGGGTCACCACGTACTGGTGCTTGATCGGCACGATCGGGATCTCCGCCCCGGCCATGCGGCCGACCACCCCGGACGCCGCCCCGGCCGCGTTCACTACGGTCTCCGTGCGCACGACGTGCTCACCGTCCTCACCGCGCAGCCGTACGGCACGCACGCGGCCGTCGTGGACGTCGATGCCGGTGACCTCCACGCCAGTGAAGATCCGTACGCCGAGCCTGCGGGCGCCCTCGGCCAGCGCGTGACCGAGCCGGGCCGGGTCGAGCCAGCCGTCACCGGGCAGCCACAGCGACCCGAGGACGTCGCCCACCTCCAGCAGCGGCAGCCGGTCGAGCGTGCCCCGGGGGTCGAGCACCTCCAGATCGAGCCCGTACGTCTCGGCCGCCCCGGCCTGGCGCAGCAGTTCCTCCATGCGCTCGGAGGTGGTGGCCAGGCGCAGGCCGCCCACGCCGTGCCAGCCCGGATCGAGCCCGGTCAGCTCGCGCAACTCGGGGTAGAGACCGGCCGAGTACATGATCATCCGGGTCTGCGTCACGGTGGACCTGAGCTGGCCGACGAAGCCGGCGGAGTGCCAGGTCGTGCCCTCGGTGAGGTCGTGCCGTTCGACCAGGATCACGTCGGTCCAGCCGAGCCGGGCGAGGTGATAGGCGACGCTGCATCCGGCCACTCCGCCACCGATGACGACGGCGTGGGCGTCTGCGGGAAGTTGCGACATCGGTACCGTCCTGTAACACCCGGCCCAGACAATCGGATCAATGGTCTGAAGGTAGACCAAAAGGAGCCGGGCATGCCAGATCCCGTCGCAGACGCAATGGATCTCGTCACGGCCTGGGCCGGGCGGCCCCTGACCTTCACGACGATCAAGGGCGGGCTCAGCCACCACATCGCCAGGGTCGACAGCGAGGACGGCGACCGCTGGCTCCTGCGGGTGCTCGACCCGCGCATCGCCGAGACCGGTCTCGGCATCCCGCTCGACCAAGAGATCGCCAACACGGTCGCCGCGGCGTCGTCCGGGATCGGCCCCCGCGTCGTCCACGTGCTGCCGGGCGTCCTCCTCCTGGAGTACCTCGACGGAGTCACCCTCGACGCCCCGGCCGTGGCCGCCCGGATCGAGCAGGTGGCGGACGCCTGCCGCCGCCTGCACACCGGCCCCCGCTTCGGCAACGATTTCTCGATCTTCGACAAGCTCCGCGAGTTCGTGGCGCGGTGCCGCGCCTGCGGCCTGGCCCTCCCCGCCGGATACGAGGATGTGCTGCCGGTCGTGGCCGACATCGAGGCGGCGCTGGCCCGGCGGCCGCTTCCCACGGTCCCCTGCCACAACGACCTGCTGGCCGAGAACCTGATCGCCACCGGCGACGGTGTCCGGATCGTCGACTACCAGCTCTCCGGCAACAACGACCCCTGTTTCGAGCTGGGGGACATCGCCGCCGAGTCCGATTTCGACCCCGACCAGGTCGTACGGCTCACGCGGGCCTATTTCGGCGACGACGAGCACGTCCCCCGGGTGCGGCTGAATCTGATCATGTCCAACCTCGCCTGGACCCTCTGGTTCGTCATCCACCAGGGGCTGGTCCGCTCCGGGGCCCTGCCCGGATTCGACTACTCCGCCGAGGCCGCCGACAAGTTCGCCCAAGCCGTACGCGACCTCGGGGATCCCAGCTTCGGACGCCTGCTCGACGGCGTCCGGAAACTCCGCACCAGTTAGAGGAGGCCTCAGTGGCGCAAGCCCTCGACGACGACGCCAAACGACTAGCGGAACTCGGCTACAAGCAGGAACTGGCCCGCACCTGGAGCGGGTTCTCCAACTTCGCGATCTCCTTCTCCATCATCTCGATCCTGGCCGGGTGCTTCACCACCTTCAGTCAGGCGTGGAACAACGGCGGACCCCTTGCGATCTCCATCGGCTGGCCGCTGATCTCGGCGTTCATTCTGATCATCGGGTTCTGCATGGCGGAGCTGGTCTCCGCGTACCCGACGGCGGGCGGCATCTACTGGTGGGCCGCGAAGCTGGGCAGGCCGGTCCACGGCTGGTTCACCGGCTGGCTCAACCTGATCGGCCTGATCGCGGTGACCGCGTCGGTCGACTACGGCTGCGCGACGTTCCTGAACATCACGATCGGCCGGTTCAGCGACTCCTGGGCCGACGGCGACGCGCTGCGCCAGACGTTCCTGCTGTTCGCGATCGTCCTGGTGCTGCACGCGTTGATCAACATCTTCAGCCACCGCCTGATCTCACTACTGCAGAACGTCTCGGTGTGGTGGCATGTGTTCGGCGCGGCGGCCGTCGTGCTGATCCTGATCTTCGGCCCGTCGAAGCACCAGAACGTGGGCTTCCTGTTCGAGACGTTCAACCACTCCGGCTTCGGCGAGGGCGACTCGGGCCCGGCGTTCTGGCTGTACGTGCTGCCGCTGGGCTTCCTGCTCACGCAGTACACGATCACCGGCTTCGACGCCTGCGCCCACGTGTCGGAGGAGACCCACGGCGCGGCCCGCACCGCGGCCAAGGGCCTGTGGCAGTCGATCTTCTACTCCGCGATCGGTGGCTGGATCCTGCTGCTGTCGTTCCTGTTCGCGGCCACGAACGTGGACGCGGTCGACGCCGAGGGCGGCTTCGTCGGAGCCATCTTCACCTCGTCGCTGTCGTCCACCCTCGCCACCGTCGTCTTCGGCATCTCCACGATCGGGCAGTTCTTCTGCGGTATGAGCTGCGTGACCTCGATGTCGCGGATGACGTACGCGTTCTCCCGCGACGGCGCGGTGCCGGGCTGGCGGCTGTGGTCGAAGGTCGACCGCAACCGCACGCCGGTCAACGCGATCATCGGCGGCTGCGGGGTCGCGCTGCTGATCACGCTGCCCGCGCTCTACGCGCCCGAGGGCACGACGACCCCGGTGGCGTTCCTCGCCGTGGTGTCCATCGCGGTGATCGGGCTCTACCTCGCGTTCCTCATCCCGATCTGGCTGCGCCTGCGCGCCGGGGACTCCTTCCAGCCCGGGCCGTGGACCCTCGGCCGCAAGTACAAGGCGCTGTCCTGGATCGCCGTGATCGAGATCGCGATCATCTCGATCTACTTCATCCTGCCCATCGCCCCCGCCGGCGTCCCGGGCACCGAGGACTTCACCTGGACGTCGGTGAACTACGCCCCCATCGCCGTGGGCGCCGTACTCATCGGCATCGCGCTGTGGTGGCACCTGTCCGCCAAGCACTGGTTCACCGGGCCCCGCCGTACGGTTGACGATATGGGCGACGACGTCGGCGAGCCCGAGCCCGTCGCGTGACCCGCTAGAACCCTCAGGAGGCCTCGAACGCCTCCGCGACGACTCGGCGGGTCTCCTCCATAGAGGCCCGTCCGAGCTCGCGGGCGATCGAGGTCATCTCCACGTCGGGCATGCCGCAGGGGACGGCGAGGTCCCACGGCGTGAGGTCGCCGTCCACGTTGAGCGCGAAGCCGTGGCTGGTGACCGACCGGCTCGACCGCATGCCGATCGAGACGATCTTCCGCCCGGTGTCCCGGGTCCACACGCCGGTGAGCAGCTCCGACCCGGGCGGGGTGTCGCGGCGCTCGGCCGGGACGCCGAGCGTGCCCAGCGCCTCGACCAGCCGCAGCTCGACCTCGCGGATGTAGTCGACCACGCCCTCGCCGTCGCGCAGCTTCACGATGAGATAGCCGACGAGCTGCCCGGGCCCGTGATAGGTGAGCTGGCCGCCGCGGCCGGTCGGCACCACGGGGATGCCGGCCGACGGGTCGGGCAGGTGGGTCTCCAGCGTCCGCTTGCCGACCGTGAAGACCGGCGGATGACTGAGCAGCCACAAGGTGTCGGGCCGCGCGTCGTCCTGCCGTTCCTCGACCAGCGCGGCCATGCGCTCCATGGCCTTCTCGTAGTCGACCAGGTCGTCCTGGACCAGCGTCAGGGGCCGTTGCCGCATCATCGCTCACCTCTCCTGATGTGAGCATAAACGGGCCCGCGCGGCCTCGTGCCGCCTACCTCCGCCCGTACGAGTAGTCGTAGTGCGGGGCGGAAGCGGCCGGGGCCTTGGGGAACAGCACCCACATGATGAGGTAGGCCACGAACTGCGGACCCGGCAAGATGCAGGACAGCAGGAACAGCACCCGCACGACCGTCGGCGACATGCCGTACCGGTCCGCGATCCCCCCGCAGACGCCAGCGATGATCTTGTGCTGCCTCGATCGGTACATCGATCGGCTCCTTTCGTCATCCGGTTCAACGGACGGCGTCGGGAGTCACGTTCCACGAGGAACCCTGAGAAAACCCCGATCCCCCGACCCTGAGGTGACAGGGGCCTATCCGCGCTGCCAGGGGGCGCCCGGTACGACCAGTGGACCGCCCGTGACCGGGTCCGGCACGACGACCGACGTGAGTCCGAAGACCTCGTGGACCAGATCCGCGGTGATGATGTCGCCCGGTGCGCCCTGGGCGACGATTCGTCCCGCCTTCATGGCGATGAGGTGGTCGGCGTAGCGGGCGGCCTGGTTGAGGTCGTGCAGGACGACGACGACAGTCCGGCCGCGCTCGCGGTTGAGTTGCCGGACCAGGTCGAGCACCTCGACCTGGTGCGCGATGTCGAGGTAGGTCGTCGGCTCGTCGAGCAGCAGGAGGTCGGTGTCCTGGGCGAGGGCCATCGCGATCCAGGCCCGCTGCCGCTGGCCACCGGACAGCTCGTCGACCAGCCGCTCCGCGAGATCGCCGGTCGCGGTGCGGTCCATCGCCTCGCCGACGGCCTTCTCGTCCGCCTCCGTCCACTGCTGCCACCACTTGTGGTGTGGCTGCCGCCCGCGGGTCACCAGTTCGGAGACCGTGATCCCCTCCGGCGGCACGGGGGTCTGCGGCAGCAGCCCGATCTCCTGGGCGACTCGCCTGGTGGGGATGCGTGCCAGCTCGGTGCCGTCCAGCAGGACCGAGCCACGCCGCGGCTTGAGCAGCCGGCCCAACGCGCGGAGGAGGGTGGACTTGCCACACGCGTTGGGCCCGATGATGACCGTGACCCGCCCGTCCGGGATCTCCAGGTCGAGGCCGTCCACGACCGTACGGTCCTCGTACGTGAGCACGAGCCCCTCGGCCCTCAGGCGGTTCCCGGTCATGCGGTGCCTCCGGAACGGCTGCGAGTGCGGACGATCAGCCACATCAGATACGGGGCGCCCACCGCCGCGGTGAACACGCCGACCGGCAGCTCGATCGGGGAGAACAGCTTGCGGGCCAGCAGATCCGCGACGGTGACGATCAGGGCGCCGGTCAACGCGGAGCCGACCAGGGGGATCTGCGCGGTGCGGGTGAGGCGGCGGGCGATCTGCGGGGCGAGCAGCGCGACGAAGTCGACCGGGCCCGCCGCGGCCGTCGCCACCGATGCCAGGACGACGCCGAGGACGGTCAGGCACAGGCGGACCCGGCCGAGCCGTACGCCGAGAGCGGTCGCCGTGTCGTCGTCGAACGACACCGTGCGCTGGGCCCGGGCCGCCCAGAACAGCGCCGGCGTCAGCACGAGCAGGATCGAGGCGAGCGGTGCGGCATGGTCGTAGCCGCGGCCGTTGAGCGATCCGGTGAGCCAGACCTTGGCCTGCTGGGCCACCAGGTAGTCGCCCTTGGTGAGGAGCAGCTGTGTCAGGGAGCCGAGGGCCACCGAGATGCCGATGCCGATGAGCACGAAGCGGGCGGCGTGCAGGCCCTTGCGCCAGGCGAAGACGTAGACCAGGGCCGCGGCGGCCAGGCCGCCGAGGATCGAGACGTACGGCAGGGTGCTGTGCGCGGCGACGCCGAAGGTCATCGCGGCGACGGTCGCCGCGCCGGCGCCATGTGTCACACCGATCACGTCCGGACTGGCGAGCGGGTTGCGTGCCACGGTCTGGATGAAGGATCCGGCGACGCCGAAGGCGGCGCCGGCGAGCAGACCGACCACGAGGCGGGGCATCCGCAGGGTGCCGACCACGAACTCGTCGGGGCTCGGCTGCCCGGCAAGCACGCGGACGACCTCCCCGGGACCGACGAAGGATTCACCGACGCACAGATAGACGACGGCGGTCACCGCGAGGGACGCGCCGAGCAGGGTGGCGACGAGGGTCGCCCTGCGGTGCAGCAGGAAGCTGCCCCGCCCCGCGCGCAGGACGGCAAACCCGGTGGGGCGCGTGGGGCTTTTGGGCATCGTCACGCCGCCACCACCGCCTTCCTGCGTACCAGTGCGATCAGGAACGGTACGCCGAGCAGTGCGGTCATGACGGCCACCGGCACCTCCGAGGGCGGGAAGACGACGCGGCCGAGGACGTCCGCGACCAGGAGCATCACGGGACCGAGCAGGGCCGCCGCGGGAAGGACCCAGCGGTGGTCGGTGCCCACGAGCGCTCGCGCGATGTGCGGGACGGCCAGGCCGGTGAAGGCGATCGGACCGGCGGCGGCGACCGCGACGCCGGTCAGGACGGTGGCGCCGAGACCTCCGAGGATCCGCAGCAGGGGGACGTTGTGGCCGAGCCCCGCGGCCACGTCCTCCCCGAGCGCGAGCGCGTCGAGTCCCCGGGCCGTCGCGGCGACCAGCAGCAGCCCCGCGAGGAGGAACGGCCAGGTCTGACCGGCGATCTCGGCGCTCCGGCCGCTGATCGAGCCGACATGCCAGAACCGGAACTCGTCCAGGGCCTCGGCGTCGGTCGTCACGATGCCGGAGACCACGGAGGCGAGCAGGGCGTTCATCGCGGTGCCTGCCAGGGCGAGCTTGACCGGGGTGGCGCCGCCGCGCCCGCCGCTGGCGATGACGTAGACCGCGACCGCCGCGATCCCCGCCCCTGCGAAGGCGAACCACACATAACCGCTCAGCGAGTGCACTCCGAGGAACGCGATCGCGCACACCACGCCCACCGAGGCGCCCTGGCTGACGCCCAGGATGCCGGGCTCGGCGATGGGGTTGCGGGTGATGCCCTGCATGACGGTGCCGGCCACGGCGAGGGCGACGCCCACCATCACCCCGATGAGGGTGCGCGGCACCCGCAACGCCCGTACGACCTGGGCGTCGTCGCTGCCGCCGCCGTGCACCCCACCATGTATCAGGGCGTCCACCACCACGCTCGGCGCGATCTGGCGGCTGCCCACCGCGAGGCTGAGCAGCACGGCGAGCACCAGCAGTCCGGTGAGGACCAGCAGGAGCGCGCCCCCGGCCGTCGGGCCGATGCGGCGTCGGGTGGCACGGGACATTCGTTCGCTTTCTCGGAGCCGGGGAGGGACCGCGTGCGCCTATCCGGCGAGGTATCGCTCCAGATCCCCGACGACCTCCATGGCGGCGGTGACACCGAGGCCGAGATACCAGGTCTCGTCCGGGACCTCGTAGGCGTGCCCGGCCTTGACCGCCTTGAGGTTCTTCCACAGCGGATTGCCCTGGACCGCCGACTTGTCGGTGGCCTTCGGATCGCCGTAGACACCGGTGAAGATGACGTCCGCGTCCGCCTGGTCGATGTTCTCCGCGCTCACCTCGGCGGCGAGGTCGGGGATGTTCTGGTTGGCCGGGCGCGGGACGCCTGCGTCCTGGAGGATGGTGCCGATGAAGGAGGCGTTGGCGTAGAGCCGGATCACGCCGTTCGGCAGGAAACGCACCATCGAGACGACGGGCTTGTCGTCGCCCAGCTTCGCGCCGAGGTCCTTCACCTTGCGGTCGTACTCGGCGAGTTTTGCCTTGGCCTCCTCGGTCTTGTCGAGGGCGGCCGCGTTGAGGAGGTAGTTCTCCTTCCAGGTGAAGCCGGGACGGATGGAGAACACGGTCGGGGCGATCTTCGACAGCTCGTCGTACTGGTCGGCGGCGCGCAACTGGCTGCCGAGGATCAGATCCGGGTGCAGCCCGGCGATCGCCTCCAGGTTGAGGTTGTTGATGGTGCCGACGTTCTTCGGGGTTCCGGCGTCCTGCTTCAGGTAGGACGGCAGCTCGGGAGAGCCCTCGCTGGGCGCGAAGCCGACCGGCTTGACGCCGAGGGACACGACGTTGTCGAGCTCTCCGACGTCCAGGACGACGACCCGGGTGGGCGGGGCCTTGATCTCGGTCGTGCCCATGGCGTGGGTGACGGTGCGCGGCCACTCGCCCGGCTTCGCGGCGGTGCCCATCGCGGCGGTCTTCTCCGCGGCGGTGCCGAAGTCCTCGCCGCCCTTGGCGACGGCCTTCTTGGCGGCCTCGGCGGCGGGCTTACCTGTGTCGGCGCCGGTGCCGGTGCCGGAGGAGGTGCCGCAGGCAGCCAGTGAGAGTGCGACCGCGACGGCGCCGATACCGAGACCGATACCGCGGTGCCGGAGAAACATACAGGGCTCCCTGCCGAGAGTGATTAGGTAAGCCTTACCTTATAGGGATCTTCCCTGGTTTCATCAAGCCCGAAAAGTGTGGTTATGGTCACTGAAGTCGTCCAGCGCGCATCTCGTTGGTGATCTTCTTCTGGAAGAGGGCATATAGGGAGGCAAAAGACCGTCCTTGGAGTCTCATATGGATATAGCGACCCTGCAGGCACAGACCCGCCTGTACCTGCGCCAGAAGATCACCGTGATGGTGAACAGGTACGTCGTCCATATGGCTCTCCCCGACGGTTCCGAGGGCGAGGTCGTGGCCTTCGCCGAGCAGAAGCGGATGGCCCTCAAGGAGCAGGTGACGCTCTACACCGACGAGTCCCGGCAGGCGACGCTGGCCGGGTTCAAGGCGCGCAAGGTCCTCGACCTCGCCGGCGAGTACGACGTGGTGGACGACGCGGGGAACCCCGTCGGCACGTTCCGCAAGGATTTCCGCCGGTCGCTGCTCCGCTCGACCTGGCACCTCCAGCAGCCGGGACTGCCGACGCTGACCGGACAGGAGCGGAACCTCGCGGTCGCCCTGCTGCGCCGGTTCTCCGACTCGCTGGAGTGGCTGCCCTACCACTTCGACTTCAGCATCGGCGCCTCGATCGCGTTCTCCGTGGACCGCAGGTGGGGCCTGCGCGACCGGTACGCCATCGACATCCGCGACCCGCGCCTCGACCGCCGCCTGGTCATCGCCATGGCGGTGGCGCTCGATGCCCTGCAGGCCCGATAACCCACGGGGGAATTGCCGGATCACATGAGCCTGTTATAGTCAGCGACAAGCCGTATGGTTCTGGCTCCGCGGTCTGGTGACCGCCAGTGAACACTGACGAGCCCATACGCGCATCGCACGTATTCCACGAGCACCTCTCAGCCACCGGCCGAAGCACCACGGGCCGACATGCGCGCTGAGACGCTGCGCCGATCCGGCCGAATCGGCCATCTCCCACCTCACTTGTACCGGCACATCCCAGACTCAAGGAGTCCCATGACCACCAGCACTCTCAGCGTTCCCAAGCCGCGCAGCGTCTCCCGCACCACGCCGGCCCGTACGAAGAACACCCGGACTACCGAGGTCACCGGCCTGCTCGACCGGGCGGGCAGGAACACGGTGATCCGGACGAACGGCTACCTGCCCGGCCCGAAGGACGTGACCGTCCCGGCCGCGCTCGCGGACGCGCTCGACCTGCGCCGCGGCGACCACGTCCGCGGCGTCGCCCAGAACGGCATGCTCACCGCCGTCACCGTCGTGAACGGCGAACCCGTCGACACCGCGCGGCCGCACTTCGCCGACCTCGTGCCGATCTACCCCGACGAGCGGCTGCGCCTGGAGACGACGCGCAACGTGCTCGCCACGCGGGTCATCGACCTGTTCGCGCCGATCGGCAAGGGCCAGCGCGGCCTGATCGTCGCCCCGCCGAAGGCCGGCAAGACGATGTTCCTCAAGGCCGTCGCGAACGCGATTACGACCAACCACCCCGAATGCCACCTCATGGTCGTCCTGGTGGACGAGCGGCCCGAGGAGGTCACCGACATGCGCGAGTCGGTCCGGGCCGAGGTGACCGCCTCGACCTTCGACCGTGCGCCGCAGGACCACATCACCGCGGCGGAACTCGCCGTCGAGCGGGCCAAGCGGCTCGTGGAGGCGGGCCGCGACGTGGTCGTGCTCATCGACTCGATCACCCGCCTCGGCCGGGCGTACAACATGGCCGCGCCGAGCGGCGGGCGCCTGCTCACGGGCGGCATGGACGCCCGTGCCCTGCACCAGCCCAAGAAGGTGCTCGGCGCCGCCCGCAACATCGAGGACGGCGGCTCACTCACGATCCTCGCCACCGCGCTGGTCGAGACCGGCTCGAAGATGGACGACAACCTCTTCGAGGAGTTCAAGAGCACCGGCAACATGGAGCTGAAGCTGAGCCGGAGCCTGGCCGACCGCCGCGTCTTCCCCGCCGTCGACGTCGTCGCCTCCGGCACGCGGCGCGAGGAACTGCTGCTCCACCCTGCGGAGCAGCCGCTGGTCTGGCGGCTGCGCCGGGCGTTGCAGGACCAGGAGGCGTTCGAACGCTTCCTCACCTCGATGAAGAACACCGGCTCGAACGCCGAACTCCTCCTGGCCCTGGCGAAAGGCTAGATCCCGATCGGATGCCAGACGGTCTTGGTCTCCAGGAACGCCGTCATCCGCTCGATGCCGGGGTCGGCGAGCCAGTCCACGCGATCGGCCGGCGGCCGGAGCACCCGCTTGAGGTTCTCCGCGGCCAGTTCCTCACACGTGACGGCCAGCTCGGGGCCGGCGCCCGTCAGGTCGACGCCGTTGACGTCCATGTGGCCCGCGAGCCAGGGGGCCATCTCGGCGGCCGAGCCGGTGAGGATGTTGACCACCCCGCCTGGCAGGTCGGAGGTCGCCAGTACCTCGGCCAGCGTGATCGCCGGCAGCGGCGCGCGCTCGGAGGCGACCACCACGCAGGTGTTGCCGGTCACGATCACCGGCGCGATCACGCTGACCAGTCCCAGCAGCGGTCCCGCCTGCGGGGCCACCACCGCGACCACGCCCGTCGGCTCCGGGCTCGACAGGTTGAAGTACGGCCCGGCCACCGGATTGGCCGATCCGAGGACCGCACCGATCTTGTCCGACCAGCCCGCGTACCAGACCAGCCGGTCCACCGCGGCGTCCACCAGCTCGCCGGCCTTCTTCGCGGAGACTCCGTCGGCGTCGGCGACCTCGGCGGCGAACTGGGCGCGGCGGCCCTCCAGCATCTCGGCGATCCGGTACAGGATCTGGCCCCTGTTGTACGCCGTGGCGCCCGACCAGCCGGGGAACGCCTTCCGCGCGGCCGAGACCGCGTCCCTGGCGTCCTTGCGCGAGGCCCTGGCCGCGTTGGCGAGGAAGTCGCCCTTGGAGGAGGTCACGACATACGACCTTCCGCTCTCCGAACGCGGGAACGCGCCGCCGATGAACAGCTTGTACGTCTTGCGCACGCTCAACCGTTCGGTGCGCTCACTCATCGAAGGTTCCAATCTCCAGAGGACGGGCCGGCTGATAGGTCTGGCCGCACCGGCACACGCCGCCGCGATGCGCGAACCAGCCGTGCCGTACGGCGAAGCGGCGGGAGCGGCGGCCCCGGGAGAACCCCTCCCCGGCCCCCGCGCGGGCCCGGCGCATAAGGCGGCGGCGCTGCCCGTCGTCGCACCTGCTGAACGACTGGCCGGACGGGCTGCCGGAGGGATGATCACACCGCAAGGTAGGCCTCCAGACCGTGCCGCCCGCCCTCGCGGCCGTAGCCCGACTCCTTGTAGCCGCCGAACGGCGAGGTGGGATCGAACCGGTTGAACGTGTTGGACCAGACGACGCCGGCCCGCAGCCGGGACGCCATCCACAGCATGAGCGAGCCCTTCTCGGTCCACACGCCCGCCGACAGCCCGTACGGCGTGTTGTTGGCCTTCTCCACCGCCTCGGCGGGGGTGCGGAAGGTCAGCACCGACAGCACCGGCCCGAAGATCTCCTCCCGGGCGATGCGGTGCGACTGGGCCACGCCGGTGAAGACGGTGGGCGGGAACCAGTAGCCGCGGTCGGGGATCGGGCAGGCGGGCGACCACCGCTCGGCGCCCTCGGCCTCCCCGGCCTCCGACAGCTCGCGGATCTTGGCGAGCTGCTCGGCCGAGTTGATCGCGCCGATGTCGGTGTTCTTGTCCAGCGGGTCGCCGAGCCGCAGCGTGCCGAGGCGCCGCTTGAGCGCCTCCAGCAGGTCCGCGGCGACCGACTCCTGCACCAGCAGCCGCGACCCGGCGCAGCAGACGTGGCCCTGGTTGAAGAAGATGCCGTTGACGATGCCCTCGACGGCCTGGTCCAGCGGCGCGTCCTCGAACACGATGTTGGCGGCCTTGCCGCCGAGCTCCAGCGTGAGCTTCTTGCGGATCCCCGCGAGGCTCCTGGCGATGAGGCGGCCGACCTCGGTCGAGCCGGTGAAGGCGACCTTGTCCACGCCGGGGTGGTTCACGAGCGCGGCGCCCGTCTCGCCCGCGCCGGTGACGATGTTGACGACCCCCGGCGGAAGGTCGGCCTGGCGGCAGATCTCGGCGAACGCCAGCGCGGTCAGCGGCGTGGTCTCGGCCGGCTTGAGCACGACCGTGTTGCCGCAGGCCAGCGCGGGCGCGATCTTCCAGGCCAGCATGAGCAGCGGGAAGTTCCACGGGATGACCTGCCCGGCCACGCCCAGCGGACGCGGGTCAGGACCGAACCCGGCGTACGACAGCTTGTCGGCCCAGCCCGCGTAGTAGAAGAAGTGGGCGGCGACCAGCGGGAGGTCCACGTCGCGGGACTCCCTGATCGGCTTGCCGTTGTCGAGCGTCTCCAGGACGGCCAGCTCACGCGCCCGTTCCTGGATGATCCGGGCGATCCGGAACAGGTACTTGGCCCGCTCGGCGCCCGGCATGGCCGACCACACGGGGAACGCCTTGGCCGCGGCCTGGACCGCGCGGTCGACGTCGGCCTCCCCCGCCCACGCGACCTCCGCGAGCACCTCCTCGGTGGCCGGGTTGACGGTCTTGTGGCGCTCCTCGCCCTGCGGCTCGACCCACTCGCCGTTGATGAACAGGCCGTACGACGGCCGGATGTCGACGATGTCCCGCGACTCGGGCGCGGGTGCGTATTCGAACATGCCTCAGTCCAGCCCTCAGTCCAGCGTGAAGTAGTCGGGACCGGCGTACCGGCCGGTGGCCATCTTCTGCCGCTGCATGAGCAGGTCGTTCAGCAGCGAGGAGGCGCCGAGGCGGAACCAGTCGGGGTGCAGCCAGTCCGGCCCGGCGGTCTCGTTGACCAGCACCAGGTACTTGATCGCGTCCTTGGTGGTGCGGATGCCGCCCGCGGGCTTCACGCCCACCTTGCGGCCGGTCGCGGCCAGGAAGTCGCGCACGGCCTCCAGCATGACGAGCGTCACCGGGAGGGTCGCGGCCGGCGACACCTTGCCGGTGGAGGTCTTGATGAAGTCCGCCCCGGCGATCATCGCGAGCCAGGAGGCCCGCCGCACGTTGTCGTACGTCGCGAGCTCGCCGGTCTCCAGGATCACCTTCAGATGCGCGTCGGCACAGGCTTCCTTGGTGGCGACGATCTCCTCGTAAACCTTGAGGTAGTCGCCGGCGAGGAACGCGCCGCGGTCGATGACCATGTCGATCTCGGCTGCTCCGGCGGCCACGGCGAGGGACGTCTCGGCGACCTTCACCTCCAGGGAGGACCGGCCGCTGGGGAACGACGTGGCGACGGACGCGACCTTCACGCCGGATCCGGCGAGGGCCTCGACCGCGGTCGCGACCAGGTCGGGGTAGACGCAGACGGCGGCGACCGGCGGCACCGACGCGTCGGCTGGGTCGGGCCGCACCGCCTTGGCGCACATCGCCCTGACCTTGCCGGGGGTGTCCGCGCCTTCCAGGGTGGTGAGGTCGACCATTCCGATGGCCATGTCGATGGCCTGCTTCTTGGCGGTCGTCTTGATGGATCGCGTGCCCAGCATCGCGGCCCGGGCGTCCGCCCCGACCCGGTCGACCCCGGGCAGTCCGTGGAGGAACGCCCGCAGCGTCGAGGGTGAGGAGGCGACCTCCGCGAGCGGAGTAGTCATAGTTGGCACGAGACCAGCATCCCCGACCAGTCGGAATGATTCCAAACCCGGGGATCCCGGCGTCCCTAAGGCATCGCCTTACCCGCCTTAGAAGTCCTATGCCGTAAGCCGGTGCCAGAGATAGGGCATCCGCCCGATGTGCCGCACCACGCCTTAGACCGAACCTTGAGGAGTACGGAAAGAGACCCCGAACAAGGAGACACCGAGATGGGTCCGGAACTGCACTACCAGGTAATGATCAGCCGGGCGACCGAGCTCCAGGAGGAGGCCGCCGAGCACCGCCGCGCCCGCCAGGCGCAGGCGGGCAGGAAGGCTCAGCAGCGCTCCGGCCAGCGCCGGCTGCGTGCGGCCTTCGGCAAGCTCCGCACCTCATGAAACGCGTACGAAGGCCCGGCCGGACCCTCCCTCCCGGCCGGGCCTTTCAGCCGCCCTGACAGGTGCTCCGAAAAATTCATGCGAACCCACGCAAAGGGTCATGACATGCTTGAGGACATGACACGCCGGGCGGTGAGCCCCGTCTTCGTCGGGCGGGGCGCGGAGCTTGAAACCCTGGGCGAGGCCTACGACCAGGCCAGAAAGCAGATCACCGCGGCGGTGCTCATCGGCGGCGAGGCGGGCGTGGGGAAGACCCGCCTCGCCGGCCGGTTCGCCGAGCAGGCGGCGCAGGACGGCGCCCACGTGCTCGTCGGGGGCTGCGTGGAGCTGTCCGCCGAGGGTCTGGCCTACGCGCCGTTCACCGCCGCGCTGCGGCAGCTCGTCCGGGAGGGCGGCGCGGCCGAGGTCGCCGCCCTGCTGCCCGACGGCGCCGCCCGCGACCTGGCCAGGCTGCTGCCCGAGTTCGGCGAGCCGAGCGGCGACGGGGAGACCGAGTCGGCCCGCGCCCGGCTGTTCGAGCTGATCCTCGCCCTGCTGGAGCGCCTCGCCGAGCGGCGGCCGGTGGTGCTCGTCATCGAGGACATCCACTGGGCGGACCGCTCCAGCCGGGACCTCATCGCCTTCCTCAGCCGCAACATCAGGTCGGCTCCCGTCCTGATGGTCATGACGTACCGCTCGGACGAGTTGCACCGCACCCATCCCCTGCGGCCGGTGCTGGCCGAGCTGGGGCGGGTCGACGGCGTGGTCCGGGTGGACCTGCCCCGCTTCACCCAGGACGAGGTCGCCGCGCAGATGGCCGGGATCCTCGGGGTGACCCCCGAGTTCGCCAGGGTGGACCGGGTCTTCGAACGCAGCGGCGGCATTCCGCTGTTCGTGGAGGCGCTGCTCGACTGCGGCGACGAGTGCTCGTTCCCCGACTCGCTGCACGACCTGATCATCGGCTCGGTGGAGCGGCTGCCCGAGGAGACCCAGCGGGTGCTCCGGGTCGCCGCCGCCGGTGGCGTACGCGTCGGGCACGGCCTGCTCGCGGCCGTCAGCGGCCTGTCCGACGTGGACCTGGAGAACGCGCTGCGGCCGGCCATCGCGGCCAACGTGCTGCAGGTGGCCGACGGCGGGGCGTACGCGTTCCGGCACGCCCTGATCCGCGAGGCGGTCCACGACGAGCTGCTGCCCGGCGAGCACGCGCGGATGCACGCGCGGTACGCCGAGGAGATCGACCGGGACCGCACCCTGGTGCCCCCGGGCCGGGCGGCCATCGAGATCGCTCACCACTGGTACTCCGCCCGCGACGACCTGTGGGCGCTGATCTCGGCCTGGGAGGCGGCCGAGAAGGCGGCCAAGTCGTTCGCCTACACCGAGCAGGTCCAGCTCCTCGAACGCGTGCTGACGCTGTGGGACAAGGTCCCCGACGCCGCCGAGCGGATCGGCCACGACCACTGCACGGTGCTCGAGCGGGCCTCCGAGGCGGCGTACGTCAGCGGCGACATGGAGCAGAGCACCAAGTACGTGCGCGGCGCGCTCGCCGAGCTGGACGAGCGGACCTCCCCCGAACGGGTCGCCGAACTGCTGGTCCGCCTGGCGAACATCAAGAACCAGAAGGGCAGGACCAACGGGCTGGAGGAGCTGCGGCGCGCCGAACGCCTGGTCCCGCTGCCCGGCGACATCCGCGCGCTCGTGCTGACCCGGCTGGGCACAGTGCTGATCAACTCCGACGAGATCGCCGAGGGGACCGCGCTCACCCAGGAGGCGTTGCGCATCGCCCGCGAGACGGGCGACGAGGTCCAGGAGGCCGACCTCCTGATCAACCTCGCGCTCGGCCACTCCATCGACGGCGACCTGGAGACCGCGTTCGCGACCAACGAACGGGCGCTGGAGATCGGGATCCGGCTCGGCGCACCGCGGATCATCCTGCGTGCCCTGGCGAACAACGTCGACGCCCTCGACAACCTCGGCCGCTCGGAGGAGGCCGTGGCGCTCGCCCTGAAGGGCGAGAAGCTCGCCCGGCGGTACGGCAGGTTCCGCCAGCACGGGGTGTTCATCGCCAACAACCGCGCCGAGGCGCTGGAGTCGCTCGGCCGGTGGGACGAGGCCATCGAGGTCATCGAGCGGTCCCTGACGATGGGTCCGACCCTGCGCAACCGGTGGCACATGCTGCGGGTCCGGGCCGACATCGCGATCGCGCGCGGCGAGGAGGACCTGGCGCAGGACATCCTCACCGAGGTCGGTGCCTTCTCCCCGCACCGGGACGAGCAGACGCAGGAGTGGACGAACAATACCCGCCTGGTCCTCGCCTGGCACATGCTGCGCGGCGAGCCGCTGACGGCCCTCGACGTGCTGGAGGCGGCGCTTGACGACCCGCCGCTCACGCGCAAGGCGATGCTCGCCGGGCGGCTGCTCGCCTCGGTTCGTTACGTCTGCGACGCGGCGGCTCCGGTCGCCCCCGACCGGGTGCCTCACGTGCGGGAGCTGGGCGACCGTCTGGCCCTCAACCTGGGCGACGGGCCGGTGAACGAGGCGTTCGGGCTGGTCTATCGGGGCGAGTTCGACGCCGCGGCCGAGGCGTGGCAGCGGCTGGGCCGTCCGTACGTCCGGGCCAAGGCGCTGCTGCACGCCGCCATGGCGACCGCCGCGAGCGGCGACCGCGAAGGGGCCTCGGCGCGCCTGCGTGAGGCATGCCCGCTCGCGGTCGCGCTGCGCGCCACCCCTCTGGTCACCCAGATCGAGACGCTGGCCCGCCGCGTCGGCTCACCTCTCTCCGACGCCACGCCGTCCGAGCCCGTACGGCAGGCCGACCTGACCCCCCGCGAGCTGGAGGTGCTGCGCCTGGTGGCGGCCGGGCGCAGCAACCGGGACATCGCGGCCGAGCTGTTCATCTCGGCCAAGACCGTCAGCGTGCACGTGTCGAACATCCTGCCCAAGCTGGGCGTGTCGACCCGGGGCGAGGCCGCCGCCGCGGCCCACCGCCTGTCCCTCCTCGATTAGACGAACGAGAGTCAGGCGAACAGCGGCTCGGCCAGCAGCAGCACGCCGAAGACGGCGAACGCGGCGGCCGCGCCGTACTTGATCCACTTCTCGGGCAGGCGCGCGCCGAGGAACCGGCCGACCAGGATGGCCAGCGCGTCGGCGGCGACCATGCCCACGGTCGAGCCGACCCACGTGCCGAACCAGCCGTGCTGGGTGGCCAGCGTGATGGTGGCGAGCATCGTCTTGTCGCCCAGCTCGCTGAGGAAGAACGCCACGGCGACGGCGATGAACGCGTTGCGGGTGGTCTTGGCCGCCTTGCCCTTCTCCTCCTCGGTGAGTTCGTCGCCGCGCAGCGTCCACGCCGCGAAGGCGAGGAACGCGAGGCCCGCGATGATCGAGATGGCGGTGGTGGGGAGGGCGTCGCCCACGATCCTGCCGAGGCCGACGCTGAAGAGGTGGACGAGTGCGGTCGCGGCGGTGATGCCGGCCAGCACCGGCCACGTCTTGAAGCGGGTCGCGAAGGTCAGGGCCATGAGCTGGCTCTTGTCGCCCAGCTCGGCCACGAAGATGACGACGAGCGAGATCCAGAGGGCTTGCACGGGGTCGCCTTCCTACGGGGGAGGTGCGACCGGGCCGCCGTACGACACCCGGGGAGTTCGGGCACGACTTCGGCCCGGCAGCATGTGGTCATGACTGTCGGGCCGAAGGTCTCGTCCGCCACGAGGGCTCCACGACCGGGCGGACGAACCGCCAGTGTGTCGATCAGTGGATTCTGGACTACTCCCCTTCGGTGTCCTCCGAGTTTATCCGAGCTAAAGACGCACTCCCACCAGGACGGGCTCGTTGACGAGCCACACCCCGAACTTCTCGTGCACGCCGTCGCGCACCTCGCGGGCCAGCGCCAGCAACTCGGCCGCGCCCGCCTCGCCTGAGGGGTTGGTGAGGGCCAGCGTGTGCTTGGTCGAGATGCGGGCCCGGCCCTTCTCGTAGCCCTTCGGGAACCCGGCGTTCTCGATCAGCCACGCCGCCGGCACTTTGACCGTGCCGTCGGGCAGGTCCCAGCGCGGATGGCCGGGGGCCCGCAGCGCCAGGGCCGCCGCCTCCTCCGGGCCGAGCACGGGGTTGGTGAAGAACGACCCCGCGCTGCGCGTGTCCGGATCGTCGGGGTCGAGCACCATGCCCTTGCCCCGCCGCAGCTCCAGCACCGCCTCCCGCGCGTCGGCCAGCGGCACCCGCGCGCCGATCTCCACCCCGAGCCGGGCGGCCAGCTCCCGGTACGCCACGGGCCCCGACAGCGGGGAGCGCTCCAGGGCGTAGGTGACGGCCAGCACCACGTGCCGGTCCGGGTCGTGCTTGAACGCGCTGTGCCGGTAGGCGAAGCCGCACTCGGCCGCCGTGAGGTCCCCCACCTCGCCGGTCACCCGGTCGTACACGCGGACGGCGGCGACGGTCTGCGAGACGTCCTGCCCGTACGCGCCGACGTTCTGGATCGGCGTGGAGCCCACCAGCCCGGGAATGCCCGACAGGCACTCGACCCCCGACCAGCCCTCGGCCACACAGCGGGCGACCAGGGCGTCCCAGTCCTCCCCCGCCTGCACGGTGACCAGCGCCCGCCCGTCCGCTGCCGGCGAACTCCGGGACGTGACGTCGACGCCGCGGGTGGCGACGCGCACCACGAGCCCGTCGAATCCGTCGTCGGACACCACGAGGTTGCTGCCGCCGCCGAGCACCAGCACGGGCTCGCCCTCACGGTCGGCCTCGGCCACGATCGCGACCAGCTCGTCCTGCGTCCGCGCCTGCGTGAACGCCCGGGCCGGTCCGCCCGTACGCAGCGTGGTGTACGGGGCGAGCGGCACCCCTGCCAACCGGTCAGCCATCGGTCTCCTCGCACCCGGAACATCCCGACGAACAGGATAGCTATCCGCGGTCCTCGCGCTCCGCCTCGGCGATCGACTCGTCGACCCTCGACGTGGCCGAGCTGCCGTCCCACAACAGCTGGGAGGCGACCACCGACGGCTCACCCGAGGGGGTCAGCGCGGTCTCGATCGTCCCGCCGGGAGCGACGTCCCGCTTGACCTCGGTGATCTCTTCAGGGCCCACGGCTCCGGCGGCCTCCCTGGCGTTCCGCGCCCGTGGACGCGGCATCGCGCCGCCGTGGGCGTCGCCGGCCTTGCCGGGGTCCTGGGTCTCCGCGGCGACGCCGGCGACGTCGCCGCGCTCCCGCTGGGTGGTGACCGGCTCGTTCTTTGCTTCGATGTCTCGCTCGCTCACGATCCGACCGCTACCCAGCACCGCCACGGCCAATCGGGCCGGTCGGCAGAGGCCGGCCAGGAGAGGGTGCTCAGGAGAGCTGGACCACCGCGCGGGCCTTGGACAGGACGCGGGCGTCGCCGGACCTCGCGGTCAGCGCGACGACGACGCGCTTGTCCTCACGCTTGTCCTCGATGACCCCGCTGATCGTGATCGTCGCGCCGTTGTCGTCGTCCGGCACCACGACCATGGACGAGAACCGCACGCCGTACTCCACCACCGCGCCGGGGTCGCCCGCCCAGTCCGTCACGAACCGGCCGCCCTGCGCCATCGTGTACATGCCGTGCGCGATGACGTCCGGCAGGCCGACGGCCTTCGCGTGCCGCTCGTTCCAGTGGATGGGGTTGAAGTCGCCCGAGGCGCCGGCGTACCTCACCAGGTCCACCCGGCGGACCCGGTATTCGGCGGCCGGGATCTCCTGGCCGGTCTCCACCTCGTCGTACTTGACCGTCGCCGCCATGATCAGGCCGCCCCTCCCCGCTCCACGATGATGTTGTACGTCCGGCAGACCAGCTCTCCCGAGGTGGTCGAGACGTCGCTGCGCAGGGTCAGGAACTCGTTGCGGCCGACGCTGCGGATCTCCGCGATGGTCGAGGTGCAGACCAGCTCGTCGCCCGCGTGGATGGGCCGCTCGTACTCGAACCTCTGCTCACCGTGCACGACCATCGCGAAGTTGAGCCCGAGGTCGGGGTCGGCGAGCGCGTCACCGGTCCCGAGAAGGCTGAACACGATGGGGAACGTGGGCGGCGCGACGACGTCCGGGTGCCCGGCGGCCACGGCGGCCCGCCTGTCGTGGTAGATCGGGTTGGAGTCGCCGATCGCGGTGGCGAACTCGCTGATCTTCACACGGCTGACCTCGTAGGGCGCGGACGACTCGTACGTCCGCCCGACGAAATCGCGGTTCAAAGGCATCGGGCCGGGCTCCTTCGAGATGAGCTGGGTAGGCCGTACCGTAACAGACCCACGCCGGCGAACACCGGCCCGCACCGTGCGGACACGACACCGGCCGGACACGACAAACCGGCGCCCCCGCAAGGGAACGCCGGTGTCGGAAGTGCGTGCGGTCCGTGCCGTGACCTAGCGGGTCTCGCGGTGCGCCCGGTGCGTCTTGCAGTTGGGGCAGTACTTCTTCAGCTCAAGCCGATCCGGGTCGTTGCGCCGGTTCTTCCGCGTGATGTAGTTGCGGTGCTTGCACTCCTGGCAGGCCAGCGTGATCTTCGGCCTAACGTCTGCGGCAGCCACGTGGGAGTGCCTTTCTGCGTTCGGGACTACTGGACAACCCGCACCGGGGCCCCCTTGTTCAGGTGGCCCGGCAGGGTAGTAGCGGAGGCCGGACTTGAACCGGCGACACAGCGATTATGAGCCGCTTGCTCTGCCTGACTGAGCTACTCCGCCTCGGCCGGAAACCAGATCCGGCCACGCAAGGATACCCGACCTGTACGGCTATTCGCGCATCGGGATCAGCCATGATCGAGGTCGGTCTTTCCGATGGGAACGAGGAGTCCCCACCAAGCCGAAAGCCCCACCCGGCAGCGCTCAGTCAGAAACACTGCTTGGATAGGACTTTCCGGCTAGAGCCCCCAAACGGAATCGAACCGTTGACCTTCTCCTTACCATGGAGACGCTCTGCCGACTGAGCTATAGGGGCGGGTCCGCCTGCCGCTCTCGCGCTGCGGACAGGTGTAACCATACACGGCCACGGCGGTGTGCGCGAATTCGAATCTCCCCTCCGGCGCACGGTTCAGGGGCACGGTTCAGAGGCATGGCTCAGGGTGTCGGCAGCACCCCGGACAGGTCCGCCTCGGTACGGTGCCGGACAGGCACATCGGCCGTGACCGCGTACCGGCTGAAGTAGCCCTTGCCCTTGACCGGGATCACGCTGCTCAGCGTCACCGTGGCGGCGTACGGCGCGTCCGCGCACTCGGGCAGGCACCAGGTGCCGCTGAGCCTGCCCGCGCCGGTCGCCCGGGTCGGCCCCCAAGTCCGCCAGGTGACCCCGCTCATCGTGCTGAACTCCGAGAGCACGAGGTTCGCCGGCCGCTGCTCGGCCCTGCCCCGCTCGGAGTTCTGCAGATTGAGCACGTACACCGGCGTCTCGGCCACGGAGCCCGTGGGCGCCGACCCGCAGCCGCCGGCGGCGAGGCAGAGCACGGTGACAGTGACAGACAGGCTGACAGCCGGAAACACAGGCAGGCGCATCGATTCCCCCTCGGCACTCTGAGTGCCCAGGGCCCGCCGCCGTTACGCCTGTGACCAGGCTATTTGACGGCCGTACGGGCGTCGCCCGCCCTGGCGGGCAGCGGGATCACCTCGCAGAGGTCGGCGAGATCGACATACCGGGCGACCTCCTCGACCGAGAGACAGTCGGCGACCACCTGACCGTTGCGCCGCACCCGCAGCACCTGGCGGTCGCGGCGGTACGCGGGGACGATCTCGTAACCGTCCGGTCCCACCCATCGGCTGTCCATAGGGGAACAAGCTATCGGGTTTTCCCCACGGCTATCTCCCGTCCCATGGGAATCGTCTTAAGTAGGGTCTTAATCGACCCCAAGTGCCGGGGCGCACAGTGAGCGTGACGCACCACCGTCCCCCACGTTCACGAAGGGTCTTCCGATGTCCGACACCCCCAACCTGCTGGGCTTCCGCATCGCGCACCGGGCGATGCGCGCCGACTCCCGGCGCCTCGCCCACGTCGCCGCCGAGATCGCCGCGGGCCGGCAGCCGTGCGGCCCGGAGCGCGCCGCCGCCATCCGTGAGTACGCGACCAAGCTGTGCCGCGGCATCCACCACCATCACAAGGCGGAGGACGACCACCTGTGGCCGCTGCTCGTCCGCTCGGCGGGCGCCGAGATCGACCTGAGCGAGCTGAGCGAGGACCACTCCGAGCTCGACCCGCTGCTGGAGGAGATCCAGGCGGTCGCGGGCGACCCGGCCGAGCTGGCCAAGCCGCTGCGCCGGCTGGCCGACCTGCTCGACGAGCACATCCAGGAGGAGGAGCGCACCATCTTCCCGATCATCACGCGGCACGTCTCCGGCAAGGACTGGGAGGAGATGGAGCAGCACGTGCGCAAGGGCGGCGACCCGCGCTTCGAGCTGCCCAGGATCGAGCAGCACGCGCGGCCGGAGGAGCTGGCTGAGCTGCGCAAGCTGGCCGGGCCCGTCCTGGTCGTCATGCTGGCGCTGCTGCGCCGCGCCCACCGCCGCCGCGAGCGGCTCATCTTCGGAGCCGCGTGAGCGCCCGGCGGGCGGCCTCCTCCCAGTGCGGGGAGCCGACCTGCCGGGCGACCTCGGCGGCCCGCAGGTAGTGGGCCTCGGCGTCGCCGGGCCGGTCGAGGAACACCGCCAGGTCGCCGAGCGTGTGCGCGACCGGCCCGAGCGTGACCGAGCCCGAGTGCAGGCCGGCCAGCTCGCCGTCGGACGGCAGCAGCAGGCGGTAGCACTCCTCGGCCGCCGCCCGGTGGCCGAGCGCGATCGCGTTGTCCGCGCGCAGAGACATGAACACGAGCCAGTAGTAGTCCCGGCGGGGGACGCGCGCGGAGGCCCACACCGCGCGGGCCTCCTCCAGCCGGCCGGCACCGGCGAGCGCCCGCGTGTACAGCTCGCCCACGTCCTGCGGCAGGCGTTCCCACAGAGCGGCGAGCTCCTCCACCGCCTCGTGGACCCGCCCCGCCGCCAGCTTGACCACGAAGCGGCCGACCGTCCCCACCATCGCGCCGTTGGCGTCGCCGGTGCGGGCCAGCTGCTCCCCGAGCTGCGTGTAGACGCTCTCCGCCCGCTCGAACTCGCCCCTGACCAGCAGGTGCAGGGCGTCGAGGAAGGCGAGGATGCCGAGGGCGAGGCCGAGCTGGCCGCTCGTCGACAGCTCCATGGCCATGTCGGCGTGCCGGCGGGCGGTGGTCCAGTCGTTGCGGCTGAGCGCGACCATGAGCAGCGAGAAATGGCCGAGCGTCTGATAGCCGAGGAGCCCGGCGGCGGCCGAGGCGGCCAGCAGATCGTGTCCGAGCGTCTCCAGGTCGTTCCGCCTGTCCGGGGTCAGGCAGACCCAGTAGCGGCCGTTGAGCGCCATGCAGCGCAGGCGGAGGTCGCCGAGGGCGTCCGCGATCGCCAGCGCCTCCGCACTGGCGGCCTCGATGCGTTCCGGGTCGTGTCCTTCGAGCGCGTGGCAGAGGGCGACGAGCATCCGGCAGCGCAGCTCCCCGGCCTCCGCGGGCAGCGACTCCTCGATCGCCCCGACGAGATCGGCGTCGAGCGCGCGGTCGGGCTGGATGGTCCAGATGACCGGCGCGTCGAGCGAGGAGACCGCTCTGGCCACCGCCGCCCGATCGCCTGTCCGGCGGGCCACCTCCAGCGCCTTCGTGCGGTTGCGCACCGCCGTGATCACGTCGCCCGCGTGCGCCTGCGCGGACACCAGGCGGCACAGGAGGTCGAGGCGGACGTCCGTGGGCGCGTCGTTCGCCCCTTCGCTCAGCAGGTCGAGGGCGCCCAGCGCGCCCTTCAGCAGCGCCGCCGCCTCCCTGTGCGCGTACAGCGCGGTCGCCTGGCCGGCGGCCCGCGCCGCGTACTCGGCCGCCGTGAGGGCGGTCGCGGTCGTCGCCGCGGCGAGCGCGTGGTGCCCGAGCGCTCCCACGTCGCCGGGGCGCACCCGCTCGAGCGCCGCCAGGACCTTGCCGTGCATCCGCGTACGGCGCAGCCTCGGGATGTCCTCGTACAGCGTCTCGCGGACGAGCACGTGGGCGAACCGGACGCGGCCGGGGCGCGGCTCCTCCAGCAGGCCGGACAGCACGCCCGCCTCCAGGCCGTCGAGCACGGTCTCCTCGTCGGCCCCCGGCATGGCGATCAGCACGTCGGCGTCGGCCTCCCGGCCGAGGACGGCGGCGTTGCGCAGCGTCGTCCGGGCCGTCGCGGGCAGCCGGGCGAGGCGGCGGCGGATGAGGTCGCGCACGCCGGGCGGCAGCGCGTGGGCCGCCGACGGGCCGTCCACCGCGAGCAGCCGGGCCGTCTCGGTCACGAACAGCGGATTGCCGCCGGTGCGCTCGGTGACCGTGCGCACCGTGGCCTCGTCGACCCGCGTGCCGGAGCGTTCCGCGAGCAGGCGGGCCACCTCGGGTTCGCCGAGGCCGCCCAGGGTGATGTTCTCCGCCGCCTGCACGGCGAGCGCCGCCCCGGTGGCCGTGAGGTCGTCGCCCGCCTCGGCCGGCCGGTGCGTCAGCAGGACGAGGACCGGCGTCCGCGTCAGGCGGCCCGCCAGGTGGCGCAGGAGCTGGAGGGTCTCCTCGTCGGCCCGGTGCACGTCCTCCAGCACGATCAGCAGCGGTCCCGGAACGCCCTCCAGGTAGTCGCCGGCCGCCCGCGCCAGCCAGAACTGGCCCACGGGCGCGGCGTCGTCGGTCAGCAGCGGCGCCAGCCGGGCCGCGGTCTCGGGTTCTGGCGGGCAGGTCGCGGACAGCTCTCGCAGCACCTCGCTCCACGCCCACGCGGGCGGCACGCCGCCGGTCGTCTCGGGACAGCGGCCGACCACGGTCTGCCAGCCGTCCGCCGCCAGGCGCCGCACGAGCGCGTCGGCGAGCGTGCTCTTGCCCGAGCCCGCGTCGCCGCCGAGCCAGGCGATGCGGAAACCGGCTCGGGCCTGCTCCGCCGCGGCGGCCAGCCGGGACAGCTCCGCCGTACGGCCGACCAGGCGGACGGGCTCGGGGTCCTGAGGGGGCGCGGGAGCCGGGACCACGGGAGCCCGGACCACAGGGGGCGCGTCGAGCGACGCGGCCTGCCCGAGGATGTCCGCCTCCACCGCGCGCAGGGCGGGCCCGGGATCGACGCCGAGCTGGTCGGCCAGCAGGTCGCGGGTCCTGCGCAGGACCGCCAGCGCCTCCCCCTGCCGCCCGGCCCGGTAGTAGGCGAGCGCGAGCAGCCGTACGGCGTTCTCGCGCAGGGGATGGGCGGTGAGGTGGCGCTCCAGCTCGGGGACGACCTCGGCCTGGCGGCCGATCGCGAGCCCGGCCTCGGCGCGGTACTCCACCGCGACCGCCCGGAGTTCGTCCAGGTGGACCACCTCGGGGACGGCCCACTCCTCCTCGCCGAACTCCGCGTACGCCGGGCCGGTCCACAGCGCCAGCGCCTCGTCCACGACCTCGAGCACCCGCGCGTGCCGCCCCTCGGTGAGCAGGCCGGCGGCGGACTCGACCAGCCGGGGGAAGCGCCAGGCGTCCACGTCGCCGGGCTCCAGCGCCAGCCGATAGCCGGGCGGAGCGGTGACCAGCACGCGGGCGGGGGCGCGAGGGGCGCGGCCCGGCTCCAGTGCCCGCCGCAGGTTGGAGACGTAGACCTGGAGCGCGCCCAGCGCGCGCGGCGGCGGCTGGCCCCTCCACAGGTCGTCGACGAACCGGTCGGTCGACACCACCTGTCCCTGGGCGCAGACCAGCCGGGCCAGCACGGCGCGCTGGAGCGAGGTCCCGAGGTCGGCGGGGCGCCCGTCGACCTCCGCCGCGATCCGCCCCAAAACCCGCAGTCTTACCATGACGGGGCAAGCATAGAGATCAGGCTCGATAGTGGTAGTAGCCGAGCAGGTCATCCAGCACGGACACGTCGTCCATGCGGATGCGCGTCCCGGTGGCGAACGCGTTGATCATCTTTCCTCCGCCGACGTACACCCCGACGTGGTGGGTTCTGCCGGGCCTGCCGTAGAAGACGAGGTCGCCGGGTTGCGGCACGCCGACGCGGCGCAGCCTGCCGATGTGGGCGTCGGTGTTGCCGGGGCCGAGCACGTCGCCGCCGAACGCGAGGTCGTACACCCAGCGGGTGAATCCCGAGCAGTCGAAGCCGCGCGTCCGGCTCGCCGGGCAGGGCTTGATCGAGCCGCTGTATCCCCGGCAGGTCCCCTTCGACGGTCCGGGCCGCGCCGCGTGCCCCCCGCCCCACGAGTACGGCAAGGCACCCTGGGCGGCGTACGCGACCTCGACGGCCCTGGACAGTTCCTCGTTGAGCGGCGCGGATCCCGCGGCGGCCAGCGCGACGATTCCCCCGATCAGAACCAGCCGCCGCCTCAGCGCACGGTTAACCCCCATGGATCGTGACAATAGCCACTCATCTCTCTTCTGGCCATGGAAGCTTTACTTCATCTGATCGACGCGCCGGAGGGGGATTGTTACCCTGAGTGCAGCTCAGTTCATACGTTCATCGGCGTGTCGGTCGAAGCGCTTCGTCGGTCGCCCCCGGACCTCCCCGTCCCGTTCCCCCGGTGGTCCCCGGCGCCAAGGAGAGCGAAGGGAACCACCGTGGAGACGTGGACGGCACAACCCCCTTCCCCCACCCGCTGGTGGGTGCTCGGGCTGCGCGGAGAGCTGGATCTCCACGCGGTGCGGCACCTGCGCGAGCCGCTGCTCACCCAGATCGAGGCCCACGGCCCGTGGCTGGCCCTCGACCTCAGCGAGGTGCGGTTCATCGACACCACGGGCGTGGGGCTGCTCGTGCGCCTGGTGCACAACCTGCGCGGCAGGAACGGCGACCTCGCCCTCATCGCGCCGGCCGGCCAGGTGCTGCGGATCCTCCGCTGGACGAACCTGACCCGGCTGTTCCGCGTCCTCGACACGGCCGACGCGCTGAACGACTCCGGCTGATCGAGCAGGATCACTCGGGCAGGATCGTCACCGGAGAGTTGCCGCCTCCCGTCGGACCATTGCCCCCCGTCGGAGGCGTCACGGACACCAGGCCCCGGCAGCTGTCGCCACAGCCGCCGAACCGCTCGGTGTTGACGGGCGTGAACTTCGTCGCCGGCACCCCGCGCAGGGCCCTCAGCATGGTGTCCTTCCAGATCGGGCCGGGGACGCTGGCGCCGAACACCGAGCCGTAATAACGGCCGCCGATCGTGACGCCGTTCAGCTTGTACTTCGAGGTGCCGCGGGGGTCGCCGAGGCTGACCGCGCCGGCGAGGTCGGGGGTGAACCCGGCGAACCAGGCGGAGGAGGACAGGTCGTTGGTCCCGGTCTTGCCCGCCGCGTCGCGGCCGATGCCGCCGACCGCCGCCATCGTGCCCTTGGTCAGGACGCCGGACAGCACGTGCGCCGCCGCGTCCGCCACCTCGGGGTCGATGGCCTGACGGCACTTCGGCTTGTAGTTGGTGGTCTTCCCGGTGCTGTCGGTGATCTGGGTGATCGCCATCGGCGCGCAGTACTTGCCGCGCGCGCCGATCGCGGCATAGGCGTTGGCGACCGTCACCGGGTCCATCTCGTTGATGCCGAGCGTGAACGTCTCGAACTCCTGGAGCGGGGCGCCGTCGGAGCGGTGGATGCCCAGCGACTTGGCCGTCTTGATCACCTCGCAGAGACCAACCCGCTGCTCCAGCATCATGAAGAACGTGTTGACCGAGTGCCAGGTGCCGGTCTGCAGGGTCAGCCAGCCGGGCGACCCCTCGTCGTTCGTGACCGTGTGGCCCGGGTCGCCGATGGGCTTGCCCGCACAGTTCTTGAACGCCGAGTAGCTCGGCGCGGTGTAGCCGGCGCCCGCGCTGAACCCGTCGTTGATCTTCATGCCCTGCTCCAGCGCGGTGAGCAGGGTGAACGTCTTGAAGGTCGAACCGGCCTGGAAGCCGATGCCGCCGCCGTGCGCGGCGTCGGCCACGAGGTTGTAGGACATCTCGTTCTTGCTCTTGCGCGTCCCGTACGGACGGCTCGCGGCCATCGCCTTGATCGCCCCGGTGCCGGGCTGGACCAGCGCCTCGGCGGCCACCGGGTTGTCGGAGGGGTGGACCCACTTCCTGATCGCCTTGTCCGCGGCGGCCTGCATCGTGGGGTCGATCGTGGTCTTGATGGTCAGGCCGCCGCGGTTGAGGAACGCCAGGCGCTGCTTGGCCGTCTTGCCGAAGTCGGGGTTGCTGAGGATCTCGTTGCGCACGTAGACGCAGAAGTACGGATACGTGCTCGACTCACAACCGCCGGGCAGCGGGGTCCCCTTGTAGCCGAGCCTGGCCTTCTTCGCCTCGGCCGCCTGCGCCTTGGTGATCTTGCCCAGCTCGGCCATCCGGTCGAGCACGACGTTGCGCCGCTTCAGCAGCCGGTCGCGGCTGGTCTTGCCCAGGTTGGGGTCGGTGGCGTTGGGGTCCTGCACGGCTCCCGCCAGCGTCGCGGCCTGCGGCAGCGTCAGCTCGCTCGCGCTGACCCCGAAGAACCGCTTGGCCGCCGCCTCGACGCCGTACGCGCCCGCGCCGAAGTAGGCGATGTTGAGGTACTTCTCCAGGATCTGGTCCTTGGAGTACTTCTGCTCCACGCCCATCGCGTACCGCAACTCGTTGAGCTTGCGGGCGTAGCTGGCCTCCAGGGCCTTGTTCTTCTCCGCCTCGGTCTGGGCGGCGTTGAGCAGCACCTGCTTGACGTACTGCTGGGTGATGGAGGAGCCGCCCTGGGCCACCCCGCCCGACTGCAGGTTCTTCGCCAGGGCGCGTACGGTGCCCTCGATGTCGATGGGGCCGTGCTCGTAGAACCGGTAGTCCTCGATCGAGATGATGGCCGTCTTCATGATGTCGGCCATCTGGTCGAGCGGGACAACCTCGCGGTACTGCTCGTAGAACCGCGCGATCTCGTGGCCCTTCACGTCCTGCACGACCGAAACCTGCGCCAGCGGGGGCTCGACGAGGTCCCGGGGCTCCAGGCCCACGTCCTGGACGGCCGACACCAGCCCGACGCCCGCGCCTCCCACCGCCGGCAGCGCGATCCCCGCGACCAGCACGCCCGCCGCCGCTCCCATGGCGGCCAGACGCAGCACCTTCCCCGTGGCGTTCACACGATCCTCCCCCAAATGGCTATAGATAAGGTTATGGGGCCGTAAAGCGCGGTCGGCCCCATAACGCGGTATTGCGGTGTTACGGCAGTCGGCCGAGGCCGCGCGCGAGCACGGTCGCTGTCTGGGCGACGACCTCGTTGTCGGCGGCGCCGTCGGCCGCCTCGCGGTTGGTGTAGATCGCCATGATGATCGGGGCGGCGTCCCCGGCCGGCCAGACGACGGCGATGTCGTTGGCGGTGCCGTACGTGCCGCCGGTGCCGGTCTTGTCGCCGACGATCCACGACTTGGGCAGCCCGGCGCGGATGCGGGCGTCCCCCGTCGTGTTGTCGCGCAGCCACCCGATCAGCCGGGACCGGTCCTTCGCACCCAGCGCGTCGCCCAGCGTGAGCGCACGCAGGTCGCCGGCGATCGAAGCGGGCGTGGTGGTGTTGCGCTTCTGCTTCGGCGACCAGTCGTTGAGCTCGGTCTCCCAGGCGTCCAGCCGGGAGATCGGGTCCTTGAGGGTGCGGAAGTAGCGGGTGAGCCCCTCCGGCCCGCCGATCCGCTTCAGCAGCATGTTGCCCGCGGTGTTGTCGCTGTAGATGATCGCGGCCCGGCACAGCTCGGCGAGGGTCATGCCGTCCTTCACGTGCTTGCCGGTCTCCGGTGAGTTCGGCTTCACCTCGCCGGCCGTCCAGTGGACGACCTTCCGCGTCAGCTCCCGGTCGGTCGTCCGGGCCAGCACCGCGCCCGCGGCCACCGCCTTGAAGGTGGAGGCCAGCGCGAACCGCTCACCCGCCCGGTAGCCGATCGTCCTCCCGGTCGCCGTGTCGATCGCGTACGCGCCGATGCGGCCCTTGAACGACGTCTCCAGCGCGCGCAGCGCGGCGGCCACGTCCGTCCGGGGCGCGGCGGCGGCCGGGGCCGCCGCGGGGACGGCGCCGACCAGGATGGAGACCGTGATCGTGGCGGCTTTCAGCGTAACCGGCAGCGTCCGTGTCATGGCATGTCCTTGCTCTCGTCCGTCACAGGTGCGTTAGACGCAGGAGCAAAGCAAAGTGTTCGGAACAAGTCCAATATTCATATGACCGGACGATCGATATCCGTTGTCGTATGAGCCCAGCTCATAGTGGCGATGCGAACCGGCGACCGGCCGCGACGAGATCGTCGACGGCCCGCACGGCGGCGGTCAGCCGTTCCTCGTGCGGCCCGGAGACGACGATGTGCGGGAGCCCGCGATCGGCCAGTTCCGCGCGCAGTCGGCGGTCCATGCCGTGCCGCACGTGCTCGCCGTCGCGCCAGCCGTCCTGCTCGAACGGCACGCCGTCCACAGACGTGTGGATCCACAGGTCGTGCCGGGCCCGTTCGTGGACGCGCAGCACCTCGGGACTCACCGTGCCGAGATAGCGCTCGTGCCACAGCGCGGTGGCGAGCGCGTCGGTGTCGCAGAACAACACGGGCGAACCGGTCCGCGCCGCCGCCTCCTCCCAGCCGAGCTGCCGGTGGGCGATCAGCGTGAACTCTTCCGGCTCCCACTCCAGGTCGTCCAGCCAGGGTTCCGGTGCCCCCGCCGCCTTCGCAGTCCGGCGGGCCAGGGCGAGCTTCTCCTCGCAGTACGTCCTGCCGTACTCGGGCACCCACCGGGTGGCGGCCCAGACTCCGCCGCGTGCGGCGTAGTGGGCGGCCAGCGCGCGGGCGAGCGTGGTGGTCCCGGTGGACTCGGCCCCGACGACGACCACCCGCCAGGCGAGGTGGGCGCGCACGGCGGGGCTCAGCCAGGGCCACGCGGCCACCGGATCATCGCGGACCATCGTCCCGCTGACCGGATGGCGGACCCTGTCCGGATCGACCGCCACGTGCGCGCCGCCGAACCTGCGGGCCAGTTCGGGCCCGTACGCCTCGGAGGAGAAGACCGCGTCGACGTCCGGCGCGAGGCCGCCGTGTGCCAGCGCCAGCGCGTGCCTGAAGACCTCGACGTGCGCGGCCCAGATCTCCGGGTCGTCGTAGTCGATCTCGATGTCGTCCACCACCGGCGCCACCACCACGTGGGGCTGCGGGTGCGCCTCGCGCAGCCATGCCGTACGCAGGGCGAGCGGGATGCTCTCCACGCTGCTGGCGGCCACGACCACCGTGACCAGCGCGCACTGCTCGGCGGCGGTGTCGACGAGGTGGTGGTGTCCGGCGTGCGGCGGGTAGAACTTGCCGATCACCAGCCCGTGAGCGTACCGGGCACTCATCGTGTCACCGCCGGCGCGGGAACGGGTCGTGCGGCCGACTCGCGCCGCCAGGCGAGCAGTCCGGCCACGCACAGCGCCAGGAACAACACGTAGAGCACGCTGGTGAGGTAGAGGTCCTTGTACGCGTAGAGGGGGATGTAGACCAGGTCGACCGTGATCCACAGCCACCACGACTCCACCCGCTTGCGGCACTGGCCGTAGGTCGCCATGAGCGACAGCGCTGTCGTCAGGGCGTCCCAGAACGGGACGGCCGAGTTGGTCCAGGTCGCCAGTGCGGCGGTGAGCAGCGCGGTCGCCGCGGCACCCGCGAGCACGAGCCACCCCCACTCCGCGCGGCTTGTTCTGGTGACCGTGAGCGTGGTCCGCCCGGCACCGCCGTACAGCCACTGCCACCAGCCGTACAGGCCGAGGAGCACGTAGACGATCTGCAGGGCCGCGTCCGCGTACAGGCCCACGGCCAAGAAGACGAGGCCGAGCAGGACGACGTTCGCGACGCCGATCGGCCAGTTCCAGATGTTCTGACGGACCACCAGCCAGACGGTGAGCGCCCCGGTCGCGAACCCGAGCAACTCGGCCCAGCTCGTCGACACACCGCCCAGGGTGATTGCGGGCTCCAGGAGGGGCCCCAGCAGATCGGTCAGCGCCACACGACCTCCTTAATCGTCACTGTGACGATAACAAGGGATCGCGATCAGGGATAGACACGCCCCGTGCCGGTCATTTCGTACGGATCGAGTGAATGGCGTATCCGACGGCGGCGCCCACCGCGTACCAGAACAGGTCGGGGGCGTTGAACGTCGTGCCGAGCACCAGCCGGGCCAGCGTGCTGTGCGCCGACAGCTCGGCCGGCACCCCCGTGAGCTGGGCGAACTCGACCAGCCAGCTCACACCGAGCGCCACGGCGGCCACCACGAACGGCCGGGCGCGCGGCACGGCCACGACGACCAGCGCGTACACGAGGAGGGTGTAGAGGAGGTCGCCCGCATACTTGGCGACCGCGCCCGGCAGCAGCGCCCGGGCCGCCAGACCGGCGGCCACGATCACCACGGCGGCGGCCAGGGCGGCGAGTCGGCGCTGCGGCATCCGGGCACCCTATCGGGAATCCCCGAGGTGATCGTCAGGCGGGCCGGTGGTAGCGCACCCAGATGTCGCCGCCGATGTGCCCGGACAACCGCAGCACGACGCCGTCCGGGTCGGGCGGCACGGGCGGAGTGTTGTGGACGCGTTTGAGCCTGACCCACCCGCCGGAGGTCACCTCGTCGGCGACGACCCGCCAGCCGACCGGCACCCGGATGATGACGTCTCCGAACATCGAGTCGCACCGGACGGTCATGTCGATCTCGCGGTGCGGGCAGTCCGCGTGCCGGAAGTCCACCACGGCCGTCCGCCAGGTGCAGTCGAGCGTGATGCGCGGCGGCACCCTCCAGCGTCCGGTCTTCCTGACGGCACGCGTGCCACGGGTGAACAGCAGCAGTTCGTCCGCCGGCTCCGGCCGTCTGTCCCCAGCCGGAGTCCGGGGCAGGTCCGCGACCAGCGCCTCCAGCTCGCCGTACGTGCGCGCGGCGTACACGTGGTCGAGCCGTTCGGTGAGCTCGTCCAGGGTGATGCGGCCCTCTCCGACGGCGGCGCGCAGCTTCTCGGCGACACGGTCCCTGTCCCGGTCTCCGGCGCGTAATTCCGCCTGGTCGCTCACGATCAAGCAGTTTAGTAATCGGTTTTCCCCACCCGCCAGGCACGCATATCCGTTATCGGAGTAGGTGTCGGCCCGAAACACCCAGGCGCGTGATCTCCTATGCTGAGCCGCCATGGACGGCATCGCGGCCACGCTCGGCACTGCCTGCGCGGTCTTCGCGGGCACCAACGTCGACGACGTCGTCATCCTGACCGTGCTGTTCCTGTCGGCCCGCGCGAAGGGCCGGCCGCGCCCCTGGCAGATCGTCACCGGCCAGTACGCCGGCATCGCGGCACTCGTCGTCGTGTCGGGCGTCGCCGCCCTCGGCCTCGCCGTCGTCCCGGACCAGTGGGCCGGCCTGCTCGGCCTGATCCCACTTGCCCTCGGCGTACGCGGACTGGTCGCGGCGCTGCGGGCGTCCGGCGGGGGCGAGACCCCCTCGACGCCGGTGGCCACCGGTGTCCTGTCGGTCGCGAGCGTCACCGTCGCCAACGGCGCGGACAACATCTCCGTCTACACACCTCTGTTCCGCACCATCGGACCGGCGGCCACCCTGCTCACCGTCGCCGTGTTCGCCGTACTCGTGGCCGTCTGGTGCGCGGCCGGGTCCTGGCTGGGCTCACACAAGAAGGTCGTCGAGTTCGCGGAGCGGCTCCGGACTCGCGGGCACCTGGACGGCGGCCGGCCCCGCGCTCGGTGCTTCGCCGGCGGTCGGCGAGGCCCTCTGGGTGACGGCGGCGGCGCTGTGGGCCGGCACCCTCGCCCGATACGGCGCGAGGGTCACCCGCCTCGGCGACATCGCCGAGGACCTGCGGCACCCGGTCCTCGGGCCGTTCGCCGCGCTCGCCCCCACCACCGGCTCACTCCTCGCGGCCCACCTCGCGACGTACCTCCCGGGCGTCGGTGCGGCGCTCGTCTGGACGATGCTCGCGATCGCCGCGGCGTTCGGCGCGTGGTTCGTCGCCTCGATGCTCACCACGCCGCGTCAGCCCGCGACGCTGCACGGCGGCTACCTCCTCCCGACCGTCGCGGCTTCACTGATCGCCGCGCAGTCGCTCGCGACCATCGGCCATCGGGCGGCGGCCACCGCGCTGTTCTCCGCGGGCATCCTCTTCTGGCTGCTGATCGGAGCCGTCCTGCTCGTGCGGTTCGCCACCGGTCCCGAGTTGCCCGGGCCGCTCATGCCGACGCTCGCGATCTTCTCCGCGCCGCCCGCCGTCGCCGGCAACGCCTGGTGGGCGATCGCCGGCCCGCAACCGAACACCGCGCACGAGGTGCTGCTCGGCACCCTCGCCGCGCTGCTGCTGCCCCACCTGTTCCTGCTCCGCAGGTACGCGCACATCCCGTTCGTGATCGGCTTCTGGGCCTTCACCTTCACCACGGCGGCGAGCGCGACGTACGGCGTGCGCCTGCTGACACTCACGCCGTCGGCGCCCCACACGACGCTCGGCTGGCTCGTGGTGGCACTGGCCACGGCGATCATCGGCGGCATCGCGGTCCGCTCGCTCGCCCTGGTCCACCTGCCCCACCGTCGCGTGAAGCACGTCCAGCCCGCCTGATTTTTGACAGCTCCAAGACGAACGGTCATATTGAAGCCATGCCTCAGGTAAGCGTGAAGAACAAGCTGGTCGAGAGCGCCGAGGACGTGTTCCGGCGGCAGGGGTTCAACGGCGCGAGCGTGCAGGACATCACCAGCGCCGCCGGCGTCCCCAAGGGGTCGTTCTACAACCACTTCGAGAGCAAGCAGGCGCTCGCCGTCGAGATCGTACGGCGCTACGCACGCGGCGCGAACTTCGCCGTGCTCAACGGCGACGGCCCCGCCCTGGAGCGGCTGCGTGGCCACTTCGCGGCCATGATCGACCGGACCCGCGACACGGGTGTGGAGTTCGGCTGCCTCCTCGGCACCTTCGCCGGCGAGAGCAGCAGCGCCGGAGACCAGGTGCGTACGGCGGTCCGCGAGATCCTCGAGGACTGGACCGAGGACGTGGCCCGCACGGTGCGGGCGGGCCAGGAGGCCGGCGAGATCACCTCGGCCCGTCCGGCGAGGACGCTGGCGGCCTTCCTGATCGACTCGTTCGAGGGCGCCACCCTCCGCGCCAAGACCATCGGCGACCAGTCCGTCGTCGCGGAGCAGCTCGACATCGCCCTCGATGCGCTGCGCGCCTGACTGGCCACCGCACAACCGAAAAATCACTCCATGGAACGATCTAGCCGGAAAAACGATGGCTAGTTAAACTCCGAGTCAGCTTCGGCCACCCGTTCGGGTGGCCGTTCGCTCGTCGCCCAACGGGGAGGGCCCGCGCCCTCCCATGCCCGTGGGCGGCACGGCTCCTCCACGCCCTGGACGGCGAGGCCTCACAGGTCTCCATGGAGGTGTCGTGTCGAAGAAGCCCCCACCTGCCTACTTACGGACCACAGCGATCGTCGCCGGCCTCGGCCTCGTGACAGCGATGATCCCGGCGGCCTCCGCCGCCGCGGACCCCACCCCCACCCCATCGCGGTCGTGGAGCGCCACGGCCGTGACGGGCGCCGAGCGCGTGCAGGGCGCCAAGTCGGCCAGCGGCCGGCTCGCCAAGAGCGACGCGGCGCTGCTCGCCTCGAAGTCGCCGGAGCGGACGAGTGTCGTGGTGAAGCTCGACTACGACTCGCTCGCGGCCTACAAGGGCGGCCTGCCGGGGCTCGCCGGCACCAGCCCGTCGGTCACCGGCAAGTCGCTCAACCTGAAGAGCGGCGACGCGGCGAAGTACCAGAAGCACATCGAGGGCATCGAGAACACCTTCCTCAGTGAGCTGGGCAAGAAGATCTCCGGCGTCACGGTGGGGCAGAAGCTCCGCACGGTCTACGGCGGCGTCGCCCTGACGCTGCCCGCCAACAAGGCCGCCGAGCTGCTGAGGCTGCCCGGCGTGGCGGCGGTGCAGGAGGACAAGCGGGAGCAGCCCCTCACCGACTCCAGCCCCGAGTTCATCGGCGCGACCACGATCTACAACCAGCTCGGCGGCGCCAAGTCGTCGGGCAAGGGCGTCATCGTCGGCATCCTGGACACCGGCGCGTGGCCGGAGCACCCGTCGTTCGCCGACCCGGGAACGCTTCCGGCTCCCCCGCCGAAGGCGGACGGCACCCCGCGTACGTGCGACTTCGGCGACAACCCGCTGACGCCGGCGGCCGACCCCTTCCAGTGCAACAACAAGCTGATCTCCGGCCAGCCGTTCCTGGAGACGTACAACGCGGTGGTGGGCGGAGAGGTGTACGGGGACAGCGCCCGTGACTCCAACGGCCACGGGACGCACACCGCCACCACGTCGGCGGGCGGGCCGGTCGACCACGCCAACCCGCTCGGCATCGACCGCGGCGCGATCCACGGCATCGCGCCCGCGGCCCACGTCGCGGTCTACAAGGTCTGCGGCGCGGAGGGCTGCTACCAGTCCGACTCGGCGGCCGCCGTCGCGCAGGCCATCGCCGACGGCGTCAAGGTGATCAACTTCTCGGTGGGCGGCGGCGCCGACCCCTACAGCGACCCGGTCGAGCTCGCGTTCCTCGACGCGTACGCGGCGGGCGTGTTCGTGTCGGCCTCGGCGGGCAACTCGGGACCGGGCGCCGGGACGACCGACCACCGCGGCCCGTGGGTCACCACGGTGGCGGCCTCGACGCAGAGCCGCACCTACCAGTCGACGATCACGCTGACCGGCGGGCCGTCGATCAAGGGCGCGTCGATCACGCAGGGCATCTCGTCGCCGCTGCCCGTGGTGCTCGCGTCGGCCCCGCCGTACAGTGACCCGCTGTGCGTCAACCCGGCGCCTCCGGGGCTGTTCACCGGGAAGATCGTCGCCTGTGAGCGCGGCCCCAACCGGGTGCTCAAGGGATTCGCGGTCAAGCAGGGCGGCGCCGCGGGGATGATCCTCTACAACTCCTCGCCGCTCGACGTCATGACCGACAACCACTGGCTGCCGACGGTCCACATCGACAAGCCGGAGACCGACGCGCTGCTCGCCTGGCTGAGCGCGCACCCGGGAGCCACGGCGAGCTTCACCCAGGGTGAGAAGACCACCTGGCAGGGCGACGCGATGACCACGTTCTCCTCGCGCGGCCCGGGCGGCGACTTCCTCAAGCCGGACGTCACCGCGCCCGGCCTGCACATCCTGGCGGGCAACACCCCGACCCCCGAGTCGCCGCTGGAAGGCCCTCCGGGCAACCTCTACCAGGTGATCGCCGGCACCTCCATGTCGTCGCCGCACGTCGCGGGCGCGGGAGCGCTCGTGTTCGCGCTGCACCCCGACTGGACGCCTGGCCAGGTCAAGTCGGCCCTGGAGACCACTGCGACGACGAAGGTCACCAAGCAGGACCGGACCACCCCGGCCGACCCGTTCGACTACGGCGGTGGCCGCATCGACCTGACCAAGGCGGGCGACCCCGGGCTGACCCTCGACGAGACCGCGGCGAACTACGCCGCCTCGGCCGCCGACCCGATGAACCGGATCGACCTCAACCTGCCGTCGGTCAACGCGCCCGTCATGCCGGGCGTGATCAGCGCCAAGCGCACGCTCGTCAACGCGACCGGCAAGACGCTGACCTACTCCGCGACGGGCACCACCGTCAGCGGGGCGAACATCACCGTGCTGCCGCCGCTGTTCACGGTGAAGCCGGGCAAGAGCCAGAAGATCACCGTGGTGATCACCGCTCCGGACCTGCCCGACGGGCAGTACTTCGGCCAGGTGAACCTCAAGCAGGTCGGCGGCAAGCGGGAGCAGCACCTCCCGGTGGCCTTCTACCGGCAGGAGGGCGCGGTGCCGATCGACCAGACCTGCGCCCCGAGCACGATCGCCAAGAACACGGGCGAGTCCACCTGCACGGTCACGGTCCAGAACAACACCCTGGAGGACACCGACGTCACCGCGCTCAGCACGCTGGACGCGAAGCTCCGGCTCAACGGCGTCACCGGCGCGACCAAGATCGGCAGCCAGATCGTGACGGCCAGGGGCACGCTCGCGGGCAGACAGCCGGACAAGCCGGCCATCGCGCCCGGTGAGACCCCGGCGGGCTACCTACCGCTCTCGGCCTTCGGCATCGCCCCCACCCCCATCGGCGACGAGGAGGCGCTGAACTTCAACGTCCCGGCGTTCACCTACGCCGGCCGTACGTACAACAGGATCGGCATCGTCTCCGACGGCTACACGGTCGCGGGCGGCACGAACGGCTCGGCGGACATCCAGTTCGCCCCGCAGACGCTTCCCGACGCCGCGCCGCCGAACGGCGTGCTCGCGTCGTACTGGACCGACCTGAACGGCGAGGGCGCCCCCGGCGTCTACGTCGCCAGCCTGACCGACGGGGTGAACAGGTGGCTCGTCGTCGAGTGGCAGGTCTACCTGTACGGCACGAACAGCCTGAAGGTCTTCCAGCAGTGGATCGGGCTGGGCGGCGCCGAGGACATCTCGTACGCCTACGACCCGGGCAACCTGCCCGGTGACCCGGGGGCGGGCTACGGCCTGACCGTCGGCGCCGAGAACGCGGATGGCACCGCCGGCAGCCAGATCAGCGGCCCGCCGACGCAGGACTATCGGATCACCAGCACGCCGGGCGCCCCCGGCGGCACGCTCACCTACTCGTTCAAGGTCAAGGGCGTGTCATCGGGCACCGGCACCGTCACGACCGGCACCTCCACTCCCCAGGTGAAGGGCATCACGGTCGAGGTCGACAAGATCACCGTTCAGTAAGGCTTTCGGAGCTTTCGGAGTGGCCCGGCGGACCTGCGTGTCCGCCGGGCCCTTCGCGTTTATGCGGTCTCCGTTCACGCGGACCCGCGCATCCAGAGATAATATAGAGCCTTTTGTTATTGACATATGTTGACGAAGCTGACACAGTTTCAATTCGAACCGGGGGATAGGGGGACATCCCGTGGGCGGTCGCTACTGCGATTTCGAGACGAAGCATCACCGAATTATTTGCAGTGAGGGAATCAGGGGGAGACGCGCGAGGCCATTCAGGGAGCCCGCGCGCGGACGTGAGTCGAAGCCCTGTGCGGGCGCGGTGGGAACGCGAGGGACCGCCGCCGCATCGACATATGGAATTCGTGCCACGCATCGAGAGTTCCGTTCTTTCGACGTCCCGATGACTCTCCTTTCCGTGCATCCGCGGCCACTCCCGGTTCTGCCTACCCAACACCTCAGTGCGAAGGCAACCAACCAGGCGAGGTCTCAGAGCATGTCGACATTCAGCCGGAGAATGCACATCCCACATTCCGCGGATCGCAGGACAGCACGTTCGCTGATGGCCATCTACGAGGCGGTCGAGCGGCTCAGCCTTTCGAAAGGATTCGACGCGATCACGGTCTCGGATATCACGAAGCTCGCCGACGTGCATCGCTCCACCTTCTACCGGCACTATCGCGACAAATTCCATCTGGTCGAATCCTGCTATGAGGACGGAACGCGCAAAGGCCGGGAAATCCTGCTTTCGGCCACGAGCGGCCTGGTCTCCCCCCAGCAGTTCGTCACGGCGTTCGCCCAGATACTCAACCACATCGCCGCACATCGGAATCTCTATGCCGCGCTGCTCGTGCACAAGAGGAGCACCTGGTTCGAAAGCTGGCTCCTCGAGCACTGGAACGGCCTCATCCACGACGTCTACCGGAGGTTTCGTCCGCCGGGCGCGCAGATGACGGACGGAGCCCTGGCCGACCTCAGAACCGGGATAACCGCACACGCCTCCGTCGCCACCGTGCGGTGGTGGGTGCGGGAGAAGCAGCGGCTGACCTCGGAGCAGCTCGCCTGCTGGTACACGAGGCATACGCTGCACGACATCTCCCGGCACCTCACGCCCTGCCTGCCGGGCACCCACTGACACGCCTCACACGACCGGCGGAACAGGCCGTCCGTGATCACGTGCTCAGGACGTCGAGCCGTCCGCTCCGCCGACGCAGCCGCTTATGAGCTCAACCGCCTTCGCGGGTTCGTCCGCGTGGCAGCGCACCCTCCTGATCGGGTGCTCGGACCTGCGCAGCTTCACAACGTGCGGGCCGGCGAGCTCGATCACGATGTTCGTGGAGCTGGAGACCTCCATCACCAGGGTCTCGCCGACCACCTCGGCCGATTTGCGCATCCCCTTGCTGCTCCTCTCGATGCGGACCGACTCGATGAGGGAGGCCGGTATTGAGACGTCATAGAACGACGCGAAACGCAGGCGGAGCCGTCGCGGTCCGACGGCGTGCGGATAGACGTGCAGGGTCGCCAGGAAGCCGGCCAGCCACAGCAGTCCGAGGACGCTCAGCACGAGCAGGACCGTGCGCACCGTCGGCCAGGGAAGAGCGAGGTGGACGACCACGAGCAGCACGCCGTCGACCACCATCACCAGCCACATGATCGTGCGCACTTCTGCGCCGTAGGCAATGGCCACCTCATCCGCGCCGAGGTCCTTCTTGCGGCGGACCGCCAGGTACAGCGCACGCCACAGAAGCAGATCCTGCTTGAAGACGGCGGCGGCCGGCGCGGGCAGCACCGCGTCGAGCGCCGTACCGGCGGCTCCGATCTCGTCACGCCCGTCCGCCCGCGCGTCGCGGTAGATGGACCACGCCAATCTCGCCTGCAGCAGGACGAGCCCGAGTAGCAACAACTCGACGACCATCACGATCCGGACGCCGGTGCCGAAGTCGATCACCCCGGTCACCAGAAGCAGCAACTCGATCGCGAGTACGGTGGGAATCAGCCACCGCCCCGCCGACGCCAGCCTCGCCGTCAGGGATCCGCCCTCAGGTCTCAACGGGATACTCCGTCCATCTCTTCTCCGACACCACCCATGCCTCCCTGATCAGGTGATCGTCCAGGTAGGAGTACGGCAGCCACCCATACCCGTCCGCCGCCCACCCGGATCCCCAGCTGTTCCGTATCAGAAAGGCGCCGGCCGCGTCCTCCCCGCGCGGCCGGTCGTCATATCCTGCGATGACCACCACATGCCGTCCGTATTTCTTCGCGTCCTTGGGCGGCAACGGCATGACATGGGTCCGGAACGAGGACATCTGAACTGGGTGCAGGGGAATGTCGACCGCCACCGGAACCCCACCGACGAGGAATTCCTTCAGCAGGCGCAGACGCGACTCCACCGGCACGGCGTCCCGGAAAACGCAGTCGTACTCTATCCCCCGCCGGGCCGCCGCCCGGCGGAAGCACCGGGGCGGCGGGTCGGTGTTCGCGCGGTCCTCCGTGAAAGGCCATTCCTCCTCTTCGACCATGCCGAATCTGTTCCACGCGTCGAAGCTCCGGACCAGCGTGGAGCCCACCCTGTTCCTGTCTCCCATGATGAGGCGGGAGGTGCGGTAATTGAACAGGACGGAGGGGGTGAAATCCCGTTCTCCATTGCGGCGCGCGTAGAAGCCGGCGATTCCGGCGGCCACGGCGGCGGTGCACAAAGGAACGGTGCGCTGGTTCACCACCGGCGGAAACCAGGCGGTGAGATCCACGGAGTTCGGCATGCCCGGCCCATCGGCGGGCCGGGCGGTCCAGGGCGTCCGGAAAGGAAGCAACGCGATCCGCACCGCCTACACGGCGCGGGCACCGGAATCGCGACCGGCGCGCATGACGGTGACCATCCTGCCGTGCCGGATCCTCGTCGCACGGGCGAACGCCTTGAGAGCCGCGGTGCCGAACTCCTCGGCGAGCCTGGGTTCGAGTTCGTAGTGACCCGCCGTGTCGGAGCCCCGTACGAGAAGAGCGCTGTCGGGGCCGCCCAGAGGCCGTACCCCGGGCCGGATGAAGTCGATGGCGAAGCAGACCCGGTCGGACCGGCTCACGTTGGGGCCGGAACTGTGGATCGTCGTCGGCAGGTGCAGCGAGCACTGGCCCGCGGTCAGCGTCACGTCCACCGTGGTCTCGTCGTCCACGTTGAAATCGACTTCCTCGCCCCGCATGAGAGCCGACACGCCGGACCCTCGATAGCTGTGCGGCATGAGACCGCTCCCGTGGGTGCGCGGCGCGTACCGCATCGTGCCGTTGCCGCGGTGGGTGTCGGTGAGCGCTATCCACATGCGCACCGCACTGCCCTCGAATCCGTCCCAGCCGTAGTACGGAGCGTCCTGGTGCCAGGCGAGCTCTCCGGGGCTTCCGGCCTTCCTGAGGAACAGGCTCGTGGCCCAGACGAGCAGGTCGGGTCCGAGCACCTGCTCCGCGACCGCCAGGACACGGCTGTCGTGCACGAGACGGTCGGCCCATCCCGCGACCAAGTGGCTCTTCGGAAACGTCCAGTGATGGCCGAGGACGCCGCCCACCCTGATGGCGAGACTCTCGTACCTCCGCACCTCCCGGAGGATCTCCGCCGCCTCCTCCGGCGTGAGAAGGTCCACCGGAAGGCAGAAACCCTCGCTCCCGAGCATCGAGAGTTTCTCCTGGTCGAGCGGCGTCACGACCGGGCGCCTTCGCCCGAGGGCGCCGGCGCGGCGGGAGGCAGGAACTCCACGACCCTGGCCATCAGAGCCGCCGCGTCCTCGCTCTTGGTGTCGGGCGCGGAGGACGCGAAGAATTCCCCGATCCTACGATGCTCTTTCGCGGTCACCTCTCCGGCTGTCAGCCGCAGCACTCGGTCGACCGTCCGCTCCGGGAAGTAGAGCGCCTTGGCCGCACGCAGGAAGACCTCCCCCGTGTGCTCCTCGAAGGCGCCTGCGGACACCCCCGCTTTCACGGCGAATCTCAGGTTGATCATCGGCTCGGAGATCGGCAGGAAGTCGCCCTCCGAGTAGATCATCGCCACCTCGTCGTCCGCGTCGACGCGGCCCGACAGATACTCCTCAAAGATCTTTCCGACGCCGTGCATCCCGTACGGCGCGCACTCCACCGCTCGGAGCGCGCCCATACTGGACGAGCCGAGCAGGTGGATCCCTTGGTCGATCGCTTTCAGCACCTCCTTGGGAGAGATCGACAGACTCTGCATGAAGCGGCCGTCGACGATGCCGATCACGGTGGGAGGCATGTCACGGGCGAGGAGTGCGTCGATGTCGCCCCGCTGGATCGGTGGCAGGATCTCGATGTCCCGCCGATCCGGAACCGACTCCCGCCGGAGGCTTGGGCCCGCGAACACCACGGCTGTCATGGAAGACTCCTCGATCAGACGGTAACCGCGAGGTCACGCTTTTTCTCCGCCAACTCGTTGAGCGCCCTCGTCCAGGCTCCGGCGCCTCGGTCCCCCAGCTTGCTGTAGTCGACTCCCCACGATTCAAGGTGCGGCACGAGCAAACGCACCACGTTCACCGGAATCCCCGGAGGGGAGAGGTCCACGACCACCGCGCGCCGTATCCCACAGGAGCGGAGCCTGCCGAGCATGAACTCGATGTCCGCGATGATGTTCTCGCTCGGCCGGGAAGGGATGTCGGACATCCGGACGCGCGTGCCGACCGGCCGCCACGCCCATCCGCCCTTGTCGAGGGTGGACGACCTGCGTACGTGGTACAGGTGCCTTGGGACGTCCTCACCGGGGAGGCTGATGTCCTCCCGCATCGCCTGGATGTCGACGGCCCTGCCCTGCGCGCACTCCGAGATGGCTCTCAGCAGCGCGACCTCCGCGTCGGGGTGCGTACCGAAGCCGCCGTGCCCCTTCGACACCGTCGGCCCCAGGTCCTCGGCCGTCGCCGCCATGAAGCTGGCCACCCCGAGGTCGGTGGTGATGTTGATCAGGCGCATCTCGATGCCAGCGGTATGGAACTGCTGGACGAGCGCCTGCACCCGCGGCGGCAGACTCTCCATGTCGAGATGGGGGTGCAGTTCCTTCAGCCGCTCGAAGATCGCGGCTGGCTGCCGCTCGACGTGCAGGCCCTTCTCCAAGACCTGGGAGAGCTGGCTGCTGAGCAGCTCCGCGATGGTGATCGAGTCCCGTTCGATCACCTCGCAGAGCGCGTGGCAGATGGCCTCCTCCAGGCTGTTCCCCGATGCCAGCCCGTTCGTGGTGGAGATCTCGTAGGTGGGCGGCTCGTGCATCTTCATGTTGTAGACCGCGCCGTCCTGCGGCACGAGGACCGATTCCTCATTGAGCAGGTCGAACCCCTCCACCCAGGAGATGGGCGCGTCATCCCGGTAATGGCGGGACAACTTCAGGTTGTAGTCCCTCGGGTTGAGCACCGAGCGCCCCTGCGCCGACAGCTCCTCGTAGGAGGCGATGGCCGCGGGACGAACGGGAAGCCAGGCGGAAAATCGCTCGATCCCCTCCATGACAGCCGACGTCATGGCGTCGATCGGCCGGGCGCCCTTGCCGTTGTACACGGAGATCACGTCGTGCGAACGCGGCGAAATCGCGTTGTAGACGGGTATTCCGACCCGGTCCAGCCAGGTGATGTCGGCGACACGCGTGATACCGGCCCGGCGCAGGTGCGGCCGCACCCGGTCCCACGTGACCTCCGAACTCACCTCACGGTGCGCTCCGGTCCCGTTGATCTTCGGAATATGCTTGCGAAGGCGCATGCTTCCTCCTCTTGGGTCGTCCTATGCGCCGACGAGACTCGACGTCCTCCGGCTCCCGGGCGCGTTCAGATAGGGGCGACGGATGTCGAGACCCTCCTCGACGTACCTCTCCTTGATCGACAGGAAGCGCTCGCGCGGTGAGTGGCGGCCTTCCTCGTACGCGCGCACCAGTCCCTCCGCCACGAGCTGGCAGCGGTGTAGGCCGAAGCTCGTGCGCTGTCCCTCGATTTCGGGCTCCTGCGCGAAGGAGAAGCCCCGGGCCAGTCTGAGCGCGAAACAGGGGTGGTCGTCGCGGAAGCGGTTCTCCCGGCTGCGATGGATCTCCTCGAGCACAGCCCGATGACGCTCCCAGGCTCCCGCGCCAAGGTAGACCACGAAAGCGTCCCGGCGTTCGAACGCCTCCTGGTTGTTCACCAGCTTCAGCTGGAAGGGGACATGCAGGTCGTTCAGCGCCCGAGTGATGGCGTGGACCAGTTCCGGCGCCGCATCGGCGTCCGCCAGCGTCAGATAGAGACGGACGAGCCCGTCCGCCCCCCCGTCCAGCCCACCGTGGTCCCCGAAGATCGTGTACCACCCCAGCAGCAGGTAGGGCCGGCCCGACGGCAGGCGCAGCGTGACCTCCGCTTTCTCTGTCAGCGGCCCCTCGGCGATCAGCTCCTCCGGTGCCGCCCGCAGCGTCAGGGCGTCCTTGGTGACGAGGTAATCGCGGCCCCGCCTTCCCCGGACAACCCAGCCGTCCTGCGCCTGTCCCCGCCCCGCGTCGGCCGCCTGGATGCGGCTGACCAGTTCGTAGTCCTCGTGTCCCTGCAGCGACGCCGCACGGCGACCACCCCGCAGAAACAGCTCCGCGGCGAAATAGTCGCCGGCGTAGTAAGTGAGGTAGATCAACCGGTGCAGGTGCGCCAGAACCGGGCGCTCCGGATCGACGTCCAGATCCCTCGGCGGTTCCAGGGTGCCGAACTCGGGATGCCGGAAAGTGGCGGAGTCCAGGATCTCAATTTCCTGCGCTATTCGCCAGAAGATCTTCTCGTAGTTGTTCATCCAGCCTCCTTTCTTTTCCGGCCGCGCCGATGAGCAGCGTGGAAACGACGTCGGGAAACTGCACGAAGCGCTTGCCGAAATGCAGGCAGAGATAGCCGATCCTGCCCAGTCCGCCGAGTTGCTGAAGCCTGACCGTGGCATGCACGAGCAGTGCTATGCCGGCGTACTGCACCGCTCTGTTCAACTGCTCGGCGGACATCGGTGCGCCGGCCGAATAAGCCCGCAGGAACGCGCGTACATCGGTCTGCATCCGCGGCAGCCAGCCGGAGGCTCCGATGGAGAATCGCACGCGCCGCATGTGGCCGACGAACAGCTGTCCCACCAGGAAACCGACGTCGTACATCGGGTCGCCGAATCCCGCGAGCTCCCAGTCGATGAGCCTGACCGGCAGCGCTCCTTCCGGCCGTTCCGCTGGGAAGAGGACGTTGTCTCCCCCCAGGTCAAAATGGATGAGGCTGCTGGGAGCCCATTGGTCGTGCAGATCCCGGAAACTCGGTTCCAGTTCCTGCATGGCCCTCAGATAATCGTCGAATTCCAGGCCGCAGCCGTGGACGTACTCCCACGTGCTCACGACCGTGTCGCGCGGCACCGGAGGGCCCAGTCTCCGGTCCTCGTACCTGTCCCTGATCCCCTCGACCGGAATGCCGTGCAGGGCGACGAGAACCCGGGCCAGGGCAGGCAGACACTGCTCCGGCAGCCGGTTTTCCTCTTTAAGCAGGTCGTGCAGGCTGGGGCACGGGGCGACCGCGTCGACGACGACCACTCGGGCCCACGGGTCCACCGTCAGGATCCGGGGGATGGACGCCCTCACCCGCGGAGGAAGCCGCAGCTCATCCAGCAGCCCCAGCATGGTGGGTTCGTAGTCGTTCTGGACGTCGATGTCCTCATCCGGCCACTTCAGCAGCACATATGAGTCGTCCGCCAGTCGCGCCAGGGCCACGCGCCGCCGCGAGATGCAGCGCACCACGGAGGTCACGTCATGAACGGGGTGTCCCACCGAGCGGAGGATGCGCCCGACCGACTCGGCGGTGAACAGGTGATCGTCATCCGCACGCGGCGACGGACGCGCGCCCGGACGCGGAATCAGGAACCCCAGCGTCCGGGCACGCAGTAGATCTTCTGGAGAAGGGTTCATCGATTCTTCAGCCGTCGACCGTCTCAGCAGTGTGTGGCGGGGGTGACGAGCGCTCCGGTGAAGGTGCCCTGGATACTCTCGTCGGGGGAGACGCCGACCTTGTCCTCGAGGAACCGCTGCAGTTCCTCCGCGCTGATGCCGGCGAGCTCGGAGAACGACACGTCGACGGACTCGATGTCGATGCTCTGGACGTCGTCCTCCTCGACCCGGCCCATCAGCTCTGCGACCAGAGCCTCGTCGACCGTGACTTCGGACATTGTTGCCCTCCTTCATGTGGGTGTCGACCGAGTGTCAGGTTATTTTGCGGCAGCAATGCCCACAATAGGCACTATTCTCCTTCTCGTCGCATATGCGACACTTTTGCGAATATGTCGCTTGATGGCGAAATATCCGCCACCTAGGCTGTCTGTGAGATCGGCAACTGCGGCAACGGGGTGGGTATTGGCGCGAGCAGGTGATGAACCTGACGGTTCATCGGATTCAGGGAAGCCCGTTCACATGGCAGATAGGAAAGCGACGCGGTCGATACGTGGCCCTTTCGTCCACAGGATCTGCGCGAGAACGCGGAACGGGTATCGATGGGCCGAGCACCTGCAAAGACCCGGCGGCGTTTATCTGGACAATTCTGGCATCGCCGCTCTGTTTCGGATCGTGCCGCGGGTCGGCGCGGTCGCCGTACCCCCTCGTGTGCACGGTAACGATCTGGCGGTCTGGAGCGCCCTGCCCACCCCCGGACTGCTGTGCGACCGGCTCTTCGACCGGAGGTTCGCCGGGGAGGAGAGTTGGTGGCGCGACGTGCTGGAGGGCCTGGCCTCTTTCCTGGGGGCGCTGCACCGGCTCCCGGTGGACCAGGTGGCGCAGGCCCTGCCGGACCGCGCGATGGCCACCGCCTGGATCGCGTCGGACAACGAGGCCTCGGCGGGGATACGGAAGGCCGCGAAGCAACTGCCGCTGCACCTGACTCCGCTGATGTCGGGCGCGGCCGACGGCGCCTGCCCGCCACCGCGACGGCTGTCGGTCGTCCACGGCAGGTTCTCGACCGGCGTGATCGCCCTCACGTCGCCGGTGGTCGTCCTCGGATGGCGGGAAGCCGGTGTCGGTGACCCCTCGAGCGATGTCGCCTATCTCCTAGGCGAGTTGCTGGAGGCGGCCGGGCTGGCAGACATGGACGCACCGCTTCTCCGCAGGCATCTCGAAGCATTCCTCGCCCGGTATCAGGCGTCTGCGGGCCATCCGCTGGACGCCGCCGAGCGCGAACGGCTGAACATGCTCACGGCGCGAAGGGTGATCGACCATTACGCACAGGCGACCTGGGCCTTCGGACCGGACGACGCCCTGTGCGACGTCCTGCCGCAGGTGGAGAAGCAGTGGCTGGTCCTCTGCGAGGTGACAGCCCCGTGACGACTCCTCCGCCGCAGGGGCGGCTGAGACTCCTGCTCGGTGTCTGCGGCTCGGTGTCGTCCCTCACCGTCCCGCATCTCCTTCCCTGGCTCAGCCTCAAACTCGGCGTGACCGAGGTCCGTGTGGTGCTGACCGGAATGGCCCGGCGGTTCATCACCGAGGAGTCGCTGAGAGCGGTTGCCCCGTGTGAGACGTTCTCCAGCTGGGACGACCTGCCGGCAGGCCGCGACTCACACGTGACGATGGCCGGCTGGGCCGAGGCCATCGCAGTCCTTCCCGCCACGGCGAACTTCCTCGGGAAGGTGGCCAACGGCATCGCCGACGACCTGCTGACCTCGATTCTCCTGGCGGCCACCTGCCCGGTCGTCCTCGTTCCTGCCATGAACCAGGTCATGTGGGAGAAACCCGCGGTCCAGCGGAACATCGTCCGGCTGCGTGAGGACGGTTACCGGGTGGTGGAACCGGGGGACGGCGCCGCGTTCGCCACCGGAGAAACGGAATCGGGATCCCTCGGCGACTTCCGGCGGCCATTGATCACCGCGATCGCGCAGGCGCTGGCGGCACGTCCAGGAAAACAATCTCCTCAAGGAGCCGAGTGATGCTGAAGGCCGACACTCTGTTGCAGCGTGTGCCCGAACTCTACATGGAGCTGGAGAGCGCGAACCTGGTCCGCGTCCATCACGATCAGCGTGTGTGGGAGTTCGGCCAGCACGCTCTCGGGTTGCTCGACGTCTTCCATGCCCCGACTTCTGTCGCAGAGTGCATGCGGCGCCTCGGACCGCGCCTCAAAGGGCGCCGTGCGGTGGAGGAGACGCTGACGACGCTCAGCATGATGGTGAGCGCCGGCATCCTCACCGAGGAACCGCCCACAGGCTTCACCCCGCTGATGTTCCCGACAGGGGGGTACGGCCTGGCCCACCTGAACATCCGCATCCTGGAGGACCCGGTCAGGAAGGGCACCTTCATCCGGGCGATAAACGAGGTGGTGACTCCTGACGACGTCGTGCTCGATCTCGGCTCAGGCTCGGGGATTCTGGCCATCGCCGCCGCGAAGGCCGGCGCCAGGCACGTCTACGCGATCGAGCCGGCGAGAAGCGGCGACCTCGCCGCGGAGGTTGCCAAGGTCAACGGCGTCGCAGACCGCATGACCTTCGTCAAGGGCTGGTCCAGCACGACCGAGCTGCCCGAGCCCGCCACCGTCCTGACCACCGACATTGTGGGCAACGAAGCCCTGGACATGGTCATCTGGGAATCGGTCCAGGACGCCAGGGAACGTCTGCTCACACCGGACGCCCGGCTGATCCCCTCGTCGTTCGACACCTATATGTACCTGGTGAACATGCCCGAGAGCACCGTGGGGCAGCAGCGAATCCTCCCCCGGCAGATCGAGCGATGGCAGAGCCGATACGGCATCGACTTCTCCCCGATGCTGCGGGCCGACCGAGAGCGGGTCGCGGGGTTCTACGAGAGACCGGAGACCGTCCAGCAGTGGCAGCGGATGTCGGATCCTCACCCGCTCAGCAGGATCGACCTCCGGGAGGACGCCCGGGTGTTCGAGGGGGACGTGACTCTCACCGCCTCCCAGCCAGGCACCGTCTCCGGCGCCGTTCTCTACTTCGAGGCGCGGATGTCCCCCAGCGTGTCCATGTCGACCGCCCCCTGGCATGGGGACGAGCGGAGCCACTGGTTCACCGCTTGCTGGGCCCTGTCTTCCGAGATCGAGGTCGTACCGGGTGATCAGATCCGCCTCCGATACCGCTACGACGGCGACGGGCGCGCGAATCTGACGCTGGTGAACGACTGATCGAAACAGCACCCTCACCACTCGTTGCCCCCTGACCTGGCTCTCACCGCCGCGACCCCCTGCACCCCTGAGTTCTCAGTCGGCGATGGCGATCTGGGCGCGTACGGCGGGGCTGAGCCCGGCCAGAAGGCGCTCGGCGCGGCCGTCCGTGGTCGCCCGGAGCAGGGCCGCGGTGACCGGCGGCGGCACGTACTCCAGCACCTGCCGGGCCCGCCGGGTCGTCATCGCCTCGACCAGCCGGACCGCGGCGGGGGTGACGCCGATCGCGTTGAGGATGTCCGCGGCGACCCGATCGGGGACGTCCGCCAGGATGCTCGCGCCCCGGCTCGCGGGCAACTGCCGCAGCAGCGCGGCCGCTCCACCGGCGGTCATGTGACCGACCACCCGCCCGGCCTGACCGGACGGCAGCAGGGCCAGCACGCCGGCCGCCCGGGACGGATCGCCGGCCATTGCGTCCAACGCCTGCCCGGCGGCACCGGGCGCCATGGCGGCGAGCGCCGCGGCGGCGCTGCGTAAAGAGGCAGTGTGCGGCACCGGTGACGGCTGGGGCGGTCGCGGTCGCGGCCTCTCGACCGGCGGCTCGGACCGCTTCCTCTCGGGCGGCGGCGGGGCGGCGATCGCCGCCAACCGGCGGTCGAGTTCGGCGGCCCCCATCCGGAGGGCGGGGTCCTTCCTGAGCAGCCCGGCGATCACGTCGTACAGCGGCCCGCGGCGGCGTGGCGGCGGAAGGTCGTCGTTGCAGACGGCGTGCACGGTCGCATAGGCGTTGTCCCGGCGGAAGGGCGAGTAGCCCTCCAGCGCGCAGAAGAACGTGACGCCGAGCGACCACAGGTCGGCGGCGGGTCCCACCGCACGCCCCTCGATTCGCTCCGGCGCCATGAACTCCGAGGTGCCGAGCAGGATGCTGTGCGAGGTGAGGCCGCTCTCGCCGACGATCTGGGCGATCCCGAAGTCGACGAGAACCACCTTTCCGTCGCGGCCCACCACGATGTTGGCCGGTTTGACGTCACGGTGCAGGACATGCGCGGCGTGCGCGGCCGTCAGCCCGGCCAGCACGTCGCGTCCCAAGGCGGCGATCTCGCGCTCCGACAGCGTCCGCCGCCCGATCAGGTCGTCCAGGGAGCCGCCTTCCACGTAGACCATGACGATCCACGGCGAGCCGCCCTCCTCGAAGACGTCGTAGATCTCGGCTATCGCGGGATGTCTGATCCGGGCCAGCGAGCGAGCCTCGCGCATGGCCCTCACCCGCTGGACTGCGAGCCCCTCGCCGTACGGCGTCAGCGCGATCTCCTTGAGCGCGACGAGCCGGCCGAGCGTCCTGTCCTTCGCGAGCCAGACCGTGCCCATGCCGCCGCGGCCGAGCTGGGACCTCAGTTCGTAGCGGTCCCTGATCACCCGTCCCGGGCCCGCCATCGGAGCGTCAGTCGTCATCGGGCAGCAGTTCGACTCCGCCGGGGCGCTCGGCGCCGTTCCTGGGCACCCGCGTGGTCCTGGCGTCCGGCATCCGCCTCAGTTCCTCGTCCTCCAGCGAGTCGTACGCATCGGTCTCGCCGACGGTCTCCGCGCGGGTGCCGGTGGGTCCCCGGTAGTCCGCGCCGCCCTCGGGGACGGTGACGACCGGTTGCGGGCCGGTCTCGCCCGTACGGGACCAGATGCGCCAGACGTCCTGCGATCCGGCCGAGGGCGGCGCGGACGCCCCGGAGCCGGCCATGCCCTGTGCGAAGGTGCCCCGCGCGTCCCGGAACTCGTGCTTCTCGGCCAGCGCGAGGACCTTCTCGTAGTTGCCCGGCCGCTGCATCAGCTTGATCGTGACCGGCAGGCACTCGATGAGGAGGAACAACAGGAACAGCAGCAGGCGGGTGATGCCGAGGCTGCTGTCCTTGCCGGTCACCTCGTTGAGCGCCTGGATGCGGATGAGGAGGCCGTTGGTCGCCATGTTCTCCGCGTCGAAGGACGCCTGGAGGTCCGCCTGCCGCTTGATCCCGGCGTCGAGCTGCGCCTTCGCCTTGGGCAGGGCGTCCTGCGCGCTCGCGAGGCGGGCCTGCTTGGCCTCCTCGCTGTTGGCGCTCAGCTCCCGCTTCCGGTCCTCGATCTGCCGGTTGATCAGGTCGATTCGCCGCTTGTCCTTCTCGTACGCACGCCGGCTGTCCTGGGCCAGAGGGCCGTCGCCCTTCTTCGGGCACGAGGGCCCTCCGTACAGCTGGCACTGCCACTCGCCGTAGTGCTTGTCGGCGAGTTTCTGCTGCCTGGCGCGCTCGGCGGTCAACGCCTTGACGTTCGGGTCCTGCTCGGTGTCGATGGGCACGTCACCACCGGAGGAGATGACTTTTTCCAGGTCGGCCACCTCCTTGCGGAGCTGGCCGACGTCCTTGCCGACGTTGCCCTGCTGCTGCCGCGCGGCGAACGCGTCCGCACGCTGCTGCTTGATCTGGACAATTTGGGCATCGATTTCAGACCGGAAGATCTGGAGCACTAATGGCGTGGAGATGACGAACCCGAGCAGCAGGGCCATGAGAACGCGCGGAACGGCCAGCGGCCAGCGGCGCGGGGCGTCCGCCCGCATCGTGCTGACCAGCCAGCGGTCGAGGCTCAGGATCATCAGGCCCCATACCAGCGCGGCGAGGACGGCCAGGACGATGTTGACGCCCAGGGCGCTGTTCAGCGCGAACGTCATCGACACCACCGCGAGGACGGCCGTCGTGAGCACGGCGCCGCCGATGCCCTCGAACTTCCCGTACTCGGTGGGGCACCGTTCGAGCACCTCCGGCCGCGCTCCGGACAGGGCAATCAGAAACCGCCTCATGTTTCTCCTCGCCTACGCGCACATATTGGAACGTGGCATAACGCTCGAGACTCGGGCTATCGTAGGTCCCCGCCGTAAGATTGCGGGAAACTGAGAATGATTCGACGCAACGACACAACAAGAAGCCTACCGTTATGACAAGTCGTCTTTTCGTGGTTACCGGCTAGCTCGGATAAAGGGGGACGGGGGCCACGAATAGGACAAGCAACGGAGGATCCGTGTCAGAGCCCGACAAGGCTCTGCTTCGCAAGGCCGTCGCCCGAGCCGTTGCGGGGCTCACCGCCACCGGCCGCCTCACGATCGTGGAGGTCGCCGCCGACGGCATGACCGTCTTCCGGATCCACCGGGACGACAACGGCAGGCCGCGCTGCCACTACTGGTCGTCGTCCTGGGGCGACCTGACCTCGGAGCAGGGGTGGGAGCACGAGTCCTCCCGGCAGGCCGTGCTCCGGGCCGCCGACCCGCTCTCCGCCGACGAGGTCGTCCTCGTCTGCTCGTTTCCCGACGGCGCGGAGGCCAACCGGGCGCTCGGCTGGCTGAGCGAGGCGCGGCCCGCCACCGTCTTCCCCTCCAACGGGCCGGTCATCGCGATCGTCGAGGACGTCCTGGCCACCGACCCGCTGTCACGGTCGTACGACCTGGTCGTGTTACGCGCCGACCACGCGAGCGGGCGGCTGCGGCTGGGGAGCAAGCAGCTGTTTCCGATCGGCACCCTCCCCGGGACCCGGGCCGAGGTGGCCGTCCGCTGCGAACCCGGCGACGAGTACGGCACCGCGTTCGCCGTGGTCACCTGGCAGGGCCGGGAGCCCAGGCTGCTGTCGGTGCACAGCGCCAGGATCACCCCCGGGCGTTACCTGCTGACCGCCGAGCTGGTGCGACCGGGGAAGGTGCGCTTCACCGGCGTGCCCGAGCTGACCCGGGACCCGCGCGGCTGGAGCGACCTCGTGGCGGCGGCGCCGTCACAGCTGCCGCCCCAGGCCGGACCTGCGCACCTGATCTGCGCCGTGGAGGTGTGCGGGCCGGACGCGAAGGTGGAGGAGCGCCTGAGCCGCGTGCGTCAGATGGTCAGTCATCTGTCCGCCGAGCTCGCGGGCCTCCTGCGGGTCTCCCTCGTGGCGTACGGCGCGCACTCCTACGACGTCCGTGCCGGAGGAGAGCACCCGGTGGAGGTCGCCGCGTGGCAGGTCGCGCCCGAGCGCGCGCTGGCCGCCCTGGAGCGGCTGGAGGACCGCGGCGCGATCACCGAGGGCTACCCCTACTATCCGCACGCCGCCCAGCTGGAGGACATGCTGGACGCGGTGGCCCGGCGGCTCCCGACGTCGGATCAGGTGCGCACGGTCCTGCTCACGGTCGGCGACCGCCCGCCGCACCCGGCGCGTACGAACCGGTCGCTGATCCTGCCCTGCCCGCGCCCGCACGACTGGCGGTCGCTGGTGGACCGCGTCCAGAGCCGGCCGGACACCGTGCTCGCCGCGATCTGCGACCGCCAGGACGCCTCCGCGCACCCTGCCTGGCGTCGCCTCGGCGCGAACGCGCTCGCGCATCTGGACGCCCTCGACGTCCGGGGGCTGGCCGCCGACCTGGGGCTGGCCGCGCCCGCCACCCTCCCCATCCCGTTCCCCCTCCTCGACGAGACGGAGTGAGACCAGACATGCAGTCCGACCCGGCGTCGGGACCACCGGCCCACGACATCGCCATGTGGGGCGCCCCCGGCAGCGGCAAGACCACGCTGCTGGCCGCCCTCAACATCGCGCTGATGCGGCGGAAGGACGACTGGAAGATCATCGGCTCCGACGCCGCCTCGTCCGACTACCTCATCGAGAGGACGAACGCGCTGTCGAGCGGGAAGATCTTCCCGGAGGCGAGCCAGAGCCTGGAGCACTACCGCTGGACCCTGGTCGGGCCGGCCGAGCGGCAGGAGCGCCGGTGGCTGCGCAGAGCCCGGCCCGCCCCGCCGCTGAAGATCGGCATCAGCATGGTCGACGCGCCGGGCGGTCTGTTCAGCGCGGGCCCCGTGCATACGGGGAACGGCTCCCGGGTCGTCGACGACCTGCGCCAACGCCTGATGGACAACCTGGTGAAGAGCCGGGGCCTGGTCTTCCTGTTCGATCCCATCCGGGAGTTCGAGCTCGGCGACGCCTTCGACCACCTGCACCCGCCGCTCACCCGCCTCGCCGAGAAGATGCTCGAGATCGGGGAACTGCGCGACGGGATGCTCCCCCATCACGTCGCGGTCTGCATCACCAAGTTCGACGACCCGCGGGTGCTGGAGACCGCGGAGAAGCTGCACCTGCTCGATTCCTCCCCCGACGACGAGTACGGATTTCCCCGGGTGAGCAGCGAGGACGCCCGCGACCTGTTCCGGGCGCTGTGCGAGGTGTCCGCGAGCGGCAACGCGGACATGGTCGTCAACGCCCTCGACCAGTTCTTCCACCGCACCCGCGTCGAGTTCTTCGTCACCTCGTCGATCGGCTTCTACGTACGGCCGCACACCAAGACGTTCGACCGGAACGACTACCAGAACCTGCTGCCCGAGGCGGGCAAGGAGCTGCGGATCCGGGGGCAGGTCCATCCCATCAACGTCGTCGAGCCCATGCTGTGGCTCGGACGGCGGCTCGCCGGCGGCGGTCCCCGGTGATCGGTTTCGAGTGGGCGCTGGAAGGCAAGCGCCCCGGCAGCTACGACGAATACGGCCTGCTGGAGTGGAGCGACGGGCGGCTCGATCGCGAGGTGTTCGACAAGCTCAGACACCGCTACGCCGCGAGCACCGCCGGCGACCTGCCGCAGGTCACGATCGGGACCGCGAGGATCAGCGAGAACGGCGAGATCTCCTACTACCTGGTCCTGGCGATCCGCGAGTGGTCGGGTCACCGCGACTTCGCCAACCGCAAGATCGCCTACACCCGATGGTTCTACGTGCCGTACGAGCAGCTCGTCGATCAGCCGGTGTCGTACACGGCGCTCTACACCGCCTTCGCCGCGTTGCCGCTGGAGCCGCGGCCTCCGCTGACCGTGGCCGTGCCGCCGTACGACCCGGAGGCCATGGCACCCGGCCCGGACACGCTCTCCGCCGCGGCGCTGCTGCTGAACGGCCGGCCCGTGTGCGTGATCGGCGCCGACACCGTCCCCATGATCGATCGGCTGCGATTCGCCGACACCGTCGCGGCGCTGCTGCCGTACGGGACGCGGACCAGGTTCACCGCCGCCACCTGGACCAGCAGCACCAGCGAGCACAACATCAAGCTGTCGTTCGCGCGGTACGCCCCCGAGGGCGCGCAGACGGTGGTCTGGGGACGCGGGGCCGAGAGCGTCCACGAGCAGACGCCGTCGAAACTCTGCTACCAGTTCTACACACGGTCGGACGTCCCGGCGACGGAGATGATCGCCAGGCTCGCCCGCCAGGCCGAGCCGCTGTCGATCGAGAAGGACCGGCCCAAGGTGCTCCAACTGGTCGAACAGTCCGGTTCCACGGCACTGGAACCCGAGCCGGAACCCGAGCCCGATCACTCCCCGCCCGCCCCTCCTCCCACCCTGCCCGTGAGCTCCACGGATACCACCGTGGCGTACCGGAACGGCGTGGGAAACGCCTACACCGAAGGGCTGGCCGATGCGCTCACGTACGCCCCCGACGTCCGCGCCGCGGTCGAGGATCTGGCTCGCTCGGGCACGACGGACCCCACCAAACGGCAACACCTCCAAAGGGCCCTGCTCCAGCGCAACTGCTTCCGCAGTGTGATCGATCCCCGTGGTGACGCGGACCACCTCTACGCACGGCTCGTGGACGCGGCCTTTCCGCCCGAGGAGATGTGGAGGCAGTCCAGCCAGGACGTCGCCGACGCCCTCATCTGCTCGCCGAGCACGCCGGAGACCGTCCGGCGGAGGCTCGCCTCCCTCATGGGCACGCCTGCCGTCGAGCGCCGGCGGACCTGGCGGGTCCTGGACCGGCGGGTGCGCCTGGCGGTGATCCTCACGGGCACGGCCGCGCTCGTCGCGGTGGCCGTCGTGGCCGTCTTCCTGACTCTGGGCGACGCCGGCGAACCCCCTCCGACGGACCTCTCCCCTTCGCCGCCGACCGTGATCGTCCAGGCGCCCGCGGACCAGCGGTACGCCGCCGAGGCCTTCGCCGAGAGGCTCCGCCGCGACGGCTACGCCCCGGCCATCGAGACGATCGACCCGGCGACCGTCACGCCGCCCGCCGGCGTGCCGGCCGTGACCATCGCGTACGACCTCGACGTCCTCGGGTCGGTCAGCGGCGGTCAGTACTCCGGCAGGGACGTGCGGGGGGACCTGCAGACGTGGGGCCTCAGTGAGCTGGCGGACCTTGGGGTGACGAGTCCCGACGTCCTGCTCGTCAGGGACGACATCAAACCGGAAAGGTTCCTCGACCACCCCGGCGAGGGCGGCGACATCCTCATCCGCAACACGATCGGCGGGGAGCAGCTACGCGCGCTGACCGATCGTGGTCTCCGGCTGACCACCGTGCCGGCCCAGGAGATCTCGCGTCGGCTGGCCGGGAAATCCGCCCGCGCCGCGATCGTGCCCGAGAGTGTGAGCGCCTTCGAGGGCTACCAGCGCCCCGCTCCACGGGACCTGCCGCTTCCGCAGCGCAGACTGGTCGTGCTCGTCAACCGCGCGGCGGACGAACCGATGCGGCAGGACCTGCTCCAGGTCACCGGCGCCGCGGATCTCAGGCACGCGCCCCAGGGCGACCCCAAGCAGGCCGCGAAGGCCCTCGTCGATCAGATCGCCCCGGTGACGGAACCGACGTCCGTGGAAGAGCCGGAAGGAACCACTTCCTTCCCGTACGCCCTCTTCTTCGTGGTGGTCGCCCTCGCCTTCGTGGCGGTGGTGCTGCTGATGTGGCGGCCCGCCCGGCTCGGCGGAACGCTCAGCCGGCACCGCCGGTGACCGTCTCGGTGGCACAGCAGGCGGAGCCGGCCTCCTTGGGGAGGATGTCGACGCTGAGGGCGCCGGCCGTGGGACTGTCGGCCTTGACCACGTACACCTCCCAGGGCTCGCCGCCGGGGCCGTGCACCCACACCTTGTCCTGGAGTGCGTAGCAGCAGGTGGTGTCGTTCTCCTCGAAGGTCGCCAGACCGGCCTCCTTCAGGCGTTCGGTCGCCGCCGTGACCTGGGCGTCGTCCTCGACCTCGACACCGAGGTGGTCCATCCGGGTCGGTTCCCCCGGCTCGCCCTCCAGGAGGACCAGCTTGAGCGGCGGCTCCGCGATGGCGAAGTTGGCGTACCCCGGCCTGCGCTTGGCGGGCTCGACACCGAACAGCTTGGAGTAGAACGCGATCGAGCCTTCCAGGTCGGCGACACGCAGAGCGAGTTGGACACGGGACATGCGCTTCCCCTTGGTTAGATGAACTTCTAATCAGGATGCCCGCAGTTTGCGAGCTTGCATAGATAGATGTCAAATTAGAGTCGTGTCGAAGCAAGAGCTGCCGATCGTCGATGTCTGTTGCGCCCCGCTGGCCTGCGAACCGCTGTCCGAGAGCGAGGCCGCCGAACTCGCTCCGCTGTTCAAGGCGATCGCCGACCCCGTACGGCTGCGCCTGCTGTCGCTGATCGCCTGCCACGAGGGCGGTGAGGCGTGCGTGTGCGACCTGACGACCGCCTTCGACCTCACCCCGCCGACGATCAGCCATCACCTGAAGGTGCTCAGGCAGGCCGGGCTCATCGAGTCCGAGCGCCGGGGCACCTGGGTCTACTACTGGATCAACCCCGCCGTACTGGCCCGCATGTCGACTCTGCTCACGCCCGCATCGACGGCCTTCGCCGAAACAGCGTGACGCTGATTGGAGGAGCACGTGTCCGAGCATGTCGACAAGGTGGGAGCAATCCTCATCCGCCCGATGCGAGAGACCGACGCCGCGCAGGTCCTCGCGATCTACCAGGCCGGTCTCGACGGCGGAAACGCCAGTTTCGAGACCACGGCACCGACCTGGCAGGCGTTCGACGCCGCGAAGCTGCCGCTCCACCGGCACGTCGCCGTCGACGCCGCGAGCGGGCAGGTCGTCGGCTGGATCGCGGTCAGTGCGGTCTCCGATCGGTGTGTGTACGTCGGAGTGGTCGAGCATTCCGTGTACGTCCACCCCGACCACGGTGGCCGCGGAGCGGGGCTGGCGCTGTTGAACGCCCTGATCCAGTCCACCGAGGCCGAAGGCATCTGGACCATCCAGTCGGGCGTCTTCCCCGAGAACACCGCCAGCCTGCGCCTCCACGAGAAGGCCGGCTTCCGCGTCGTCGGCACCCGCCACCACGTCGGCCGCCACCACGACCGCTGGCGCGACGTCGTCCTCCTCGAACGCCGCAGCACCGTCACGGGCCTCTGACCGCCTTCCCGCCGACCGTTTCCAGCCGACCGTGAGGAGCACCGTGCCCGGCACGATGAACGACGACGAGGTGGCGAAGTGGCTCAAGACGCGAGCGATACCGCTGAACGGCCTGAAACCGGGCGCCGGAACCGCCGACCTGGCGTCGTTCCGCGTCGCACTGGACGGCGTGCGGGTGGTGGGGCTCGGCGAGGCCACGCACGGCACCCGGGAGTTCTTCCTGATCAGGCACCGGTTGCTGGAGTTCCTGGTCGAGGAACTGGGCTTCACGACGCTCGCTGTGGAGGCCAGCGCCTCGGCGTCCCGAGCCGTGGACGATTACGTGCAGGGCGGCTCCGGCGATCCGGTCGAGGCGCTCGCCGGGCTGGGCTTCTGGACGTTGCACACGGTGGAGATGCTGGCGGTCGTCGAGTGGCTGCGCGACCACAACCGCACCGCATCGCGGAAGGTACGGTTCGCGGGCATCGACCCGCAGCATCCGGCGGCATCGCTGGACGCCCTGCGCGCCTACCTCGGTGATGACGCGCCGGGCCTGCTCGACCCCCTCGCTCCCCTCGCCGCAAAGCGCCTGGGCGTCGGCCCCCCGCTCGACCGACGGATCGAAGCCGACGCCCGCCGCGTGGAGGACTTCCTGGCCGGCGTCTCCGTTCCGGATGAGGCGCCGGCGCATGCACGGATCGTGTGCCAGAGCGCCGACCTCGCGAGCCGGCCGCTGCGGCACCCGGACCCCGCACAGACCGTGAGCGTCGCCCGCGACCGCTATCTCGCCGACAACGTGGACCTGCTCCTGGCCGACCCGGACGCCAAGGTCGCCCTCTGGGCGCACAACGGCCACGTCATGGCGGGCAGCCACAGCGGCGGGTCGGTGCCCACGATGGGGCTGCACCTCAGGCAACGGTATGGCGAGGCGTACTACGCACTCGGCGTGCTCTTCGGAGCGGGCCGGTTCCGGGCCCGCCGGCCACGCTTCGGAAAGGTGGACCCGGCCACGCCCCCGGTCGCCTTCCGCGTCCCGCTCGTCCGGAGACCGACGATCGTGGAGGCCCGCCTGGCCACCGCTCATCCGGGTGATCATGTGATCGACCTGCGGAGCGGACCACGGCCTGAGGCCGCGGCGCGGTGGCTCGGCGAGCCCCTCCACATGCGTGGCTATGGGGCGGTGGCGAGGCGGTTCACCTACAAACTCAGCTACATGCCCACGGTGCTCTCCGAGCACTTCGACGGCATCGCCTTCGTGCCCGAGACCACCGCCTCCACCCCTCTGTAGACACTCAACGGTCGAGAGCGAGGGTGGCGAGGTGGCGGGCGATGCCGGCGGTGTCGGTGTCCTGCACGTTGCTGAGCACGACGACCTGGATGTCGTCGTCGGGCAGGTACATGTTGCTCGCCGTGTAGCCCATGAAAAGACCCGGGTGATACCGGAGTCGGTGCCCCTGGAGCCGGTCGACGAGCCAGCCGAAGGCGTACGCGCTCGACGGCAGGTTGAGGCAGCCGGTGGAGGGGCACGGCGCCTGTGGCGTGAACGCCTGCTTGACGGTGGCGGGTGGCGCGACCGTGTACGAGCCGAACGCCCGGTCCCAGCGGGCGATGTCGTCGACGGTGGAGTAGAGGCCGGTCGCGGAGAACAGCTCGGAGCCGTTGAGGAGCGGGGCCGGTGACCCGAGCGTGAAGTAGCCCTTCGCGAACCCGTTGGGCGGGTATCTCCTGCTGTAACCGGTGTGCTCGAGGTCCAGTGGGCCGGTGATCTCGTCGCGCAGCACGGTCCCGTACGGCTTGTGCGTCACCGCCTGGATGATCGCACCGGCCAGGACGTAGCCGGAGTTGGTGTACTTCCAGCTGGTGCCGGGCGTGAAGTCCAGTGGCAGGTTCACGAACTGCTGGATCAGTTTCCGGGGCGTGGTCGGTTTCGTGACATTGGCAAGGTAGCTGGGCAGCTTCTCGATGTTGGGGATGCCGGAGGTGTGCGTGAGGGTCTCGCGGATCGTGATGGGCCGCCACGCTGCCGGGCAGGCCTTGATGTAAGCCGGGACGAGATACGGGCAGATCGGGTCGTCCAACTTGAGCAGCCCGCGGTCGCGCAGTTTCAGCACGAGCATCGAGGTGAACTGCTTGGTGATCGACATGACCCGGTAGACCGTGTCCGGCCGGTTGGGGATGTGCTTCTCCTCGTTGGCCTCGCCGGCGGCGAAACGCGCCAGCACCCGCCCACGCCGTACGACCAGCGCCGAGCCGGTGAACTGCTTCTTCGCGGCCAGATCCCGCAGGTACGCCAGCATCTCCGCACTGGTGGAATCGTCCTGCGGCGTCGATGACGTGCCCGGCGGGTCCGATTTCTGCGTGGAATCGCTCGTGTCGCCGGCGGCCAGTGAGTCCGATTTCTGCGCGGGCCGGTTCGTGATATCCGACAGGCTGTTCCGATCGATGAAGGAGTTCGCGGTCGCGTCCGTTTTCTGCCAGTTGTACGGCAGAGCCCGCGAATCCGTCTCGCCCTTCTGCATCGGCGTGAGGGCGAGCGTGACGTCGCGGAGCAGATTCTGCCGTTGGCGCTGCCGCTCGCGCTCCGACTGCCGCTGCTTGTCACGTTGCCTGGAGTGATGGCTCCCATGCGCTCCGGAATGATCGCGCGCGGACGGGATATCGACGTCGAGGCCGGTGACGACGGCACCTTCGGCGGACGCGGCGGAGGCGGGATTGCCCAAGGGTACGGCCCCACCGGACAGCGCGGTGCCCAGCATAAGGATCCCGACAACATTAGGACACTTAGGCATTTTCTCCCCCACGAAACGTACCACTGTCCCGAATTCAGACATTTCCCGAATTGATGGAACTCGAGAATGCCCGGCGGACCATTCTTCCGGAGGGCTGTTTTCCGTTCACCGGCACCACAAACCGCCGATCGACGCGGTTGGCGCTGCCGAGGGAAAACCTCAATGCGCCGGTTACGAATCGCGCTGTGACCGCCAGCCGTGGATCAGCAGATCGAACAGCGTCTCCACAGCCGCGCGCGGATCATGCCGGCCCTGGGCCAGAGTCGGGATTTCCAGGACGAAGCGCGCGAGAGCCGAACATTCGAGATCACCCGCCTCCCGCCCGAGTTCCTCCGCGATCACGGCGCCGAGAGCGGCCGCATGCCGCATCCACATGCGCTCCGCATACTCGCGCAGCGCGGGCGTACGGTCCACCAGCGCGTGGAACTCGCGCCGACGAGGATCCGACCAGATCCGCACCCAGGACTCCAGCGCGTGGGCGCGGAGCGCCTCGATCACGCCCTGGTCCTCGGACCGTTCGCGCACGGCGGCGGTCAGCGCCGCCTCGACTTCCTCCTCACGGTCGAAGACCAGTGCCTCCTTGCTCGGGAAGTGCGCGAAGAGGGTCGTCGTCGACACATCGGCTCTTTCTGCGACGTCGCGGACGCTCACTTGCTCGAAGCCGTGCTCCAGGAAGAGCTCCAGGGCGGCGTCGGCGATGGCCTGCCTCGTCGCGGCCTTCTTGCGCTCGCGACGGCCAACGGTCGGAGAGTCGGGCATGGCATCACTGTACTCCATAGCTGAACTCAGACAGAAACTGTAACGGTTGCACTTTTGTACTCGTTTCTGCTTTGGTGGTCCCCACAGGGGTTGCCGTCCCACGGGGGCGCGGCACCGGTCGTCGCCGCGCCGAGGCGCCACCGGGAACCCCTCCCACGAAGGGAATCCACCGTGAACTCTCCGACACCCGCGAACGCGCGGATCAGCATCATCGGCGCCGGCCCGGGAGGACTCACCTGCGCACGCATCCTGCAGCGGCACGGCATTCCGGTGACGGTGTACGACCGGGATCCGGATGCGGACTCCCGCAACCAGGGAGGCTCGCTCGACCTGCACGAGGAAGACGGCCAGCTCGCACTCCGTGAAGCCGGCCTGCTGGAGGAGTTCTTCGCGCTCGCCAGGTTCGAGGGGCAGGAAATGCGCAGCATGGACTCAGCGGGACGCGTTCTCGCCCACCACCTGCCGGCCGAGGGCGAAACGGTCAGCCCCGAGATCGACCGCGGACAGCTTCGCGATCTCCTGCTGCGCTCACTCGCCCCGGGGACCGTTCAGTGGGGACGCACCCTCGAATCAGTGAGCGGACCGGCCGACGGGCCGCGAACGTTGACGTTCACCGACGGGACGGCCGTCGAGGCGGACCTCGTGATCGGTGCGGACGGCGCCTTCTCCCGCGTCCGCACCGCCGTGTCGCCCGCGACACCGGGCTACGTCGGGGTCAGCTTCCTGGAGGCATGGTTCGACGACATGGACAACGCGCACCCCGAGCTTTCCGAACTGGTAGGGCGGGGCAGCGCCCACGTCGCCGACGGGGAGCGCGGCCTCTTCGCACAGCGGAACAGCGGCGGCCACATGCGGGTCTACATCATGCAGCGCGTTCCCCTGGACTGGATCGCGGCGAACGGGCTTCGCCCCGAGGACACCGAGGGCATCCGCGCACATCTCCTCCGCGAGTACGCGGCTTGGTCGCCACGGCTGCTCCGGCTGATCAGCGACAACGACGGCCCCTACGTCGATCGTCCACTCTTCGCCCTGCCGGTTCCGCACACATGGGAGCACTCGCCCAGCGTGACGCTCCTCGGAGATGCCGCACACCTCATGCCGCCGTTGGGCGTCGGCGTCAACCTGGCCATGCTCGACGCCGCTGAGCTCGCGCTCGCGCTCGTCAACTCCTCCACCATCGACGACGCCGTACACAGCTACGAGAAATCGATGCTCCCGCGCTCGGCCGAAATGGCCCAGATGCTCGAACACGGCGCCGAGTTCCTGCTGGCCGTGCCCGACCCCGACGAGACCGAGCCGCCGGGTCGCGCGCAGTCCTGACGCGAGGCGCGGAGCCCACGCGGGGCGAGCCGGAGTGGTTCTTCCGCGTGGGTGCGTTCTCTTCAACGACCCGTTGCGACATGCTTGACGAGGGCATGTGGGTCACCTGCGATGCCTCAAGAGGCTGCACGGGCTGTGTTAGCATCGCGCCCATGTTCCACCCTCGTGCCTAAAGAGCGGCCCCCGCGTCGCCCGTTCGTCATGGGCTTGACGCGGAAGAGGTCCCCTTAGGTCCGCAGCGCTCACCGCCGTACACCGGCCTGACGCTGCCTTTTCGAGGTCTCCCATGTCGTCTCGATCCGCGGCGTCCTACTACGCCGTTCTTCGCACCCCTCTCGCCGGCCGCACCTTCACCGCAGCGCTGGTCGGACGCCTGTCCTACGGAACCGTCTTTCTCTCGCTGGTCCTGGCCTTCACTCGGGCCACCGGCTCCTACACCATGGCCGGCGGCGCCATCGCCGTGTTCGGGCTCGTCAGTTCGTTGCTGTCACCGATACGGGCCCACCTGATCGACAGGCACGGGATCCGCCGCGCCCTTCCTCCGATGGCGGTCGCGTACGCCCTGCTTCTTTGCCTGGTCGCAGCCCTCACCTGGCGACCGGGGGCGTCCGGTGCCCTGTCGTGGCTGCTCGCCGGCATCACCGGCGCGTTCACCCCGCCACTCGGCCCCATCATGCGCAGCCTGTGGAGTGACCTGCTCCCCGACGGCCCGCTCCTGCAACGCGCCTACTCCCTCGACACCGTCGCCGAAGAACTCCTCTACGTGACCGGCCCCCTGATCGCGGGCTTGCTGACGGGACTGGCCCATCCCTCCCTGGGGGTCGCGGTGAGCGCCGGACTGGTGGCCGTCGGCTCGCTGGCACTGGCGTTTTCGCCCGCCGTACGTTCGGCCGCTCGCGAAACCGCCCGGACCACCGGGGCCGTCTGTCGGCCGTCGTCGGAGAAACGCACCAACGGCTGGCGGAGTCTGCTCGCGGCCAACGCGGGCCTACGCCAGCCCATCCTGGTCGCCGGCGGCGTAGGCACGGCGCTGGGCGCGCTGAACCTCCTCGTTGTGGCTTTCGCCGCGCAACACGCGCAGCTCGCGGCGGTCGCCTGGGTCGAGGCCGCGCTGGCCGCCGGAAGCGCTGCCGGCGGCCTGGCCTATGGTGCGGTCTCCTCGCGACTGAGCCCGGAACGTCGGCTGCCCCTGTTGGCGACGGCGTTGGCCGTGTCGCTGGCCGCCGCGGGGTTCGTATCGAACATGGTCGCGCTGTCCCTGCTGGTCGGGGTCGCGGGGCTGTTCGTCGCTCCGGTCCTCACCACGGCCTACATGCTGGCGGACAAGGCCGCGGCTCCCGGCTCGAAGACACAGGCAGGTGCCTGGGTCAATACGGCGTTCAATACCGGAAACGCCGTGGGCTCGGCTTCCATGGGACTGCTCCTGGGACGATTCACCCTGGCCGCGGCCTTCGCGGCCGGCGCGCTACCGTCCCTCCTCGCCGCGCTCGTGGGAATGAGGAAGGCTCGCCGTCCCATCGGCTCAACCCTGGCCGGAGCCGTAGGAGCTGAACCGGATACTCGGCGGAGGTGTTGACCGCTGGTGCGGCGCAGAGCGCCTTATCCGGTCGCTGCTCGTATCTTCGGCTACTGGGGCGACGACGTCGCCGACTCATGGAGGGGATTGGCGTGCCTGACGGATGGCAGTGGGACAGCACGCTGTTTCAGGGGTGCGCGGCCTACTACGAACGCGGCCGGCTGCCGTACGCGCCGGGATTCGCCGAAACGCTGGCTGCGACGCTCGGTCTGGATGGCCGGGGCCGGCTTCTCGACGTCGGCTGCGGGCCGGGCACCGTGATTCTCACTCTGGCGCGGTTCTTCAGCGAAGCGGTCGGCATCGACCCGGATGAGGACATGCTGGCCGAGGCCGAGCGACAGGCCAAGCGTCGTGGCGTGACCAACGCGCGCTGGGTGGCCGCCCGCGCCGAGGACCTGCCGGCCGGTCTGGGCACGTTCCGGGTCATGGTGTTCGCCCAGTCCTTCCACTGGACCGATCGGGATCGCGTCGCTGCGACCGTGCTGGAGATGCTGGAGCCGGGAGGCGCGTTCGTCCACATGAGCGACCTCAAGAATCCACCCGCCGAACCGGCGCCACTGCCGCTGCCGGCTCCCCCGTACGCGGAAATCAGCGACCTGGTACGCCGGTATTTGGGGCCGGTACGCCGCGCGGGACAGGGGACGCTCGTCAACGGCACCCCGGATCGTGAGGACCTCGTCCTGGCACGGGCGGGGTTCGAGAACTTCGAACGACATGTGGTGGCGGCCGGAGCGGCGGCCGATCGCACCGCAGACGACATCGTGGCGTGGGTGTTCTCCCGATCCGACTCCGCCCCTCACCTCTTCGGCGACAGGCTGGAGGACTTCGAGCGGGACCTGCGCGCGGTGCTGCGACAAGCGTCACCCGACAACCGCTTCGCGGAGCATCTTCCGGCGACCGAGATCATGATTTGGCGCAAGCCGCATGGGGAGCGGTGACGGCAACGCCGCAATGGCCCGTCGCCGATTGATCATCAGCAGATGATCAATGCGACCTGTCGGGTGAAAAAGACCGGGGCGCCGTGGCGGGATTTGCCCGAGCGGTACGGGCTGTGGAAGACGCCCACGGACCGGTAGGGTCGTCCGCGTGGATCTTGACGATACCGCCGCCCGGCTCGGGGTACCCGTCGAGGACGTCGACCGCGTGCACCGGCTCGCCGGCGACCGGCCGTCGGCTCCGCTGCCTGCCAAGGCCGACGCGCCCGCGATCCTCGCCCGGCTCGCGGTGCGACCGGACGACGCTGCCGAGATCATGGCGGGCTGGCCCGACCCCGACTCTCCACTGTGGACTCCGGAGCTGCGCTGGCTGCTCGACCGCTCGATCGCCCTGGTCCGCGCCGATCTCGGGGGCCATGGCTGGCTGTCGCCCGGTCCGGAGCTGCCGCGCGAACGGGGCCCCGCCTGGCGGCATCTCTACGTGTATGCGTACCTGGCCTTGATCGACGTCGTCAGGGGATACCACCGCGACCACGGCATCGCCGACGCCGTGTCGTGGGTGACCCTCGCGGACCTGGGCCGCAACCTCGCGATCGACCGGCGGATGCACCGCGAGGGCTGGCCGGTCATGCAGAGCTGGCTGACGCTGCACGCGCGGGGCGGCGTCTACGAGCTGGGCCGGCTGCAGTACCAGCGCGGTGACACCGCCATCGGCCTGCACATCCCCGAGTCGGGGCCGATGACCCCGGAGGCGGTCACGGCGTCGCTCGACGAGGCCCGCGCGTTCTTCCCGCGCCACTTTCCCGACGAGCGCTACACGGCGTTCTCCTGCGGCTCGTGGCTGCTCGACCCGCAACTGCTGGAGTATCTGCCCGGGGACTCCAACATCGTCCGGTTCCAGCGAAGGTTCGAGCTGGAGCCCTACGAGGAGCCGGAAGGGATAGACGCCGACGTCGAGGTGCTTCGGTTCGTGTTCCGCACCCTGACCACGCCACTCGACCAGCTGCCGAGCCGCACCGTGCTCCAGCGCGCGATCGTCGACCACCTGAAGGCCGGCCGCCACTGGCACTGGCGCCGCGGCCGCTTCCCGATCTAGCCACAGCCTTAGGTTCTGTCTCACGGATTTCCCGCCGCCTGCTGGGCGTGTCGGGCCGGGCTGATCGCCTTCCGCCCGCCGCTGAGCGGCACTCTGCCCGAATCACGCTCTTGAAGATCAAGGGCGGCGCTTCGCGCGCCGCCGCGCCGTATCCAAAGCACCCACCGCCCACAGCGCCGCATCGCCGCCCAGGTGACGGCCTACTGACCGCCGTTCCTCTTCCGGTCGTGCCGCAGCGCGAGCCGCACCGCGAAATAGACGACCGCAAACAGTACGGCCACCTCAAACACGAGTAAGAACAGCTCTGCCAGCCCGAGCCCGAACATTGACCACCCCTCAAGAAAAGGGACCGAGCGCAGTATGCGCCAACGCTGCGCCACAGTCGAGCAAATGCCTCCAGAGGGGACCTCGGTTGCAAGGTGATCAGGCTGGCGAGACGTGCGCGTCCGCGCAGGAGAACCTATCGATCGCGTGCCCCAGGCGTGCCCTGCGCCAGGGGCGATCACGGGGAACCAAAAATACTCGCGGATCATGAAACGAAGAAGCCCCCGACCGGCATCTCTGCTGATCAGGGGCCACTTTCCTGCTGGTGGCAGGTCCAGGGTTCGAACCTGGGTAGGCTGAGCCGACGGTTTTACAGACCCGCCGCCTAATCGCTTCTACCTGCGGCAACTTATCTCGACACTCAAAATTCGGCACGCATCCGGCATGATCATGAGGGTAGCGCGTCCGTGACGAGATCAATGATGGGGCCGTGTCTTGACCGCTATGGCGTGAATGGCCGTCTACGGGCTTCTCAGAGCCCTTGATAGAGACACGTGATCGCTCAGCCCGCGTTGGGACGCCCCCTGTCCCACCAATCAGCGGTGCCGTGCCGCCATAGGAGAGGGACAGCCCACCCCACCGCTACGGCGGGGCTCACTGCGATTACCGTGAGAACAGGGCCGCCCTCGGTGTATCCACCGTCCCATTCGCTGATCAACATGGCATTTCCGGCGTACTCTTGGAGAGTTGGAGATCGGGCGGATGCGGAGCTGCCGAATGATTACGCGAGATACGGCTGCAGCCGTGGCGACTTCCAGAGTTCGGGCGCTGGCCATGGGGCTGGTCATCGCCGGCGCTCTGGCATCGAGCGCCTGTCAACCTCGCGCCGAGGCGATGTTTTACATCATCAACTACAGTCAGGAAACCGTCACGGTGAAATGGAAATGGGGCACCAGGACTCTCCAGGCCCTTGATCCCGGGGAAGGATATTCCTACGGCTTCGCGGACAGCGCCTGCACCAATCCGGAGCCAGACGCGATCCTGATCGCGACGAGCGAGACCGGAAAGACCTATACCTATGGCCCGCGGATCTGCAAGGGGACATCCTGGCTGATAGGTAAATAGCGAGCACACCTCCCGCATGCAGCTCACTCACACTGCCAGTCCCCGCGCTTCAGCCGGGATCAGTGGCCATATGGTGATGGTAGTGGAGGTCGGCATGGCGCATCCGCAGTTTTCCGGACACGCAGGCCCTCCGCTGCAGCCATTTGCTGCATCGTCGTCCCGCCGTAGATGGGGCTGCGATACGTATCCTGAGGCGAATACATGCGGGAGCCCTGATGTGGGACTACGACAGCTTGATCGGCAAGGCTTCGCGATATTTCAAGCGTGCTGCACAGGCCAGCTCCGACTCCGAGTGTGACGTGATGGCGACCTGGCTCCTGCTGGGTGTGGAATTGCTAATTCGAGCTGGGCTAGCAGAGACTAGCCCAGCCCTTAATGCTGATCCGATTTTCATGGTCGATGCCGTGCGAGGACAGGAGAACGCCAAGGCTAAGACCATTCCGATCTCTACCGCCATCGAGAGGTTGACTCAACTACTTCCACCTACAGCGGAGTCCGACTTAAAAGCTCCAGCTATCGCCTTGATCAACTTACGGAATGCCGAGCTCCACTCCGGTATGGCCGCCCTCGACATTGACGCAGCAGGATGGCTACCCAGCTTCACTCGCGTGGTAGACATCATCTGCGCTCACCTGGGGGTCGAGGCCAAGGACATCGTCGGCGACGAGATCATCGGCTGGGGCCGCACTCTGGTGGATAAGGCGGATCAGGCAGTAATAAAGGAGGTCAACACACGCATTAAGCCGCACGAGACCTGCTAGTTGCGATGCGGGTGATGAACGGGCAGCCCGAGAGGGAAAATTGCCAGATCCTCCCTCGGGGCCCCTGCCCTATGCTTGGTATGGGATGGGCAATGGCGAAGTTAAGCCGATTTTTTTCGCCGAATGCCCAGCCTGCAAGAACAAGATCTGGATAAAATCAGACGAAGTCCGCAGAAGCACCGAGCGCCTCGAAGGGAAAATTCTTTATAGCGACGCAGTTTATGTGTCGACTTTCTTGAAATGCCCGGTCTGCGAACTGACCCTGACTGGTTCAGATGAGATACGAGCGGCTAACCTGCCACAGCAACATATCGTCCAGTTTGAAGAGGATCTCGCACACCGCTTTATGTACGGGGACGATGAAGACGCCTATGGTGATGAATAGCACGTAGCCGAGTTCACCCGCGTGACACTGTCAACGCCCAGCCCTCAACCGCGATGCGGGAGCGGGCAGGACAGAAGCCGGAATATCTCCTACCTTGATGATCTGGTTGGGGCCAGAGAAGCGAGCCGTCACGAGCACGCCGGCAGAACTCTCGCCGCTTTGCGCTGGTTGGATCAGCACACAATCGCTCTGGCCGCATTCACCGAACCGGGGAAGGGCGCCACTCTGGCCCGCGCGGTGCTGGATCGGATCAGCCGGACGAAAAGACGGGAAGCTCGCCGCGGCGAACACTGCGAACCGGAAGCGAATGGTCCTCAACAACGCCATGGAATACGCGCGGGAGATCGGAGCCCTGCCAGGCAACCCGCTCAAGGCTGTGAAGTGGACCAAGCCCCGGACGCTTTCCACCGTGGACCCTCGCACCGTGATCAACATCGAACAGGCTCGCCGGTTCCTCATGGCGGTACGTAAGGACAGCAAGCGGGGAGAGCGAATGGAAGCCTTCTTCGGCTGCATGTACTACGCCGCCCTACGCCCGGAAGAGGCCGTCGACCTGCGCCGGGAACATCTCGTGAGCCTCCCTGACGATGGCTGGGGAGAGATAGATGCGCCTGACCAACGCTGAGCCCCGCGCCGGAAGCCGCTGGACCAACAGCGGCCAGCCCAGGGAACGTCGCGCCCTCAAGCATCGAGCGGAAGGCGAGACTAGATCGGTGCCGATCCATCCGGAGTTGGTCACGCTGCTACGGGCGCACCTGAAGGCGTACGGCGCTGGCCCCGATGGGCGCGTCTTCGTGGAACCCCGAGGCGGGATCATGACCGATCGCGCCTACCTCAAGGTCTTCCATGACGCTCGTGAGAAGGCATTCTCAGCCGAAGAAGCCGCGTCGCCCTCATGGACGTGCCATACGCCCTGCGGCACGCCGCCGTGTCCACGTGGCTCAACGCGGGAGTCCGGCGCCCCAGGTTGCCGAGTGGGCAGGGCACAGCGTGGACGTGCTCCTACGGGTCTACGCCAAGTGCATCCACGGGCAGGAGACCGAAGCAATGCGCCGGATCTTGGACGCCACGAAGCCCTGAAAACTTCGGCACGTATTCGGCACGATCACCCGTAGGGAGCCGTTGACGGCCGGACACCATCGGACACGCGAAAAGAGCCCCGGACCCGCATCGCTGCTGGTCAGGGGCTCTTTTCCTGCTGGTGGCAGGTCCAGGGTTCGAACCTGGGTAGGCTGAGCCGACGGTTTTACAGACCGCTCCCTTTGGCCACTCGGGCAACCTGCCTTGTCTTCCGCTCGCTGCGGCGACAGGTAGAAGAATAGCGGACTTCCCGGGTGCACGTGACATGGGTTCCGGCTCGGCCCCCTCACCCACCGCAGGGCCCCGGAAATACGGGAGCAGGCATGACAGCCCACCGGCCATAGTGGGACGGTGATCAGACAGGCGGAGCGGGCGGATCTCGCGGCCCTGGCGGAGATCGAGAGGGCGGCGGACGGGATGTTCGTGCCGCTGGGCATCGTCTTCCCGCCGGGCACCACGGTCATCGAGGAGTGCGACGATCCCAGGCGTGTCATCGTGGCAGGCCGGCCGCCCATGGGGTTCGCTCTGCTCGGGGTGGTCGACGGACTCACCCACCTCGAGCAGATCGCCGTACATCCCGATCACGGCAACCGAGGGATCGGGACCCGGCTCCTCGAGGCCGTCTCCAGAGCGGCCGCAGAGGCCGGTACTGCGGCGGTGACGCTGACGACGTTCCGGGACGTGCCGTGGAACGCCCCCTGGTACGCCCGGCGCGGCTTCCGCGTCGTACCACCCCACGAGTGGGGGCCGGAGCTCACCGCGCTGGTCGAGCACGAGCGGGCCCTCGGCATAGAGGTGGCGCCCCGCGTCGTGATGAGGAAAGACCTCTGATCACATCGGGGCCCACTAATCTCGAAGGGTAACGGAGAGAGGACACGGACACCGATGGCCGACAGCAGTTTCGACGTGGTGAGCAAGATCGACCGGCAGGAGGTCGACAACGCCCTGAACCAGACGGTCAAGGAGGTCGGGCACCGCTTCGACTTCAAGGGTACGGGCGCGAGCATCTCCTGGTCGGGGCAGAAGGACATCGAGATCAAGGCGAACAGCGAGGAGCGGGCCAACGCGGTTCTCGACGTCTTCAAGGAGAAGATCGTCAAGCGCAACCTGTCCCTCAAGATCCTGGACGCGGGCGAGCCGAAGCTGTCCGGCAAGGAGTACCGCCTGGTGGTGTCCCTCAAGGAGGGCATCGACCAGGAGAACGCCAAGAAGATCTCCAAGCTCATCCGGGACGAGGGCCCGAAGGGCGTGAAGGCGCAGATCCAGGGCGAAGAGCTCCGGGTCAGCTCCAAGAAGAAGGACGACCTCCAGGAGGTGATCTCCCTGCTCAAGGGCAAGGACCTCGACATCGCCCTTCAGTTCGTCAACTATCGGTGACTCGCGTCACATCCGCACTACCAGTACAAGGCCCTGACCTGCGGGTTCAGGGCCTTCGTCATTTCCGGCGAACCCCGGACCATGACCATTTGGTTGCCCGAAGCAACGATCAGGATATGATTGCTTAGGGTAACTAAGTTTGATCACACGGGGAAGGACTTCGATGGCGAATGCGATGACGCGGGAGACGCCGCCAGGCACGGCGGCCCCCGCGATGACGCACCGGGAGATCCTGGAGGCGCTCTCGGGCCTGATGCTGGGGATGTTCGTCGCGATCCTGTCGTCGACCGTCGTGTCGAACGCGCTCCCCACGATCACCGCGGAACTGCACGCGGACGAGACGACCTACACCTGGGTGATCACCGCGACCCTGCTCGCGGCGACGGTCTCGACGCCGATCTGGGGCAAGCTGTCCGACCTGTTCAGCAAGAAGCTGCTGATCCAGCTCGGGCTGATCGTGTACGTGATCGGCTCCGCCATCGCCGGCCTGTCGCAGAACCCGTCGATGCTGATCACGGCGCGGGTCGTCCAGGGCCTCGGCGTCGGCGGCCTCACCGCGCTGTCCCAGGTGATCATGGCAGCGATGATCTCGCCGCGAGAGCGGGGGCGCTACTCGGGCTACCTGGGCGCGGTGTTCGCCGTCGCCACGATCGGCGGCCCGCTCATCGGCGGGCTGATCGTCGACACCTCGTGGCTGGGCTGGCGCTGGTGCTTCTACGTCGGCGTGCCGTTCGCGATCCTCTCGCTGATCGTGCTGCAGAAGACCCTCCACCTGCCGGTGCTCAAGCGCGACGTGCGCATCGACTGGGGCGGCGCGGTCCTCATCGCCGCCTCGGTCTCCCTGCTGCTGATCTGGGTGTCGTTCGCGGGCAACAAGTACGACTGGCTGTCCTGGCAGACCGGCGCGATGGTCGGCGGGGCCGTCGTGCTCGCGGCGCTGTTCCTCCTGGTGGAGTCGAAGGCCAGTGAGCCCATCGTCCCGCTGCGCCTGTTCAGGATGCGGACGGTCAGCCTCGCGGTGGTCGCCAGCGTGCTGGTCGGCGTGGGCATGTTCGGCGCGACGACCTTCCTGAGCCAGTACTTCCAGCTCGCCCGCGGCGAGACGCCCACGGTGGCCGGCCTCATGACGCTGCCGATGATCCTGGGCCTGGCCATCTCCTCCACGGTCTCCGGGCAGATCATCACCCGCACCGGCCACTGGAAGGTCTTCCTGGTCTCCGGCGCGTTCTTCCTCACCGCCGGGTTCGCGCTGATGGGCATGCTGCGGTACGACACCGACTACTGGCTCGTCGCGGTATTCATGTTCTGCATCGGCGTCGGCATCGGCATGAGCCAGCAGAACCTCGTGCTCGCCGTGCAGAACCAGGTGCGGGCGGAGGACCTCGGCGCGGGCAGTTCCGTGGTCGCGTTCTTCCGTTCCCTCGGCGGTGCGATCGGCGTGTCGGCGCTGGGCGCCGTGATGGTCAACCGCGTGAAGAACTACCTGGAGGAGGGCCTGGCCGCGCTGGGCGTCAAGGGGACCGGCGCCGACAGCGGCTCGATTCCCAAGCTGTCCGCGCTGCCCGCCCCGATCCGCACCGTCGTCGAGAGCGCGTACGGCCACGGCGTGGGCGACCTGTTCCTCTACGCCGCGCCGGTCGCCTTCCTGGCGCTGGTCGCCGTGCTGTTCATCAAGGAGGTCCCGCTGCGGACCAGCGCGATCACCGTCCGCGCCGACGCGCCGGAGACCGACGAGACCCTCGACCCCGAGGTCGCCCGCCAGCGCAACGGCGCCGTGACCGGACGCCACGCTCAGCGAGACAGGCAGCAGCGCGACCCGCAGCGGCCGATCACGGCCGAGGCCGAGTTCGCCTCGCCGAACGGCCACGCCGCCACGCAGCCCCTGAGCGCGCAGCCATTGGACGCGCAGCCCCTGAACGCGCAGGTCCTCACCGCCACGCAGGCTCAGCCGTACGCCGCGCTCGCCATGGAGACGCACGAGCCGGGCGGCGTGGGCATCCGCGGGTTCGTCAAGGGCCAGGACGGCGTGCCCGTGGGCCGCGCCACGCTCACGTTGATCGACGTACGCGGCCACCAGCTCGGCCGTACGGTCACCAGGGACGACGGGGGCTACGCGCTCGGGACGCCGGGCAGCGGGACGTACGTGCTGATCGCGTCGGCGGGCGACCGGGAGCCGCAGGTCGCGACGCTCGTCGTGGGCGACCAGCCGGTGGACTTCGACATGGTGCTCGCGGCGTCGGGCCGACTCGTCGGCACCGTACGCGGGACCGACGGGACGCCGGTCGCCGACGCGGTGGTCGTCGTGACCGACGTGCGCGGCGAGGTCGTGGCCAGCAGTTCGACCGACCCTCAGGGCGGCTTCTCCTTCTCCGGCGTCGTGGCCGGCACCTACACGCTCACGGTCAGCGGCGCGGCGTACCGTCCGGCCGCCGTCCCGATCGAGGTGCTGGGCACCGGCCAGACCCGGCACGACGTCGTGCTGCTCCCCGGCGCGCGGGTGCGGGGGACGGTCCGCGTCAAGGACGGCGTGCCGCTGGCCGACGCCAGGGTCACGCTGCTCGACGCCGCCGGCAACGTGGTGGGCGTGGCGACCACCGGCGAGGACGGCGAGTACGCCTTCACCGACCTGACCGGCGGGCAGTACACCATCGTCGCGAGCGGCTACCCGCCCGTGGCGAGCACGCTGAACCTGGGCGGCCAGGGCGACGAGCCGTACGACGTGTGGCTGGGACACGAGCGATGAGCGTCTCCGAGGCGGTCCCCAGGGGATTGCACGCCCTGGTCAGGAGCAAGGATGGCTGGGCCGTGCAGCACGCGGTCGTCACGGTGACGGACACGACCGGCCACCAGGTGGCGCGGGCGGAGGCGGACGCCGACGGGCAGGTCGTCACCGCCCCGCTGCCGCCGGGCGTCTACACGGTGGTCGCGACCGCGATCGGGTACGCGCCGGCCGCGTCCACCGCGATCGCGACCGCCTCGGGCGCCGCCGAGGCCGGCACGCTGGTGCTGGCCCGGCAGGGCGGCACCGAGCTTCCGCCGCCCGGCGTGTGGACGATCGACCCGGAACACTCGAAGATCTCGGCCACGGCCCGGCACCTCGGCCTCAGCAGCGTGCAGGGGCGGTTCACCGAGTTCTCCGGCCGGATCGAGATGGGCGCCACTCCGGAGGAGTCGTCCGTGGTCGCCGAGATCGTCGCCGAGTCCATCGACACGGGCAGCCGGATGCGCGATGATCACCTGCGATCCGCGGACTTCCTCGACGTCCCGGTGCACCCGGTCATCACGTACCGGAGCACCGGGCTGTCGCCGGCGGGCCCGGACCGGTGGACGGTGCACGGCGTGCTGACGCTGAGCGGCGTCACCCGCCCGGTCGATCTCGACATGACCTACCTGGGCACCGGACCGGACCTGTGGGGCGGGCTGCGGGCGGCGTTCCGCGCGGTCACGGAGTTGCGCCGCGAGGACTTCGCCATGACCTACAACCAGGTCGTCCAGGCGGGGATCTCGCTGATCGGCGCGACACTGAAAGTAGAGCTGGACATCCAGGCGGTGCGCGGGTAGACCCCCTGCCACACGCAGTCAGGAGGAGGCAGGCCATGACGGAGGCGGAGATCGCTCCCCGACCGCCCACGGCCGGCGAACGCGAGGCGTACTGCGCGGTCGAGCGGCAGCTCGCCATCCTGCTGCGGCGCGCCAAGGCGTTCTCCGCCGGGATGGGGCGCAAGGTGCATCCCGAGCTGGACCCCGGCGCGTACGGCCTGCTGGTCCGCATCGACCAGAGCTCGCCGATGCGGTCCAGCGACCTGGCCGCCTACCTGCGGGTCGGCCGGGCGACGATCAGCCGCCAGCTCAAGGTGCTGGAGGAGCTGGGGCTGATCAGCCGCAGTCCCGACCCCGAGGACGGCCGGGCCCACCTGCTGGCCCTCACTCCCGAGGGCAGCAGGCGGCTCGACGACGCGCGGTCGGCCCGCGAGGGCCAGCTGCGCACGCTGCTGGCCGCTTGGCCGGAGGAGGACGTACGGCTGCTCGCGCGGATGCTCGAACGGTTCAACATGCTCACCGAGGGCATGCATCCCTGACACCAGAGGTAACAGGCGTTACTGCCTCCGTTCCATGCGGTGGCCAAACCGTCATAAGGGACGCTTAAACTGCGCCTCAGACGTTTTCGCACCACAGCAAGGAGGCCGGTGTGGCTCCCTGGTCCACCTATCGGAAAGCCGCGAGCATCGGGGCGGTGGCGCTGGCGGCGGCGCTGACCGTCACCGCCTGCGGGAGCGACTCCGGCGGCTCGGGCACGGCGACGGCCTCGGCCGCCCCCGGCGGTGTCGCCCTCGTGAACGCCGGAAAAATCACGACCTGTACGAACATTCCGTACGAGCCGTTCCAGTTCAACCAGGGCGGCAAGGTCGTCGGGTTCGACGTGGACATCGTCGACCTCGTCGCGAAGAAGCTGGGCGTGACCCAGGACATCGTGGACATCGACTTCGCGGCGATCAAGAGCGGCGCCGCCCTGAACGCCCGCAAGTGCGACGTGGCCGCCGCCGGTATGACGATCACGCCGGAGCGGCAGCAGAACCTGCTGTTCTCCGAGCCGTACTTCGACGCCACGCAGGCGCTGATGGCCAAGAAGGGCAGCGGGGTCACCTCTCTGGACGACGTCAAGGCCAAGAACCTCAAGCTGGGCGCGCAGGCGTCCACGACCGGCCTCGACTACGTCAAGAAGCAGGGCCTCGATCCGATCGAGTTCGCCGACTCGCCCAAGGAGCTGCTCGGCCTGCAGACCGGCCAGGCGGACGTGATCGTGCAGGACCTCCCGGTCGTGCTGACCTGGCTGAAGAAGCCCGACATCGGCGCCAAGTTCGAGCAGGTCGCCAGCCTCGACACCGGTGAGCAGTACGGCATCGGCATGAAGAAGGACAACACGGCGCTCAAGAAGGTCGTCGACGAGGTTCTCGCCGCCGCCAAGTCGGACGGCACCTACAACCAGATCTACAAGAAGTGGTTCGGCACCGAGCCCGGCGGCACGTCCGGCGGCGCTTCGGACGGCTCTTCGACGGGTGAGAGCCCGGCCGCGACCGGAACCGAGTCGCCCGCCGCCGGGTCATGAGCGCTGTGAGCGAGCAGCAGGCCACCTCTCCCGCTGAGCCCCGCAAGGGGCTCAGCCCGCGCAAGAAGCAGCGCATCAGCCGGGTCATCCAGTACGCCGTGCTGGTGGTGATCCTCGTCGTCCTGGTCGCGCTGGCCGACTGGAAGGCGATCGGCGAGTCGTTCTTCAACCTCGACGTCGCCGGCAAGGGCCTGCCCGAGCTGTTCACGGTGGCGTTGCGCAACACCGTGATCTACACGCTGTCGGGCTTCGTCCTCGGCTTCGTCGTGGGTCTGGTGCTGGCCCTGATGCGGCTGTCCTCGGTCGCGCCCTACCGGTGGGTGTCGGCGATCTACATCGAGATCTTCCGCGGTCTGCCGATGCTGCTCATCTTCCTGATGATCGGCAGCCTCCCGCTGGCGTTCCCCGGCTTCGAACTGCCCGGCGGCGTGTACGGCAGCGCCGCGCTGGGGCTCGGCGTCGTCTCGGCGGCGTACATGGCGGAGAACTTCCGGGCGGGCATCCAGGCGGTGCCGAAGGGACAGTTGGAGGCGGCGCGCTCGCTCGGCATGCCGCACATGCGGGCGATGGTGTCGATCATCATTCCGCAGGCGATCCGGATCGTGCTGCCGCCGCTCACCAACCAGCTCGTCACGCTGCTGAAGGACTCCTCGCTGGTGCTGATCCTCGGCGTCACCGCCGCCCAGGTGGAGCTGGCCAAGTTCGGCAACGACGAGTCCTCCACGTACGCCAATCCCACACCGATCCTCGCGACCGGTCTGACGTACCTGCTGATCACGATTCCCCTCGGATACGTGGCGAGGCGGCTGGAAGCGCGCCAGGGAGCGGGCCGATGAGCACCGTCGAGATCAAGAACCTGCACAAGTCGTTCGGCAGCCTGGAAGTGCTGCGCGGCATCGATTTCACGGTCGAGAGCGGCCAGGTCGTCTGCGTGATCGGACCGTCCGGCTCGGGCAAGTCCACGCTGCTGCGCTGCGTGAACCTGCTGGAGCAGCCGACCTCCGGCACGGTGGTCGTGGACGGCGTCGACCTGACCGACCCCGACGTCGACATCGACGCCGCCCGGCGGCACATCGGCATGGTGTTCCAGCAGTTCAACCTGTTCCCCCACCTGACGGTGCGGCGCAACGTCACGATCGCCCAGGAGCGGGTGCTCAAGCGGAGCAAGGGCGAGTGCGACCGCGTCGCCCGGGAGAACCTGGAGAAGGTCGGCCTCATCGAGAAGATCGACGCCTACCCGCCCCAGTTGTCCGGCGGCCAGCAGCAGCGGGTGGCGATCGCCCGCGCACTCGCCATGAACCCCTCGCTGATGCTGTTCGACGAGCCGACTTCGGCGCTCGACCCCGAGCTGGTCGGCGACGTGCTCGCGGTCATGCGGAAGCTCGCGGAGGACGGCATGACCATGCTGGTCGTCACCCACGAGATGGGCTTCGCCCGCGAGGTGGCCGACCGGGTGGTGTTCATGGACGGTGGCGTGATCGTCGAGGACGGGCCGCCGGAGCAGGTCATCGCCGACCCGCAGCACGAGCGGACCCGCGAGTTCCTGCGCCGCGTGCTGCACCCTGGCGTCTGACGGCACCTTGGCGTCTGACGCCCGGAGCGCCCCCTTCGTGGAACAATGGCGTACTTCGACAAGGGGGATGGGCGGGTGGGCGCGCTCTCGGAGCAGGTGCGGGCGGCGATCGCGAGCAACGTGCGGCACGCGCGGCACTCACGCGGGCTCAGCATCCGCGATCTGGCGGACCGCTCCGGCTTCAGCAAGGCGCTGCTGTCGCAGATCGAGCGCGGCCTGGCCAACCCCACGGTCGAGGTGCTGGCGGGGCTGGCCGAGGCGCTCGACCTGTCCTTCGCCGACATCACCCGGACGCCGCTGTACGAACCGCAGGTGATGCGCCGCGCCGGCGACGACGCGGCGCGCACCCTGCTCAGCTCCCTCGATCGGCGGCGCTTCGAGCTGTACGAGACGCCGCTGCCGCCGGAGCACGCCCATGAGAGCGCGCCGCACGGGCGGGGGTCGGAGGAGTTCGCCTACGTCCTGTCCGGCTCGGTGACCCTGGAGGTCGCCACGTACGAGGTCAGGCTCGAGGCGGGGGACGCCGTGCGGTTCTCGGCGGAGGCCGAGCACGGCTACCGGACCGGCGGGGAGCCGGCCCGGCTGCTGACGCTCGTCTCGATGCCCTCCGACTGAGTGATCAGCTGAGCGCGATCATGCTCCGGTAGCTCGGCCGGCCGTACCACGCGAGCCGGTCCAGCGTCGCGGCGGGCAGCGGCAGGTCGAGCGCGTCGAGGTAGGTCTCCCCCAGGTGGGCGTCCGTCCAGGGGTCGTTGACGTGGAAGACGTCCCCGTCCACCCCGTGGACGGCGATCCAGTGCGGGCAGCTCTCGTCGTGCATGCCGAGCTGCTCGATCAGCACGAGCGCCACCCCGCCGTCCTCGACCACCGCGCGGAGCCGGTCGAGGTCGAAGGCGGCGGTCTCCACGCCGATGCCCCGGTGGGCCAGCTCGGCCCGGAACCCCGTCTGGATGAAGCGCCGCAGCTCGCGCTCCTCGTCCGTACGGCACAGCTCCAGCAGGGTCGGGGCCTCGGTGGACAGCAGCACCTCCGGCCTGACGCCCCGGCCGGCGGCGGCGAGCGCGAGGCCCAGCGGGTCGCAGCCGGCCACCGTGGTCGCCTCGCGCCACAGCCGCAGCTCCTCCTCACGGGTGGGCTCGCCCGACAGCCCCAGCCCGGCCAGGGCCATCTGCAGCGCCACGGGCCCGCAGGTGAAGTCGGTGGTCTGGCGCATGTACGGCAGCGCCCGCGCGGGGGGCCGGTCGCGCCAGCGCACCTGCCCATAGCCGGTTTCGGTGCCGCCGACGACCGGGCCCGCCCAGGTGGGCACCGGCACCTCCCGGTAGCCCCGGCCGAGCGAGCGTTCCCACGCCGCGTCCCGCGCCGCGAACCACCGCTTGACCGCCACCGCGCCCTCCCGCCAGGCGCGCTCCTCGATGGTGCGCACGAGCGTGTCGGCGACCGCGTCGTCGGACGCCCACACGTCCACGATCTTCCGGTACGCGGTGAGCGGCCTGTGCACCTCGAAGGCGGCCCCGGCCAGAGTCCCGTCCTCCGTACGGGCCGTGACGAGCGTGCGCACCTGCACGCCGCCCGCGAGCCCCCAGCGACGCAGCAGGTCGGCGGGCACGACGTCGAGTCCGTCGGCGACGGAGGCCACGTCCCCCGTCACGGGCAGCACGTCGACGCGTAGTTCGGTCATCAGGATCTTCACTCCGCTCGGGTCGCCGCCGGCACGGACGCCAGCAGCCGTTGGGTGTACTCGTGGGTGGGAGCGCCGAGCACGTCGCCGACCGGCCCGGTCTCGACGACCCGGCCGCGGTGCATGACGTACACGCGGTCGGCGACCTGCCGTGCGACGGCCAGGTCGTGGGTGATGAACAGCAGGGTCAGCCCCAGGTCGCGGCGTAGGTCCGACAGCAGGTTGAGCACCTGCGCCTGGACCGAGACGTCGAGCGCCGAGACGGGCTCGTCGCAGACCAGCACCTCGGCGCCCGGAGCGAGGGCCCGCGCGATCGCCACGCGCTGGCGCTCGCCGCCCGACAGCGCGCGGGGCCTGCGCCGGGCGTACGCCGCGGGCAGCCCGACCAGGTCGAGCAGGCCGGGCACCTCCGACCGGGGGCGGCCCGCCGCCCTGAGCGCCTCGGCCAATGAGGCGCCGACGGTGAGGCCGGGGTTCAGCGCGGAGTACGGGTCCTGGAACACGTACTGCACCCGCCTCGGGCCGGTGGCTCGGCCGCCGAACTCGACGCTGCCGCCGTCAGCCCGTTCGAGGCCGACCACGCATCGCGCGAGCGTGGTCTTGCCGGAGCCGGACTCGCCGACCACCGCGACCGCCTCCCCCGCCGCGACCTCCAGGTCGACCCCGTCGAGCGCCGGCCCGGCCGAGCCGGGGAACCGCTTGGTCAGCCCGCGCACGGTCAGCAGCGCAGACGATGGGCCCGCCACCGGAGGAACGGCCGCGGCGGAAGGTGCGACGACCTGGCGCACGTCCGAGGGCCGCACGCACGCCGCCGCATGCCCGTGCGCGACTTCCGCCAGGGCGGGCTCCGCCGTACGGCACGCCTCGATCGCCAGATCGCACCGGTCCGCGAAGGCGCAGGCCCCGCTCACCGCGTACGGCCGGGGCACCGAGCCGGGGATCGTCGGCAGCGCCGGCAGGCGGTGGGTGACGGGCGGGTCGCAGGCCGCGAGCCGCGCCGTGTAGGGGTGCGCGGGCCGGTCCATCACCTCGGCCGCCGGGCCCTCCTCGACGAGCCGCCCGGCGTACATCACCATGATCCGGTCGGCCCTGGCCCGGGCGAGCCGCAGGTCGTGGGTGATCAGGATGAGGCCCGTCCGACGCGCCCGCTGCAGCCCTGCGACGAGTTCGAGGACCTCGTGCTGGGTCGTCACGTCCAGGGCCGTGGTCGGCTCGTCCGCGATCAGCAGGCCGGGGCCGGCGGCCAGCGCGGCGGCGATCGCCACCCGCTGGCGCATGCCGCCGGAGAGCTGGAAGGGGTACCGCTCGGCCACCTCGGCGGGCAGCCCCACCTCGGCCAGCAGGCGGGCGACCCCGGCGGCGCGCCCGGCGCGCGGCAGCGCCCATCCGATCTGCTCGCCGCAGCGGTGCCCCGGCGACAGCGAGGTGAACGGGTCCTGGAGCAGCAGGGCGATCTGCGATCCCCGGATGCGCTGCCAGGGCGTACGCGCCGCGGCCAGGTCGTACGCCTGCCCGGACAGCTCCAGCCGCCCGGTGGCGTGCACGCCCTCGGGCAGCAGGCCGGTCAGCGCCCTGGCGGTCATCGACTTGCCCGAGCCGGACTCGCCGACGATCGCCACGGTCTCCCCCGGCGCCAGCCTCAGGTCGATTCCCGTGACGAGGACGCCCGCCGCCGAGGTCACCCGTACGTCCCGGGCGTGGAGCAAGGGACTCATCGCGCCACCACCCTGCGGTCGAGCAGCTCGGACAACCAGTCGCCGAGCAGGTTCACCGCGGTGGCGGTGAGGATGATCAGCACGCCGGGCACGACGGCCGCCAGCGGGTTGTCGCCCAGCAGCGCGCGCCCGTCGGCGAGCTGGCGTCCCCAGTCCGGCGCCCCGGGCGGCACGCCGAGCCCGAGGTACGACAGCGAGGACAGCGCGACCAGCGCGAACGCCACGTTGAGCAGGAGGTTGGCGACCACGATCGGCACGATGTTGGGCGCGATGTGCCGGAACATGATCCGCGTCGGCCGGATCCCGAGGATCTTGGCCGACTCGATGTAGGGCCGGGGCGTCTGCTCCATCACCGCTCCCCGCACGAGCCGCACGTCGGACGGCGAGAACAGCACGATCAGCACGGCGACAGTGACCCAGTAGCCGCGCCCCACGAGCCCGGCGACGACGATGGCCAGCAGCACCGACGGCAGCGCCAGCAGCAGGTCGGCGTAGCGGCCGGCCAGCATGTCCACGATCCCGCCCCGGTAGCCCGCGAAGGTCCCGAGCAGGACCCCGATCACCATCGACCCCACGGCGACCACGATCGGACCGGCCAGCGCCGAGCGGGCGCCCGCGAGCGAGAGCTGCAGGATGTCGCGGCCGAGCTGGTCGGTGCCGAACAGGTGGCCCTCGACGCCCGCACCGACCACGCCCAGGTAGACGTCCTGGTCGAGGGCGTGCGGCGCGAGCAGTTCCCGGCCCGCCGCGAACACCGCGACGGCCGCGAGCACGACGGCGGACAGGATCGCCACCACCGGCGGCCGCCTCCGTATCCTCCGCTTCATCGGTTTCATCGCCGCACCGCCCTGGCCCGTACGCGCGGGTCGATCGCGAGGTACGACAGGTCCACGGCGAGCGCGGTCACCGACACGACCAGCGCGACGACGAGCGTCAGCGCCTGCACCACGGGGATGTCCTTGAACAGCACCGACTCCTCCATCAGCGAGCCGAGCCCGGGCAGCGCGAAGGTGACCTCGATCAGCACGGTCCCGCCGAACAGGTAGGCCACCATCAGGCCGAGGCTGGTCACGATGGGGATCGCCGCGTTGCGCAGCACGAGGCGCAGCACCCTGCGTTCGGACAGGCCGCGTCCCCGGGCGAACGTCACGTAGTCCTGGTCCAGCTCCCGGATGACCGCCGCCCTGGTCAGCTTCACGACGAAGGCGCCGAGCCCGCACGCGAGCGCCACCGCCGGGAGGACGAGATGCCAGAGGGCGTCGAGGAACCCCTCGCCGGTGCCGTAGACGGGGAACCAGCCCAGCCCCAGGGCGAAGACGTACAGCAGGATCAGGCCCACCGCGAAGCCGGGCGCGCTGACGCCGACGACCGAGGCCGCCACGATCATCCGGTCGAGCGGCCGGCCACGCCGTACGGCGGTGGCGATCCCGGCCGGGACGCCAGCCAGGACCGACAACAGGAACGCCAGCCCGGCCGTGGCCGCCGTGACGCCGGTCCGGTCGAGCAGCAGCGGCCCGACCTCCCCGCCCGTGCGGATGGACGTGCCGAAGTCGCCGGTCACCGCGTGGGACAGCCACCACCAGTACTGCGCGAGGAACGGCTCGTCCAGGTGGTGCAGCTCGCGGATCCGGGCCAGGGCCTCCGGCGTGACGTTGCGGGTGCCCAGCAGGTTGCGGGCGACGTCGCCGGGGGCGAGGTACAGCAGCGCGAAGACCAGCAGCGACAGCGCGAGCAGCAGCGCGAGCGTGGCGGCCGCCCGGCGCAGCGCGAAGGCGAGGACGGCGCGGTTCACTGTGCTGCCTTCATTGGGCCGCGTAGACCTGCTGCGGCCAGTCGGCCAGCAGCGTGTAGGAGGTGTAGTCCCTGACGCCGATCGCGCTGCCGAACGCGGTCGCCGCCTGGCCCCACCACAGCGGCAGGTACGCGAGGTCGGCGGCCTGCGCGGTCTGGGCCTCGATCAGCAGATCGGCCCGCTTCGCCGGGTCGGCCTCGGCGGTGGCCTTCGCCATCGTGGCGGTGATCGTGTCATTGGCGTACTTGGCGGGATTGCCCTCGCCGAGGAACCAGGCCGCGAGCTCGCCGGGGTCGCCGGTGGTGTTGAAGTACCACATGTAGCTCAGCGGCGGGAATCCGTTCAGCTCGGCCAGCCACTGTTCGATCGGCAGTTCCTTCACCTCGAGCGTGATGCCGATCTTCTTCAGGTCGGCGGCGAACGCCTGCGCGGCCGTCCCCAGGTGCGGGCCGGTGTTCGGATAGGACAGGCTGGCGCTGAACCCGTTCGGCACCTTCGACTGCGCCAGCTCCTGCTTCGCCTTCTCCAGGTCGTACGCGTACTGGGGGACGGCGGCGAGGCGCCGCGTCGCCTCCTGCGGCGTCCACAGCCCGCCGAACTGCTCGGGTGTGGACAGCGCGGTGGCGACCTGGCCGTGCCCGCGCAGGATCTTGTCCACGATCGCCTCGCGGTTCACCGCGTGGGCGACCGCCCTGCGGACGTGCACGTCGTCGAACGGCGCGGCCTTCGTGTTGAAGGTCAGCCCGGCGTACGAACGGTCGGGCGCGTAGACCACCCGGGTGCCTGCGGCGCCCTCCCACTGGCGCGACTGGGCCAGCGGCACGTTGAGCGCCATGTCGGCCTTGCCGGCCTTCCACGCCAGCAGGCGGGTGTTCTCGTCGGGCACGAACTCGAACCGGATCTTGGCGATCTTCGGCCGGGTGCCGTGCCAGGTGTCCACCCGGGAGAACTCGACGTAGGAGTCGGGCACGAACCCCGTGACCTTGTACGGCCCGGTCCCGACGGGGAGCGCCTGCGGGGTGCCGAATCCGCTCTTCGCGTTCTCCCACGCGGTCTTGGGGGCGATCCACAGGGCGTCGGCGTTCGATGGAAGCCAGGCGAACGCCACGTCGGCGGCCTTGGCGGTCAGGGTGATCTCGGCGTCCCCGGTCTTCTCGGCCTTCTTCAGGTTCCCCCAGTAGGCGGCCGTCGCGGGCGAGACCTTCGCGTCCCTGGCCATCTCGATCGAGTGCAGCACGTCGTCGGCGGTCACCGGGGTGCCGTCGTGGAACCGGGCGTCCGGGCGGAGCCGGTAGACGTAGGTGGTCGGCGACGTGCGCTCGACGCTCGACGCCAGGGCGGGGACGATCTTTCCCGTGGTGTCGACGCCGACGAGCCCCTCCATGCAGATCCCGGCGACGTAGTAGTTGAGGATGCCCGACTCCTGCCCGGGATACAGGTTCGACAGCGAGCCGGGCAGCGACACCCGGAGCACGTCGATCTCCTTGCCGGTGTCCGTGCCGGCGGCGGCGCTTCCGCTCGACGCCTTCGAGCCGGCCGGGGAGGACGGCGCCGCGCCGCAGGCCTCCAGCAGCGCCGCGGCCGACAGCACGGTCATGCCGGTGACCGCCGTCCTGAGGAATCCCCGGCGGGTGTGGACGCCGCGCTCGTCCGTTTCTGCCATGCCACGCCTTCCCTGTGACCTGGCTTGTCTACCAAGCCGCCCCAAATGGATAGAAGCAGTAAACACCACGGAAGGCCGGATCTTCCATCCCTTTCCCGACCGAATGTGTAGAGATCTTGGCGTGGCCCATTCGTGACAGAACCTTCCGCCGCCGCACCGCATCTATCCAGGCGAGACGAAAGGAAGCCCGATGAGAAAACCCGCGATCCTCGCCCTCTCGGCGGCGGCCACGATGGCGCTGACCACCCTCGCCGGCGCCGCCCAGGCGCAGGCGCGTACGGGTGCCGCCTCCGCCACGGCGTCGTCCTCCGCGTCCACCGTCCGGTACGCCTGGCTGAAGGGCTGCAGCAAGAAGGACGACTACTTTCCCTGCGGCTCGTGGCACCTCGCGCTCGGCAACGGCCGTGACAGCGTGTTCAAGGACGCCCAGGTGTTCCCGCGCACGGCGAAAGGCAAGATCGACAAGGGGTCCTTCGCGCCCCTGTCGGTGAGCGGCGACGGCCGGCAGGTGTCGTACTGGCGGAAGAAGGACGGTCTGCTCGTCGTCCGCGACGTGACCACGAACAAGGTACGCGTGCTCCCCCGCGCGGTGTCGAAGCTGCCAAAGGGCCTCGGCATGGGAGACCTCGCCACGTCCCTGTCGCGGGACGGCGGCCTGCTGACGATCGACTACTACGACAGTGACGACAAGATCCCGTCCCTCATCGTGAACGTCCGTACGGGGAAGGTGCGCACGATCCCGGCCGACTCGGCGGTGGTCGGCTTCAGCCCCGACGGCAAGCACGTGCTCGTCTCCCGTGGGACCGCCGAGAACACCAGCCGGTTCAGCGTGTACGACCAGGACGGGCGCCGGACGAACACCCAGGTCGTGCCGCAGGTCGTGGCCAACAACAGCCCGATGGCGCTCGCCGACGACGGCTCATCCGTGGCGGTGCTGATCACCACCTCGTCCGGAGGGCAGCGGTTGCGGGTGTACGACCTCTCGGCCGACACCGTGGGCGATGCCGTGGACGTGCGCGTCCCGAAGAACGAGTCGGCCAAGCGCCTGGAGTGGACCTCCGACGGCGGCCTCAAGCTCTGGGAGACCCTGGACTCGGTGAAGACGGGCGAGACGTACCGTGTCGTCGTACACGGCCTCGACACCGGCACCGGCGCCACCACCAAGCTGGACTCCTTCACGGTGAAGTCCAGCCTGTGGACCTGGTGCTTGCCCGGCGAATGATCCGGACCGCCGTCCGGCAAGGTCTACGAGAAGCTCACCGGCCCGCGTCACCGCCGGTAGCCGGCCATGCGCTCCAGACGGGCGATCCGCGCGGCGACCGGCGGATGGGTCGCGAACAGCCTGCCGATCCGGGTGCCCCGGAACGGATTGACGATCATCATGTGACCGGCGGAGGCGAGCCTGCCGTTCTCCGGGAGCGGCAGCCTGCGGACCTCCATCTCCATCTTGCGCAACGCGGAGGCGAGGGCCAGCGGGTCGCCGGTCAGCCGTACGCCCGCGTCGTCGGCCGCGAACTCCCGCGAGCGCGCGATCGCCATCTGGATCATCGTGGCCGCGACCGGGCCGAGGATCATCACGAGGATGGCGCCGAGGAACCCCGGCCCCTCGTCGTCGTCCGAGCCGAAGAACAGGCCGGCGTACCCGAAGTACGTGATCATCGTGGCGAGCGCGCCCACGACCGAGGAGATCAGGATGTCCCGGTTGTGGATGTGCGACAGCTCGTGGCCGAGCACGCCCTTGAGCTCGCGCTCGTCCAGCAGCCCGAGGAGGCCGTGCGTCACGCACACCACCCCGTCTCGCGGGTTGCGCCCGGTCGCGAACGCGTTGGGCTGCATCGTCGGGGACACATACAGGCGGGGCATCGGCGCGCGGGCCTCGGTGCACAGCTCGCGGACGACCCGGTAGAGGACCGGCTGCTCCACCTCCGCCACGGGCCGGGCCCGCATGGCAGACAGCGCGATCCTGTCGGCGCAGAAGTAGGCGACGCCGCTGACCGCGAGGGCGACCACGACCGCGATCCGGGCACCCGTGCCGCCCCCCAGCCAGGCCCCGGCGACCAGGAGCGACGCGGACAGCGCGCCCAGCAGGACCGCGGTGCGCAGGCGGTTGAGGTGCACGCCTCCTCCTCCCGGTTAGTGCGTCCAGCCCTACCAACGCGCATGGCCTGGACGAACGTTCCCCGTGACGCGCCTCACCCTGAGACGGACAGCACCACCTGCGGGGCGACGGAGAAGACCACGGTGACGGCGACCGTGACGGCGACGGCCACCCCCGCCGCCGCCCTCGTCGAGACCGTACGGCTCTCGCCCGCCGCGGGCGGCGCGAACAGCCGCGCGGTCCAGGCGATGTAGTAGTACAGCCCGGCCACCGTGTTGGCCGCCATGACCAGGGCCAGCCAGCCGAGCCCGCCGTCCACGACGGCCCGGAAGATCACGACCTTCGCGAACAGGCCGGCGAGCCCGGGCGGCAGCCCGGCCAGGCAGACGAGGGCGAAGGCGAGGGACAGCCCGGCGGCCGGGCTCCGCAGCGCCAGCCCCCGGTACGCCTCCAGGTCATGGCCTTCGGGCAGCCGCGCCACCAGCAGGACCACCGCGAAGGCGATCAGGTTCATCGCGGCGTAGAAGACGAGGTAGGCGACCGACGCGCCGACGGCGGCCCGGGGTTCGACGGCGTAGACGGCCAGCGGCGCGAGGATGTAGCCCGACTGCGCCACCGACGACCAGGCCAGCAGCCGGACGGCCGCGCGCTGCCGCATCGCGAGGACGTTGCCCGCCGTCATCGTCAGGGCCGCGACGACCGCCACTCCGGGAGCCCACAGCGCCGCCTTCGTCGGCAGCGCGGACGTCAGCAGCAGGATCAGCCCGGCGAAGCCCGACGCCTTGGACACCACCGACAGCAGCGCCGCGACCGGAATCGGGGCGCCCTGGTAGACGTCTCCCGCCCAGGAGTGGAACGGCACCGCGGCGATCTTGAACGCGAAGCCGGCCACCACCAGCACGATCGCCGCCGCCGTGACCTGGGCCATGTCCCCGGCCGTACGCAGGGCGGCGTCGATCCGGTCGAGGTGGGCCGAGCCGGTCACCCCGTAGAGCAGCGAGACGCCGAACAGCGTGATCGCGGTGGAGACCACGGAGACCAGGAAGAGCTTGAGTGCCGCCTCGGAGGCGCGGCCGTCATGGCGCCTGAGCGCGGTCAGCGCGAAGACCGGCAGCGACACCAGTTCCAGCGACACCACCAGCATGATGAGATCGCGGGAGGCCGGCAGCAGGACCGCCCCGGCCAGCGTGGCCGACAGCAGGAAATACCACTCCCCGGCCGGAATCCGGCTGCGTTCTCCGGGTCCGGCGTCGCGTCCCGCCGCGATCTCCGTCATCGACAGCAACACGACGACCACCCCGGCGGCCAGCACGACCGCCGCGATGACCAGGGAGAAGCGGTCCACGACGAACGAGCACGACGCCGGGGCGGCCGGGCGCGCAGGTTCGCCACCGAGGGAGGCGGGGACGCAGAACGTGCGCCGGGTTCCGCCGCCCACGGCCTGGACGGCCACCACGGCCAGGGCGGCGACCAGGCCGCCGAGGGTGACGAGACCGAGCACCCGTGCCCCTCCGGGGCGGGCGGGCAGGAACGCGTCGAGCAGCAGCACGAGCCCGGCGACCAGCGCGAGGACCAGCGGCGCCGCCACGGCGGCGTAGTCGATGGACTGGATCACCCCGCCCGTCACGGCGCCACCCCCGATCCGAGGAGCGACTGGACGGCGGGCGTGGTGACCGCGAGCAGGGCCTTCGGCCACAGGCCGAACAGCACGATCAACGCCACCAGCGGAAGCCAGGCCGCGAGCTCGTGGACCGTCACGTCCCCGAAAGGCCGCCGCCCCCGGCCCACCTCCGCGGCATCGGCGACGCCCGGCCCGTGGGCCCTGGCGGCACCCGTCGCACCGGCCTCTCCTTCGTCCGCCGCGACGGCGCTCGCGCGAGCGATCTCCTGTTCCGCCCACTCCCGGTCCAGTGCGGCCACGGCGGCTCCGGTCGCGACGGGCTCGACCGGTTCCGCGCCCTCCCCCGCCTCGCTCAGCACCTCGCGCACGCCCTCTGCGGTGGCGACCGGCGGCCCCGGCGGCTCGAGAGGCCCGGCGGGGACGTTCTCGACCACCCGGCCGTGGGTCACCCGCGACAGCATGCCCAGGAAGTAGGCCGCGGTGAGCACCGTGCCGAGCCCGCCGACGGCCATGAACACGAGGAACAGCGGCCGGGAGAGCCCGGCGGCCGGACTGAACGCGCCGAGCAGCGCGAGCATCTCCCCCCAGAACCCGGCGAGGCCGGGCAGGCCCAGCGAGGCGACGCAGGCGAAGGTCAGCAGCGACCCGATGTACGGCAGGCGGCGCAGCATGCCGCCGCCCAGCCGGACCATGTCGGCCGTGCCGTACCGCTCCTTGACGGCTCCGGCGAGGAAGAACAGCAATCCGGTGATCAATCCGTGGGCGACGTTGGCGAACAGGGCGCCGTTCAGGCCCACCGGCGTGAGCGAGGCGAACCCGAGCAGCACGAAGCCCATGTGGCCGACGGACGAGTACGCGATCATCCGCTTGAGGTCGCGCTGGGCGAGGCAGGCGAGCGACCCGTACGCGATGCCGGCCACGGCGAACGCGCCGAGCCAGGGAGCCAGGGCCGCCGCGCCCTCGGGGAGCACCGGGATCGCGATCCTGGCGAAGCCGTAGGAGCCCATCTTGAGCAGCACGCCCGCGAGCAGGACCGAGCCGACGGTCGGCGCCTCGGTGTGCGCGTCGGGCAGCCAGGTGTGCAGCGGCCACATGGGCGTCTTCACCGCCAGGCCGAGACCGATGGCGAGGAACGCGAGGATCTGCGCCGACCTGGCCATGCCCGAGCCGTGGCGCCCGGCCAGCGCGACCATGTCGAGCGTGCCGGCCTGGGTCCGGACCACGAGCAGGCCGATGAGCAGGACGGCCGAGCCGAGCAGCGTGTAGAGGATGAACTTCACCGCCGCCGCCCGCCTGCCCGCGCCGCCCCACAGGGCGATCACGAAATACATCGGGACCAGCACGACCTCGAAGAACACGAAGAACAGCAGCAGGTCGAGGGCGAGGAACGTGCCGATCATGCCGACTTCGAGCACGAGCAGCGTGACGACCAGCGCGGCCGGGCGGCCGCCCGCGGGCGGGTGCCCGGCGAGGTGGACGAAGCACAGGAACGTCAGCAGCGCGGTCAGCACGACGAGCGGCAGCGAGACGCCGTCCACGCCCAGGTGGAACCGCAGGCCGAGGCCGGGGATCCACGGCCGGTCGGTCTGCAGTTGCATGCCGGCGGGACGCGCGTGGTCGAAGACCGCGGCGAGCGCGACGGCGAGGACCAGCACCACGCCGGAGACGGCGATGCCCCAGGCCACCGCCCTGTCCCGTACGGCCGGGACGGCGGAGACGACGGCCCCCAGCAGCGGGACGGCCACGAGCGCGATCGGCAGCCAGCTCACGTCGCCACCACCGCTCGAAGCCGCACCCGACCGTGCCGGGCCCGCCGGGTCATGTCAGCACCACCGCCGCGACCGCGATCAGCACGAGCCCGGCCAGCAGGCCGGTGACGTAGAGCTGCGCGTTGCCGTTCTGGGCGAGCCGCACCAGGCCGGAAAGGCCGAGCGTCGCCCGGCCGGAACCGCGGACCGCGCCGTCCACCACCCGCGCGTCCGCGCGGACCACCCCCCTGGCCAGGCGCAGGACGGGCCGGACGACCAGCGCCGCGTACACGGCGTCGACGTGGAAGGCCCGCTCGCACGGCGCCCGGAACGGGCCGAGCAGCCGGGCGGGGTCCTGCTCGGGCGCGGCCCGCCACAGGGCGTACACGATCCCGGCGCCGAGCAGCGCGACGGCGAGGCTGACGGCCGCCGGCCCCCACTCGACCTCCACACCGGCCGCCGGGCCCGCGAGACCGAGCAGCAGGGCGGGCACGGCCAGCACGCCGGCCGGCCACAGCATCGACGGGGGCGCCTCCCGGCCGTCGAAGACGTGGGCGACGCCGGGCGGCGGCTCCGGGAGCGGCTCGATCCGGGCGGGACCGAAGAACGTGCGCAGCCAGGCGCGGGCGGCGTACGCCCCGGTCACCCCCACGGTCAGCAGCGCCGACGCGTACACGAACGGCTGGGCAGGTCCCGTCCCGTGCTCGATCGCCGAGATCACCGCGTCCTTGCTGAAGAAGCCGCTCGCGGGCGGCAGCCCGGCGAGCGCGGCGAAACCGATGGTCATCGTCCAGAACGTCACGGGAAGGGCGGTGCGCAGCCCGCCCATGTGACTGATCAGGTTCGACCCGACGTGGTGGATCACCAGGCCCGCGCAGAGGAACAGCAGGGCCTTGAACGCGCCGTGCGACACGAGGTGGAACATCGCCGCCCGGTCGGACCCGGCGGCCAGTGCCGCGGCCATGTAGGCGAGCTGACTGATCGTCGAGTAGGCCAGCACGCGCTTGAGGTCGTCCTGCGCGAGCGCGGCGAGCGCGGCGCCCAGCATGCCGACGGCCGCGACCACGCCCAGCACGTCGAGCGTGGGCGGCGCCGCGAGGAAGGCGGGATAGAGCCGGGCGACGACGAAGATCCCGGCCGCCACCATCGTGGCCGCGTGGATGAGCGCGCTGATCGGGGTGGGGCCGGCCATCGCGTCGGGCAGCCAGGTCTGCAGCGGCACCTGCGCGCTCTTGCCCGCGACCCCGGCGAGCAGCAGCAGCGTCGCGGCGACCAGCGTTCCCCTGGGAATGTCGGCGCGCAGCACGTCGTCGATGCGGAAGCCGCCCGCCGCCGCGCCGAGGACGAAGATCCCGAACAGGAAGCCGACGTCGCCGAGCCGGGTGACCAGGAACGCCTTGACCGCCGCCCGGGAGTTGGCCCGGTCCTCCCACCAGTGCCCGATGAGCAGGTAGGAGCACAGGCCCATGATCTCCCAGCCGACGTAGAGGACGATCAGGTCCCCCGCGTAGACCACCAGCAGCATGGCACTGGTGAACAGGCTGACGAACGCGCTGTAGGACGGGTAGCGGGGTTCGTCCCGCATGTACCCGACCGAGTAGACCTGCACCGCCAGCGCGACCACGACGACCAGGATGCCCGCGAGCACTGACAATCCGTCGGCCCGCAGAGTCAGGGAGATCGGCACCGACCCCGTCTCGACCACCGTCAGCGTGCCCTCGACCCGCCCGGGCAGCAGCTCCGACCAGAAGCGCCCTTCCGATACACCCGTTCCGTGCGCGAGGGCGACGGCGAGCCACACCGTGAGCGCCGCCGACGCCGCGCCCGGGGCGATCGCGAACCACGCCGCCCGCCGATACGCCATTCGCTCCGTACGAGTGCCCAGACGAGTCGCGAGCAGCCCGGCCACGGCGGCGGCGAACGGCAGCAGGACGATCAGGGCCACCACGGCGGTCACGAGGCGCCCTCCCCATCCGGGCGCCCCGGGTCGGGTGCCCGTACGACTTCGGCGAGCGCCCGCAACCGGTCGACGTCGACGGTCCGGCGCGTACGGAAGACGGCCAGCACGATCGCCAGCCCCAGGCCCACCTCGGCCGCGGCGATCACGATGACGAACAGCGTCAGCACCTGGCCGCCGTGCAGGCGGTCCCTGAGCCAGACGTCGAAGGCCACCAGGTTGAGGTTGACCGCGTTGAGCATCAACTCGACCGACATCAGCACGAGGATCGCGTTGCGCCGGGCCAGCACGCCGTACACACCGATGGAGAACAGCAGGGCGGAGACCACCACCGGGTAGACGACGTGCACCTCGCTCACCGCCTCCGGGCCGTCGGCCTGGTCGATAAGGTCAATAAGGTCGAGAACCGGATCATTCCCGCCCCCTGATGTCCGTACGGGACAGGACGATCGCGCCGATCAGCGCGGCGAGCAGGAGCACCGACAGCGCCTCGAACGGCAGCACCCAGATGCGGAAGACGCTCGCCCCCAGGGGTTCGGCCGCCCCCTGCCCGGGATGGAGCGGCGCGTACGCCGTGCGGAAGCCGGTGACGACCACGGTGACGAGCACGGCGGCGGTCGCGACGGCGACCAGCGCGGCGGCCCACCGGTTGCCGGAGTCGAGGCCGGCGGAGGGCCCGATGGGCGCGCGGGTCAGCATGATGCCGAACAGCAGCAGCACCACGACCGCGCCCACGTAGATCAGCACCTGCACCCAGGCGACGAACTCGGCGGTCAGCACCAGGTAGCCGCCCGCGAGCGCGCCGAAGCAGACGACCAGCCACAGCGCCGCGTGGACGAGTTGCCTGGTCGTGACGACCAGCAGGGCCGTGCCGACGGCGACGGCGCCGAGCAGCAGGAAGACGACCTCAGGCCCCGAGGGCGGCCACAACCCCGGCGCCTGGGAGGTCATCGCTCCCCCTCGGGCCCGTCCTTCTTCTGCGGCGGCGATCCGGCATTCCTGGGCAGCGAGCCCGGCGGCCGGATGGAGCGGATGTCGCGCATGGCTCTCGGCGGCTCACGACGCGGGCGGCTCTCCGGCCCCTTCGCGGGTTCCGCCGCCGGTCGCCGCGCCGCCTCTCCCGCGGTTTCCCGCGCCGCTTCCCGCGCGGTCTCCTGTGCCGTGTCTCGCGCGGTCTCCTGTGCCGCTTCCTGCGCCGCTTCCTGTGCCACGGACGCGCCCTCGGCCGGTCCCTTCACGGGCGCGGGCGGCGCCGTACGGCGGGCGGGCGCCGGGCGGGAACCGGCCGACAGTTCCTTCGGCGACTCGGCGCCGACCTCGTGTGCCGGTGGGGGCGGCACGGTGGCCGCCCACTCGCCCAGCCTGTCCTTCTCGTGTAGAAGGTCGCGGATGTCGTACTCGGCGTACTCGAACTCGGGCGACCAGAACAGCGCGTCGAAGGGGCACACCTCGATGCAGATGCCGCAGTACATGCACAGGGAGAAGTCGATCGCGAAGCGGTCGAGCACGTTGCGAGCGCGCGGACGGCCGCCCTCGGGCGCCGGCAGGGTCTCCTTGTGGGAATCGATGTAGATGCACCAGTCGGGGCACTCGCGCGCGCAGAGCATGCAGACGGTGCAGTTCTCCTCCACCAGGGCGATCACGCCCCGGCTGCGCGCGGGCAGGTCGGGGTGGACCTCCGGGTACTGCTGCGTCTCCGACTTCCGCAGCATGTGCCGCATGGTCACGGCCAGGCCCTTGGCCAACCCTTCTCCTGGAATGCGCACCACAGGCTCATCATCGCGCACTATCGGCGGCGAGTGAACGTGTGACTCCATCCCGGCTGTTTTCCACACTGTCCACACCGTCATCCCCAGGGTTGTCCACAGGATGTGGGGAGAAGAGGGGCGCGCAAACACCCACAAATACGTATCGTCTGGACCATGAACGGCTATGGGGGGCCGGGAGGTTACCCGCCCGGACCGCAGGGACCACCGCAGGGGCCACGGGGTCCGCAGGGACCATACGGACCGCAGGATCCGTACCGCCACCGGGGGCCGTACGGACAGCAGGGTCAGCAGGGGCAGCCGGGGCCCTACGGCGTCTATCCACCGCCGCCCGCACAGCCACCTGTGCCGCTACCTCCGCCGCCACCGATTCCCCCGACGCCGCCGCCCGTGCAGCAGCGGCCGTCCAGCGCCCCCAGCTACCTGTGGGCGCTCGCCCCGCTGTACACCTGCGGCTTCGGCACTCCCTTCAGCATGATGTACGCGGCCATCCGCCGCCGCAGCGTGTGGTACGGGCTCGCCTCCGCCGGGTACGCCACGGCCACCGGCCTGTGGATCTACCTCGCCGAGCTGTACGAGGCGACGGAGGTGCCGGTTCCGGCGTCCGTCGCCATGGTCCTGTGCATGCTCGGCCCCTGGCTCATCGGCACCGTGCACTCCCTCGCGGTCAGGAGACAGGTGTTCGGCGACGCCGCGCCGTACGAGACCGGGAACGAGCAGGCGATCGCGCTCGCGCAGCACCGTCGAGCGCTGCGGCAGCAGGCCAGGGAACTGGCACAGCACGATCCGGTCATGGCGCGCGAACTGCGGATCGGGCGGCCCGACCTGCCCCGGCAGTACGACGACGGCGGCCTGGTCGACGTCAACCGCGCCCCCGCCCCGGTGATCGCGAACCTGCCCGGCCTGACGCCCGCGCTCGCCGAACAGATCGTGCGCGTACGCGACCAGGTCGGCGGCTTCGTCTCGGCCGAGGACGTGTCGGCCGCCGCCTCCCTGCCCCCGCACCTCACCGCCGACCTCGCCGAATACGGCATTTTCCTCCCATAGTCATTCGGTAATCCCGGTTGTCGTCGCACATATCCCTGGCTGGGCCATCGGCGTTTCCTTAGGCTTTGGGATGCGTCAGCCGTGACAGCGGGAGGGGTCAGTGACGACATCCGAGATCGCCGAATGCAGGGCGGACATGGCCGCGGCCGCCACCGCCGTACGAGACGTTCTCCAGGCGCTCACCGCCGTCCCCGCGATGTTCGGGGACCACACCTGGCAGGGGCATGCGGCCGACCGCTGGGCCGCCGGTTGGAACACCCGCAAAACGCAGCTCACCAGGCTGTTCGACGCCGTACTCGCCGAGCAGCCGCGCCTGATCGCCCGCGTGGAGGAGGCGGAGCGCCGAAAAGCCGCCTCGTAGACCGCCGCGACGGAAGGAATGCCGTGGGCGAATTCGTCGGAGTCGATCCCGCGAATCTCAAGGAGCTGACCAAACGGCTCGAACAGCTCCACGATCTGCTGGCCCGGCACAGTCCGCTCATACAGCAAAAAATGCAGAAATGGGGGAGCGAAGTCGGCACGACGTCGTTGCCCGGCCTGATCGCCGCCGCGCTCGACGACGTCCGCGACATGGACGCCCGCACGACCAGGGCGTACGAACTGGCGCGGCAGCAGGGCTGGAACGCACTGACCCGCGCGCCCGGCGCCCTCGGGCTCACCATCGACCGTCCCCCGAACGTACGGCTGGACTGGGAGGCGACCGGGCAGAGCGGCTACCAGGGCAAGCGCGACGCCGAGGCACTGACCACCGCCCTCGCGGGCAAGAATCCCCAGGACACGCGCATCGCCCTGTCGGGGCTGTCGGAGCGCCTGCGGCAGCACCTCGGCGACAAGGACTACCAGGCGGCCTTCTGGGCGGGCGCGGGGCCGCTCGCGCTGCGGGCGGCCCGTGCGCTCTACGAACGGACCGGAGCCGCCCTGTTCAGCGCGGAGAGCGCGAGCGTACTGCGGGCCCTCGGGGCGTCCCTGGCCGCCGCCAGCCAGATGCGCGTCGGCACGGGCGAGGACCGGCGGCCCCTCCTGCCCGCCGAGACCCGTGCCGCCCTCACCCGGAACTCCGACCCCTGGTCGGTCGGGATGCTCGTGAAGTACGGCCCCGAGGGCAGGTCATGGGATTCCCGCCTACTCGCCGACCTGACCCGCGCCATGCTCGACGCCCGCGCCGCCGGCAAGACGATCTGGCCTCCCGCCCGCGGCGAGCTGGAGACGGACGCCGACGCCTCACGTCAGCAGCGGCTGATGGCGGAGTACGACGCCGTGGGGGCCGTCCTCCAGCGGGCCGCCGAGAACGGCCTGGCCGCCCGGCACGTGCTGGGCGATCCCGCCACCGGCTTCAAATACGCCCGCATGCTCGTCAGCGACTCCTGGCACACCCCCGGTTACGACCCGGGGCCCTTCCTGAGCTCGTACGTGCACCCGGGCGGCACGCTTCCCCCCACCGGCCAGGTGGATCTTTCCGCTCCCCCCGCGGCCTTCCTCAAAGCCGCCGTCTCGGCCGAGCGCGGCACCTCCCCCGACGCCGAGGAGTCCGCCTGGTCCGTCGTCCACATCGTCCAAGCCACCGCCGAATTCTCCAAGCTCCACCCGCAGACGGTGCTGCCCGGCAAGATCCGCCAGCCGCTGATCTACACCGCCGAGCGCTACCTGCCCGACTTCGCCAAGTCAGTGGGGCATGACTTCACCTCCCAGCCGCTGCCGAAGGAGAACGATCCCGCCAATCCGTGGACGGTGGTGATCAGGAACAGTGAACTGGAGGCGATGCTGGCGCAGGCGTTGCGGACACCGGAGGAGTTCGGACGGTTCAAGGGCATACTCAACGCTCGCGTGGCGGTCGCCGTCGCGGCCACCGTCAAGGATCCATCCGATGCGGATTACCTCAGCGAAATGGCCGGCCTGTACGGAGCGGTGCAGCGCCTGCAGAACGATCGGCACTTCGCCGACGAGCAGTTGCGAGACGAAGAGGAGACGCGAAACCAGACCGCTTTCGCGATCCTGACCGGAGGTTTCGGCGCGCTCAGCTTCAGCAACCCATGGGGACCGGGAACCATCGCGCAGTTCCTGACGGGCGGTTTCGCGCCGGTGCTGAACGAGTCGTTCGACACGGACCACGCGTTGCGCGCGCTCAAGGACAACGCGGACGCCTTCCGCACGCAGGTTCTTCAGATCGAGGTGCCGGTGGTACAGGGCCTCATCGCTTCGGGGGCGCTTCATCCACCGCGTGACGCCGGCTGGTACACGAACGGCAGGCTGACGCCCAACGCCGAATTCGTCGAGTGGCTCAGCGAACACGCGGAGACCTCCTACGGCGGCAGGACCCTGCTCCAGTGGATCAGGTCCGCGCAGGAAGCGATGAGGATGCAGCAGTGAGTGCTCTGAAGGCGAGGACCGCAGTTCTCCTGTTCATGGCGCTCGCCCTGTCCGCATGCACGAGGAACGAAAAGCCGCACAGGCCGGTGGACGACGAAGTACAACGGCGCGACCCAGCGCTCGTCGCGGTGGTCCAGTGCCTTGTGGACCACCGCCGCATCCCCGAGGCCCACCTTCGCGACCAGCCCTGGCTCGTGAAGGACAAGGTCCGGGGAAGCGCGGAGCTCGTCGAATGGCTCAGTGTTCATCGCGAGACCGTCTACGCGGGTAAGACCCTGCAGGCGTGGGAGGACGAGGCGACGGCGGGGTGGCCGGGGTGGAAGTGCCCGTTGTGATCGCGCTCAGGCGATGAGGACCCTGACGACTCCGGTGAGGGCGAGCTGGAGGAGGGCGAGGGGCACCAGGACGGTCCAGGCGAACTTCTGCAGCTGGTCCTCGCGCAGCCGTGGGTAGCTGACGCGCACCCAGATGACGACGAAGGCCAGGGCGAAGACCTTGAGCAGCGTCCACACCGGGCCGGGCAGGAGGGGCCCCTGCCAGCCGCCGAGGAACAGCACGGTCGTGAGGGCGGACAAAACCACGATCCCGGCGTATTCGGCCAGCATGAACAGGGCGAAGCGGAACCCGGCGTACTCGGTCATCGGACCCATGATGATCTCGGATTCCGCGATCGGCATGTCGAACGGCGGCCGGCGCAGCTCGGCCAGGCCGGCGACGAAGAACACGAAGGCCCCGATCGCCTGCCAGGGGAGCCACCACCAGCGCCACTGCTCGGCGATGCCCTGCAGGGACAGCGTGCCCGCGGCCATCGCCACGCTGGAGGCGGCGAGCACCAGCGGCAGCTCGTACGACATGAGCTGGGCGGCCGCCCGGATGCCGCCGAGCACGCTGTACTTGTTGGCCGAGGCCCACCCGGCCATGATCGCGCCGAGCACGCCGACGCCCATCACCGCCAGCACGAAGAACAGCCCGGCGTCGAGGTCCACGGCCGCGAGCCCGGGGCCGACGGGGATCACGACCATCACGACGAGGTACGGCACGAGCGCCACCGCCGGGGCGATGGCGAAGACCCGCCGGTCGGCCGCGGCCGGGATGACGTCCTCCTTCTGGACGAACTTGACGCCGTCCGCCAGGAGCTGCGCCCACCCGTGGAACCTCCCGGCGTACATCGGCCCGAGGCGCGACTGCATGTGGGCCATGGCCTTGTGCTCCATCTGCCCGACGATCAGCGGCAGCAGCAGGAACGCCGCCACCACGACGACCAGCCGGACCGCTGCACCGAGCACCTCGGCCATGGAACCCCTCTCACCCGGAGGCCCAGTCGGGCGGCACGCCCGGGGGCAGCATCCTGCGGCGGCTCGGCGAGCCGTGGTCGGACTCGCCCGGTTCCTTGGCCCCGGGCCAGGCCTTGGCGACCCGGGCGGCCAGCACGAAGTCCTTGCGCAGCGGGTGGCCCTCGAAGCCGTCCGGCAGCAGCAGCGGGCGCAGGTCCGGATGGCCGTCGAAGACCACGCCGAACATCTCGTACGTCTCCCGCTCGTGCCAGTTCGCCCCCCGGAAGACGCCGGTGGCGGTCGGCAGGCGGGGGTCCGCGCGCGGCACCCGGGTGCGCACGAGCAGGTGCGCGAACGCGACCGGGTCGAACACGTGGGCCACGACGGAGAACGCCTCGGGCGGCTCGTCCACGGCGGTCAGCCAGTCGAAGAACTCGAATCCGGCCGAGCGCGCGAACGCCAGCGCGTCGGTCCACTCGCCGGGGTCCACGTCGAGCACGTCCTGGCCGAAGGAGTCGGTGACGCGTGAGCCGTACCGCTCACGCACGGCCTCAGCGCTCATGCGTCGGCCCCCGGCAGGTATCGGTCCTCCAGCGTCTCGCCGGCGATCTTCTCCTGGAGCTTCATGATCCCGTGGAGCAGCGCCTCGGGGCGGGGCGGGCACCCGGGGACGTACACGTCCACCGGGATGATCTGGTCCACGCCCTTGGTGACGCAGTACGAGTCCCAGTAGGGCCCGCCCGAGTTGGAGCAGGCGCCGAACGAGATCACGTACTTGGGGTCGGGCATCTGCTCGTACAGCCGCCGTACGGCGGGAGCCATCTTGTCGGTCACCGTGCCCGACACGATCATCAGGTCGGCCTGCCGAGGGCCGTTGGCGAACGGGATCACCCCGAAGCGGATGAAGTCGTGCCTGCTCATCGACGTGGCGATGAACTCGATGGCGCAGCAGGCCAGCCCGAAGTTGAAGACCCACAGCGAGTAGCGCCGGCCCCAGTTCAGCACGAACTTCATCGGCTTGGGCGCCAGCCGGGACACCGGCCCCACCGTGGGCATCGGGAGATCGTTCACGGGCATGCGGTCACCGCCATGCCGTCCATTGTCCTCCTCGGAGCCGGTCGGGTCACGTCCAGCCCAGCACCCTCTTGCGCCAGGCGTACAGGATGCCGAGCGCGATGAACGCGAGGAAGACGAACATCTCCACCAGCGTCGTCATGCCGTACCCGGGGGCGGCGAAGACGGTGGCCCAGGGGAACAGGAACACGGCGTCGACGGCGAAGACCACGTAGAGGTACGTGAAGACGTAGTAGCGGATCTGCGACTGCGCCCAGCCCTCGCCGACGGGATCGACCCCGCACTCGTACGTCGTGAGCTTCTCGGGGGTCGGCCGACTGGGACGTAACATGCGGTTCACGAACAATCCGCCCGCGAAGATCGCCATGCCGACGAGGAAGAGGACGACGACCACGGCATATGAGCCGAAGTATCCACTCATAACCGCCTCCCAGGTCTCGAGGATAACCCCGGCACGATCTCAAGGGCTGAACACCTGACGGTCACATCCGAGTCCCCCGCATATAGTTGAGGATCGTGACCCGAATCAAGCTCGTCGCCCGCTTGCACCTGGACCTGTGCCGGCTCGCGTCGGGCCTGTGTCGCCCGGACGGTTCGCGAAGCTGACGGTGCGCCGCCCTCGGCGGCCGAGGCACCAGCGGGAACGCGCCACAGGTGCGGAAAGTCCCGGTAGAGCGCGCCTCAAGTGCGCATCTACGAAAAACCAGCGTGACCCCGATGGATCTAGCATGGATATGACAACGTGCCACCAGCAGGCAGCCCTGGGCGCGTCAAGGAGGACTGAGGAGCTGTGACCAAGCAGGTTCAGCAACTCGACCGCGTGATCATCCGGTTCGCGGGTGACTCCGGCGACGGAATGCAGCTCACCGGTGATCGGTTCACGGCGGAGACGGCCCAGTTCGGCAACGACCTGTCGACGCTCCCCAACTTCCCGGCGGAGATCCGCGCTCCCGCCGGCACCCTCCCCGGGGTGTCGAGCTTCCAGTTGCACTTCGCCGACCACGACATCCTGACCCCCGGCGACGCGCCCAACGTGCTCGTCGCCATGAATCCCGCCGCGTTGAAGGCGAACCTCGGCGACCTGCCCAAGGGCGCCGACATCATCGCGAACACCGACGAGTTCACCAAGCGCAACCTGGCCAAGGTGGGCTACGACGGCAACCCGCTCGAGGACGACTCGCTGGCCGAGTGGCGCCTGCACGCGGTGCCGCTGACCTCGCTGACGGTCAAGGCGCTCGAGGGTTACGACATCTCCAAGAAGGACGCCGAGCGGGCCAAGAACATGTTCGCGCTCGGGCTGCTGTCGTGGCTGTACCACCGGCCGACCGAGGGGACGATCCAGTTCCTGGAGGCCAAGTTCGCCAAGAAGCCGGAGATCGCCAAGGCGAACATCGCGGCCTTCCAGGCGGGCTGGAACTACGGCGAGACGACCGAGTCCTTCTCGGTCTCCTACGAGATCAAGCCGGCCACGCTCCGCCCGGGCACCTACCGGAACATCTCCGGCAACCAGGCCCTGGCGTACGGGCTGATCGCGGCGTCGGTGCAGTCGAAGCTGCCGCTGTTCCTCGGGTCCTACCCGATCACCCCGGCCTCCGACATCCTGCACGAGCTGTCCAAGCACAAGCGGTTCGGGGTCCGGACGTTCCAGGCCGAGGACGAGATCGCCGGCGTGGGCGCGGCTCTCGGGGCCGCCTTCGGCGGGTCGCTCGGCGTGACCACGACCTCCGGCCCGGGCATCGCGCTCAAGGCCGAGACCGTGGGCCTCGCGGTGACCACGGAGCTTCCGCTGATCATCGTGGACGTGCAGCGGGCCGGGCCCTCGACCGGCATGCCGACCAAGACCGAGCAGACCGACCTGCTGATGGCGATGTACGGCCGCAACGGCGAGTCGCCGGTGCCGGTGCTGGCGGCGGCCACCCCGTCGGACTGCTTCACGATGGCGATCGAGGCGGCGCGGATCGCGCTGAAGTACCGCACGCCGGTCATGCTGCTGTCGGACGGCTACCTGGCCAACGGTTCGGAGCCGTGGCGCATCCCGGACATCGACGAGCTGCCGGACATCTCGGTGCTGTTCACCACCGAGCCCAACGGTGCGGACGGCACGACCTACCTGCCTTATCTGCGCGACCCGGAGACGCTGGCCCGCCCGTGGGCGGTGCCGGGCACGGCGGGGTTGGAGCACCGGATCGGCGGCATCGAGAAGGCCGACGGCACCGGGAACATCTCCTACGACCCGGACAACCACGACAAGATGGTGCGGCTGCGCCAGGCCAAGATCGACGGCATCGACGTGCCCGACCTGGTCGTGGACGACCCCGACGGCGACGCCCGGGTGCTCGTGCTCGGCTGGGGCTCGACGTACGGGCCGATCGCGGCGGCGGCCCGCCGGGTGCGCGCGAGTGGGCACAAGGTGGCCCAGGCGCACCTGCGGCACCTGAACCCGCTGCCCGCCAACACCGGCGAGGTGCTGCGCTCCTACGACAAGGTGCTGCTGCCGGAGATCAACCTCGGCCAGCTCGCCATGCTGCTGCGGGCCCGTTACCTGGTCGACGTGATCAGCTACAACCGGGTGCGCGGGCTCCCGTTCAAGGCCGCCGAGCTCGCCGCCGTCATTCAGGACGTGATCGAAAGTGACTGACACCCTCAACGGCAAGGGCCTGGCCCTCATCCCCCGTACGGACGTCAAGCAGACGCTGAAGGACTTCAAGTCCGACCAGGAGGTGCGCTGGTGCCCGGGCTGCGGTGACTACGCGATCCTGGCGGCGGTGCAGAGCTTCCTGCCCGAGCTGGGGCTCAAGCGCGAGAACATCGTGTTCGTCTCGGGCATCGGCTGCTCCTCGCGCTTCCCGTACTACCTCAACACCTACGGGTTCCACTCGATCCACGGGCGAGCTCCGGCCATCGCCACCGGGCTGGCCGCCTCCCGGCCGGACCTGTCGGTATGGGTGATCACCGGTGACGGCGACGCGCTGTCGATCGGCGGCAACCACCTGATCCACGCGCTGCGCCGCAACGTCAACCTGAACATCCTGCTGTTCAACAACAGGATCTACGGCCTGACCAAGGGGCAGTACTCCCCCACGAGCGAGATCGGCAAGATCACCAAGTCGACGCCGATGGGGTCGCTGGACAAGCCGTTCAACCCGATCTCGCTGGCGCTCGGGGCCGAGGCCGGGTTCGTCGCCCGGACCATCGACAGCGACCGCAAGCACCTGCAGGGCGTGCTGCGCCAGGCCGCCGAGCACCGCGGCGCCTCGCTGGTGGAGATCTACCAGAACTGCAACATCTTCAACGACGGCGCCTTCGACACCCTGAAGGACCCGGGCACCCGCGACGAGATCACCGTCCGGCTCGAGCACGGGCAGCCGATCGTCTTCGGCACCGGCGACAACGAACGCGCCGTACGGCTGTCGCCCACGGGCGGCGTCGAGGTCGTGCGCCGCGCCGAGGTCTCCGACGGAGAGATCCTCGTGCACGACGCACACAACCCCGACCCGTCGCTGGCGTTCGCGCTGTCGCGGCTGGACGAGCCGGCGTTCGAGCACGTGCCGATCGGCGTCTTCCGCTCCATCGACCGGCCGTCGTACGACCAGCTCCTCAACGAGCAGGTCCAGACGGCCACGGCCGACAAGGGCACGGGCAGCCTCGCCGACCTGCTCCACGGCGGGGACACCTGGACCATCCGCTGAGCATGACCATCGTGGAAGGGACCGGTCTTCGGACGGGTCCCTTTCCGCATAACCGGGCCTGAACAAGTTCAGCCTCGTCGACCCCGGTCACGACCCGGCCGTCCCCCCTGCCGAGACGCACCATGATCGAGCATACGAGGAGAGAGCCCATGCCCCCGCCCCGTGCGATCGATCCCCGGCCGTCGTCACAGTCCTCCGTCCAAGGGGAGGGCTCGACCTATGCCGGAACGCGTGCTCTGGTGACGGGCGCGGCGGGCTTCATCGGTTCCCGCCTGGTCCGCCGGCTGCGCGCACTCGGCGCCGAGGTCCACGCCGTCAGCCGCAGGCCGCCCGCGGTGGCGTCCGCCGGGGAGGTCTGGCACCGGGCCGACCTCCGCGCCCCCGCCGCGACCGGCGAACTCCTCGGCGCCGTACGTCCCGACGTGGTGTTCCACCTGGCCGGCGAAGTGAACGGGGCCAGGGAGGGCGGACTGGTGCTGCCCACCCTGGAGAGCAACCTCCTGGGCACGGTGAACCTGCTGACTCACGCCGCGGCCCTCCCCGGAGCCCGGGTGATCCTCTGCGGCTCCAGCGAGGAACCTCGGCCCTCGAACGAGCAGTCCCCGCCCCCCTCGCCGTACGCGATGGCCAAGTGGGCGGCCACCGGCTACGCACAGCTCTTCCACCGGTTGTGGGACGTCCCGGTCACCGTGCTGCGGCCGACCATGGTCTACGGTCCCGGCCAGCGGGACACCCGGAAGCTGGTGCCGTACCTCGCGCTCTGTCTCCTGCGCGGCGAGGAGCCGCGGCTGAGCAGCGGGAGCAAGCCGGCCGACTGGGTGTACGTGGACGACGTGGTCGACGCGTTCGTCCTGGCCGGTCAGAGCGAGAAGGCCACCGGCCAGGTGCTGGACGTCGGCACGGGGATTCTCACCTCCGTCAGGGAGACCGTGGAGTTGCTCTTCCGCATCTCCGGCACCTCGCTCCGGCCGCGATTCGGCGTGATCGCCGACCGCCCCCTGGACGTGGCCCAGGCCGCCGACGTCGGGCCGGCCGCCGACGTCCTGGGCTGGCAGGCGTCCGTCGGCCTGGAAGAAGGACTGCGGCGGACGCTGGCCTGGTATGGCGAGCACAGGTAACAGATGACTCCGGGAAGGCGATAGCCGTACCGTGACCGTTATCTTCTCAGGCCCCCTTCTGGCGGACGAAGAGCGCCGCACACGCCTTTACGACGGGCAGGTCTTCCTGTATCCGGCCCGTCCCGAATCTCTGGCACTGATCGAGTTCGCGCGGGAGCTGATCGGTGATGCGTTTCGCGGTCTGGACCCCGAAACTGCGCAGCACGAACTGCCCGTGGACAAGTTCGCCGCGATCCTTTCCGAGCTCAAGCCGAAATTCATTCATCACCCGCGTTCGAAGGAACTGCTGCGGGCGCTGCTGCTCTCCTTCGGCTGCGATGCCGACCGGACGTATTTCGACGTGCCGAGGATGCGGTCGTCGACATCCGACGACTACCTCACCACGGGAATCGCCTACGCGTTCCACCCCCATCGGGACACCTGGTATTCGGCGCCTCTGAGCCAGGTCAACTGGTGGATCCCGATCTACGAGGTCGTACCCGAGAACGTGATGACGTTCCATCCGCGTTATTGGAGCGCTCCCGTCAAGAACGGCTCCGCCCGCTACGACTATGACGAGTGGAACCGGACCAGCCGGTTCACCGCGGCGCAGCACATCGGCACCGACACCCGGGAGCAGCCCCGGCCGGAGGAGCCGATCGAGCTGGAGCCCCGCGTGACGGTTGTGCCGGAGCCGGGAGGCGTGCTGATCTTCTCCGGCAACCAGCTCCACTCGTCGGTGCCGAACACGTCCGGCAAGACCCGCTTCAGCATCGACTTCCGTACGGTCGATCTGGACGACGTCATCGCGCGACGTGAGGCGCCCAACGTCGACTGCGCGTGCACCGGCACCACGCTTCGCGACTTCCTGCGCGTCTCCGATCTGGAGCGCATGCCGGAGGATGTCGCGCTCGCCTACGAGGGCAAGGGCTGATGACCCCGGCCGCCCGGAGCGTCAGGGCCCCGCTGGAGAGGCCGGAGACGGCTGCGCGGTGATCGGCCGCCCGATGCCCGAGCGGTCGCGAGGACGTCACGAAGGCCGGGAACGTCAGCGGCGACGGCGGAAGTTTGCGATCGTTGCACTGATCGTTCCGGCATCGAGGAGCCTCCGCACCCCGAGGAGCCCCGTATCAGAGGAGCCCCGTCCATGAGCCGTCTGAACGCCCTGCGCAACCGCTTCGTCGACGCTCCCGACTCCCTGGGCGCGAAGGCCCGGGCGCGGCGGTGGAGCTGGTTCGCCGAGTGCTTCCCCGACCTCGGCCGGATGAACGTGATCGACCTCGGGGGGACGGCCGGGGCCTGGCTGCGCGCCCCGGTCAGACCGGCCCACGTCCACATCGTCAACCTGGAGCAGCCGCCGCCGGACCTGCCGTCCTGGCTGCGCGCCGACGTCGCGGACGCCTGCGACCTGCCGGCCGCGATCCGGAACGGCACGTACGACCTGGTCTTCTCCAACGCCGTGATCGAGCACGTGGGCGGTCACCAGCGCCGGCAGATTTTCGCCGACACCGTGCACGCCCTGGCCGACCGGCACTGGGTGCAGACGCCCTACCGCTACTTCCCGGTCGAGCCGCATTTCCTGTTCCCGGGCTTCCAGTTCCTCCCGCTGACGGCCCGTACGGAGATCCTCCGCCGCTGGCCGCTCATCCACACGCCGACCTCCGACCGGGAGGCGGCGCGGCGCATCGTGATGGACGTCGAACTGCTCAGCGTGACGGAGATGCGGCACTACTTCCCCGGCTCGCGGATCCGATTCGAGCGGCTGGCCGGCCTGGTGAAGTCGGTGATCGCCTACAAGCGCGCGTGACGCCGGACGAGCGGCCGGGTCCACCGGGGCCCGGCCGCTCGTCGACGTCACGGCCTGTCGCGGTCACCGTCTAGCCGGAGTCACCGTCTAGTCGGGGTTGACGGCGCCGCCGTCCTCCCAGGTGTTGCCCCGCCAGACGTTGCCGGGACCCTCGTCGTCCCAGTAGGCCACCGGACCGGCGTGCCCGCCCTTGGGCCACACCTTGCGGCTGAACACGTTGCCGATGACCTTGACGTTCGACGAGGTGCCCTTGACGCCCGCGCCGGCGTACAGCGACCAGCCGCCGCCCGCCAGCAGGTTGCCCTCCACCGTCACGTCGCGGATCACCCCGAAGTCCTGGAACAGCGCGATGGCGCCGGTCTGGTCGAGCGTGTTGACGACCGTGTTGTGCCGGATGATCAGTTGCGTGCCCTTGGCCGGCGTGCTGGTGCTCATGATCATGTCCGTGTGGTCGGTGGGGTAGTACTTGGGGTCGTGGAGATAGGAGTCCTCCACCAGGCCCTGCTCGGTGCAGATGCCGTTCGAGATCGTGTGGATGTCCACCCGCCGAATAGTGATCATCTTGCCCTGGTTGAGGATCCCGAACTGGGTGCGCACCTTGCCGTTGCCGAAGACCTCGACGTCCTCGACCGTCAGGCCCGAGTGGCCCTCGCGCTGGAGGATTCCCCAGTAGTCCTTCTGCCCGCGGACCCTGGTGTTGCGGATGGTCACGTTGTCCGCTTCCACCGTGATGTCGCCGTAGACGTCCAGTCCGTCGACGACCGTGCCGTCCTTCGTGATGACGAGCGAGTCGGACCTCTTGAGCGTGACGCCCTCCGGGACACCCGTGTCGCCCGGGCCCGGCCAGTCACCCGTACGCGGCGGCGCCGGCTCGTCCGGGGTCGTCGGCGAGGGACGTGCGGACGCGGACTTCGACGGCGTCGGGGAGGGCCGGTCCGGGCTGGGGGTGCGCGACGGCGTCGCGCCGGCTGTCGGACCGTGCGAGGGCGACGGCCGCTGTGAGGGCGTCGTCTCAGGTGAAGGGACGGCGCTGCGAGACGGGACCGCACTGTGAGACGGAATCGCGCTGCGGGACGGGATGGCGCTTGGAGAGGGGACGACGCTCCGTGACGGGCTCGGCGTCGGCCGCAGCGTCGGATGGAAGGTCGGGCGGAAGGTGGAGTGATGCGTCGGGCGGAGGGTCGGCGACGCGCCCGGCCTGGGACCGGCAGAGGTGCCCGGCCACGGGGACACCGGCGGTTTCGGCGTCCAGGACGCCCTCGGTGTGGGCCGCACGGTGTGCCGGTGGCCCCTCTGCGGGGGCAACGAGGTCCACCAGGTGGGCTCCGGACGCGGACGCCGGGTCCGCCGGCCGGTGGGAGCCGGCGTGGCGCCCCTGCGGGCGCGGGATGAGGAGGGCGACGCCCGGACCGCCTCGGCGCCGGCCGCCCGCGGGTTCCTGTGAGCGTCCCGGTCTCCGCCTCGGGTACCGGCGCCCGTCAGCGTGACCGTCCCGTCGGACGCGTCCTGGCCGACTATGCCGCATCCGCCGCCGACGAGTATGGCGAAGGTGGACAGACCCACCACGACCAGCAGCCCGCTTTTCCGGGTCTCCTTACGTGTCCGCACAGTCGACTCCTTCCGGTGCACGGTTATGCCGACTGTCCGCCTCTATTAGGGGAGGCTCCTTCGGGAGGGTAGCCACACCGGACACAGGATGTGGACCGTTTTCGCAAAAGAGCTCATTTTTAGCTCAATCTACATGAGTCCCAATCCGCGTATTAATCGCATTGCGGTGACAAAGGGTGTTATTCGGGCGTTACCTTCCCGCCGCCCTCCCAGACGTTGTCCCGCCATACGTTCCCCCGGCCATGGGCGTCCCAGTACGCCACCGGACCGGCGAATCCCCCCTTGGGCCACACCTTCCGGCTGAAGACGTTGCCGATGACCTTGATATTCGACGAGGTGCCCTTGACACCCGCCCCCGCGTACAACGTCCAGCCGCCGCCCGCCAGCAGGTTGCCCTCCACCGTCACGTCGTGGACGACGCCGAAATCCTGGAACAACGCGATGGCACCGGTCTGGTCGAGCGTATTGATCGCCGTATTGTGCCGAATGATCAATTGAGTTCCCGGGGCGGGCGGCCCGGAGGAAATGATCATATCCACGTGATCGCCTTTGTAGAGCTTGGGATCATGGACGTAGTTGTCCTCGATCAGGCCCTGCTCCGTGCTGATGCCATTGGAAATCGTGTGGATATCGGCACGCCGCACGGTGATCATGCCACCCTGGTTGAGAACGCCGAACTGCGTGCGCACCCTGCCGTTGCCGAAGATCTCCACGTCCTCGACCGTCAGCCCGCTGTGCCCCTGCCGCTGGAGGATCCCCCACCAGTCGGTGTTACCGCGCACCCGGGTGTTGCGAATGGTGACGTCGTCGGCCTCGACCGTGATCCAGCCGTGCACCTCCAGGCCGTCGATGACGGTGCCGTCCTTGGTCACCGTGATCGACCCGGACGGGCGCAACCGCATCCCCTTCGGCACCCCGGTGTTGTCCGGGCCGGGCCACGCCGCCGTCCGCGACGGTGACGTCGCGGGGCTCGGCGTGGCCCCCGCCGACGTCACCGAGGGCGTGGGACGTGCCGGGCCGTCCCCCGTCGTCGCCTGGCACGCGGTCTGCGAGGTCACCAGTACGGCTCCCGCGAGCAGGACCGCCGTACGCCTCGTCAGCGGCCGGCGCATGCCGCACCGAACCCGCGGGCGAAGCGGACGCCGTGATGTGATGTGACCGCGGAGACGCCCATCGCGAACCGACCCACCGCGCTCTCCCCCCTGTGCCCCTCGTGCGGGCATGTCAGCGCCGTCGTCCGTGCGGATCTCCGGCCGTCATCACCGTAGCGGGCGGCCTCGTACCGCGCCGGGAAAACCGGCGGTGACGCGTCCTGCTACGCCTTGCCGCCCCGGCTGAGCAGGTCCACCAGCGCCGGCGGCGTCCACCGCTTCACCGTCTGGCGGAAACTGCTCTTCCACTCCTCACCGGGCCGCTGCTTGAAGAGGGTCGTGTGGTCCGCGCCCGCCTCCTCCTCCGGCCGGCCGTTCGTGTAGTAATACAGCGCCATCGAACGGCGGGCACGGTCGTCCGGGCACGTCAGCGGATCGGGGTGGCCGTGGTTCGCGTCATCGGTCGTGGCGAAGACGACGAAGCGGTTGAAGACCGGCAGGATCTTGTGCTCGCACCGGGTCATGTCCTTGTCCCAGAGCTGCAGGTGACCGCCGTAGTCCTCTTTCCAGTCCTTGTTCAGGTAGAGCAGACCGTTGAGCCGGCGGTCGAGGTTGATCCTGCGGTGCCGGTTGAAGTCCGCGTGCACCTTGAGGAACCCGCCGGACTTGATCTGGTGCAGGCCGCCGCCCTCGAAGTAGGGATCGGAGACGAGCTGCGTGATCCCCGTCAGCCGTTCGAGGAACTCGAGGAAGACCTGACCGTTGAACTCCGCGAGCAGGTGGCGGGTGGCGGGCCCCATCCGCTCGGTGTTCGACAGCGCGAGCTTGACCTCACGGGCGCTGTCGAACTGCTGCCAGCTCGCGTCCCGCGGCTCGGGGAACTCCTCCAGGATCGGCTCCAGCGCGCCGGGCGGCAGGAAGTCGTCGATCACCACGTGCCGGAAGGGCGAGGCGCCGAGGAAGTCCTGGCGCCGGCGGTCGGCCAGCGGGAACAGCTCATCCCGACGGAAGGTGAACGCCTGGGTCTCCTGCATCGGTCTCTCCATCGCCGCCGGCTGAAAGGTGTCTGTCGATCCTTCGCCCCCGCGCTCGCCCGCACGAGCCGCCGGGCACTCCTTCGGCGGCTCGGGACGGCGAGGCCCCACCTTGCTTATCGTGCGGTGAATCGGCCCGTGTTACAGCGCCATCCGAAGGCCGGACGGTGGATTGCCTCCCGTGGGCGCCGCCTCTAGCATGCGCCTGGCGGGCAGTTCCCGACCCCCGGAGGGCCGCATGTCCGAGACTCCGCGGATCGCGGTCGTCGTCGTGACCTACAACAGCGCGCGCGTGCTGGCAGACTGCCTGGAATCGCTCCCCGCGGGCGCGCGAGGGGCCGACCTCGTGAAGGTGGTCGTCGCCGACAACGCGTCATGCGACGAGTCCGTGCCGCTGGCCGAGCGGGCCGGGGCGACGGTGGTGCGGCTCGGCCGCAACGCCGGCTACGCCGCGGCCATCAACGCGGGCGTCGCCGCCCTCGACCGCGAGGGGCTCCTCGACCGGGTCGACGCGGTCGCCGTGCTCAATCCCGACTGCCGCGCCCACGAAGGGGCGCTCGCCCGTCTCGCGGCCGCCCTGCGCGTTCCCGGCCGCGGCATCGCCGTACCCCGGCTGGTCAGCCCGGACGGCCACACGCATCCCTCGCTGCGCCGCGCCCCCACCGTTCGCGGCGCGCTGGCCGAGGCGCTGATCGGCGGACGGCTGGCGGGGCGGATCGGACGCCTCGGCGAGGTGATCACCGATCCCCGCCGTTACCTCGTCCCCGGCACCGCCGCCTGGGCGACCGGGGCCGCCCTGCTCGTCTCCGTGGCGGCCGTACGCGACCTCGGCCCGTGGGACGAGTCCTTCCTGCTGTACAGCGAGGAGACCGAGTTCGCGCTGCGGGCGGCGGACCGAGGGTGGACGCTCTGGTACGAGCCGGAGTCCGTGGTCGAGCACATCGGCGGCGAGGCGAACGTCAACCCCGTCCTGGCCGCGCTGCTCACGGTGAACCGGGTGCGGCTGTTCAGGCGGCGGCGCGGTCCCGTCTCCTCCCTCGCCTTCTACGTGGCCGTCGTCCTCGGTGAGGCGCTGCGTGCGCTCGCCGGCCGACGTACGGCACGGGCCTCGCTGGTGGCGCTGCTGCGGCCCTCCAGGCGCATGCGGGCACTGCCACAGCAGAGCGCGACATAGCAGAGCGCGACGTAACGGCCGGGCCGTCCACCGCGACTACTCTCATGTGAAAGTGACGCGACTCGCCCTGGAGGGCGTGCTGCTGTTCGTCCCCACTCCCCATCACGACGAGCGCGGTTTTTTCACCCGGACCTTCGACGCCGCCGTCGCCGCCGAGCACGGGCTCGACCCCGCCGCCTTCATCCAGGACAGCCAGTCGCGTTCCCGCAAGGGCACCGTCCGCGGCATGCACGGCCGTTCGGGGCGGGGCGAGGGCAAGCTCGTCCGCTGCGCCCGCGGCGCGGTTCTGGACATGCTGGTGGACGCCAGGCCCGGCTCGCCGACCTTCGGCCGGCACCTGTCGGTGCTGCTCGACGACGAGACGTTCGCCCATCTGTACGTCCCCCCCGGCCTCCTGCACGGCTACCAGGCGCTGACCGAGGCCGACGTGTGCTACCGCATCGACCGGGAGCACGACCCGTCGGAGGACCTCGCCGTACGGTACGACGACCCGGACCTCGCGCTCCCGTGGCCGCTGCCGGTCGGCGCGATCAGCGGCCGGGACTCGTCAGCCGGATCCTGGGCCGAGCTGCGCGGCCGCCTCACGGCGTAGCCCGGCCCGCCCCGCCGCGGCCGTCTCCGGGGCGGGGGCCGCGGCCGCGTTCTCCGCCTTCACCGCGCGCAGCAGCGCGCCGGACGCCCCGATCAGCAGGAACATCAGGCCGGTGACGCCGGGGTAGGACAGCAGGTCGAACGTGGCCGCGCCGACGAGCGGAACCAGCAGGCAGGCGGCGATGGTCAGGGCGAGGTTGCGGACGTTGGGATCGCCGCTGAGCCGCCGCGCGCGCAGCGCCACGACCACCCCGCAGACGATGATGCCGACGAAGGCCACGACGCCGACCACACCGGTCTCCACCAGCGAGAGCAGGTACTGGTTGTCGAACACCTGGTGCTTGTAGGGATACCAGGTCCCGATGCCGCGGCCGAAGATCGGATGCTTGGCGACCTCGGTCAGCGCGAAGGGGTAGTCGTGCGTGCGGTAGAGGATGCTGTCGTCGGAGCCGGCGTTCGCGAACAGGTTGTAGAAGGTGCCGAGCAGTCCGGGCGCGGCCACCTTCATCACGCCCAGGAACACGACGAGCCCCGCCAGGCCGACCAGGCAGCGCCTCAGCGGCCAGCCCGCGAACAGCACCGCGCCGACCACGACCAGCCCGAGCACGGCCGATCTGGACACCGAGAACATCAGCCCGGCCGCGATCAGGACCGTGCACAGCCACCAGCGCGTCGCCGGCTCGCCCCGGTCTCGTGCCTGGAGGGCGAAGTGCGCCCCGAACGGCAGGACCATCGAGCAGAAGACGCCGAACTCGATGGGGTGGCCCAGCGTCGCGGCCACCCGGCGCAGGTCCGCCCGCGACATCACGGTCTCCGTGCCCTCCACCGACGTGTGCCGGAACCCGGGCAGCGTCATATAGGTCGTGGGATCGAACTCCAGCAGGTACTGGCACGTGGCGACGACCGAGACGATCGCCCCGGCCACCACGACGGTCTTGAGCACGAAGTCGAGTCGGTCCCGCCCCCGTACGCCGTCGCACATGATGAGCACGAGCCCGACATACCCGGCGAACAGCACCAGGGAGTGGTCCGCCAGGTTGAGCTCGTCCGAGGGCAGGTATCCCAGGCTGGCGAAGCCGTAGCAGGTCAGCAACGCCATCCCGTACGCGAAGATCCCGGTACGGACGGGGTTGGCGCCCTTGGCGGCGCCGAGTGTGGTGGTGAACTGCGCCAGGAGCCACACGAGGAGGAGCAGGAGGGCGACGACGTCGGCGAGCGTCAGGGACATCGGCAGCCCGCGCAGAACCAGCCGGGCCGGGATGAGCAGCAGGGCGAGCACGAACAGGCAGGCGAGCGTCGCGCCGTCGGCGCGCCGGCGCGGCCCAGGCAGCGGGTGCAGCGGGCTCTCGATCCTCACGGGACTCCCGATGGTCACGGCTGTCAGCTGGTCACGGCGGTCAGCGCCGCAGCAATGGCGCCGAGGTCGTCCGCGCGTCGGAGGGGAAGGCGGACCCGTTGAGCGACGCCCGCGACTTCGCGGCGCCTGACCCGCGGGCGCGCCGCGCCTGCGCCCAGCTCTCCACGGCGAACGCGGCGGCCAGGCTCAGGAACAGGCCCATCGCCAGCGCGACGCACGCCGCCCGCAGCCTGCTCCCCGTCTTCTCCTCGGGGGTGGTCGGCGGCACGACCTCGAACGCCTTGAGATAGGTGGCCCGCGGCGCGCCGAGCGCGCGCTGCTGCTCGATCAGCTTGTCCTGCGCGATCCGGTCGAGGCGCGCGACCACGTCATGGGCCTCCTGCGGCGTCGGGGCCTCGGCGGAGATGACGACGAACGGCAATGTGATCATCAGCTCCGGATTGGTCGTGCCGTTGCTGACCTTGAACGTGGTCCGCCCGCCGGGCGTCACGCCCACCCGCTGCGCGACCTCGCTCGTGGTGAGGCCCTGGATGAGGATCGACGCGGAAAGGCCCAGCCCGCTGTCCACGTTGACCAGCGGGTTCGTCACCGGGTTGGGGAACTTGGGGTCCGAGGGCAGGCTCCCGCCGTCGCGGGGGACGGTCAGCACGAGGCTCGAGGAGCACACGAAGGTCTTCGGGAACATGACGTAAACGCCTGCCGCCCCCGCGAGCACGAGCACGAAGACCGGGAAGGTGACGTACCACCGCCGGAACAGGACGAGGACCGTCGCCCAGAAGTCCATGCGTCAGTCCTTGTCGTCGTCCGTGCGCGCGTTTCTGGGCACGCTCGCGAAGCGACGGTCGGTGTCGGCGCGCCGCGTATCGGCCGCGTCCTGCCCCTTCACCGGCTCCGTCACGACGACGATCTCCTGGGTGTCCCACAGGACCACGTCCACGTCGTCGTCACCGTCCTCGTACGCGGGGACGACGGGGGCCGCAGAGACGGCCGGGAGCACGGCGGCGGCCGGCGGCGCGGGATCGTACGGAGGCGGCGGGGCCTTCTGGAGAAGAGGGCGCCGGCCTCGGCGCGTCAGGGCGTAGACCAGGCCGAGACCCGCGCAGGCGACCACGATGCCGGCGCCGATCGCCGCCTGCCACCGTGCGGACGTCATGGCCTCCGGCTTGGACGGCGGCACGATGTTGGCGACGGTGAGGTAGGTCGAGGAGGGGGCGCCGAGCGTCTGCTGCCACCCGGTCAGCTCGTCGCGGACGCGCCGCTGCGCCTTCGTCAGCACGCTGGAGGCGATCTCCGGGGACGGCGCCACGACGTTGATGTAGATGTACGGCCCGCTGATGTCCAGGACCCGGGGGTTGCTGCGCCCGTCGTCGATCGTGATCGTCGTCGGCCCGTCCTTCGGCGCGCCGAGTTGCGTCCACACGTCCTGCGTGTTCATGGACTGGATGACGATGCTCGCGGCCGTCTTCAGCGCGTCGTTGAACTGCAGGAGCGGGTTGCCCCGGGGCAGCGGGCGGTTCGGATCCCTGGAGTAGACGCCGCCGTTGACGGGCGTCGCCAGCACCAGCGAGGTGTCCGCCTCGTACCGGGTCGGGACGACGAAGAAGGTGACCGTCCCGGCCAGGATCGAGACCGCCAGCAGGGGGAGTCCGATCGACCACTTCCGCAGGAGACCGGCGATCGTCGTCCAGAACTCCACGTATCCCCCCGGCGTGATCCGGTGCCATCGGCCTGCCAGCAGGCGTCCGGAACTCTGCTTGGATACATCGTCACGCGCGGCTGTCACGTTACAACGTTCCGGCGTCCCGCGCCGGGCGGTTACGTTCGGCGAGGTCCCTCCGATATACGTTGCGGCGATCGGGCCGGGCGACGACGGGAGTGCGGCGTATGGAGTCCAGCGCGGACCAGGCGACGGCCCCGTCCACCTCCGCGACCACCCCGGCGGTGCGCGCGCCCGCACGCCTGCCGGGCCTGGACGGGATCCGCGGCCTCGCCGCCCTGTTCGTGGTCCTGCACCACTGCCGGCTGCTCTCCTTCCCGGGTTTCCCCGCCGACACGGGCCCGGCCTGGGCCGGATGGCTCGTCTACGGGCACCTCGCGGTGGTGGTGTTCATCGTCCTGTCGGGGTTCTCGCTGGCGGTCTCGCCGGCGCGGTCGGGCTGGCGGCTCAACGGCCTGCGCCGGTTCGCCTACCGGCGGGCCTGGCGCATCCTCCCGCCGTACTGGGCGGCCCTGCTGTTCAGCCTCGTGGTCGCGTGGGCGCTGATTCCGCAGCCCGGGCAGGAGAGCCCGACCGTGAAGTCCGTCGTCGTCTACGGCCTGCTGGTCCAGGACCTGTTCGGCTCGCCGAGCCCCAACGGCGCCTTCTGGTCCATCGCGGTGGAGGCGCAGCTCTACATCGTGTTCCCGCTGATGCTTCTCGTGCTGCGGCGAGCCGGCGCGGCCGTGCTGCTCACCGCTCTCACCGTCGTCGTGGCCCTCATCGGGCTGCTCGCGCCGGTCGTCCCCGCGGTGGACCTGTTCACGCGGCTGACCCCGCAGTTCGCGGTGCTCTTCGCGATCGGCGCGGTCGCCGCGGGAGCGGCGGCGCGCACGGCGGCGCCCGGGGATGCACACGGAGATGCACACGGGGAGCGGTCGCCGTGGCCGTCGCGCCTGCCCTGGCTGGCCCTGGCCGCCGCCGCCCCCGTCGTCATGCTGATCGTCGCCCGTGGTTCGGTCTGGACGGTCGAGCACTACTTCTGGATCGATCTGGCCGTCGGCCCCGCGGTCGGGCTGCTGCTCGCCGCCGTGGCGGCCGGCCGGCCCCGGCCCTTCGTACGCCTGCTCGACACGCGGGCGCTGCGCCGGCTCGGCTCGTTCTCCTACAGCCTCTACCTCACCCACGCGCCGATCGTCGTGGTGGTGAACCGCCTGGTCCTCGGCCCCCGGCTCGCCCCGGGCGTGCCGATGTTCCTGGCCACCCTGGCGCTCGCCGTGCCGCTCACGCTGCTCGCGGCGTGGCTGTTCGCGACGGTCTTCGAGCTGCCGTTCCAGCGCCACCGGGGCTGGGGCGCGCTGCGGGCGGCGGTCCTCCGGCGGTAGCCGCCCGCCCGGGCCGTATCGGCACCCGGCACCCGGAGTTCACCCCCTCACGAGGCGAACGGCGAGACCGGTGAGCTTGCGGGCGCGGTGGGTCAGCACCTGGCGCTGACGCCGCCCGTAGAAGCGGGCCAGTAGGGCCCGGCTGCGGCGGAGCTGCTCCGGGGTGAGGCCCCCGGCTCGCAGCGCGCGGTACATCGCGCGGAACTGGATCGTGTTGGCGAAGTGCGCGGTCCACACCGGCACGCCGAGGGACCGGGCGATGTGCGGCAGCCGGCTCCACCGCAGGTTGCGATGGGCGAGCACCTCGGGGACGTGGCCCCACGGCCCGGTCAGGGCGAGCACGGTGGCGTACACCTCGTCCTCGCGGATCATCAACGGTCTCCTGATGCCCACCACCGCCGCGCGCCGCATCATGCCGTACAGAGGGTCGAGGAGCAGGTGCTCGGTGGTGGCCGCGGCCCACAGCTCGGCCAGCCGCTCGACGGGGTCCCCGGAGAGCATCCCCGTGCCCCGATAGGCCGGCCGGTGTGCCGAGCCGTCCGGGTTGGTGTAGGCCATGTCCGAGGTCACCAGGATGAGCCGGTCGTCGGCCAGTAACGGCTCGAGCGACCGGGACACGCAGTGCGGCTCGAGATGGTCGTCGTCGCCCATCCAGCGGAAGAACTCGCCCCGCGCCAGCCGTTGCACCTCGACGAAGTTGCCGAGGATGCCGAGGTTGCGGGGCTGGCGGTGGTAGACGATCCGGGGGTCCTCCCGGGCGAGCCGCCGGCACAGCTCCTCCGTGCCGTCGGTGGAGGCGTTGTCCGAGATGACGACTTCCAGCCGTTCGTGGTCCTGGGCGAGGACGGAACGCACGGCCTTCTCCAGCCCGTCGGCGCCGTTGCGCACCGGTATGCCGATGGAGACGAGTCTCCGTGGATCCCCCAACTCACCGCTCCTTCGATGTCGCCTCGGCCGGCGCCGGTTGCCGGTGCGCGGCGGGCAGCCGCTCCATCACGTGACCGCCCACGGTCCTCATCTGGTGCGGCGGCACCACGATCAGCACGTAGACCAGCAGTCCTCCGGCGCCACCGACGACGAGCTGGAGGAACTGGCTGCCCTCAGTCAGCGCGGCCAGGCCCACGGTGACCGCGAAGGAGACCGCGGCCCCGGCGAGCGGCCGCACCAGCTGGGGCAGGACCGGCCGCAGCCGCACCCCGGTGCGCTGCACGGCGAGCAGCGCGAGCGGAAGGGCCACCAGCAGCGCGGCCGCCGCCTGACCGACAGCCGCGCCCCGGATGCCGTCGAGGTGCGTGCCCACGATCACCGCGGGGATCAGGGCCACGCCGTACCCCAGGTTCATCCAGACGGTCGAACGGGTGGCGCCCTGCCCGTTGAGGATGTCCAGGGCGAAGGAGGTGAGCATGCGCACCACCATCAGCACCGCGAGGAACCGCAGGACGCCGGCCGCCTGACCCCACTTGTCGCCGTACAGGAAGTGGATGAGCGGGTGGGCGAGCACCGCCATGGCCACCGCCAGCGGCAGGATCGTGGCGATCAGGATCGGCACCGACTTCTGCACGCCCAGCGACAGCGACTCCTCGTCACGCTCGGCGAGCCGCGAGAAGCCGGCGATCGACACCGAGCGGATCGCGGTGCCGATCAGTCCAGGCACCCAGCTCGACACGTTGAAGGCCATCAGGTAGAAGCCGAGCCAGTCGGGCCCCATGATGGCGCCGACGATGATGTAGCCGACGTTGAGCAGCACGATTTCCAGGGCGATGCCCGCCGCGGAGGGGATGCCGAACCACAACAGCCTCTTCGCGACGTCCCGGTCGAATCCCATCCGCCAGGGCAGCCGGGCGTAGGCGAGCATGAACACGCCGGTGACCACGGCGCCGGCCACCTGTCCCCAGGCGAAGCTGTACGGCCCGGCGCCCCCGGCCGCGAGCGCGATCGCCACAGGAGCGTTCACCAGGAACCCCGCCAGGATCGCCTTGGCGCTCTTGCCCACGTGGAACCTGCGCAGCAGCGTCGCGCTGCGCACCGCGGTGATGGCCTCGATGAGGATGACCGCGGTGAGGATCCGGACGACCGGGGTGGCCTCCTCGCTGCCCGCGAGCCGGGAGAAGTACGGCGCACCCACGTAGAACGCGCCGTACAGGCTGACGGCGGAGATCATGGAGAGGGTGGTGGCGGTGGGCGCGACGTCCTCCAGTTTGCCCCGCCACTGCACGACCGCCGCCATGATGCCGATGTCCTTGACGACCATGACGAACTGGGTCGCGGCCAGCGCGACCGCGTAGATGCCGAAGTCCTCCGGGGACAGCAGACGGGCCAGGACGAGGCCCATGAGGAACGACCCGGCTCGGGTCGCCAGGGTGCCCAGCAGGCTCCAGCCGAGCCCGCGTCCGGCCTTGCGGCCGATCTCCCGGATGTGACCGGCGTCGCCGTCCGGCGGCTCCCCGGCCCCTGGCTGCCCTGACTCCGCTGACTCCGCTGACTCCGCGTCCTGGCTCTGTCGCATCGGCACTCCCCGATTCCTAGTTCTCCTCGGTGACCCGCTCCAGCCAGATCTCCCGCCAGAACGGCACGAACGCCCGGGGGCAATTGGCCTTGTACACACCCGCGCAGACGACGCCGTCGAGGACGATGCAGGGGCTTTTCATCTGCAGCATCCGCCCGGTCTTCTCGTCGATGCACCGTTCCACGCGCGCGGCGACCCGGGCCACCCGCCCGCAGTAACGCGCCATCTCCTCCTCGAACCCCATCCCGCGGTTGAGCCGCCTCTTGTCGAGGGTGGCGACGATCGCGTCCCGCGGCTTGATCCGCACGAGCTCACCCGGCTGCAGGTCGCTCAGCTCGGTCGGAGTCGTGGTGTTCGGGCCGGGCGGCACGAAACCCCACTCCATGCCGTCCCTGAACCGCATCCAGCGAGGCAACCTGCGGGTCGCGCGCTGGAAGCGGTTGAACAGCCCGAAGAAGATCGTGCGGAGGGTGGCGAGGACGCCCGCGTTGCCCACGCGGACGTCGGTGACGTACTGGCCGAGGTCCCTGAAGGGCAGGGCCTCGGGAGCGGCGCGCAGCAACTCGGTCGCCTGGCAGCGATACCGCACCTCGCCGTCCGCGTCCGGCTCCCTGCACGTGTTGACCTCGAGGAGGGGGAGGCTGCGCAGGGGCTCCGGCGCGGGGTCGGGCGGGGGCCCGCCCGGGTCCACCCGCTTGAGCCAGGCCTCCTTCCAGTACAGCGCGCACGCGGTCTGGCAGCCGCCGTGGGCGGAGCCGTCGCAGCGCGCCCCCGTGGTGAGATGCCCGGTGAGATGCACGGCGTCGCGCATCCGCCGCATGCCCGTGCCGGTCACCGTGTCGCAGAGCTTGTGCGCCACCTTGTGCACCGTCATCCGCCGCCCGCAGAACGGCAGCATCTCCGGCATGAAGGGCAGGCCGTCGAGCTCGCCCTTCTCGTCGAGTGTGGCCATGATCTCCTCGACGCCGCGGACCTCCACCACCTCGCCGACCTTGAGGCCGAGGGCCATCGGTCGTGCGGAGGCCTCGAACTGCGTCATCCGGCTACTCCTTCACCAGTCCCGCGACCAGCAGAGCCTCGGCCGCGTCCGCCACCACGTCGAACGACAGGCCAGAACGTTCCGAGATGTCGAGCAGGCTGTGGGCGCCGTCGGAGAGATTCAACACCCACAACATCGCCATCTGCGCCTGTTTCGTGTCACTGCGCCCGCCGAGCGACTCGTACAGGCCGCGCCTGCCGAGTTGGGGCTCGCCGTACGGGCTGAGGTTCACGTAGGTGCGGTTGCGCTCCAGCACCCGCACGGCCCGCAGGCAGGCGTCCAGTGTGTCCTCCATCGCCTCCTCGGAGACGAAGTCCGGGTCGTCCGCCGAGGTGTGGTACTCCGGATAGCCGGCGTACGGGGTCCTGGTCAGGCAGCCGACCGGCAGGTTGAACCCGGGCGAGCAGTACTGCCGCTCGTCGTAGCCGTAGGGGGAGAAGTCCACCAGGGTGTGCGGGCGGTCCCGCAGGACGTGCGCGAAGACCCGGTCGATCTCGGCGTCCCCCCGCCTGCTGCGCTTGTAGGTGATCGGGCCCCGGTCTCCCGCACAGGCGAGCACGATCCCGTGCCTGATCCTGCCGACCCGGTCCTGGTTGCGCGCCAGCCAGGCGATGGAGCCGATGGTGCCGGGCGCGAACAGGAAGCGGTAGGTGTAGTGCCGCTCCTCCTCCGCCAGCAGCCGCGCCAGCCGGGTCGCCACCGCGACGCCCGCGAGGTTGTCGTTGGCCAGCGAGGGATGGCAGACGTGGCACGAGACGAGGACCTCGTCCGTGCTGCGGCCCGGGATCACGTGCTCGCCGTACGTCAGGTGCCCGTCGGCGAGGGTCGAGTCGATCCGCACCTCGTACGGTCCCGGCCCCATCCCGGCGAGGGTGTTCTCGCTGAGGCAGAACCCCCACGTCTCGGCGTAGTAACTGGTCCGGTACGGCACCAGGCCGGGCTGGCCGGGGAGCGTGTGCAGGTGGGGGCGGAGCTCGTCCAGGGTCATGGTCGCCGACACCGGCACGCTGTAGCCGACCACGTGCAGGTTGGACGCCGCGAAGTCGACCACCCGGGTCCCGGCGGCGTCCTCGATGTAGGCGTCGCGGATGTTCCATTCCTTGGGAATGGTCCAGTCGAGGACCTGGGTGCCCGTGGGCACCTCGCTGATCTCCAGCGGTGTCGACTCGCCGATGATCTCCAGGGTCTGCCGCAGCCCGGCTCCCGTGATGCTGCGGCACAGCGGGTAGAGCCGCCGGACCAGCGCGTGCATCTCGCTCATGGGCGTAAGGAGGAGTCGACGGTGCCGGCCTCCCGCCGATCCGACAGCCGGGCGAGCCGGGTGAAGCGGCGCTCGAAGTCCTCCCTGGTCAGCCCGTACTCGCGGTAGGCGTCGACCAGTTCCACCGCGCCGTCCTTGACCGACCAGCGGGCCTCGTACCCGGGGAGGGCGGCCCGGATGCGGGAGAAGTCCACCCGGTAGGAGCGCGGGTCGGCGCCCGTCTCACCGGTGATCACGAGCGTGGCGCCGGGCACGGCCTCGACGACCTCGGCCGCGATCTCCGCCACGGTCAGGTTGTTCCGCTCGGTGCCCACGTTGAACGCCTTGGCGTGCACCGCCTCCCTGGGCGCGGTCAGCGCGGCGGCGAACGCCTCCGCGATGTCGCGGGCGTGGACCAGCGGGCGCCAGGGCGTGCCATCCGACAGCACGCGCACCTCCCCCGACAGGCACGCGTGGCCGGTCAGGTTGTTGAGCACGATGTCGGCGCGCAGCCGCGGCGAGAATCCGAAGGCCGTGGCGTTGCGCATGAAGACGGGGGTGAAGTCGTCGTCCGCCAGCGCGGCCAGGTCGTCCTCGACCCGGACCTTCGACTCCGCGTAGGGGGTCACCGGGCGGAGCGGGGCGTCCTCGTCCAGGAGGTCGTCGCCGCCCGACGCGCCGTACACGGAACACGTGGACGCGTACAGGAACCGGCGCACCCCGGCGTCCCTGGCGAGCCTGGCCAGCCGCGAGGAGGCGTGGTGATTGATGTCGTAGGTCAGCTCCGGGGCCAGCGAGCCGAGCGGGTCGTTGGACAGCGCGGCGAGGTGGACGACCGCGTCGAACCCCGCCAGGTGCTCGGGCCCGACGTCCCGCAGGTCCACCGCGTACGTCTCGGGGTCGGCGGGCGGGGGGCCGAGCACGCAGTCGGCGAACAGTCCCGAGTCGAGGCCGACCACCTCGTGGCCGGCCTCGGCGAGCACCGGGGCCATGACCGTGCCGAGATAGCCCTGGTGTCCGGTCAGCAGTAGCCGCATCAGTTCTCCAGGTCGAGGGTGAGCTTGTCCACGTGGAAGGCCTCGGCGTACCGCGCGTGGCACTCGATGCCGCGGATGCGGGCGAGGCCGAGGAACGCCTCCGGGTCGTACCAGGGGCGGTGCCGCTGTGAGGGGTAGTGGCTCTGCAGCAGGGCGACCTTCTCCTTCGCGACGCCGGGGGTGAGCGGCTGGTAGACGGAGGGACGGCCGAGGTCGCCGTCCCACTTGACGATCTCGTATCCGAGGACCAGGTGGTCCCGGAACGCGGTGGGCACGAGTTCGGCCAGGCCCCGGTGATCCTGGTGCAGGTCGCCCCGGTGGGGGGCGACGACCAGGTCGGGGTCGCCTTCCGCGCGCAGTTCCTCGACGGCGGTCTTGGCCTCGTCCCAGTGGGCGGGCAGCCGCCCGTCGGGCAGTTTCAGCACGGTGAGCCGCAGGTCCGCGCCGGGGCAGAAGGCGGCGAGCGCGGCCCGTTCCTCGTCCTCCCGCTCGGTGCCGCCGCCGGACAACACCAGGGCGTCCACCCGGACGCCGGGACGCGCGGCGCAGACGGTCAGCAACGTGCCGCCCGCCCCGATCGCGATGTCGTCGCAGTGCGCCCCGAGCGCCGCGATCCGTCGCACGTGGCCCGGCCGCAGCCCGATCACTCGTGCTCCCACAGCGCCCACGGCCGGTCGCCGCGCGCCCACGCCCGGTCCAGTTCCAGCCGCTGGTTGACGGTGTCGCTCGGCCGCCAGTAGCCGCGGTGCGGATAGGCGAGCAGCCGGCCGCGCTTGGCGAGCTCCGTGCAGCCGTCGGCCACGAGGTCGCCGTTCTGCGGGATGTGGTCGAAGATCTCCTGGCGGAGCACGAAGAAGCCGCCGTTGACCCACAGCGGCATCTCGCTGACCGGCGTGAGCGCGCCTACCCTGCCGTCCTCGCCCACGTCGACGCAGTGGAAGGTGTTCGACGGCGGGACGACCATCATGGACGCACCCGCGTCCGCGGCCCTGAACCGCTCGACGATGTCGGACAGCGGGGCGTCGGTGAGCACGTCCGCGTAGTTCGCCAGAAAGATCTCATCGCCCTCAAGATAGGGGCGAACCCGACGAAGCCGCTCCCCTATGGGCGAATCAAGACCGGTGTCCACCAGGGAGATCGACCAGTCGGAGATGTCGGTGGACAACAGGTCCACACGGCCGTTGCGCAGCACGAAATCGTTGGACGCCGTTTCCTGATAATTCAGGAAGAAATTCTTGATATGTTGCGCGCCGTATCCGAGACAGAGGATGAAATCCCGATGCCCGAAATATGAGTAATAGCGCATCACATGCCAGAGCAGCGGACGGGGGCCGACGAGCTGCATCGGCTTGGGAATGTCGCCGCCGGGAAGGTCGCTGCGCATCCGCGTGCCCCGGCCGCCGCAGAAGAGGACGACTTTCACACGATCTCCAAGCGGGGGATCGGGAAGACCAGCCGGCCTCCCCACTCGCGTACGTACGAGAGCTGGGCGGTCAGCTCCTCACGCAGGTTCCACGGGAGCACCAGCACGTAGTCAGGGCGGTCGGCGGCGATCTGTTCCGGCGGGAGGACGGGGATCCGGGCGCCGGGGGTGAACCGGCCGTGCTTGTAGGGGTTCCGGTCGACCGTGTAGCGCAGCAGGTCGGGGCGGACGCCGCAGTGGTTGAGCAGCGTGTTGCCCTTGCCCGGGGCGCCGTAGCCCACCACGGTCCTGCCCTGTGCGGCGGCGTCGAGGAGGAACCCCAGCAGCTCGCGCCGCACCCGCGCCACCCGCTCCGCGAACTGCGCGTAGCCGGACAACTCGTGCAGCCCCGCGGCCTTCTCGGCCGCCAGGACCTCGGCCACACGGGGGCTCGGCTCCGCGCCGAGCTCGGTCGGGCGGGCCCACAGCCGGATCGAGCCGCCGTGGGTCGGCAGCAGCTCGACGTCCACCAGGGCGAGCCCGCCGCTCGCCAGCGCCCGCTCGGCGGAGGCGACCGTGTAGTACTGGAAGTGCTCGTGGTAGATCGTGTCGTACTGGTTGAGCTCCATGAGGGTGAGCAGGTGCTGCACCTCGATGGACACCCAGCCCCGGTCGTCCACGAGCGCACGCAGCCCCCGGGTGAAGCCGACGACGTCGGGGATGTGCGCGTAGACGTTGTTGGCCACGACGAGGTCGGCGGGCCCGTGCTCGGCCCGTACGGCCGCGCCCGTGCCCGGCCCGAGGAACGCCGTGAGCGTCGGCACCCCGTTGTCCCTGGCCGCCTGGCCGACGTTCACCGACGGCTCGATGCCGAGGCACCGGATGCCACGTTCCACAACGTGCCGCAGCAGGTAGCCGTCGTTGCTCGCCACCTCGACCACGAACCCGGGGCGCAGCCGCTCGGCCGCGTCCGCCACGAACCGCCGCGCGTGCTCCACCCACGAAGTGGAGTACGACGAGTAGTAGGCGTACTCGGTGAAGGTCTCCTGCGGCGTGATGAGCGCGGGGATCTGGGCGAGCCAGCAGTCCGTGCACACCCGCAGGTGCAGAGGATAGGTCACCTCCGGCTCGTCGAGCTGCTCCGCGCTGAGGAACCGCTCGCACGGCGGTGTCGCGCCGAGGTCGACCACGCCGACGAGGCTCGCGGAGCCGCACAGCCGGCACGCCGTCATCAGGCCCCCCTCCGGCCGCTCGAAGGGCTTTGCGCCGGCCGTTTCCCTAATGAATTCCGGGCAGGCGTTACCGACAGAAACTGAGCTGGCATTTCCCCCCCAGCACCGGAGTCCGACAGTCATAAGTCGGGCAGTGGACTGCGATCGTTACAAGACGCTGTGCCATGCTTCCGCCCATGGAGCGGATGAGTATCGAGGGGGCGTGGAGCTTCACTCCGCGAATCCACAGCGACATCCGGGGCGACTTCCTCGAATGCTTCAGGGCGGAAGAGTTACGCGAGGCGGTCGGGCACACGATGGAGCTGGCGCAGGTCAACTGCTCGGTCTCCCGGCGCGGTGTGGTGCGGGGCGTCCACTTCGCCGACGTGCCGCCCGGCCAGGCCAAGTACGTGACCTGCGTCTCCGGCGCCGTGCTCGACGTCGTTGTGGACGTGCGCGTGGGCTCGCCCACCTTCGGCGCGTGGGAGGGGCTCGTGCTCGACGACGTGTCCCGGCGCGCTGTGTACGTGGCGGAGGGCCTCGGCCACGGGTTCGTCGCTCTCAGCGAGCGGGCCACGGTGCTCTACCTCTGCTCCCAGCCGTACGCCCCGCGGCGCGAGCACGGCGTGCATCCGCTCGACCCGGGGATCGGCATCGACTGGCGGATCGACGGCGAGGCGATCCTGTCGGAGAAGGACGCGGCGGCGCCCACACTGGGCCAGGCGCTGGATTCCGGGATCCTCCCGAGATATCAGCCCTCCTGACCCCGGCGGCGGGGCCCATACTGCTCCTGTGATGAGCGTCGTGATCCCCGCGCACAACGAGGCTCCGGTCCTCGGTCGTCTGCTCTCCGGGCTGCTGGGCGACGCCCGGCCGGGCGAGTTCGACGTCGTGGTCGTCGCGAACGGGTGCACCGACGAGACGGAGTCGGTCGCCCGGGCGCACGGCGTGCGCGTGCTGAGCACGCCGGTCGCGTCGAAGCGCGAGGCGCTGCGCCTCGGCGACCGGTCGGCCCGCGGCTTCCCGAGGCTCTATGTGGACGCCGACGTCACCGTGACCACCGCGGGCGTCCGCGCGCTCGTGGCCCGTCTCGGCGAGCCGGGCGGGCCGCTCGCGGCGGCGCCGGAGCGCGAGCTGGCGCTCGCCGGCCGGCCCTGGGCGGTACGCGCGTACTACGCGATCTGGACGCGCCTTCCGCACGTGCGCACGGGGCTGTTCGGCCGCGGGGTCATCGCGGTCACCGAGGAGGGCAACGAACGGATCCGCGCGCTCCCGCCGGTCATGGCCGACGACCTGGCCGCCTCCCTGGCGTTCGGCGAGGCCGAGCGGGCGGTCGTGGCGGAGGCGCGGGCCGGCATCCAGACCCCCCGTACGTTCGCCGACCTGCTGCGGAGGCGCGTCCGTGCGGTCACCAGCGTGAGCGAACTGGAGGGCGAGACCGGGCCGGAGGGCCCGTCCGCGCGCACGAGCCCGGGCGACCTGGTCCGGATCGCCGTGCGGGAGCCGTGGCTGCTCCCGGCGGCGGCCGTCTTCGCCGGCGTCACCGTGCTGGCGCGGCGCAGGGCGCGCGGCGCCGTACGGGCGGGCGACTACACGACCTGGCTGCGCGACGAGAGCAGCCGGGCGCCGGAGTCGTGACGCCGGCGCCGCCGCCGCTCTCAGCCGATGCCCGCTGCCGCTCTCAGGGGCGCGGGAGCGTGAACAGCCAGGCGTACAGGAGCCAGCCCAGCTCGTAGGGGCGGCACTCGCGGTCGACGGCGACCGGCGGGTAGAGCCGGTCGAGAGTGGCGAGCCGGGCCGCGGGACGCGTGCGGGTGGCCACCGCCCGCAGGCCGCGCACCAGCTTCTTCGGGTCCGCCCTGGCCGCCTTCCGCCAGGTCAGGCTCAGCCGCTCGTCGATGAGGGGTTCGTCGGACTCGGGCCGCTCGCTCATCCAGCGCACGCCCTCGGCGATCTCGTCGAGATGGGCCGTGCCTCCGGCGTCGGCGAGGTCGAGCAGGGCCATGGGAGCCATCGCGAGCTGGTGGACGCTGTAGACGGGATACCCCTCGACCACGGCGCCGGTGCGGGCGTCGTAGTGCCACCACCACTGCCCCTCGTCGCCCTGGGCCGCGCAGATGCCCGCGGCCACCCGCTCGGCCGCGGCCAGGGCGTCGGGGTCGCCGACCGCGGCGTGCAGCCGCGCCAGCGCCTGCAGCGGGTACACCTGGTCGGCGAAGCAGCCGACGTGCGCGCGATACCAGGGCACGAGCGGCCCGGACGCCGGGCCGAGCACGTGCCGGTAGAGGCGGTCGGACGCCAGACCGCCGAGCAGCCGGGCCCGGGCGCGTTCCAGCCGGCCGTCGAGCTCGTTCCCGGCCCCGAGCACCGTCCTGGCGGCGACGAGCGCGGCCAGCTCCCAGGCGGCCTCGACCGTGTACACCTGACCGGAGGAGGTGAGCCCGTGGATCTCGGCCAGGTGCCGCAGCGCCTCGTCGAGCCCCGGATGCCCCGTCTCCGCCGCCGCCCAGCAGATCAGGGCCGCGTCGCCGAGCCCGCGCACGTCCGGCAGCCGCTTGACGAGGTGCCCGGCCAGGTCGAGGGCCGTGTCGCCGGCGAGAGCGGCACGCTGCCGCTCCTCGGGCAGGGTGGCCACGCCGAGCGCGACGATCGCCGAATAGCGGAGGCTGCGCCCCTCCGAAACGGCGCTCCACGTGCCGTCGGGCCGCCGCACTCCCCTGCGGGTGAAGACGAACTCCCCGTCCACGTAGCCGGGCGGCAGCCCGCGCACCGCGAGGTCCACCATGGCCGACAGCAGATCGGCCGGCGCGCCCGGGCCCAGCAGGGCGATTCTGCGGTGCTGCGTCACGTTGTCACTCCAGAGAATCGACGGAACTCGCGAGACGGCCGCGGCCCTGGTGGATCAGTCCGGCGGCCACGAGGAGGAGGAACCTCCCGTTGGTCTTCAGATACCGCGGGCCGAGGCGCGCCGGCTCCTGCAGCAGGCGGTACAGCCATTCGAACCCGAGGCGCTGCCAGGCGCGCGGCGCCCGGCGGGTGCGCCCGGACAGCACGTCGAAGGCGCCGCCCACCCCGTGCACGACCTTCGCCCCGGTGACCGCGCCCCAGTCGCGGACGAAGATCTCCTTCTTCGGCGAGGTCATCCCGAGGAACAGCAGGTCCGCCCCGGACCGCGCGATCTCCTCGGCCACCCGCGCCGACTCCTCGACCGGGAAGTAGCCGTCGTGATGCCCCGCGATCCGCAGGCCCGGGAAGTCACGCCGCACCCGCTCGATCAGGAGGGCCAGCACCTCCGGTGTGGCGCCCAGGAAGTACGGCCGGTATCCGCGCCGCTCCGCTTCCCCGAGCAGTTCCGTGAAGAGGTCGATCCCGGCCACGCGTTCCGGCAGCCGGTGGCCCAGCAGGCGCGCGGCCCACACCACGGCCTGGCCGTCGGCGAGCACGAGGTCGCAGTCGAGCACCGAGCGTCGCAGCTCGGGGTCCTTGCGCATGCCGACGATCTTGGCGGCGTTCACCACGCCGATGTCGAGCCGTCCGCCGCCGTCCACCGCCGCCACGCAGGCGGCGACGACCTCGCGCATGGTCAGCGCGTCCAGCGTCGTGCCCAGCACCGACCGCCTGTGTGCCCGTCCCGGCGCCGTCATCGGGGGACAGTCCGTTCCACGGCGCGCGCCACCGGTCCTTCCACGATCCCCACCGTCCATGAGAAGCCGCCACGGGATTGCCGTCCGTGGGATGCCGTCCATGGGTTATCGCGCGGACGCCCGCGAACGTCACAACTCCTTCGCGGCGACGAGCCGGGGCCAGGCGTCACGCAGCGCCGCACGCCAGTCCCGCATCGGCGCCAGCCCCGCCCTGCCCCAGGCGTCGTGCCCGAGCACGCCGTAGGCGGGGCGCCGGGCCGGGCGCGGGAAATCCCGGCTGTTCGTGGGCCTGACGCGGTCCGGGTCGGCGCCGAGCAGGCGGAAGATCTCCCGGGCGAAGCCGTACCACGTCGTCAGGCCCGCGTTCGTCCCGTGGTAGATCCCGGCGGGCGCCTGCGCGCGCACGAGCCGCACGATCTGAGCCGCCAGGTCGCCCGTCCAGGTGGGCTGGCCGCGCTGGTCGTCCACCACCCGCACCGTGTCGTGCCCGGCCGCGAGCCTGACCATCGTCCTGACGAAGTTCGGCCCGTGCGCGCCGTACAACCACGCGGTGCGGACGACGTAACCGCCGTGCCGCAGGGCGGCCCGTTCCCCGGCCGCCTTGGTCCGCCCGTACGCGTTGACGGGGGCGACCGGCTCGTCCTCGGCGTACGGCGTTCGCGCCGTGCCGTCGAACACGTAGTCGGTGGACATGTGCACGAGCGTGGCCCCGTGGCGCGCACACGCCTCGGCGAGGGGGCCCACGGCGTGGCCGTTCACCGACAGCGCCTCCTCCTCGTGCGTCTCCGCGTCGTCCACGGCCGTCCACGCCGCGCAGTTCACCACGACGTCCGGCTTCTCCGTGCGGACCGCCGCCAGGACGGCCGCCGGGTCGCACAGGTCGAGATCGCGCCGGGACAGCGCGGCGACGTCCTCGCGCTCGGCGGCCAGCAGCGCGGCGAGATCGGCGCCGAGCATGCCCGTGGCGCCCGTGACCAGCCACCTCATGGCGACGCCGTCACCGATTCCCCGCCCGCAGCGGTTTCCACCATGACGGGTTGTCGGCGTACCACCGCACCGTCGCCTCGAGGCCGGCGTCGAAGGACACCTGGGGCGCGTAGCCGAGGGCCCGGAGCTTCCGGTCGTCGAGGGAGTAGCGGCGGTCGTGCCCCTTGCGGTCCTCGACCCGCCTGACGAGGTCGGGCGAGGCGCCGAGCAGGTCCAGCAGGCGCCGGGTGAGCTCCAGGTTGGTCAGCTCGGCCGTGCCGGCGACGTGGTAGACCTCCCCGGGCTCGCCCACCTCGGCGACGAGCTGGACGGCCCGGCAGTGGTCGGCCACGTGGATCCAGTCGCGGACGTTGCCGCCGTCGCCGTACAGGGGGACGGGCCGGCCCTCGATCAGGTTGGTGATGAACAGCGGGATGACCTTCTCGGGGTACTGGTACGGCCCGTAGTTGTTCCCGCAGCGGGTGATGGAGACCGGCAGCCCGTGGGTGACCGCGTACGCGCGGGCGATCATGTCGCCGCCCGCCTTCGACGCCGAGTAGGGCGAGCGGGGGGCGAGCGGCGCGCTCTCGTCCCACGAGCCCGTCTCGATCGACCCGTACACCTCGTCCGTGGAGACGTGGACGACGCGGCTCACCCGGGCGGCCAGGCACGCCTCCATGACCGCCTGCGTGCCCAGGACGTTCGTGCGGACGAACTCCGCCGCGCCGTCGATGGACCGGTCGACGTGGGACTCGGCCGCGAAGTGCACCACCACGTCGTGGCCGGGCACCACCTCGCCGAGCAGGTCCGCGTCGCACACGTCGCCGTGGACGAAGTCGTACCGCCCCTCGACCTGGGCGAGGTTGGCGAGGCTGCCCGCGTACGTGAGCCGGTCGAGCACCGTCACGGACGCCCCGGCGAAGGCCGGGTATCCGCCCGTGAGAACCGTACGGACGTAATGGGAGCCGATGAACCCGGCGCCGCCGGTGACGAGTAACTTCACAGAAGGTCCACACCTGCTTCGAGCTCGGGGCTGAAAGGGATTGTGCCGGACGGGCCGGGAGGGACGGCGGTCAGGAGCTGATCTGGACCCTGCTGTGGTCCCCCAGCACCAGCCGGTGCGCCTTCGGCGTGTCCGGCGCCGGAGTGATCTCCACGTCGTGGCCGATCAGCGAGGCCTCGATCCGCCGCACCCCGTCGATGGACGAACGGGACAGCACGATCGAGTACTCGATCTCGCTCCCCCTCACCACGCAGTCGGCGCCGATCGACGTGAACGGGCCCACGTACGAGCGTTCGATGACGGTCCCCGGGCCGACGACCACGGGGCCGACGATCCGGGAGCAGCGCACCGAGGCGCCGGCCTCCACCACGACCCGCCCGATGAACTCGCAGTCCTCGGCGTCGCCGTCGATGCGGCGCTCCAGGGACTCCAGCACGAGCCGGTTCACCTCGAGCATGTCGGTGACGTTCCCGGTGTCCTTCCAGTAGCCCGAGATGACCGACGGCTCGACGTCGTGGCCCGCGTCGATGAGCCACTGGATCGCGTCGGTGATCTCCAACTCCCCCCGCCAGGACGGCTTGAGCTCCGCCACCGCCGCGTGCACGGCCGGGGTGAAGAGGTAGACCCCCGCCAGGGCGAGGTCGCTCTTCGGCTCGCGCGGCTTCTCCTCCAGGCGCACGACCCGGCCGTCCGCGTCCAGTTCCGCGACGCCGAACTGGCGGGGGTCGCTCACCCGGGTCAGCATGATCTGCGCGCTGGGCCGCCGCGTGCGGAAGCGTTCGACCAGGCTCTCGATGCCGCCCACGATGAAGTTGTCGCCGAGATACATGACGAAGTCGTCGTCGCCGAGGTAGTCGCGGGCGATCAGCACGGCGTGCGCGAGCCCGAGCGGCGCCTCCTGGCGGAGGTAGGTGGCCTGCAGACCGAATCCGGACCCGTCGCCCACCGCCGCCTCGATCTCGTCCTGCGTGTCTCCCACGACGATGCCGACCTCGCCGATGCCGGCGGCGGCGATCGACTCCAGGCCGTAGAACAGGACGGGTTTGTTGGCCACCGGGACCAGTTGCTTGGCCCGGGTGTGCGTGATGGGCCGCAACCGGGTGCCGGACCCGCCAGCGAGCACGAGGGCCTTCATGTCAGTAGGCCCCCCTGCCGCCGGTGACCGCGGACCACGTCTTCCACAGGATCTGCAGGTCCAGCATGAGCGACCAGTTCTCCACGTACCGCAGGTCGAGCCGGACCGACTCCTCCCAGGACAGGTCCGATCTGCCGCTCACCTGCCACAGTCCGGTCATGCCCGGCCGCACGACCAGGCGCCGGTGCACGTCCGTGCCGTACTGTTCGACCTCGGCGGGCAGCGGCGGGCGCGGCCCGACGAGCGACATCTCCCCGCGCAGCACGTTGAGGAGCTGGGGCAGCTCGTCCAGTGAGTAACGGCGCAGCAGATGACCCACGCGGGTGATCCGTGGATCGTTCCGAATTTTGAACAACACACCGTCCGATTCGTTGGACGCGGCCAGGACCGGCCTGAGCCGCTCCGCGTCCACGACCATGGTGCGGAACTTGAGCATGTGGAACTCGCGGCCGTACCTGCCGATCCTGGTCTGCCGGAACAGCACGGGGCCGGGGCTGGTGGCGCGGACGGCCGCCGCGATGGCCAGCATCGGGAAGACCAGGATCAGGAGCGACGCGGCCGCCACGATCTTGTCGAAGGCGTTCTTGACGAGCCGCCGGGAGCCCTGGAGGTCGGGGTGCTCGACGTGCAGCAGCGGCATCCCCGCGACCGGGCGGACGCTGATGCGCGGCCCCGCCACGTCCATCAGCGCCGGGGCGACGAACAGGTCGGTCCCCCGCGACTCGATGCCCCAGGCGAGGCGGCGCAGCGCGGCGCCGTGGAGTTCGGGACACGCGAGGACCGCGACCGCCTCGGCGTCGACCTTGTCGACCACGGCCGGCACGTCCCTGAAGTCTCCGAGCACGGGCACGCCGTCGACGTCGGAACGCTGCCTCCGGTACTGCGCGTTCGGCAGGCAGGCCGCCACCACCCGCATGCCGTGGTACGGCTGCCGCCTGAGCTGCAGCACCAGTTCGTGTATGGACTGCCGGTGCCCCACGGCCACGATCGGCCGCATGTGCTGTCCCTTGGAGCGCAGACGGTGCAGCCGTTTGCGCATGCGGTGCCGGAACAGCAGTGTCAGCACGGTGGCGAGCGGCAGCATCGCCATGACATAGCTGCGCGCCACGTTGGTCTGGGTGAGGTATGCCCCGATCGCGACGGCCGCGACGAGTCCCAGGCCCGCCTGGGCGACCGAGCGGAACTCCTCCGTCCCCTCACCGTGGGTGCGTCTGCGATAGCCGCCCGCGACGCCCACGACCGCCGGCCAGAAGATCGTCAGGGTCGCGCCGAACGCGATGTCGTACACCGGGATGAACGCGCCGAACCACAGCCGGGTGAACTCGACGCAGGCGAGGGCGAGTGCCGCGCAGAGCAGGTCTCCCACCAGGAGGATTCTCGAATAGGAACGCGTCGACACGTTCACCGGCAGCCGCACATGGACTTCGCGGGGAAAAGACCCCGATTCCGCCAACTCCGTCTGCGATTCCATCTCACCGCGCCTAGGTAGCCGGACCGTCCAGGTGATTGACGCCCCTCGGGTCACAATGGTTGACCCACGCCTCAGTAAATTCGGGGCGCGCCCGCACGAAGATGATGTTAGACAGCGACCGCCCAGTAGGGAACGTACGCCTCCTGTCCACAATTGGTCGCAATGAGCCCACCTGAAGGACTTGACGGGAACGGTCCAAGATGCCGCCACCGACCACCATCAAGTCATATACCGGTATTATTCACTCGACCGTAAGGGGTAATCCAGACCTTCCCGGTCACCTGTACGGGAAGTATTGCCATATTTGTGCTTTCGTGTGCACCAATGCGCCAAAAATTCCCTCTGTTCGAATCGACTCTGAAATCGCACTCGACATTGCCGTTGCCGTCAATGAACGGATTGCGGCGAGTGGACGCGGAGAGCGCGTGCGACCTGGGCCGGCGCGGCGCCCGGGACTTCTAGTCGTATTCGAGGTCGGGTAACGGGGACGGCGGCTCCGGGCTGCGCCACACGACGACGTAGTCGGAACGGGCGCTCGCGACCGCCGTGCTCAGCCGGTCGAGGTCGAAGTCCGGCAGATAGCGCAACCGGGCCAGGAAGCTCGCGTCGGTCGCCGAGTGCGGGACCACGCAGCCCTCGCCCTCACGGTCCAGCAGGACGATGAAGACGTCCTCCGGCTGGCCTGGCGGATCCTGGCCGGCATGGGCGCCGACGCGGACCTCGACCACGTCCTCCCAAGCGAGGGCCTCCACGCTGCCGTCGGCGTAGTGACGTGTCACGCCTTCTTCGGTGACGTACACATAGGTGTCCGGCACTGGGTTGCCGTGCATGGGCGCGATTGTGACGACTTGAAGCGGCACCCTGCAAGAGAATCGGCGTCCTGGGCCGCCCGGAAACCCTTGCGGCTCAGGGGTGCCGCCACCGCAGGTGCTCGCGCACGGCGTGGACGGCCGCGTCCGCCGGCCCCTCGGCGATGACCCGCAACAGCGCGGCGTGCTCCGCCGCGAGCTCGTGAGGATCCTCGTACGCGCGCCTGAGCCCGACCAGCCCGAGCCGCGTCTCGGCCGCGAGCGTGGCGTACAGGCGCTCCAGGCGGGGGCTGCCGGCCGCGGCGACGAGCGCCTCGTGCAACGCCATGTGCTCGGCCACCACGGCCGCCCAGGGCGCGCCCGGGGGCAGGCCGGACAGGCGGTCCAGCGCCTCCTCCGCCGCCGCCACCCGGCGCCCCGCGACGGCCCGCGCCATCAGTTCCTCCAGCGGCCCGCGTACGTACATGAGGTCGGCCAGGTCGGCGGAGGTGATCATCGGGACATACGCGCTGCGGTTGCGCTCGCGCCGCAGCAGTCCCTCGTGGACGAGCAGCGCCAGCGCCTCCCGCACGGTGGGGCGGGCCACGCCGTACCGGGCGGACAGCTCCTGCTCGGGCAGCGCGGCCCCCGGCTCGATGTCCCCGGACAGCACCCGCTCGCGCAGCGCGGCGGCGAGCGCCTCGACGGTGGAGACGGGCCTCAGCGTGGTCACGGTGCCGAGCCTAGTGGCGGCTCCCGGCCGGCGCTTTCGGCGTCCCGGGTGCGGAGGCGTCCGGCATGCGCGCCCCGGCGGGCAGCGCCACCACGACCAGCCCCAGGGCGAGCAGCACCAGACCGGCCCACGAGACGAGGGACAGGTGCTCGCGCAACGCCACGACGCCCAGCAGGGCCGCGACGGCCGGCTCGGCCAGCGCGAGCGTGGCCGCCGTGGCGACGGGGGTCGTGCGCAGGCCCCGGCCGTACAGGAGGTAGGCCAGCCCGGTCGTGGCGCAGCCGAGGTAGAGCGCGGCCAGCAGGCCGCCCGGGCGTGCGAGCCAGGCCGGTCCGGTCAGCACGAGGACCGGCAGCATGAGCACGGCCGCGCCGCCGAACAGAACGCCCATGACGATCCCCGACTCCATGCCCCTGCCGATGGCCCGGGCCGCCACGACCGCATAGAAGGCGTACAGGAGCCCGCCGAGGAGGGCGAGCGCGACGCCTCCCGCGTCCGCGCCGCCGGTCGCCCCTCCCCCGCCGGTGACGAGCACCGCGCATCCGGCGACGGCTGCGGCCGTGGCGAGCGCCCAGCGCCCGCTCGGCCGCTCGCGCCCGGCGATCCAGGACAGGAGCCCGGTGAAGACCGGGCCGCTGCCGATGGCCACCACCGTGCCGATCGCCACGCCCGTCCTGGCGACCGCGGCGAAGAAGCACAGTTGGTAGGCCGCGACGGCGGCGGCTCCCAGGACCAGCGCCCAGCGTGCCGGAACGTTCCCGTGGGAGTCGCGGCGGGTCCGGCGGTGCCTGACCAGCGCCAACGCGCCCAGCAGGGCCCCGCCGAGCACGAGGCGGGCCGCGGCCAGCGAGACGGAGCCGGCGGCGGCGAAGGCGCCCACGGTGCCCGCGGTCCCCCACAGGACGGCCGCCGCGACGACCGCGAGAGGGCCCGATCTGGAGTTCATGGGAGGATTGTCTGACAACTAGACAGAGCTAGGCAAGAGCTTTCTTCCGGAACGTCGAGACTGTCCTGATATGGGGCTGTGGCCCAAGTCGTTAGGAACGATCCCTGGTGGCCCAGCTCACGGATTGCTAGGGTTTCGCCACTGTTAACACATGTGTAACCGACGGGCAGGTCTGATGGCTGGTCGGAAACGGTCCATCCGCTTCAAGATATTCGCGATCCTGCTGGTGCCTGTGACCGCCCTGGTGGTGATCTGGGGGTTCGCCGCCACCCTGACCATCGAGCAGGGGCAGCAGCTCCTGCGCATCCAGAAGGTCTACGACAACATCGTCTATCCCGTCAGTGAGGCCATCAACGAGCTGCAGAGCGAGCGGTTCGTGTCGGTGAGCTACCTCGCCTGGCGCACCTCCGCGCTGCGTACCGACCTCCAGGTGCAGCGCCGCAAGACCGACGCCACCGCGGTCCTGCTGACCCGCCTGTCGGAGCAGGCCCGGGACGAGACGCCTTCCGCCATGTGGGACCGGGTCCAGGACCTGATCAGGCAGATGGACCGGCTCGACGTCCTGCGCGGCCAGGTCGACGACCAGCGGCTCACCCGCCTCGACGTGATCGAGGAGTACAGCGCCGTCGTCGAGACCGCACACCAGGTCTACGACCGGCTGATGATCTCCCCGGACATCGACATCATCGAGCAGACCAAGGCGCTCATCCTGATCACCCGCAGCCGCGAGCTGGTGAGCCAGCAGTCCGCGCTCGTGCTGGGGGCGCAGGCGTCCGGGCGGATGACGCAGGACGAGCGGGACGCCTTCTCCGGGATGGTCGGCAAGCGCCGCCTGCTCTACCAGCTCGGCACGAGCCAGCTCGACGCCGGCCTGCTCAAGCAGTACGGCACGCTGAACTCCACCCCGGTCTACACGTCGTTCGTCTCTCTGGAGGACGACGTGATCGCCAGGGTGCGGCCGGGCCAGCCGCTCCCCCCGGAGGCGATCGCCTGGCCGACGACGGCCCAGGCCCTGACCCGCCAGCTCACCGAGACGACCAACGCGGCCGCCGACGCCACCGCCGCCCGCGCCGTGCCGCTGGCCCAGGGCGTGCTCTGGAACATCGGCATCGTCGGCGCGCTCGGCCTGGCGGCCGTGCTCGCGACCGCGTTCATCTCCTTCCGGTTCGCCCGTACGGTGACCGGCGAGCTGAGCACCCTGCACCGCGCCGCGGCCGACCTGGCCGGGCGGCGGCTGCCCGACCTCGTACGGCGACTGCGGCGCGGCGAGGACGTCGACGTGGCGGCCGAGACCCCGCCGATGGCCCAGACCAGCGACACCGTCGAGATCGAGAACGTCGGCCGTGCCTTCACCTCGGTGCAGCACACCGCGATCGAGGCGGCCGTCGGCCAGGCCGAGCTGCGCAAGGGCGTCAACAAGGTCTTCCTGAACCTGGCCCGGCGCAGCCAGTCGCTGCTGCAGCGCCAGCTCGGCATGCTGGACGGCCTGGAGAAGGAGATCACCGACCCCGACCTGCTGGAACGGCTGTTCGGCGTCGACCACCTCACCACCCGCATGCGCCGTCACGCGGAGGGCCTGATCATCCTGTCCGGCGCCGTGCCCGGCCGCGGCTGGCGCAACCCGGTCAGGCTGTACGACGTGGCCCGCGCCGCCACCGAGGAGGTGGAGGACTACCTGCGGGTGGACGTGAACATGCCGCACGGGTACTCGCTCGCGGGCAGCAGCGTCACCGACGTCGTCCACCTGCTCGCCGAGCTGATCGAGAACGCCACGGTCTTCTCCCCGCCGCAGACCCGCGTGCTGGTCAGGGGGGAGATGGTGGCCCGGGGCTTCGCCGTCGAGGTGGAGGACCGCGGGCTCGGCATCCCCCCGGAGGAGCTGGCGCACCTCAACGCGCGGCTCGCCGACCCGCCGGAGTTCGACCTGGCCGACAGCGACAGGCTCGGGCTGTTCGTCGTCGGGCTGCTGGCCCGGCGGCACAACATCCGCGTCTCCCTGCGCACCTCGCCGTACGGCGGGACGAGCGCCGTGCTCCTGCTCCCGCAGGAGATCGTGGTGGAGAACGAGAACAGGGAGCCGGTGGTCGAGCGCCTCGCCCAGCCGGAGACCTCGCCCCCAGCCCTGGCCCTCACGCCGCCGATCGGCGGCGCCGGGGACTCCCTCCCCCGCCGGGTGCGGCAGGCCAACCTGGCGCCGCAGCTCAAGGAGGAGCGGGCCGACCTGTTCTCCTCCTTCCAGGCGGGCTGGCAACGCGGTCAGGAGGAGTCGTGACCGAGCACGAGGACGGGCCGCTGCTGCGCCCCTACACGCTCACCCGTGGCCGTACGCGCCCGAGCGGGCCGGACTTCGACCTGATGACCATCATCAGGACGGCTCCCGCGGCGTACAGCGGGATCTCCGGGCTGGCCCCCGAGCACTGGCGGATCCTGCAGCTGTGCCGGATCCCCCTCTCCGTGGCCGACCTGGCCTCGGAGCTCGGCCTGTCGCTGAACGTCGTGCGCATCCTGCTGGGCGACCTGCGCGACCAGGGGCTGATCACCGCGCGGCCACAGGCCACGGTCGCCCAGCTGCCCGAGGAACGCATCCTCCGCGAGGTGATCCAGGGACTCCAGGCGCTGTGAGGCGTCAGGAGTCCGCTTCGCAGGACTCGATGAGCCTCTGCACGTGCCAGCGGGCCGGTGTCGTCAGCTCGTCGACGTACCGGTCCAGCATGGCCGCGCACGCGACCGGGTCGGCGGTCTCGACGGACGGCAGGACCAGGATCTGCTCCTCGCCGTCCAGCACGAGGTCGCCCCGCACGCTGAACGTCCCGTCGGCGACCGCGACGGCGGTCTCGAACACGAGGTCGTGCCCCGGGAGCGCCAGCGCGGCGCCGAGCCGTACGGCGGGCCCGGCCAGGTCGGAGACGGGCTCGACGCGGACGTGGGGGAAGAAGTCGCGGGAGACGGACCGCCCCATCTCGCTGAACCGCGCTGCCGTTCGCATCAGCGCTTCCAGGAGTTCGGCGGCACCCTGACTGTTGGCGTCCACCCCCGCAGGGTAGATCACGGAAAGTTGCGGTTTGGCCAAATATTTAGATTGGACCGGAGATTTCGCCGGAAAAGGCGGCCTCAGCGGAAGGCGTAGCACTCCACCTCGGCCCGCCGGCGGGTCAGCCCGCCGCTCACCGACTCCTCGACGCAGGAACGCTGCGCGGCGCTGAGTTCGAGCACACCGCACACGCTGACCCCGGAGTACGTGCGGCAGTCGAGGTTCGGGTTGAACGCGCCCACCTTGTACTGCTCGCGCACCTGCGTGCGGCAGCGTTGCCGCGCCTCCGGCGTCTTCGGGTAGCGGCATTGGCCGATGAGGATGTCGTACTGCTTCTGGCTCACCTCCTGACGCTTCACGCCCCCCTTGGGCGGCGCGGGCGCCTGCGGCGGACTCCCGGCCCACAAGCCGGTCCTCGGGTGGCCGCCGGTCCCGGCGGCCACCGAGGCTACCGCGGCGACCGTGCCGAGCATGGTCATCGCAGCGAGCACGGCGACAGCGACGATCTTTCTCATGGCGATCCTCCCGAGCAGGAACGTACCCACGGGGGAACGGCCGCCCCCGGCGCCGCGCCGGGCCCGGCATGGACGGTCGTGACCTTGTGTCATACCGGTGCCGACACATTCACCACGAGTAGTAAATACAACATTGCGGAGTGTGACGGAAGACGATCAAGGGTAGGTGTGGCCACGGAACCGACGGGGACGGCGTTCGCGCCCTTCACTCCCGATTCTTCGGTTCGAAATCCGGTCATTTCCGACACAACGGAGCTTTTACGTGCGATTTGTTCACGCAATCACGACGGGCGCGCTGGTCCTCGCCGGGCTCACGGTCACCGGCGCGGGCGCGGCCGCGCTGGCCGACGGGGGCCCGCAGACCACGTCCCGCACCGTCGTCGACGGCTACCAGGTCGTGACGCTGCCCAACGCGAACGTGCCGAACTTCACCCGGCGCACCGTGTACTGCCCCGCGGGCAAGCGCGCCGTTGGCGGCGGCGGCGAGGCGCAGGGCAACGACGCGGTCCTCGTGGGCAGCTTCCCCACCCCGGACGGCACCGGATGGATCGCACTCGGCCGGCAGAACTACTACAACACCGTCGGCATCAGCGTCTACGCCATCTGCGCCAACGCCTGATCGGATCACGCGAATCGGTTCACCCGGGAGGAACGGGCAGGGCCCGCTCCCTCCGGGTGCGCGCCCGCGCCCGTACGGCCACGCGTACGGCGACGACCAGGACCGCCGCGCAGAGCAGGATCGCGAGCAGCACCGCGACGCCGTAGTCGTCGGGCAGGCCCGCACTCCAGCCCAGGAACGGCAGGAAGACGGCGGCGAACGCGGCGGGCGCCGCGAGCAGGAGAGGGGTCCCCCTCGGCCGCCACCGCAGCCAGACGGCGAGAACGCCGGCGGTGCCGACCGCGAACATGGGCACGAAGAGCGCGAGAGATATGAGGCCGGTGATCATCCCGTCCGCGGTCACGACCAGCAGGACGCTCGTCCACATGATCGCGGCGCAGATCCAGAACCTGACCGGCCACCTACGTGCCCCCGCCGTCGTGCCGAGGGCCGCCAGCAGCACCGCGAGCGCCACGAGGACGGCGACCCCCAACTCGGTGTCGATCCACTCTCCGGGGGAGGCGAGGGGAGCCGCGGCGTCCTCCGACAGCAGTGCCCTCTCCGGGACGTACTCGGGAAAGCCCAGCCGCCGCCACCGTCCCGACACGTCGCGCAGGGCGACCCCGTCGGTCCCGTTCGCCACGGCGACGACGTGGCCGCCGGGCACCGCCTGGACGGCGACGGCCAGGGAGGCGGCCGGGCCGCTGCGCTTGCCCAGGGAATCGGGATTCTCGTAGACCCGGTCGAGCCAGCCCTGTCTGCCTCTGGAGATCTCCCAGGCGACCGTCCAGGTCGCTCCCCCGTCCGCGGTCTGCTCGACCCCGAGCCGGCCCGGTATGACCCGGTAACAGCGCCTCGGGTCGGCCGGCACGCACGCCCGGGTCGCCGGAGAGGAGGACGGAGACGGCGACGCAGACGCAGACGGGGACGGGGACGCAGACGGAGAGCCCGTCCACTCGTGCCACGACCTCCCGCCGTCCCCGCTGGTGATCGTGAACCAGTCCGGCACCACGACCACGATCTCCCCGTCACGCACCTCGACCGCCTGGGCGGACGGCGCGGGGGGCAGCGCGCTGGTCGCCGTCACCGCGAAGACCGCAGCGGGCAGCACCACCAGCACGCGGGCCCGTGCGGCGTCCCGGCGTGTGGAAAGGGCCGCGCGCCGCCACACCAGCCACGCGACGGCCAGGACCGGGAGGGCGAACAGGTCGGTGGGGTCGGCCACCACCCGCGAGGACGGCACGAGCACCGCCCACGCCCGGGCCGCCGCCTCCGCGCCGGTCTCGGTCGCCTTCATCCAGGCGAACAGCGCCCCGGTCAGCGCGATCGCCCCCGCCGCCGTACGGTCGCCCGGCGGGACGCGGCGCGCGATCCTGGCCGCGTACGCCGCGAGCAGGGCCAGCAGCGGGGGCGCGACGAGCATGCCGGCGAGGTCGCTGAGCTTGCCGGTGAGCACGCCCGGCCACAGGGGTTTCAGCACCCGGTCGTTGACGATCAGCAGGCCGATCGCCGTCACGGTCGCCGGGTGGCCGAGCCAGGCCGCCTGCGGGGCGCTCGACACCATGTCCGGATGATTGCGGTCGTTCCGAAGACGATCACGCATTCGCCGATCGTAAACGGCATTTACCCGCAGGGCAGTAACTTTTCGGATAAGCCGCCCGAATATGAAACAGCGCGTTTGTCGGATAATCCCCCGGTACGTCTACGGGGTGCCGATGGGCGACGGCGCCGGACTCGCGGCCGGCTCCTGTCTGACGAAGGGCCGCGTGGCGGTTTGTGCCGAGGAGGTTCCGCCCAGCGTCAGACGCGCCGGCAACGCCGTCGTCCAGCTCTGACGCCCGGCGCGCGCCAGCCCGCTCACGGTCAGCGTCCCGTCGCACGGCCACTCGTCCGCCCGCTCGCCCGACCGGTCCCACACGGCCAGCGGGCCGTCCAGGCGCGCGGTGAGCAGATACTGCAGCGGGGTGCGCGGCAGGAACAGGTCGACGTCGGGCGTCGCGCGCCGTACGGCCCGGGGAAGCACCGGCTCGCGCAGCCGCACCAGCGTGGCGGGCTCGACACGCTCGACCAGCGCGCGGATGTCGGGCGCGGACAGGTTCGCCACCTCCCGGGCCATCGAGACGTTCCTGACCAGCACGCGCACCGGTCCGGACGCGCCGTCCATGCGGGCCAGCGCCTGGTCGGATCTGGCGTCGCAGACGACCTGGTCGGCGAACAGGTCGTGCACGCCGGCCACTCCCCCGGCCGCGATCGCGGCGACGGCCGCCGCCAGCGCGTCCGCACCCGTGACGGCCTCCCACCGGAGGGCGGGGCCGCAGGCCGCGCAGCCCGTCGCGACGGATCCGGACCTGCGGACGTCCGGCTCCCGGCTCTCCCGTCCGCAGTCCTCGCACAGGACGGTGGAGGGCGCCTCGGCTGCGGGCGGCCGGCAGTCGTCGCAGCAGACGAGCGGATACAAGTACCTGCGGCCGGCCCGGTCGAACAGCTCGCGCACGCAGGCCGGACAGAGCCCCCGCTCGCTGCGCCGGGCGCGGGGGGAAGCCGAGATGACCATGGAAGCGGCACTGCCCCCGGCCAATCGCTCTAATCACAGAGGTCACGGCAATCTCAGGAGCGCCCCACCTGCGGTGTTGCCGTACGGGGCCGCTCAGCCGTCGGCGAGGGCGCGCAGGGACGGGCGGAGGGTCTCGGCGATCCGTTCCGGCGACGCGTCGCGCAGGGCCGTGAGGCCGAGCAGCTGATGGGCGATCGTCACGCCCAGCATCGTGCTGACCATCAGGGCGGCCCGTAGTTCGGCGTCGCCGGAGCCCATCGCGTCCGCCAGGTGCGCCACCTGGCCGTCGAGCTTGCCGCGCACCTCCTCGGCGGCGTCGGGGTGGGTGAGCATGGAGCGCATCATCGCCAGCGTCGCCTGGGGCAGCGGGCCCATCTTCATGCCGATCCTGCCCAGCAGTTCCTCGACCGGCTCCAGCTCGCCGTCCAGCGGCGGGATCGACGGGATCCGCACGGCCTGCTCGAACAGCTCCTGCTTCGACCCGAAGTACTGCATGACCAGGGCCGGATCGACCTCCGCGGCCGCCGCCACGGCCCGGATCGTCGTGCGCTGGAAGCCACGCTCGGCGAAGATCGCCCGCGCGGCGGACAGGATGCGCTCCTCGGTGCGGCGCCGGCGCTCTGCCCGGCTCGTCGGCGTCCCCTCCACGTGACGACTCTACCGGCGTTGACCACGTCGGCCCGTTCGCTCTACAGTCGTTGAGTCAACAACTGTTGAGCGAAGACCCTTTCCGAGTGATTGGAGCGAACGGATGCGACTCACCCCGCGCGAGGTCCTGGCCCGCTATCACCGGGCGATGGTCAACAGGTCCGCCGACGACCTCGCCGACCTCTACGCCGCCGACGCCCTGCACACGTTCCCGTTCCGGGCACCGCTGTTCCCCGCCCGCCTGGAGGGGCGGGAGGAGATCCGCGCCCTCTACCGCGCCGCGTGGGGCGCGAGCCCCGTACGGCTCGCCGAGATCCACGACGTCGTCGTCCACGACGCGGCCGATCCCGAGGTCGTCATCGGGGAGTGGGAGGGCACCGGCACGGTCGAACCGGACGGCCGGCCGTTCCGGGCCACGGGCCTGCTGACCCTCCGCGTACGGAACGGCGAGATCGTGGAGACGCGCGACTACATGGACGTGTTCGGCACCTACCACGCGATGGGCCGCCTGAAGGACGTCGTGACCGCCGCGGAGAACGCCGCCGCCACGGCCTGATCGGGAGCGCCCGCCCGCGGGCGCGGTCACAATGGTGACCATGACGATCTCGGGGACCATGGTCCGCCGGGCGGGAGCGGCGGACGCTGCGGCCCTCGTCCGCCTGCGCGCCGTGATGCTGGAGGACATGGGGGCGGAGGTCGGGGACGAGAGCGCGCCCTGGCGGGCGTCGGCCGAGGCGTGGTTCGCCCGGCGGCTGCGCGATCCGGGGGACTTCGCCGCGTTCGTGGTGGACGACCCGGAACTCGGCGTCGTGAGCTGCGCGGCGGGCACCTGCGATCCCCACGCGCCGGGGCCGACGAACCCGAGCGGCCTGCAGGGCCACGTCTTCAACATCTGCACCGACCGGCGGCGCCGCCGCCTCGGCCTCGCGCGCGCCTGCCTCGACGCGCTGCTCGTCTGGTATCGCACCGAGACCGGGGTTCGGACGATCGACCTCAACGCCACGTCGTACGGGATCGAGCTGTACCAGTCCTTCGGGTTCGACGCACCCCGCTACCCCGCGCTCCAACTGCGGCTGGGCCCGCCGCTCGGGCGCGGTTTCACGCGTCGCTAGAGATCAAGCAGGCGGCGTAGGGATTCACCGGAACTCCTGCGGAGGCAGGGCCGACAGGACCCGCAGCGCCCGCAGGAACGTCTCCCTGTCGCCGTCCGGCAGCCGGGCGAGCACCCGCTCCTCCATCCGGCGGATGCCCGCCTGAGCCGCGTCCCGCACACGGCGGCCCTCCGGGGTGATGGACAGGAGCCGGACGCGGCGGTCGGCCGGGTCCGGGCTCCGCTCGATCAACCCTCTGCGCTGGAGGTCGTCCAGGACGCGGATGATGCGCGTCTTGTCCGCGCCGATCGACTCCGCCAGCGCGGCCTGCGTGCGCACCGGCCGCTCGTCCAGGCCGAGCAGCACGACGTACGCCCACATCGACAGGCCGTGCTCCCGCAGGATCGGCGTCTCGGCGGCCATCAGCGCCCTGGTCAGGGGGGCCGCCATCGCGGCGAGATCGGGGCGGTCGGGCATGCCCACAGCTTAGACATTGACAGAAAATAAGCATACGCATATCGTCTGCATGCGCTTACGACATCCAGGAGGAGAGATGGACATCCGGGAACTTGACCGGCGGGCCGTGCAGGCGAGCGTCGAGGTGGTGGCCGAGGTGCGCCCCGGCGACCTTGAGCGCCCGACACCCTGTGCGGGCTGGACCCTGGCCGACCTGCTCGCGCACATGACCGCCCAGCACCTCGGCTTCGCCGCCGCGGCGGAGGGCCGCGGGGCCGACCCCGACGCGTGGCGGGAGCGGCCCGGCCCCGATCCCGTCTGGGCCTACGCCTCGGCGGCCGAGCGCGTCACCGCCGCGTTCGCGGCCGAGGGGGTGCTCGACCGCGGGTTCGTCCTCCCCGAACTGGCGGTGGACGCGCCGTTCCCGGCCGTGCACGCCATCGGCTTCCACTTCATCGACTACCTGGTCCACGGGTGGGACATCGCCCGCACGCTGGGAATCGCCTACGATCCCGACCCGGACCTGGCCGAGGCCGCCTGGCCGATCGCCCTGGCGGTGCCGGACGGCGAGTACCGCGAGAGCCCGGGCGCCGCGTTCGCGCCGAGCCTGCCCGCCGCCCCGGAGGCCTCCCGCTTCGACCAGATCCTCGCCCATCTCGGCCGGACCCCCGTCCACGGACTCACGCGGCCCAGCCCGTGAGCTGGGTTATCGTGAAAATGCCGCCGATGTCCGAATATGCCGGTCACGGCGCACGCGCCATACGGCCGCTCTCGTCGGGGGAAGGGAACGTCCGATGTCCGAAGTGCTCCGTGCCGTGGACAGGCTGAGACAGGCCATCAACCGCCATGACCTCGACGCCCTGGCGCTGTGCTTCGACGAGCGGGCCGTTCTGGTGGCCCCCGACGGCATCGCCGAGAACAGGGAGGAGATCACCTCCTACTACGGCGATTGGATGGAGGCCTTCCCCAACATGGTGATCACGCCGCAGTCGGTGACCATGTTCGGGGACACGGTGGCGGCGGAGTTCACGATCAGCGGCACGCACAAGGGGCCGCTGCTCGTCCCCGGCGGGGACGTGCTCGAGGGCACCGGGCGGTCCATCCTCGTGCGCTCGTGCAGCTTCTCCACCGTCGAGGACGGGCTGATCCTCAGCCACCGGCTCTTCTACGACCAATTGGAGATGGCGGCCCAGATCGGCGGCTGCCTCTGTTTCAGCGACGGCTCGTAACGGGCACCACGGCCCGGTCGGCGACTCCGACCGCGGGCCTCCTGCTGTGGACAACTGCTATGTACAACGTTGAATACAACGTTGTACAAAGGCTGGCACAAGGATCGTCCGCACGCGGGAGACACGTATGGGTGCCAGGATCGTCCAACACAGGGTCGTCCGACACAGGGTCGTTCAACGCATGGTCGCGGCGTGCGCCGGGCTCGTCTGCCTCCTCACGGCAGCTCCGGCCGCCGCCGCACCGCCGGGATTCGGCGGCCCCGGTTCGTACGTCAACCCGGTCAGCCGTCCCTTCGCCGACACCTTCGCCGACCCCTCGATCATCAGGGGCGAGGACGGCTGGTGGTACGCGTACGGGACCAGCGACCCCCTGCGGGAGGGCGAGCGGACCCCCCACTACCTGCCGATCTCCCGGTCGCGGAACCTCAGCGACTGGACGTACGTGGGCGACGCCTTCTCCCCCGCGACGCTGCCGAAGTGGGCCGACACGGCCGGGGGCGCGAGCCTGTGGGCGCCGGACATCCGCCGGGTGAACGGCGAGTATCGCCTGTACTACGTCGTCACCCAGACCACGGTCACGCCGGAACCGAACGACAACGCGATCGGCGTCGCCACGGCGCCCACCCCCGCCGGGCCGTGGACGGACTCCGGCGCGCCGGTCGTCGGCCCGCGCCACGGCCCCGGCGGCACGGGCGACTTCAAGTGGACCTTCGACCCCGCCCACGCGGTGGACACCGACGGCGCCGAATACCTGGTCTACGGCTCCTACTACGGCGGAATCCTCATCACCCGGCTGGACGCCACGGGCACCCGCGCCGTGGGCGAGCCGACGATGATCGCGATCGACAACCGCTTCGAGGGCGGCTACCTGGTGCGCCGGGGCGGCTATTGGTACCTGTTCGCCTCCTCGGCCGACTGCTGCGCGGGCCCGACCACCGGATACAGCGTCTACGCCGGGCGGTCCCGCTCGATCACCGGTCCGTACGTCGACCGGGAGGGCGTGCCGCTGAACACCTCGCGGGCCGGCGGCACGATCGTGATCGCGCCGAACGGCAACCGCTGGGTCGGCACCGGGCACAACGCGGTCGTGACCGACCCGGCCGGCCAGGACTGGCTGGTCTACCACGCCATCGACCGAGACGACCCCTACCTCGACGAGCCGTACGGCATCAACGAGCGGCCCATGCTCATCGACCGGCTCGACTGGATCGACGGCTGGCCGACCGTACGCGGCGGGGCCTGGGCGTCGGAGGACCCGCAGCCGGCGCCGGGCCGGAAGGTTCCGGTGAAGGCAGCGCCCCTTCCCCGGCTCGGCCCGCTCGACCCGAGCCGCAGCGACGAGTTCGACGCCGGGCGGCTGCGTCCGGGCTGGACCTGGGTCCGCGCGCCGCAGGGCGAGCTGTCGGGCGGCGCTCTGCGCTGGCCCACCCAGGACGCCGAGCTCAACAGGGAGAACAACACCGCATCGGTGCTGCTGCGCGAGGTCCCCGAGGGCGACTGGACGGCCGAGACCAAGCTCACCATCGACCTCGGGACCGACACCGTGCGCAACTACCAGCAGGCGGGTCTGATCGCCTACGCCGGAGACGACCTTTACACCAAGCTCGTCCACGTCGCGATCTGGAACACCCGGCAGACCGAGTTCGGCAAGGAGATGCCGTACGCCGGGCGGATCGCGTACGGCGGCACGATCGTCGGGCCGCCCGCCGACACGACGTGGCTGCGCCTCGTCCACCGGGTCGACCGGCACAACGGAGAGCACGAACTGCGTGCCGCCACCAGCCGTGACGGCCGCACCTGGACCTACGGCGGCGTGTGGACCCTGCCCGCCGACGCCGATCTGCGCGTCGGTCTCATCTCGCTGGGCGGCGCGGGAGCCACGGCCGAGTTCGACTACTTCCACCTGCACCGCCGCTGAACATTGCACCAATTCCGGCACCGGCCGACGGATCCCGTACAGCGTTTCCCGAGGTGCCGCAGGTGAGCCCTACCTGTCCACCCGGCCCAGCAGCACCTGCGCGTCGGCGCTGATCGGTGCCTGGGCCGAGGTGTCCACCTGGGAGGTGATGTCGATGCCGTTCTTGAGCTGGCTCCACAGCCCGAGGACGGCCGCCGCCTGCGCGACGATGAGCGCGATCCCGCTGCCCGCCGTACCGAGCCGGTAGACGACGGCCACGGGGGTGAGCCGCGACGCGAGACCACCCGGGCGGGTCTGGAGGGTCCGCGCGTCCATGAGGACGGCGACGACGGTCAGCACCAGGAACAGCAGCAGCACCCGTACGAGCGAGCCGCGCACGGGGGCCTGGCCGATGACGTTGTTCAGCACGGCGTGGGCCCCCGTCGCCGCGGCGTACGCGAGGACCGGCACGACGCCCTTGAGGTAGCCGCGCCTGCCGGGCAGGCGGCGCCACAGCGCGCCCAGCACGAAGCCCGCCACCGGCCAGATCAGCAGCCCGCCGATCAGGTCGCCGGCCAGGCCGTAGAACCCGTTGGGATCGCCGAGCCGGTCGAGCCAGCCGTCGCGCCCCCGGCTGTCGGTGCTCCAGGTGGCCCAGATGAGGAACACGGCGGCGGGCGCGCCCACGTAGGACGCGTACCGGGCGGCGAGCCGCGCGTTCGCCCACCACGACACGCCCGGACCGCGCGACAGCGCCACGTCGAGCGGGCTGAGCCCGTCCTCCCTGTCGGGATCGAGGCCGATCTCCATCCGGAGCCGGCGGATGCGGTCGACGACCGGCCCGTTCTCCTTGGTGTGTTCCGCGTCGTCGATGTGCCCCGCCGCCCAGCGCCGCCGCAGCCCCTTCTCCCTCTCCTCCAGGTCGCGGTACTCGTCCACGATCATCGCGAGCCGGCGGCGGGACACGCCCGGGTCGGCGACCTCGGCCCGTCGGGTCAGCCGCAGCAGCAGGGGCAGCGCGGCCAGCCCCACGAGGCCGGCGAGCGGAAAGGGCATCCCCGCGTACGTGTTGAGCCACCTGATCGTGCCGACGACGAACAGGAACACCAGCAGCCACACGGTGGACGGCCCGACGGAGTCCGTACGCCGCCCGTGCAGGCGAAGCAGCAGCAGAAGCAGGAGCACCACCAGTGGCCACATCAGGTAGGACAGGCCGTGCAGCAGGAAGAAGGGCGTGACGCCCGTAGGCGTTCCGGTGACGACGGCGTGGGCCACGTAGGCGAGGGTCAGCGACGCGAGGCCGGGGACGCTCCAGCACAGCAGGACGCGCACGGCGCGCGGCGTCCTGCCCCGCACGCGGGCGGCCCGGACCGCGATCGCCCACGCCGCCCCGGTGAGCAGCAGCGCCGTGGCGACGGCCGGCGCGACCCACAGGGGATCCGGCCGTACATCGGCGAACAACCGTGCGGCCAGGAGCGCCAGCGCGCCGATGACGGCGAGCACCGCGCCGACGAGCAGGGGGACTCCCCGCCGGAGGCCGGTGCGCGCCAGTCCCCGCACCGCCAGGCAGAGCGGCGCCGCCACGACGAGGATCGCCAGCGTGTCCGTCACGCCGAGCAGGACGGCGACGAACAACGTGCCCGTGAGCGCGCCGGCGACCAGCATCGCCTCCGCCGCCGTGATCATTCCCAGTGCGCCGAGGGTGATCCTGATGAGGACGCGCTCTGACCGGTCGGCCGAACGCCGGTGCAGCAGCACGAGCAGCCCGGCCAGCAGCAGGTAGGGCAGCGCGAAGCCCGCATAGGTCGCGACCGCGAGCACGGCCTGCCCCCGCAGTCCGGTCCAGCGCTGGAACGCCGCCCGCGCGGACAGCGGCAGAGAGACCTCGACGCGCGGCGGGGCCGCGCCGTCCCGCCAGACGTAGGTGCCGCCGGGGAGCACCTCCGACGGCAGGGGCGTCACCCTGCGCACCCGTGACTCCGGCGTCTTCACGACCACGGTCCGCCAGCGCGCCCCGGCCAGCCCGGACGGCAGGTCCTCCGGCGCGGGCAGCAGCGCGACGAACCGGGTCCCGCCGGACGCGCGGCTCGACCACAGCCCGGCAGACTCCGCGCCCCACTCGGTGTCGTACAGCTCCAGCGGGGTCTCCTGCGTGCTCCGGACCACGACCTCCGCGCCGTCGGCCGACACCGTAACGCTCGGCTCTCCGAGCAGTGGCAGCAGGCAGCCGACGGCGCTCCCGTCGCCGAGCAGGGCGGCGGCTCCCGGCCAGTCGCGGGGCACGCCGACCCGCGTCGTGCTCGTCATCACAGTGGTGTCGTGGCCGCGTTCCGCGACGGTCACGGACGTCTCCACCCACGACGAGCGGGGAGGCCCGAACCCGCAGTCCACGCCGTCCGCGAGCGCAGGACGCGGGTTCAGTGACAGCAGGCCGAACACCAGCGCGACGAGGAGCGCGGCTTCGCACAGCGGCGCGATGGGCTTCATCCCGGCACCAGTCGTCAGCCGCCGCACAACCGACCTCCCGTACGCGATCGATCCCCCAAAGGATGAGTCGCGCGGAAAGCGGCATTGGTTACTCGTTCGCCGCCCTTTTGTCAGGGGCCGGTCAGGCGGCGCTCGCCCTTCGTCGTGATCACGTAGACCTGCCAGGTGTAGTAGGCGTAGTAGTTCCTGATGTCCCGCTTCATCTGACGCGCGTGCAGCAGGACCGCGTCGACGTACGCCTGGGAGTGGTTGTAGGCGTACAGCGCGCGCCGGTAGTCGCCGGGCGCGCCCGACGCGTGGAGGTAGTTGGCCGCGCCGAGAAGGGCGTCACCGGTGTCGTCGATGTCGCCGCCCATGCCGTACGCCTTCCAGGTGCCCGGCATGAACTGCATCGGCCCCTTGGCGCCCACGTAGCTCGGCGAGCGCACCCGCCCGAACTTGGTCTCCACGAGCATCACCGCCGCCAGCACCTCCCACTCGACGCCGAACCTGCGCTCGGCTCGCCGGAAGTCGGCGAGCAGGGCGTCTGCGGGCTCCGGCGACCGGACCTTGATCTTGATCGGCCCGCTGACGGGATGGGCGAGGGAGAGCAGGTCGCGGATGGCCGTCACGTTGTCCCGCGCCCGCGCGGCCACCTCCTTCGGCAGTTCGCCGTAGGTGCGGGAGGCCACCTTGGGATTGCGGGCGAGATAGCGGTAGACGCGCTGCTCGTACAGGGACAGCAGGACCACCGGCTCGGGCGCCTCCCCCTTGGCGGGGTCGCCCGTACGCCTCCAGTCGTCGATCGCGTCACGCAGTCGCTCCCCCGTACGGGTCAGGGCGTCGGCCAGCCGCCCGGGGTCCTTGGGGATCGCCTCGTCCGGCGCGGGCAGGTCCCGTACGGACGGCTCCGGACCCTCCGGACTCGCGGAGGCCCGTCCCGAGGCGGGCGAGGTCACGCTCGCGCGGGGAGCGACCGAGGCGGCCTCGCCCGCCGAGCCTCCGCAGCCCGAGAGCGGGACGACCACGGCGGCGAGCGCGGCGGCCAGCACCGTGCGGCGCGGCATCGGCGGTGAGATCACGGCAGGCTGATCGTTCATCGTCGTCAACCGTATGCCCAGCGGTGACGTTTCATGCCCCCTCTTCGCCGCGAAGCGGCACCCCCGCGAGGCGGGAACGTTTTACGGCCGACCCCTTTTTCCTTCTTGCAGAATTCAGTGTTGACTCGCCCAGTTATCGCCCAGTAATCGTCGTCACGTGCGACTGCCCCGCGTGAAATTCGAGCACCGGCCTCATCGATACGAGGACGGCACCATTCGCATCGGCGGCGAGATTTACGGGATCGCCGCCGAAATCGCGGACCCGTACGGATGGGTGTGGACGGCCCTCACTCTGATGGACGGCACCCGTTCTCGCGACGAGATCGCCCAGCGGCTGCGCCTGGCCCATCCGGAGTTGCCGGACGCCACGTCGATCGTCGAGCAACTGGTCGCCACCCGATACGTGGAGGACGCCGCGGCAGTGCCGCCCGCCGGGCTGAGCGAGCGCGAACTCGACCGCTACAGCAGGAACCACGCGTTCTTCCGCGCGGTCGACACCATGCCGCGCGCCCACGGCTGGGAGACCCAGCTCCGGCTGAAGTCCGCGCGGGTGGTGGTGCTCGGCCTGGGCGGCACGGGCTGCCACGCGGCCTGGGCGCTCGCCGCCGTCGGCGTCGGCACGCTCCACTGCGTGGATCCCGACCTGGTCGAGCTGTCCAACCTCAACCGTCAGGTGCTGTACGGCCAGGACGACGTCGGGCGCCCGAAGGCGGAGGCGGCCGTCGCCCGGCTCAGGGCCGTCAACTCCGACATCTCCGTCACGGGCGAGCGCCGCCGCATCGGCAGCAGGCGCGAGCTGGACGACCTGATCGCGGGCTACGACGCGCTCGCCCTCTGCGCGGACCGGCCCACCGGGCACGGCATCAGGGTGTGGGCCAACCGCGCCTGCGCCGCCGCGAACATCCCCTGGGCCGGCGGCGGATACAACGGCCCGCTGGTCACCGTGGGATGCTTCGCGCCGGGAGCGGGCGCGTGCTACGAGTGCCTGAGCAGCGGCGAGGAGGCGCGGCGCCGCCCCGGCACGCCGGTGGACCTCGGCGGGCCCGGCGTGATCGCCACCTCGGCGGGCGTGTCCGGCCAGCTCGTCGCCCACGCGCTGCTCGGGCTCCTGACCGGCGTGCCCGTGCCGCCGGTCGGCACCATCCAGGGGGTCAACCTGATCGCCGCGGACCACCACGTGTGGGTCCGGCATCCGCCTCGTCCCGGCTGCCCGGTGTGCGGAACCCGGGCCGGCGGACCGGAGCACAATTCATCAGGGCGAATGACCGAAATCGACGCCGGACTGAATGAATAACGAAAGCCTTGACTGTCTTCGGCCAATCGACGAATCATGAACGGGTTCTCACGAGAACATCCATGTTCCCTCCCGAGAGAGGAAGCGGATGAACACGTACGAGCACGAGACCGAACCCGTCGACGAGGCCGCCACGCCGGAGAAGACAAAGATCGTCATCCGGCTGCTCGACAAGATCGAGACCACGACCAGCAGCAACAGCGTCGGTAACTGATGAAGTGCCGGCCGTGGCGTGCGGGGGTGCCGCGGGGCCGCCCGCACGTCGCGACCAGCGAGAGCCAGCAGCCGAAGCCCAAGGAGGGAAGGGTGGCAGACGCCGGCACCGTCTTCGACGACGTACGGCAGGCCGAGGCGCGGGTCCTGTCCGCCGAGGCCTACCAGGCCGAGTTCACCGAGGAGTTCGAGCGGGTTCCCGATGAGGTGTGGAAGCTCGAACGCGCCCAGGAGTTCTTCGAACCCGACGTGGCGAGCTGGCGGGCGATGATGGCCGGCGACTGGGACGGCTCGCTCGCCATGCTGGAGGAACTGCGGGAGTTCCTCGTCGGCTACTACCGGACCCGGCCCACGGCCCGCCGGGTCCGCGTCGTGGAGACGCCTCTCACCCCCTATCTCCAGTGGGAGCTGCACGTCCTGGCCGTACGGGCGACGGCGGGCGAGCGCCCCCGGGTGCTGCACGCGGACGCCGTGCGGGAGCTGGAGCACATCGCGCCGCTGCCCGAGATCGTCGTGCTCGGTCCCGCGCTGCTCTACGAGGTGCTGTACGACCAGATCGGCGCCCATGTGGGTGCCCGGCGGATCACCGATCCCGCCCTCGTCGGCCCCTGCCTGACCGCAATCAAGGATCTTTACGGCCGGGGAGAGGACGTGCGGGCCTACGTGGAGCGGGAGGTCGCTCCGTTGCCGCCGCCCGAGATCTCCGACCGGGCACGCGACCTCCTGCCCGGCTACTCGCACCACACCGGGACCTTCCGCCCCTGACCCCGCGTCTGGAGGCCCGCGTTGGGAGAGGCGACCGTGGTCCGGCTGCGCGACCTCGCGTTCCGCCAGGACGGCTCCCAGTGGATCGTCGGCCGTCCGGACGGGGACGCGTTCGTCGCCGTGCCGTACGAGGGCATGCGGGCCATCAGGCTGCTGTCGGCGGGCGCCACGGTCGAGGAGACGGAACGGCGGCTGCGTGCCGAGACCGGCGCCGATCTCGACGTCCGCGGCTTCGTCCGCGCCCTGGGCGAGCTGGGCTTCCTGGAGGAGCCGGGCGGACCGGCCGCCCCCGCCGATCCGCCGACCTTTCCATGGCTGCGCCCCCGGCACGTGCGGTGGACGCTGCACCCGCTGCTCCACCTGCTGGTCGCCGGCCTGATCGCCGCCGGGACCGCGACGGCGGTCACGCGGCGGGAGACGCTGCCGGGCTGGCGCGACCTGCTGTGGAGCGAGCGCGGCACGCTCGTGCTCGCGTCGCAGATCGCCGTCGCCTGGGCGCTGATCTTCCTGCACGAGATGGCCCACCTGTCCACCGCCAGGGCCGCCGGAGTGCCGGGCCGGATCCGGCTCGGCACCCGGCTGCAGTTCCTGACCGTCCAGACCGAGGTGTCCGGCGTGTGGCTGGCCGGGCGGCGCGTCCGCCTGACGGTCTACCTCGCCGGGATGGCGACGGACGCAGCGGCCTGCTCTACCGCGCTCCTCCTGACCGCCGCCCTAGGGCGCCATCCCGCGCTGTCGCTGGTCGCGCTGACCTCGCTCGGCATGCTGGCCACGCAGTTCCTCGTGTTCATGCGCACCGACGTCTACTTCCTGCTGCAGGACCTGACCAGGTGCCGCAACATGTACGGCGACGCCTCCGCCTACGCCCGCCACCTGGCGCTGCGGCTGCTCCGCCGTCCCTCCCCCGACCCGCTCGTCGGGCTGCCTCGCCGGGAGCGCCGCGCCCTCCGGGCGTACGCGGTGCTGCTGGTCGCGGGCACCGCGGCCTGCCTGGGAATGGCGTTCGCGGTGACGGTGCCGGCGACGCTGACGCTGCTCGGCCGGGCCGTGGGTGCGCTCGTCGCCCCCGCCGGCCCGCTCGCCGAACTGGACGCCGCGGCGGTGCTGCTGTCCGCGGTCGCGTTCCAGGTGCTCTGGGCGCGGGCGTGGTGGCGCAGGCACGGCCCGCGCGTACGGCGCGCGCTGCGCCTCAGACCGCGCCCGAGAACAGGACGAGCCGCCGATCAGGACCGCGCGTAGGAGCCGGTCGTCAGCTCCTCGATCAGTCCTGGCCGCTCCGGGGCCCACCCGAACAGCCTCCGGGCACGCGAGGCGTCCATCGGCGACGAACGGGTGAGCGTGGCGGCGAGCGGCCCCATCGCGGCCACCCCCTGCTCCAGCGTCAGCGACACGGCCTGGGCGCCGGTGAGCTCGGCGACCGCCTCGGCGATCCGCCGGATCGGGGTCCGCTCGGCCGAGGCGGCGTTGACGACGACCCCGGGCTCGCGGCGCTCCAGCGCTGCGACGTACAGCGCCGCGAGGTCGTCGACGTGCACCGACGACCACTCGTTGGCGCCCTCGCCGATGTAGGGCACCATCCCGTTCTGCCGGCCTGCGCCGATGAGCCCCTGGAGCAGGCCCGATCCGCCGCGCCCGTAGACCAGCGCCGCCCGGATCACGGTGCCCGCCACGTGCCCGGCCGCCAGGACCTGCCGCTCGCCGAGGACCTTGTACGGCTGCGGCGACGCCTCGGGGGTGACGGGGTGGTCCTCGTCCACCACGGCGCCCTGCCGGTCCGGATAGACCAGGCCCGTGCTGGTGTAGACGAACGCGCCGCCGTCGTTCAGCCCGCCCAGCAGCGCCGCGAGGGCGTCGCGCTCGATGTCGCCCATCTCGGGATTCGTGTAGTCGACGGCGGTGTGCACCACGGCGTCGGCCCCGGCGGCCGCGCCGCGCAGGACGTCGAGGTCCCGCAGGCTACCGCGCACCGCCTTCGCGCCCAGCCCTTCGACCCGCTCGCGCGCCCGGTCCGACCGGGCCAGGGCGACCACCTCGTGCCCGGCCCGGACGAGGTGCTCGGCCACGACTCCGCCGACGTAGCCGCTCGCACCCGTGACGAGAATCCGCATGATCGTATGCCTTTCCATGAGGTCGGTGACCGGCGCCGCCGGTCGATGCCAACCCCACGGTCGCCCCGGGCCGTCCCGCACAGCCAGGGACCAGGAGTCCATGGCTGCGCGGTGCGGGCATTCGATTCCAGACGTACCGTCACAGGCATGGACAAGCTTGGCCTGGCGAATTTCCTGCGCGGCGCACGTGAGCGCGTCAGCCCCGCCGACGTCGGCCTGCCCGAGGGACGCCGCCGCCGCACCCCCGGGCTGCGGCGCGAGGAGGTCGCCCAGCTCGCGTACATCTCGGTGGACCACTACACCCGGCTGGAGCAGGCGCGGGGCCGGCACCCGTCACGGCGCGTGCTCGACGGCATCGCCCGCGCCCTGCGCCTGTCGGACCAGGAACGGGCCCACCTGTTCCACCTGGCCGGGGAGCGGGAGGAGAGCCGGTCCGCCGAACCCGTACGCGAGGTGCGGCCGAGCACGCTGAACCTGCTCAACCGGCTGACCGACGCCGCCGCGATCGTCGTGGACGACACCTGCGGCGTGCTGGCCTGGAACCCGCTGGCGGCGGCCCTGTTCGAGGACTTCTCCGCCCTGGCGGGCCAGGAGCGCAACGTCATCCGGCGTTACTTCCTGCACCCCGACCCAGAGCAGCGGCACTACGGCATGGGCAGCCCGGAGCGGTTCGTCGTCACGGCGGTCAGCTACCTGCGCGTCGCCGTCACCCGCTATCCCGACAGCCGTGAGCTGAAGAGCCTGGTCGAGGAGCTGCTGGCCGGGAGCGAGGAGTTCGCCCGCCTGTGGAACTCCCAGCGGTTCCACATCGAACGGCACCTGCGCCATACCGTACGGCACCCGCGCGTCGGGCCGATCGAGCTGGACTTCGACGTGCTGACCGTGCCCGACCAGGAGCAGCAGGTGGTCATCTTCACCGCCGAGCCCGGGTCGCCCGCGTACGAGTCCCTCCAGTTCCTGAAGGTCATCGGCGCCGAGCAGGTGCCCGCCGAGGCCTGACAGCCCCTCGATGTAAAAGATTCTGTACATGAGGTCAAAGATTCGCTACCTTGGTGATGTCAAAGATTTTGTACATCGAAGGGTTCGATCATGACTCACGTGGAGAAGCGCGCCTGGATCAGGCTGGTCGTCGCCGTGCTCGCCTACGCCGCGTACGTCGTCGCCGTTCTCAGACGGGCGGACGGAGGGCCGTTACCCGACGTGCCGTACACCGCCGCCCTGCTGTGGTCGGTCGGCGGGGCCATCGCCGCGTCGATCGTGGCCGAGATCGGGATGGCGATCGTCAGGCCGGGGGCATCGCGGGTCGTCGACGTCCGCGACAGGGAGATCGGGCGGCTCGGCGACCACACCGGTCAGGCGTTCGTCGTCATCGGCGCGGTCGCGGCGATGCTCATGGCCATGGCCGGGTGGGACCGGTTCTGGATCGCGAACGTGGTCTACCTCTGCTTCGTGCTGTCGGCGATCCTCGGCGGGATCACCAAGATCATTGTCTATCGCAGGAGCCTTCCGGAGTGGTGAAGCCCACACGCGTGACGAACCGCATCCGCGCGCTGCGGTTCGCCCACGACGAGATGACCCAGGCCGAACTCGCCGAACGCATCGGCGTGACCAGGCAGACCCTCATCGCCATCGAACAGGGGCGATACTCGCCGTCTCTGGAGATGGCCTTCCGGATCGCCCGGGTGTTCGGCGTTCCGCTCGACGACGTGTTCCAGTATCCCGACCTCCCGGAAGGAACGTTATGAAAGCCATCGTCCAGGACGCGTACGGCCCGGCGGACGTGCTCCGCCTGCGCGACGTCGGCCGCCCCACGATCGGTGACGAGGAGGTGCTCGTCGAGGTCCGCGCCGCCGCGGTGGACCCCGGCGTGTGGGTCCTCATGACCGGCCGGCCCTACCTCATGCGCCTCGCGGGCTTCGGGCTGCGCCGGCCCAAGGTCGCGGTCCGGGGCCGTGACGTGGCCGGGGTGGTGGCGGCCGTCGGCGCCCGCGTGACCCGATTCCAGCCCGGCCAGGAGGTGTACGGCACCTGCGAGAGCGGCTCGTACGCCGAGTACGCGAGCGCGCGGCAGAGCAGGCTCGCGCCGAAGCCGGCCGGCCTCACGTTCGAGCAGGCCGCCGCGATACCCGTCTCGGGCATGACGGCGCTGCAGGCCGTCCGCGACGTCGCCCAGGTCCGGCCGGGACAGCGGACGCTGGTCATCGGAGCGTCGGGGGGCGTGGGGTCGTTCGCCGTGCAGATCGCCAAGGCGTACGGCGCGAGCGTCACCGGCGTGTGCTCGGCGGCGAGGGCCGGGCTCGTCCGGTCGCTCGGCGCCGACGACGTCGTCGACTACGCCCGCGAGGAGATCGACCGCGACGGCGCACGTTACGACGTCGTCGTCGACACCGCAGGAAACCGGCCGCTGTCCCTGCTGCGGCGCGCCCTGACCCCGCGCGGGACGCTGGTGATCGTCGGCGGCGGGCACACGGCATACCGCTTCACCGGGGGCATGGGACGAACGTTCCGGGCGCCACTGCTGTCGATGTTCGTCGGTCAGCGGCTGCGCCCGGTGGTGAGCAGGGAGCGGGCCGAGCACCTGGAGGAACTCACGCGGCTCGTCGAGTCGGGCGCCGTCACCCCCGTGATCGACCGCGCCTATCCCCTGAGCGAGGCGCCCGACGCGATCCGCCGTCTCGTCGAAGGACACCCCGCCGGCAAGGTCGTCGTCACCTTGTAACCACCTTCAGCCGGGGAACTCCCCGGATAGCAAGGGATCGATAGCAAAGGGAAGGGAGCGCGGATGACGCCGAGTGGTCCCGAGCCCGCACCGCCCGGCCGTACGCGCAGAGCGGACGCCTCACGCAACGCCGCGCTGCTGCTCGCCGCCGCGCGCGAGCTCATCGACAGTTCAGGGCCCGACGTCGCGTTGGACGAGGTGGCGCGGCGCGCCGGCGTCGGCAACGCGACCCTGTATCGGCACTTCCCCACTCGGGCCGAGCTGCTCGTCGCCGTGTACGCGGACGAGGTGGCGGAGTTGTGCCGCCAGGGCGCCGACCTGCTGGCGGATCCGTCTCCGGCCGACGCGCTCTTCTCCTGGCTCGACGCGTTCGTCGTGCACGTCGCGACGAAGCGGCCGCTCGCCCTCGCGGCCACGGAAGGCCCCACCGGCCGTCGTAGCGCGTTGTTCGACCAGTGGCACACGTCGATCCACACCACCGCGTCGGGCCTGCTGGAGCGGGCACAGGCCGCCGGTGCCGTACGTCCCGGACTCACCGTGACCGACCTGCTGGCCCTCGTCGGCGGCGCGGCGCTCACCGGAACCGACGTGGCCCACGCCCGGCGGCTCACCGCGCTCCTGCGCGGCGGCTTGGAGACCGGCGCCTGAGGGCGACGCCGTGTGCCGGATGCCCCGATCCGGCACACGGCGTGCGGTCAGCTCCAGGTCGCGCCCTTGAGCACTTTCGACAGTCCCGGCGTGTTCCAGACGTCGATGATCAGGATCTTGGACGAGGGCAGGAACCACTCCCGCGCGGTGAAGCTCTTCGTCCGGCGGCCGCCGTTGTTCGTCACGCACTCGTTGGGCCAGGCGGCGTACTTCGCCTTGTGACCCTTGCCGATCTGGAACAGGCCTCTCGATCCGGCCTTGTCGCCGGGGTTCCAGGCGGTCGTGGAATCGAACGGGCAGGGCACCGGGGCGCTGAAGGGATACCACTGGTACTTGCCCGTATAGGTGAAGGAGCCGCCCCCGACCGGCACGTCGGTGAACTCCTTGGGGCCGAGCACCCAGAACGACCGGCAGTTCGCGGCGAACGCGTCCGGCCGCTTGCACGCGCCGGTCGTCACCACGACCTCGTCCCCCTTGCGGTGCACCTTCCAGCTCGCGGGGATCCTCAGGTTCATCCCGCGGAAGGAGAAGGTCCTGGAACCCGAAGCGGACGAGCCGGAGAGAGCCGTGGTCAGGGCCTCTGCGGAGGCCACGGCGGGAGCGGCGAGGACGGTCAGCCCCGCGAGTGCGGCCACGGCGACAGATCGTTTCGTCATGGCGCGAAGCTAGCGATCTCCACTTGAGAACGACTGAGGGTTCGGTTGCGTCCCGGGCGACCAGGATGGGTCTGGCAAAAAGTGATATCACTTTGCTAGTGTCGTGCTAGACACCGAGGAGAAGACATGACAGACCTGCAGATCGCCGTCGACATGCCGGCCCCCCAGACCAACGAACGGACGGCACGAGCGGCCTCGGGGTGGCCGATGCTGATCCTGGCCCTGCTGGGCCTGCTGGGCTCGGTCGCGCTGGTCGTGATCGGAGCCCGCCTCGCGGACGGCGGCAGCGGCGGCGCCGGAGCCGCCCTGATCGCCGCCGGGGTGCTGCTCTTCCTGGCGGCCCTCGTCGTCCTGACCGGGCTCACCGCGGTCGCTCCCGGCGAGGCGCGGGTGATCCAGCTGCTCGGCCGCTACGTGGGCACGGTCCGTACGCCCGGGCTCCGGTTCGTGGTGCCCTTCACGCAGAAGCGCCGGGTGTCCACCCGGATCCGCAACCACGAGACCGACGTCACCAAGGTCAACGACGCCGACGGCAACCCGATCGAGATGGCCGCCGTGGTGGTGTGGCAGGTCGAGGACACGGCGAAGGCCGTCTTCGAAGTCGACGACTTCGTGGAGTTCGTGGCCTTCCAGACCGAGACCGCGGTCCGTCACATCGCCGGCAGCTACCCGTACGACGGGCACGACGACATGCTGTCCCTGCGGCAGAACGCGGACGAGATCACCGGCCGCCTGTCGGCCGAGATCCAGGCCCGGGTGGCGTCGGCGGGAGTCAAGGTCATCGAGTCGCGCATCACCCGCCTGGCGTACGCTCCCGAGATCGCACAGGCCATGCTGCGCCGCCAGCAGGCCGGAGCGGTCGTCGCGGCCCGCCAGCGGATCGTGGACGGAGCCGTCGGCATGGTCGAGGCCGCCCTGGCCCGCCTGGACGAGCACGACGTGATCGAACTCGACGAGGAGCGCAAGGCCACCATGGTCAGCAACCTGCTCGTCGTCCTGTGCGGCGACCGCGACGTGCAGCCCGTGGTGAACACCGGCTCCCTGTACCACTAGCCGTGGCGACCGAGAGAAAGAGCATCCTGCTGCGGCTGGACCCCGCGGTGCACGACGCGCTGGCCCGCTGGGCCGGCGACGAACTACGCAGCACCAACGCCCAGATCGAGTTCCTGCTGCGCCGGGCGCTGTCAGAGGCGGGGCGGCTCCCGGGCGACGCCGGTCGCATCCCCCGGCGCGGCAGGCCCGCCAAGAAGGAGACCCCGCCTCCCGAGGCTCCCACCGCCGATCCGCCCGACGACTGAGAGGAAGGCAGCCCCGTGGACGTCCCCGGCTCCCTGACGGCCCGGCTCTACCTGCTGGCCTACGACCCCCGCAAGGAGCGGGTGGTGACGAACCACCGCTTCCCCTACCTGCTCCGCGCGGCCGCGCTCACCGACCTGCTGCTCGCCGGCCGGATCGCCGACGACGGCGGCAAGGTGCGCGTGGTGTCGGAGGACCCGCTCGCCGATCCGGTCCTCGACGGCCTGCTGCACCAGATCGCCCGGTCAGGGCCCCGGCCGTGGCGGCACTGGATCAGCAAGGACGGCCGCGCGACGGTCCGGGCGGTCCGCGACGAACTGGAGACGGGGCGCTGGGTCAGGGTCGAGCTGCGCCGGCCGTTCCTCATCTTCAACAGGAGCCACGTCCGCGTACGCGACACGCGCGTGGTGAAACGACTCGCGACGCAGGTCGCCGCCGCCCTCACCGGCCCGGTCGCCCGGGTCGGCGACCGGGAGGCGGCCCTCGTCGGCCTGGCCGCCGCGGGAGAGCTCGGGACGATCCTCCCGCGCGCCAGACGACGGGCGCACAAGCAGCGCATCGCCCTGCTGGCCGAACGCGGCGGCCCGGCGGCGCCGGCCCTCCGCAAGGTCATCCAGCAGGCCCGCGCCGCGAGCGGCGGCTGACCTCGGGACAGCCCCGCGCCCGCACCGCCTTCCGTTCACCTGCCGCAGGTGCGGAGCATGTTGAGCAGGGCGACCTTCTCCGCACGGGTCACCAGGAGCCGGTAGTGGTACTTCACGGTGATCCACGAGGTCGCGTAGCGGCACCAGTACGCACGGCGCGGCGGACGCCAGCTCTGCGGTCCCTGGCCTCCCTTGGCCATGTTGGCGGAGTGGCTCACCACAACGAGCTCGGGACGGCTGAGGTCGTTGGCGAACGCCCGCCGCTTCGCCTGGCTCCATCTCTTGGCGCCGGAGCGCCAGGCGTACGCCAGGGGAACGACGTGGTCGACGTCGATCTGCTTCACACTCTTCAGCACCTTGCCGTCGTACGGGCTGTGCCAGACGCCCTTCACGGCCTGGCACGCCCCGTTCCTCCGTACGCCCCGGCCCTGGCGGGTGAGCACCACCTCCCGCGCGTCGCACTCCCCCTTGTGGTGCGCCCAGCGCGGCTGGAACCGCCGATGGCTGTAACCGCGAAGCGACAACGGCTTGGCGACCTTCAGCTGCGCCAGCATGCGGCGGGCCGGCGCCCCGGCATCGGCCGCGGCCTGCGGGGCGATCGCGACAGCGGTGATCGGGAGGACCGCGAGGGACAGTACGGCGACCTGGAAAGTGCGGCTTATGGAGATCATGATTCCAGCCATACCAGTCCATCCCCACTGCGCGTGACGATATGCGGGCGCAGGGCGATCCGCGGGCGGGAATGTCCGGCGATCTCGGGTGGTTGCAAGGCGCGGAAGTTGAAGATTCAATTAGGAGGGCGGCCATGCCCGCTGTCACCGCCGACACCCTGACGCTGCCACGAGTCGCCGCACCGGATCCGGCCGACGCAACCCCACGCCCCGTTCGCTCGGTGACGACCGCGCCCAGCGGGTTCGAGGGTGAGGGCTTCCCCGTACGGCGCGCGTTCGCCGGAGTGCCACAGTCCGCGCTGGACCCGTTCATCCACATGGACCAGATGGGCGAGGTCGAGTACGCACCCGGCGAGCCGAAAGGCACGCCGTGGCATCCGCACCGCGGCTTCGAGACCGTCACCTACATCATCGACGGCGTCTTCGAGCACCAGGACTCCAACGGTGGCGGCGGCACCATCACCAACGGCGACACCCAGTGGATGACCGCCGGGTCCGGCCTGCTGCACATCGAGAAGCCGCCGGAGCACCTGGTGGTCTCGGGCGGGCTCTTCCACGGCATCCAGCTGTGGGTGAACCTTCCTCGCGCGCACAAGTTCCACCTGCCCCGCTACCAGGACATCCGGGGGCGGGAGGCGGCGCTGCTCGCCTCGGCCGACGGCGGCGCGCTGCTGCGGGTGATCGCCGGGGAGCTGGACGGGCACGCCGGGCCGGGCGTCACGTTCACCCCGATCACGATGGTGCACGCGACCGTCAGCCCCGGGGCCCGGCTCGACCTGCCGTGGAACCCGGAGTTCAACGCCCTCGCCTACGTCCTGGCCGGTCAGGGATCCGTGGGCGCCGAGCGGCGGCCGGTCCGCAAGGGGCAGCTCGCGGTCTTCGGGGCGGGCGGGTCGCTGACCCTCGCGGCGGACACCGCCCAGCCCCAGGCCGAGCCCAACCTGGAGGTGCTGCTGCTCGGCGGGCAGCCGATCCGCGAGCCGGTCGTGCACTACGGGCCGTTCGTGATGAACACCCGCGCCGAGATCATCCAGGCGATGGAGGACTACCAGGCGGGCCGCCTGGGCGTCGTCCCCGCCGAGCGGGTTCCGCACGCCGACGGACCCCTGACCGCGACGGACTGACACGCCCGCCGAAAGGCCGGCCGAGGAGCGCGCCTGCCCGCCGCCCGGCCGGCCTCACGCGGCTGCGCCACGATTTCCGCCGGTCACTCCGTCGCGAGCCCCGCGCTGACCGTACGCAGCGCCTCGAGGAGATCGCGGGCCGACGGAGCCTGCTCCGGATCGACGAGCCACTGGGCCGCCATCCCGCCGAGCAGTGCCTGGTAGAACGCGCCGACAGCCATCGCCCTGCGTTCGTCCGCGGCCGGATCCAGGTGTTCGAAGATCGCCGCCAGGCCCAGCCTCGCCTGCCGGTTGGCGGTCGCGAACGCCTCGCGCAGCTCCGGGAGCCGGTCCATCTGGGCGATGAGCTCGAACTGGATGGCCCACAACGGTCTCATCCTGGCGAAGGACTCGATGATGCGCGCCCAGGTCGCCTCGAATCGCTGCGCGGGTGCGCCGTCGAGCGACGCGTCGGCGGCGAGAGTCTGCTCGATCTCCTTTCCCCATTCCTCCATCGCCTCGATGAGGGCCGCGTCGAGCAGGGCCTTCGTCGATCTGAAGTGATAGCCGATGGCGGCGAGGCTCGTGCCGGCGGCCGCCGCGATGTCACGCGCGGTGGTGCCGGAGTATCCCTTCTCCATCAGGCACCGCTTGGCGCCCGCGAGCAGATCTTCCCGGTTTCCCATGCTCAGAGCCTAGCCCATGCCAGCACAAATGTCTTGGACAATCGTGCTAGACAGATGATTGAGACGCTTGTACAGTTCACGGCATGGCGAACATCTTGGTCTCCGGCGGAAGCGTCGCCGGGCTGACGCTGGCTTTCTGGCTCCGCGAGCACGGCTTCGCGGTGACCGTCGCGGAACGCGCGCCCTCGCTGCGGGACGGCGGCTACAAGATCGACATTCGGGGGGCGGCACTCGACGTCGTCGCCCGCATGGGCCTGCTGGACGAGGTGCGGCGGCACAGCACCGACATGCAGGTCGCACGCTTCGTCGACGCACGCGGCAGGCAGATCGGCACGATGAGCGCGCAGCTGTTCGGCGGCCGCGAGGGCGACGACGTCGAGATCATGCGTGGCGACCTCACCCGGCTCCTGCACGCGGCGACCGGAGACGGCGTCGAGTACGTCTTCGACGACTCCGTCACCGCCCTGCGGGAGACCCCCGACGGCGTGCACGTCACCTTCGCGAACGGCTCCCCGCGTACGTTCGACCTGGTGGTGGGCGCCGACGGCCTGCACTCCACCGTGCGCGGGCTGGCCTTCGGCGAGGAGTCGCGGTTCGTCCACGACCTCGGGCACTACATCTCGATCTTCACGGTGCCGAACCATCTCCACCTGGACCGTACGGAGATGATGCATCCGGCCCCGGGCAGGAGCGCCGGGATGTACAGCACCGGGCGCGGCGAGGACGCCAAGGCGATGTTCCTGTTCTCCTCGCCGCCGCTGGAGTACGACCGGCGGGACCCCGCGCAGCAGAAGAAGCTCCTCGCCGACGTCTTCTCCGGCCAGGGCTGGGAGGTCCCGCGCATCCTCGACGCCATGGGGGACGCCCCGGACTTCTACCTGGACTCGATCAGCCAGGTGCGCATGGACCGCTGGTCGTCGGGCCGGGTGGCGCTCGTGGGCGACGCCGCCTACGCGGCCTCACCCGCGTCCGGTCAGGGCACCAGCCTGGCCCTGGTCGGCGCCTACGTTCTCGCGGGCTGCCTCGCCGAGGCGGTGGGCGACCACGCCGCGGGGTTCGCCGCCTACGAGCGCGAGATGCGGCACTTCGTGGAGGAGAACCAGAAGCTCGCCGCGGGCAACCTCAAGGGCATGGTGCTGAAGTCCGCGGCACAGATCCGGTTCCAGATGCTGATGTTGCGGCTGATGCCGCATCTGCCGGGCAAGAACCGCATGATCGAGCGGGTCACCGAGCCCATCCGCACGGCCGCGACCGCGATCACGATCAGGGATTACCGCACGCCGGCCTCGTAGCCGCGCACCGTGGGCGGCGGTGGAGTTCGAGAACCGGCAACATTTCGGGGTTATCCGGCATCTCACCCCGTATGAGATTGCGTACGGTTCTCGCGACAGTTCTCCTGACCGCCGTTCCGCTGAGCGGACAGCCCGCGGCGGCCGCCACGCCGGTCACGATCGCGTACGCACAGCGAACGCAGACCTGGGAACTGGTGCTCACCAACGGAGACGTGGTGAAGGTGCCCGAAGCGCTCGCCGTCGCGCCCCGCGACGCGGTCAACGCCGGGGCCCGGACGGCGTTCCTGGTCAGCGGGGACGGCCGGCACTTCTTCTATTTCCGCAAGTCGGACGGGCGGTTCGCCGAGCGGACTCTGCACGGCAAGGAAAGAGTGATCCGGAGCATCGAGGCGTACACGACCGGCGAGGAGTGGCCGTCGGTGTCGGACGACGGCAGTTTCGTGGTCACCGGGACCTCGGCGCCGGGGCTGGGGGTCCTGGTGGACGTGCGGAAAGGCAAGACGTTGCCGCAGCCCGGAGGGACGGACGAGTGGAGCTTCTCGGGCTTCAGCCCGGACAGCAAGCGGCTGCTGATGCAAGGGGTGCTGGGGGGCCGGGTGACGGTGTTCGACCGAGGGCTGCGCACCCGGCTGCGGTCGAAGACGCGGCTGTCGCCGGTGGCCCTGGCGAACGACTACGTGACGGCCGCGGCGCCTGTCGGTTCGTGGCCCAAGTCTCGCAAGCTGCGCCTGGTCAACCTGCGTACCGGCAAGGCGAGCGGCACCATCACCGTGCGGTTGCCCCGGGGACAGTACGTCGACGACCTCGACTTCGACAAGGCGGGACGCCTGATCGTCCGGTCGAAGACCAAGACGGGCGTGGCGATCTACCGGGTCTCGAAGACGACCGGCAAGGCGACGTTGCTCCGGACGATCACCAGGCCCGACGTGAAGGTCTGGGTGCTCCCCGGGGACGACGAATACGAGCCGTGGACGGAGAAGCAGTGAGTCCGGCCCCTGCCGTCGGCGACATGTGAACGGCTCCCCTCCGTCAGACGTCGTACTGGTGAGCGGAAGGGGAAGCATCGTGCGTACCGTACTCGTCTCGGCCATGACGGCGCTCGGGCTGGCGTGCCTGCCGCCCGTGGCGGCCCACGGCGTGACCCGGCAGGGCGGCCAGGCCGGAGAGAGCGCGCCGGAGTGGCGGCTGACCAGGGTGAACACGCTGCCCGGGGACGACGTACTCAACGACGTGACGGCCCTGGGCAACGGGTCGGTGTGGGCGGCCGGACACCGGGTCGTGAACGGCAGGCAGCGCGGCCTGGTCGAGTGGTTCGACGGCGGATCGTGGAAGGTGATCCCCGGCAGTCCGCCGTACGAACTGACGGCCGTGACGGCCGGCTCGAACAGGGACGTGTGGGTCTTCGGCCCGGGGAAGGCCGCTCGGTGGAACGGCCGCGGGTGGACCACCGCCTCGCTCGGCAGCGGCTTCTCCGCGACGGACGCCGACGGAACGGGCGCGAAGGACGTCTGGGCGGTCGCCGAGTCCTCGGCCTCGGCCCGGCACTGGACCGGGTCCTCGTGGAAGAGCGTGCGGCTACCGGCCCGCGCCGCCGCCGTCGACGCGTACAAGGCCGGTGACGTCTGGGCGGCGGGGGCCAAGGGCGATCGTCCCGCGATCATGCGGTGGAACGGAAGGTCCTGGGCGCTGGTGCCCACACCCGCGATCAAGCTTCCCGCGCCCGACGCCACCGCGGTCCTCAACGACATCGCCGTCGTGAGCCCCGGCAACGTGTGGGCCGTCGGCGGCGTCACCTGGGAGGGCGCCGACGACGAGGGTGACGACGTGACCTACAGCCGCACCCTGGTCATGCGCTGGAACGGCCGTTCATGGACCGCCTCGGTCGGTACGGCGAACGCCCAGCCGTACACGGAGGTGGAGCCCGACGGCAAGGGCGGCATGTGGGTCGTGCAGGGCAACTGGAACTCCACCTTGTGGCACGTCATGGGTTCGGCCTGGCGGAGCACCCCGCTCCCTCGCAAGGCCGGCACCGACGCCGCGCTGTTCTCGATCGCGCGCAGGCCCGGGACGGCGACGCTCTGGGGTGCGGGATTCACCGTGCCGCAGGGCGACCCCGACGATCCCTCGGCCAACGGCACTTTCTGGCGTACGCGCTGACCGGCTGGAATCGCCACATCGTGCACCGGTAGGAGTGGCCGAAGGCGGAGAGGTGAGCATGCGGCGGAGCGAGTCCCCCATCGCGCGGGGCGTCCTGACGCTGACTCTCGCGGCCGCCGCCTTCGGCTCGGCGTGTTCGGCCGGGTCCCGGACCACACCACCGCAGGCGCGGGCAGGTCTTCCCACCCCGTCGGCCGCCTTCCGTCCCGCCACGACCGCCTATCCGGGAGCGGAATGGCGTCGCATCAGCCCGGATGACGCCGGTTTCGATCGCGCCGGGTTGGAGAAGATCGCTCTCGATGCCGGGAGAAGAGGCGCGAACTGCCTGGTCGTGATCCGGCACGGGCGACTCGTGGCCGACTGGTACTGGAACGACGCCGACACGACCACCAGCCAGGAGGTTTTCTCCGCGACCAAGTCCTACGCCGGCACCCTGGTCGGCATCGCCGAAGCGGAGGGCAGGCTTTCCATCGATGACAAGGTGTCTGAGTACGTCCCCGAGTGGGCCGGCACCCCCTCCGCAGACGTCACGATCAAGGACATCCTGAGCAACGTCTCCGGCCGGCACTGGGATTTCGACACCGACTACCGCCGCCTCGTCCGGGCGGCCGATCGCACGGGCTTCGCCGTCGGCCTCGCCCAGGACGCGGCCCCCGGGGACGTCTGGGCATACAACAACTCCGCCATCCAGACGCTCGATGCCGTGCTCACGAAGGCGACCGGGCAGAGTCCTGCGGCGTACGTGCAGGAGAGACTTTTCGGCCCCATCGGCATGAGCCGCTCGAGGATGACCCTTGATGGAGCCGGCAACACCAACATGTTCTCCGGCCTGAACTCCACCTGCGAGGACATGGCCCGCTTCGGCTACCTCTTCCTACGGGAAGGAAACTGGCAGGGGAAGCAGATCGTCCCCCGGCGGTGGGTCGAGGCGGCGACCGGCCGGCCGTCGCAGAAGTTGAACGCCGCGTACGGCTACCTGTGGTGGGTGAACGCCCGCGGTCCCGTCGTCGACCCGCTGAAGCCCAGCACGAGAGAGCGGAGTTCCGCCGCGCCGCGCCGGCGCCTGGTCGACGGCGCACCTCACGACATGTACTGGGCACTGGGTTTCGGTGGTCAGGTCATCCAGGTCGATCCCGGCTCGGACACGGTCGTCGTACGGCTCGGACGGAATGTCCCGGGAGACCGATACGGGCCTGCCGAAACCGCCGAAGTGGTGACCACGGCCCTCGTGAAGCCGTAGGGGGACCACCGCCGCGGGAGCCCGGGCGCTCGACGGCCGGATCGGGGAGTCATACCAACTGGTGCAGAGCGGCGATGACCTCACCGCGCACGACTCAGTCTCCGCGAGCCGTTCGCGGGCTGTGCGCGCGTGCGTTGACGGCCCGGAAGACACATGACGCATGTGACGAGCATCACACACGTCAGCATGCGGACGCTCCTTGACCTGCAGTTATGTGCTTTTGATCCTTTTTACGTGATCCTTACCTTTTTGGGGCCTTTGCGACTTTATGGGGCAACTTGGTAGTTTCCTTGCCCAACGACGGGGTCCCTGTGACGCCGCCGTTATGAACCCGGCCAGGCCGTGTTCGAAAACGACCATCCACTGTCACCGTCGCCACGTCCTCTCCGCCCCCCTGGGCGGCGGTGATGCCGAATCCGTGCAGCAAGGAGGCCCGGAGCCGGGGAACCAATCGACCTTCGACGAAGGTCTGGGGTGAATCGGCGCGTCAGCGCCGTAGGGCGACTTCCCCGCCCGAATCCGTCAGCTAACCCGGTAGGCACAAGCGGAAGACCCTAGGGAGAGATCCCCTGTCCACCAACTCCACCACTCTGCTCCGCATTGCCTGCGTCACGATCAGTAGCGCGGCACTCACCGCCTCCGCAGGAGCTTTGAGCGCGCTTCCCGCGGCCGCCGCGTCGGGGGCGGTGGCAGCCCCACCGGCGGCCTCGACGGTCATTCCACCCGAGCCCCCCGCTACGGTGACCACCCCGGACAACGGCGAGGTCCCCGCGGCGTCCACGGCGGACGACTCCGCGAACACGAAGCTCACCAAGTCGGCCCTCCAGCAGGAGAAGGCCGAGCACGCCATCAAGGTGGCGAAGAAGCACCTCGGCGATCCGTACGTATGGGGCGCCACGGGCCCACGGGCGTTCGACTGCTCCGGGCTCGTCCAATTCGCCTGGCGCAAGGCCGGCGTCAAGCTCCCGCGTACGACATGGTCGATGCTCGATGCCGTCAAGAAGAGGGTCTCCCTGGCGCATCTCAAGCCCGGCGACCTCATCTTCACCAGCGGCGGCGGCCACGTGGGCATGTACATCGGGCACAAGAAGGTGATCAGCGCCCCGCACAGCGGCGCGGTGGTCAGCGTCGACAAGCTCAACGGTTACTGGAGGAGCAGCTTCCTCACCGCCGTACGCCCCGGGGTCTGACCGCGGGGCCACGGAGAAATCCTCGGCGGAGATGTCTCCGGCGCACGCCGCCGCCCGGGGCATCTCCGCCGATCGGACTACGCGCCGTCCGCGATGAGGCGCCGGAGCAGGATCAGCAGGGTCCCGCGGTCCGTGTCCGACAAGGCGGTGTAGCACCTGGCGAGCACCTCGTCGGCGACCTTGTGCCCGGTTTGCAGGACCTGCTCGCCGGAAGGGGTGAGATGGTGCTCGATGCGCCGGCCGCGCCCGGGCCGGCGCTCGATCCATCCCTGGGCGACCAGCCGACCGGCGAGGGTCCCGAAGGCCTGCTCGGTCTGGAAGGTGGCCGCGGCCAGTTCCCGGGCCGACGCCCCGGGAGAGCGGCTGATCGCCCGGAGGGCGTCCCACTGGGCCAGCGTCGCGCCGATCGCCGACAGCCCGCTCTCCAGGGCCCGGTGCTGCCGATACTGAGCCTGCTTGACGGCTCGTCCGAGTTCTTGCAGATCGCCGTGCACGGCACAAGTTTAGTACGAGACTAAGCTAGTTTAAATAAACATCTTTAGTTACGCTGTGCCCATGACCACGATCCTGCTCTACGACGATCTGTCCCTCACCGTGTCGGAGGCCGGAACCGGCCGACCGGCCCTGATCCTGCACGGCGGCGGCGGCCCCGGCACGGTCGCCGGGCTCGCCCGGCACCTTCATCGGACGACACACGCCATCACGCCTGTGCACCCCGGCTGGGACGGCACGCCCCGCCCTCCATGGCTCACCGGCATAGACGACCTCGCCCTGGCCTACCTGCACTGCCTGCATCGGCTCGCACTGCGCGACGTCCTCGTCGTCGGCTCCTCCCTAGGCGGCTGGATCGCCGCCGAGATGGCCGTACGCGACACCGCGGGGATCATCACCGGCCTGGTGCTGATCGACGCCGTCGGCGTGCACGTCCCCGGCGAGCCGATCCGCGACTTCTTCTCCCTCGACGCCCGCGGCGTCGCCGAGTACGCCTGGCACGACTCGCAGCGGTTCTACGTCGATCCGGCCGATGTCCCCGCCGACCAACTCACGCGCCGGGCGGCCGACATGGCCACCATGCGCACGCTGGCGGGCGACCCCTACATGCACGACCCCAAACTGCTCCGCCGGTTGAGGCACGTCGACGTCCCCGCTCTCCTGCTGTGGGGAGAGAGCGACCGGATCGTCACGCCCGCCTACGGCGCCGCCTACGCCGAGGCCTTCGGGAGCGGCCGGCTGGAGGTGATCCCGGAGGCCGGACACCTGCCGCACATCGAACAGCCGGCAGCCACCTTCGCCGCGATCGACCACTATCTGCACGCAGCCGCGCCCGGTTCCCCGGCGATCGCGGCGGGCACCGGCGAGTAGTGGCGATCGCGCCTTGAAGGGCACTGCCGAAAGGGAGCGCTGCGCTTCAGACCGTGCCCGGCGGGGGCGGGACCCTGCGGGCGGAGGCCGCGAGCCGGTCCGCGAGCGCGACGACGAGACCGCGGAGCTCGTCCGGACGCTCGATGACGAACGGCCGATCGAGCGACGCGAGCACCGGAGGCAGCCAGTCGAGCCGCTCCGCCCGCACCTCGACCCGGAGCCAGCCCTCGGTCTCGGGATCCGCGCCTTCCGCGGACGGGGACTCCTCCACGGTCGCGACGCCGGCGGGAAGCCGGGCGCGGATCTGCTCGGCCGTTCCCTGGATCCGCAGGACCACTTCATGCCGATACCGAGCCTTGGCGAACCCCGACAGGACGTGCTGCGCCGGATCGAGCCCGGCGGGCGGCTCGAACGAACCGGGCAGGGTCCTCGCATCCGCGATGCGATCCAGCCGGAAGGTGCGATCCTCGCCGATCTCGGGATCCGCACCCGTGACGTACCACCGGCCCGAATGGGCGACGAGCCCGTACGGATGCAGCGTGCGTTCGCTGCGCCGGCCGTCGGCGGCGGTGTACCTGATCGAGATCGGCCGGTGATGGCGCACCGCATCGGCGACGGAGAGCAGGACCGCGGTCTCCGGGGCGGCGAACTCGCCGGGCGGAGCCGTGAAAGCGAGGGATTCGAGCACGGTGTCGAGCCTGCGGGCGAGCCGCTCGGGCAAGACCCGCCGGATCTTGGCCGCCGCCGTCTCACTCGCCGTACCCGTCGTCGTCGTCAACCCTGACCGGCGACCGGCGACCAGGCCGAGCAGCACGGCGAGCGCTTCGTCGTCACTCAGCATGAGCGGAGGCATGCGGTATCCGGGGGCGAGCCGGTATCCGCCGTAGCGGCCGCGCACGGATTCGACGGGCACGTCGAGGTCGATCAGATGATCCACGTACCGCCGCACGGTGCGCTCGTCGACGCCGAGCCGGTCTGCGAGCTCGGCCATGGTCCGAATGCCGCCCGACTGCAGGAGCTCCAGCAGGGTGAGCACGCGATGAGTAGGTCGAGCCACGTCACACAATCTAGTGAAGATACTGGGCGGTTTCTGTCCGGTATTCGTCCTAGTGTGCCGCGGGAGGACAACCTCACGAACCAGGGAGATCACCATGGACTTCGTATCGATCCGCATCATCACGGCCGATGTCGCACGCCTCGTCGACTTCTACGAGCGAGCCACGGGAGCGCGGGCCAGTTGGTCCAGTGAGGACTTCGCCGAGCTCAGGACCGCCTCCGCCACGCTCGCGATCGGCAGCACCCGCACCGTCCCGCTCTTCGCCCCCGGCGCCGCCCAGCCGGCCGACAACCGCAGCGTGATCATCGAGTTCCTCGTCGACGACGTGGACGGCGTGCATCAGAACCTGGTCGGCTCCGTCGAGGAGTTCGTCCAAGAGCCCACGACGATGCCCTGGGGCAACCGGTCGCTCCTGTTCCGCGACCCGGACGGCAACCTCGTCAACTTCTTCACCCCTGTCAGCCCGGCCGCCATCGAGAAGTTCGCCCGCTGACGGCGCGACACCGCGCCCCCGGGCAGGAGCTCCGGAACCCCGGCGTCGGCGCCCGGGGACGTCAGGTCGTGACGCTCCTGCGGGGCAGATCGGCCGTCCACTCCACGTCCTGCCACCAGCGCCAGGTGTTCGGGCTGGTCTTCCGGCGCAGATACGGCAACGGCGGCTCGGGGCGTCGACGATGAAAATTACATCCCGGCGTCAACGGCAGCCGTGGCTTCTTTCCTGGTCAGAACTGAAGGAATGGACGGTTACCGGCGAAGGACGTCCGAGGGCAAGGCGAAATCCTTGACAGATCTCATGACTTCATATTTGCTCCGCTTCGCCACCACCTCCAGTCGCCCGGCAGAAAGGAGCACTTGGCCGCCCCCGTCACTGTTAGCGCTAACATGGCCGCATCACCAGAAGCGCCATGCCGACGCTGACGGGCATCTGAACTCGCCATGCTCTTCTGCAGCAGGGAAGAGGCGAGCATGCGCGCGCGCCGATGATGCGGGTCCGACTGACGGTGGGCTCACTTAGCGTTCGAATCCGTCCGGGGAGGCCGCTCGGCCGGCATGCGTATGCCGACTGCGCACGCTCCACCGGATGAAGGAAAAACACCTGGCTTCCCAATCGACGCATGTCGATTTTCGAACGGCAAAGGGAGTTACGTGAAGTTGCGACAGAGATCCATCTATACCGCCATCGCGGCCGCCGCGCTTCTCGTCCTGACCACGGGACGTATGGCACTGAGCGACAGCCTCGGCGCGACCACGCCGTCCTCGGCCGGCGCCGTCGCAGCGGCAACCGCCGGATGTGGCAAGGCCCCGACGCTGAGAAGCGGTTCACAGACCATCACGACCAGCGGCAAGAATCGCACCTGGATTCTGAGGATTCCCGACAACTACGACAACAACCACCCCTACCGGTTGATCTTCGCGTACCACTGGTTGAACGGCACCGCCCAGATCGTCGACACGGGCGGATCTGACGGAGCCGTCTGGTCCTACTACGGGCTCAAGCAACTTTCCAACAACAGCACGATCTTCATCGCACCCCAGGGCATCAACAACGGCTGGGGCAACACCAATGGTGAAGACCTGACCTTCACCGACGACGTGCTGAAGCGCGTCGAGAGCGATCTCTGTGTCGACACGACGCAGCGCTTCGCCATGGGGTGGAGCTACGGCGGCTCGATGAGCTTCGCGGTCGCGTGCGCCCGGCCGACGGTCTTCCGCGCGGTCGCGGTCTACTCCGGCGCGCAGCTCAGCGGGTGCAACGGCGGCACCCAGCCCGTCGCGTACATGGGAATCCACGGCACCCATGACTCAGTGCTCAACATCTCCAACGGGCGGTCGCTGCGGGACAGGTTCGTCGCGAACAACGGCTGCACCCCCATGACCCCGCGGGAGCCCGCGCAGGGCAGCCTGACGCACATCATCACCGCCTACTCGGGGTGCCGGGCCGGATACCCGGTCGTCTGGGCCGCGTTCGACGGGGACCACACCCCCTCTCCGAACGACGGGTCCACCTCTACCAGCGGTGCCAGGACCTGGACCTCGGCAGAGGTGTGGAAGTTCTTCACCCAGTTCCAGTCCGGTCCGTCGACGTCTCCTTCTCCCTCACCTTCGCCTTCCGCTTCCCCGTCCCCGTCCGCGTCACCGTCCCCGTCGTCGTCGCCTTCTCCGTCACCGTCGCCCAGCGGCGGATCGGGCGCCTGCCGCGTCAGCGCAACCGTGAACGCCTGGAACAACGGGCTGACGGAGAACCTCACGATCACGAACACCGGCTCTTCCACCATCAACGGCTGGTCACTGGCCTTCACGCTTCCCGGCGGCCAGACCATCACCAACGGATGGAACGCCACCTACTCCCCCACCAGCGGACAGGTCACGGCGACAAACGTGAGCTACAACGGCACGCTGGCGCCCGGAGCCTCCACTGAGATCGGCTTCCAGGCCACGCACACCGGCAACGCCGCCAAGCCCACCGCGTTCACCCTCAACGGGAGCCCCTGCGTCATCGCCTGATCGACAACGATCACCCGGGGGTGGCGCCCGACCGGACTCCACCCCCGGCCCTCCCCGGCATGGGCGTCACATCGCAGAAGGTTTGCGATCAGGTCACCAAGGCAGCCGAACGGCCTCACGCTGACTAGCCTCACCGGCATGCCCCTTGCCTCGATTCCCAGCCCTTCCCAAGGGGTCTGGTATCTCGGGTTCATCCCGATCCGGGCCTACGCATTGTGCTTCATCCTCGCGATCGTCTTCGGCACCTGGCTCAGCGAGCGCCGCTGGCGCGCCCGCGGCGGCGAGAAGGGCGCGATCAGCGACATCGCGGTCCCCGCAGTGATCTTCGGCCTGATCGGCGCACGCCTCTACCACGTCATCACCGACTGGCAGACCTACTTCGGCCCGCGCGCGATCAAGGAGCCCTACCAGGCGTTGTTCATCTGGGAAGGCGGGCTCAGCATCTGGGGCGCGGTCGCCCTGGGAGGCGTGGGCGTGTGGCTGGCCTGCCGCCGCCGGGGGCTGTCTCTGCGCGCCGTGGCCGACACGGTCGCGCCCGGCATCGCGTTCGGGCAGGCCATCGCCCGCTGGGGCAACTGGTTCAACCAGGAGCTGTACGGCGGTCCGACCACCTTGCCGTGGGGACTGGAGATCGACCAGGCGCATGGCGGCGAGCCAGGCGTGCTCTACCACCCGACGTACCTGTACGAGTCGCTGTGGGACGCGGCACTCGGTTTCGGGCTGATCCTGGCCGGCAGGCGGTTCACGCTGCGCCACGGCCGCCTGTTCGCCCTCTACGTCGCCGGCTACACGTTCGGGCGGTTCTGGATCGAGGGGCTGCGAATCGACCCGGTGGGCGGAGTGGACCACGCGGTGACGCTCCTGGGGCTGCGGATCAACCAGTGGACCTCGATCGTGCTGTTCGCCGGCGCGCTGGTCTATCTGTGGGCGACTCGTGACAAGGGCACCGAACAGCTCGCAGTGCCGGCCTCGACGCACAAGGCCTCGTACGAGGAGAACGGCGGACAATCCTCCGATCCGATCGAGCGCACCTGACGAACGCGCTGGTGCCGTCGCCCCCTCACGACCGCCCGGTCGCGGGAACGACCACAGAGGTGGCGGCCTCCCGCAGGGTGAGTTCGAGAACCGGCGCGATCGTCCCGCCGAAGGCGGCCCTCGCCTCGGCAGGCCCGGCCTGCCAGGGATCCGATCCTCCGTTGGAACGGTAGTTCAGGAAGCTCACGACCTTCAGGTCGGGCAGGACCAGCCAGGCGTACGCCTGGTCGGGCTCTTCCGCGGGGTTGCGCAGCACGAGCCCCGAGCCGTTGAGCGGCCTGTAGGGCCCGGTGAGGCTGGGGGCGACGAAGCCGTAGAGCCCCGTGGGTGCGCTCCCCGGCGGGTGGAACGAGTGCCGGTGTGTGGAGAAGAAGAGGTAGTACGACGACCGGTGCACCACGACGTGCGGCCGCTCGATCTCGTGGTTGACTCCGTCGGCCACGAGGAGGGGCGGCCGCAGCGACCAGCCGTCCGGTGTCGCGGCCGCGAGGGCCACCGCACCCATGAAGGCGTGGTCCGCGTCGCCGGACGGGGCGACGGACGCCGCGACCAGCAGATACTCGCGCCCGTCGGCGGGGTCGCGGAACCAGCCGGGATCGCGGAACGCCTTGATCCGCCCGGGTCCTCCCTCGATGTCGTCGGCCGGCAGATACGTCACGCCGTCCGAGCGGAGGACCTCCCGATGCTCGGCGGCCTGATCCAGCAGGACCCGGCCTCCCTCGGTCAGCAGCCGGGCGCGGGCCTCGACGACGGTCTGGGCGAACGTCGGGCGGGCCTCCCCTCGCCGGCCCGCGGCCGTGTAGAACACCGACACCGTGCCGTCCGGTCTGCGGACCGCCGACCCCGACCATTCCCGGCTGCCCGGCGAGGCTCCGTCGGCGAAGGCGTGACCGAGGTCGGTCCAGCCGTCGCCGGCCCTGGCGAGCAGCCGGAGGCGGGCGCGGTCGTGACGCTCCTCGGGGTGGCCCAGGGCGGGCGAGGAAAGCGCCATCCACAACTCGCGGCCCCGCACCACGGACGTCGAGCCGTCCTCCTCCTGAATCGGCCACAGATCCCAGACGTCGTGGTGAGGCAGCACGCGCGGCGGCGCCGGAAGGCCGATGACCGGTGCCGTCGTCGCCGCACCGCCGGCCGGCGCGGCGAGGTGCCGCCGCGTCCAGCGCGCGGGCTCGCCGTTCACGCGGTCCCCCCGTCACGTCGCCGTCCGCCGGCGAGCCCCTCGTACGCGCCGGACCGGGTCTCCGGTCCGGGCATGCCCTCTCGCCGCCCCCAAGGAGCCATTCGAAGAACCTCCAACTCAATCGCGCGGGGCGTTTCCCGGCGCGTCACAGAAAGCGGGTCGATTCGGCGCTCGCCACGCGCGCCAGTTCCACGGCTCCGACCACTCCCGAGTGGTCGCCGAGGGAGGGGCCGGTGACGTACTCCTCCATGGCCGCGGGGCCGGTGGGCAACGGCGCCCCCGGGTAGCCGGCGGCGAGGGTGAGCAGCCGCGCCCGCACCGCCGGAAGCAGCGCGGGGTGCCTGGCGACGCCCCCGCCCACGACGATCCGCTCGGGCGACAGCGCGTAGGTCAGGTTCATGACGGCGAGGGCGACGTACTCGGCCTCGAGTTCCCAGGCCGACGGGTCGTCCAGGCGCTCGGCGGGACGTCCCCATCGCCGACGCATCGCCTCACCCGACGCGAGCCCCTCCAGGCAGTCGCCGTGGAAGGGACAGCTCCCCGCGAACGGGTCCCTGACCGGGTCGTGGGGGATGCGGATGTGGCCGAACTCAGGGTGCAGGAGTCCGTGCACCAGCCCGTCGTTCACCACCGCCCCCACGCCGACGCCCGTGCCCACGGTCATGTACGCGAACGTGCCGAGCCCCGCGCCCGCTCCTCGCCGCCATTCCCCCAGCGCAGCGGCGTTGACGTCCGTGTCCAGGCGGACGGGTACGCCCAGCGCGGCGCGCAGAGGGGAGACGACGTCGACGTTCGCCCAGCCCGGCTTGGGCGTGGCCAGGATGCGGCCGTACGTCGGCGAGCCAGGTCGCACATCCACCGGGCCGAAGGTGCCGATGCCGAGCGCGGCGAGCGGCCGATGGTCGCCGAAGAACCGCACCGCGGCGCGGATGGTCGTCTCCGGCGTGCTCGTGGGGATCACTTCGGTCGAGAGGAGGCCTCCCCCGGCGTCGGCGACCGCGCACACCCACTTCGTCCCGCCCGCTTCGATCCCCCCGTAGAACGGGGCGGCTCCGTCCATGCGCGTCACCCCTTCAGGGAGCCCTGGAGCAGAGCCGTGACGAAACGGCGCTGGAAGATGAGGAAGATCACGAGCGTGGGGGTCAGGATCAGCAGCGACCCCGCGCAGAGCAGTGGCATGTTGGTTCCCCACTGCCCCTGGAAGGCACCGAGGGCCCCGGACATCGTCCGCTTCAACGGGTCGTCGACGAGGACGATCGCCAGGAGGAACTGGTTCCAGGTCCACAGGAACAGCAGGATGGCCAGGGACGACAGCGCCGGCATGGCCAGCGGGACGTGGATGCGCCAGAAGAGCTGCCACACGTTCGCACCGTCCATCCGCGCGCTCTCGGACAGTTCGTCGGGCATGTTGACGAAGTGCGCCCGCATCCAGAAGACCGCGAACGGCATGAACAGCCCGATGAGCGGCAGGATGATGGCCCACCGGGTGTTCAGCAGCCCCATGTCGCGCACCTGGTAGTACAGCGGCGTGATGATGCCCTCGAACGGCAGCGTCAACCCGAGCACGAACGCGAGGAACACCAGATTCCGTCCCGCCATCCGCAGGTGACCGATGGCGAAACCCGCCAGCGTCCCGAGGAGCAGCGAGACGGGAACCACGCCGAGGACGATGAGCGTGCTCGATTTCACCAGCTCGATCATCCGCGCGGCCTGAAACGCCTTGACGAAGTTGCCCCACTGCGGATCGCGCGGCCACTCCAGGCCGGAGGGGTAGCTGCCGGACGGGTGCAGGGCGGTGACGAACAGGCTGAGGAACGGCATGAGCGTGACCGCCATCAGCAGGACGAGCAGCAGCCTTCCGGTCCACGTCTCCCGGCGTCCGACGATCATGAGGACTTGTCCTTGGTGAGCCACTGGATGGGAAGGGCGACGAGGAGGACGAGCACCATGAGCACGACGGCCAGTGCGGACGCCATGCCCACCTGCCGCTCGGAGAAGGCCAGGTAGTAGATCTCCAGCCCGGGGACCATGGTCGCGTTGCCCGGTCCGCCCTGAGTGGAGACGTAGACGATGTCGAAGCTCGCCAGAGCCGCGATCACGGTCACCGTGACGCAGACGCCGATCTCCTGCCGCAGGCTTGGCACGGTGATCGAGACGAACTCGCGCAGCGGCCCCGCTCCGTCCATCCGGGCGGCCTCGTACAGCGCCGGGTCGATCTTGCTCATGCCGGACAGGAGAAGGATCGTGCACAGGCCGAGCAGCACCCACGCCCCGATCACGCCGACCGCCGGCAGGGCCGTGGAGAAGTCGCCCAGCCACGCGCGTGCCACGCCGCCGAGCCCGGCGTACGTGAGCAACTGGTTGACCAGTCCGGTCGACGACATCAGCCAGCTCCAGGCGATGCCGGCGGCGACGAGCGGGATGACCTGCGGCAGGAACAGAACCGTCCGCGCCACCAGCGCGAGCCGGCTCGTGGCGATCCGGCGGATCGTCGAGGCGATCGCCAGACCCAGCACGACCGGGATCACGCTGAAGAAGACGATCAGCTTGACCGCGTTGAGGATGGAGGCGAACAGGTCGGGGTCGGTGAACACCCTGACGTAGTTGCCCAGTCCGGTCCAGGTGGACGGGCCGATGCCGTCCCAGCGGTACATCGAGTACTGGACGGTGAGCGCGATCGGGCGCAGTACGAAGACCGCGTAGACGCCGAGTGCCGGAGCCACGAAGAGCCAGCCGACCCAACTCGGCGTGCGGAGCCCCGCCGCGCGGGCGGAGCTCCGCTTCCTCGTCACGGCTGCCGGCCCGGGGCGGGTCGCGGGGGAATCGACCGCGCTGTCGGGAGTCGGCCGTGTCATCGGTGCTCAGCTCCCCCCGACCTGGGTCGTGTAGTCGCTCTGCACCGACTTCAGCAGCCCCTCGGGGTTCTGCTGCCCGGCGACCAGCTTCTGCAACTGGGGGGTCCAGCTCTTGGCGTAGATCGCGCCGGTGGCGTTGGCGATGAAGTCCATCGCGCCGTTGTCCTCGGCGATCTTCGCCCCGGCCGCCAGGGTGCTCGCCGTGACCGTGTCCTTCGCCACCTCCGGCATGGGGGCGTCCGCCGGGCCCATCGGGTGCGACCCGCCGACCTTCACGCCGATCTCACGCGCCTTCGGGTCGGTCGCCACCCAGTTGAGGAAGTACGCCGCGCAGTCGGCGTTCTTCGCCCTGGAGCTGATCCCGAAGGTGAGGGGTGCCGACATCGCGGCCTGCTTGCCGCCCTGCTCCACCGGCGGCATCAGGAAGAAGCCCACGTCGCCCGGCATCTGCTTGTCGAGGTTCCCCGACTCCCAGTCGCCGTTGAACATGAACAGGCCCTCGCCCTTGATGAAGCGGCTCATCATCGTCGCGTAGTCGACGGCGTTGACGTCCTTCCAGAAGTACCCGGCCTTGATCCACTTCTCCAGGTGACGCGTCGCCTGCAGGTTGGAGGGGGTGTCGATCGTGGCGCCCGGCTTCTGGTAGATCCAGTCGTTGATCGGCCCCGAGGGACCGTACGCGGCCATGAGGTCCTGCAGCGGGAAGGCGAGACCGCCGGTGGCTCCGCCGTTGAACTGGGCGATCGGGGGGATGCCGGCGCTCTTGGCCTTCGCGAGCGCGTCGTCCAGTTCGGCCAGGGTGGCGGGCGGGGACGACATGCCGATCTTGGCGGCGAGCTTCTTGTTGTAGAACACGCCGGTCATGCTGAAGTTCAGCCCCATGGCGTACAGCGACCCCTCGCCGCGGGTCTTCCCACCGGGGGCCATGCGCATCTGTTCCAGCTGGGAGGCCGGCCAGGAATCCCAGCCGAACGCCTTCGCGTAGCCGTCGAGGTTTTTCAGCAGGTTGTTCTTCACCAGCTCCGATACCTGGGGAAGCCGCATCAGGTCCGGCGGATCGTCGGCGAGGACGCGCGGCGCGTTCTGCGTGATCACCGCGAACTGGTCCTCCCGGATGTTCCATTTCACGTTCGGGTGCTGCTTGGAGAACTCGGTGCTGAGCTCCTTCGGCAGGGGGAAGCCGGTCTCGATATAGGCGTTGAGCGTGACCGGTGCCGTACCGCAGGCCGGCGCGGCCGCCAGGGACGCGCTGGTGGCCTCCGGCTGAGGGGCGTCGCCGCCGGGCGCCCCGCAGCCCGCCAGCGTCCCTCCCACCACGACCGTGAGCACGGCCCCGCTCCAGCGAATTCGACGCGACATCTGCGTCTCCTTGATTGCTCGGGGACTCGCCGGTACGCACCGGACGCCCCAGGACTCAGGTTTGCTAAATCGGATTAGCAGTGCGATAGTCTCATCACACGTGTCGCGGGGTGTCAACCCCCACATCGCAGGAGGTCACCCGGTGAGCCCACGACGGGTCACGCTGGCGGATGTAGCCAAGATCGCCGGCGTCTCGCCGACCACCGCGTCGCTCGCGTTGTCCGGGCGCGGCCGGGAGTTGCGCATCTCTCAGGATGTCGAGCAGCGCGTCCTCAAGGCCGCGGCCGAGTTGCAGTACCGGCCGAACATCGTATCCGTAGGCCTGCGAACTGGGACAACTCGGACTATCGGCTTTGTTTCCGACACGGTCGCCACGTCGCGGCTCGCCGGCGACATGATCAAGGGAGCACTCGAGGCCGCGCGGGAGCGCGGCTTCATGCTGTTCATCGGTGAGACGGAGGGGGACGCCGAACTCGAGCGGCTCCTGCTGCAGGCCATGCACGACCGACAGGTGGACGGGATCATCCTGGCCGCGATGTACACGAGAACCATCAAGGTGCCGAAGGCCATGACCGTCGCCCCCGCCGTCCTGCTCAACGCGCTCCCCAAACAGCCGTCACCGCTGCCCTCGGTCATCCCCGACGAGATCGAGGCCGGACGCGTCGCCGCGAGGGCTCTGCTCGACGCCGGCCATCGCGAGGGCATCCACCTGATCGGCGCCGGCCCCGGACGGCGCAACGTCCCGGCGGGCGGAAGTGTCGCGGCCGTCGAACGGCTCATCGGCATTCGCGAGGTGCTCGCGGAGGCGGGGGTCAAGCCGGCGGGCGGCCACGTCTGCCCTGACTGGCAACCGGAGTACGGCCTCGCCGCGACCCGTGCCCTGCTGCAGAAGGAGCGCCCGCGGGCGTTGATCTGCTTCAACGACCGGCTCGCCCTGGGCGCCTACCAGGCACTTGACGACTTCGGGCTCAAGGTGCCCGCCGACGTCTCCGTCGTGTCCTTCGACGACCACCCCATCGCCTCGTGGATGCGCCCCCAGCTGACGACGGTGGCCCTCCCCCATTACGAGCTCGGGCGCAAGGCCGTCGACGTGCTGTTCACGGAGATCGGCCGTGACCGTGAGGACGACGGCGGGGAGGGCGAGGTGCATCGCGTGCCGATGCCCATCCGCCTCCGGCAGTCGGTCGCGTCGCCGGGCACCTGACCGCACGGTGTAGATCAAGCGATCCGCGGGTCGATCCGGCACCGGCTCCTTCGGAGGCGGTCGCTCGACGCGCATGTGATCGGCCGGCGCGCCTAAGCGTTCGCTGACCCGGCCAGGTTGCACTGCCTCTCCGCATGACCGCGGCGGGCTCGGCCTTGCGCCAAGCCCGCCGCTTCAACTCGATTCGGTCCTGATCGCGCTCCCTGACAGGGCTTCTACGTCAGGAACGCCCGAGCCGGACCCGCGTCATG